>CAXPDR010000031.1:0-202948 GCA_964215955.1 Flavobacteriaceae bacterium
TTTGAGTAATTTACGTAATTGATAGTCTGATAGTTCATGCATTTTCTGTACTCCTAAAAAACAAACCCCATCATATCACAGATGGGGCTTTTTTATTTGTGTCCCAAAAATGGGGTACAGATCAATACTGGGCCTTTTTTAATTTTTGATTGGTTCTATTAAAGCATAGGGTAAACCTGGTTCCTCAAAGTCTCTAGTAGCCTTACAGTGAACCGGAATTGGAGTAGGATTTGTTCCATTTGCTGATAATCTTACTATTCCCACTGCATTTTCATCTGTAACCAAATGAATTGTTGGACTATTTAAACCATCAATTGACCCATTACTTTGAATTTTAGTAGAAAAACCTGGCATTGTTGGATCACCTGTTAAATCAGATAGGTGTTGAGTTGAAATTCTTAGTCCATTTCCAGATACATCTAATGTTCTATCGTGGTTGATATTAAACCTTGAACCGTCAGACTCTTTTCCTGGTAAGTTAATAATAAATTTTTGATTGATATCAAACTTTGAGCCAAGGATTTTACCTTTAAATTTTAGATGGGCTTTTGCTGAGTTACTTTGAGCATAACCATCATATCCTAGAACAGATTCTTTTTGAATTGTAAGTTCTAACTTATCATTACTTTCTTCTATTGTTTGGCACTTAAGTTCATTTGTTTCTTTTTCCATATAGTTTGCATTTGCATTGAATGCTAAACAAATTAAAAATGGTACAATCGTTTTTTTCATGATTCCTCCAAAAATGAGTGATTTATTATTCAATTTTAACGGTATTTATAAAAGAAATGATTGTTAATTGTAGATAATACATAGGGTGTTTAGCTTCTATACATTAAGGGAAATTAATTGATTTAAGCTTATTTATAAGGACTTGATTAAGTTCTTGGGGAGTACGGTTTTCTGTTTGTGATTCATAAGATAATTGGTCTTTCATTATATCAAGTAACTTCTTGAGGATCTTTTTCTTCCTATCAAGACTCATAGGGAAACGAAGTCTTTTTCCAATAAAGCTTCTTGTTGGGGCATATAAATCATGTTTTTCATCATTATCCCAATGCTCAAGAGGATGATTTAAAGAAAAATCCCTTAATTTATTAGACTCCTTTTCTTGTGGATCTGCAAACTGACCAGATGCTGCCTTAGAAAATGCTTGTAGATCTTCTGCATATAATACGGCGACTAAATCAGAGAATAGCTCGGACATTGCCACCACTTTAAAAATAGGAGTCATAATCTTAGCAGAGGTGAAAATCTCAATTTCCTTGTTGGCAATGTCATCTGCCAATGAAGTTGCTTCTTCCAATTTACCTTGAGCCAATAAAATATTTTTCTGAATAATTTTTGAATTGTTCTTTTGGATAATAGTAAAGGACTCATTTAAATCTGAATGGTGCTGTCTGATCATTTCATTAAAAATGCTATGTCCGTATTCATGGGCTAAATAATTATTTGCTAGGGGTTGATTTAGGAAATAACTGCCTTCGGAATTATACCTTTCGAAATTTTGGGGTAAGTAAATATAGTTAATTAAGTTACTTGCATCCCAGCCCATCTCAATTATTTCATAATCAACAGGCCCAAAGTCTATAGGGGATAGTTTAGCGATTTCTCTGGTCGTGTTTAGTATAATTTGAATTTGATTGCAATCTATAGAATCACCATCATCAGTATTAAAGAATATATATCCAACCTTTGGGTTAAATCTTAGACTCTGGCATTCTGTAGACAAATTTAGAATATTTGCAATTACAGGCGAAGAGAGAACCATAAATGTTATTAATGAAATAAACTTCATTTAGATTATTTACATCATTTTAAGTTTCGAGAGGAATTAAATGTAATTTCTACAAAGGTTAGAATGGCCAAAATGGTACGCACGGTCGTACGCAAAATGACGCGGTGTCATGTTGATTGTTATCTAAGTTCTTGAAATTAAACAAATAAAATTTGGCATGGTTTTAGCAAATGTTAATTATAGCTAAACGCTAACAAAAAAAGGAGAACAAAATGAAAACGATTTTCTTAACACTTACTTTAATTCTTACATCAGTAAATGCTTTTTCTCATGAGCCAGCTAGTTCTACAGATTCTAATGATACTGTAAAATATTGGATTTTAGATACTTCAAATAAATAGTCCTAGGACATAAAACCCTAGGACTTTTATGACTTATAATAATTCTTTTAATTTTCCTTCGGATGTTGATTCAACTTCTTTATGTAGTGAATTCCCATGGGCATCCATTGTTATAACTACAGGAAAGTCCTCAACCGTTAGTTCCCATATTGCTTCGGGTGAACCAAGATCTCGCCAATAAACATTATCCACAGATTTAATTTTCTCCGCTAAAACCTGAGCAGCTCCACCAATGGCGTGCATATAAACACAACCATAGTCTTTACAACCTTGTAGGGTTTTTGGCCCCATACCGCCTTTTCCAATAACTCCGACGATACCATAATCTCTCATTACTTCCCATTGATATGGCTCTTCTCTAATAGAGGTCGTTGGTCCCGCTGCTTTGACTTCATAGCTACCATCTTTGTTCTCAAGAACTACCGGTCCACAATGATAAATGATTTGGTTTTCTAGGCTCACTGGTGGTTTTGTACCTTTATGAATTCGATGATGGACAGCATCTCTTCCGGTAAAAAGTTTACCCGTAATTAGAACCATATCCCCAACTTTTAAATCTTTAATATCTTCTTTTGAAAATGGATAATTTAATCTTTTCATTTATATTCCTTAGTATAACCAATCTTTAATCGTATTATCAGCTTTTAAGCTTACCCCTTGTCTTCTAAATGCCCAGCACATATAAGAGATGGAAACGTAGTAAGAAGCTGGAAGCCTATTTAAATGTCCAATCTTACAGCCTAGTAGAGTGGTCTTTCCACCAAAGCCCATTGGACCTATTCCTAATTTATTCGCAGTCTCAACTATTTCTTTTTCTAATTTTGCCAGTTCTGGAATAGGGTTCGTATCATCCATTTTTCTTAACAGTTGATTTTTAGCTTCAATATGGCCAGTACCTCTATCTCCACCAATACAAATACCTAGTGTTCCAGGCCCACACCCCTTACCTTGTGCTTTTTGGATCGCATCTAAGATAACTTTTCTAACTCCTGCTAAATCTCTACCGGCCTCTAAAGGAGTATATGGCATAGCATATTGTGCGCCGACGTTTTCACAGCCTCCACCTTTAAGCATGCATTTTAATTCAATTGTTTTTTTACTATGTTCCATGAAATGAAGCTGTGGATGACCTGGTCCGATATTCATCGTTTCATTTTTACCAGTTAGTGAATCTACTGAGTTTTGTCTTAAGTAACCTAGCTCAGTAGCTTTAACTACGGCTTTGTGACAGGTCTTTTGAAATTTACCCTTGTGAAATCCAGGAGGGTGATAAACCTTAATAACGATTGTCCCAGTATCTTGGCACAAAGGCTGAGACTTTGTTTTTGCAAGTTTAATATTTGCTTTAATAATATTCATTGCATATTCAGCAGATGTTTCTTTTTCTTCTCTCTCTAAAGCATCTAAAATCACTTTTTGAACATCATCAGGAATTACTGTTGAGGTAATCCTTAGTAACTCGAGAATTGAATCGTGCAAATTTTTATCTGGACTGACTTTCTTTTTGGTAGCTTTCTTAGCTACTTTTTTGGCAACCTTCTTTTTGGTAGCTTTCTTAGCTACTTTTTTAGCAACTTTCTTTTTAGTAGCTTTCTTAGCTACTTTTTTGGCAACCTTCTTTTTGGTAGTTTTCTTAGCTACTTTTTTAGCAACTTTCTTTTTGGTAGCTTTCTTAGCTACTTTTTTAGCAACCTTCTTTTTGGTAGCTTTCTTGGCTACCTTTTTAGCAACCTTCTTTTTGGTAGCTTTTTTGGCTACCTTTTTAGCGACTTTTTTCTTTGCCATATTAAATTCCCTTTTTTAATTTTTAAAAATTCTATTCCAAACAAATGGTTCCAGCAACTTTTTGGTGTAGCAATGTGTTAATAATGACTCAGCGCTAGACCAAAAAGTTGCTGGAACCTTTACACTAATCATATACAAATGATCTTAACTCGAATAAACACTTTTTTATGATAAATTCAGAACTTCTACTCCCAGTGGGGAATTATAATATGTGCTTAGCTGCTATCCATAATGGAGCAGATGCTGTCTATGTTGGAATGCCTACATTTAATGCTAGAGGGCGCTCACATGATCACAGTTGGGATGAATTAAAAGAAATCATTGATACTTGTCATCTATACGGAGTAAAAGTACATCTTGCATTCAATATTTTGATTTTTGAGGATGAAATTGAACAGGCGATTCAAACCTTGGATATGGCCATGGCCTTAGGGCCTGATGCATTTATTGTACAAGACCTCGGTCTCGTAAACTTAATAAAATCTCGTTATCCAAATATGATTATTCATGGTTCAACCCAAATGACAGTTACAAATCATGAAGCTATTGAATTATTGGATGACTTGGATATTAAAAGGTTTGTACTTGGACGTGAAAATTCAATTCCAGAAATAAAACAGATTAAAGAAAAAACAAGTAAAGAACTTGAAGTATTTGTTCATGGAGCATTGTGCGTGGCTTATTCTGGCCAATGTTTTACCTCAGAATCACTTGGTGGGAGATCTGCAAATCGAGGTCAATGTGCTCAATCATGTCGATTTGATTATGAGATTTATGTTGATGATAAAAAGAAAGAACTTGGAAATATCAAATATTTGGTGAGCCCCAAAGACCTATGTGGCATTGAAGAAGTTCCAACTCTTCAAGATATAGGAGTTGCAAGTTTTAAGGTTGAAGGTCGTCTAAAAAGTCCTGAATATGTAGCAACGGTTGCCAAGAATTATAAGCATGCCATTACCGGAAATGACGTCACAAATGAACAGAAGTCTGATATGGCTTCCACTTATAGTCGGGGTTTTTATACAGGGTGGCTTCACGGTGTGGCCCACCAAGAGTTATCTCATGGGGATACAAAATCTCACCGAGGTTGGTTTCTTGGAGCTATTGAAAAAGTCGTTGGAAAGACAATCTATATTGACAATAAAATTCAACTTAATAATGGTGATGGCGTTTTAATTGAAACCATAAGAAATGGAATAGCTGTGGAGATAGGTGAGCGTATTTACCATGTCCAGAAAATGGGAGGTCTGACGGGTTTAGAACTTGGCCCAAAAATTGATCTTAAAAAGATTAAAGTCGGAGATAAGATATTCTTAAACAGAAAAGAAAATGTTATTAAAGATTCCAAAAAATCAGTCACAGATAAAAATCTTCTAAAAAAAATACCAATAGATATTAAGATCGAATGCCATTTAAATTCGCCTCTAAAATTTTGGGCAACTGACGGGAAAAATCTAATCCAGCTTGAAACCCAAGAAGTTATTCAAGAAGCCAAAAAATCCCCTGTTGATAAAGAACAACTTATTAAGGGAATTAGCACTCTTGGACATACCATATATGAGATTAAATCTTCAAATATTAGCCTTAAGGGAAACTGTTTTATTCACAACAAGGTTTTAAAGGATCTTAAAAATAAAATGGTAGAAGGCTTAAATGAAAAAAGAATCGAAGTTAAGGCTTATGAACCCATTAAGCATGAATTAAAGAGATCAGTTAAAGCTAAAATAGCTCCTACTAAGTTAAATGTTTTAATTCGAAAAAAAGAACAACTTGATTCTGTTCTTGAATTTATTTCAGATAATCCCGATTATAAAAAAATATTAAATTCCATAATCTTAGATTTTGAATTTGGAAAAGATTATTTTCCTTCAGTTAAACTTATAAAAAAAGAAGGGATTAAAGCAGGTATTGCAACCACTAGAATTCTAAAACCGAATGAGTATCATAATTTCACCTTAATTAAGCGGTGTGATCCCGATTTAATTTTGGTACGAAATTTAGGAGCTCTAAATTATTTTAAAAATGATAAATTTGATTTAATTGGAGACTTTTCTCTTAATAGTGCAAATTCCCAAACCCATTCATATATTATGAGTAAAGGACTAAAAAGCTTAACTGCCAGTTATGATCTTAATATTGATAGATTAAATTTAATGATGGATAGAGTTGATGTTTCAACTCTTGAAATAACGATTCATCAATACATGCCAGAGTTTCATATGGAGCATTGTGTATTCGCAGCATTTCTTTCAGATGGTAATAGTTTCAGAGATTGTGGTAAGCCTTGTGAGAAACATGAAGTTTACTTAAAAGATATGTATGGTAATCGCCATGAGATAAAAGCTGATCAAGAATGTCGAAACACCATGTTTAACTCTAAGGCACAAAGTACTTCGAAGTTCTTAGATGATTGGAAGAATAAAGGAATTGGCTTTTTTAGAATTGAATCCTTACATGAATCGCCTGAAGAATTTCTATCTAAACTAAAAGTTTATCTTAAATTTATGAATGGAGAAATCAATTCAAACATGGTTCATCATGATATTGGTCTTAAGGAAAACTATGGCCTTGGAGTCGGCCATTTAGGATTTGTTAATCCTTACCAGGATAGAAAAAAGAAATAGTTTTAGTTCATTTGTGTTAAAATATTTCATTTGAATTCAGTAGATAAACCCATTAAGACAAATCATTTAAGAACCGTTATTCCAGTTGTCTTAACAATGGCTTACTTATATTGGGAAGCTCAAGCTTCTGGAAATATTAGAATCGACTTGTTCCTCTTTTATCCTGTTTTATTTTTTGTTTATCTGATTAGCTTTTGGTCCTATGGAAAAATTAAGGCCATCTTATTCAGCGTGCTCTTTTTGGGAATTAATATTTTGTTTTTTATATTTTCTTATGATTTGTTTGAAAAAATCCAGGATAGTTATGATTCTGAATACAATTTCAGAACCTTATGAAAATCGTCAATTCTTTTTACATATAATATTTATTTGATTTTTTGAATAATCCTCATTTCTTCATAAAAGCTGGCAGAATTAAATAAAACAAAGTTTAACAACTTTTTCCAAAGGAACAGGAGGGTAAAATGAAATTAAAATTAACAATTCTATGTCTAATCCTATCGGCTGGTGGATTCGCTTCGAGTTTGCCAGATCAAAATATTGATGCGGAAATGGTTTTCTCTGGTAATGAGGCTTCTTGGATCAGCTTTAGCACACCTCTCTACTCAGAAGTTGATCCGGCTCGAAAAACGTTTGAGGCTTTAAAAGCAAAGAGTTCTTCAATAGTAAAGTATTACAAGCTTGATGGTGAAAAAGAAATCACCAAAAGTGAATATAGAGATTATGTTGACACTGTTGAAGTTTCTAATGGTTTAGTGCGTTGTCATTATATTCATAATACATACTATTGCAGAGTTTGGTTATAACTTTGGAAGTATATGTCTGTCTTAGGCAGGAGTTTTTCTAGCTTTTTAATCGCTAAGAGTCTAGTCCTTTATATTCCCATATCCACTTCTGCCACTTCTTTGTAATATTTTGAGAAAAAAAGAGGAACTTAGAATTCACACTTCATTTTATTTTCAGATTCTCCCCAACAGCCATCGAAATTAACCCATTGGTTTTTAGATGTGGAATAAACAGAACCATCTAAACATCCACCTTCATGCTCGAAGTAAAAGTCGGTACGCATTTCAAGTGGTGTAAGGTAACCATCAAGAACAAAGCTTTGAAAAGAGTCCTGACCAGCTCCATCCGTAATAGATGCAACAATATTGTAAAGATTTTCGGAATTATCAGCTTTTTCTTTTACTTTTACGGTAATGTCATTATCAAATAGCTGTGGACCGATTTCTGGATTATTTAGATTAAGTTCAGGTGATCCAGATCCTTCAATCGTAATTGCGAAATCTGAGTTTTCACATTGATACATATAAGAGTATGAGTTAATAGAATATAGGCTTAAAAATAATGTTAATAGTTTTAATCTCATGAACGTTCTCCAGTTATAGGTACTAGTTATCTGGAGATAATCAAAATGCCAATCGAGTCTATAAAAATTTTAGTCTTGTACATTGAAGTAGCAAAAGCCCTCATTAAACATTGTGTATAGAACCGCAACGATTTTAGAAAACTTTGAGTAATGGATTTCCGTTTGTGGGAGTAAGCTTTGAAGTTTTTTTATACAAGAATATTCTTCTTCATTTATATGGATTACCGTTCCATTGATCCCCAATTTTATGGAGTCATTGTTCTTGATGGAAGAAAATTTTGTAAATTCATCCAAAATCAGACCTTTTTGTTTGAACTCTTGTTCAAAGTCTTCAAATGTGAAATCCTCATTAGGTTCAAAAAAGCCTTTGGACTTTGATGCAAACTTCAAAATAATTTCATCTAATAATGTATCCTCAGAGAGAAATTCAATTATATTGTTTTTAATTTGTTTTAGATTGTCTTGGTCAATCTCGTTTGTATCTTCAAGACTTTCTTTGAAAGAAGTTTTATAAAAACTTTTATCTGAGTCATCCTCAAGGATGTTTAGGGCCATAGTTTTTAAAAGCTGATCATATTCAATCGATTTAAATCCCAATGATAGTGAAAGAGAGTTCTCTAAGGATATTCCATGATGTGCTACGTGCGGTGGAATGTAAATTAAATCACCAGGGCTTAAAATAAAACTTTCATCTTCTTTAAACTCTTCAAGTATTTTTACTGGTAGGCCTTCTTGGAACTTTGGATTTGGTTTATGCTGAATCTTCCACTCTCTCTGACCTGAAAGTTGTGCAATAAAAACATTGTAATTATCAATATGGGCACCTACACTTGATCCCTTATTTGAAAGAGTAGTCATTGCATCATCAAAAAGCCACGAAGGTAAAAACTCTAAACTTCTTTGGAGCTCATGTATTCTTTCATTGTAAAGATTTAGGTTATGATTAATTAATGTCCATTGGTGTGTCTGAAGCTCTTCAAGTTCGGGTTTTTCAAATGGTCCATCAACCACATTCCATTCTTGGCTTTGGCTTTTGGTCACCATTCTGCTGATGAAATATTCATCCATGGCCATTTCAAATAGATCTTCCTTTTCGATTAGGCTCTGGGGAAGCTTTATGGCCCCTTTGATAATCAAAGGTTTTTTTTCCCAATAGTTTTTTAAAAAGTCATTTATGTCAATTTGACCAAATAGTTTACTCATGTTTACACCAATTTTATTTTGATGCATTGCTATTTATTCTAAGATTTGTAAAAGGTAAATCTATTTCTTATATAAGGCTAAAAATAACTGATATGCTTTAGAATGCTGTCTAGTCTATAATTTGCTTATGACACCATGAGTATGTCATGATTTTGTAGAAAAAACTTGTTTCTAATTGTCGAATACTCTTGTGATATGGTATCTAAATCCCTAAAATGTTTTAAAATTTAATTAATTCGCTAAACTTATTCAATTTTTTGAAGGGAATGTGTATATGAAAAAGTTGTTAGGTGCATTTGTTGCCCTTATTGCATTAGGTGCATTAAGTACGTTCGTTGTTGTCCAGGCAAGACATCTGGGATTTAACCAAGGTTACGCTCCAGACCAACCTGTTGCCTTTTCTCACAAGAAACATGCCGGTGATCTTGGAATGGATTGTCAGTATTGTCACTTTGGTGCAGACAAAGGTAGACATGCGGGTGTTCCTCCTACGGAACTATGTTTAAATTGCCACAGTAAAGTTAAAACTAGCTCACCAGAAATTAAGAAGCTTCAAAAGGCCGTTGATTCAGGTGAAAACATTCAATGGGTAAAGGTAAATCATTTTGGTGATTTTGCTTATTTTAATCATGCTCAACATGTGAATGTTGCTGGTGTTTCTTGTCAAAAATGTCATGGTGATGTTGAGAACATGGAAATTTATTATCAAAAAGAAAAATTATCCATGGGTTGGTGTATTAACTGTCATAGAGACAATGGTATTGCCCCTCCTGCTGATCATGATGAGTTAATTAAGCAATACAAAGATACCCAAGAAGGTTATCCGTCAGGTTCTCACCTAAGAAAAGGTTTTAGAGCTGGTGGAGACTGTGGGAAGTGTCACTATTAATCTAATTAGCTAAGGAATAAATAAAATGAGTATTAACGAAAATAAAGACTGCGGTACGAGTTGTGGGTGTGGAACCCAGGTAAATGGTTACTGGCAAGATGTTGAACAAAAAGTTTTAGATCCAAAAGTTTTAAAACAAGAATTTTCTGATAATGAGTTCGATTCATTTTCAGTTCAAAAAACAAGAAGAAACTTCCTTAAGATCATGGGATTTTCTGTCTCAGCTCTTCCTCTTACGGGTTGTATAAAGATACCAGTAAGAAAAGCGCTTCCATATTTAAATAAGCAAGACAATGTTATTCCTGGAGTTGCTAATTGGTATGCTTCAACTCATGGCATGACACCAGTTCTTGTTAAAACAAGAGAAGGGAGACCTATTAAAGTTGAAGGAAATGAAAAGTCTTCAACGACTTTTGGGGGGACAAACTCTCAAGATCAAGCTTCAGTTCTTTCATTATATGATTCCAATAGACTAAGATCAGCGATGATCGATGGTAAGGAAGTTGAATGGGCAGACTTTGATAAGGCTTTAATTAATGCTTTAGAGAACACGGAAGGTGAAACAGTTGTTATTACGCCTTCAATTTATTCTCCATCAGCATTAGATGTTATTTCAAAATTTAAATCTAAATTCAGTGCCTCTCACGTACCATTTGATGCTGTTTCAAATAGTGCAGTTGCTAAAGCAAATTTAATTACTCACGGGACTATGACAAATACTGAGTATGATTTTGAAAAAGCAAATGTTGTTGTTTCTCTAGGAAATGATTTTCTAGGAACATTTGGTAACTCAGTAAGAAATACTAAGCAATATACAAGAAGAAGAAGTGCTAAGCATCCTCAAGGAATGAATAGACATATTCAGGTAGAATCAATCATGACGTTGACTGGTTCAAATGCTGACTTTAGATACACGAGATCAGAAGCAGCCCAAAGAGATATTATTCTTGGAGTTTTAGCCGGTGTTGGTGGCGATGCTCACGTTGTTGCTGCAGAAAATAAAGAAGTTGTTGCTCAAATTGTTAAAGAACTTAAAGCAAATGCTGGAAAGTCCTTATTTATCGTTGGAAGTAATGATGTAAATGCTAATGTTGTGGCAAATAAAATTAACGCTCTCTTAGGGAACTATGGAAAAACAACTTGGGTTTCTAAAAATCACGGTGAAGTATTAGCTGATGATGAATCATTTTCATCTCTAGTAGAAAGAATGAACACTGGAAAAGTTGGATCTGTCCTTTTTGTTGGTGTTAATCCTGTTTATAATTACCATGATTCAGCTAAGTTAACTGCAGCTTTAAGCAAAGTTAAAAATGTAGTTTCTTTTGCATCTAGTGCAGACGAGACTAGTGCTAAAGCTAAATATATAGCTCCAATGAATCATGTATTTGAATCTTGGGGTGATACAATGGTTTCAAGTAAGGAATTATCCCTTACTCAACCTGTAATTCAGCCACTATTTGGTTCTAGAATGTGGACAGAAACCCTTATGTCTTTAGCAGGAGTTTCTGGAACTTATTATGATTTCGTAAAAGCAAAATGGGCCGGTAAGTTTGATTGGAATAAAGCCCTTCACGATGGTGTCATTATTGTAGATGAAAACCCAACTATTAATTCTTTTAACCAAGGATTAAATGTATCTTCTTATGCAAAAGCATTGAAGGCTACAAAAACTGGTTCTGGTTTAAATATTGTTACTTATGTTAAATCTGCAGTTGGTAATGGCGACATGGCAAACAATCCATTCCTTCAAGAGCTACCTGATCCGATTACTAAAGCGACTTGGGATAACTATGTCATGGTTTCTCCAATCTACGCGAAAGAAAATGGTATTAAGTCTGGTGATGTTGTGGAATTATCCAATGGAAAATCTACAGTTAAATTACCTGCCATAGTTCAACCAGGAACTGAGAAAAATACTGTTGCAGTTGCACTTGGATACGGAAGAAATGTTGCAGGTAAAGTTGCAAAGAACTTAGGTGAAAATGTTTATCCTTTTGTCACTTATAATGGAAGTTTTAACTATGCTGGTTCTTTTGGTACTGTCAAAAAGACTGGTATGTTCAAAGGACTGGCTCAGACTCAAACCCACCATTCAATGGAAGGTCGAGATATCATAAGAGAAACTACTTTTGCTGAATATACTAAGAATCCAAAAGCTGGTAATGAAGTTTTTAAACCTAAAACTGTTCATATTTATCCTGAACATAAAAAAGATGGTCATCAATGGGCCATGGCGATTAATCTAGCATCTTGTACAGGTTGTTCTTCATGTATTATTTCTTGTAATGCAGAAAACAATGTTCCTGTTGTTGGAAGAAAAGAAATCGCAATGAAAAGGGATATGCACTGGTTAAGAATCGATCGATACTATAAAGGTGATGAGAATCAACCTGAAGTTGCTCATATGCCTATGCTTTGTCAGCATTGTGACAATGCTCCATGTGAAAATGTTTGTCCAGTTATGGCGACAGTTCAATCTTCAGATGGTTTAAATCAACAAGTATATAACAGATGTGTTGGTACAAGATATTGTGCAAACAACTGTCCTTACAAAGTTAGAAGATTTAACTGGTTTAACTACGATAGATCAGATGAATACGCAAAAATGGCCCTAAATCCTGATGTTGGTATTAGAACTAGAGGGATCATGGAGAAATGTTCTATGTGTATTCAAAGAATTCAAGATGGAAAACTAACAGCTAAGAGGGAAAGAAGAGAGCTTAGAGACGGTGATATTAAACTCGCTTGTCAGCAATCTTGTCCTGCTGATGATGGAATTTTATTTGGGGATATGAATGATCCAAATTCTAAAATTTCTAAGCATTTAGCTGATGAAAGAAAATATGTTGTTCTTGAAGAATTGAATGTTCAACCAAGAGTTAATTATTTAACGAAAATTAGAAATAAATAATATAAGGATAGATTATGTCTGACGCTCACGTATCACAATTAAGACAATCGCTCGTACCTCAGGATAGAACGTACAAGCAAATTTCTGAAGATGTACTTGATACACTAGAAGAAAAGCCGTCAAAAGGTTGGTTGCTAGGTTTCTCAATCTCAGCATTCATTTTGACTATTGGTTTTTTCGTTGTTGCTTATCAAGTTGGAACTGGTATTGGAACCTGGGGACTAAACAAAACTATTGGTTGGTCTTGGGATATTACTAACTTCGTATTTTGGGTTGGTATTGGTCACGCAGGAACACTAATTTCAGCCGTTTTATTAATATTTAGACAAAGGTGGAGAACGGCGATCAATAGAGCTGCAGAAGCGATGACTATTTTCGCGGTAGCTTGTGCTGGTATCTTTCCACTTATTCACGCAGGTAGACCTTGGTTGCTTTACTGGGTTTTTCCTTATCCAAATACAAGAGGGGACTTATGGGTTAACTTTAGATCTCCACTATTATGGGACGTTTTTGCTATTTCGACGTATTTAACGGTTTCATTAGTATTTTGGTATATGGGTCTTTTACCTGACTTAGCTTCTGTTAGAGATAGAACTAAATCAAGTATTAGAAAAGTGATTTATGGAATTCTTTCTTTTGGTTGGAACGGTTCAAATAGAACTTGGCACCACTGGGAAGTAATGTCACTTATTCTAGCAGGGCTTGCAACTCCACTAGTTCTTTCGGTTCACACGATCGTATCCATGGACTTTGCAACTTCTGTTATTCCTGGATGGCATACAACGATCTTCCCTCCATACTTTGTTGCAGGGGCCATATTCTCTGGTTTCGCTATGGTTTGTACTCTTCTCATAATTACTAGAAAAGTACTTAACTGGGAAAACTATATTACTGTAGGGCATATTGAGGCCATGTGTAAGGTTATCACCACAACAGGGATGATAGTTGGGCTTGCTTATGGTACTGAGTTTTTCATTGCGTGGTATTCAGGTAATGAATATGAGCAATACTGTTTTGTAAATAGAGCCACAGGTCCTTATTGGTGGGCCTATTGGTCGATGATTACTTGTAATGTTATTTCTCCTCAGTTTTTCTGGTTTAAAAAGTTGAGAACTAATATGACTTTTGTTTTCATTATCTCCATCGTTGTAAATATTGGAATGTGGTTTGAAAGATTTGTTATTATTACAACATCTCTTCATAGAGACTTCCTTCCATCGAGTTGGTCTATGTATTCTCCTACTTGGGTAGAGATTTGGACTTTTATAGGAACCTTTGGATTATTCTTTACGCTATTCTTTATCTTTATCAGAGTTTTACCTGGTATCGCTGTAGCTGAAGTTAAATCTGTTTATAAATTTGCTAGACACAAATAAGTAGGACGATAAGATGAAAAAAGATTTTTTACTTGCAATTTATGACTGTGAAGAAAAACTATTAAAAAGTGCTGAAAAGGCACGTGATAAAAAAGTTGAATTTTATGATATTTATACACCGTTTCCAGTTCACGGATTGGACGATGCTATGGGGATCAAAAGATCATTTCTTCCTTATGTAACTTTCGCTGCAGGCGCTTGTGGTTTGACACTGGCCATGGCATTTCAAATTTGGACGAGTGCCATTGACTGGCCTACAATAATTGGTGGTAAACCTTTTATTTCCATTCCAGCATTTATCCCAATTACCTTCGAACTAACTGTTCTTTTTGCTGCACATACAACTGTTGGAGCATTCCTGGTGTACAATAAATTGTTCCCTGGTAAGAAACCAGTTTTAATGCATGAAGAACAAACATGTAATAAATTTGTAATCGCAATTGAAAAAGATAAGGCCAACGTTGATGATCTTACAACTCTTTTTAAGGAGTATGGTGCGATCGAAGTAAAAACTCAAAACGTTGATATGAATCCATAGGAGATACACCGTGAAAAATATATTAGGAACAATTGTTGTAAGTATTATTTTAGTTGGGTGTTCAGGTGGTAGAAATAGTACTGGTTACTCACTTATAAATGATATGATGTACTCTGATGCTTATGAGGCATTTTCAGAAAATCCTGTGTTTGATGATGGACAATCAATGCAAGCACCTCCAGCAAATACGATCCCTAGAGGATTTATGCCGCATCCAATGGGAACTGATGGGTTACCAGAGGTTTTAGATAATCCAGTAGCAATGGATGACTATAAGTGGAAAAGAGCAGAACTTCTGTTTAACAGAACTTGTTCTGCATGCCACGGAGTTGATGGGCAAGGTGGAACTGCGGTAATCGAAGCTGGTTTTCCTGCTCCACCAAAGTTTAGATCAAGAACTTTTAGATACTCCAAAAAAGACAAAAAGCCAGCTGGGCACATTTATAATGTTATTACATTTGGTATAGGAAATATGCCAAGTCACGCACAACAACTTTATTCTGAAGATCGTTGGATTGTTTCAGAATATGTACGTGAAAGACTAATGACTAGAGGGAAAAAATAGGGAGTTATGACGTGAATATTGAAACTAAAAACTTTGAATTTACAGGTGGGCTAAAGAAAGTTTCTATAAGCTTAATGTTGGTAGGATTAGTAGCGTTTATTACTTCTTTTGCCTTAAATAAAACCGTTGGATGGGTTGATTTTTATGTATCAAATATCTACTTTGTTACAATCGCCGTTTCGGCTATCTTCTTCCTATCACTAACAGGTGTAATTCAAGCAAGTTGGTTAACACCATACAAAAGAATTCCTGAAGCAATGTTATCATATCTTCCAGTCTCTTTTGTTATGTTTGTAATTAGTATGTTTGGAATGCATAAAATTTATAAATGGACTCATGCAGACGTTGTTGCTAAGGATCCAATTATTCAGAAAAAAGTAGCTTGGTTAAATGAACCTAGGTTTATAATTACTACTATTGTTATCTTTGCACTATGGATGTTTATTTCTAGAGGATTAAGGGCTTATTCTCTTAAAATGGATAGTAAAGAAAATGGAGTTGCAGAAGCTAATAAATTAGTTGGTTTTTCAGCAGTATCAATCATTGTTTTTTCTTTAACACTTTGTGTTTTTGCTTTTGATTGGCTTATGTCTGTAGAACCTCACTGGTTTTCTACCATTTATGGTGTTGGTGTTTTTGCAGGTTCTTTTGTTAGTGGTATCTCATTTATCACTTTAGTTATCATTTTCCTAAAGAAGTATGGTTATTTTAAAGGTGTTATTAATGATAATCACTTACATGATCTTGGGAAATGGATGTTTGGGATGTCTGTTTTCTGGGCTTATATTTGGATCTCTCAATACTTGCTTATTTGGTATGCAAATATTCCTGAAGAAACAGAGTATTATGTAATTAGACATCATTACTGGAATGGACAATTCTTTTTCAATCTTTTTGTAAACTTTTTTGTTCCTTTCTTTGGTTTAATGACTAGAGCAGCTAAGAGAAATGTTAAGGTCTTGGGAACGGTTGCTGTTATCCTTTTACTAGGACATTTTTTAGATATTTATTTAATGCTAGCTCCAAAGATATTTGAAGTAAAAAATATTACATCAATTAGTGGATTTGGTGTAATCCAACTTCTACAGCTTATTGGTGGTTTTGGTTTATTCATTTATATCGTTGCTAATTCTTTGTCTAAAAGAAATTTAGTCCCACAAAATGATCCAACTTTCGCAGAAGGACAACATTTACATCAATAAGTTTATCTATAATAAAAACTTTGATATAAAGGGCATCTAATTGGGTGCCCTTTTTTTATGCATAAAAATATTATTAATCGTAAATTGAAGTTTAAAAGAGACATAGTTAAAGATCCACAAATTAATATGTCGCTTGCTCATAGTGGGTTAGAGCTAACTGTTGGGTTTAATACCATTCAGTTGGAAGAAATCATTATTGAAGATCTTTGTTACCAGGTAAATAAAGTTACTGATTTCTTAAGAATCGTAGATTTTTATTTTGAACTACTAAATGGAAAACCTATTGAGGTTTTTGATCGCTTAAGTTTGAAAGAACTTGATGCATTTATAAATGATGGGAAAAGAGGGAGTGTTATCGGGCCATATGGCGTTGAACACTTTGAAATATTAAAACTAGGGTCCAGTATTTATAATAAAGTGGTTGAAAGCTCAAAAGGTGAAGAGGCCCTTTATGACCAAAGTATTAATGGTAAGTTCATCGATTTGTCCTTTAGTGAACAAATAGAATATTTTGAGGAGTTTTGCGCAAGGTTTATTTATCCTGAAGTAAAGTTTAAAAATACTGAAATGGATATTGTCGATATCCTTCCACATAAAATTACAGTAGATTCATCAGTTGATATAAGACTGTTAAAATTAATTGAAGAAAAATTTAATCATGAGTTTAGTACAGAATTTAAGTTTGTAAAAAGTAAGTCTTAAGCTGCTTTTGATTCTTTCTTTCTATGATTTTCTATGTTTTGAAACTTTAAGGTAAATCGAGTTCCCTTTCCTTCTTTTGATTCTACAAAAATTTCACCATTGTATTTAAGCATATAAGCTTTCGCAAGTGGCATCCCAAAACCAGTGCCTCGCTCACCTCGAACACCCGGTCTGGAAGTTTTTACATTTGTATTAAAGACATTTTTAACTAATTCTTCACTCATCCCAATACCATTGTCTTCAATTGTGACATAAACAAAACTCTTATCATTCCAAGTAGTAATATTTATATCACTTCCATCTTTACTAAACTTTATGGCGTTTGAGACAATATTATTGATGACATTATTAGATAGGGAAACAAGTTCCGCCATTACATGAGGGGACTTATCTGTGCTGTAAATGATATTCAAGTTTAAGTTTTTTTCTTTAATTTGGGTTTGAAAAATAAATTTCACTTTTTCAAAAATGATATTGAGGTTAACAGGAGAGAGATCAATACTTGTTTTACCAGATTCTATAGCTTCTTTTTGCTTCACGTGCTCAATAATTTCTTTTTGGGTTGTGACGGCCCTTTTTAGTCTGTCTAATGACTTTGTGAATAATCCTTGTTGTTCTTTAGTTGGTTTAAGGGTTTTTTCTAATAAGTGAGTTGTCATATCTACGATAGTTAATGAGTTTCCTAAGTCATGACAGAGAATCCTGACGAGTTGATTATTTTCATTTAAAAGCTCTTCCATTGCCTTTTTTTGTTTTTCGAATTTTAGTCGGAACTTATAAGACTTTTCCGTAAAACGATAAAAATTGAAATGAGCTATAAAGGTAATTGTGAATAAAAAAATAGACTTTAATAATAAGGAATTATTACTAAAACTACTATCGCTGACTCCGTAGTATGTTGCAATTATGAGAAGTGGGGTGAGTGTGATTGGTAAAAAATATTTAGAACTTGCCTGGAATAATAATGCAGTAGCAGCTGCTAATAAACCAATAAAAGTCGTAGATGAATGATAACTATTTTCTGATAGGATGACGAAAAAAGTTGAAATTGTGGATATTGAAGTTAAGAATACAGCTGTAAACAACTGGTGATTTTTTTTGAAAAACCTTGTATTTAATGGACTAACAAAAACAAGCATAATGGTGAAAATAAAAAAACGAATAAGAAAAAATAGAGGAGCGTATAATTCTCTTTGATAAAAGTCCGCTAATGACCACAACAAAAACGCTATCCCGGCCAAGTAGTTTAAAGACTTGTGAGTGTAAAGCTTAGAATTTTCTATATCACTTTGTGAATAAGTTTCTGAATTTTCCATCAAAAATCTTATCGGTTATTGAAATTTGGAATTAAGCTTTACCTAAAATAATTCTTAATGCATCTATTTGTAGTTTGGAGTTCTCTAGGCTCATGAGAATTTTTTCATATTCAGCCTTCTCTTCACTTAATTTCAGCTGTTTATCATCCTCGCTTAAGCCTGAGTTTTTGAGTCTATTAAGTTCAGTTGACTGCTGTTGTTTTAAATTACTTTTAGCCACTTCTAGATATTTTGAAGACCTTAATCCTGCATGATTCAAAGCCAATTTAAAAATATTAACTAAGAATTCTTTTGGAAGTTGATCTAGTATAAGACGGTCTTCATCAATTTGTTGAGTGATTTGAGAATCAATGAACTTTTTCGAAATTCTCTTTGTTAAGTCTTCATTTTTTGTGTTCAAAAGGATTCTAATTGGCGTGAAGGGTAAAAAATAGGAAGATTTATGCTTATAAGAATCAACGGTTTGGTATGAAATTATAAATTCAAAGTATAAATCTTGTTTAATTTCTTCACAGGTGACAAAAGTTGTATTTCCTAATGCACTTCCTAACATTAAGTCAAAGGAAGATTTAATGAGCTGTGACTCCCATGAGAGAAACTCTACTTGTGGCATTTTAAGTATATATTCTCGGTTTACGGACAGGCTTAGGCCTTCAGAAGGTAATCCTGCGAAGGATGGTAAGAGCATATTATCAGAGGGAACGGCAAAAAAACTATCCTGATTTAATTCTTCAGTATCGATTCCAATAGTTTCACAAATTTCTTCAAAGTACTCCTGAGGAGTGAAGGTATTTTCGTATTCAGAGATTTCTTTTAATATATTTTTGGCAGATTCATCATTATAAGAGTTTCTCTCAATAAGAAGATCTTTTCCTTCCTCTAATTCCTTTTTATATAGAATGTATTCTTCAGTCTTCTTATCGATGAATTTTTCCATCATTTCAGGATTGAAATCACTTTCTAGAATATTTTTAAGTTCAGTATGGTTTTTTTCATAGAAAGTATTAGCTCCTGGAGGGGAACTCGTAAAACTATTGAGGACTTTGTGATACCAATTAAAGAGAATCTCTTCGAAGGAGTTTGTTATATAAGGAACGTGAATATGAATATCATTTTCTTGTCCTATACGGTCCAGTCGACCTATTCTTTGCTCTAGTTGATCAGGAAGTTTTGGAAGGTCTAATAGAATGAGTTGATTTGCAAATTCGAAGTTCCTGCCCTCGGTTCCAACTTCTGTGGTTATAAGGATCTGTGCTCCTTCTGGATCAGCAAAGTATGCAGCTTGTCTATCCCGCTCCATTAAAGTTTGATCTGAGTGAAAAGTAGCAAGTTTCATATTTGCCGATTCTAAAATAAATTTACTTAGGGCCAGGACAAGCTTTTTACTATGGCACACAATTAAAACTTTTGAATCTTTATGGGAATTTATGATTTCAAAAACCTGATTGGCTTTAGCTTGGAAGACACCTCTATCAGTTCTTTGGTTTTTTTCAATCTGTAAGGGATAACTAAATAATAATCTATCATTAAACAATCTGGAAAACTTCTCTAAGTTTTTTCTACTATTTCTAAAATATCCTCTTCCTGTTCCATATCTATCAATAAGAACCTTTTTCACCTGAGCGTCTGAGTCTAAACCCTCTAATTCTTCTTTCTTTAATAAGTTAGATAAAAGTTCTGGCCTTGTATGAAGATTTTCTTTTTCTAAGAGTAAGCTTATTTTACTTGAAAGTTCTATTGTTTCATTAAACATTTTTTGATCGTTATATTTTACGGGATCAAGAAAAT
Organism: Flavobacteriaceae bacterium; assembly: GCA_964215955.1. Lineage (GTDB taxonomy): Bacteria > Bdellovibrionota > Bacteriovoracia > Bacteriovoracales > Bacteriovoracaceae. The sequence goes on from CAXPDR010000031.1 coordinate 20,408, forward strand.
TTAATTGATCAAATAGATGGGTTGTACCTAGGACCTCAGGTGTTGCACTTAGCAAGAGTGTGGTGAATGATTTTTGGTTAATATTATTTATAAAATTAGCAAATTTTGAATCTGTTTGTTTTAAGTTAAACTGGTGTGCTTCATCAATAATCAAAGCATCAAAATCTAAACTTTCTAATTTTTCAGTTAAGTTTATATTTTCATTCAAGTAATTCTTACCTAAAATGATGAATCGATCCTCATTTGTAATTTCTTCCTCGCTACTTCTATGTATTGTTTTAAAGGCAAGATTAAATTTTTTATACAACTCAATAAACCATTGGTTCACCAAACTATCAGGAACAATAATGAGACATTTTTCTATTTGAGCCGTTTGAATGAAATTATTCAGAATTAAGCAAGCTTGTATGGTTTTACCTAACCCGACTTCATCACAGAGCATAACTTTAGGTTTTGGCATATTGATGACTTCATTTACGACGTAGATTTGATGAGGTAATAATCTTATTTTTGGAGATAAGAACCCTTTATATTTAAATTGCTGATATTTTCTCAAGGCTAGATATGCATTATATCGAGTCTGAAAAAAATTAGAATTATCAAAGTCTTTGACTAATAGACGATCTAGGGGGCCATTTAAATCTATCTTTGCCGGTAATTCCATTTCGGGAATAACGTTTTCTCCGGATTTATAAAAAAGTATTGAATTATTTTCGAAAACTTCATCTATGGTAATAGTTCCAAGTTCTTGATGCTCTATAGAATCTCCAGCATCTAGTTTAAAACGCTTGAGCGGGTGGGTAGAAGTACTATAAATTCTCTCTTCTTTGGAGAGGGGAAAAAGGACTTTTAGTCTTTTAGATTCGATTTCTAAAACTATACCCAATCCCAATTCAGGTTCACCTTGTGAATACCAACGCTGTCCACTTAAAAACATATTTACCTCTTTAAATAGGAGTTAGTATAACCAAAAATTTGAGGATTGGGTACAGTTAAAGAATTAAGCTGCTTTTACTTCATCTGGGAGGCTAAAGTTTTTTATTCTTAAGGCTTTTCTTATTTTTACTTGATTTTCTTGGTCATCAAGTTGAAATACAAAACCGTCGGTTGTGAGTAAATTATTTTCAATCACTTTTTTCATTTTGAGTTTATATTTTTGGTCTTGAAGGTTTTTACCAATGAGAACCAGGGTAGAAAAAGGTAAGTTTTGAGGCGCGTTATTGCGTATGGCCATACTAGAATAGAAAGTATCTTCTACATTATCAAGTTCTTGTTTCCAGTCATGCTTTTTTAAGTTTTTAGCCCATTTCTTTGATTTGAATAAATACACTTTCGAATATTTGAATAGCCTTTTGCTATAACTTTTGGTCCACACATCAATAAATTCAGAACTTAAATTAAACATTTTAACCCCCTAATGTAATATTTCTTAACCTATCGACACTCAACTACCGAGGCCATACAAGAAATTTTCTTAAATTACTAAAGCCTTTTAAAAATAACAATTTAATAAATGTATGATAAAATTTGTTTAATTATGATTTGAGGTATTTATGAATAAAAAAGACTTATCAACTTTAAGCCCTGAACAGTTTTACGTTACCCAACAAAATGGAACAGAAAAGCCCTTTGATAATAAATATTGGAATTTTTTTGAAAAGGGACTCTATGTTGATGTTGTTTCTGGAGAGGTCTTGTTTTCTTCTGAACATAAATACGAATCAAGTTGTGGATGGCCATCTTTTTTTAAGGCCATTGGTAAAGATAATATTATAAAAAGAAATGATGAAAGTTTAGGGACTTCAAGAATAGAGGTGAGAAGTAAAAATGCGGATTCCCATTTAGGACATGTGTTTACTGATGGTCCGGCTCCTACCGGTATAAGATACTGTATTAATTCAGCAGCTCTTGAATTTATCCCGTATAAGGCATTAGAAAGTTTTGGACTTAAACATTATGAAAAACATTTTGAAAATAAAAAGCAAATCGACACTCAGAATTTAAGCTATGCCACATTAGGAGCTGGTTGCTTTTGGGGAGTTGAAGCCATCTTTGCTAAAACAAATGGGGTTGTAGATGCTGTTTCTGGTTACTGTGGTGGGGAATCAGTTGATCCAACTTATGAAGAAGTATGTAGCGGAAACTCTGGTCATGTAGAAGTCGTTCAGATCCAATTCGATGAAGATGTGATTTCACTTAAAGAAATTTATGATCTTTTTTTTAGGATGCATGATCCTACAACTTTAAATCGGCAAGGATATGATGTTGGTACTCAATATCGATCCGCCATTTTTTACCACGACGAAATTCAAAAAGAAACTGCACAGGAAATACTGGCGGAATTTGAAAATAAAAAATTTTATAAAGACCCAATCGTCACATCTGTTGAAGCCTTTACCACATTCTATCCCGCGGAAGAGTATCACCAGGATTACTATGAGAAAAAATATAATGGGGGCAGTGGTCCGATTTGTCATTGGGTAAGAGGAGAGTAATGCTAACTGTTGTGTTTTTAGATACTAAAACATTAGGTGATTTTAATAATTCAATCTTTGATCCATTAGGAAAAGTTATATACTATGAAACGACAAATTCAGAAGAGGTTTTAGATAGAATTAAGGAAGCAGATATTGTTGTTACAAATAAGGTTAAATTAAACCGTAAAATTCTAGAAAATCTAACTAAGCTAAAACTTATTTGTGTCGCAGCTACCGGTACTAATAATATTGATATAGAGGCTTGTAACGAAAAAAATATTTGTGTTGAAAATGTTACCGGCTACTCTACTAATTCCGTTGTTCAGTTAACTTTTAGTTTTATTTTTCATTTCTTACAAAATATAGAACATTATCGTAATTTTACTCAACAGGGGTTGTGGCAAGAGCAAAGTGTCTTTACCTACTTTAAAAACTTTGATGAAATCTCATGCAAAAAAATTGGGATAATCGGTTTAGGAACAATCGGAAAAAAAGTTGGTGAAGTTGCAAAAGCCTTTGGGTGTGAAGTTAATTATTACTCTACTTCTGGTAAGAATAATAATTCCAGTTTTAATAGGTTGGAGTTAAATGAACTACTTCAAGCCTGTGATATTGTTTCAATTCACGCTCCATTGAATGAAAAAACACAAAGCCTTATTTCTATAAATGAACTCAATCTATTAAAGAAAGGGAGTATTCTGTTAAATCTAGGGAGAGGTGGAATTATTTGCGAGAATTCTTTAGCCGATTTCTTTACTATGTATCCCGATAAAATTAAGGTTGGTCTGGATGTATTAGAAAGCGAGCCAATAGAAAGAGACCATCGATTTTTAGAGATGTTAAAGTTAGACAATTTTCTTTTAACACCCCATATGGCCTGGTCTTCAACTCAAGCTCGAGAGGCATTAATCGCGGGGGTGAAAGCTAATATTGTCAAGTTTATTCAAGGAATTTCTAAGAAAAAATAATATTTTCTAAACAAATTAAAACACTCAATTAAAAAAAATGAAGAATTCTTTGACTTTTTTTTGGATTAAATTAAAAATTTCAAATAAGCATTTTTAAAGGAGAACTAAAATGGCTAAAAAACAAAGTAAAGAAATGTTATTAGTAGGATCTAAAACTAAAGAAGCACTAAAAGGTGCTGGAAAAGAAAAATTCATGGTTTCTGCAGACGCTTTAGAAGGTTTAAATGAGTATGTTTACTGGTTAGTTGAGCAAGCTCAGCAAAGAGCAAAAGCTAATGGAAGAAAGACTATTAGATCTTACGATATCTTAGCTGGTAAATAATTTAAAATAAAATTTTATTTTAAGAAAAAGCTCTCAATATTGAGGGCTTTTTTATTTATTGAGCTCTAATAAAAAATAGACAATGATAACACCAGTTATGGATACATATTCCCATAAAGCGAATGTCACAGTCGCAAGTTTTTTATGGGAAGTTAGTTTATTGAATAGACCAAAAATAGTAGTTGTAAAAATGAGAGGTAAGGATATAAAAGAAGTTACGAGATGTGTGCCTAAGATAATTAAATAAATTGTTCTGTATTCTAAGTTCGTAAAGACAGTGTGTCCTTTACTCATATGATAAATAATATAGCTAATAAGAAATAAAGCCGAAGCAATGATGGCGAAGCCAATAAATAGTTTATGTAAGAATACCTTTTTGTTTTTTATAAAGATTATGGCAATTAACAAAAATGTAGCACTTAATCCATTTAAGGAACCATTGATTAAAACATGAGTTTGTTGAGGGAATATACTCACAATCTTATATGGATTTAAATAAATGATAAATACTAAAAGAACTTCAGCTAAAAGTGCGAATAAAATTGAATAAATTGAAATCTGTTTGTCTGTCATTTTAGAAACCAAGGTAGAATTTGTAATACATTCTTAATGCTGAAAGAGTTAACATTATTTTAAAAATCAATTTGAAAATTTGTTCATCAACCTTCTTAAGAATCTTTACCCCTATTAATGTACCCAATACAGCGGCTAAGGATAATATTATAATAAGATTAATGTTTTCGGTATAATCGAATCCTAGAGTTAAAAATAGAGGGATTTTTAGAGCATGGGTTAAAATTTGTTGAGCGGCTTTAGTTGCTACAATTTGTTCCTTGCTTAAATCATCTCTAACAAAAAAAGGAGCGATGAGTGGACCAGTAGCACCAATTAAAGAACCTTGAATCGCAGAGAAAAATCCAAGTAAACCCCACTGATAAGGTTTAAGTTTAAAAGATGGCATTCTTTTTGGTTTAAAAACTACGTATGTGACAAATAAGCCAAGAAATAAGTAATAAATATTTGGTGTATTGATTGATTTAATTAAATAATAGGCCACAATAAATCCAAATGGAGACCCAAAGAGAAATGGAATAAGAAAACTTAACTTTATGTCCTTTCTCAAATAATAACTTCTAGAACTATTACTTACCAGTTGAACAATTCCATGAACGGGAATTAACGTTTCATAAACCATAAAAAAGCTCATAATGGAAAGTAGAAGAACTCCACCGCCCATACCAATAATTCCTGAAACAATTGATGTAAATACGGCTCCAAGGGCCAAAATGATAAGCATGGGCCACCTTAGCCGATAAATACCTAAAATTAAAGATAAAAACAGTATGTAATATTTTCTACAAGGATAGTACAAGTTGGCACACTGCGATATAAAGCGATCTATGGAAATATATATTAGGGCAGCCGAAATTAAAGATATTTCATCTATAATGCATCTCTATGCAAATGCATATGAAGGTACTTATCCAGATCCGACTTTTAATAATGTCATCGCCCTAGAAAAAGCATTGTATTCTTCAAGCAAATTTATCTTTTTAGCATGTAATGAAAGTGGTCCCATTGCCTGTATCTTGTTTTTGTATGACAGCGAAAACTTACTTGGTAAGGCCGGTGCTGCAGTTGTTGATCCTGACCATAGAGGAAAACAATTAACTCAAAAATTAATACTTTATGGAATTGAGAAAATCTCAAAAGAATCAAATGGATTAGATGTTTTGTACATCACCACCAGAACCGTTCATAAAGCCGCTCAAATTCTTACCCAAAAAATTGGTTTCAAACATTTGGGGATTTTTCCCAATGTTCACAAAACTGATGAGTACGAGACACACGCCCTTGCCGCTATGTTTTTTAATAAAGCTCTAGAGAATAGATACATCGATTTTGAACAACATCCTAAAATTTCTAACCTTTACAATCTTGTCCAAGAAAATACTGAATTACCAGATATGCCGGTTGCCCAAATTTGGGCGAATAAAAAGTATGAAGGAAAAGTAGATTCTCTTGAGGTTATTGATGCAAAAGAATTTATTAAACTTCGATCCACAGAACTCCATGAAAAAAATGAAATCGATTTGGCTTTTTTCCCTTTTCATACTCCGAACCTATTGATTACTAATCCAAATCAGAGTGTCCAAGTTTTTGCCTATGTGAATTCAGTGGATAAGCATTGTGTAATTACTGGATGTAAAATCGATAAAGAAGTTTCATTTACAGAACTTTTTTTACAGGTAAGTAATATTCTTCGTGATAGAGGAATTAGGTATATTGAAGTTATTATCCGGGCAAATAGACTTAATATCATTGAAAAAATTAACAAAGCTAAATTTATTCCCTGTGGATATGTTCCGGCTTTCCAACTTGAGGGTGGAAAAAGATATGATTATGTGGTTTTTAGTCGATCTTTCGAGATTTTAGACTTTGTAAACCTAGAGCTTACAGGACCTAATGCTAAGTTTCTAGGTAACTATATTAATCTTTGGGAAAAACAATTTTTAGGAAATTATTTTAAAAATGAAATTTAATGAATTATTAGATACAAATCCCTTTGAATTTTCTGAACAGAATAAGGATCTTTTTATAAAGAGTATGAGAGATATTTGTATTCATCATTATAAGAATAATTCATATTTTAAATATTTATGGGATAGGGAGGGGATATCTCCCTTTGAATTAAAAAGTGAAGCTGACTTGGAATTCATCCCATTCATTCTTGTAAATATTTTTAAACATCATAAGCTCATTTCAGGTCCAGAAGAAAAGATAATTTTAAGTTTAGGCAGCTCAGGAACAACTGGACAAAGAAGTATGATTTATCTCGATCAAGATTCTTTAAATCGAGTAAAGAAATTGGCTTTTAAAATCCATGAGGGATTGGGAATTACAAATTCTAGAAAATATAACTACTTGTGTTTTACCTATGATCCAAATCAAGCCAATGATTTAGGAACAGCATTTACAGATGAACTTCTTACAAGTTTCACTGAAAAGAATGAGGTCTATTATACCTTTAAGGATAATGGTAATGGTTTTGAGTTTGATGAAATTGAAACCTTAAAGAAATTAGAAGAGTTTCAAAGTAATGGATACAGTACAAGGATTTTAGGTTTTCCAGCTTTTCTTTACCAATTAATTAAAAAATACAAAATTAATTTCAATTTAGGGGAGGACTCCTGGGTACAAACAGGTGGTGGATGGAAAAACCATAGTGATCAAGAAATTCCAAAACAAGAATTTAGAAAAATGGTTAGCAATGCTCTAGGAATTCCGATAACAAATATTAGGGATTTATTTGGTATGGTAGAGCATGGAATACCTTATGTAGATGATGAGTTAGGAAGGCTTAGAATCCCAAATTATGCCAGAGTGCTCATAAGAGATCCTAAGGATTTAAGTATTAAAAAGAATGGAGAAGTTGGATTAATCCAATTTTTTTGTTCATACAATACGTCGTTTCCAGCACCATCTCTTTTAACAACTGATTACGGAAAAGTGTATTCAAGTAAAGATGGGAAGGGTGATATTTTAGAAGTTATAGGAAGGGCCGGTGCTCGTAAACATAAAGGGTGTGCAATCCAGGCCATGGAGAGTTTTTTATGAAAAATATTCAATTTCTAGAAAAGCCTTCAGAAGTGTCAGATTTAATAAAAAGCCTCAAGTTAGTAGAGGCGAATATAGAAGATATATTAGATTTATTAGAAGAAGTAAGTAAGCTTTGGAAAGAAGGTGGTACCTTTTTTAATAAGGCCAATGATTTCTTAGAAAAGAATCCTATTTTTGGAAAAAAACAGGATCTTGCAGCTCTTAAATTAATTAGCTTCTTATGTCAGAAATCAGAACTTAAAAAAAGAATTGAGTCTGAATTTGGAGCTACGAAATCCCTTGATGAATTTGTCATCATGGATAGTTATGAAGGAAAAGTCTTTTATGCTCCTGTCGGACGGATTCTTCATATTACCGCAGGTAATGTTTTCTTAGGGGCGATTGACTCCTTCCTTATGGGAGTCATTACTAAAAATATTAATTTGATAAAATTAAGTTCAAATAACTTGTTTATTCCAAATCTTTTTGTAGAAAGTATTTTTCTCGTAGATAGAAATAAAAAGATTTTATCATCTAATAAGTTTATATCTTATTCAAGTTCTAGAACGGATGTTGTAAATTCTTTCAAAACTCAAGTTGATGGAATTATAGTTTGGGGTGGAGATGATGCTATTAAAGCTTATAAAGAAAATCTTTCCTCTAAAATTCGTTTTTTAGATCATGGGCCTAAGATTTCTTTTCAAGTCATTGATAATTACTATCTTAAAAATAATGAAGACGTTTATGAGAAAATTGCTTTAGATATATCTACTTGGAACCAACAAGCATGTTCTAATCCTCAAAATATATTTTTGGCCGATGACGTTGATTATGAAACATTTGTATCAAAGCTTCATCAAGCACTTGAAGTTGATAGCTCGCTATCTGAAAATCTAACAGCAGATGAAAATGTAGAGATTTTGAAGGAAAGTCAACTTGGTCTTTATCAAGAATTTATTTCTGGACATAGATGTATTAAAGGAAAAACTTCACTTATAAGTTTTGAGAATGGAGAGTTAAGTTCAAGCGTTTTGAATAAATCAGTTAAAATTAAGATTTTTTCAAATTTAACAGAACTTAAAAACTTAATTAAAAGATATCGTAATTATCTTCAAACCTGTGGGTTGGGTATTGATTGTCGAAATAGAGACCTTTATACCAAAGAGCTCGCCTTGTGTGGCGTTAAGCGTTTTACAAGACCTGGAAAAATGCTTGAATCTCTTAGTGGAAGCGCTCATGATGGAAGTTATCCTCTTTTGGAATTTGTTAATGTTTGTAATGATGAATTAAAACCAAATATTAATGAATTTTGTAAAAGCGTAAATGTTCCATTTTATAATAATTCAAAGAAAAAATTAACAGACTTTCCTATTGTTGACGGAAAAATACTTTCTGAAAATTCACTTGTTACAAATCAAAAATTCTACGACAGCAGTTTTGATTCTGGTTTTGTTTTTTCCAGTGGTGGAACAACAGGAAAGCCAAAATATATCTTTTATGCGTATGAAGAATTCGAAAGAGTATGCCAACTATTGGCAACAAGCTATTTAGCGAATGGAATCATTAAAGGGAATAAGGTAGCAAATCTGTTTATGGCCGGAAATATGTGGAGCAGCTTTAATGCCATTCAAAAAGCCTTAGAGTATTGCCAAGTTATTCAATACCCAATTGGAGGACTTGTCCAAGCTGATGACTTTAAAAAATATATAAGTGAATTTAAAATTAATATTATTTTTGGACTTCCAAGTTTACTAATTGAATTAGCTAATTCAACTAAAGGACTTAAGATTGATAAAATTTTTTATGCTGGAGAACCGTTTAGTGATTCCGGAAAAGCCTTAATTCAAAATAATTGGGGCTGTAAGCAAATCATTTCCGCTGGGTATGCATCCGTTGATGTTGGACCAATTGGTTATCAGGATTCTTCATGTTCAGGAAACCAGCACATACTCTTTAGCGACTTAGTACACTTAGAGGTTATAGATGAAGAAGCCGTAGTGACCTCCAAAGTTAGAAAAAGTATGCCTGTGATACGTTATAGAACTGGTGATAAAGTGAGAATTCTTCAGAAAAGTGGATCTTTTATAAAGTTTGAAATCCTAGGAAGGATAGATAACAAAATCAATATTTGGGGCAGCCGCTTTGAATTGGCCGATTTAGATACTGTCTTTGATCAAAATTATCAGGTCATATTAAAATCAATCAATAAAAATGAAACATTGTATGACGAGCTTGAAATAAGAACAGTTGAGCCTTGTGAGGTTAATCTTCTACAAAAATTATACCAACAACTTAAGGATGTCAGAGATACTATTGATTATAATCAATTCTTTGAAAGGGTTAATATAACAACCGCACCTTTTTTAAAAAATACTAAGACCGGAAAGTTTAAGAAATTCAATGATTTACGCGGATGATTAGACACCGCGTTAATAATGTGTTAACATTTATAAAACCTATTGATTTCCCAAAACCTTTCACAAAGAAGATCCCTCATGACCATAAAATTTAAACCAGTAGTTATGCTAAATTTATGGAAAGAAAACCTTAATCAATCCGGTCCAAAGGTTGTTACTGGTAATTATGATGCTTTTTGTAATAAAGCCATTGATGGCTTTTGTATGGAAGCAGATCTCTGTGAAAGCTTAGAGGATTATGTAGAGACTATTTGTAATGGAATGATGGAGCTTATCAAAATGGGAATTCCAAAGCAAAAATTGCTAAATCATAGTATTGCATTAACTAAAATCCTGAGGCTTGGAGAAGATATTATTGAGTATGGAAAAAAGAAGTCTGATATTTTTTATATAGGGCTTTTTGTCGATCTAAAAATTGCTAAAGAGTGGTTTGAATTTAGGTTTTACTCAGTTGTTAAAAATATGCTTAATTTGATTCATAAAAAGAGCCAGGAACTTCCAGTTGAACTTAAAGTTAAAATTGAATTATTACTTAAGAGTGATAACTTTCCCTTATATTCTCTATATTTTTTAAAAAATAGGGAGCCCTCCTTTAAAAAAGCTGGATAAAGCTTTTCCCTTTGATTTGATTATGCCAAAATACTCTTTAAAAAAAGGGAGTATAAAATGAGTAAGTTTAGATCAGGCGTTCTTTACGGGGACGAAGTTTTAGAAGTTTATAAGTATGCTAATGAAAATAACTTTGCCTTGCCGGCCGTTAATGTTGTTAATACTAGTGGTATTAATGCGGTGCTGGAAACTGCCAAGGAATTAAATTCTCCTGTGATTGTTCAATTTTCTAATGGTGGAGCAAGTTTCTATGCAGGAAAAGGTTTATCTAACACAGATCACTTCTCTGCAATTCAAGGTGCCATATCTGGCGCGCACCATGTTCATATGATGGCAAAGGCTTATGGTGTCCCTGTTATTTTACATACTGACCATGCAGCCAAAAAACTACTTCCATGGATTGATGGACTATTGAAAGCCGGAGAGGAGTTTTTTGACACTCATAAAACTCCACTTTTTAGTTCGCATATGTTGGACCTTTCTGAGGAACCAATTGAGGAAAACATAGAGATTTCGAAAAACTATCTTGAGCGCTTTAAAAAAATTGGTACTCATATTGAAATTGAATTAGGTGTAACAGGTGGGGAAGAAGATGGGGTTGATAATACTGATATCGATAATTCCCTTTTGTACACTCAACCTGATGAAGTTAACTATGCTTATGAAGAGTTAAGCAAAGTAAGTAATTACTTTACCATCGCGGCATCATTTGGAAATGTTCACGGTGTTTACAAACCAGGAAATGTAAAACTGACTCCTGTCATATTAAAAAACTCTCAAGAATTTATTAAAGAGAAACATGGAACAGGCGAAAATCCTGTAAACTTTGTTTTTCATGGAGGATCAGGATCAAGCACAGAGGAAATTCGAGAAGCTATTGGCTACGGGGTTATAAAAATGAATATTGATACTGATATGCAGTGGGCATTTTGGGACGGAGTTAATATTTATTCTACGAAGTACAAAGATTATTTACAATCCCAGATCGGAAATCCAGAGGGGGAAGATATACCAAATAAAAAATATTACGATCCTAGAAAATGGTTAAGGGAAGGTGAGGTGACCTTTGTAAATCGTTTAAAGAAAAGTTTTGAGGATTTAAACTGTATTGGAAAAAATGCTTAAGCATAAAGTTTACAATCCTAAAAATAATGAAGTCTTATACGATTATGATTATACTTCATATGAGACTTCTAAAGAAATAATAAATATTCTAAAAACTCAAGGGGGAGATGCTCAAAGAAAACTCTCCCCTTTGGATCGTTCAAAAATACTTCTAAAATTAAAAGATCTATTGAAAGAGAATAAAGAAAAATTATCCAAACAAATAACTCTTGAAACCGGAAAGCTTATTGTTGAGAGTCGAGTTGAAGTAGAGCGTGCTCTTGTGACCGTTGATATTGCTGCGGAAGAGGCAAAAAGACTATCGGGTGAGTCAATACCTGATTTGGAAAATGCGAATGGGAAAATGTCCATAACTAAAAAAGTTCCTTATGGCCTAGTTATGTGTATTACTCCTTTTAACTTTCCTCTAAATCTTGCGCTTCATAAAATAGCTCCTGCTTTTGCAGCCGGCAACTCTATATTGCTAAAGCCTTCTGAATGTAATTTTGAATTGTCCAAAATCTTAATTGATCTTTGTTATGAAGCGGGAATGAAAAGAGAAATCATTCAAACTATTTCTCCTACTGTTGATGATTTGAATCTAGTTATCCAAGAAGAAAATATAGATATTATCAGTTTTACTGGTGGTACTGAAACGGCCAATAAAATTTCTAAGCTAGCGGGGCGAAAAAAAATTCTTTTAGAACTAGGCGGAAATGACGCTCTGATTTTTTTCCCAGATGGAGACCTGAAAATTGCAGTCAAGGAAACAATCGCCGGTCGTTTTGGAACGAGCGGGCAAAAATGCACGGCCTCTAAAAGAATTTTTATTCACGATTCAGTCTACGATGAATTTAAAAAAGAATTGCTGGAACAAGCTCAAAAATATGAAGAGTTTGAAGTCCAAGATCCTTTAGATGATAAAAGTATTTTCTCTCCCTTAATTAGTGAAAACTCCGCAAAGAAAGTTTATAAAATTGTTGATGATGCAATATCTAGTGGGGCTTTATTAATTTGGGGACATAAAAGAGTTGGTGCTTACTATGCTCCTACAATTCTAGAAAATATTTCAGAGGATTCAGAAGTTATCTGTGAAGAAACTTTTGGACCAGTTATTTCCTTGATTAGGTTTTCCGATAAAGAAAAGCTTATAAAAATGGTTAATTCTACTAAATATGGACTTCAGGCAGGTATTTTCACAAATAACCTTATATTAATTAAAGAATTATTTGATAAAATAGAAGTAGGAACTTTAATTGTTAATCAAGGTCCAGGTTACAGAAAAGAGCATCTCCCATTTGGTGGTGTAAAGCACTCTGGTCTTGGAAGAGAAGGCGTTAAGTATGCTATGGATGAAATGTCATACATAAAGCAACTGGTTTTTTAAAGGAATGATGAATGGAAAATAAAAGACGACATATTCGATTTGAGCCTGAAGAAAATACTTTTGTATTCGTTAATATTGATAATGAAAACGTACATGGTGGTCTTTGTACTTCCGAATCCCAAAGTGGTTGCTCTGGTGTTTTTAGGACATGTGGAAGCTTTGTCGCTGGAAAAATGGTTTATGTAAAGGTGGGTGCCTTAGATGCATTATCAGCTGAAATTAAGTGGGTATCAGAACTTGATAACGATACTCTGAAAGTCGGTTTTGAATATCTGAGCTAATGAGGCGAATTTTTTTCCTATAATGAAAGAGCATACCCTAGAGTATAATTAAGCGGTGAAATTACTTCTTTGTTTTTTACTATTTCTAACTTCTTTTTCAAGCTATTCTAGCTCCGTTCAATTTGGATTTGGAGGCTTAACACCTCATTTTGTTGATCAAAAGAAGAACTATTGTAATCAATGGAATGATACAGGTGTGATAGCAAATAAGTCTTATTACATAAGAATTATGGGTGAGGTTTATGGAATTACTTATATGCAAGGAAACGATTCTATTTGCTCAGAAATTGAGGGACTGTTTGGCCATTATTTATTTCAAAAATCCGAGTGGTATGAGATGGGGGTAACCTTTGGTGGATATGCATTTAATCAGGAAAACTGGGATGAACATGCAGAAGATACACCCAGTGGGATTGCTGCTCCAGAACCGGTACAAATTGATTATTTTGGAAGAGAAGTTGTTCCAATGCTTGCACTCGATGTTGGGATTCATCTTATCAAAAAAGATAACTGGTCTTTAAAGTTGAACAACCTATTTACGCCAGTTATTTTTAATCATTCCCTCGCTTTTGAATTAAGGTTTTGATTTCTATTGATGTCTTCTTCTCTTTTCTTTTCCCTTATTTCCAAGGTTATTGAGTTCTAGCATTATTCTTTCAAACGGAGCGAGTCGACGGTTTGGATTTCTATGACTAGGCCTTACTTGTGCTGGTTGTCTCGCAACAGCTCTCTGGTTTTCATTGTCACATCCTTCAGTATTTAAATCAATTGTGTGGTTTATTCTTAATTCTTTCCCATCTGAGCTGATTTGATATTCTCGAATATAGTAAGTCTTTCCATTGATTATTAAGTTAATACAATAACCTTGGGCACTAAATAAAATCATAAAAATAGAGAGAGCTAATTTGTACATAAAGCTATTTTAAATTCTAGTTTAGAATTTATGATATTTTTCTCTTAATTCATTATAATTATTAAAATTAAAGAAATTAAATGCCTATAAAAATTGGCAATTTAGAATACCAAGATATAACTTAACGAAAATGAGCTACCATTGGTTTTTATGTTTGAATCAAGACCGGTGGTTTTGCCTGTGGTATCGTTTTCTTCTTGGGTGAACTGATTAGAAAACATTTTGTAATTAAAAAGAAGCCCATCCACTATTCTATATCCAATACCATAGCTGAAATGCTGTCCAAAATAGCGAAAATCGCTATTATCTGTAGGTTCTAAGGTGGAATTTAAATAACCAGTCCAAACTCTAATTCTGTCCCAGAAAATGAAGCTTATAAAAGTTCCAATTCCACCACCATCAAAGTTTTCATAACCCTCTGTTGTTAGATCTGAGTCGAATTCGTAACTTCCTTTTTCTAGGGTAATTCCGACCATGAAATTTTCATTCATATAACCTAAATTTAAGCCTGCTACTTTTCCTGTGAAGCTGCCCGAACGATCTGAGACTTCAAAGTCTGCGCTATAATAATTTATGCTAGGTTCTACCATAAAAGCAGCAGAAGCTGCTTTTATAGATATGATTAGTATAAAAAAACATTTAATGGTTGTTATGACCAAAAACTCTTTCTTGATATTCATTTAGTTCCAGGATTTCATCTCTAAAGATTGCCACTCTATAATTCGCTTGCTCTTGATTAAGAGCGTGAATATTTCTAGGATCAAATAGATTGGCCTTGATAAGTAATGAAATATTTGACACATCCATGGGTTCTTCTAGTCTTAGAATATAACCATTTTTCATCAAATAATAATAAGCACTACCGATTGGGTGATTAATTTTTACTGAAGCTGTAATAGATTCTGTTGAGATGTTCATTGCCTTACTCCTTAAAGCTGATTACCCTTCCTGGGCAATTCAATTTTTTCATATGAAAAAGAGCATGGCAACAATTTTAAAACTGACAATAATTCTCTGAAAAAATTACATGGTGCTAGACAATTTAAAATTAAGGGCAAAAAGGCTCTAGTTGGTCAGTTTGACCATATTATTTCGTGATTTTGCTAGGGTTTTATTGAAAAATATTGGCACGGATTATGCTTATATATAGCTAACGGTGCTGAGAGTAAATGATTTGCTCATAATTAGCGTTCCAGGGAAGGAGAAAACACCGTTTACTTTTTAGTAGAGGAGTTTTTTTATGGAAGCAATGAATTTTGAAATCTTTTTTATTTTCATGGTTATTCTAGGTTTTGCCAGTTCTTTACTTCACTATCGAGCTTATGTGAAAATAAAAGCACATGAATCTATAAGAAAAGAAATTTATTAAAGAAATCTAATATCCTAAAAATTATTCACATCCGCAAATATTGTTAATCAAACTCCTCTAAAAATGCTAATAAAGTTCTAAACTAGGGGACTTTATGAAAAAATCTATAATAATATTTTCTTTCTTTATTCAAAATATTGTATTTGCTGGCCTAAGTGATACAGATTTAGCGTCAATTTATGCTGATCATTTAATCTCCGAGTTCGATAAGCAGCTGGAGCTTAGTGAAAGCTTTGATCTTAGAGATAGTGAAGTTTATGCTAAGTTGATAAGTGCTAGGTCTTTTATTGAAAACCAGGGTGGGCATGGGCACCACAAGCCAAGAAAAAATAAAAGTTTATTAGAAATAACAAATCCCAATCAATATATATCTGTTATAAATCAGATTGATTCAGACTCCAAAGAAATCTTTAAACGTATGCAAAAAAATGTTAATAGGGAGCGTAGTCTTGGGGTTATTTATCCTAGTTCTGGTAGAGCGGGTAACGTGACTGGAAATACTTTTCCAGCAAAGGTATGGAGTTTAACCTTTGATGATGGACCTAGAGGTTTGAGAACCAAAACGATAGTTGATAATCTATATGAAAGAGGAATAAAAGCAAGTTTTTTTATGTTAACTAGAGAAGCAAAGAGATACACTTCAACGGTTGATTATGTTAAAGATGCTGGTATGGAGATAGCTCTTCATAGTTATAACCATAAAAATTTAAACAAAGCCTCTGATCAAACTATTCATTATGAAGTTGGTCAAGCTTTACTAGATTTGGAAAAATTAGCTAAAGACGATGTCGAGTTATTCAGACTTCCATATGGATCGGGTTTAAGAAACTCTAATCTAAGACAGATTATTGCAAATTATAATTTAATACATATATTTTGGAATGTAGATACCCTAGATTGGAAAGATAAAGACCCTCAAAGTATTTTTAGAAGAGTAAAACTACAAATGAGTAAGTCTCCAAAAAATAGTGGAGTTATTTTGTTTCATGATATTCATGCTCAAACAGTTATCGCAAGTGAGTTGACCATGGATTACTTGATCGATAATGGTCATAAAGTTTGTACTACCGGTGATGTCATCAAGTATCTGAATGGCAAAAAACAAAACTGCTTGAAATAAAACAAATCTTTTTTAAAATAGGTATATGAACAAAATATTTATATATCTATTTATATTATCTCTTATTAGTTGTGCTTCTAAGCCAAAGATAGAAAACCGGCCAGAAAACGTCGTTGTTACAAAAATTGATCAGACTCGCCCCGAAAATTGGGCCGATGAATACTATAATAATACAGTGCTCATTTTGGAGAGTCCAACCATTATAGAAAGCTATAGAGAGATGCAGGCCATTTGTAAAGGAGATGATTTCATCTTTAATACCCAATATCAAAAGATTGAACCTGAGCCCGTTCTTTATAAAAAAATACCTTTAACAATTCAAACTAAGGGTGGGTTTAGTAAAAAGGTTTATGTGAATAAAGGGCATTGTAGAGAAATTACGTTGTATAAGGCCCCTAGTTCTCAACAGGCAAGGCAAATTAGGTTTGTAATAAAAGAAATGGAATTACTTTATATCTATAATCAAGGTTCCTACCTTAAAACTTTAACCTTTGATACAACCTTTAAAGATGTAAAATTTGTAGTTCAATAGTCTAAAGTTTTGACATCTAGACTTACTAAGTATCTAAAATTACACATTCAAATCTTGGTATCCCAATTGCTTTATTTAAGGCATGGGAAAAGTAATTATTTTTAGTATTCTTAGTTTTATTTTTATTTCTTGTGGCAAAGATGGACAATTTGTAGCTAATAAGGAAGTTGTCTATACCATTAAACCAGCAAATCCTGAAGAGTATGAGTATGAGTTCAGAGTAGACGGTTGTACTACAGGCATTCAAAAGTTTGATACATTTTTAAAGGCTTGTGAAGGATTGAAAGATTCTGAACTTAATAATGAATGTGCTGAAGCAAGTCGCGAGGATCTTTTTACCAAGTCTATTTGCCCAGGGGAGTTTAAAAGTTAAAACAACGTCATACTTGGTAATATCTGGTGCTTAAACTGGAAAATTACTAGTGGGGAAGAGCTTAGATCTGAGTTATTAAAACTTCCAGCTCCCATAACAAAATTCATATTATTTATACTGTGACTATAAATTGCGATATGCATTTGAAAAAACTTATCACTTTGTAAAAATTCAGCTCTACTGCTAAGAAAGCCTATTAAATCTTTTTCTGAGATTTTGTAACCTAAAAAGTATTTCTTATTTACTTCATCTTCTTCCTCGGATTGGACCCGAAGGGCGTATTCATATTCTAAAACGGATAAAGCCTTATCAGAACTAGTACTATATAAGTTTTCTGACACTCTATATTCGGCGGTACTAATCAACGGGCCGTAGGCAAAAGCAAATTTTCCAAGTACAAATTGTTTATTTAAATCTCCCTTACAACGTACATGATCACAGTTTAAATAATCAAAGTCTTTGTAATCTGATTTCATTGTTGTAGAACCAAGGCTTAAGCCAATAAACCCTAGAGGATATAACGTTATACTTGGTTCTAACTTTTGGACGACAAGACTAGTGTCAGCTTGGAGGCCTAATCTTAATAGTGAGTTAAAGGGGCTTTTGTCTGATCCTCTTAATAAAAAAGTATAACCAGAGTTTGTTTTTAGTCCACCACCTAAGCCCGGATAAGATCTGATACTTGTGCCATAGTTAAAATCAAAACTTGCATAGACATTAAAAGAAATAAGAAGAAATAAAAGAATCCTCATTCAGGCTTCTTTAAGTTCATAAAGCCTTGAGGAAAAAATTGAGAATGAGGATCATATGTCTCTTTGAGCTTTTTAAATATGCTATAGATATCATCATTCCAATAATTGGCTATGAACTTTTGTTTTATGATTCCAATACCATGTTCTGCAAATGGAGAGGCATTCAAATCTTTAACTGTTTGATACATATTTTGAAATTCATTGGAGCAGCTTTCAGTATCTGCAGGAGTAGGCATGAAGTTAAAATGTAAATGAGCATCTCCAAAATGTCCAAAAAGATTATACCTAACACCAGTTTTAGAAAAGTCTTTGTAAATGTCTAAAAGTTTTGAGAAATATTGATTTGGAACTTGGACATCAGTTCCCATTTTTACAACACCCATTTTAGAATTTTCTTCGAAGACGGCCCTGGGAATACTTGCTCTAATTTCATGAAATCTATTTTCTGATAGTTCAAATACTTCTTCTTCATTTAAAAAACTAAGGTCTAATAAAAATTGTTCATAAAATTTTTCAAAGGCTTCAGATTTAATTTCAAAAAATAAGGCATCTTTACCTTGATTTGGGCGATCCTGAGTTTTTAAAAAACTGAAACTGTTGGAGTCAATAAATTCGCAAAGAATCACATCCTCTCTAAAGTTTTGAATTTTTTCACTTACTTCCATGTGGGCAGAATAATCTTCCTCCCATTTTGGAAGGAGCATGAATAAATGATTTACTGGCATGTCTTCACAGGTATCAATTTCAATTTCTGTTATAACTCCAAGTTGGCCTTCCGTGCCAATGAGTAAATCTGTTTCTGTCTCAAATCTAGGAAATGGGGCGTTTTTGAGATTTGAGTATTTTTCAAATTCCTTTTGATAGTCACTCAAATCAAATTCGGTGTTGATTGGTTTATCTGCATTTAAAGTTTTTTCTTCACCTTTGTAATTTAAATATTTAATTTTTTTAATTTGAGATCTAAGGTTTCCAAAGTGAAAACATCTTTCTCCTGTTGCACTCGTTGCAGCGCCTGCAGTAATTAACGCAAGGTTCTCAGTAGGTGCCGTCATTATATTACGGCCTTTGGACTTTAAAAATGCTTTTGCATCTTTCCAGTTTACAGGACCTTTGATCTGTAAGGTTTTATCAGCGGTTAAATCCATTGAAGATGGAAGTTGGGAAAGATTTCCAAGATAAAAGTCTTCGTCTTTATAAATTTCTTCTAATTTGTCATAGGGGATAACGGTAGATGTTTGAGAGCCATAGTAAAAGGTTGGAGAGTGGCTTTTTAAATGATCTTTAAGTTCTTCTGTATCTTTAAATGTGATTTTTTTTAAGGCCATAACTTATCTCACAAAAACAAGTTCATTTTCTTTTGATAACTCTTTAGAAAACTTATAATTCTCTTCTGAGAAATCTTTTAACTCGTCAATGGTTTTTATTTTATTTTTAATAATGTATTTAGCAAACATTCCCCGTGCTTTTTTAGCGGAAAAGCTGATGATTTTTAACTGCCCATTTCTTTCTTCCTTGAATACAGGAGTTATTATTTCTCCTTTTAATTCATTTTTATCAATTACGGAGAAATATTCATTACTGGCACAATTTACTAAAATCTTATATTTTTTTAGTTCTTCATTTACAGATTTCGTCACATCAGATTTCCAATAATCATATAAGTTTTTATAATCATCGAATTTAAACTTTGTACCCATTTCTAAACGGTAAGGTTGAATCAGATCCATCGGGCGAAGTATACCGTATAAACCCGAAAGAATCCGTAGGCGCTTTTGAGCATTTTTTAAATCTGTTTGATTGAATGATTTTATATCTAAACCAGTATAAGTATCTCCATTAAAAGCAAAAGCTGCTTGTTTTGCTGTACTTGGTGACTTGATTGATTTAAAAGTTTGAAATCTATTATAGTTTAATTCACTCAGGGCCGGGCTTAGTTTCATAAGTTTAGAAATATCTGAAGTCTTAAGTTCTTTTAAGGCTTTGGCAAGTTTATTTGTCTTGGCCAGAAAGTCTGGTCCTGTTTGAAGTTCACTTGGTACTTCATGTTCAAAATCCAATTTTTTAGCTGGGGAAACAACTACTAGCATATTTTATAACTCCTTTAAATTTAAGCTTAGTCTAGCAGTTATATTAGGATTTGGCATAAAAAAAGGGTCCACATATTGTAGACCCTTTTCTATTATTGCAAATTTAGTTTTAAATTAGAATACTTTAAAAATCTGAACACCCGCTCCAACTTTATCAGCAGCTTTAACAAGTGATGGATCGTGCTGAGCGTAGAAAAATAAATCTGTACCAGCTATTTCAGTGTTAACACCAGCTAATATTCTTTCTTCTCCAGATGACGCTGTAACGTTTAAATCATCTTTTCCAGCGTTATGTCTCATAAGTCCTTCAAAATCGATTTTTAATTTATATTTTTCTGAAAGTGCAGAGTTTGTATAAGAAATCCAAGATGTTAAATAATGTCTTGAAGTCTCATCAACTGATGCTGTGTTTCTTTTATAGAAAGTTTTATTAAACCCACCAAAAAGGATTAGACTGTTATAGTCATCAATTTTTGTAGAGTAAGTCATTGATGGCTTAAATCTAGTAATTCTTTCATCACCATGCTCATAGTTTGAGTATCTTGAAGCTGGTAATTCAAACATTGTATTCCACTTAAGAGATGATTTTTCGTTCTTAAAGATAGTTGTCTTTACAGCAACTCTTGGATCAAGTTCTTCATATCTATCACCTTCACCATTTCCTGAGATTTTATCAGTTGCATTCATTCTAAGAGTTAGATTGAAAACATTTGATGAATTGATTTCATAACCAATATTTAAGTAGTTTAAAAAATCTGTACCTTGTTGACCAAGACCTTCATCATCATTGTTAGATACTCTATCAGTGTCAATTTCACCATAGTACCAAGTGCTGATTCTGTCTTTGATTGATTTAACTTCTGTCGTTGTTGTGTTTGTTGATGCTGCAAAACTCCCCGAGGCTGCAAGTAGCGTAGTCAACGCGATAATCTTTTTCATAACTGTTACTCCTAAAGTATTTAAGTAGTTCCTTAATTTTTCCCAGCCTCTATATAACCTGATTTTGAGTACTTTTGTAAACTTAATAATAATTACTGGAAAAGTTACATGGAGCGTCAATTTGTGTGTGCTAAGTATTTGAAACTACATTTCTTAAGTGGGAATTCAGTGGGGCTTTTTGACACCTTAATCTAAAAACTCGGCTTCAATTCCATCCTCAGATGCAATGAGGGTCAATTTGGCCTTATTTTTCTCAAGTCCCATAGTTTTAAATTCTTTTAAGTCTTCAATTTCTAATTCTGGATCGAGATAATAATCAGCAGAGACCATAAAAATTATGGCCAATGTTTCTTTGAAGTCCTTTTCGGTATTTAAATTAATAAAGTCAAAGGTAGCTTTAGTATGTATTTCAGGCTTTTCAAATAATTCAATATTTACAAACATTAGATGAGGTCCTCTTTTTTCACGTAGTTCCAATTTCCAGGAACAAGATTTTTAAGTTGGTATTTTCCCATTCCTACCCGGATTAATCTTAGTGTAGGATGGCCTATTTTAGCTGTCATTCGTCTGACTTGTCTATTTTTACCTTCAGAGATTTTAATTTCTAACCAACAGGTAGGTATATTTTTTCTTTCTCTGATAGGTGGGGTTCTCTCGGGGACTTTAGGGGATTTTATAATTTTCACTTTACATTTTTTAGTAATGTAATTCTTAATTTTAAGACCTTTTCTCATTTCTGTTAAGGATATTTCTGTGGGGATATTTTCCACTTGTACCCAATAGGTTTTTTCCTTATCTGACTTTGGACTTGTAAGTCTTTGATTGAATATACCATCGTCAGTGAGTACTAACAGCCCTTCGGAATCTTTATCTAGGCGACCGGCTGCATAGACACCTTCTGGAAAATTAAAATCTGCTAGGGTTTTATCATCTTCTTCTCCAGTGAATTGGGTTAATACACCGAAGGGTTTGTAGAAAGTAATATACTTGAAATTTTTCATGCAACCGTGATACATCCAAGAGTATAAAAAGGAAATAAAAATGGTAAAAATTAAACTAAATGATGATGAACCTAATATCGTCTGGACTGACGACCCAAGTCTTAAAAATAAGAAAAAATTAAAAAAACAAGTTGAAGTTAATCCTATTGAACACACGCTTTCTATTCGTCCAGAAAAAAAAGGAAGGGGAGGAAAAACGGTGAGTGTCATTTATGATTTTCCTGCACATAGTGAAGACTATTTTAAAAAACTTACTAAAAAACTCAAAAGAGAATGCGGAACTGGTGGCACTTTTAAAGGCGATAGTATTGAAGTTCAAGGCGACCACAGGGAAAAAATTAAGCTTTTTCTAGAAAGTTTAGGTTTTAAAGTTAAGTTTACGGGGGGTTAAGATATATATGTGGCATTCTTTTTCGTCTCGTAATAGAATATAGAATATGCGCATTATCAATAAAGACAACCGAGAAGAAATGTCTGAAGTTATTCAAGGACTTTTCTTAAATATGAATCCCATGGTGGCATGGGCCGGTTTAAATGCAGCTTCTCGTGTAGTAAAACAAATTAAAATTTTAAATGTGGATAATGAAGACGAGTCATTAGTTTTTAGCTCTGCAGATGGAAGTCCATTTCAATTTTCTCAAAAATTAATTTATTTTTTTTCTGAAGAGCAAAGTCTCATTTTCAAGGCTACACTTAAAACTGAAGGAGAAAACTTAATTGTTAATCAACCAGAACAAGTAATGGCACTTGAAGAAGATGAGAAACAAAAATACCAAGAGCTTATAAATGGCTTTTTGAGTGAATTAAATGCCGGTACACCTGATCCACTAAGCAGTTTCTCCCTTGATGATGATGATGACGAAAAAACTGTAGATGCAGAAGAAAATATTGCCATAACTGCAGGTGAAAAAGTTGCTGAAGACTGGTTTAAATCAATTATGTCTGAACATGATGCTTCTCTTTTTGAAACGGAACTCTCTCATATTACTTTAGAAGAAGAAGATCAAATGTATGAAGGTATGCGAGCATCTCCGAGAGCGAAGCCTCCTGAAGGTAAGACTCTAACGGTTCAGGTTAAAGATGAGAGTAGACCACAATCAACGTATAGTCTGTATGACTTATCCCGTGGTGGATTGTCTTTTCTCGTATTTGCTAAGGACGAATTTGCAGTCGGGGAAGTTTTATTAATTAAAGCCTTTGATGTGAATAAATTCGAAGAGCCGATGGAAGCTGAAATTAAAGTTGTTAGAGAAGCAGATGAGATGGGCATTCAATATAAAGTTGGTTGTGAATTTAAGAACGCCCAATAGTTATCTACTTAAGTTTATTATAAATTTCTTCGTCATAGCCAAAGTGAATCACCTTACCATTTTTTTCTAAAATAGGTCTTTTAATGGCCGAAGTAGTAGTCTCCAGAAGTTTATATTTAGCTGCAGCATTAGCTGCTTCAAATTCTTCTTTGATTTTTCTATAAGTTGGCCCTTTTTTGTTTACTGGCCAGTCTCCAAAAGCTTCTTTCCAGCTTTTGATGTCATTTTTAACAGGAGCCTGTTTTTTAAAGTTAATAAATTCATACTTTAACCCCTTGTCGTCTAGGTGTGTCAAAGCTTTTTTTACCGTATTACAGTTAGGGATTCCATAAATTTTATACATATTTACGCCTTTTTTATGTTAGAATTTTTAACAATTAATAATTATTTATATGCAAGGGATGGTCAAATGAATTATTACGCGGATTCTAGTGAATGGAAATGGTTGTTTCACAATGCAATTGATTGGGACAAGATTATTCCATTATACTACCCAGAGTTTCCAACAGCAGACGGATTTAATTCCAAAGAAGATGTCATTCAATTTTTAGAGGAAATGTTAACTGCTACTGGTGAATGGACTGCAAATGCGGTTGCGGGCAGAGCCAAAAAACTGGATGAGAATGGTGCAGGTACAGTTGTTGATGGAAATACTGTTCCAGGTCCAGAATTAACAGAATTTTATAATGAAGCTAAAGAATTACAAATTATAGGTCTTGCTGCGCCTGCTGAGCATGGCGGTATGGGTGCTCCTGCTATCGCTGGGCTGTTAGCATTTACCCAAATGAATAGGGCCTGTATTTCCTCGGCAACACAGCTAGGCTTTTTCACATCTATTATAGATATGGTGGAAAGATTTTGTGATGAAGAGGATAAAGCACGATTACTTCCAAAACTAATCTCAGGAGAAATGTCTGGTTCTATGTGTCTTACAGAGCCAGGTGCAGGATCTGATGTTGGTAGTGTAAAAACAGTTGCTGTACCACAAGAAGATGGAACTTATCTATTAACAGGTTCTAAGATTTTTATCACTAATGGTGGTGGCGGTCTAGGCTTTGTTCTTGCCAGAATCAAAGGTGCACCAGAGGGACTTAATGGTATTTCACTTTTCATTTGCGAGCAAGATGTTGATGGGAAACAAAATTATGTTATCGCCAAAAATGAGCACAAAATGGGGCTTCATGGATCTTTTACTTGTGAAGTTGTTTACGAAAACTCAAAAGCGAAACTTATTGGTAAAGAGCATCAAGGTTTTAGATACATGCTTCATTTAATGAATGAAGCAAGAGTTGCAGTTGGTCTTCAATGTCTTGGAGGTATAGAAGCGACTTTAGCTTATGCCAGAAATTATGCTGCGGAAAGGTCTCAATTTGGTAAAAACTTAATGGATCTTCCTTTATATGCAAGAAATATGAAAGACTGGGAAATTGAAAGAGATGCATTCAGAGCATTAATGGTAGATACAATTTCTTATTTTGATCAATACCAAAAGCTAGATATGATGAAACGTCATGGGCAAGAGCTTAGCGCTGATCAACAAAAACAATATAATCACGCTAAAAAATGGGTGAGAAGAAGAACTCCAATTGTAAAAGCTTATGGAGCAGAAACATTTACTCACTTATCTCAAAGAGGTATTCAAGCTCTTGGTGGTTACGGCTTTATTGAAGAATATGATGCAGCTAGATTCCATAGGGATTCATTTGCAACATTACTTTATGAGGGGACAACTCAGATTCAAGCCCTTATGGCCATGAAAGATCTTATGAAGTTTGTGATGAGAAATCCTACTAAATATTTTACAGCTTTAGTAAACGCTAATCCTATTGCCAACTTCTTTGGAGCCAATACTGAGTGTGAATCAAGGTTTAATGATACTCAATATGAATTTAAGAAAAACTTTGTAAAGCTTCTTATTAAAACTTTAAAACCAGGAACAGATACTGAAAATCCGGTAGAACTTAGAAAATTCTTTAACGCTAAAGAATGGTTAAAAGAAGAAAATGTAATGAAGCTTATGATTCATGCCGAAACAATTATGTATGCATTGTCATATATTGAAGTGCTAAGAGTCTTAATGAAACACGCTAATAAGAACCAGGAAAGAGCTGAACTTTTCCACGATTACTACAAACTTGTCAGACCTAGATTTGCAGCTATTTACGAAGATTGGTCTTTAAGATAAATTAAAGAAGACAATATAAATAAACTAGAGGGCCATTTATTGGCCCTCTTTTCTTTGTAAGGTAAGTTTTAATGAAAATTTTTAGTATTTTAATATTTTACTTAACTATTATTAGCTGTAATAAAACAGAATCCATTTTAGGTACCTGGAAAATAGAATTAAACTTACAAGGTCAAACGTTACCCGTAATCATCCATTTTGATAAGCTTGAAAAAGATGCTCTAAGTGGACACTTAGTTAACTCTAAAGAAAAGATAGTTCTTGAGGGGACATTTAAGAACGGACACTTTCAAACCCAAATCGGAGCAAATTATGCCAGGCTTGAAGGATCTTTCAAAGATGGGGAGTTAGTAGGACATTGGATAAGAACAAATAAAGAAAATTACAAAGTCGAATTCAGTGGTGTTAAAACCTCTCTCTCTTCCCTATATAAATCTTATGAAAACGCAAATTTAGGATTTAATATTAGTGGTAAGTGGAAAGTAAAATTGAATGAAGAGAAATATGGTCTTGGGATTTTTCAACAAGTTGGAAGTCGGGTTCAAGGTTCAATTTTAACAAATACTGGTGATTATAGATTTTTAGATGGATATATAAAGGGTGCAGACTTAATTTTAACAGGCTTTGATGGTGTCTTTAGTTATGTCATTAAGCTCAAGCTTATTGGAAAAACCTTTGCTGGAATAATGTTTGCAGGTAAATCTTATCACAAAGAAATTTCTGGGAATATGGATAATACCTTTAAGTTAGATGATCCGTTAAGTATCTCCACTGCTACAGCTGATCATATTAAGAAATTTGATTATAAAAGTTTAAGTGGCCAGCAAATTAATTTGGATAATGATAGGTTTAAGGGAAAGGTAAAAATTATACAGGTGTTTGGTTCTTGGTGTCCTAATTGTCATGACGAGACTAGATTCTTTCTAGACTGGAGGAAGAAGTATCCTGCAAAATTGAATCAAGTCGAATTTATCGCTCTAGCATTTGAAAGGTTTAAGGAAGAATCAGAAGCATTAAAAGCTTTAAGAAAATTTAAAGTTAAAGAACAAGTTGATTATCCAATTGTGTTAGTTGATTATAATAATACTAAAAAAGTTAGTGACATTCTTCCAATCGATAATTTTAAAGCCTTTCCAACTACCTTATTTCTAAATAAAGAAAATAAAATTGTTAAAATTCATACAGGATTTGCAGGGCAGGCGACTGAAATCTTCTTTGATCAATTCGTTCAAATGTTTAATAAGACTGTTGATGAGTTAATTAAAGAATAGCTGAAAAAAATTGAGAGTCTCTAACTACTAGAGACTCTCTTTTAAGATATTGTTATGGAGCTAAAATTAGTTAGTACCGCATAAATTTGCACAATAGCTTACAGAGAAATCACAATTGTCCCAACAGCTTTGACTACCAGTAGAAGAGCTTGTTCCACATAAATCAGCACAATAGGACGTTGAGAAATCACAGTCATCCCAACAAGAACTTGAGCCTGTATCTGTACTTGTTCCGCATAGGTTTGCACAATAAGACGTTGAGAAGTCACAGTTATCCCAACAAGAACCAGAACCTGACCCAACATTATCATCCTCATTATCGCAATCGTTGTGTTTAACCGATTTAGTTCCTAAAAGCTTTTCAATAGCTTGGGTATCTAATGCTTTTCGGTCTTCTTTCATATGTTTCTTTAGTAGAATCATATCCTTCACCATATCTTCTTGAAGTTTTTGTGCATCGGTTTTAGCACTAGCGTTGAATGATAAACCTAAAACCATTACAATTAATAAAATAAAATTTTTCATGTTTCCTCCCATGAGCAGGTGTGCCGTAAAGACCAAAAACCTGGTTGTTTATATCTTTTGATTTATGAAAAAGCTTGGTGCAACTGAAGTGCCAAAAGTCTTGGTTACTTTTTCAATTACTTACTGCAAAGCAAGGTGTAAAGATGGCCATGTCAAAAGGGAACTTATTGTGTGCATATAAGTCGAATTGATACCTATAAAATGGCCTGGATAAAATTTGAAAAAATGATTTTATTTTACCTTCATGAGTTTAGAAATTAGTATTCCTATTAAGGATAATCCCATTCCTATATAAATTTCATCAAGATTGTAAGTGTATTTCATCCCAGAAAGTCTCCAATAAATTGTTCCAATCGCTCCTAAGCTTGAAGTAAGGATAAAACCATTATCACTTAAAGAGTTTGGTCTTAGGTATCCATAAATCACAGGAACTAATAAAGCAGAACTACTAATACTTCCTAGGGTTTTCCAGACGGCTTTAATATTACCATCGAAACTTAAACCTAAAATAATGGCCAGTATGGCCACAGTAATAATTCCTAAGTAATGAAGACTAAGTTTGTTTTTATATTTTTTTGCCACTAAATCAAAGGAGAGGGTTGTTCCGGCTAGAAAAATATACGAGTCTAGAGTCGATAAAATTGTGGCACAAATTCCTGCTAGAAAAAAACCTCTCAGTCCATGAGGCAGAAGTTGTAGGGCATAATAAAAATACCCATGTTCTGATGGAGCCTCTGGTATTAAAGCTTTTGCATACATGGCACCTACTGTAAGGCACAAATCAAATACTATCCATATCATTGTTGATATGAAGATTCCTTTTTTAGCCGTGGTAAAGTCTTTAGCAGCAAAACTTCTTTGGTAAAAGTTTGGATCTACCAAGGTTGATAAAGCGATTAAGCCCCACGCAAATACTTCACCAAAGGAAAATGTACCCATAGGGTTTAAATAGGATGGTGGTAGATCAAAAAGGGGAGCGAATCCAAAACTTCCTATTGAAAAAAAAGCCACTAGGATAACGGATAAAACCATCACAAAAAATTGAAAAATATCAGAGAAAACAACGGCCCTCATTCCACCGAAAATTGAATATAAACACACAAAACAAACGCCAATGATAATAGCTAAGTTTAATTCCAATCCTGTGAGCATTTGAATAATAAGTCCTAAACTTATCGTATAGACGACTGGGACGAGGTTTAAAATATTATAGATCGCAGAAACTTTCTCCGACTTAGTTCCAAACATTTGTTGTATAAGGTCGGGGAGGGTTACAGCATTATAAGCTTTTATTTTATCGATTAAAAATAAAGCAAATATGATATAAGTTATGTACCAAAAAACACCCTGAGAAACGAAATTAAAAATACCATTGTTAAAGGCAATCTCAGCAACTCCAAAAATACCACCGTACCATGTAGCTACTAGAGTCATGACAAAAATGGGGAGAGTTAATTGTCTACCCATTAACATTAAATCTAGTATGCTTTCTTCATTTGAAGATTTTTTTTTCTTAAGAGTATGTCCATAAATGACAAACCCAATAGTTCCCAATAAAATGAGAATAAATACGAGAATATCAATTGTATTTAATAGGTCTAAGACCTTAGGTGAGGCAATCATTTAATCTCCTTACGTCCTAATTAAAGGATTCAAGTTCTAAGGGTTTAATCTCAGGCCGCGGTGATTTCGATAATTTGATTATACTTCGTCAAACTTTTTTCAAAATTTTCCTCACGTACTTTAAGTACGCTCCGGAAATTTCTCATCGTTTTCCTTGTCTAATAAAATTCTTAAAATAACCAATTTTATGGCCACCCCTGATTATTAATATAAAGACATATCGTCCTGGATATAACTTATTTGTTGTCGTAAATCATGTAGCTCTTTTTCCCAGTATTGGGAAGAGCCATATGTAGGAAATGCACGCTTAAAAGCTTGATCATCAAATCTGTGTCCAATCCAAGCACTAAAATGAATAATTCTTAATGCCCTTAAGACTTCAATGAGTTTTAACTCCCTTGGATCTAAGTCTGACATTTCTCGATAAGCATTTATCAGGACTTTCCTTTGTTCCATGCTGTACTGATCTCTACCCGGCACAATCATCCAAATATCTTGGACTTTTGGCCCCATACTCATATCGTCAAAATCAATGAGAAATGGTCTACCATCATTTAATACGATATTACCATGATGACAATCTCCATGAATCCTTTGAATATTTATTCCATTAAAAAGAGGTTCAGAAATCTGGAATAAAGTTTGGCAGAGATTTTGATAGCTTTCTTTGTATTCCATTGGAAGATGATTAGATCCCAAAATAAGCTCAAGGTTTTTTCTTCCAAAATTTTCAATGTTTAACTCAAGGCGATGTGTAGCCTTTCGGATTCTTCCTGTATTGTGAAGTCTTGCAAGTAATCTTCCCATTTGTTCTAAAAGGGTGTCGGTCCATTCATCACAGGCCCGACCACCTTTTTTAGGAAAAAGGGTAAAATACAATCCATCATCATTTTGATGGACTGATTCATTATCTATTTTCAATGGGGCAATAGCCGAGATATCATTTTCGTTTAGATCAAAGATAAAATTATGCTCATCTTGGATTTGATCTTTTGACCATCTCCCAGGTCGGTAAAATTTAACAATTTTAAAATGATCAGATGGATTGTCTGATTCAACTCCATCAACTTCAATTTCGTAAACCCGATTTTCCATAGAGGCAAGTTGCATTACTCGGCCAGTAGTTTTTATACCCACGGCTTCAACAGCATCTAAAACCTTATCTGGTGAAAGTGTGTTAAAGTATTGAGTCTTTTCATTTCCCCAGACTGTGGCGCCCATTTAGACTTAGGCTCCACAACATTTTTTAAATTTCTTTCCTGATCCACAAGGACATGGCTCATTTCTTCCCACTTTAGGGGTTGCTCGTTTGATAGGTCCTGTACCAACAATTTGTCCATCATCATAATACCAAACGTTCTCAATCTTTTTGAAAGTAGATATTTCGTGGTGAAGATAATCTTTACCTTCTTTATCTGAATAAAGTGCCCTGAATTCTACCACTCCGTCATCGTGCTCAGGTTGTCCTTTTTTTGTGCTTACAATTTGAAGTCCTTTCCATGTACTATCAGTTGCCCATTGTCTGGCTTCATCTAGATCAAAGTCTTCAGTTCCTGGTACATGAGTATTTCCAATAAAATCAATTTGGTTTTTTACGAAAGCTGAGTATCTTGCTCTCATTAATTTTTCAGCAGTCTCTGGGTTTTGACCCTTATGATAAACACCACAACAATTATCGTACTCAACTTCATTTCCACATGGACAGTTAGTCATTTATTTACTCCTCATAAATATTCAAAATCCTTAGTATTTTACCGCCAAAATACTGAATTTTGCATAAAAAAATTGGCAGTTTTTAAATATAATTTTTCGTGATTTCAATGCTTTAGTTTCTTTTGGTAAGGACCGATAAGTTTAACAGTTATTATATATAAGAGTGATTGGAAAAAGGTTTAATATGAAACTTTGGTTATTAACAGTTAGTTTTGTTTTTTTTGGAGTTAGTGCATTTGGTATGCATCCGACCCAAATGGTAAAACAAGTTCAAAATGATCCTAGTTATTACATACAAACAATCCCTAACGAGCAATTTTTTGAAGATAAAGAGGCGATGGAAGGATTGTTTGATCTAGCATGGCAAGAACGAAATGAATCTACTAAGGTGCTTCCCGGATGGAAACCGGCGGAATTAAAATCCTTTTTCTTTGCAATTGTCCAAGGTCATTATCTTCAAGGATATATTGATTTAAATGCATTAAATAATTTTAAGAACAACTATAATTCTATGGAGTCAGGTTGGAATTCATATGATTCAAATGGACAAGTAGATCCAAGTTACTCTCATATTGCTGTTGATGTTAGATTAAAAAATAAATATAAATCGGTTTATGAATCCTATCTGAATATGCTTCAAAATAATGCTATCGGCTGTGCTAATGAAGGTGAGTTTGTAGGAAATAAAAAATGCTGTTCAGGGCATATAAAAGTTGGAGAATCTCAACCACCTTCTGGATCAACTTGTTCATTGAATGGTAGTTGTTCATCTAACTCTGATTGTTGTTCAGGCTTTTGTAGCGAAAATATGGAAACAGGAACAAAGTCCTGTATGCCTTATATGAAGTGTTCTAGGATTAGGGCATTGGGTGAAGAGTGTGACCTAACAAATCAATTTTGTATAAGTGGTAATTGTAGGCTCAACGATCTTTCTTCCATTTTGTCTTCTGGTGAGTGTAAAGGTGTTAATAGTGTTTGTAGTGATGATACGGATTGTTGCTCTGGTACCTGTCAAAGTGGTCAGTGTAAGGAAATAATGAAGTGCATGGACTGTAAAGTTAACGGGGCAAGGCTTGAAGCCGGAGATGAATGTTGTCCTGGTTATATTAAATTTAATAATAAATGCTATCCACCGGTTCCAAAATATGTACCTACTGTTAAAGTAGACTCCATAAAGAAATCAATCTTTTCATTGATCGTAAATAATATTTTTCCTGTTGCTTATGCAGCAATTGAAGACGACGAAAGACTTTCTCAGGGACAGCAAGAGTTATTACAAGAGCAAAGGGAAAGATGTAATCAAATTCCTTCGGAAAGTGGAAAAGAACAGTGTCTAGCACAAGTAGGAAGACAACAAAGTCGTTATGAGAATGATAATTATCTAGAATTAACACATGAACAAAGTGCAAACCTAATTCATCAAAGAGAGGTTTGTACTACGAATCATGCAACTGGTACTCAGGGTCATACAGATTGTATGGCAACGATAGATGCTCTTGAAAAAGATTATATTAAAAATAATCTAGAAACAGGTGCAGACTGTGCAAATAATAATGAAAAAGGTAGTGAAGCATATAAAGAATGTATGGTAAGTGCCGGGCTGATGAGTAAGAAGCGTGGAAAGGAAGATTATATTGATGAATATAATATTCCAGGAGTTACTGCGAAAACATACTCTGATCCTAAAGCTTGTGAGTTTAATAGCTATAATGATTCTTGGAGAGATGCTTCCAATAAAGAAAAAAATGCTGAACTTTTTTTGAGGGCCTTTGAATATGTTTTTTCCCATAAAGGTACAACAGATTATTGGTTTGATAAAAATGCAGATAATAAAAGTATTTTTCCCAGGGCAAAAGCAGTTGCCGAAAAATTTAGGAAAAATAGACAGATAATGCTCAAAGGCATGCAGGAAATTGATAGGAAAATGGCCTGTCAATGTATCGCTATTTTTGGTCCGGCTAAATTTGATTCTGTTAAACAAAACTTTTTTAAAGATAGTTGTGAAGAAGAACAGGCCATGCTTAAGCAGGCCTTAGGTGGAGACCTAAACGATCTGAATAATAAGTTAGATAACTCCGATAGTAAAATTGATGGAGAGACTTCCATTTCTTCCCTAAATGGTAATGTTACTAAAAAGGAAAAAGACAATGCGGTTACGGAAGAGATAGATAAAGGCGCTATTGGAATTTCCCATGAGAAACTTTTAGTTGAGTGGCTAAATCTGCGAGCAGAGGCGCAACTAGAAAGATTTAATACCAACTCTGAGTTGGAAGAAGAACTTCAGAATTTAAGTAAGTTTGTATCTGAAATTGATTTTGTTGATGTTTATAAAGATAGCATTCAAAATGACTCTTTGATGAGATATTCATCTGATCCAAAATATTATGGTGATACGCCAGTTGAAGGGCCAGGTAAAGAATATCTTTATAGGTATGGGTTTAAATATACACCTGGTTGGTTAATGATCGCTTTGGTTGCAATAAGTTTTGCAGTTGGTGGATTTTTAGCCGGACCTGCTATTCTTGGGGCATTAGGGGTAACCTCAGTCTCTGGCTGGATGATGGCAGGAATAACAATTTTAGGTGGTGGGATTGGGGCTGCACTTGGAAATAATCTCTTTTCTCCTCCAAGTGGTAGACCTATGGACTCTGGGCCATTGGCGGTATCGCATGCAATGATAGCTGCATGGCAATACCATGAAAACGATGAGATATCTGCTTCTCCTGAGTTACAAGATATTAAAAGATATAAAAAATGTATAAAGAAAGTACTTGGCGTATGTGTAAAGAAAATGAAGGGATGGGATAGGCTTTTCCTTGGGGCAAGATATGATAATTATTCACCAAATTCGGAAAGTAGGTGCCAAACCTATGGACGAGCTGCTACTTGTTTTAAAAGTGGTTATATTTCTAAAAGAGATGGTGAAGAAGAATTGAGCTATATCCTTGATGCCACACAACCTTTATTTGTAGCCGATGGAAAAGTATCTCTAAATAAAATGCCTGGTTATAATTTAACATTTCCACAATTATTAAATGAAGCTCGGGATAGCGGGGTCAATTTTCTTAAAGCAAAAGGAACGAATTCTGGTTTTATTAGTGGATCACTTCCTTCTGACAGGAAGAATTATAGAAAAAAATCTGATTCTTATGGACAGGAACCTCATCTAGATGAGGCCAAAGCTGCAGGGCATTTCTTTCCAAAACTAGGAAAAATGCAAGTTGAGTCTGTAGATAAAAATCAAAACGGTGACAAGAGTATTGAAGTACACGTCATTGATGGAGCCGCTAAATATGCTAGATGTAAGTCACTTGTTGATTGTGGTGCAAAAGCTAATGAACTTGATGATGAAGAAGCACTTGGGTTTGGTTTCTTATTTGAAACTGATTCTGAAGCAAGACAATTTGCTGATTATGTTTATCAGATCCACTGGAGATGGTCACATTTAACCAAAAATAGTTATATGGGATATCCTCTTATAGGACTAGAGCAATACTTTGCACTTGTTGCTTATAATATGAAGCTTGTTGGTTCTCTAAGTGCCTCACGAGCAGTAAAGTACTCACAAGCATATGAAAAATACAAAAGTGATTTTGAATCAAGAGTTGGAGAGTATAATTCTTTAGGTCAACTTGGAATTGGAACCCAGTCTAGTAATATCAAATATAGTTCAGCTTTTTATGAAGCCTTTGGGCAACTTAATTTCTCAGGAGAAACAAACCTAGAGCAGTTTGATGCTGCTGTTAATAAGGCCACTTCAAGTGGTAAACTTTCTCAGGCTGAAGTTTCAACTTTAAGTAATGGTAGGCAGTCAGCGGTCAGAAGAAACTCAGATATAGCCGAGAAAAAAGCTTTTGATAAGGCGGTCGCTTCCGCAGACCCTCTTGCAAAAAAATTATTGAAGAAGAATTCTGAATTCAGTAACTCTATAGTCAGTCCTCTAAATACTATGAAATTTAAAAAACTTGGTGGTGGAAGCAATAAAAGTGCAAAGGACCTTGCGGCAGCTTTAAATAATATTAATAATAAGATTGATGGATTAAAAGGCTACGGAGGTAAGAAAAATAATTCTTCTGGTGTGAATTTTACACTTCCTAAGAGCTTTAATTTTTCAAGAGGATCCCAAAGTGGGAATTCAAGTTCTACCAATAGTAATGATGGTACAAGTGAATCTTATTCTAGTGTTTATAAAGATATGAATATGAAAGCTTCTGAAGTAGATGATATGCTAAATAAATTAAATGATTCTGACAGCCTTGGACGAGGTGAGGATGATACTTTGTTTACCATTGTATCTAAAGCTTATAAAAGAAATTACTCTAAGGTTTTAAGAAGACAAATTAAGCCAAAAAATGCATTCCCTGGAGCGGGGATTGATAAAATTAAAGAAGAAAACTTAAGCGATAAAGCTAAAAATGAATTGAAATCATTATTAGAATAAAAAAAAAGGATCTCTTGTGAGATCCTTTTTTTAATTAAAACTCTGTTTGTTTAGAATATCTCTTTCTGTATTTAAATCTCTGTTTTCAGCTTTTTCTTCAGTGAATTTCTCTCCATATCTTGCTTTCAACTTTGAAATATTTTTTTCCATGACTTCTTCAAATTCAAATCCTAATTCGTCTGCAACAATGGCCATGTACCAAAACATATCACCCATCTCTTCGGCAAGGTTAACTTTATCTAGTTCTTTACCATAAAATATATGCTTTTTTAGTGCATCTAGAAATTCACCCGCTTCAGTTGAAAGACCAATCCCTGCATGAAGTAATCTCTTGGTTCCATCATCCATTAATCTTTCATTCATTGCACTAAAGTTTGTAGACTCAGTTCTAATAGCATCTTTGATATAAGCTTTTGAATTCATTTTAATTCTCCGTTATTTAATTTTTATTTTTTTGTTAACTTTTTTTTCATCAACTTCGATTAATTCAAATTCACCACCTTTAGGATTTGAAAGCGGATCTTTGCTCATTAAGTCTAAATAGTAGGCGTAATTGAGCTTGAATTTAATTTTTTGATTTTTATTTGTCATTAAATAAGAGTCCTTAAGGTTTATGAGAAAGACAGGTTTTTCTTCAAATACAATTGAGAATTTTATATTTAAATTAAAGCTTTTTATATTCTTATGACCTTTGACTTTTAATGGAGCGTTAAAGAATTCCTCCATTTTTGGACTAAAGCTTCCTTCTATATCACATGAGTTATTGAATTTTATTTCTTCTTTAAAGCTTTTTTTTGTTAAGAGTAACTGTGTCCATTTTTGTTTTTGATATTTACATCCCTGTGTTTGGAGAGGTGCTTTTAAATTATTATTTGGTAAAACTATGGCCAAAACTTCTTTGGAGTAATCTTGGGCATTAAGATTTGTGATAAAAAGAGTCATAAAAAATATAAGTAATTTCATGATGGTATAATAGGGAATTAATTTGGTTCTGTTAACAATAAAAAAAGGTCCTTTTGAGGACCTTTTTCTATACAGTTTCTATATTGTTTGTTTGTTGTTCTTTTGTTCCTATTGGAGTATCTTTAGGTTTAAGGTCTATAAACTTAAAAAGTCCGTTTCCTATGGCCTTTATACCGTATCCAAATGGCTTAAGCTTTTTTCTTAAGTTATAAATATGAACATCAAGAGTGTTTGGATGAATGGCAATATTTTTCCAAATAACCTTTACGATCTCGTTTCTATGAAGAGTTTTTTCTTCTTTCATATTAAAACTTTCGATTATTTTAATTTCTTTATTTGTAAACTGGCTCAAATCAAGATTTAAAGCTTCTAAAGACTTAGAAGTTTCATGAATTCTTTCTTCAATATTGATAAGATGTCTTTCAACTTTTGCCCTAATTTCATTTTGGTTAAAAGGCTTTAGTAAATAATCAATGGCCCCTGCTTGATAAGCATTTCTTATGGTTTCAATTTCATCTGAAGATGAAATAACCAAATAAGGAGTATTTAAAGTCATGTCAGATTCATTTAATAACTTAAAGAAGTGACCGTCCTCAAGCATGATATCTGCGATTATTAAATCTGGTAGGTTTTTTTCTGCAAGGTAAGATTTACTGAATTGATCAAAAGATTTAAAAAACCTTAAATTAAACTCCTCACCATCAAAAATGTGTGAGTAGATTGGCTGTAAATCTTCCATGTCTTCAATAATCCACAATTTCTTTGATAAAAACATCCCTATTCTCCTTAATTTGTAGGGGGGATACTTAGCCCTAAATCAATCAGGTCAGTTGCAAGCTGGATCAATGGTAATCCAATTATTGCTGTATGATCTGTAGTTTTAATTTCACTAAATAAACTAATACCATTAAGTTCTAATTTATAAGAACCTGCACAGTCAATGGGATTATCAATACTTAAGTATTTCTTAACCTGTTCAACGTTCAATTTTCGCATAATTAGGGTTGTCGTATTGGTTCTAATTACTTCCTTTCCTGCATAAATTATAACATAGCTCGTTATTAGTTCATGAGTTTTTCCCTGGAGTTTCATTAATTGTTCTACGGAAGCATCATAAGAACCTGTTTTTCCAAGAATTTCACCATTAATATGGGCGACCTGATCTGAGCCGATAATTATGGAGTCTTTGTTGTCTTTGGCAATTATTTTTGCCTTTTCAATAGCTAATCTTTGAGTTAATTCAACAGGGTCACTAATTGATTTTTTCAATGGACCTTCATCGTAATTGGAGTTTTGTGTTTCAAACTCAATTCCGAGCCTTTGAAGGAGTTGTTTTCGATAAGGTGATTTACTGGCTAAAATTATTTTTTTCATAGGGAACTCATACCCTAAGGAAGGTAGAAATGAAATATTTTTCCTATCAAGGACTTAAACCTAAGTTAGATGGGTCTAATTTTATTGCTGATGGAGCAAAGATTATTGGCGATGTGCGCTTAGGTAAAAATGTTAATATTTGGTTTAATTGTGTTGTGAGAGCAGATGTAAATTTTATTGAAATTGGAGAGAATGTTAATGTCCAAGATTTAAGTATGTTACATGTGACTGAGGTGGCTCCAGTTATCATTGAAAAGAACGTATCAATTGGACATTCTGTTATTATTCACAGTGCAACTATTCAAGAGGGATGTCTTATAGGGATGGGGGCAAAAATTTTGGATGGTGCAGTCATTGGAAAAAACTCCCTTGTAGCTGCTGGTTCAGTTGTTCCTCCTGGTAAGGTTTATCCGGAAGGAAGTTATATTGTTGGAACTCCTGCAAAGGTCAAAAGAGAATTAACTAAAAGTGAAATCGAAATGTATTCCAATCATTATGCATCTTATTTAAATTACGCTAAGGTGTATTTAGAACAAGAGAATAACTCTACATTGTAACTATTCATTATTTTTAAGATAAGTATATTCAAGTAAACTTCCTTCGTAAAAATCAGCTAACTTGTGGCCCATTCTTGCTTTAATTTCCCCATTTTTTATTTTAGCATCGATGGATTTTTTTACTTTTCGACACATCTCTTCAGGATGGTATTGCATAATTTTTAATACATCTGCAGCCGAGTTTCCATTTATTATTTCCTCAATATAAAAGTCTTGAGGATCCGAAATATCATTGTAGATGTGGACTTCATTTAACCGCCCAAATAAGTTATGCATATCTCCCATGATGTCTTGGTAAGCTCCAGTTAAAAATAAACCAATGAAATAATCTTCGTTTGGAATTAATTTATGAACCTTTAAGGTAGACCTTTTGCCATCATCACCTAGGAAGTTATTTATTTTTCCATCACTATCACAGGTTATGTCTGCTAGTGTGCATTCATGATCAGGCTCTTCTTTATGCCTTGATATGGGAACTATGGGAAGTATTTGTTGAATTGCCCATGAATCTGGTGCAGATTGAAATAACGAAAAATTACACAAATATTTATCTGCTAAAGTCGATTTTAATCGCTTAATTTCTACAGGTATATATTTTTCATTTTCCGTCATGGTAATAATTTGATGGCAAATATTCCAGTATAAAGTCTCGCAAATAGATCTTTCTTTTAAATCTAGAACCCCTAATTTAAAAGCAGCGATTGATTCATCTTTTATGACACAGGCATCGTTAAAAATATCTTGAAAATTAGATAAGTTAAGATCTCGGTAGAGTTCCTTCATGTTTTTTACTATGAGGTGATCATCAGGGCTTGGGTGGGTTTCTATTGTTTTGTGTTTGGTCAGGTTTACATTGCCAAATACATCTGTCACAACACAAGAGTGATGAGCAGCAACGGCCCGTCCTGTTTCTGATACAATATTTGGATGTTTTATTTCGTATAAATCACAGATGTCTTTTAAAATATAAACAACATCTCCAACATAGTCCTTAAGGGTATAGTTTGTTGAAGATGCGCAATTAGAACGTGTTCCGTCGTAATTGATTCCAACACCACCACCTACGTCAAAATATTCAATTTGCGCACCTAACTTTATCAGGTTTGCAAATATTCTGGCACCTTCAGTTATACATTCCTTGATGGCCCTAATATCTGGGATTTGCGAACCGACATGGAAATGGAAAAGTTTTAACCAGTGAAGCTTATTTTCATTTTTTAAAAATTCAATTAAATCCAAAATCTCAGGTACAGAAAGACCAAATTTAGCAAAATCTCCAGAAGAAGACGCCCATTTACCGGCTGCTTTTGTATTTAGTTTTGCCCTAACTCCAATGATAGGTTCAACTCCGAATTCGTCTGCGGCTTTGATAACATTATAAATCTCAGAATATTTTTCAATAACAATAATGATCTTTTTGCCAATTTGCGTCCCAAGCATAGCTAGTCGCATGTATTCAAGATCCTTATAGCCATTTAAAATTGTAAGGCTATTTGGGTTGGTGTTATAAGCTAATACGGTTAATAATTCTGGTTTGGATCCAGCTTCAAGACCATAGTTATAATCTGCACCGGCATCCACTATTTCTTCTACCACTTCTCGTAACTGATTTACCTTTATCGGGTAAACACCATAATATTGACCTGTGAAATCGGCCTTAGAAATTGTTTGATTAAATGTATTGATTAGGTTTTTTACCTGTCCTCTAAGGATATCGTGAAATCTAAAAACTGCTGGAAACTTAACGCCTTCCTTTTTTACTTCTTCAATGACCTTTAGAATATCTATGGATCCTTCTTTGCTGTCCTTAGTCGGTATTGCACAAAGATTTCCTTCTTTGTTTATGCTAAAATAACCATCACTCCACTTGTGTACTTGATAGGTATGAATAGAGTCTTGAATCGACCAAGATTGATTTTTTTTCATAATTTCTTCCTTACAGGGAATATAATTAATTTAAATGAATTTACAAACAAAATCGAAGGCTTATGTGAAATTAATTCTCTGGTACCAGTTTTTGATAAATTTCCCTCTGTTCTTCTATACTTAGGGGGGTGATTTGATCTGAATGTTTCCTGATTCCTTTATCTCTTAGGACTTCATCAAGAATCCTTAATTTAGAAGTTAATGATTTCGCGATTATATGCAACCAAGTTGGGACTTGTTCCTTTAAGGCATCTTCAGGAATTTTTACTAAGGTGGTATCTTCGAGGGCCAAGACATCTGCAGATCTTTTTTTATTATCAAAAAAAGACATTTCTCCAAAATATTGATTTTTTTCAATATAAGCCAGCGGCGTTACCATTCTACCAGACCTAGAACAGATAAGAAGGCGGCCTTCAGTAAGAAGAAAAAGGTCTTTTTCCCTGTCTCCTTCACGACAAAGAACTTCTCCTTTTGAAATTTTTATGGTCTCTAAAATACTCATATTATAATCTTAACCTTTTCTTTATGACTTTAGAAAGTTTATTAATAATGTTCATGAAGTAAACATCTTGTGGATAGGTTTCATCTAGAAAAACAGGTTGGTTCTCAGAAAAGTCGTAAAGCATTTGGTGAAAGTCAATATATTGAATTTGTTGTGCCTTTGCTACACGTTTTATAATCGTATTATAAATAGTGTTGCCATCCGTTCGATGACAGTCGTAAATCAAAGCATCTTCTGCAAAAACTTGAGCACTTTTATGATTCTGTTGTTTTTTAAGGATCATAGAATGCATAAAGTTGATATCGGCATTATGCGGGTTTAATAAAACTAGGTCTTTGCTTAGGTTAAGAGCCTGTTTGTAATCCTTGTTATTGTATACCTTAATTAGATTCTCATAATCTTTACCTGAGTCTCCAGTGAGTGTTCCATAGCAAGACTTCTTTGGTGGTGTAGTGAGATTTAATGGGGGAGTTATAGGTATAAAAAGAGAATTAGCTTTTTTGATATAACTTGTAAATTCAGTGAATGCAGATTCAAATAATTTATAGTTTAGGATGAGATATTTTTGAATTTGATCGTCTTCAAGTTTTTCTATTTGAAATGGTATTGGTACTCGTCCAAGGGAAATTCTTTTATGGGGTGTATAAATAAAACGAGAAAAACTTGGAAAAATCATAATCAAAGTCTTAAGAGTATCGTCGTTATACTTTTTAAAATTTTCGTTTATCTTACTATATTCTTCACCGTAAAATAGCTTCTCCTTAACTTCTTCACTTCCCCCTAAGTAAATAACAATAAGTGGTACTCGATTAAGTTGCTTAATTTTCGTATA
The DNA here is from genome assembly GCA_964215955.1 of Flavobacteriaceae bacterium. Classification (GTDB taxonomy): domain Bacteria; phylum Bdellovibrionota; class Bacteriovoracia; order Bacteriovoracales; family Bacteriovoracaceae. The sequence continues at coordinate 61,881 of CAXPDR010000031.1, forward strand.
AATTCTATGAATATTCATTCCCTCTTGGGCAAGACTTATGACTTTTATAGGCTTTGATAAATTAATAGATAGGGCTTCAGAGAGTTTATCTTTGAATGAAGCAAGGCGTTGTCCAAGTCTATCTCCTATAATGACTATTGGAGCCTCAACTACCACCTTTTCCTTAAGTTCTGGGGATACCGTATAGGGGTAAGGTGTAATGGTTATAGGATTTTCTGAGACTCTTTGGGTAATAAAGAATCCTATCCCAACCAATGCTAACAAAATAATACCTAGTATTTTTTTCAATTTATTTACCCAAGTTCTTGTAATTTTAATTTATTCTAATATTATCACATACCTTTAGTAAACCTAAACCCCTAGTCTTGAAAACTAGCAAAAGGTTAATTTATGAAAATTCCAGAATTACTCGCTCCTGCGGGAAGTCTTGATAAACTCAAGGTGGCAGTCTCATATGGTGCAAATGCTGTTTATTTAGGTGGTCTTAAATTTGGACTGCGCTCTGCGGCAGATAATTTCACAGAGCAGGAACTAATAGAAGGAGTTGAATTTGCTCATAATCATGGGAGCTTAGTTTATGTTGTTCTAAATGGTTTCTTACACGATAAGGACCTTCAAGATTTACCAGAGTTTATTATTCTTTTAGAAAGTTTAAAAATTGATGCTGTTATAGTTTCTGACTTAGGAGTTATTGAAACAGTTAAAAAACATACTAATCTTGAAGTTCATTTATCCACTCAGGCCAGTTGTCTAAACAGTTATAGTGCAAAACTTTGGAAAAAAATGGGCGTCTCTAGAATTGTTTTAGGGAGAGAAGTATCTATAGAAGAGGCAAAAAAAATTAAAGAAGTAGCCGATATTGAAATTGAAATGTTCGTACACGGCTCAATGTGTATGGCGTACTCAGGTAATTGTACTATTTCAAATTATACTCAAGGTAGAGATAGTAATCGAGGAGGTTGTGCTCATAGCTGTCGATTTGAATATTCCCTCGACTTCAAAAATTCTAATCTTGAAGCAAAAAATAGATATTTTATGTCTTCTAAAGATTTGAACGGCTTAAGGGTCTTGGAAGAATTTATAAAAGCAGGAATTGATAGTATTAAAGTAGAAGGGCGTATGAAGAGTCATCTTTACGCTGGAACTATGAGTAAGGTCTATGCTGAGGCTTTAGCCTTCTATAGAGAAAATGGTCACTTTTTATCCGACAAACTAATAGAGTGGGAAGAAGAATTAAAAAAGGTCACCCACAGAACATACGCTTCCGCAAATTTGATTGAAAAGGCAAATGAAACCACCATCTTTGATGAACGTGAACATGATAAGTCTGGACAGTACGTTATGATTGGAAGAATTGTTGAAAAAATTGAAACTCAGTATCTTGTTTTAGAGGTTCGAAACGCTTTTAATCAATTTGATGAAATTGAAATTCTTCCTTTTGCTGGGGAAGTGAAAAAGCTTAGAGTTGATGAAATTAAAATGCTCAATGAAAATGAAATTAGCCGGACCAAGCCCTCAACACTAGTAAAAATTCCTTATATTGATGGGGTTGAATCTAATAACCTCGTTAGAAGGAGGTTAGTATGAAAATTACAAGCTATGCTAAAAATCAACACGATTTATCTTTGGCCAAAGAAGCTGGTCTCAATGAAGTCATTTTAGGCTGTTATGAATTAAACCGGTTTTCTAAAGAATCCATAGATCAATTAAATAAGAACCTAAGCCAAGCTAAGAATCTTGGGCTTAAAACAATATTAGAATGGGATATCTTAATTTCTGAAAATGATTTTGAAGTTAAAATAGATCAATTTAAAGAAATTCATCTTGAAGATGTGGATGCGATAAGAGTTCAAGATGCTGGTGTATTAGAATTTTGTCTCGAGCAAACTAACCTTCCACTACAATTTATTGCAGAGACTGGAAATCATAATATTACTGGCCTGAAAAAGTGGGAAGATTATATTGGAGATAGATTAGAGCGAATTATCCTATCAAGTGAATTAAATAATAAACTTTTAACAGAATATAAAGAAAAATTGAATTGTGACCTGGAAATTCTAGCTGTAGGAAGAATTCTTCTCTTTTATTCACCAAGAAAGCTACTTAATCATTTATTACCTGAAGACGATGAATATAGAATGAAAAGTCTTACTGGAGAAGATTTTATAGAAGCACTGGGTGAATCAGAAGAGTCACCTCATAAGGGGTTCCCTGTTATTGAAAATAAACATGGAACTTTTATGTTTCATATAAAGGATTTATTTTTACTTGATAAAAAAGAAGAACTCAAAAATACCAATATTGATTTTTGCCGAATTGATTTAAGGTTTGAAACAGATAATTCTTTTTTGATGAAAGTTCATAATAAATTTGAAACGAACTACCTCCCTGATGAATTGAAATCAGATTATGGTAAGGATATAATCCGGGGTTATTTTCAAGTTAACAAATCCGATGTTTTGTTTAAAAAATTAAAAAACTATCGGATTCAAAGAAAAGATGAATCATATATTGGGGAAGTTACTGAAATTGCCAAGTCTGATTATATGGCCATCACGATTAAAGGAAAGGTAAAGCTTAAAGTTGATGATCAAATCAAACTTATAACACCGGAAGGGAAAGAGATATTTACAAAGGTCTTTTTTGTTAAGAATTCTAATTATGAAGATATTTCTGAGAGAACTTTCAATGAATTGGCGTTAGTTAACTATGTTGGCGGTGTTTGGCCAAAGTCTCAAGTCTATTTTGATCTGCCCTCGATAAATTCATAAAAAGCGTAGGGCGAGAGCTCCCCACGCTTTATTTAGAGAGAGTTTTCCCTGAAGGGAATCAATCTTAATAACTATTACAAAGCGTTGAAGGAGCACTCATTCCTATTGGAAAGAACACTAGTTCGTAAGGTCCATATTGAGTTTGTACCATAACATTTGCTGCAGTAATTTCACCTATAGCGCAGACTCTTGATACATTCACAACTGGTTGGGTGTAAAGTTGAGCTTGAGAAGAGTTAGCAGGTCTTCTACAGGCCCTTAACTCAACTGTAGTTCTATTATTTTTATTGGACATGATGAGGATATCACCTTCCAATGTAACTCCAACATGTAGAGCGTTAGCATTTAAATTTAATTGTCCAGGAACCTGAACGCCAAGTCTTTGACGGCTATTGTTGGTAGAATACCCGGTATTACACCTGTATTCATTTTCTAGTCGTTTGACCCAGTCACTTGGAAGTTTATTCCCATTTCCAACGCTGGTTACACCACCGTTCCATGAATTACTACTTCCACTACTTCCACCTGATTCGTTTTCCTTTCCACAACCTACTAATAGGGTAGAAAGGAGGGTAAAGGTGAAGATTACCTTTAAAAATGATTTTGCTCTCGTTCTCATTTTTTCTCTCCTGTTTAATTTAGTGCCTTCTTATATACAAGCTGCATGCCAAATTTCTTAATCAGATTTTAACAACTTAAGAGGGAGGGTTGTGTATAAACTCTATACGGCCTGTGTAAAAACTAATCATTTTCTATAATTTAGAGTGAATTTGGGATATAGTAAGGGATTTTTAAAAAATTGGTTTTTATGGCCTTAAAAGACTAAAAACTCCACCTTTATACTGTTTTGGTTAAATTTAAGACGTCTTTTACAAGGAATATTAAATGAATATGGAGTAGGAATAATGATTCCAAAGCTTATAAGGTTGTTTAAAGATTTACATTTTTCGATGAGTTTTATGAAAAATGTATTAGGATCCTTAATTTTTATTCTTTTTCCATAAGGTGGATTGATTATAATTATTGTCGGTGTTTCAAAGTCTTTTAAGTTGTAGAAATCACCTTGTTCTATATTTAGTTCAGGATCTTTATTGGCGACCACCTTTGGATCAATTTCTATTCCTTTTATATTTGTGAAATTCCAGCGGTTTTCTAAAGTTATAGAAAGAGGTTTCAATTCTAGGTTCCATTTAACAAAAGCAAAGTCTTTTCTATTTTCTTTGAAAAATGAACTGGCTTCCTTTAGAAAAGTTCCCGAGCCGCACATTGGATCAATAAGTTGGGAATTATTTATAACCTGGTCTTTGATAAGAAATGATAAGCAAGCACTACAGAAGTTTTCTCTTATTCCTGCCTTACCGCGATAGATGTGGGTACTACGTTCATAAAGGGGAGATCCCGATGTATCTAGGCTGATGGTGAGTAAGTCCTCATGAAAACGAAGATAAATTTGTTGATCTGGAATATTTTCTAATAAGACTTTTTTAGAAATTCGATTTGCATTAAAGTAAGCGCTTATAGCGTCGATTGCTGTTTCTTCAATACGTTTTGTATTTATAAGCCTAGATTTACTCGCAGAGATAATAAATTGAATGTTCTCTTGTCTGAGGTAGTGCTTCCAATCGATCCTTTTCATTATCTTAAATAGTTTTGGAAGGTCACGGCATTTTTGTTCCTTAACTCTTAGAAGAATTCTTGTTGGTATTTTTAGAAAATAGTTGAGATTTAAGCCAAGTTGGATGTCTTCTGTTTCCAACTGAATCCCCCCCTTAAGCTCTTTTGTCTTAAAATCTTGAATATTTAACATGGATAGCTTTAGCTGGAGCTCATCCAAAGCTAGTTTTTCTAATCCAATAGGAGTTATTATAAAGAATTCAACCATAACCAAGCAAAACTATTAAAAATAAGAGGTATTGTCATTAACCTATCCATTATTTATAAGGTATTATGAAAAATTTAAAGCCCCATCGAAATAATCCTGATAAGGAAGCTAGAGTTGAATATCGAATTGAGAATCAACAAGACTTTATTTATTTATGGTTTGAAGTCAAAGTTTCAAAATCTCACGTTTCAAAAAAATTTGAATCTGAGTCGACTGATAATTGGGGATTATGGGACTTTGATGTGGTTGAAGTATTTCTGCAAAAGTCACCAGGAAATTATATAGAGCTTCAAACCTCTCCCTTAAATCAGTGGTTTAGCTTAGAAATTATTAAACCGAGAGAAGAAACGGCGCCTTTAAAGAGCTTAGGAAAATCTAAGATTCATGGACAGCTAACTGAAAAGGGGTTTCAGGGGGAATTTATTATAGACAAAAGCATTATCCCTGGAGTAGGACCTAATATTTATGGTAACTTAACTGCCTGTTTGGGTTCACAAGAGCAAAGAAGTTATTATGCTCTTAATATTAATAAAGAAGATTGCGCTGATTTTCATCGGCCTGAATTATTTTTAAAATTGGATTAACAAATTGAAAGGTAAATTAACTCTTATTCCCACACCAATTGATGATGAAAGTCCATTATGTTCTATTGCCAAAGATATCCTTTTAAAAGCATTCGAAAATGAAGAAATACTATTAGTTGAAGAACTTAAGGCCAATAGAAGGCGCTGGATTCACCATGGTCTTCCAAGAGAAGCTATTGAAAAATTTGTTTTATATAATGAGCATACTAGAGATAAATTAAAACATGATCTTATTAACGACTTGAATAAGGGCAAAAATATTTATCTTCTGAGTGACTGCGGTCTACCAGCATTTTGTGACCCAGGACAAGAATTAGTCGATTTATGCCATAAAAACAAGATTAAAGTAAGTTCAACTCCCTTTTCAAACTCGATTGCCCTTGCAGTCGCTCTAAGTGGTTTTCCCCATCAAAGATTTATCTTTGAAGGTTTCATTACAAATAAAAAAGAACTAAGGCAAAAAGAAATCAAAAGAATATCAAATTCTAAAGAAGTGTCCATTGTTATGGATACACCTTATAGGTTAAAAAAATTATTAGAGGAGTTTAAAGAAACTTTAGGAAAAAGAGAGGTCTTTGTAGGAATAGATCTTAATCACAAAACAGAAGAACTTCATCGGGGTAATATCTCTGATATTTTATCCCATATAAAAGAATTTAAAAGAGAGTTTATTCTCATACTAGGTCCTAAATGAGCGAAGAAAGAAAAAATGATCATATTGATTTAACTTTTCAATCAAAACCTGATTATAAGATTGATACTAATGGATTATTTTACGAACCATTGTTTTCTGCTCATCCTAAGCCATCAGATAAATTTAACCTTAAATTTTTGGGCCATGATTTCAGTATACCCCTGTGGGTTTCCAGTATGACAGGTGGTGCCCAAAGAGCTGAAAAAATCAATTCCAATTTGGCCAAAGCGTGTGGACAATTTGGATTTGGAATGGGGCTCGGTTCTTGTAGAGTCCTGTTAGATGAAAAATCAAGGTGGAAGGATTTTGATGTTAAAGAGTATATGCCAAATCATCCTCTATTTAGCAATTTTGGCATTGCTCAGCTAGAAGAACTAATTGAAGCTAATTCTCTTAATAAAATCAAAGATATTAATAATGCTTTAAATTTGGATGGGCTTATTATTCATGTCAATCCGTTACAGGAGTGGGCACAACCTGAAGGGGATAGTTTTAAAAAACCACCCTTGGAAACAATTAAAATTGTTTTAGCAGAATTGGATTTACCAATCATTGTTAAAGAAGTTGGGCAGGGGTTTGGGCCACAAAGTCTTGATGCTTTGTGTCGTCTTCCTCTTGCAGCAATTGAGACCTCAGCCTTTGGGGGTACAAATTTCACAAATATAGAACTTGCTAGACTAAATGGTACCAATTCAGGTAAGTTTGGCCCTAAAACAGATATAGCTAGGATTGGTCATACTAATCAAGAAATGGTTTCTTGGATTAATGAGATGAATCCTAATGAAATGAAGTGTAAAGAGTTTATTCTTTCCGGAGGAATTTCAAGCCCCCTAGAAGGTTTTAAATTTACAAAAACTTGTAATTATAATTCAGTTATGGGAATGGCATCTGGATTGTTAAAGTACTCAATGGGAGAATATCAGGTCCTTGAAGAATACTTGGTTAAATTAAAATCAACTCTATTACTATGTAACGCTTATTTAAGGTGAGAGGTAAGGTTTGGAACAAATTAGTGGATTTTCAAAATTAAATAAATCAGAAAAAATTAAATGGCTTACAGAACAGCTTGATAATACTGAATTAGAGCAATCTATTAAAAGTTATTGGCATCAAAGTTATGATGAACAAAAAGTTTTTGATGAATTCAGTGAAAATACTGTGTCTAATTTTTATTTTCCTTATGGATTAGCACCTAATTTTGAAATTGATGGAAAAATGTACACTGTACCAATGGTTATAGAAGAAAGCTCAGTTGTGGCAGCAGCTGCTAAGAGTGCTAAGTTTTGGCTTTCTAGAGGCGGTTTTAAATCAAAGGTGATTTCTACGACAAAAAAAGGACAGGTTCACTTTCTTTGGAAAGGAAATCGAGAAAAACTTTTCTCATTTTTTAGTCTAGTTAAAGCGGATCTTTTATTCTCTGTTAAAGATCTCGTTAAAAATATGGAAAGTAGAGGCGGAGGAATAAAGGACCTAAAGTTAGTTGATAAAACTGATTCTTTAGAAAATTATTTCCAAATTGATGTCAAATTTGAAACTTGTGATGCTATGGGGGCTAACTTCATAAATAGTGTATTAGAAGCACTGGGGCAACAAATAACAGGACTTGCATTAGAGCATGAAGCGTTTATCGCAAGTGAGAAAGAAATAGAAGTTATTATGTGTATTTTATCAAATTACACACCAGAGTGTTTAGTGAATACTTATGTGGAATGTCCAGTTTCTGATTTAGGGAACTTCCCTGGTGGAATGAATGGAGAAGAGTTCGCTAGGAGATTTGAGCGCGCTGTTAAGATTGCTAAAATAGATGTAAACCGAGCAGTTACTCATAATAAAGGAATTTTTAATGGTATTGACTCTGTCATTCTTGCAACAGGGAATGATTTTAGAGCTATTGAAGCATGTGGACATGCATATGCAGCACGTGACGGTCAATATAGGGGACTATCTAGTTGTACCGTTAAAGATGGTATCTTCAGATTTGAACTAACAATCCCACTAGCACTTGGTACAGTGGGGGGATTAACAAAATTACATCCACTCGCTAAGGCCACATTGAGTATTCTTAAAAAACCAGACTCAAAAGAGCTTATGAAGATTGTGGCATGTGTAGGGCTTGCCCAGAACTTTGGTGCCTTAAGGTCTCTTGTGACAACAGGGATTCAAAAAGGACACATGAAAATGCATTTACTTAATATTTTAAATCAATTGAAAGCAAATGAAGCAGATATCGAGTTTGCTAAAGAATATTTTAAAGAGAGAACAGTCTCATTTTCTAGTGTAAGAGAGATGCTAGAAATGAGAAGAAATTTACAATAAGGTAATATAAATAAATGAATGAGCAATTTTTTTACGGACACGGTAAATTATTGTTAACGGGAGAGTATTTTGTTTTGGACGGCGCTAAATCTTTGGCCCTTCCCACTAATCTAGGTCAAAAACTACATGTGACTTATAGACCTTCAAATAATCCTGTTTTACTGTGGAAAAGTTTTGATAAAGAGAATAACTGCTGGTTTGAAACAAAATTCGAACTATGGCACTTTAATTGTATCATTCCAGAGCAAGTAGATTTGCCTGAAGTTATAATCCTACAGAATATATTAAGGCAGGCACGGAAACAAAATATTCATTTTCTAAGGGATGAATGTGATGTCATTGTTAATACTTCTTTAGAGTTTAATAGAGAATGGGGACTTGGAAGTAGTTCAACACTTGTTTATAATATTGCACAATGGGCTTATATCAGTCCTTATGAACTTCTTAGTAAGACATTTGGTGGGTCGGGATACGATATAGCTTGTGCTCAATCAATGGGGCCAATAACTTATCAAATTAAATCTAGAGGACCTCATTGGGAAACAGTCAATTTTGGAAAAAACTTACAAAATCTAGTTTATTTTGTTTATTTAAATAATAAACAAAATAGTAGGGAAGGTATTAAAAGGTATATAGAACTTAAGCAAAATATTGATACCGATAAAATTATTTCCGAGATAAATCAAATAACTGATTCTATAATTGATTGTAACGATTACCAGGAACTCAATAATCTTATTTTTACTCATGAAAATATTATTTCAATGGCCCTCGATTTACCGCGAGTTTATGATGTTAGATTTAATGATTATTGGGGATCCATAAAGTCTTTAGGTGCATGGGGGGGAGATTTTATTATGGTAACCTCTGATCGAACTAGAAAAGAGACAGAAAACTATTTTTCAAAATATGGGTATAATACAATTTTTAGTTATGATGAATTGATTCTTCATAACTTTGAAAAATTTAGTCAGGTTAATAATGTGATGGCAAGTGGGTATGTGAATGAGTTCGGAACTAATACAATTTAAAGTTACTGCTCCTTCTAATATTGCTCTTGTTAAATATTGGGGAAAGTTCGGACGACAGTACCCAATGAATCCATCTATCAGTATGACTTTAAAAAACTGTGTTACAGAGATGAGTTTTAAAGTTGATAGAAATAAAAAAGAGAAGGGAATTACAAACTTTCTGTTTGAAAATCAGGCGAGTCCCAAATTTGAAAAAAGACTTAATGATTTTTTAAAGTCCATTGAGGATCTTTACCCCTTAGGAAAAGAATTAAATCTAGAAATTAAAAGTCAAAATTCATTCCCTCATTCAGCTGGAATTGCTTCTTCAGCTTCTGCTATGGCAGCCTTTGCAGCAGGACTTGTTCATATCGAAAGTTCGCTAAAAAATAATATTGATAAAATTGATTTGCAGCGGGTTAGTGAACTTGCAAGAATTGCTAGCGGATCCGCTTGTCGGAGTATGATTCCTAATTATGCTATATGGGGTGAAACAAAAATGGATATAGGTTCAAATGAGCATGGTGTTTCATTTGAGAATATTCATGAGAACTTTAAGTCAATGAATGATTCTATTCTTATCGTCTCCTCCGAGGAAAAGTCTGTTTCTAGTAGTCTTGGCCATCAATTGATGCATGGGCATGCATTCAGAGAGGCCAGGATTGAGCAAGCTCATGAAAATATGCGAAATATGATTAATGCCATAGCAACAGGTGATTACGATCAATTTGGTGAGGTTCTTGAAAATGATGCTCTGACTTTGCACGCTCTTATGATGACTTCTTATCCTTCTTTTATATTATTAAAGCCTAATTCATTGGCCATCATCGAAAAAATTAGAATACTTAGAAATGAGCACAAAATCCCTATGTATTTTACTATCGATGCTGGACCTAATATTCATTTGTTATATCCGGATAGTATTAAAGATAAAGCCACAAAATTTATTGAACAGGATTTAATGCCTTTTTGCACTAATGTTATTCACGACAGAATAGGTAATGGAGTTTCAATAATAAATGAATAATAGGTTTAATGCTAAACTTTTACTTTTTGGAGAGTATGGAATTATTAAAGGTGCTAAAGGACTTGCAGTACCTTTTCCAAAGTATTTTGGTTATTTAAAATCAGACATTAATAATAGTAAAAATAAATTAGATCTTGCCGAGTTTATTGGTTATATTGAAGGCTCAAGTATTTTAACCAAAGAGCTTGATATTGAAACACTTAAAAAAGACAATGAAAGAGGTCTTGTTTTTGATTCCAATATTCCTATTGGTCATGGTATTGGCTCTAGTGGTGCTCTCTGTGCTTCTATTTATTCTAAATATGCAAAGAATTTTGTCCGAAAAAAGCAGTATAATGTTGAAGAGCTTAAGTACCTCAAAGATGTTATGGCATTGATGGAGTCATATTATCACGGGAGTAGTTCGGGAATTGATTGTCTTATCAGCTTAATTGATAAACCTTTACAGTTAAATGGCCGGAATGATTTTCAATTGTTTTCTTCTGAAAATAGTCAAAAACTAGGTTATTTTTATATTTATAATACTGGGGTCTCCCGTAAAACTTCACCCTTGGTTCATCAATTTTTATCTGATTATGAAAATAATTTAGAATATAGGAATATGTTTTTAGAATATAAAAAGTTATCAGATGAAGTGATAGAACTTTTTGTTTTAGGTGAAAAAGAAATTTTTAAAAAACAAATGGAGAAGCTATCAAAGTTACAATTTATGGCATTTAAAAAAATGATCTGTCCTCGTATTGAAGAAGTATGGATTGAGGGGATTGAGAAAAAAGAGTTAAGTGTTAAATTATGTGGAGCCGGTGGTGGTGGTTTTTATCTAATTTATTCTCCTCATAAAGAAATTTTACATCCTAATTTTTTAAAGGTTAATTTATGATTTTGGGAGACTTTAGGCCTGCTGGTTCATTAAAAGAATTTTATGATGAATTAGAAGTCATAAAAAAAAATAAAAGTCGGGTACTTGTGTGGCAAAAGGTAAACTCAAATAAACGGACCACATATTATGGTATTATGAAATCTTATCTTGCCAATAAAATTAAAACATCAATAAATTTAGAAATTGAAGACGCTATAAAGTTTGATAAAGGTTCTGAAATCTTTATTTATGTAGAAGAACTAGGGCTTCTTTTTAAAGGACAATACGACAGTTTTGTTAATAACAGTTTAAAAATAGTTGCTGAAGATAAAGTTTTATTAAAAGAAAAAAGAGAAAATCAGAGGATGGTTTTTAATTATACCAAGGTTCTTGTTGATATTTTGTTAGAGGGGAAGATTCCCTTTAATAATGTAAAGCTAAAAGACATCACTGAATTAGGGATTGGATTAATCTGTAATGAAAAGTTGATGAAGGGTCTTAAAAAGGGGATGGGGGTTGAAATTACTAGTATTAATTCAGTTCAACTTCCGCAAACTATTTCAGGAGAAATAGTACACAGGTCTAAGCCTTCAAAGCACAATAGAATCGCAAGTGGACATTATCAAATAGGGGTTTTGTATCAGAAACCATCAAAGCTTATTAAAAAAGTAATGGATACCCTTAGTTTGGAAGGTTAGTATCACCTTTATCCGACTTTAAAAGACTTAACTTTACTGCTTCTTTCATATGTTTAGCTGGCATTTTTTCTTCCTGCTTTTCAGTCTTCCAGTCTTCTGATATCAATGCAGCCTGTGAGAGCTGTCTTTCAAATGTATTCATCTTTTCAGTTTTTGATCTAATTTGTTCCGATAAGCCCATCTTAGTTTGAATACGCATGACTGGACCTTGTTCAGAAATTGGTTTTAAAATATTTTGAATTATGTCGTCTCTATTGTCCATTGTATAAGATTGATAGATAAAGCCGCTGCTTTCTAGTTTTTGAATACTAATATCATGGCCTGTGAGTATCCAATTTCTGGCATTAGATAATCCAACAATCTGAGATAGTTGAGAGATACCACCAGAGCAAGGAACAACTCCTAGTTTGGTATGATTAAAATTTATTTTACAGGCCCTATTAGCAATTCTTATATCTGCTGCCGTTGCAAGTTCACTGGCAATATTAAAGGCTCCGAGTTGGACATCAACAACTACTGTTTGTGGAAGATGCATAATTGCAAAGTTGATTTTCTGAAGTTTGTCTGTAAATTTCTTTATTTTGTCTATTGTTAGTCTTTTTAAAGAGTTTGGATTGTATCCACAACTTAAAATATCTGAGTTGGATTGAATGAGAATTGAACTAATTTCTACTTTAGAGCTTGCCCAAGCTAAAAGACCTTCTAATTCAAAAAGGAGTTCCATGCTTAGTGGGTTGTTTAGTCCATCTGAGTTTAAAGTAACGAAAAGAGTTCTGGTCGATTTTGATAATCTAATTTTAAGGGTATTATAATTGAAAAAGTTATTCATTTTCCTTCCTTGGTAAATGATTATTCAAGAAACATCCTTGTCTCTCTCTTTTAAATTTTTTCGTCTTTTGGATTGAAAGTCAAATTAGAATCATGACAACTTTCGAAACATTAATGAATTTAATAGATTATAGAATAAAAACTGATTTAATCGGTATTTATTGCCTCCAAAAAAAAAGGGCCAATGTTTGGCCCTAATATACTGTTGAATTTAATTTTAATGATTATCTTCAAGAAACCTTTCGGCCCTAATTGCTGCTTCACAACCTGAACCAGCAGCTGAGATTGCTTGTCTATAGTAAGAATCCTGTACATCGCCACAAGCAAAAACCCCAGGAATATTAGTATCAGGATGTTTTCCTTTGGTTATAATAAACCCATGGTCATCAGTATCAATCTGATTATTTAAAAATTTTGTATTTGGTGTGTGGCCAATACCCATAAATAATCCATTTGTTGGTCTTTGAGATGTTTCTCCAGTTTCTGTGTTTTTTACAACAATACCAGTTACACCTGTTGGATCAGATTGGATTTCGACAACTTCGTGATTCCATAAAACTTCAATTTTCGGGTTATCAAAAACTCGTTGTTGCATCGGTTTTGATGCTCTAAATGTATCTCTTCTGTGTACGATTGTGACTTTACTTGCAAATTTAGTAAGAAACATTGCTTCTTCCATGGCAGTATCTCCACCACCAACAATGTGGACAACTTGATCTCTGTAAAAAAAGCCATCACATGTTGCACATGCACTTACGCCTTTTCCAATAAGTTCTTTTTCATTTGGTAAACCAAGATATTTTGCACTTGCACCTGTAGAAATGATTAAAGATTGTGCCTCGAATTCATTTCCGTTTTCGCATATAATTTTAAATGGTCTTTGAGATAAATCGACAGAGCTAACATGGGTGGTTAGATATTCAGTTCCAAACTTTTCAGCTTGAGCTTTCATATTATTCATTAAGTCAGGCCCCATAATTCCATCAGGGAAACCAGGAAAGTTTTCTACGTCAGTTGTTGTAGTAAGTTGACCACCAGGTTCATGTCCCATAATAACAAGGGGCTTAAGGTTCGCTCTAGATGCGTAAAGTGCGGCAGTGTAGCCTGCAGGTCCTGAACCAATTATAATTACGTCTCTTTTTTCCATTTAAAATTACCTTTTTGAAGTTTATTCTTCTGTTAAACCTAATCGCTTTTTAACGTCTTCAGGTCTATCATCTTTATCGGCATTCATTTCATACCATGCTTTAACACTTAAGAGTTCATCAGGATTTTTGGTTTCCTGAGTTACTTTGTATGTTTCACCTGAAAGGGAACATTCATATTTATAAATCTTTTTTTCTTTTCTTCTCTTAGCCAAAACTACCTCTTTGATTGATGAAATTGATGTTGTAATTTATAAATTAAGTAAGACAGAATATCAAGTTTGTCGAAGTAAAAATAAGTATTTAACGCGCCGAATTCTAAACTGGAGTCATTTATTTAAATTATTTAACGCAAAGCCTTTTCAAATGATATTCATAGGATAGAATAAAACTATGTATATTTATGGCCAAGGATGGTCCAGTAAGCACATTTTTATCCCACTAATAGTTTTAATCTTTGGATTTACCACATCCTCCTATGGAATCAATGACGATATTGTGGAGGTTAAATCAGTAAGCTCTAGTGGTAGAACAATTTCTTTGAATCGTGGAAAATTAGATGATTTAAGAAATGGTGAGTTTGCAGTTTTAATTGTTAAAACAGACTTGGATGCTGAAAAGTCTATTTTCAAACCTGTGGCAAAGTTAAAGTTAGTTAAAAGTTTTGAAAGCGATTCTGTCTGGGTTGCATATAAAATACTTCTTAAGAATGCTCTAGTTCAAGGTAAGAAATATATTTTATTGACTGAAAGCCAAATGTTAAAAGGAAGATCAGATTTTACTGTTAAGAGAACTAGTCTAGTTACAAATAAAGATGCTGATGTAGAGTTGAAAGAATTTCTTATTGAAGGTGATTCACTGGCAAAGAAAAAAGATGATTATGTCGTTATAGAAAAACCTCATCGTAAAGAAAAGCATTTTGAAACTGATATCGATTTAATTGATATTCAGCAATTCGAACCTAAGTTAGGAGATGATAAACTTTATATCAAAGGAATATACAGATCTCCCTATGCAAAGGATTTTTCTAAGAGAAAAAAAGTACGAACATTTGAAAAAATGGTTGTAGCCTATCTGAATAAATATAATGATCCAAACTTTTCTTACAAAAAATTTTATGAGGAGCAGGCCAGGGATGTTTCCGGAGATGGTAGCGACAGGTCTGTATACGGCAATGCCAAACAAAGATATGATGCTAAACTTGTCGACGAGAGAAGACGTAAAGAAGAACTCTATGAAAATCTTCTTAGTAAAGGTGAGGCGTGGTCTGAGGAGTATACCGATAATCAACTCAGAGAGTTGTTGAAGGACTTTAGCATTGTCAGAGAGCGAAGAAGAAGGGCAACATTAGCTTCCTTTACTTTTAAACATCAATTATCTTTTTCTTTTGGTTATAATCTTGTTGATAATGATAATGTTAATGATACAGAGACGACGGAAGAAAACCCTTATGGCTTTGAAGTTTCTTATGAAAGTGAATTTAGTTCTGAACTTGAAAGTTTACAGCATTTTACTTACGAGTTCTCTTTTAGAAGGATGAATGATAGTTTTTATGGTGGATCCTATAATGTTGAATCTCTTGAATATTCAGTAGCATCACATCTAAATTGGTACCCATTCTATAAATTAGGAACTATTAACCGTAATGTTTTATACTTTGGTCTATCAGCTCGTTTTGGCTATAGTTCACTTTCTAATAATACCTCTGGAGATACTAGTGCTTACCAATTGTTTGCTCTTCCTGGGGTCAATATGGGGATAAAGTATAGCTTTGAAAATTCCTGGGGATATAAAATAGCACTATCGTATCAAAACATAAGTGTTTCTAAGGTTGTAACTGCAGATGAAGATGATGTTCTTCCAAATGAAGCTGATTATATTGAAGGAAAAATAAATATAGGATTAACTAGATTTTTCTAGTTGGGAGTTTAATTAATATGTTGTTTAGAGTTTTAATAATATTGTTCATTTTGGTGCCTAGTTCATATGCACTAGAAATTGATGAAAAATTAACTTTAAGAATCGTGAGTACCAGTGCAAGTAAAAAGACCCTTCTTATCAACCGTGGTATTGAAGATGGTTTAATTAAAGGAGATCATGCGAAATTCTTTGTTTCTACTGGAGTTGTAGGTAGGGCCGTCTGTATAAAACTAAGTCCGACAAGGTCAGTTTGGTCTGTTTACCGAGTTGTTAACAATGACTTTTTAAGACCTGATCAAGTAATGAAGTTGAAAATTACACCGGCCGTGAAAATTACTAAGGATGAATCTCGAATGCTGGTATCGGATGACACAAGTCCTGCGCCAAAGGATCCTAGAGATTTAGGAATTCCATTAGCAGAGGGAGCCGACGATATATCCAAAGGCTCTTTGGACTTTGATGTGAATAAAAAACCAAAATGGGATGTTATGAGTACTTCCTTGCTTAATAAAAACAGAGAGATTTTTGGAATGTTTCATTATAGTTCTTATAGCGATAAAACAGATCCTTCCCCAACTGGAACTGCTTACTCCCAGGATGTAAGTAATATGTTTTTTAAAATTGGTGGTGAATGGTTCTTTGTCGAAGAAACAAAATGGTATCATCGTTTCTCTTTTTTAGTATCTTTTCTATTAGATAACTCTTCTAAAATGGCACACTATGGAACTTATGTGGAAGAGGAAACTTCTGAGTTCGGTTTTGGTGTAAGTATTTATCCGAGTACTAGACCAAGTGAGGTTTATAAAATGGTTCATTTTTTAAATTATACATTTGGGCTAGGTTCTACAACTTCCACTTATACTGCTGGTAAAGAAAGTGAGTCGAATAGTTTTGAAGGTGAAGTTGTGGATGGGTCCGTCATCTCAAATACATTCACTTATGGATTTAAATATTATACTCATAAGGGCTTTGGTGCACGTATGGAGTTTTCATATATTATAAGAAGTGATGACTATGCCGAAGTTAATAATACATCTTGGTTAAGATCTAAGTCAGGGCCGCAGATAAGTGTTGGACTTGCCTATAGATTTTAATATTTATTATTCGAAATCTATTTTATCAATAATGTTTTTTAGCTCTTGATCCGTGAGGTGCTTGTTTGAAGGAAGGGATAATCGTCTGCTGAGTAAGTCTTCCTTTGTTCTCACCTTTTCACTTTCGATAACTTTTAAAATTTGCTCTTCGCTTAGACTTTTACTAAATGGGTCTTTAACAATGGAAGTGGTTTGTAGTGGTTTAAGAGTTAAGTCTTTATCATGTTTAATCCCTAATCTCTTAAATATTGTTTTGTTGAGGTCTTGGGCCATTTTTCTGAAAGTTGTGTATTTCCCCCCCACAAGAACGTACATGTTTTCTTGTGGGTGAAAGATTTTGTGAAGTCTTGAAGTCTTTGAACTTGATTCACTGGACTTTACTAGGGGTCTAACAGCGGCAAAACTTGAAAGAATACTATTGTGATTAATTTTACTTTCTGGAAAATAATCATTTACGACAGAAATTAAATAGTCGATTTCATTTTGAGTAGGCTTTATATTCAGCATTTCACTTTCGGGATCAATAGGATGTTCTGTCGTTCCTACAAGAATTGATTTTCTTTGAGGAATGACAAAAATTATTCTTCCATCTTTAGTTTGAAGTACCATTGCATCTTTTATAGGAAGTGCATTTTCTTCGAGCCATAAATGGGTACCTTTTGAAGGTAAAATTCGTGGACTCCATGGAATGGATAGGCTTTTCATTACTTGGTCTGTAAATGGTCCTGTGGCAAAAATCAAATGCTTAGTTAGAACTAAATCTTCTTGTTCAGTTAAAACATCTTTATAAGTTATTTTGTATTGAGAATTTTCGGTCTTTTCGACTTTTATAACTTTTTTATAATTAAGCGCATGACAGTTTTTATTATTAAGTCCATCGTATATACATTCAAGTCCTAACTTGGCATCATCAACTATTCCGTCGTAGTAGACGCCTGCACCAGTAAGACCTTCTTTTCTCAAACTTGGCATTTCTTTTAAGGTCTGGGAAATATTTAAAACTCTATGAGGAGAGTTTTTAAATAATGACAATAAATCATAGAGGAACAAGCCAATTCGCATAAAGAATAAAGGCCATTTACTTTCTTTATAGACAGGTAAGTAAAAAGGAACTTCTTTGGTTAGGTGGGGTGTTAGTTTTAACCAGAGATTTTTTTCTTTTAAGGCTTCAAAAACCAAAGAAAAATCCATGTTCTCTAAGTATCTAATACCACCATGAAGCATTTTACTACTTCCTTGACTAGTTTGAGAGTTAAAATCAGATTGTTCAAGTAATAGGGACTTGCATCCATGGAGGGATTGCTCTCGGAATAAACCCGCTCCAACGATTCCACCGCCGATAATTACAATATCATATAACTCTAGTTTTTTTCTATCCAAGCTAAATTTCCTGTGGCCATTATTTGGTATTGAGGCCTATTTTGATTAATATTAAATGGGAGGATTTGAAAGTTAATACCTAACACTGAGTTTGCTTTACCTTCCCTGGCTTTGATTTTAAGCTCATTTATTGCTTTTTGATAAAAAGAATTTAAATTGGGCTTAAAGTCCTTTTGATTTGTTTGTTCCATAAACTGATTAAGTTTTATATATTCGGACTGAGATGCGAAGGAGTTTTCTCTTTCAATTCTCATTTTACTCATTTTCGCTATATTTTTTGATTGAGAAATAATCTCATCTTCTAGCTCTCCATTTTTTATGATGTCATTTGCATCAAGAGTTAGAACATGGGAGACAATTCCCAAGTGTTGAATTATTTTATAATCAGTAAGCTGAGGAAGAGAAGTTGTGATGATATCTGTGTTATTGGTAAAACCTTTATGAAAATTCAGATTTTTACTTAGAGTTTTCTTATTAGTAAAACCTTTATCATTGGATTCATAGCTTTTTGGAGGATGAATTTCTTCAGTTAACCCCATTGTGATCTCTAAATCAAAATGTCTAAGTTTATGACAAATGATAATCGCTGCATATTCACTTAACCGTGGAATTAATAACTGTCCTCTGCGCATAGATGATACAATACTTTCTTTATCCTCAGCACCCATTATTTTTAATTCATCTAATATATTTGCAATGGACTCTATATCTTCAAAATATTTAAAACCTTTGATTATTATGGAAAATGGTGGTGTTGCTTCGCCTTGGAAACTTCCATATGAAGTTGAATTTCCAAAATCAGTTATTTCATTTAATGTTTTAGGTTGTTCCCATTGATTGTTGTTCTCGACTGGAATTGGTGTTTTGTTGTTAGTTTCAGTGGGAAGGAGATCTTCTTCTATTTTTGTTTCTAAAACATCATCTTCTTTCTGAAAAAGACTTGGTTCTTTGTCTTGTTCCTCTTGAACTGGCTCTTCTGGGAGTATTTCACTGGAAGTATCATTTAAGCCAATTTTGTTATCAATGTTTGTTAAATCATTGAGAAAGTCCTCTGAGGATTCGGAGTTGCCGAAATCTTGAACTGAAATATCGTTATCAAAGTCTTCCTCGTTTGGGATTTGTATTGGAGTTTCTATTTCATTATCAATTTCTTGAAATGCTTCTAGTTGTGATTCCTCTGTTTGTTCCTCATCATCTAAACTTTGGAAGTTGGAATCAAAATCTCCGAATTCTTGTTCTGAGTTGTCAAATGAGTTTGAATTACTTTCATTATCTTGAAGACTATCATCGTTGAAGTTATTTTCATATTCATTCGAATCGAAGTCTTCGTTCTCAGAGTAGGAATAAAAGTCTGTTGCCTCGTTTTGTTCCTGGCTTTCATTGGGATCATCTTTCTGAGAAGAGCTGTAGAAAGAATCATTTTCATCATCTTCTTCAGATTCATCCTCCTGGGAAGACTCTATCCCCATTTTATAAGCCATGTCGGTAAGATTTGTGAAATCCTCTTCTTCTTGTGACCTATCTATCTCAGGTAAATCCTCGATTTTAGTAATTTCATCTTTCTTATCACTCAAAAAAGACTCCTATAGTTAAGCTCCATGACAATGTTTAAACTTTTTACCTGAACCACAAGGACAAGGATCATTTCGGCCAACTTTAACCGTTTGTCTTCTTATAGGTGCTGCTGCTTCTTCGGCTTGTCTTTGAGCTTGCTCTTGTGCTCTTCTATGAGCCTCTAGTTGAGCTTCCAACATTTCCTGTTGTTGACGTTTGATTTGCTCAATTTCTTCTTGAGTGTAAAGTCTAACAGAGAATATTCTTTCAACTACTGCGCGTCTTATTTCTTCTTTCATTCCTTCATATAAGGAGAAAGCTTCTCTTTTATACTCTACTAATGGGTCCTTCTGTCCATAAGAACGTAAATTAATACCTTCTTTTAGATGATCCATATTCAATAAATGATCTTTCCAAAGTTGATCAAAAGTAGAAAGTAATACTTCTCTCATGGTTACCTTGACTTGTTCTGGATCATACTTTGAGAATTTATCTTCAAGTATTTCGGTCGCTTTAGTTTTGATGTATTCTGGTAAATTGGAGTTATGGTTTTTAGAACATTCGTGAATGTCTAACTCCATGTCAGTTGAAAATATATTTTTAAATCCTAAATTTATATTTCCCCAATCCCATTCATTTAATGGTGCTTTAGGATCACTTGGTCGGTTGATATCAGCTAGTTGATGAGAAACATCTTCAATCATCTCATCAATGAGAGTTCTGTTTCCATCGTCATCTAAAATCTCTTTTCTTAGTCTATAGATGACTTTTCTTTGCTCATTCATAACATTATCAAAATCAAGAAGATGTTTTCTTATATCAAAGTTATGACCTTCAACCCGCTTTTGAGCTTTGGCGATTTGATTAGAAAGAATCTTAGCTTCAATCGGCTCATCTTCTTTTAGTCCCATCTTTTCCATTAAGCCTTTAACCTTATCCGATCCAAAAACTCTCATTAGATCATCTTCTAAGGAAAGGAAGAACTTTGAGGCCCCTGGGTCTCCTTGTCTACCTGAACGTCCTCTTAGTTGGTTGTCGATCCTTCTAGATTCGTGCCTCTCGGTTCCGATAATGTATAAACCACCTGCTTTTTTCGTTTCTTCAGTCAATTTTATATCAGTACCTCTACCGGCCATGTTTGTGGCTATTGTTACGGCTCCAGGTTGACCTGCATTAGCTACGATATCCGCTTCTCTTTCATGTTGTTTTGCATTTAGGACTTCGTGCTTAATATTATTTTGCTTGAGATAGTTAGAAATAATCTCAGATTCATCAATCGTAATTGTACCAACTAATACGGGTTGATTCTTTTTATGACATTCTGTTATAAGGTCTGCAACGGCTTTATATTTTCCATTTTTGTTCGCATAAATAACATCTGCAGCATCAATTCTAGCAATAGGTAAGTTTGTTGGAACAACAACGACTTCGAGATTGTATATTTTATTAAATTCTTCAGCCTCTGTATCTGCCGTTCCAGTCATCCCTGCAAGTCTGTTGTACAATTTAAAATAGTTTTGGAAAGTAATGGATGCAAGGGTTTGATTCTCAGATTTTATTTCTACACCTTCTTTTGCTTCTATAGCTTGGTGTAGACCATCAGACCATCTTGAACCGTCTTTTAATCTTCCGGTAAACTCATCAACAATAATAACTTTGCCATCCCTTACAACATATTCTTTGTCATTATTAAATAGGGTATGAGCTCTTAGGGCTTGATTTACGTGGTGGAGTTTTTCAATATTAGCAACATCAAATAAGTTATCTATTCCAAGAATTTCTTGTACTTTTACAACCCCTTGATCTGTTAACACTGCGGTATGAGATTTTTCCTCGACTGTGAAGTGTTCCTCTTTTTTTAACTTAGGAATGATTTTATTCATTTCAACATAGAGATCTGAGTTTCCTTCCGATGGACCTGAAATAAGTAACGGTGTTCTGGCTTCATCAATTAAAATTGAATCTACTTCATCCACGATACAGTAATTATGCTCTCTTTGGACATAATCATCTAGATCAAACTTCATATTATCTCTAAGATAATCAAATGCGAATTCATTGTTTGTTCCGTAAGTTACATCGCATTTGTAAGCCTCTTTTCTCTCTTCATCATCCATGTCATGAACAATACAACCAACAGTAAGGCCAAGCCAGTTGTATAAAACGCCCATTTCTTGGGCATCTCTTGATGCTAGGTAATCGTTTACCGTAACTAAGTGAGCACCTTTTTGAGTAAGACCATGTAAATAAACAGGAAAAGCTGCGGTAAGTGTCTTACCTTCTCCTGTTTTCATTTCTGCTATTTTACCTTCACTTAAGACGAGACCACCAATCACCTGTACGTCATAAGGTCTCATTCCTAAAACCCTAACACTTGCTTCCCTTACAGTTGCAAATGCTTCAGGGATGATGTCGTTAATTGTTGATCCATTCTTAAGCATATTCCTAAATTTTGGAGTTTGAGCTTTAAGTTCTTCATCCGTTAATTTTTTCATTTGCTCTTCGAGAGAATTAATGTTTCGTAACATTGGCTTTAGCGCTTTTATGTCGCGGTCTTGCTTAGTTCCAAACACTTTCTTTAATACATTAATCATTTATAAACTCCAATAGTTTTAATTTAAAATAAAATAAAGAGGATCAACAGCAATGCCGTTAACTCTTATTTCGTAATGTAGGTGAGGACCTGTTGAATAACCTGAGCTTCCAACTTTAGCTATTATATCTCCTCTTTTAACTCTTTGTCCGTTTTTAGTCAGTATTTTTTGTGAGTGGGCATAGATTGTCTCAACTCCATATCCATGGTCTATTTGGACAAAAAGTCCAAAACCTGCCTTGTTTCCTGCATATGTTACAACACCATCTGCGGGAGCAATAATTGGCGTTCCATAATTTGCGCCTACATCCAAACCTTCATGCATCTTTAAAACACCTGCTGTTGGGGAGATCCTGTGTCCAAAATAACTTGTAATCCAGCCATTAGTTGGAAGGATTGTCGGTGTTGATTTCAGAATTGATTCTTTATCTAAAAGGTGTTTGTCTAATCCATGAATATCTTTTTCTAGCTTTTCGGCTAAATTTTTAATAATTGAATATTTAAAATCAAATTTTGCATATTCTGCTGCTAGTTCAAAACTGTTTTTAAGAAGGTCAGAAAATTTACGGGTGATTTGATATTTTTGAGT
This sequence comes from Flavobacteriaceae bacterium, assembly GCA_964215955.1. GTDB lineage: Bacteria > Bdellovibrionota > Bacteriovoracia > Bacteriovoracales > Bacteriovoracaceae. The sequence goes on from CAXPDR010000031.1 coordinate 84,825, forward strand.
CAGCCCAAAGTTTTCTGCAGTTTTCTTCTCATACAGGTGTTTAAGTTTTTGGTATTCTGGAAAATCGGTATAATTTTTAATCTTATCTTTGATGGAAGGCTCTAATTTTACTGAATCCTCTTTTTCCGTAGGTGGAGATGGATTGGTGTTATGGTCATCCATCATCATTTCTTTTTTGTCAGGAGATGTTGGGACAATAGGGGATGTATTGGTGACGTTCTCAAGACCTGTAATTATTTTTAGTTTATTTTCAAATGTTTTAATTCTTTCAAGATCACTTCCAAGTGAGTTAATTTTCATTTGAAAAAGTTGAATTTGTTCTTTTAATTGTCTATTTTCAACACTGAGATGTTTATTTTCGCTCATTTGTTGAAGGATTTTCCAGTAATCATACATTAGAATGCTTAAAAGAATTGATAAAAGAACTATAATAAAGGCAAGAGATCTTATAAAGATTCCTGGTAATTTAAAAGATTTTACTCCCTTATCTTTTTCGGGAATTATCATTAGGGTATAGTGCTTATCCAAACATGACTCCACTTATACAACTGTTTGTTTTTTATAACCTACATATTGTAAGTTGAGCAAAATAATATTGCAATGAATCCTTGTTAAAATTAACAGTTTTCTTAAACAAAAATCAAAACAACGGATATATTATCTTGTCCACCGTTGGCATTTGCTTGGTGAATTAGTTGTTTGGTTGCGTTGTCTAATTTTTCTTGAGTTTTTAGGTCGGGATTCTCTAGGTTTTTGAGTATAATTTCTAAAATATTCTTGTCGCACACTTTGCCGTGAAGACCGTCAGAGCAAAAAAGAAATAGATCTCCATTTCCGTATTCGTAATCAAAGGTATCAACATCAAGTTCTTTGTCAAAGCCGACCGTTCTAGTCAGGATGTTTTTCTGAGGATCTTTTTTCGCCGCTTCACGATCATAAATTCCAAGTGAGACTTTTTCTTGAACAAGAGAATGATCTTTAGTTATTTGAAAAAGTTTTTTATCTTTGATGAGATAGCCTCTAGAGTCACCTACATTGACGATATGAGCGTGACCATTTTGCAACATTATACCTGAAATAGTTGTCCCCATTCCTTTAAGTTCTTCATTCTCTGATCCATGTTGAAATATTGAGAGGTTAGTATGCTTTACTGCTTCTGTAAGCAAATCTTGGGGTTTTAATGTGTCGTTGTTGTTGATAAACTCAGGTAATACTTTTACGGCCATTTGAGAGGCAATATCACCTCCATTATGTCCACCCATCCCATCTGCAACTATGAAAAAGTTTTTTTCTGGGTATAAGCAAATTGAATCTTGGTTTGTTTTTCGTTTTCTGCCTATATTAGTATCACCGCTGAATAAAATCGACATTCGGACTCCGTTAAATAAAAAACTAAATTATGATATTAGTATAGCTTAAGGTTTTATTTGAGCAATTAATTTTTTTGCCGATAAATGGTATCAAAATGCTCCAGATAAATTTTTCTTGTTTTTGGACACTTTACCTTTTAATTCATTGGGATTTAGGGGTAAAATAGTAATGTAACTATCTCACTTAGGTTGAGACAATTGGAGGAAGATAAATGACTATCAATATTCGCAATTTCATTGAAGAAAATTATTCAAAAGAAGACTTTTCTCATCTTAACTGGGAAGGTTCTTTTCAAGACTATATAGACTTGGTTGTTAAAAACCCGAGTATTTGTAGAAATTCATTCCAAAGAGTTCACGATATGATTATGTCATATGGAACTTCAACCTATACAGAATATAAAAAGGAAATTACCCGTTACCACTTTTTTGATGATCCCATTGAAAATGGTAAAGACGCTATTTTTGGTATTGATGTTCACTTAATGAAACTTGTTAATTTCTTTAAGTCTGCTGCCAGAGGATATGGTACAGAAAAAAGAGTTCTTCTTCTTCATGGGCCTGTAGGTTCCGCAAAGTCTTCTATTTCGAGATTGCTAAAAAAAGGATTAGAACATTATTCTAAAACGGATGAAGGTGCACTTTATACTTATGAATGGGTTTGTCCTGAAGAAACTGAAATTCTGGGTGGCGCAAAAGTTTTCCCTTCTCCAATGCATGAAGAACCATTAAAGCTTGTTCCCCTTGAAGTTAGACAAAAATTTTTAGAGAAACTTAATGCTGATAGCGATTCTCCTTTTAAAATCAAAATTAAAGGAGAGGTTAATCCAGCCTGTAGATTTATTCTTTCAGAGTTCATGAAGCAAAATGATGGTGATTGGAATGAGGTGATGAAATACATAAGAGTAAAAAGGCTTGTTCTGTCAGAGAAAGATCGTTTAGGAATTGGGACATTTCAGCCAAAAGATGAGAAAAACCAAGACTCTACAGAATTAACAGGTGATATTAACTATAGAAAAATTGCCTTGTATGGGTCTGACTCTGATCCTCGTGCTTTTAACTTTGATGGAGAATTTAACATCGCCAATAGAGGAATTGTTGAGTTTATAGAGATGCTAAAATTAGATGTAGCTTTTTTATATGATTTACTGGGAGCGTCTCAGGAGCAATCAATAAAACCTAAAAAGTTTGCCCAAACGGATATTGATGAAGTTATTTTAGGACATACCAATGAGCCAGAATTTAGAAAGTTACAATCCAATGAATTTATGGAAGCTCTAAGAGATAGAACTGTAAAAATCGATGTTCCTTATATCACACGACTTGATCAGGAAATTAGAATCTATAAAAAAGACTTTAATGGCCAGACAATACCTCATATGCATATTGCTCCTCATACCCTTGAAATGGCCAGTTTATGGGCCATTCTTACAAGACTTGAAGAACCTAAAAAGGCAGATCTAACGAAGCTACAAAAATTAAAACTTTATAATGGTAAAACTCTTCCTGGATATAATGAAGATAATGTAAAAGAGTTGAGAAAAGAAGCTATTAGAGAAGGACTTGATGGCATTTCTCCAAGATATATTCAAGATAAAATTTCCAATTCATTAGTTAAAAATTCACATTCAGGTTGTCTTAATCCTTTTATGGTTTTTAATGAATTAGAGTCAGGTTTAAAGCATCATGGCTTAATTAGTTCTCCAGATCAATTAGATCACTTTAGAGAGAACTTAGCTGTTGCAAGACAAGAGTATGAAGACATTGTTAAAAATGATGTTCAAAAGGCGATTAGTGTTGATGAGACTGCTATAGAAACTTTATGTGCTAACTATATAGATCACGTTAAAGCGTATACTCAAAAGGAAAAACTAAGAAATAAATATTCTGGAAAACTTGAGGACGCTGATGAAAGATTCATGAGATCTATTGAGGAAAAAATAGATATCTCTGAATCTATCAAAGACGATTACCGTAGAGAAATTATGCATTTTATTGGAGCCCTTGCAATTGAAGGTAAGCAGTTCGATTATAAAATGAATGAGACTCTTCATAGAGCACTTGAACTAAAACTTTTTGAAGATCAAAAAGATTCAATTAAACTAACGACTATAATCTCTAATGTCGTAGATAAACAAACACAAGAGAAAATTGATGTTGTTAAAACCAGACTCATTAAAAATTTTGGTTATTGTGAGATTTGTGCAACAGATACTTTAAACTATGTTTCAAGTATTTTCGCCAAAGGTGACTCAATAAAATCTTAATGAAAGGAGAGTAGGTGGATCATCCTATTAAAAGAGACCACGCTAGGTTTAGAAAAATTGTTAAAGGAAGAATAAGAGATAACTTAAGAAAATATGTTTCTCAAGGTCAACAAATTATTCCAAAAGGCAATGATCAATTTAAAGTTCCTATGCCTAGTATTGACATACCTAGGTTTCGATTTGGTGATAAATCGGAAGGTGGAACCGGACAAGGGCAAGGTCAAGAAGGTGATCCAATTGATGGACAGCCAGGTGAAGGTGAGCCAGGTCAAGGTGAAGCTGGTGAGGGTGAAGGTCTAAAAGAGTTAGAAGTTGAAATGGGTGTAGAAGAGCTAGCTAGTATTTTAGGAGAGGAGTTAGAGCTTCCTAAAATAGAACCTAAAGGCAAGCAGCAACTTTCTTCAACTGTGGATAAATACACTTCTATAGGAACCGTGGGACCCGACTCATTAAAGCATTTAAAAAGGACTTATAAAGAAGCCTTAAAAAGACAAATGTCTATGGGTGTATATGATCCTTCCAACCCAAGAGTTATCCCAATTAGAAAAGATTATAGATTTCGTTCTGCCGACACCAAAATTGAAATGGAAAATTCTGCAGTTGTTATTTATATGATGGATGTTTCTGGTTCTATGGGTGAAGAACAAAAAGAAATTGTAAGGACAGAGTCCTTCTGGATTAATCTTTGGTTAAAGTCTCAATATAAAGATATTGAAATACGCTATATAATTCATGATGCAACAGCGAAAGAAGTTGATGAAGATACATTTTTTAGAACTCGGGAGAGTGGTGGTACTTTGATTTCTAGTGCATTTAAATTATGTAAACAAATTATAGAAGAAGATTATAATCCAAATGAGTGGAATATTTACCCCTTCCATTTTAGTGATGGTGATAATTGGTCAGCAGATGATACTAAAGTCTGCATGAGTCTTCTTGATGAATTTATTCTTCCAAATAGTAATATGTTTTGCTACGGACAAGTTGAAAGTCGTTATGGTTCTGGTCAGTTTTATAAAGATTTATCTCAAAAATATGGTACAGAGCACGACGATGTTATCTTAAGTAAAATAAAAAATAAGGAAGCAATCCTAGATTCAATCAAAGAGTTTTTAGGTAAAGGAAAATAATGTTAAGAGCAAAACCAATTTCAGGAGATTTGTTAAAACTTCAAAAAGAAATTCAGGGTTATGCTGATGAGTATGGATTAGATTATTTCCCACAAGTTTTTGAGATGTGCGATTACGATACTATAAATATTCTTGCAGCTCAGGGGGGATTTCCCATTCGTTATCCTCATTGGAAGTTTGGGATGGATTATGATCAGCTGTCTAAAGGTTATCGATACGGAATCCAAAAAATTTACGAGATGGTTATTAACACTGATCCTTGCTATGCCTATCTTTTGGAAGTCAATAATTGGTTAGATCAGAAATTAGTAATGGCCCACGTTTATGGACATAATGATTTCTTTAAGAACAATATGTGGTTTTCTAATACTAATAGAAAAATGATGGATGTCATGGCAAATCATGGATCTAAAATTAGAAGATACATGGAAAAATATGGGCATAATAAAGTAGAGCTATTCATAGATAAGGTTCTTTCTATGGAAAACTTACTTGATATTAACCATTTATTTGAGACTTCAGAAGTCATTGAGAGTAGAAACGAAAAAATGAGAAGATTCCACCAGGAGCAAGAAACTGGAGGTTATATGGTTGATGATAGATCTCAGGCATTGAAATCTTTTATGCGCTCTCAAGCTAGACAGAACAAAACTGAAACGCAAATTGAATCAGAAGAAGAATTAGTCGCAGAAAAAAACCTTTTTAAGGGTGAAAGAGATATTTTAAAATTTCTTATTGAAAATGCACCATTAGAGGACTGGGAGGCTGATGTATTAGCTTGTTTAAGAGAAGAAGCTTATTACTTTCTTCCCCAAAGAATTACCAAAATCATGAACGAGGGGTGGGCCTCTTATTGGCACTCTACTATAATGAATAATAGGGCCTTAGAACCATCTGAATTCATTGACTTTGCCACGAAGCATGCTGGTGTTATGGCCATGAGTAAAAAGAACATTAATCCATATAAAATTGGAATTGAATTGTTTAGAGATATCGAATATCGCTGGAATACAGGTCGATTTGGAAAAGAATATAATGAATGCTCAAATATGTATGATAAAGAACATTGGGATACTAAAGCCAATTTAGGTAGGGAAAAAATATTTGAGATAAGAAAGTCTCATAATGATATTTCTTTTATCAACGAGTTTTTAACTCCTGAATTTTGTAATCGACAACAAATCTTTACATATAAATACAATCCTAGATCAGGAAGAATGGAAATTGATACCCGAGACTTCCAGGCAATAAAACAAAAACTTCTTACACAATTGACTAATTTTGGTTCTCCAATTATTCAAGTTGAAGATGCAAATTATAAGAATAGAAAAGAACTTCTCTTAAAACATATTCATTATGGAGTTGATCTTGATATGCAGTTTGCCGCAGAAACTATGAGTAACCTTTATTTCATGTGGAAAAGACCCATTAATCTCACTACTCAATATGAAGAAAAAGAAGTTGTCTTTAATTTCGACGGAAAAGAATTAAAAGTCTTATAAGATAGGCCAGAAATAATCCTAGAAAGATTGATAAACCCCATGGTGTTTTAGACGTCGGGTTTGTGTAGGGGGCTGCTGCAATTGCGCCGCAGTTTCCTAAGATACTAGCTCCAAAAATATCTAATTCTGATTCATGAGGATATAGGTAGGTAACACCATCAACATCATCCTGACCAAGCCACTCTTGATATTTACCAGAAACAGAGTAATACATAAGACTTTCTTGATATTCAGAATGTCCAAGGCCAAAAGCATGGCCTATTTCATGGGCAATGACGGCCTCTAATTCACTGTCTGAATAAGTCGGGAGTTTTGACTCTGAGTGTGCATTAAGGATAAGTACTGATTTGCATGTTGAACCTGAACAAGTGGATTGGGCAGATCCAAGAATAGAACTATTACTAAAGTCAGTTGCTGTTGTATTGCATCCAGCTAAGATTGAATTATTAGGTACCTTTTCTAAAGCTGTAGAATGGGTATCACTAGAAATATCTATATCTGATCGAACTCCTTTAACGTTTAAGAAAAGGGATGATGTTGGAACTGAATTCCAATAATATTTTACTGCAGATTTAACTAAGCCTTTAAATTGTGCAATAGTCATACCTGCCCCGGTACAAGAAGTATTTGCTATGTAAATATTGATTTCTGTTTTATTAAACCCTTTTCCTGTACTAGAGTTTAAGGTCCATGCGTAAAGATGGGAGTTCATAAATAATAATATAAATATAAAGAACTTTAGCATCCGGCTTTACCTAAAGAAGTTAAAGGTTAATAAATAATTATGGGCCCTATTATCCATTTCTTGAAAACTCATAGTTTGAAAATCAAAACGGATTCCATATTTTTTGTTTGTAAATATATACTCAAAACCTGTATTTAAAGTTGTATAGTAGCTTACAACCGTTTCATCTGGTGAAGGGAATTTTGTTGAACCTGTACCATTTTTTAATTTTGCGCTTCCTCCTTGACCATGAAGCCGATACCAATTGTTAGATAAACCATAACGAAGGGCAAATGTTGGAGTGAGAACATAGAGGAAATTATAGTTTAAGTGGATAATATCTTTTTTGGTATTTTTGGCCGTATCTGTGAAGTAAGTAAAGCCGGCTTCGGGCATAAAATAGTGTGGCCCGCTAAGACTAAGCTGAGTTCCCAGTCCAAAATAAGGGTTTAAATCAAATTTTTGAGTATCTCCTGAGGTGTTAGTTTGGACCTTATTAAAATAGGGCACATACGTTCCCGTATGGAGACTGTAAGCTTTTGAGCTTAGCGGAGTAAAAAAGTATAGTAAGGAAATTAAAACTAACTTCATCAAGAAATTTTAGCAATTTTAAAATGTTCAGGGCAAGTGTTATTTCACAATTTGAATCAAATTATTGTCCAGCTCTTTGATATAACGTTGTTCAACTAAAACTTCTTCTTGAATAGGATTATCATACTTTTTATTTGCTAATTCTTTACTTAGGCCTTTTAGTCCAGTATGGATTTTCTTCTTTGAATCAATTTCTGTGATTAAACTTTCCCAAGAGTTCATTGCTATTAGTAACCAACAATTAATTCCATCTTTCGCATTACAACTTTGGTTGGCATATTTGATAATATTATCTTCATCTTTTTGGATTAGACTATTAAAAACTCTAATTTGAGCAATTTCAAGCGGTGCTGACTTGTTATTTATAGATGCTATTTTGTTAAGATAAATCTTTGTTGCATTATGCTTATTGGCCATAGTTAAAAAAGCGGCCATAAGGGTGTATGCTTCTACGCGTTTTGATTTGTGAAATTCTGTTTTTTGAAGAAAGTTTATTCCTTCATCCCATTTCTCTAATTTCCACGCAAGAGGTAGAAGCCTGTCTATCGCATTTTTGGAGTTTGTTTTGGTGTTTAGAGCCAATTTGAATTGGGCATATGCTAATTCAAACTTTTTTCGAGCAAGAAGTATATTTCCTTTGAATACTTCTGCGTTAGCTGTAGAAATAGTACTTAGCAGTTTAAAAGACCTGACAAGATCATTATCTCTGTAATAATTAAATCCTATGAGTTCTCTTTTAATTGTGTCTTCTAGTACTTCTTTACCTAAGAACTGGAATCGGGGAATAAGTTCCTTTTGTTGACTTAGATAAAGTGATAACTTCAAAATAGTCGTAATATCTTCTTTTGCAATGTTTTCAATATTTATTTCTTTAAAAATATTTTCGACATAATTTTCATCTTTTGTAATTTTCATGTTAACGAGAACATTCATCCAAGCAAGGTTGGAAGGAGAGTAGCCAATGCTTGCATCTTTACAAGTTCTCCAGCTTTTCTTGATATTCTTTTCATCTTCTAGAATTAAATAAGAAATGACTTTCATAAAGCAAACCTTAGCCTGGGTGGTAAATTCACTCATTTCTATTTGATTTAAGATATTTAGAGTTTCTCTATAATTTCCCTCAATGAAGTATATTGTAGCAAGATATCTGTATTGGATAGCCTTAGTAAAATTAGAAGTTATGGTTGCTTCTTTTAAAAGAATTTTTGCCTGGTCTAATTGACCATTTAGTATATGAAATTTAATTTCTCTTAAAAAGTCTTGGGACTTTTGAATGTCTAAATTTGACCTTACTATACTGTTATTCATAGACTCAATTCGACCATCTGGGTATTTAAAAACACCTCTTTTATATGGTCTAGCATAAATATATAGCGAGTTAATAAGGATAAAAATGCCCAATATTAGTTTCATGTTTAACTTATCGTGACTTAATTTCGATAAATGAATAAATGAAAAAGTTTTACTATATATGTGTCATATTTTTCCTCAGTTTTTTCACCTTTCAATCTGTATTGGCCTTAAGACCTATTGAAGGAATTATCTTTGGAAATGTAGATGACGTAAGGCAAATCGATCCACTTAGAGGTTCATTAACCCCCGAGTATATTACTGGAGATGAATCTGCAGAAAATATTAGTCTTATTGATAATTATATAGGAACCTTTAAACAAGGGACAAACCTTCACTATAGATGTGAAAAAGATTTAAAACTTAATTATCTCACAAAGTGGGATTTATCTAGTGCTTCAAGGTCGATTGTTGCAACATTACAATACATAGGGATCGATTTAACAGTTAAGGCCATAGCTTATTATGCCAAGAAACTTGAGTATACTGAAGAGCAATATGAGAACTTAACATATAATCTGGTTAACAATATGTGTTCTCAAAACATTTCAGTGTATTCTGTGGATCTCATAAGGGATAATTTTTCACAGCAGTGGAAAAGAAGTACATTTGGAGAAATAGATCTAGCTAATAATCCCTATTTTGATGATTATATTAAAAAGGTTCATAATCGAGTAAGTGTTGTTGAGCGAGAATTTGATTACACTATTAGAAATTTTAGAGCATTTTGTTCTTGGAATGGAGATACAACTGACTATAGAATGTTGGTTCCTTATTTAAAATCACCCTATATTATGTCTTATATTTTTAATCATCTTGATAGAAAAAAAATTCAAATAGAAACTAAAACTAGAGAAGTTATTCTTAGTGAAAATGAAAAGGCGATACAGGTAGGATGTGAAGATTTAGTTTGCAGAAGAAGAAACGAGTTTGAGTTTAATCGGGTATTTCCTCGTATGATTGGAAGCACTTCTTTGCGGGATGACTTAGAAACTATATATTGTGATCACTATGTTAATTTGAGATATAAAAGGGATAAAGCAAATAAAAAAATAATTAAATGGCTTGATGAACAGATTTATGAAGAACCAAAAATTGAAGCTTTAAATTTTTTAGCTCTATTAACTAAAACTCCTGATACCGTAGTGCTTGCGGATAGTTATGATGAAATCGAAAAATTTATTTATAATAATATAAAGTTTAGATGGGACAATTGGGCCGAGAAAAAAGTGAATAAGTTAAGTACCGAGCATCTCTATGAAGAATCTTTAAAAATCGAATTAGTAGAGCAAGCTGGTAGTAAACAAGTTAAAAACTATGGTCTCAATGTTTTGTTTGATATTGGTTTAAGTGAACTTGATCGTGTACTTGTGGATGTTGATAAAATTGATGCGAGGTTTTACCTAAGGTTTAGCGAAAAAGAATTAGCTTATTATAAAGAGCGGTCCAGGTATTTTTATAATAATTCTAAGTACGAGAAAAGGCAGGAACTTTTAAATCAATTAGTTAAAAATATAAGACATCAGGTTATAAAACGGGAGAAGTATTTTAAAATTCCTGTTTGGAATGAAGAAATGTATGGAATAATTGCACAGGAAGTCATGAAGCAACTTGATCTTTATCGTGCCAGAAAATTTCGGTTTGAATCCAAAAAAGCAGTTTTAATTCCCGTTAAGTTTAGATTCGGGGTTTTTGCACTGCAATATATTGCCAAGAAAAGAAAATACTTAGAAAACTCTAAGAAAGCGTTGACTTTTAATTAATAAATACCATCTTTTAGTGTATGAATAACAACGTGAAAAATAAAAAATCAGATCCTATTGTTGAAGTACTAGATGCAGAAGACTTAAACGAGTTAGAAGATGAAACCGAAGATATTGAATCTGATATCATTGATTTAGCTGAACTAGAAAACAGTACCCAAATTGAAATTATCCAAGAATTATTACCGGCCATTTCTGCTGGAACGAGCTTAGTTTCAAATAAATCTAAACCTGTAGACTCCCTATATCAGTACATTCAAGAGATCTCAAAGTATAAATTACTCTCTAAAGAAGAAGAGCAAGAATTGGTGCAAAAACTCCAAGAAACAGGGGATATTGAGATTGCTAAGAAGTTGGTTATGGCCAATTTAAGACTTGTTGTGAAAATTGCTATGGAATATAAGAGTGCATATAAAAATGTGATGGATCTTATTCAGGAGGGGAATATTGGATTGATGAAGGCTGTATCTAAATACAATCCTGAAAAAGGTGCAAAACTCTCTTATTATGCAAGTTGGTGGATTAAGTCTTATATTTTAAAGTTTATTTTGGATAATTTTCGTTTAATAAAAATTGGTACAACGGCTGAACAAAAAAAGCTTTTTTACAATTTAATGCGTGAAAAAGAGAGACTTCAAAATCAAGGAATTGAGCCTGAGACTAAGCTTCTTTCTGAAACCCTTGGAGTTTCGGAGAAATCAGTAGAAGAAATGTCTTTAAGGTTGAGTTCTAAAGGCTCAGAAGTCAGTATAGACACTCCTGTTGGTGATGGAGGCAGCGGTGGTTTTATCTCAGATCTACTTGAGGATAATACCGAAGGGTTAGAAGATGCTCTTGCTCATCAACAAGGCTTAAAACTGTTAGAAGAAAATCTAGAGAACTTTATAAAGGACTTAAAACCAAGGGACCAAGAAATCTTTAAAAAACGGTTACTTAGTGAGGTTCCGCCATCTCTTCAGAGTATTGCAGATGATTATGGAGTTTCTAGAGAAAGAATCAGACAAATTGAAGCCCGACTTTTGGACAAATTAAAGGTTTACATGTCTGACTTTATACGTTAAAACCTTCACTCATAATTTTATTTGAAGCTCGGTTTGGAAAATAATTTCCTTTCTTGGCTCAAATCGTAGGAGATAAAATGTTAACAAAACAACAAACAGCTGAAATCGTAGCAAAATTTGGTGGAACTGAAAAAAACTCTGGGAAAACAGAAGTTCAAGTTGCACTTATTACTGCAAAAATTAATTACCTTGCGGATCACTTTGCTGATCATAAACATGACTACCACTCTAAAAGAGGTCTTATGAAAATGATTGGTAAAAGAAGAAGATTATTAAAGTATCTTAACACTAATAGTCCAGAAAGATATCAAGCAGTAATTAAAGAGTTAGGATTAAGAAAATAATTTCAATTCGAAATTCTTATAAAAATAAGGGCCTTTTTAGGCCCTTTTTTATTTTAAATACGTGATAAATTTTATAGAATTTCAACAAATTAACTAAGAGTTTGAAATGTATGTTTCAAAGGATACGTGAAGGTAGAAGATTAGCTTTTATCTTGACCTATCTTTTTAAGCAGCTTTCAAACTCTTAAATAACATTAGGAGTAAAAATGTTAAACAACAAAAAAGAGTTTACTTTTGAGTACGGTGGAAAAGAAGTAACAATTGAAACAGGAAGACTAGCTAAGCAAGCTGATGGAGCTGTTTTAGTAACTAGTGGTAACACTCAAGTTTTAGTAACTGTTTGTTCTGCAAGAGAAGTAAATGATGGGCAAGATTTCTTTCCATTAATGGTTGATTACAAAGAGAAGTTTACATCAGCTGGTAAATTCCTTGGTGGATTTATGAAAAGAGAGGGAAGACCTTCAAATGATGAAATTCTTCTTATGAGAATGATTGATAGACCACTTAGACCATTATTTCCTGAAGGGTATATGTGTGAAACGATTGTTATGGCACAAGTTATCTCATTTGACCCTGAGCACGATCCACAAGTTTTAGCTGGTATTGGTACAGCTGCTGCTCTGGAGATTTCTGATATCCCATTTGCTGGACCAATCGGATTTTGTAAAGTTGGAAAGATTGATGGAAAGTTAGTTCTTAACCCAGGCCATTCAGAATGGGAAAACTCTACAATTGAGTTAGTATTAGCTGCATCTGAAGATTCAATCGTTATGGTTGAAGGTGAAGCGAAAGAGGTTTCAGAAGAAGAAATGATGGAAGCACTTCAGTTCGGTCACGAGCAAATTGCTAATTTCTGCCAAGTTTTAAAGAAAATGAAAGCAGAAGCTGGTAAGGAAAAGCGTGAGTGGGTCTCTTCGGCTGCAAATGAAACTATGATGAAGAAAATGGAAGAGTTTTCTTCTGACGCTAGAGCTTGCCTTGAAATAAATGAAAAACAGGCAAGATCTAGAGCGATCAGTGCATTAAATAAAAAAGTTAAAGAAGCTATCAAAGAAGATGCAACAGCATTTGGATTGGAAGATGCTTCGGAAGCCGGAAAAGAAGCTTATAAAGGTGTTGATGAACTACTTTATAACATGATGAGAAATGATATCATGAAAGAAGGTAAAAGAATCGCAGGTAGAAAGCTAACAGAAGTTAGAGAAATTGAAACTGAAACTTCAGTTCTTAAAGTTCCACACGGATCTTCTCTATTTACAAGAGGTGAAACTCAAGTTCTTGCTACTGTAACAATCGGTGGTAAAGAAGGTGAGCAAATGAAAGATAATATTTATGGTCTTTCATATGATAATTTTTATCTTCACTACACTTTTGCTCCATATTCCGTTGGTGAAGCAAGAGGTTATAGAGGTGTAGGTAGAAGAGAGGTTGGACACGGAAATTTAGCTGAAAGAGCAATTAGACAAATGATGCCAACTGATTATCCATATACTATCAGACTTACTTGTGAAGTTACTGAATCAAATGGTTCATCTTCAATGGGGTCTGTTTGTTCTGGATCCATGGCATTAATGGATGCCGGTGTTCCTCTTAAAAAGCCAGTTGCAGGTGTTGCAATGGGACTTATTAAAGAAGGTGATGACTTTACAATCTTAACAGATATCTTAGGGGATGAAGACCACCTAGGTGATATGGACTTCAAGGTTGCTGGTACAAATGATGGTATTACAGCAATCCAAATGGATATTAAAATTACTGGTATTACCAATGAAATCTTCACAAAAGCAATGGCACAAGCTAAAGAAGGAAGACTTCATATTCTAGGTGAAATGGCGAAAACAATTTCAACTGCTAGACCTACATTTAAAGATGGTGTTCCAACTATTCAAACGACAAATATTAAGCCAGATAAAATTGGTGTTTTAATTGGACCTGGTGGAAAGAATATTAAAGCTATCCAAGAAAAGTATGAAGTTTCAATTGAAATTACAGAAGAAGGGCTAGTTAAGGTATTAGGTACTAGTTCTGAAACACTTGATACTGTTTGTAACTTAATTGATCTTCAAATTAATGGGCCTAAGAAAGACTCTGAATACCAAGCAACTGTTGTGACAATTAAAGAATATGGTGCATTTGTAGATATCGCTGATGGTGTCTCTGGACTCGTTCATGTCTCTGAAATGGCAAGTGAAAGAGTTAAAGATCCTGCAGATTATGTTTCTGAAGGGGATGTTATTGCTGTTAAGGTTTTAGATATAGATAGATTTGGAAAGGTTAAACTTTCTGCAAAAGCAATTAAGCCTTTAGTAAACAAAAACCCTAAAGCTGATAAGCCTAAAAAAGAAGACAAGAAAGAGGAAACTCAATCAGACAATGCTTAAGATTATAAAAGAAGAATCTTTTAATACTTTTAAAAAGGGACCTGTTCGCAGGTCTCTTTTTAGTAATGGGGCATCTGTGGTTTCTCATTATGCATCAGGTTTTAATGGGGCAAAGGTCCTTTTGAATTTTCTTGCCGGCTCTGCGTTTGAGAATAAAAACGAAGAAGGTATTGCTCATCTCATTGAGCATCTCATGTTTAAGGAGAATCAATCAGATTTAATTGCTAAGCTTGAGATGATGGGGGCAGAAATTAATGCTTATACTTATAAAGAAAGTGTTTGTTTTGAACTCAACTGTTTAGCTAAAAAATTAAACAGTATTTTGCCAATTTTTCTTGAGCTGTTTATGGATTTGGACTTTTTGGACTCTCAACTAAGTAAAGAAAAGCTTATTATTAAGCAGGAGTTGAAGGAAGATAAAGATGATCATGAAGCACAAGGTATAGAATATATTTTTAAGAAAAACTTCGATCGCGCCTATGGGCATCCTGTAGGAGGAAATAGTTCATCTGTATTAAAGTTTAAAAGAACTGATATTGAGAAATATTTTAAAAAATACTTTATACCAAGTAGAACCTCTTTGGTTGTTGTATCTGGTGAGAAGGTAAAAGCTGAAGAATACTTAATTCAGTACTATCAAAGAGATAAAACTAAAAGAAGTAACCCAGTAAGACTTAATTCAAATGGTAAAACAGCTAAGTTAAATCATACGAAGGTTACGAAGAAGAAGAAACTTGAATCTCCTGTGTTATATCTTTCCTTTAATGGACCTTCGATGATGGGACAAGATTATATGAGTTATGTGGTTTTGGATGATATTCTATTCGAAGGAATTTCTTCTGTATTCTTTAAAAAATTAAGAGAAGAAAAGCCACTTGTGTATGGGTTTGGCTCAAGCTTAAATTGTTTTCCAAAGTTTGGGAATTATCTCATGATCTTTAATGGACAGGAAAACCATTTTGGAGAAATTGAGACCATTATTACGGATGTTTTTAAAAATATCGAAACTTTTGGTATTTCAAAGGCAATTTTAGATGCTACTAAGGACAAAATAAAAGATTCTTGGGATTTAAGCTTTGATGACTTGTCTGAGCGAGCAGATTATTTATTAGAAAATGAAATATATCAAATGCATGAACACACTCACGATAAAATTAAAAAACTTTTAGATGAAGTAGATGAAAAAAGTATAAAGAAAATCATTAAAAACTTCTTTTTTAAAAATGAATATTCTCGATTGAAAATCGTTAAAAAATAATTAGGAAAACTATGAGTACAATTAAAATTAAAAAATTAGAAAACTTTGATGCTGCTTTACCGCTACCAACCTATGAAACTAAGGACGCAGCAGGGGCAGACTTAAGGGCCAGTCTGGATAGCAAAGATCAACTTGTTATTAAGCCAGGACAAAGAGTTTTAATCCCGACCGGCTTAGCCTTTGAAATAGAACCCGGTTACGAAGTACAAGTACGGCCACGATCTGGACTTTCTTTAAAGTCTAATCTATTAGTTGTTAATTCACCTGGTACGATTGATGCCGATTACAGAGGTGAGGTGAAAATTATTATGGGGAATTTTGGGACAGAAGATACCATCATTAACCATGGGGACAGGGTAGCGCAGATGGTACTTGCACCAATTCATCAAGCGCAATTTTCGGTTGTAGATAGCCTTTCCGATACTGAACGAGGTACTGGTGGGTTTGGGTCTACTGGTAAAAATTAAAAATTGGAGATTTTATGGATATAAAAGTTAATTACGACAAATTAGATAACAAAAATGATGCCTATGAGGCCGTAAAAGGGGCAATTACGCCTGAATTACTCGCAAGATTTCAGGTTAAGGCAGATATCACTTATGAAGATGATAAAATTTCGGCAAAAGGGAAAGGCTTTGAGTTAGATCTTCTTTTTGACGAGAACTTCTGTGGGGCTAAAATAACCTTGTCATTTTTACTAAAACCTTTGAAAGGTAAGATTTTAGAGGGTATAGAGAAACAATTAAAACGAGTTGTTTAGGAAGTTAAAATGCCAAAAATTACGGTTTCACCCAATAATGTGGAAATTGAAGTTGAAGTGGGGGCAAACCTTAGAGATAGTCTTATTTCTAATGGTTTAAATATTAAAAGTACTTGCGGTGGTTGTGCTAGCTGTGGCCAATGTGTCGTTATCATCAATGCCAACGCAGAGTCTTTGTCTGAAATCTCTTTTGAAGAGAAACAAATTTTAGGGAATGTTTTTCATTTAACAGCTGAAAGACTTTCTTGTCAGACTACGGTCAATGGCGATGTAGGAGTTGATATTTCTTCACATATGGATTTGAAGCGTAAAAATGTTGTGACTAAGCGTAGAACCAAAGAAGAAACAGAAAAAATAATTGAGGAACGTAAAACGCTTGCGAAAGAACGTCCCCAGAGACAGGGCGGGCTCAAAAGGCCAAAACGTTTTACAACGGAAGAGTAAAAAATTGAGATAAGGGAGAGACATGACAACCACACCACAGGCAGCTACTGGGGTAGAAACAGCTGTGAAAACAAAGTTTCCAAGGCAAATCCAATATATTGTATGGAATGAAGCATGTGAAAGATATTCTTACTATGGGATGAGATCAATTCTTGTTATCTTTTTAGTAAGTTACTTAGGTTTAGAAAAGTTTCAGGCCACATCAGATTACCATTTATTTGCAGGGGCGTGTTATTTATTTCCCGTTTTAGGTGCGTATATTTCTGATAGGTTCTGGGGAAAATACAAAACAATTCTTTGGTTATCTATTGTCTACTGTATTGGACATTTATTTTTGGCCTTATTTGAAAATAGTCAGACAGGGTTTTATTGGGGATTGGGTTTAATTGCACTTGGTTCTGGTGGTATTAAGCCTTGTGTCTCGGCTCATGTAGGTGACCAATTTAAACCGGATCAAAAGGCCAGTCTTCAAAAAGTATTTGATCTTTTCTACTTCATGATTAATTTTGGTTCTTTCTTTTCTACTATGATAACTCCTTGGACTTTGAATGCTTATGGTCCTGGAATCGCTTTCGGTATTCCTGGTGTTTTGATGGCGATTGCAACTTTTATTTTTTGGTTAGGTAGGAATCATTATGTTCATATACCTCCAACAGGTAAAAATCCTCATGGAACTGGAAAGGTATTATTATCGGCCATAAAGAATATGGGAAGTGGAAATGGATTTTTTAATGGTGCACTCAAAGAGCATCCAGAGCAGGCCGTAAATGATGTTAAAGCTGCTTTTAATGTAGGTAAAATATTTATTGCTGTTACCATTTTTTGGGCACTATTTGATCAACATGGTTCCTCTTGGGTTTTACAAGCCAAAGAAATGAACCTGGATGTTAACATCTTAGGTTGGAAAGGAACTTTACTTCCTTCTCAAATTCCAGCTCTAAATCCAATTATGGTTATGGTTCTTATCCCGCTGTTTACATTTGTAATTTATCCATTATGTGAAAAGATTTTTAAAACAGAAATGACTCCACTGAAAAGAATGGGGGCTGGAATGTTCGTAGCAGCAGCATCATTTGTTCTTGTTGCTATTTACCAATATATTTTAGATAGTGGAGATAAAATCTCGGTTCTTTGGCAAGTTATTCCTTTCTTAGTAATTACCATGGCCGAGGTTATGATTTCAATCACTGGGTTGCAATTTGCTTATACTCAGGCACCAAGATCAATGAAATCAACAATTATGTCCATGTGGCTTCTGACAGTTTTCTTTGGGAATATGATCACTGCTTATATTGCGAAAGTGAATGTATTTGATGGAGGGAACTTCTTTATGTTCTTTGCGATTTTAATGGCCGTATTTGGTGTTGTTTTCGTTTGGATTGCTCGAAATTATAAAATGCAAGATTATATGGAAAAATAATAAAAGCCCGCAAAAAGCGGGCTTTATTTATAATCCCATTCCTGGGAATAAGGCATCATTTTCAATATAAATCCAACTACCACCACCTCCGATACATGCTGAGGCATTTGTTTGAAAGCTATCATTACTACAGTAGCTATGGATTCTCCATTCAGCTCCTGGGACTGCTTCACAAGCTGGCTGAGTTTTCTTAGTTAGATCGCCTCTACAAAAACCATATTTTAGAGCGTTACAACTATTGTTTTGAAAAACATTATCAAAGTCTCCACCGTCTCCATCATAATCAGAAAATGGATTACGATCATAATCCCCAAGCAGGTCATCAATATCCCAATAATCATTCCAATCATCATTAGCAGCTTCTTGCTCACCAATCGCATCCATTAAGGATGGAGTTGTAGCGTTTATGATTGTTGGATAACTTAAGTGAATATCACTTATTTTTGCAAGATATGGATTATTTGGTTCAAAATCTCTATCCCATTCTCTTATAAATAACCTCATTTGGGCCTTAACATCTCTTGCCTTATCTAAGCAATAAATTGCATAGTAGGGTTGAACAGATTTTGTAGGTGTGCTGAAATAACCACTACCATCAAATAGGTGACGACCATAGGGTCTATAATCAGCTTCACCGTCACCATCACTATCGACATTATGTGAGTTATAAGATTTTCTACTTGGTAGGTCTTCTACTTCATGTCCAACAATTGAACTGACTGTTTCGTAGGGGCTAAAAATTCGGCCGACATTATCTATTTTTGTAGAGCTGGTATCACTACAAATTCTAGAAAAATTTGCCAGAGATACATTTGAAAAATATCCTTTTGAGATAGGGGATGGTAAATCAAATTTCTTAGCAAAATAATCTAATTCAAGGTTTTGATAAATTAATTGAGTTTTATCTTCAGGAAGCAAATCTGCTCCTGGACCAGCTAAACAAGCCGATCTTTTACCACCACATTTAAATTCTGACGTTGTATCATAAAAAATCTTTGGTTCTAAACCGCCATCACCTACAACACAAGATGGTATTTCATTACCATCAGCATCTGTAGTGGTTCCCGCTTCAATTGTATAGGCAATAGTAGTAATTTTACCTTGATCACAATTTGGTCCAGCAATTGGTAGGTTTTTTCGGTAATCGAAAACGCATTTAAGCGGATTGGCTTCAGTAACTTGATTTTGGAAATACGTACTAATAGTTGCTGGGTTAAAAGTTCCACTTGGGATTGAGGCCGTATTTGATTTATATGTTTTTCCGCAAATACCTTCGAATTGTTCTCCACAAGTTGCATCACAATTTATTTGGTATTGTGTATCAACTGTATTTCCTGGTAAATATTGAAAGAATTTATAAGGTTTATAGCCTACATATTCACACATATTTTCATCAATTTGAACTTCAAAGCTAGCTCCGGAAAAAAACAGATCAAATTCTTTGGTATCTAAGATACAGTCTACTGTATAAAGAGCACTATCTTTTTTGTAGTTGAGAGAACTAAATCCTAGTTTTGGAGATTTTAATTCACAAGGCCTATCTATTGTTCCTGTTTTATGCATCACATATCCAAGATTTGGATCAGATGTATTTTTAATTCTTAAATATTTGTTTTCAAACTTAACCAATTCTTCCTGTTCTTCAGTAAGATTAGTACCATTTTTAACCTCTTCTGATATTTCCTCTGTACAAGAGACAAATAGTGTAAATACTGAGATTAAACATAAATATTTTTTTAATTCATTCATACCCAAATCCTATAAATCTTTTCCTATGGTCTCTATCGGCTATTAAAAATTAAATATTTAATGAATTATAACACTGCGATTTAGTCAGAATTGCTCAACTTTAGTGCAAAATTGGTAAAACATTGATTTTTAAAGCAAAAATTAAGAATTTAGGCTACAATATAGGAAGATGCATAATTATAAAGATATTATAAAACTTATTCTTGCCAATATAATCTGTCTATTATTGAGCACTAATTCTGTAATTGCAGCCACTTGGGCCATTGTTAAAGCCGATCGTGCCAAAGTCTATAGTGACGTTCAAATGAGTTCAGTCATTGGGTATATAAAACAAGGAAAACGGATAAAAGTCGGGGAAGTACCAAAAAACAAAGGCCGTTTACTTCCAATTGTTGTAAGCAATCGAATCGCCTATATTGAAATTCGAAATCTTCAATATGGTGAAAAAGTTGATAATGTTAAATCTATTGTCCAAAGATACAAAGATAAGGAAT
The DNA here is from genome assembly GCA_964215955.1 of Flavobacteriaceae bacterium. Lineage (GTDB taxonomy): Bacteria > Bdellovibrionota > Bacteriovoracia > Bacteriovoracales > Bacteriovoracaceae. Next base: position 105,433 of record CAXPDR010000031.1, read on the forward strand.
TCGCGCTAAAACCAACCAGACGACTTGCCTTATTCTCTGGTACATACATTGGGGTTATCGACAATCAAGGATTTGATGATGTCTTAAGCGAAGATATTATATTTTATTCTGTTGGTTTAAGAGGGTATTATCATGATCCAATTGCTAAAAAGTCTTATCGTGTGACCTTAGGTTCAAGTTTTGCTGAGGAAAATGAAGCGAGTTTTCAATTAGTAGATCTGGCAATTGCATTTGATATAGGCGGTCTCAAATCTTCTTATGTCGACTTTTTATTTTTTGGAGGACCTGTTATTGCTCCATATTCTGAATATAAACAAGGTGATGATTTTAAAATTACTGGTCAAGCTGCAGGCTTGGAGGCAGGGACCGAAGTTAGGTTTTCAATCGCTCAGAATATTTCTTTGCATATAGATGCTAACTATCAATTTTTGAAATTTTTTAATATGGATCTTCCTGATAACAACTTCTATCCTGATGAGTTTGATTCTTCGGTGAATGGTGTCAAAATTTTAGGGACTTTGTCTTACAAGTATTAAACTGACCTACTTGGATGGACCTATACTTATAAATTTTTTTTAAGAAATTAACCTTTGAAGAATATGTGTACTTCAAAATTACTATAAAATTAATTACTTAATTCCCCTATAGTTTTCCTATATGTGCAGTAGCTTTAACATGAAAAGAAACTGCCCAGAACTAAAGTGTAAATCAGATCAAATTATTAAAAAAGGCTTCTACTTTAGAAAAAATGACTCAAGAAGAATCCAGCGTTTTCAATGCTGCAGTTGTGGGAAGAAATTCGGAGCTTCGACTGGAACTCTTGAGTTTAGACAGAGAAAAAGAAGAATAAATCATCAACTTTTAAAGCTTTTTTCAATGAAAATGACTCAAAGAGATGCTGCTCGCTTCTTGGGAGTTAACAAAAAAACCGTGGCAAGAAGGTTTGATTATTGGTCGAAGAAAGCAGCCTTTAAAAATGTAAGATTTAGGGAAAAACTAAAGCAATCTCCGGTAAAGTATATGCAATTTGATGATTTAATCACAAAGGAAAAAACCAAGCTAAAACCTCTCTCTATCACAGTCGCAGTTGATGCAGACAGAAGATACATACTGCAAGCGAATGTATCTCAAATACCTGCATTTGGACATCTCGCTAAGTTATCTCGTAAAAAGTATGGTTATAGATCCTCTCATCATCTAAGTGCACTAGAAAAAACATTTGCTAATCTCAAGCCAATTGTAGACTCAAAAGCACAAATCAGATCAGATGAACACAAAAGCTATGAACCATTTGTAAGAAAAACTTTTCCAAAGGCGAATTACAAACAATTTAAAAGCGAAAAAGGGTCAATTGCAGGACAAGGTGAGCTTAAAAAAATTAAACATGATCCTATTTTTGAAATCAACCACTCTTTGGCGATGTTAAGAGGGGCAATTTCAACTTTAGTTCGAAGAACCTGGGCAGTAACTCAAGATCCTAAAAGACTTCAAGGTCATTTAGAAATAATGATTTATTATTTTAATAATTATTATCTAGAAGGATTAGGTCCACCTAAAGGGGGCGGTTAATAAGAGTAAATAATATCTAGAATTTCAATTCGTGGAAAAATAAGAAATTTTAAACCCTTAAGAGCCATAGGATTTAATTGAGATTCTTCAATAAATCTTTTTTTCAATTGTTCGTTTTTGATTAAGCTAGATTTAATCCCATGACTATGTCCTAGGATTCTAGAGAGTCGTTGAATGAATAACTTCCTATGATCTTCAAGGTATATTGGGAGTTTTTGATCTAATTTTTCCAAATCTTGGAGGATATAGGTATAATCTCTTTGATCATTTTCATATATATATTGGGTTATAAGAAAATAAAATTGACTTATATACCAATCTTCGTGACCTTCTTGAAGTTTAAGTGCCATTTGAATATTGTGATAAGCTTTACTTGTTTCTGATAGATCTAAAAAGGATTGATATTTTGATATATACTGTTGTGCAGCCTCTATTGCTGTGAGTTTCTTCTCTTTGGTTTTAATTTTAATTTTTGGTTCAAGGAAAATGTTTTCAAAACCTAGCGTTGTTTGTTTCGTATTCTTAGGCGCTTGCCCCGTAACGTAATAAAAATTATGATCACCGATTCCCATACTACAAACTTGAATGCTACTAGAGTGGACAGGACTTAGTTTAAAGTTTTTTGCATGGGATGATTTTCCTGTTTTATTTTTTTTGTAGAGAACTTTTATCAAATCTAAATATGGGTCTTTGGAAGTTGTTATATCAAATTGTTTTAAATTTTTTTGTACAATCTCCATTCGCGACTTACATTGTTCCAAGTTTCCATAGGGTTGAATTTCTAAGTGGTCTTCTTGGGCCAAAAGAGGACGATTATTAAAATATAGATGATCATGGTCCCTAAGGTCAAACTTTTCTTGGTAAACTTCGCCACCTCTTATATCGATGCTAGCAACCTCTCCATTACTATCAGATAAGTAAATCCCCCAATAACTAATACTTTTTTTCTTCTTAACAAGCTTAATGGCTTCTCTGATATTTGAACATTGCCCAATAATTTCATCTGTAATTGTAAAAATAGACTCACCAGATTGATCAAAATATCTTCCATGTTTGTAGTGAAGGGCTAGGGTTAATCCTTTTTCGTTTATAGCAGTCATCGAGGCAAGGGGAACTCCAGTAGAACTTAAAGAAAATGTTTTATATCTATCTTTAAAGTCATAAAGAATTGTACGCTCATTTTTCTCAAAAGGTCCTGATAGAGCATAGTCCAATACTCTTGTGTGTATCGGTTTATTCGTTTTTGGATCAAGTACGAAAAGGCTTGAGCAACCTGGGATTATCGACATAAGATTGGGTACCCACTTATTAAAAGCTGCCACGACTTCAGGCAATAAAAATGCAAACATGACATCATTCAAACTTGTTTCAAGACCTTCAGCATACGCAGATAATTCTTTAATATGCCTTGGGTTGTAATGATGTTTTCCTCTTGTGCTTAGTTGATTCGCTATTTTAAGAACTTTGGCCAAGCTTTCGTTTCGCGTACATAACATAGAGATTTGCTTGGTTAATTCATGGTAGGAATCTTTGTCCTTTTTACCAAGAATAAAAAAGTTTTCTTCTGGATTTCCGATTAGATGAAGGTGGTTGTGCTGCATTTTCATATGGGTTTATTATAAAGGATGTGTATTCATGAAACAATCTCTAATTCAAAATGAAACTGTTGTTTTGATTCTTCTGATTTTATCTGTCGTAAGAATCTATTTAGAGGTTGTTGGCTTTGACTTTGCTAAATTACCGCTGACTAAAACAATGATTAAAAATCCTAAAAACTTTCATCGCTATGGATTTTACTTTTCGGTAGGATATTTTCTATTATTTGCTCCCAATTATTTATTTATGTAGTAGTTAACCTGTTTATTCAACAAAGTCATATCATTTGACTCAAACTTTTTCTCTTGTAAATCTTTTAAATTTTGCTCTGTGGCCCTAATGTAAATTTTGACCTCAGTATTAGAATTTTTGGCAAGTTCACTTAATTGATAAAATTTAGTAATAAAAAATGAGTCTTGTTTACTTGTAAGGGAAAAAATTCTGTTATTTTTAATTGATTTCCATACCTGCCATGGATCCGAGTCAGATTGAATTAATTTTTTTAGGGTTAAATAAATAAATGGATCTGATTCGAAGCCATCTCCAATTAAAACTAATTCTTCAGGTAATTTGGTCATAAGTAAAATGTCAATCAACTGGTTTAATTTGTAAAAACCTTGTTTCTTTATATCTTTAGCACTGAGAGATCCATCAAAAATGGAAATAAAGTCTCGGTAATCCTTTAAATAAAGATTTGAAACAAAGATTTGATTTTGATAGAGCCAATCTCTGATAGCATGTTCGTAGAAATGGGGAGAAGCCGAAAGTACAAAAGTCTGAAAACTTTTAGCCTCATAATCCTTGACCAACCTAATACTTTTTTCCACATTAGGAAAATGACTAAGGGGCCGATTCAATGAATAATACATTTCTTTGGGTGTAGAATACCTGGTATCGACAAGGGTTTTGTCGAAGTCAGTAATTAAAATTTTTCTAGGTTTTTGAATTTTCATAGGAAGTATACTTCCTAAATAAATTTCAAGACCTGGTATCAATCCAATTTCAAATAAGGTTAAGTTTGAAAATTCATTATTTTTTGAACGACTAGATATTCTGAGTTCTAACTTTCCATAATTATCGGTATCAAAGGTTTTGTCGTAGATTATATTATTGTCCTTATCATAGGCGACTAATTTAATCTTAAATTGTTCTTTTTTGAATAAGCTGACACTATCAAGTGGTGTTCGATTTTCCTTTTTTAAGGATTCTATTTTCGAATTCGAAATATTTGCTCTCACTGAAAGCTGATCTTCACTAAGTATGGCCGAAAAGTTTACAAGATATGGTCTTATCATGTTAGTATGTTAATACGAAATGACAAATAATGAAAATAAATAGGGAGTATATCTTGCTTGAAATGAAGTTAATTATTCACGGAAGGGTTCAAGGTGTAGGATATCGCTACAGTATTATTAATCAAATTGAAGAAAATCAAACTCAAGTCCGAGGATATGTTTATAATATGCCAACTGGAGCAGTTGAAATTATTGCCCAGGGAGATATTGAAGCCCTTAAGGATATAAGGAGATTTGCCTCTAAAGGTAGCTCAAATAGTATGGTCAGGGAAATTGAAGAAGTTATTCAAGAAATTTCTGAATATACTTATGATTCTTTTGACGTGAGATTTTAGGCAAATTTAATATCAAAAGTAAGCATACCCTCATTATAATTTCTCGTCACAGTTTTTGGATTAACGATATATTCAACCGGTATTTTAGATGTTAAAGTCTCTGACTTTTTAACCACCGATGAACCACCATTTTCTAGTTTTTTAGTGTAATCAAAATCTCGATCCATGGTGAGCTTTATTTCTCGATCAAATCCAACAACTTTTACATTTTTAGCTTCATATTCAGGTATTTGCAATTTAATACTATAACCATCTTGTTTTTCATTTAATGTAATTTTAGGTTCAATTCCTGTATAGTGATAAAAACTATCCTTGTTCATTTCCATTTCTTTGATAGCTTCATGTTTAACCATTTGCCTCAGCTGTGAAATGATCTTTTCCTTTTTACCTAAAAGCCTTTGCATTATTTTTTCATTTTTTGTGTACTCAGCATTATACTTTTTCTCATGGAAGTTATTGAGTTGGTTCATTTTTTTCAAATGATCTTTAGTTTTTAAATCAACTTCTTTTTTGTAATTTTTATCTCTCGTACTGATTTGACCTTGGTGTTTTCTTTCTGTTTCGGCTAAAAGTTTGGTATGTTCCTTAGATTGTTTTAATAAGCTTCTTTGAAACTTATCTGTTTGGGCCAATTCCTTTTTGGCAAATATATTTTTATTTGTTTGGAATTTATGCTGATTGGTAGATCGCTGCTCATTGAGCCTTTCACTGGAAGTACCTTTAAGCTCTGTTTCTTTAGCATTTATTTTTCTTTGAAGTTTGTTTATTTGAATTTTAGCTTCATGATCCATATCCTGTATTAAATGCTCATTCTTCATTTTTTTTGAAGCAACAAGAGTCTCATGAGTTGTTGTTAAGTTTTTCAAATTTTTGTCATTTTCAGATAAAATTCTCTTTTTTTCTTTTGTTGTATGGTCTTTAACTTCGTCTAAAGAAGCTCTTAATCTTTCCAGAGTTTTTTCATTTTGATCAGCTTGTCTGGCCAATTTAATTTTGTGATCTGAATATAAATTAGACTTTTCTAATGTATGGGCGGTTTTAACTTGATTCTTATACTTTTCGTGGTTTAGTTTTAACTTTTCCAATTCATTTTCATGTTGGTTTTTTAGGTTTTTCAGCTCTTGTTTATGCTTTAAGTTCTCAGTTCTTTTATTAAGTTGGTTGATAACTGTCATTGAAGTGCCCCTTGTTCTAGTTCTGCATAGGGCGATGGGCATAATTCTTTCTTAGCGGTATGACCAGGACAGATCCATGTTCTTAGTAAGTCAATACTGTAAAGGGAGGACCCGCCATTGTAGGCAAGAAAGCTTACTGGATTAAGTGTTGATTTTACAAAGTGCGAGTTTTGTTGATCATCGGCTGTCTGGACTTTGTTTTTAATGACATATTGATAAACACGGTATTCTGCAGCTGAGTTAGCTGAAGCAAGTAAAAAGAAAAAAATTGAAAAAGCTTTTACTGTAATCTTGTGTTCTCCTTAAGGATTTCATGCTCTACAACTTTGAAAAATGATCTTATGAACTCCTCTCTACTTATTTTATCCATACTTATAAGGGCGGTCTTCTTTTTTTCAATAGAGTTATGTCTGGAGAGTTGGTTAAAAACATGTTTTACATTATGAGATGCTTTTCTTAAATTTATATTTTGACTCTGATCAAAAGATTCATTTAGCCATTCACCAAAAAAAAGTGGACAGTATCCAGTTTGAGCCATTTTTAAAAAGTTTTTATAATCGATTTTGGGGTTATTTGTTAATTGCATATTCTTCCTTGATTACATCTATCTCTAATATTTTAAATACAATTTTTTTTCATTTCGATAGGGAAAATATTCCTTTGTCTAAAAGAACTTGCCAGAAGGCAGTATACTGATTTCGGAGATTTATATGTTTGAAAATCTAATATTTTGTGAGAACTGTAGAAATAAAGTTGATGAAATTAATCAGTTACAGTTTGTTGAAGAGGATAGTGATAGGGGATTTTGTAGTGAATCTTGTATCATGGAGTTTTATCGACCGTTTCTTAAGCAATTTGAAATTGAAGAAATTGCCATGAGAAAAAATTTGTCCATAGAAGATGAGCCTAATTATTCTAAAATTCTCGGTGATAAAAAAATCTTAGATAATATTTTAAACAATCCTACTGAAATATGGCTTGGGGCAAACGATCTTGGTAAGCAATACTACACTCATATTTTGGCCCTGAAAGAAGGTGGAAAAGATCTTTTCTTTATTGCAATTTGTTCATATATCGAAAATGGACCATCATTTATATTTTATCGAATTATTACAGAGCATATTTCGCTATTAAATCATTACAAAAGAGATATTCAATTTGAGTCAAACGAATTAAATATTTCAACTAGTAATGAAAATGATATTTCAATGGAAGAGCATGAAGTGCCTACTGAAATTATTGAACTTTTAGATAGTAAAAAATCTAGTTTTCTCGCAGAAATGATGATTCATCGCAAAGAAAATGATATTGAGTTCGAAAAGTTTCATTTGTACGACAAATACATTAACCTTACTTTAGAACAAGCAGATGAAATATATGAGTTTGAAGATGATGAAGGTGATATATTAAATACTTATATTAAATCATTCCAAATTGACGGTATGGGTTTTTATTACGTGGTCATTTGCTTACCATTTTCTGTTAGTGAAAAAGATAAACAAGCTTTTTTACCTATTTTGAGTTTTCCTTCTATTGATAACGATTTGTATCCTATCTATGCAAAAGGAGAGATGCTCAATAAAAAATTAAAAAATTAGTTGTTCTGGGTAAAGCTTACATCATCATTATAGTAAAGCTTGTAGTAACTCACAAATTTATTACAGACACATTGAGCATAGGTGTTGCTATTTCCATAACTTGATTGGTAGCAACCAGAGTCGATATTATTAGATCCATAATATGGGTTGGCCATATAATTATTATAATCTACAATAGCATTCATACACATCATATAGGGTGAAAGGGCCCTTGCTTTAAGAACCATAACACCATTAATTTTGTAGTTTTGATTTTCTTTTGAAAGAGTCGCTGTATACTCCTTACCTGCTTCATTATTCACGCATTCAGCAATGCCTAACTTAAAAGAAGTACCATTTGTATTTCGCCTGATAGGTACAAAGCATGTACCTTCTGTATAATCATTTTGGGATATTTTTATTTTAAACTTTGTATCATCTAGTGAATTCTGGCAAATTGCGAAATTCCCAATATATTGGTTAAAATATTGATAATTTAAGTTACAATTTTCAAAACCTGTAGTTGTGGTTGTTGAATCATCAGTCGAATCAGTTGTATCATCAGTTGCACTGTCAGAAGTTGAATCATCTGTTGTATTATCTGTAGTACCACTAGTTGTAATTGTTGAGCCATTTACCGAGCTATAGGGATCCCTTGTTTTTCTAGGTGAGTCACAAGCTGAAACCATATAGAGGAAGGTGAATAATACAATTGAATACTTCATACTTTTTCCTTTATTTTTACTCAGTATTCTTATCGGATATATTAGTTTTATCTTTAATCGGTAATGGAATTAAGTTAAATGGTTAAAATTACGATAAGAAATTTATGAAAAAATGGATAGCTGTTTTTACGCTCTTAGGTTTAATTATTGCGACTATATTCGCGGGGATAAATTACTTACCTGGTTATTTGTATGGAAAACTGATTAAAAACCAATTAACAAATAATTGGTATAAGATCGATCAATTTTCTCCTGTCTTTTTAACTCCGTCCGATTATATTCCACTGAAAAAGGTTAAAATAGAGAATGAGTTTTTATGGAGAAGATTCAATTTTGGAGACCTATCTCTTCAACTTCCCATTAAAAATCCATTTTATTTTGTCATTCCAAAGGTTGATATTGTTAATGGAAAGACCAACCTTTCCTTAAAAATCACGAATCCAAGAAATGATACTTTGGTTGAGGTAAATATTCTCAATAAATTCGTGTTTGATGAATCCATTAATAGCCAGAGATTGTTTGAATTACCTTTGGTAAGCAAAGTTATATTAAAAAGAAATAGCGATGAAATATGGAGTGATTTATTTTCAAAAAAAATACCTCTTGTTTATGGTGATTTAAATGAAATGTTTTATTCCCTATATTTAATACATCTAAGAAGTCGTTATATCCCAACATCGACATTAGAGTTTGGGCATCTAGAAGATCAAAATAAAGTCTCCATACAGCTAGATCCGATAGATAAAGACTATCATTTTGAAATTGTCCAAACCAAAAGAGGAAAGGAAATATATTCTTTGCTTATTAAAACTAAAATTGAAGATCAAGATGCCGCAAAACTAAGATACAAAATTATTAATGACATCCAATTTCAGGCATCATCTAAGGCGCTTGTAGATATTATTATTAAAGAATTTAAAGGATTGAAATATAAAGATCAAGTGGATCATCTTGGTATGCTATATTTACTGTCTGCTTGGAGTTATGATTTAGAAAATCAAGGTATATTAAAAAATTTAATTTTTTACCTGGAAAGAGGAGTAGATAATCAAAATCAGCTGGCTCCGCTTTATGAGTATTATTACCAAAAATATGGTGAAGTTTATTCTAAGAGAGATATTAAAGGGCTTGATATAAGCTTAGAAGCCCTACTAAAGAGAAATATTTCGTTAGAGGAAGAAAGAAGAAAAAAAGAAGACCTCAAAATTCAAAAATTACCACCCAAAAAAATAGAGAAGAGAAATCTTTCAAAAGAGTTTGATGATATGATTGACAGTGTTGATGCTAAAAAGCGAAAAAATATGATTAGTATTGATTAAATAATTTAATCAGTCCATCTGTTAAATGGTTCCTAAGTTTTTCATTATTATTTAATTCTTTGGTTTCTTCATTCATATAAATGCTTCGGTTAATTTCAATCTGAATATTGTTAAGATCCTGATGACTGGCATTAAGGTGCCTTGTAATGTGACCGCCAAAATATGGCATATTATTAGAAACATTCTTATAATTTTCTTGTAAGGAGTGAGTGATATGATCAATGAAATCTTGGGTGCATGATTTTCCTTCAATATCGCTAATGCAAAACTCTGGTCTATTAATTGGTTGATTTGGATTTATTTTAAGATGATACTCTTCGGCTTTACCTGGCATACTATGCAGATCTACAAAAGAAGCTATTTTTTGTTTATTTTTTAATTCATTGATAAGGGTTTTTAACATTTCATAGTAGGGGTCATAGTAGTTACCAAGAAAATATTCAACCTGTTTGGAATCTGGTGTTTTTAAAACTAATTCTCTTCCCTTCGAATTCTTTTTCCAATTTAGGAGCGCCAAATCTCTACTTCTATTTAGATCAACAGCAGTTCTTATGATATTGGCCTTTATAACGCTAATTCCAGCTTCCTGAAGTTTGTCTATATGAACCAGTTCATGGACCCGGTAATCGACATCTTGCATTAAGTCTGTTTGGTTATCTGTTAAGAAACTTTTAAATTCTTCCGGTAACATCTCGCCTGAATGGGGGATGGAGACGATACCTATAAATTGATTTTTAGCTGGATAAATTTCAAAGATATTCATATTAAACCCTTATTTTTCATATTTTTGAGTAAAATTTACCATGAAGCTCTTAAAAAAGTCTAAAAATATGGTATAAGCTCGGCTTACCATTTTAATTGTGAGTACAAAATGAAGTTTCCAGGGCGTCGTAAAACGAAACACTATTTTCCTGTTACTGATAAGGGAAGAACCTCTTTAGATGAACCAGGTCAGAGTAAATCATCTGCTTATATTGTTGGAATAGATCAATTGTTAGTTGATATCGAAATTGAAGTAGAAGACTCATTTTTAGAAGAACATGATTTTCAAAAAGGGCAGTCTTTTATTATAGATGATGAGCTTTGTGAAAAAGTTTACTCCCAATGTAAGCATGAAAGAAAAGTAAGAGGAGAGTTTCCTGGTGGAGCTGTAGGTAACACTCTTCACAATTTTTCGGTTTTATCTGAAAATACTTGCTATGCTCTAGGTTCTATTAAAAAACAAATTGAAGTGGGAGATTATGCTTTTAAGTATCTCTCAAAAACGAGTGGTCTCGTTGATATGTCCCATCTGCAACCAGCTGAGAAGCCAATGGGAAGGGCCCTTTGTTTTATTACTCCAGACATGGAAAGAACTTTTGCGATATCTAAAGGTTGTATGAATGAATTCTCACCTGAGTATGTTCCGGAAAGTGTCATTAAAAATGCATCAGCACTATTGATATCAGCCTACACACTTAGATCAGAAAGCGATCCTATTTATCATGCAACAGTACGGTCTTGTGAAATAGCGAAAGCTTATGAAGTTCCAGTTGTGATGTCACTTGGTACAAGTAGCTTAGTTGAAAGTAAAGTTGATTTTATCAAAAATTTTACCGAAAAATATGTATCTGTTTTGGCCATGAATCAAGAAGAAGCATTTGCATTAACTCAGATTGAAGACCCTCTTTTATCTTGTGAGTCTATTCTGGATATCGTGGATTTAGCCTTAGTTACTGTAGGGAAAAAAGGTCTATATTTAGGTGGTTTTGTTGATCGTGAACAAACCCGTCCTACCAAAGAACCTTTAGTAACAAAGTCCATAGTAAACTATAATGAATTTGAATACTCACGGGCAATGATTAAAAATAAGTGTGAAAATCCTATAAAAATTTATACGCATATTAGTCCTTTTAATGGAGGACCTTTAGCAATTAAAAATACTAATGGAGCAGGGGATGCGGCACTATCTGCTTTATTACACGATATGGTGGCCAATGATTACCATAAAACTGTCGTTCCTAATTCTCCAAAGCATTGTGCTGAGTATTTAACTTATTCTTCAATTTCTCAAATTAGTAAATATGCCAATCGAGCAAGTTTTGAGGTTTTAATTCAAAACTCACCTAGGCTCTATAAGGGATTACCTGAAAAGGAAGATTCGCTCGAAGAAGCTTACTGGAGTAAGTAGATGGTTCATAACAATAGACTTGATGCTCTATTAAATGAACACAAAGGTAATTTCTTTGAATATCTCGTGTCGATAAGTTTTTCAAAAAAGATAAATAAAGAGTCCGAGTTTTTAGCCGAACTAAGCAATTCATACTATGAAATGTTAGAGCAGCAAGAGCTGTTTATTAGAAATTATTACCCTTACCTTATTGAAGAATTGCCCATTCTAGCTAATGAAGCTGTTGATTACTTTTTAAAAAATATGAATTTAAGTTATGATCAAGTGATCCTTGCTGGAAAGTCCCTTAGCGCTACTCAAGACAGCCATTTTAAGGAAGCAGATATTTTATTAAAAGAAGGTAATGATGTTTTGCCAATATCTCTAAAAATGGCGAAAAATTCTTCTTTTGTTAATACCAAAAGTGGAGGGGTTAAATCTTTTTTTGAAAAATATTTTGGTGTGAACGAAGGTCAAACGTCGTTTAATGAAATGTTTGAAAATGAATTTGAAAAGTTTGCCATTGAATTATATTCAGCGAGAGGATTAATATATGATGGTAGTTTTAAACAGTGGGAAAATGAAGGCTTCGAAACACTTCCAGGCGAACTCATTGAAGAAAACAGAAAATCACTCCTTTCATTTTACAAGGTCGTGAACAAGGAAATATTTCGCTTACTGGAAGTATTAAGTAAAAAGGACCTCCAAAACTTCTTAGAAGGAGTAAAGAAAATTTCCGGAAACTCAAGTCAAGAATTGGTTCAACTCATTTGTTATTCAACTGTTAAAAATGATAAGTTGGAAAAAAAATCTATACAAGTTATTCAAGGATTAAACTCACTAAAACTTATGGAATTGAGAGAAAACTCAGGATCAGTTGATATTATTTTAGATAAATTTACACTACAAGTAAGATTAAAGCCTATGAATAAATTTACATCTAAAGCCTATAAAATAAATTGTGCAATTAAGTATATTAACTAGCTTGTTTAATTAATTTAAATTTATACGGAGTTGTTAATTCTATTTGGTGGTTTTCGTTATTGAGAACATTTTGAATGATATGAAATGATTTTGTTTCCGGACACTTTTTTATAAAATGAGTTGAAATATCCACCCAGTTTTCTACATTCACTGGTGTAATAAAAAATTTTCTTGAATTTGTAATTGCTTCGTGGGAAATACTTCTTTTTAGCGCATTTAAAATTTTACCATCAAATTGAGACTCAGGCTCTTTTAAGAAAACATATTCAGAACCAGAAAGAAGGGCCTTAATCAAAGTGACAAGTTTAACTTTATCTGAAGTTAATTCTTTAATAGTCTTATTCATACATCCTAAGTAGTCTATGAGTTTATGTAAATGAGGATTTTTTTGTTCTTTTAAAAATTCATTTAAATTATTTTCCGTGTCTTTGATTAATGAGAGAGGAATTGCTTCAAGTGCAAAATTTTCTTTTATAGTTAAGGATGTATGAAGTGTATCGCAAGCATTTGAGTAACTAAAGTCAATTACTCCTCTTGCTCCGTTGAATTTTAAAAAATATAAATAGTCTTTTAATGGATTCGTTTTCGTAGAACCATTAAGATGTTCAAATAAATAAATTTTTGGGAATGTGTTTTCTTCTATTTCCTTCATATATACCTATCGTCTATTTTACCAACTTTTATTAGTTATTGATGTAAGATATAATTTTCCTATAAGGAGACAGTATGAGTGAAACTGGTGTTAATTACTCAGGAAAAAAAGTTGTCATTGGTTTAACTGGGAGAATAGCTAGTTGTGTCGCAGCCCTGTTATTAAAAAAACAAGGGATGAAAGTTATCGGAGTGAGTATTGTTACTGCTGTAAAAGAAGAATTTACTAATAATTCGGGTCTTCCAACATGTCATATACAAGACCTTGAGAAAGTTAAATCCTTTTGTGAATCCTTGAATATTCCTTTCTATGCTACTGATGCTAAAGCTTATTTTGATGCAGAGGTAATAGATCCTCTAGTGGCAAGTAAACTTACAGCAAAGGCTAATACTGCATGTTTTAATTGTAATACATTAAGATTAAATATTCTCTATGATAAAATGATTAAACTTGGTGCTGATTACATCTCTACTGGTCATTTTTGTAAGGTTCAAAAAAATCTTAACTCTGATGAATACTTTATTCATGCGAATAATGATCCAAGCTCAGATCAATCCTTCTTACTAGGTGGAGTTAATTCCAAAGTTCTCTCTCATCTTATTCTTCCTTTGGGAGAACTAAAAAGTGAAGAAGTTAAAAAGATTGCAGATCGATTTGAGTTACCATACACGAAGAAGAAAAAAAATAAGAACTATTGTTTTGATAAGCCTAATGAATATATTGATATAATTAAAAAGAGAGTTCCTAAAAAAATGTTAGAAGAAGGAACCGTTCAAAATATTGATACAGATATCATGCACGGAGATCATGATGGGATTGTAAATTATAATATCGGGGATAATGAATTATCCTTTAAAGGTATAAATCCTAGTGATAAAGATATTGAGATTGTAGATTATGACTTTGTCAGGAAAATAATTTATATTGGCTCAAGTTCGAATTTAACTTCTCGTGGAGTTCAGCTAGTTAATCTGAAGTTTGCAAAAGGCCTTGACTTAACTAAACCAATGCTTTGTTTTATAAAAAATAAATTTTCCAAAAAGGCCGTTAAATGCCACCTTTATTTTAAAAATAATCAATCAGCTTTTCTTGAGATTCAAGAGGATATCTATCCCCTTATTTTAGAAGAAAGATTTATTCTTCTAGATCGAGATGGAAGAAACGCCAAAATAATTGGAAATGGTCAGCTAGGTGGGAAAGGGGATTTTAAATTAATAGATCGAGTCAAAGACTTTAGAAACGATCAAGAAGGCAAAGAGGAAGCAAAACCTACCCAAGTAGTTGAAATTTTCAAATTTTAAACCTATAAAATTTGGCCATCTACTTGAAATCTATTGCTTAAAAAGCTATATACATGGCATGAATTTTTCTAATAATATTAAGTTTTTAACAAAGCATGGAATTGAGATTTCCGAAGCAGATTTTGCTGATAATGCATCAAAAACAGTTGTGGTCGGTATGAGTGGTGGTGTTGACTCAAGCGTTTGTGCCTTAATATGTAAAATGATGGGTTTCAATACTATTGGTATTTTCATGAAGAATTGGGAAGAGTTAGACGAGAATGGTCATTGTACTTCCGAACAAGACTATGCTGATGTTGTGAGCGTATGTGAGAAAGTAAATATTCCTTATTATTCTTTAAACTTTGTCGAAGAATATAAAAATAATGTTTTTGATTTCTTTTTAAAAGAATATCAGAAAGGGAATACGCCTAATCCTGATATTTTATGTAATAGGGAAATCAAATTTAAAGTGTTTTTTGAAAAAGCAATGGAATTTGGAGCTGATTTCTTGGCCACAGGACATTATTGCCAAATTAATAAGAAAGATGGAGAGATTTTCCTGCAGAAGGGAAAAGATAATAATAAGGATCAGAGCTATTTCTTACATGCCATATCTGGTGAGGTTTTAGAAAAGGTTCTCTTTCCAATTGGACATTTAGAGAAACCAAAAGTCAGAGAAATTGCACATGAATATGATCTTATTACTAAAGGGAAAAAGGATTCAACTGGAATTTGCTTTATAGGGGAAAGAAATTTTAAAAATTTTCTTTCTACTTATGTAAAAGAGCAAGCTGGAAACTTTGTGAACCTAGAAAATGGGAAAGAAATTATGCCTCATTCAGGTCATTGTTTCTATACCATTGGGCAGAGAAAAGGCTTAGGAATTGGTGGTCCTGGTGGTCCGTGGTTTGTTGCCAAAAAAGATAAAGAAAAAAATGTCGTGTATGTTGTAGAAGGAGAAAATCATCCAGCTCTTTATGCTGATGGTTTGATTGCTGAAGATATGACATGGTTAACTAGAAATAGGCCACAATTTCCACTACGGTGTAAGGCTAAAATTAGATACAGACAAAAAGATCAAGCCTGTAAAGTCGAATTGGAACAGGATAAACTAAAAGTCGTTTTCGACCATCCTCAAAGGGCCATGGCGGTAGGGCAATCTATCGTTTTTTATAAAGATGATATTTGTTTGGGTGGCGCAGTTATTACAAATCCTGGACAAACGTACTTTGAATTAAATAAGTCCTTACCAGTATCTTGAATCGTTTAAATCTTTGGGTTTGTTTTGTTTCTGAGGCTTAGGCTCAAAACCAATACATTCTGCACCATTATTGGCTTGTTTTACAATTTGGCTAGGGATCGAACTCGATTTAATTTGATAAATTCTACAAGCTCTTGGAGCCCTTGGATCGTGACTAATATAAAAATGTTTACACTTCATACAATTAGCTTTCATAAGGCTATTCTATGAGAGATTAGTTTAGATTAAAAGCTGGTAGATTACGCCGCTTGTTTGAGATTGCTATCTGACTTTCTTTTGGAGTAGACTTTTCGGAATTTCTCTCCAAGTGTTGGATATTTTTCAATAACTTCCAAGAAGTCGGACTTTTTAAAAGTATATAGATCACAATATTCGATACTTTGGACATCAGCATTTCTAACTGTGTTTTCAATAAGGGCTACTTCCCCAAAAAATTGACCTTCTTGCAGCTCATTTAAAACTTTATCTCCTGAACATACTTGAACCTTTCCATGGCCTAAAATAAACATTTCTTCGCCAACATCACCTTTTTTGATAATGTACTCATTGGGGGAGTGAAAAGTTTGCTCTAATCTCTCAGCTATCATTTTTAAACATGGAGTTGAGCATTCACTAAAAATATGAACATTTCTTATGAGTTTAATCTTCGTGAAAACATTTAACTCATTTTGGAGAGCTTGAGGTAGTTCATTAATAATTTTATAATCTTCTTGAGCAAGATTTTTATTCAATAAATGGCCGTAAAAGCTAAAAACCTGTCTTTGAAGTGAAGAAGGGATATTATAATGTTTCATAAACTGATTTAGACTATGTAGCTTTTCTTTTTTTTGTTCGGTGTATTTATCTGCGAGCATCATTAGTCTCGAAATATTACCAATAATGACCCCATAAACACCAACACCGACTATCATAACACCCATAGTATATAATCTTGCGACATTGGTAACCGGTGTAATATCACCATATCCAACAGTGGTTAAAGTTGTAACTGCCCAATATAAAGAAATTATATAAAATGATAGATCATCTGGAGCCGTTCTAGGGTTTATCATCATCCAACCACAGGCTATAAAGTGAAGAGTAATTGCAATTGCACTCGAGATAATTAAAAGTTTTAAGGCCTTAGGTATAAAGTCAATTAAGCTCTTCCAATCTCTTAATTTAAATATTCTAAAAACTCTCATCAATCTAAAGAATGCCAATATACTACCTGAAATATGGCCTTCTAGGCTGAAGGCAATAAGTTCTATAGGAAGTGCACATAAAATATCAAAAATTGGCCAAATGGAGGTCTTGTAGCCTTTATCTATCCTAGAATGAAATAAAAAATCTTTCTCTCCTAAAAGGCTCTTGATTTGATAAATATTTTTCCATCGAAAAAATAAGTCTATGCCAAAAACGGTACAGATAATAATCTCTAAAATAAGCTCAAAACTATAAACAGGGCTTTTAAAAGCGAAGTCTAGGGGGGTGATAATTAAGCTAAAACAACTCGCTATAGTTATAATAACCATCCAAGCTATTGAAAACACATAATTCTGCGTGTTGGTTTTTAATCTATTCATATTTAAGACCCCTAGTCTTATCGACGAGTATTGGGTCTTCTTTAGTTATTGGCCAAAGAATAATCACTTTTGTTAAGTGGATATATAAATGTTTCATTAAGACTTTAACCTTTTTTAGAACTTGCTAAACTTTTATTAAGAGTTAAGTCATGTGTGGATTTAACTTGTTAATGTTGGAAGGAGTAAAATAGTAAAATGATGGATGTTGCGACTGAACATGATTCGAATGTTATTGAAGTGGAATTTGCTGGAGTTCAAGCTAAATTAGTAGGTAACGAACCAATTGATGACCCCTTAGAGGATCTTTTGAATGAATTCGCTGAGTTTGAAGAAGATGAAGCAGGTTTTGAGAAAGAAGACTTTATTTTTCATCATGGAAATGGCGAAGACTTTAAAGTTAGCTTTAAAGATTCTACCGTCCAAATTACGGAATCTCTAATTGAGCAAACTCAAAGAATTAAGGAAGATATCTCCAGATTAACTTATTATCTAGATGAAATGTATATAGATAGATAAATACACGAAATCTGGTAAAACCAACTTAAATAATCAAGCAAATTGTAAAAACGACCGATTAACTTCATAGGAGATTCTATGAAATTATTTGGTGGCCTTTTTTTTACGGCATTTTTCTTTTCTTTATTTATTTTTAAGTTCCAAGGTGAACATAGTAAAAGGCACTTTACTAATCACCGATCGGTCTCAAGCGTAAGTGAAAATGGTTTTGATAAGATTAATTTTAGAAGAAGTTTTCTTTCTCTAAATGAATCTCAAAAAGTAAAAGGGTTGATATATAAACCTGGAGAGCTCAACGACTATATGCAACGGTTGTTTGGGCAGCTCATTCAAAAAGCTAATGAATATACTACTGAAAACAATCTTTATCTACCAGAACATGGAAGTCATTTAAATCATAACGTTTTTCTTTTAATGTCCCTTCAGGTTCCTATGCATGAAAGCTCTTTAAGTCATTTTAGGAGAAAGGATCCTAAAGAATACTGTTATTGGAGTAATAGTGTCTTAGATCCAAAAGACCCAATAGATTTCCCTGAGAAATATTACCCTGCAAAGATTAATAATGCTTATAATGCCATCGAAAAAATTCTAGAGGCCAATAATAAAAGATCTAAAAAAGAAGTATTAGATAAGTCTTCTTGTATGAAGTTTGACAAGTTGGATGGGCAAAGACGGTGTACAGTTGAGGAAGCCTATGAAGTAGAACTAGAGCTTAGAAAAAAATATTGCAAGAACTATACTTTTAAAAAAGGTTTCGCGCATGAACTATTAACTCAGAATAACAAAAAGGATTATGATAAATTTGAAGCTCATTGTTCCGACTTAAGCTTCGGTCTTGTGACCTTGAGTAATACTGAATATCTACGCTATGGTATGGATATGTTCGATCAAGCGGTAGGATCTCCTAATGAATTCGTTCACTGCGAAGATCTACATTACCTAGATGAAGTTAATCAGCTATTATTTTCAAATGATTATAAAGATGTAGGAATTTTAATGTTTAATGCTGAATCTCATCCCCATGTATTTGCATCTGGAAATATTTATGATTTTGACTTTGTCTTAAATTATGGAACAGAATTTCTATTTGATGGATTTTATGGATTATATAATTATAATTTAGATCATGAAAAAGGTGGAGAATCATTCGTACCACAAAGAGGTCAGGAATGTTTTCACGACTATGATGAAAAACTTTTTTCTGAACGGGTAAAAATGATCCGAGGAGCATGGGCCGGTAAATATAATTCAGGAAATCTAGGAGAAAGCTGTAGAATGTTTGATCCTAATACTGAGCCTAAATATAAAAAGAATGATATTAATTATATTAATAATTTAGCTAAAGTTTTTTATGAGTTTAAAGACGATCCAAAATTTAAAAGTGAATTTGGGTATCTGGGTGAAAGTTTAAATCCAAGTTTGTTTCATAAGTATCTTCCAAAGGATTCTCTTGAATATAGGGCCTATCAAGAACTAATTAATAACGTCTATAATGGAGTCAATGATACGGTATATATCTCTCAAGTTTTGAAAACTAATTATGGAGATAAGTTAGAAGAAGACTCTGATGAAATTGTAATTGATGACAATGTATTACCTGAAGTTGCGCTCAGTGATATTGATGGAAATTATGTCTCTGAAGTAACTACCATTTCACAATTAACAACTGTAACTAAGGAAAATGAAAAAGAAGAAGTTGTTGAACAAACATCAGATGAGAGTGAGAATGAACAAGTCAATTCTCAAATTTCTCAAGAACATCCTATTATTGAAAAAGAGTCGAAAAAGGAACAAGATTTGCCGAGTAAAAATAATGATGTTGTCGTAAGTACCCAAGCGGAGAGTGAAAAGCTAAAACCTATCTCGTTATCGACTCCTAAAATTAAACATAAATTTGATATCTCGTTGATAGAAGAGAGTATGGAAAAACAAATTTCTAAAGAATACCAACAGGTTGATGAAATGTTTAAAGATAGCGTTATTGCAAAACCTGCAATTGAATTTCCCGTACTCAATGATGATGAAGTCAGTCATTTTACTTTTGGGACGAATATAAATATTAGAAAAAATGCCGATTATGAATATGAGTCTGTCTGTGCCAACACCAGAGATTTTGGCAATGGTGTTTTTAAACTAAAAAAATACGAAGAGATTAATGGATTTTATAAAGTTATTTTCGAACCGACCATCCAAGGTCTTATACAAGAGCAATGTGGAGGACAAAAGCAAAACTATATCCACAAAAGTGTGGTGAGAAAAAGAATGCTAGTTGAAGATGGTGGATTTAAATATTTAATCGCAGATAGGGTCATTCGTGATCGGTATGGAATGAGTAAATCTATTGAGGTCGGTGCTATCTCTGCAAGTGAAAGCAAACCGGTGTTGTTGAAGATAACCAAAGTTAAACCGATAAAATATAAGGGGAATACCTATATGTGGTATGAGTTTTTATATGAAAAAGACGGTAAGAAAAGATGGTTTTATGATCATATGGTAGGTGAGCCATCTCATTTAAGGAGTGTTGATGAAATTTAAATATGGAATTGGAATTCTTGCACTTTTGTTTGGGAGCTTAAGCGCTTATCTGATAATGAAATTAGATGTTTCCAAAAAGACGATAACTTTAACTTCTTCTTATGAAGTTAAAAAGAAAATAGAGAACACTATAAAACCTCTGGTCGTGAAAGAAGAAATAAAAAAAATTAAGAATTCAAAAGCCAATAAAGCAGAACTTAGGATATCAAAAAAAATGTGGGATATTGGTAAGGCTTTACAACAAAAAAGGTTAAGTGGAAAAACTTCTGAAATTTCAACTGACGAATTATTTAATATTATGTCAATTGAAGAACAATCAAGTTTTATCAATGCGAATATGATCATTTTGGAAAGAGAGCTCTATGAAGATGCTTTTGAATTTGGCAAGCAACTCGAAACTAAAATGATTAAGGAGTTCCTCTATAGTTATAGTTATCCCAAAATTTTGGATGAACCTAGAAATAGAGAGCTTAGACAGGAACTTTTAAAGACTTATTTAAGTAGTAATAAAAGAATGCAACTTGTTTATGCTGTAGACAGTTTAAATCAACTAGATTTTAATTCTTATGAAGTCGAAGAACTTAAACAAACATTTTGTTCTCAAAAAATACCAAAGAAAAATGAAGCGCAAATTGCGCTTCATTATAAATTTGAAAATTTTTTAAGAAAATATCATGTTAAAGACTGCTAGTAATGCCATGGAAATTTAGAGAAATCTTTATCCCTTTTTTCAACGAAAGAGTCTCTTCCTTCTCGTGCTTCCTCCGTCCCATAAGCAAGTCTAGTCGCTTCACCAGCAAATAACTGCTGACCAACAAGGCCATCATCTAGCAAATTAAATCCAAATTTAAGCATTCGCATTGCTGTTGGAGATTTTGAATTCATTTCCTTGGACCATCTAAGTGCTTCCACTTCAAGATCTTTATGTGGAATGACCTTATTTACCATTCCCATTTGAAATGCTTCATCGGCCGTATAGTTGAATCCACAAAAGAATATTTCTCTTGCTCTTTTTTGGCCACATTGTCTTGCTAGATAGGCACTACCATAACCAGAGTCAAATGATGCAACATCGGGATCGGTTTGTTTGAAAATAGCATGTTCTTTAGATGCCAGGGTCAAATCACAAACGACATGTAAAGAGTGTCCTCCGCCAACGGCCCAACCGGGTACTACTGCAACGACTATTTTAGGCATAAATCTAATTAATCTTTGTACTTCTAAAATATGAAGCCGTCCTAATTTTGCAGGATCAACTTTATCCTGATCATAGCCTTCATATTTATATCCGTCTTTACCACGAATTCTTTGATCGCCACCGGAACAAAATGCCCAACCAGCGTCTTTAGGACTTGGTCCATTACCAGTAATCAAGACGACTCCTACATCCGATGTTTGACGGGCATGATCTAGAGCCTGGTAAAGTTCATCCACAGTTTTTGGTCTGAATGCATTTCTACATTCAGGTCGATTAAAGGCAATCCTAACTGTGCCTTGGTCTTTAGCCCTATGATAAGTTATGTCTTCAAAATTAAAATCGTCAATTTCATTCCAAAGATCAGGGTTAAATATCTCTGATACTTTTTCGCTCACGTACACCTCCAAAAATTAAACTTTTGAGAACTTATTCTTTGTAGTGAACTTAGTCAATTTAAAGGAAAAAATAGTGGCCAATGAATTTTTGTTTCAATGGCCACCACAAAGCGGAGTGACAAAAAGAAATAATTTCTTCTTTGACTCATTGTATCATAAGACTTAAATTAACTAAAGTTAAAAGTGAAGTAAACTTAAGAAAAAAGCAGTTTCCTTATAATATCAGATGGTTATGGCTGTGAAGCAATATTGATAGGCATTTACATATTGGTATACCGGTTATAAATCTGTTTCTTCCAAGCGAGATAGCACTGATGATTCGAGTCTTTTTGATACTTTTAACCTTTTTTATAAGCGATAGTTCATTTTCTAAAGAGCTTAAGACCATTGGAGCTGATATCGCTGGAGTTTTTAAAAGCGAGGCTTTAGGAAAAGGTAATTCTCTTAGAAGAGTAACTGGAAGGGAGGAAAGAATTATCCAGGCCGTCTATCGTTGTATGGGTTATAATCTCAAAGTTTCCCTTTTACCTTTTGGAAGGCATACAAAGTTTTATGAAAAGACAAATGATTATGACGCTGTATCCACAGTGTATGAAAACCTAAGACTAAAAGGATTTGTTTCTGATTCTCATATTACCTATTCTAATGGAATTAGCTATTTGACTCAAAAATACGGAAATTCTATAAATGAAGTTAAAGACCTGGTTGGCAAACGGGTTATAAGCTTTATTGGTGCGAAAGATATGTTTCCTGAGCTTAAAAAAATTATTCCAAAATTAAAATCCTACTCTGAAAACTCTGATCAAGCGATTCATTCAAAAATGCTTTATTTTGATAGGGTTGATGTGGTTATTTCGGATGCTGTTATTTTTGCCCATCATACAGCTCAATTACAGCAGGATAATTTGGAAAAATATCATAAGCAAATAACATTTAAACAAATCTTTGAGCCATCTATTTTTAAAATGTATTTTAAAAAAGAGCAACACAGAGATATGTTTAATCAATGCTTAAAAGAGATTGTAGATTCTAAAAAAATTAACCGTCTTAATATTGAGTATTATAATGAGCTAATCATTAATAAATAGAAATTCAAAATAAGCCAGATTAAGCTGCTAAATCATCTATTTCTTCCACTGATTCTACAATACATTGTTTTTCGAGTTTCATGATAAAGTTTTTCCATTGCTGATCGTGACTTATTATTTCACATCCGATAGATGAAATTCTTTGATATTTTTTTACAAAATTTATACAAGAGTTTATGCTCTTAATTTTTAACTGCATATTCTCCGTAAGATTTAAGTTTTCCTTAGGAAGTAAAATTAATCCATTAAGTGAGACTTCTACGATAATAACTTTAAACTCATGGTGACCGGTATTTACCGTCGCTTCAAAATGAACGGGATATCTATAATATTCTCTACCTTCGATTAAGAAAGCAGGATTTCTCCCTGGATAGTAATTTGTGCTATTATAGATCGTTTGTATCTCATTTTTAGATAAATTCTCAAGCAATTCAGTTTTATTTTTTAGTTCGTTAAAAAAATCTTTCTTTAAATAAATTGGGTGTAAGAGTAACTTGGTATTTCCTTTTGGCCGAAGCCTTTTCCATGGATATATTGATAGAAGATGGTGCATATTTTTGTGTAAAGGTCTATTTCTATAAAAGCTTTTTAAATCTTTCATTATATTACTAGTGTCTACATACAATGCTGAACTTTTAAGATTTTGCATTTTATCATGTTTTCTATCTTTACCAAATTTTTTGAATCCACAAATATCTTCATAAAAGGGAGAGACGGATTTTCTTACTGTTAAAAATAAATAATCTGCTTTTAAGATATTAATTCCGTAATCAAGCGCCATTAGTGCAAGAGGAAGAGAAATTCCTGTGCTTTTTGATCTCCATTCTTCTTTTACTGTGAGACCTGTAAATTCGGCTATCTTATTTCTTTTTCTAAATTCAGTGATATCAATGAAATGATCTATCGGAAGGCCTAAGTTAGTATCTAGAACCAAACTAACTGTACCAATTATTTCATCTCCAGATTTTGCAATGAAAATTGAGGTGGTAGCTAAAAAATTAAATTTGGTTATCCTAAAATCATAATTATCTTTAGTCATTTTTAAGCGTTTATAATTGACTTGAATTAAATTTAAAGCTTCAAAAATTTCCTCTTTTGTTTCTGCTAACTTGAAAATAATATCACTGGAATTCACATCTAAATTGATGAAAAATATCTTTCTCGCAAGTCTAGCACGTAAAGGCTTTGGAAGAATTCCAAAACCTTTCCAAAGAATGTTTTTCAGTTTTTTATTCATTTTCTTACCAGTTTTGTCTGGTTCTGTGATCGACTGATTTTCTTTTGTACTTTAGTCTTTGACAGGAAAAGTTGGCACGTAAAAAAGATTGAAATTTCATTGCATAAATTAAAGGCATCATAAATGCAAAATTATATAGGAGGTTGTGGAAAGACCAGTTTAAGTTTAATTTCTTAACTTTTATGACTTGCGGCTAGGGAATTTATTAGAGGTTTATATTCACGTTTCCTTTAAAAAAGCTATAAATGAGCCAGAGGCCAGCGACAATTCCAATAGTACCTAAAAACAGATAGCCTAATATATAAGTAAAAAAAATAAATGGGCTTTTATTACGAGAACCTTGATTAACGAAAATACCAGTTCCTCTAGTCCAAGCAATAAACGCTAACCAAATTGAACTCAAGCTGGCAAAAGTTAACAAAAGACCAATTACAAAAGGCAAATTTTCCTTGCCTATGGCTTTATGTAATAGAAAAAGACCAGTAAGATTTATTATATTAAAATAAATTATGAGATGTTCTTTCTTCATATCAAGTTAACCAATATCTTAAGATACTATATAATATAAATTAGAAGATGAATCTGATTCAGTTGTTTCTAAAAATGTTGGTTCGAGGACTTGTAATAATGGTGCACGGAGAGGGACTTGAACCCTCACAGGCTTACGCCCACTACGCCCTCAACGTAGCGTGTCTACCATTCCACCACCCGTGCAAGATACTAAATTCTAATAACTTAATTTCATTAAGTAAATATTAAATTTTCTTATTCCAAGGGGCCACCCAGCAAAGTAAAATCATTCCGGGTAATGCTAGGAGAGTGCAGATAATGAAAAAATTTGTATATCCAAGGCCCGGCAGAGAGCCAAATATATCAAAAAAGACACCATCTTTAGGTGCTACCCCTTCAACGATTATACCTGCTAAGATTCCAGAAAATGATTTAGGAATGGCAAATATTGAGGTGAGAAGAGCAAGTTGAGTTCCAGTAAAACTTTTATTAGTATTGGCTGCAATATAGGCCATAAGTGCCGCAGAACCTAGACCAACTCCCAAGTATTCAAAGGCAACCACAATACCGAGGACTAGAGTATTTGCACCTACTTCGTTTAGTACAGCAAAACCAAGGATTGAGGCCATTTGTACGACTCCAAAAATCCAAAGAGATTTGTTAATACCTAATTTAAACATTAAGATCCCACCAGCGAAACCACCTACGATCATTGAAGCAACGCTGACTGACTTTACGACAGAACCTAATATGGCCTTAGAGAAACCGACGTCTAAATAGAATGGTGTTATTAAGGCGGTGGCCACAGTGTCACCAAATTTATAAAAGAAGATAAAAAATATTATTAACAAGCCACTTTTGAAACCATCTCTTTTAAAAAACTCTACAAAAGGAAGGATAACGGCTTCTTTAATAGTTTTTGGCGCCTGATCTTCACTTATAATCTCAGAGATCCAAAGAGTTTGGAAAACACCTATGGCCATAAAAGCTGAAATAATAATGAAGACTAAGGACCAAGGAATAAAATCTGCTAGAATTAATCCAAGACCTCCCGAAACAAAACCTGAAATTCTATAAGCATTGGCATAATAAGAATTACCTAGACCTAACTCTTCGTCTGGAAGCAGCTCTCTTCTATAGGCATCCAATACAATATCTTGAGTTGCAGAAAAAAATGCAATGGCCAAACCTGCGTAGAGGATTAAGTCTATGTTGTGTTTTGGGTTCATTGTTGCCAAAGAGGCCATGAAAATAAATAGAGCTATTTGGGTTATGAGCATCCACCCTCGTCTTCTTCCAAGAAATGGAGGAGTATAGCGATCTAAAATTGGGGCCCAAAGGTATTTGAAGGAATAGGGAACAAGAACAAATCCAAAGAAGCCAATAGTCTTTAGGTCTACTTCTTGATCTCGTAACCATGCAGGTATAAGTTGGACCAAAAAATACATGGGAAGACCAGCAGCAAATCCATTGAGAATGCTGATAAGCATCCGCTTGTTGACAAGTACTTCTGTTAAACTTAATTTTTCTTTAGTTTCCATGATTCGCCTTATGGATTTCTTCCCTTAAAAACCTATCTATTTCAATAGGTTACCAATTCAATTATTCTTTCGTCTAGTATTTTGTGGTGTTTAGCAAAGCCGAATGCCTAAATTGCCCATTATTACGTATTTTCCGTGTTTTGGTGTAAAATACAAATAAGGAGTGTTGGTATGAAACAGACCTTATTATTAGATTCAAGCTTTTTCCCTTTGCAAATGATTGATTGGAAAAAAGCTCTATCTCTTTTCTTTACTCAAAGAGCTGAAGTCGTTGAGCATCATTCAGACGTCGAGATTCGTTCCACCTATTCTTCCTATAAACTTCCTAAAGTAATGAGACTATATTGCAAAATTGGAGACATAAATGTGGTTAAGTTTAACCGATTAAATGTTTTCTATCGGGATAGATTTCATTGCCAATATTGTAATACTAAGTTCAAGGCAAATGAATTGACATTAGATCACGTACATCCAAGGTCCAAAGGAGGACCAACCAATTGGGAAAATATTGTTACGGCCTGTGCTGATTGTAATAATAAAAAAGCAGATAAATTAATGAATGAATGCCAAATGTATCCATTAAAGAAACCCGTGGAACCAAAGTGGATTTCTATTTTTCTTATGCGTCTTAGTCAAAAGGAAAAAACAGTCTGGAAAGACTGGTTTAATCTTTAATTACATGGAGTTTGACAAGTCTTTATTGCCCAAATTATTTCATGAGTTCTATTGCATCTCGTATTTCGACTAGAACAGATTTTTTCAATACAATTAATGGATGAGTTAGCACAAGCTTGGGCTATGGAGTTTATCTCAATTCTTGAGTTATAGTCATATTTTGGGATATTTTTCATAGCGAAATACAAACACTCATTGTTGTTGTACTTGCAGGATTGGGCGATTGAAGTAAGTTCAGCGAGGTTATCTTTTTCCCAGTTAGGGATTTCTTTCATTAAGGTGTTTAAGCAAATTGTATTTTGATTACCAATACAGCTCTGTCTTATTTGCAAGTATTCATTTATTTCATCATACTGCCATGGTGAAAGGGAATTCATTATTATTTCTTCACACTGGATATTCTCATTATTATGGCAAATATCAGGGTGAGTCGTTGCTAAAATATTAGTTGAGTTCAAGAATAAAAAAAATAGTATTGTCTTTAACATGATTGAGTCCTTAAATTTATTTTATTGTTTCAAAAACTTTCAGTGGTTGTAAACTCAAAATATTAATTATTTAATGTAATAATAAAGAAGCAAGTTGCACTTAAAGTAGACATCGAATCCAGGGAGATTATGAAAAAGAAAATTATTATTGTGCTCAGTTTAATTTTATTAGTGGTCGGAATTAAGTATTTTGGTTTATCTGAAATTTTAACTTTTGAATACATCAAGGCCAATCAAGCTAGCTTCTCTCAATATTTTGCAAACAATAAGCTTCTGACTATTGGGATTTACTTCGGTGTGTATATCCTTACGACGGCATTATCTATTCCAGGTGCAACGATTTTAACTTTATTAGGCGGGGCCATATTTGGATTACCTCTGGGATTGTTAATTGTCAGTTTTGCTTCAACTCTTGGTGCGACATTGGCTTTCTTGATTGCGAGAACATTATTACGAGATAGTATTCAAAGTAAATATGGAGATAAGCTTAAGGGAATTAATGAGGGGATTGAAAAAGAAGGAGCGTTTTATTTATTTACTTTAAGATTGGTTCCAATTTTTCCCTTCTTTCTTATAAATTTAAGTATGGGTCTGACAAAAATTAAAACCATAACCTTCTTTTTTGTCAGCCAAATAGGTATGTTGGCGGGGACGGCCGTCTATGTTAATGCTGGGGTTCAGTTAGCAGAATTAGATTCATTAAATGGGATAGTTTCTCCTGGACTATTAGGATCCTTTGCTTTGCTTGGTGTATTTCCAATTCTGGCTAAAAAACTAGTTGAGGGAATTAAAGCGAAAAAGGTTTATAAAGGTTTTAATAAGCCTAAAATATATGATTACAATATGATTGCCATTGGTGGTGGCGCTGGTGGGCTTGTTACATCTTATATAAGTGCTGCTGTAAAAGCTAAAGTTGCTCTCGTAGAAAGAGAAAAAATGGGGGGAGATTGTTTAAATACTGGGTGTGTTCCGTCTAAAGCAATTATAAAAAGTGCTAGAGTGGCTCATCAAATCAATACAGCAAAAAACTATGGAATAAAAGTTGATTCTTCACAAGTGGACTTTAAGCAAGTCATGAACAGGGTTCATGATGTCATAAAAGGAATTGAACCACATGATAGTATAGAAAGATATACTGGTCTTGGGGTGGAGTGTTTTACAAATAATGCAAAAATATTATCACCATGGGAAGTCCAAATTGGTGAAAAAATTTATACTTCAAAAAATATTACCATTGCTACCGGAGCAAGCCCTTTTGTTCCACCAATTAAAGGTATAGAAGATATAGATTACCTAACTTCTAATAACTTATGGGATCTAGATACTCTACCTGAAAAATTTGTTGTTTTAGGGGGAGGACCCATTGGTCTTGAAATGGCACAAAGTTTTTCTAGACTTGGTTCAAAAGTTACAGTCGTTGAAATGGGATCTCGGATTATGAGTCGAGAGGATGAAGATGTTTCAATCGCAGTAACGAAAAGACTTAGGGAAGAAGGTATCACTATTTTAACTAAACATGAGGCCATTGAATTTATTAAAGGAGCTGAGAATAAACTAATTTGTAAAAACACAGAAGGAAATATTACTTTAGAGTTTGATAAAGTTCTCATTGCAGTCGGAAGAAAACCCAATACTAAAAATCTTTGGGATGAAAAGTTAAAAATTGACTTAAATAAAAATGGTACTGTAAATACAAATGACTTTCTTCAAACAAATTATCCAAATATATTTGCCTGTGGAGACGTAGCCGGTCCTTACCAGTTAACCCATATGGCCGCCCATCAAGCATGGTATTGTGCAGTTAATGGGCTCTTTGGAAAATTTAAAAAATTTAAAGCGGATTATTCAGTAGTCCCTTGGTGTACATATTTAGATCCTGAAGTTGCAACGGTTGGTAAAAATGAACTTGTTTGTAAGGAAGAAGGTCTAGATTATGATGTCATTAAATATGACTTAGATGATCTTGATCGGGCAATCGCCGATTCCTCTGATTATGGATTTGTAAAAGTCATTACCAAAAAGGGTTCAGATAAGATTCTTGGGGCAACAATTGTTGGAGCAAATGCAGGTGAATTAATTATTGAATTTGTGACAAGTATGAAACATGGAAAAGGGCTAAATTCCATTCTTGGAACCATTCATAGTTATCCAACCATGGCCGAAGGAAATAAGTATGCTGCAGGCCTTTGGAAACAGGCTAATAAACCTGAAGCTCTTTTGAAATGGGTTGAGAAATTTCATAAATGGGGAAGAAGCTAGTTGAATGGGCCAAATAAAAGTCTAGATAATTTATGACTTTTAAAACTATTAAGACCAAAGCTTTGGTTTAATTCTGGGGTATAGGATTTGAAAAGATAATCCCATATTGAAAGAAAATTACCATAATTACTATTCGTCCAAACTTTATCTGGTGAGTGATGCGGAGTATGAAAACTTGGAGTTGCAATAAACTTTCGCATCCATTTTTCTAATCTCTTAGGTAGGGCAATATTAGCATGATTAAATATGGCCATAGAACTCAAAATAATCTCATAAATTAGATATGACTCCATCCTTGGACAAAGGACAATAAGTAGGAGGATTTTTATTATACCTGAAATTAAAATTTCTATGGGGTGAAACCTTAATGCGGTGGTGGTATCCATTGAGTCATCGCTATGATGAACCGAGTGTAATTTCCATAAAATGGGTATCTTGTGGAATAAACGGTGCTGCCAATAAATAGTAAAATCAAAAATAATGACCGTTAGTAATAAATCAAGGTAAGTAGGTAAGTATGTTAGAGCAAAATCGTGAGGAGAGCTTGAAAGCTTTTGAGCAAGACCTAAAATTCCAAATGGAAAAACTATTTTTAGTAAAATTGAAGAAATGATAATTAAAGAAAAATTAGGAATGATTCTATTTTTATAAGAGTGGGGGTTCGCTTTAAGTTGAAATTCCAGTAAAGCAAATCCGATCAGACAAACTAAGAATATAATTAACCTAATTTCCATTTTTATCCTTTTTATAATTGGTATTTAGATTTAAGTTTGTCTCATATTCTTGGTTCATTTTTCTATGATCAAAATCAAAATAATATCTTAATTTTAAAATTTGGTTTTTATAAGATTGTGTAAAAAGTCCATTTTTAGTAAATCTTATGGCCGAAGTGGTACTGGTAAAGTTTAATAATTTAGGGGAGGCTTTCTTTTTCAGCGCTAAGGATAGTTCGGTGTCTTCAAAAATATCTACTTCTGGAATAAGGCCAATTTGAATAAGAAGGTCTTTTTTTGCAAAAATACAATGATCTAAGTAGAAAACACCTCGTCTCCCTCTAACATAGTTTGAATACCAAGAGGTAAAAATTAAAAGAGGATGGGTAATATCAAACTTATGGGTAAATGCTCCCCATTGAAACTCTTGGTTTTTCGCCAGAAACTCAATTCCCTTTTCTTCAATAACGCTTCTAGGATGATGAAGTAATATAAGATCACCTTTAGCTTCTTTAATTCCTGCATTTAATCGAACTGCTCTTGATGAAGTTTCAATTTGAAGAACTTTAAAGTCAAACTCTTTAGTAAACTCATAAGTACCATCAGTTGAAAAAGAGTCAACAACGATTACTTCAATTTGGTGGCTGAGTTTCGCCAAACGCGGAAAGATTTTTTGGATATAGTTGGAATTTATCTCATTAAATGTAGGGACAATTACGCTTAACATATTCTTGAATTCTAGCATACAATCATAGCATGTCAGATTTTTATCAAATTAAAGATAATGGAATTGAGTTATATCTTGTTATAAGTGCTAATGGCCGGAAAAACCAAGTGATAGGGTATATTTGTGAACTTCAAAGACTTAAAGTTAAAGTAGCCTCTCCCCCTGTTGATGGGAAAGCCAATGAGATTTTAATAAAGTACTTGGCAAAGGAGTTTTCTTTTCCAAAATCTTATATAAGTGTAATTAAAGGCAAAACAACTAAGTTTAAAACCATTTTTATCACTTTAGATTCTGCTGAGGTTAAAAATTTTAGGAAAAAACTGGACTTATACTATCAGGAAAAGCTAGAATAATCGGTGAGTTAGGTAAAATAAAAAGTGTTGAGTGAGAGTCATGGGAAGAATTTCTTATAATTTTATTGATTTGTTTAGCGGCTGTGGTGGCTTTAGCAATGGATTGGAGCAGGCCGGTCACAAATGTTTATTAGGTGTGGACTTTCAGAAAGAAGCCGTAAAAAGTTTTGCCAAAAATCATCCAAAGGCTCATGCGCTACATTTAGATATTACTAAGTTAAGTAAAGCTAAGTTAGAAAAACTCATAGACTTTGAAAAAGTCGATATGGTGGTTGGTGGACCGCCGTGCCAAGGCTTTTCTACTGTAGGACGTGGTGATGCTGACGATGATAGAAATTTACTTTTTAAACAGTTTGTTCGCATTGTTCGAATTACTGCTCCTAAGATTGTTTTATTTGAAAACGTAACAGGAATGCTTGCCGGTAAAAATAAAGATACACTTAAAAAGATATTTAGTTCCTTCGAGCGGCTTGGCTACAATATGGATGCAATGGTTATGAGCGCAGACAATTATGGCGTACCTTCTAGAAGAAGAAGGGCCATCATCATGGGTGTAAAAGGTGGAATCCCAAGATTTCCTAAAATGAGTCATGGACTTAACCGCCCATTAATTACTGTAGAGGAGGCCTTAAGTGATCTTAAGGCCAAATCAGGACAAATTTATAATCATGAAATTGAAAAAAGTCAGTTAAGTAATCAACTTGATCTAAAACGGCTTAAACATATTCCAGCAGGTGAAGGAATTCGATACCAAAGAGATGAAAAAAAATTTCTTCCACCAAGGTTAAGGTTTGACGTCGACTGGGAATCTATGAATGAAAATAGATTCAGACAAACTAGACTTCAAAGAATCCCATTAGATAAGCCATCCCCAACGATTTTAACCTCAAGAACAATGTATTATCACCCTGTAGATCATAGATATCTAACGGTGAGAGAAGCTGCAAAACTTCAAAGTTTTCCAAATGATTTTATTTTCGAAGGAAGTGTTACTGCTCAGTTTAGACAAATTGGAAATGCAGTTCCACCACAGTTGGCAAAATCAATTGGAAAAGAAATTAAAAAAATAGATTTTTCAGGGAAAAAATTTAAGAAGCGATTACTAGTTAGCGAAGTTGGGCAAAAAGCTTTTACTTATAAGTCGGCTTGATTAAAAAAGCTTGCACAGTCCAGTTCACGAGACATAGCTCTTAATTTTAAGTAGGAGTTTTCTACTTGATATACTTGAGAACTACTTGTCGCTTCATCATGCTTAAGACAAGCTTTTTCGGTTATGATTTTTAGTTTTTCAGGTGATTCTTCTAAAGTCCTTTCGATATCATTATAGATTATTTCAAAAATACCATAATTTATGTTCAGAATTGAGGCGTAAAGTGATTTAGCTTCAGTACCTTCTTCATTAATTGGCTTTGCACCATTAGCTAAGAGTTTTTTTACGGTCACTATTTGATTCTTTAGGGTTGCATATAATAAAGGTGTCATCCCTTCATCATCTGGTAAATCTAAGTTTACCTCCTGAAATTTTAATACAGTATTTAAAACCTTAGTTCTAAGATGATCAGGTAAATCAATTATATTATTTATTAAATTAGAATTTTTGAAAAGCTTTTGATATTCCTCGTGATTCGTGAATAGGTAATCCAGATAATTTATATTTGATTGATTTATTGCTGTATAAACATTTTTTACGTTCACTTCTTTATGAGACTGAATGTCTGAAATAAGTCTGCTTATTGAATAAAGTCTATGATAATCAGCCAGTACCTTTGCATTTACTTTATCATTAATACTAATATTAGGATCGGCTCCATTAATGAGTAGAATCTTCGCCGTTCTTTCATGGGCATATGTTAGCGCACTCATCAGAGGTGTATAACCTGTGTTGTTGTAAGTCTGATCTAGATTAACTTCTCGATTTAGCAAAATATTTAATGTGAAAATTTGATCCATTTTCGCTACTAAATGAAGTGGAAATTCTCCAATCTCATTTTTTAAATTTAAATCATCTGTTTTCATTATGATGAGGTTGGTTACTTCAGGTTTTGCAGTTTTAATAGACAATGTAAGAGGTGTTTCACCATTCATAAATCTATAATCAATAGAGTCATTGAGTTCAAGGGCGATTTTAACTAAATTTGGATCGTTATTATTAATAGCATTTTCTAGGGCTTCCTTATCAACTTTTATATTTTGACCCTGAACTGGCTTGTTCTCAGCTGTTTGTCCAGGATTTGACTTAGAACCACCTGATTTTTCAGAGTCTTCTATATTTCTGCCGCAAGAGCATAAAATCCCAAATATTAAGATTGTCTGGATAAAGCCTAAAATACGCATATCTCTCCATGTATTAATTAGCTTAATTTTACTATAGGGAGGCTTTGATCTGAATGTAATTGAAAATCTTACACGAAAAAAGGGCCATTGCTGGCCCTTACTATTTAAGTAATTTTAGATACTTAGTAAACTTTAGACTTATTTCTTCTCTTTTTAGAGATTTTTAATAACTTTTGAGCATCTGAATTTCTTCTAATATCGTCAAGAGTTAATAAAGCTACAACTCCTGCACCTTCTCCACTAGCATCTGGGTGAATTAGAGATACTATACCGTAGTTTTTACCATTAATTTTAATTCTATAGTGCACTCCAATATTGAAATCTTCAGGTAATTTTATTGGTAAAAATAAACCAAATACTTTTTCTGAGATATAGAATGTTGCATTTTTAGCTTTCGGTACATTAACAGCTACTGCAGGAAGTGTTCCATCTACTAAAAATGGGAATGGTCTTCCATCTGGAAGAGTTTCATGAGGCACAACTCTAAAGTTATCGTTTTCTACATCCTTAAGGTCAAAGGCAACTCTGATCATCGTTCCGTACATACCTGTTTCAGGATCTGTTGAAGGTCCAACTGTGACAGTTGAGTTTTTCATCTTTTTAAGTGGTAAAGTTACACCACCATCGATTTCGATGTTTTCAAGCTCAATTGTTAAAAGGATCTTTCCATCTTGAATGTTCACTTTTGGTCCGTTTACACCAGGGATGTATTGTCCATCTTCTTGATTAAGACAAGAAGTAGCAATAAACATTGTGGCACCCATTAATAAATAAGATAATAATTTCATTTCGAATTCCTTTTCCTTTGCTAGGATGTTTAAGGGGTTTAACTAATTTTCGGTACCGGCAAATCTTTCTTTAGGAAAAAAGGGAAAATTTTTCCTTTTTATACTTGAGTTATAAACTTGACCTAGATCATATTCGTGCAACAAAAAGTGACTATAATAAGTGTTAGATAGATATTGAAACAGCTTGACGCAAGTGATATCTTACTAAGCGTTTGATTATATTAAACTTAGGAGAATTGTATGAAAACCTTATTAGTATTGTCGGTTTTTGCTTTATCAACTGGTGCTTTCGCTTTTGATGCAGCAAAATTTTTTCAAAAAACTTGTACTCAATGTCACACAATTGGTGGTGGGGATAAGATTGGGCCAGATTTAGCAGGTCTTTCTAAGAGAAGAAAGGTTGATTGGATTGTTAAATTTGTAAACTACCCAGATGGGATGATCAATGGTGATGAAGAAGAGAAAGGTTATGAGAAACCAGATCCTATAGCTCAGAAAGTTTATGCTTTATACAAACCTCAAATGATGGCAGAGCAAGAGATGACAAAAGCCCAAGTTGAAGCAGTTTTAAAGTATATTGATGCTCAGAAAAAAACACCTAAAGGTAAGATTACAACATTAAAATAATTTACAGATATGATAGTTAATCGGGAAAATCGCTCATTAGTTTTTTGGCTATATTCAATTTCATTTATGGTTTTGTGTATGGTTCTTATTGGTGGCATAACCCGATTAACTGATTCTGGTCTATCAATGGTGGATTGGAAACCAATTATGGGTATAATTCCACCACTTAATGAAGCTGAATGGCTTTCAGCTTTTCAAAAGTATCAAGCCTTTCCTGAATACAAGCTTATTAACTCTAACAAGGGCATGGACCTAACTGGTTTTAAGGCCATATTTTTTTGGGAATACTTTCATCGATTATTTGGGCGTCTGATTGGTTTAGTTTTTATTATACCTTACATTTATTTTTTGATTAGAAAGAAGATTCCAAAGAACTTTAATCGCAAACTGATTATTGCTTTTGTTTTGGGCGGTCTGCAGGGGTTAATGGGTTGGTATATGGTAAAGAGTGGGCTGGTAAATGAGCCTGATGTCAGCCACTATAGATTAGCTGCACATTTGAGTCTTGCCTTCATTATTATAGCTTATATTTATTGGATAGTGCTAAGTCTGAAATTTCAAAACTATAGATTTGTGAGTTTATTAAAAGATAAAAAGGTTTTCTTTTTTGGGCTTCTTCTTTGTATTCAAATCGTTTTTGGGGCTTTAGTTGCTGGTCTGGACGCGGGACTTACCCATAATACATTTCCTAAGATGGGTAGGGTATGGGTGCCTGAAAGCGTTTTTTCTTTTGTAAATCTTGATGACTATTTGCATAACAAGGTTGCAGTTCAATTTATTCACAGATGTTTTGCTTGGTTATTATTGTTTTCTGGATTGGTGTTATTTTTTAAGCGTAAAAGCCTAAGTGATTTTATGCATCAAAAAGCTAGAGTTATGGTTTTTGCTACATTATGTCTTCAATTTTTGTTAGGTGTGATGACTCTTTTAATGTATGTTCCAATTTCTATTGCCAGTATGCATCAGGTAGTGGCGTGTATTTTACTTTTAGCTTATGTGAGAATGATATATTTTTCTTCGTGTCAAAAAATAATATAAGTTTAATTTCTCTTTTATAACAATTATTTATCTACTATTTACTTGCCTACTCAAGTTTTTAAATCAATAATACCTTAAAGATTTTTGTACTGAAATTAGAATTGGCTTTTGGCCAATATAGAGATTTATTTGAAAAAAATAGTTTTGATATATTCAATATTAATGCCCTTGTTGGCATCGGCTATTGGCGGAAAAGGGCCAATGGAGATGGCAAAGAGCGGCCTTCAAAATAAAAAACCAGTTTACATGGATAAAATCGGAATCGATGAGAATCTTGGTGGACAGGTTGATCTTGGGTTGAAGTTTAAAGATGAAGCTGGAAAAGACGTTACATTAGGAAAATATTTTAATCAAAAGCCTGTGTTTTTAGTTTTAATTTACTACGAATGTCCAACTTTATGCAGTCTTCATCTCAATGCTCTTATGAATACTTTTAAAGATTTTGAGTGGAAGATTGGTGAAAAGTTCGATTTTGTTGCGGTTTCAATTGATCCTGATGAGTCTCCAATGTTAGCCGAGCAAAAGCTAAATGCGTATTTTAAAGAATATGGAAAACCTGAAACCAGAGATGGTTGGCATTTTCTAACTGGTGAGGAGGAGAGTATCAAAAAACTTGCTTCTCAAATTGGTTTTAAATATGTTTGGGATCCTAGAGAGCAGCAATGGGCGCACACTGCTGCGGGATATATTTTAACTCCTGAAGGGAAAATTTCTTATTATCATTATGGATTGGATATTCAGCCGAAAGTTTTACGATTATCTTTGGTAGAAGCGGCCGAAAACAAAATTGGTAATATTGTGGATAGGATGATTCTATTTTGTTTGCAATATGATCCAAATAAAAAAACCTATGCCTTTTATGCTTTTAATATAATGAGGCTAGGTGGTGTTTTGACAATAATATTTTTAGGAATATATTTATTCAGATTTTGGAGAAAAGAAAATAAGACTCAGTTTAAAGGGAATGATTTATGAGATTTATTGGTGACATTCTGCATGCTATTTTTGGTTTTACCCTGCCAGAGCAAGCAGCACAAAACGTTCACTTAGTTGATGACCTTTACAATGTGGTTATGCTACTAAGTTTTCTTGGGTTTTTTGGGTTGATGGGTGTAATGACATTCTTTATTGTCAGATACCACAGAACTCAAAATGAAAAATCTGCCTATATCCCGCATAATGCGTTGGCAGAAACTATTTGGACTGTTGTTCCAACAATTATCTTTGTTGGGATTTCAATTTGGGGATTGTTTGCATATTTCGATATGGAAAAAGTTCCTTCGAACGCTTACAAAATTAATGTAACTGGGAAGCAGTGGCTTTGGGAGTTTACTTACAAGAAAGACAATCTTGAATTTACAACGACTGAAGTTATGTATGTTCCAGTAAACAAACCTGTTGTATTAGAGATGACGGCGACAGACGTTCTTCACTCATTTTATGTTCCTAGTTTTCGTGTCAAAAGAGATACTGTTCCGGGAATGATTACAAGGGTAAATTTTACGGCCACAAAAAAAGGTGACTTTAAAATTTATTGTACTGAGTTTTGTGGAACTTCACACTCGAGAATGCGTGGGATTGTAAGAGTCGTTTCAGAGGAAAGATTTAACAAGTGGATTAACAGAGAAGTTAAAGAAGCTAATATTTCAGATCCTATTGAGTTAGGTTCAAGATTATTTATTAGAAACTGTGCTACTTGTCACAACATTGATTCTTCTAAGAAAATTGGACCAGGTCTAGCTGGATTATTTGGAAGTGAAAGAAAATTTAGTAATGCTGATGCGACTGTTGCAAATGCAGAATACATTAGAGAGTCAATTATTGCTCCTAATGCAAAAGTTGTTGAAGGTTACCCTGCTAAAATGAACTCATTTGCAGGTCTTCTTTCTGAAAAAGAAATTAATTATTTAATTGAGTATATCAAAACACTAAAATAGGTAGGAATTTATGTCAGCTACAGATACACATTCACATGGTGGAAATTACATCAACTGTGAAAAAGGTCTTTGGTCTTGGTTAACTACTATAGATCATAAAAGAATTGCATTAATGTACTTTATTGCAATCATGGCTTTTTTCCTGATTGGTGGATTATTTGCTATTTTATTAAGATTAGAATTATTAACTCCAGAGCCATTATTTATGACTGGAGATATGTACAATAGAGCGATGACACTTCACGGTTCAATCATGGTTTTCATGGTTATCGTTCCTGGTGTACCAGCTCTACTTGGAAACTTTGCCCTTCCTTTAATGATTGGCGCTAAAGATGTTGCTTTTCCTAAGCTTAACTTAGCATCTTGGTACTGTTTAATGGTCGGTGCTTTCGTTGCAATCCTTTCTCTTTTTTGGGGCGGGGTAGATACAGGTTGGACTTTTTATACACCTTACTCTGGTAGATCAGCAGATGCTGTAACGATGGTTGTTCTTGGAGCCTTCATTATGGGGTTTTCTTCGATCTTAACTGGTGTGAATTTCATCGTTACGATTCACAAATTAAGAGCACCTGGTATGACAATGCTAAGAATGCCATTATTTGTTTGGTCGTTATATGCCACAGCAATTATTCAAGTTATAGCAACTCCTGTACTAGGGATTACACTTCTTTTATTAGTATTTGAAAGAGTGTTTGGAATTGGTATTTTTGATGCTTCAATGGGCGGAGATCCAGTTTTATTTCAACACTTTTTCTGGTTTTATTCTCACCCTGCTGTTTATATTATGATTATTCCTGCTATGGGGATTATTTCAGAAGTTATTTCTACATTTTCTCAAAAAACGATTTTTGGTTACAAGGCAATTGCATACTCTTCACTAGCAATTTCAGCGATCTCATTTTTAGTTTGGGGTCACCATATGTTCGTATCAGGACAATCTGCACTTGCGGGATCGATCTTCTCAGTACTTACCATGCTAGTAGGGGTTCCAACAGCAATTAAACTATTTAACTGGGTTTCGACGATGTATAGAGGTCGAGTTAAACTTGATACACCAATGTTGTACGCAATTAACTTTCTTGCATTATTTACTATTGGTGGTCTTACAGGATTATTTTTAGCGGCTTTTAATATTGATGTTCACTTACATGATACATATTTTGTTGTCGCTCACTTTCATTACACAATGTTAGGGGGAGCGCTAATGGGATTTTTTGCTGGTTTATTTTACTGGTTCCCAAAAATGACAGGTCGAATGTACAACGAACTTCAAGGAAGGATAACTGCTATTATGACTTTTGTTGGTTTTAATATGACCTTTATTCCTCAATTTATTATGGGATCTCAAGGAATGCCTAGAAGATACCATACTTATGATGGGATGTTTGCACCTTATCACCTTGCTTCTACCATTGGATCATGGATTGTTGCTGCTGGTTTTATTTTTGCTATCTATATTATGTGTAGAGATATGTTTAAAGGTGAAAAGTGTACAAATGATAATCCATGGGGAAGTACAACTTTAGAGTGGACAGCTGCAACTCCACCGATTCACGAAAACTTTACTGAAATTCCAACTGTTACAGGGAGACCTTATGAGTACCGCTAAAGTAGATAGGAGAGTAGAGCACTCTCACCACTTTACAAGTATGGATCAAGAGCACGAAGCTGGTAAGCAAGGTGTGTGGCTTTTTATGGCCACTGAGATCATGATGTTTGGTGGACTTTTTGTAGGATATTTTATTTATAGATTTAAATTCCATGATATGTATATTGCTGGTGGTGATTCGCTTGATTGGAGACTTGGAGCACTAAACACATTAGTTCTTTTAATTTCTTCTTTTACAATGGCCCAGGCCGTTACAGAAACTATGAAAGGTAATAATAAAAAAGCATTAAAACTTGTCTACGTGACGACAGCATGTGCTTTAATTTTCATGGTTGTTAAGTACTTTGAGTATACAGCTAAAATTCATCATGGTTTATTTCCTGGATTTGATCTATGGAATCCTGATATGGCCTATATTGGGAGCCATATTAGAGAATCTGTTTCAATTTCTAATATTGATCCTGCAAATTTAAGACTATTTTATGTTTTATACTTTGCTATGACTGGTCTTCACGGTCTCCACATTATAATTGGTGTTGGTCTGATGATTTGGCTAATGAAAAGACTTAAGAATGATGAGTTTAGTCCAAAGTATTATACAGCTGTTGAGGGAGTTGGACTTTATTGGCACATCGTCGATATTATCTGGATTTTCTTATTCCCATTAATGTATTTAATATAATCGGAGTTATTGATGGCACATCATATAGTTGAATTAAAAACAAATGTTACCACTCTTCTTACTTTGGTAGCGTTAACAATAATAACAGTTTTAACTGCTAAATATGTAGACCTAGGTGACTATAACCTTGTTCTCGCAATGTTTATTGCAACAATTAAAGCAACTGTCGTTTTAGGCTGGTTTATGCACCTTAAATACGATGGACTAATGAATAGAGCGATTGCAGTTTGTGGAATCTTCTTTTTATTTTTATTTGTAGGATTTTCATATTTAGATTTATTTTTTAGATAGGAATATATGCTCGGCCATCTGTATGTGTATTTAAAGCTAAAACTTGTTCGATTCATAATTGTTGGAGTTTTAGCTGGATACGGTATGGGGTTTACGGTAGAGCAAAACTTTAATCCTGTTTTACTTATTCTTTTAATAATGGGATCCGTTGGTATATCTGCAGGATCCCTTTCTCTAAACACTGTACAAGAAGCTGAAAATGATGCCTTGATGGAGCGAACCAAGCACCGTCCTGTTGCAACAGGAGAGTTTTCAAAAAAATTCGGAATTATACTAAGCTTTTCTTTGATGAGTTTGGGGCTTATCTGTCTCTATTTTGTAAAACCATTAACATGCCTTATTGGATTAAGTATTATTCTTATGTATAACGGTTTTTACACAATGGTCTGGAAGAAGAAATGGGCATTTGGTGCAGTCCCTGGTGCTATACCTGGAGCTCTTCCTATTACTATGGGCTATTCCTCTGTGAATGATGATATTTTTTCAAGTGCGAGTGTTTATTTATTCCTGCTTATGTTCATTTGGCAAATGCCACATTTTTGGTCTTTGGCCATAAGATATGCAGAAGATTATAAAAATGGTAAGTTCCCTGTTCTACCTGCAGTGGTGGGCTCTGGACGAACAAAATATCATATATCTTTTTATGTTTGGACATATGCTTTGCTTGCAATAATGAGTCCTCTTTTTGTTCCTCATGCTAATGGGTATTATTTTGTAATACTTCCTACGGCGATGATTGTTGTATGGCAGTTTTTTAAATTTTTTAAAAATGACAATGAAAAGGCTTGGCTTCCATTCTTTATTATTACTAATTTAAGTTTACTCGTGATCGTTATGGCACATCTATACGATAAATGGTCACCATTAGTTTTTCACGTTTAAACATCTAGGATGAAAATATGAAAAAAAATGAAATCTTCTTAAAAGATTATAAATCACCAGACTTTAAATTTAACTCTGTTCATCTTGTATTTGATATTGAAGATGAAAGCGCTTTGGTTTCGTCTACGATTGAATGCGTACGTTTATCAGATCAAGAAACGGCTTTGGTCCTCCATGGTAAAGAATTAGAGCTTACT
This sequence comes from Flavobacteriaceae bacterium, assembly GCA_964215955.1. Lineage (GTDB taxonomy): Bacteria > Bdellovibrionota > Bacteriovoracia > Bacteriovoracales > Bacteriovoracaceae. The sequence continues at coordinate 147,538 of CAXPDR010000031.1, forward strand.
AAGGTACTTATAGATGATGTTGAACTCTCTCGTGATGCATATGAGGTTGATCCTCAAAAGCTAATTATTAAAAATACACCTGAAAGCTTTAAACTAGAAATTGTTACAAATATTAATCCATATAAAAACCTTAGTGGTGAGGGACTTTATAAATCGGGTAAAATCCTTTGTACTCAATGCGAAGCAGAAGGTTTTAGAAGAATTACCTATTTTCTAGACAGACCAGATGTTTTGACAAAATATTCAACAAAAATCATTGCAGATAAAAAAGAATATCCAGTTCTTTTATCAAACGGTGATTTAACTGAAGCCGGTGAACTAGATGGAGGTAGACACTTTGCCACATGGAATGACCCATTTAATAAACCAAGTTATCTTTTTGCATTAGTTGCAGGTGATTTAGCTTTGGTACAGGATACTTATACTACGAAATCTGGAAAACAAGTCTCTCTCGATTTTTATGTTGATCCAGGGAATGAAGATAAGTGCTTTCATGCCATAGAATCCCTTAAAAACTCTATGAAATGGGATGAGGATACTTTTGGGCTTGAATATGATCTAAATACCTACATGGTAGTGGCAGTTGATTCTTTTAATATGGGAGCAATGGAAAATAAAGGCTTGAACATTTTTAATAGTGCCTATGTTTTGGCCAAGAAAGAAACAGCTACAGATGATGATTTTATGGGGATTGAAAGTGTCATTGGACACGAGTATTTTCATAATTGGACAGGGAATAGAGTAACATGTAGAGACTGGTTTCAATTAACTCTTAAAGAAGGATTAACTGTTTTTAGGGATCAAGAATTTTCTGCAGATATGTTATCAAGACCAGTGAAAAGAATTGAAGATGTAATTGCACTTAAGGCACATCAATTTGTGGAGGATGCTGGCCCATTAAGTCACCCTATAAAACCAAAGTCCTTTGTTGAAATTAACAACTTTTATACAAGTACGATCTATGAAAAAGGCGCAGAAGTTATTCGCATGATTCATACCATTTTAGGTAAAGATAACTTTAGAAAAGGCATGGATTTATATTTTAAAAGACATGATGGTCATGCGGTAACCACTGAAGACTTCATTGGAGCTATGGCCGATGCATCGGGTGTTGATTTAAAACAATTTATGGCCTGGTATGACCAAAATGGGACACCTACAATAGATATTAAATATACATATGACGAAAAATTAGGGAAGGTTGTATTTTCATTCCATCAAAAGGCTAAGACTAATAATGAGGAATTTAAATCTCTTCATATTCCTTTGAAATATACACTATATTCCAAAAATGGTGAAATTATTGGTCCTGAGGGTAATCTCTTTGAGTTGAAAAATGAAATCAATACTCTAGAGTTTGAGGGGCTATCTGAGCTACCAATGTTGAGTATAAATGAAGGCTTTACGGCACCTGTTCATATAAAATTTCATGGCGACTTGAATAATAGTCTTTTTATGATGAAACACTGTAAGGATACTTTTAATAAATTTAATGCTACTCAAAACGTTCTTGAATCTGAAATATTAAGAATTTCAAAAATTAAAAAGCCAAAAAATAGTGATGTTAACTTAGAGGTTATTGAAGCTTATAAAAATATTTATCTCGATGAGAGTTTAGATCTTTCTTTTAAAGTTATGGCACTAAGTATACCTGGCCTTAAGGAGATTAATGATAGGTTAGAAAAGTTTGAATTTGAAAATTTAAAATCCGCTGTTAATGTTTTTAAAAGCGCAATAGGGGATGCACTTGAGGATGAGGCCTTAAAAGTTATTCAAAATTTTAATCTTGAAAAAGACTATGAGTATAATGCGCAACTTATTGGAGAACGCAGCTTTGCGCTTCTAAGTTACCGTTTACTGGCCTATACAAAAAACAATACCTATTCTGAAATTATGAAAAAAGCTTATTATGGTGCAACTAATATGACTGTTGAATTTGGTCTTCTTTCAATGCTCCTAAATTATTTTCCTGAAGAAACTGAAAAAGAGTCCAAACATTTTTATAATAAGTGGAAACATGAAACATTAGTGATTCAAAAATGGTTAAAGTTAAATGCTCAGTTAGAATCTACCGACACTTCCAAAATTAGTGAACTTGAATTACTTCCTGTTTATGATGAAAAGATACCAAACTTAGTAAGGTCTTTAATTGGGGCATTTATGCGTTTTAATTTTTGGAATTTCCATGCTGAAGATGGAAGTGGCTATGAATTTATTAAAGAACAAATTATTAAAATCGATAATATAAATCCACAAATTGCCGCCGGTATTACTAGAGGTTTAAACTTTAAAAATAAGCACACAGGAAATAGAAAAGATAAAATTATTGGTGTTTTAAAAAGCTTGACGCAAAATGATTCACTTTCAAGTGATGTACAAGAAATTGCTCAAATTAATTTGAAGTAGAATTTATTTCTTTCTTACGAGAACAACAGCTTTTTTTCTCTTGTTGGAAATAATTTTACTACCTACATATAGGGCCAGTGAAGTTGCAAGTGTTGCGATGAGTAATGTCATGAAGGACCTCCTATATTGCTTATCGGTGACCTCAGTTATAATTATAGCATTAGTTTGGTAAACTTTTTTGATTTATTTGCTTATAATGGATTATTGATTATAATTAACATGTTATTTCAACTAGTTAAATATTGGACAAAAGATGAATAATGATCTTACAACTCAACAAAAAGCACTTAAAATTAACCTAGACAACAATATTTATGGCACTTTTGCTGAAATTGGAGCCGGACAAGATGTAGCCGGAAACTTCTTTAAGGCAGGTGCTGCTTCTGGTACTGTGGCCAAATCTATCTCTGCTTATGACATGACTTTTTCTGATTCTATTTACGGAAAAGAAAAAAGTGGCCGTTATGTCTGTCAATCGAGAGTAGAAAAAATGGTGAACTATGAATATGATTTGGTAGAAGAAAGACTTGGTACTACTCATGGGCATTGCTCTTTTTTCTCTTTCGCAAATACTGTCTCTGCTAGAAATTTCCATGGAACAAACGAAGCCCACGGTTGGTTAGCTCTTAAGTTTCAACATGATAATAATTCTAGTCCAAGCGAATTGATTATTCATATTAGAATGCATGATCAATCTAATATTCTTCAACAAAAGGCCATAGGTGTTTTGGGTGTGAATATGATTTACGTTGCTTTTTATCAAAGAGCGACAATAGAAGATATTGTATCTGGGTTAATGGGAAATTTAACTAGAAGTAATATTGAAATCGATATGATTGAAACTAGAGGACCTGCTTTTTCCGATATTGATAACCGTCTTCTTAGTTTGCAACTTATTGTAAACGGTATTACAGATGCAGTTATGTTTGATGAAGATGGAACTGTTCGATTGGCCAAGGATGAACTTTATAAAAAGAACCTTATTGTCACTAGAGGAAGCTATAGACCGCCAACTAATGTCAATTTAGATATTCTCAAAACAGGTACAGAAAACTTTACAACCGATATTAGTGATAAGAATATAGTCTCACTTGCCGAAATAACAATTAATCACTTAAAAGAAGATGGTGAAATAACTAAAGAAGACTTTCTTGCCAGAGTTGATTTATTAAGCTCAATTGGACAAAAGGTTCTTGTTACAAATATGCCGCAATTTATTCACCTTACCAATTATATTGCAGGGTTTAAGCCTAAAAATATGGCGCTTGTATTTGGTGTTTATAATTTTATGCAACTTTTTGAAAACGATTTTGATATATTCCCTGGAGGAATTCTAGAAGCGCTTGGACGCTTATTTAGATCAAACATGAAAATCTATTTGTATCCTTATAGAGAAGAATCTAAAGATGATCAATTAATTGATCTAAATAATGTGAGTGTGAGTGAAGGTCATACTAAACTATTAGAATATATAATTGATTCAGGACAGGTGAAAAATCTTGAAGGTTATGATGATAGTCTTCTTCATATCTATTCTCGAAAAGTTTTAAAAATGATTCGAAACGACGAGAAAGGCTGGGAAGAATTAGTGCCTAAGGCCATAGCAGATACTATAAATGAAAAATGTCTTTTTGGGCATCCCTGTACTCATGTGATTAAATAGTTTTTCTCTTTAAGTTTATTTTTTCACTGGCCATCTGGAGTTTAGATTCTAAATCTTTACGGAATTGGTCTTTAAAATAAATATATTCGTGTCCGTTTAATTTATTCTGTGCGTGAAACTGATTTAATATTGTAAATGTATCTTTTTCTATATATTGGGTAAGGCATTTGTTGAGATCATATTTTGAATGTTTTTCACAAAATTCTGAACGTGAATTCACAAGACTTTGTATATTTTTTTGATTTTTCTTCATCACAATGGCAACAATTTCGTTAAAGTTTTGTTTTACGACTTGAAAACCTGTTGTTTCTCTAAGGTTATCTAGTTGCTCATTACGAAGTTTTGGATGATTTTTTTTGAATTCTGTAAGGGTTTCTGTAATATATTTGTCGTAACAAACTTTTACCTTTTTTGTTGTGTTTTCACAAAATAAAATTATTTGTTTTGGGTCCTGGTAACTTGAAAAATGAGGTACTGTATTATGTAGGCTTGCAATTGAACGGCCTGTACTATTTTTCAGTTTTGTTAAAGCACCATGAGGCTGGAAGGCTTTCTTTTGACAGCTTGCCAACAGGGCACCAAAGATAAATAAGAATAATGAATTTCCAATAGTAAAAGAGATAATTCTATTTAATTTCATAAACCACCATGATTAAAAGTCAGACTTCCAATCTATCGGCATATTTTTCCTAAACTTTAGGTGTTTACTCGGTTTAAATAAAATTTGCTTCCTTAATTTTTCTAAGATATTAAATAATCATGCAATTTAAAGTATTTATATCTTCCTCTACTGATCCTTTCGTTAATCTTACCTATGAGAACTCCCTTTTGACGATGATCCAAAAAGATGATGCCTGGTTATTTTTATATAAAAATACTCCCTCTATTGTAATGGGAAGGTTTCAAAACCCATGGATAGAGTGTGACTTTAAAAATATTCTTGAAGACAGGATTCATTTAGTGAGAAGGCAAAGTGGTGGGGGGACAGTCTATCATGATTTGGGAAATCTAAATTTTTGTTTTTTACATGGTACCAGAGATCATAAAAAAGACATCAATCATAAAATTATTATAAATGCCTTAAAGCATTTTCAAATTGATTCCTTTTCCACAGATCGTTCCGATTTAAAAGTTAATTTTGACGGACTAAAAAAGATATCAGGTTCTGCGTTTAAGCAGAAGAAAGATAAAAGCTTTCACCATGGGACTCTTTTAATAGATGCGAATTTAGGAAAATTAAATAACTATTTAAAGAGTCCTCATACCGGTTCAGTTTCCAAGGGAACGAAGTCAAATCCAAGTAAAGTTGTAAATTTGAAAAGCTTAAATGAAAATATCTGCGAAGAAAATTTAAAAGAATCAATCATAAAGTCTTTTTTTACTTTTTATGAAGATAAAACTCTCGCTATTGAAACGGTCCAAGAAAATATAGTTTTAGACGAGCAATACCTCAAGCATTTAAAATCTAATTCTTGGGTTATGGATGAGACGCCTTATTGTGAACTTGTTATTGAACAAGCAAAGAATAAAGTTATAATTCAGGCCAAGAAAGGTACTATAATTGATGTTGAACTAGACTTAACATTTCTTGATGGGTTTGATTTGACTCTTGTTTCAAGAACGATGGAAAATAAAAAACTAACTAAACATTCCTTAGATTTAATCATTAGTGATCTTAGTAGTCTTGGTTTGGACTCTAGTAGTGTTCAAAAATTTAAAGATTTTCTTAACTCAGGAGAGATTTTTTATTAGTGGGCCGAGCAACTACCACAGCCACCAGTTTCTTGTGGTTTGGATAAATCAAGGAAGTCCCACATATCTTGATATTTTGTATTAAGAAAATTACAAGCCTCTTCAAGGGATGTGAATTCCTGTTGGAATTGTTCGTTATTTTCGTTATCTAAAACAGTAGCATAATAAGTAAATGTGTCATCTAGGATGTCAGGGGATGCTCCAAAACCAATGATTGCTTTGAGGTTTCCATTTGTATATTGTGCGTAATTCCAGTTATTTATTGTAAACTGACCCATAAAAATTACCTTATTTTAGTAAAATGCATCATTTTTCTTTGACAAACTTAGCATAAAAATAGTAACTTACCAATCCTTAATACATAAGAATTATAATTTTTGTAACATAATTGGAGGATATATGGCAAAGGGGCCAAGAGTAATAGTAACATTAGAGTGTACGGAAGCTAGAAAAATAGGGAAGTCACCTTCAAGATACACAACTACTAAGAACAAAAAGACGCATCCAGAAAGATTAGAAATTAAAAAGTATAATCCTTTCTTGAGAAAGCACACAGTTCATAAAGAAATTAAATAATAACTCTAAATTCAAAGAGTGCTGGCCACCTAAATTAGGTGGCCTTTTTTATATATGAAAAACTATCCATTTAACTTTGATACCTTAAATAATTTTTCCAATGAAATTCTTTATACGAGATTTAATTCTGAAGAAGAGCTACTATTTAAAGAATTAAATACCAGAAAAAAGGAATTAAACTTTCCTGCAATTGAAAACAATATCGGACAATTCATTAGTTTTATGTGTTCTTTTTGGACGCCAAAAACAATTTTTGAAATGGGATCGGGATACGGACATAGTGCCTTTTGGTTTTTAAGAAAGAGTTGTCATTTACAGAAGATTATCCTTACTGAGAAAAGAAATGATCTGGAATCTGTTTTCCATGATTTACCTTGGCCTGAAGAGTGGAAGAATAAAATGGATTATTTTCAAGGAGATGCCTTTGAAAAAATTAGAGATATTGATCAAGTTGATCTTTGTCTTATTGATGGTGTAAAGGCGGATTATTTAAAGTTTCTAAAAACTATAGAGTCAAAAATTAAAGATGAAGGTGTCGTTCTTATTGATAATAGTTATTGGAGAGGATCATTCTTGGATGACGAAATCGCAGGGAAAAAAGAATCCGCTAAAAAGATTAGAGAGCTTCACCAATTTCTTAAAGATACTAATGAATGGGAAGCTATCTTTGTTCCTTATGTAGATGGTCTTTGTATCTTAAAAAGAAAGGTTGCTAAGGTCTAATTTCAGAATACCTGATATAAAAGTTTTCTAAAAAATTCTTGTTAACCAAAAATGGGTACTTCCTGTTTGATGCTTTGATTAGGAAGTATTGCTTGTTCTCAATTTTTAAATCTGAAATTGATTTTATGGGATAACTTATTTGATACTTTATTATTTCACCTTTATTGGTTTCAATCTCAATCTTATAGTTTGGATTTTTAAGATAATTTTCAATGACATTTTTTAACTCTTCATTGTTTTTATCAATAATCATATGCGGTTGAGTTGCTAGTAATTTTTCAACTCTTTTGGTGACTCTATCATTACTGATCGTATTGTATTTTTGGAACTTCCAAAAACCATTGTTATTTGTAATGGTGTGAAGGGGACTTATATTTTTACCTTGATAAATCTTGAGCTTTACCAAATTGTTTGTGGTTGGTGAAAAGATTCGGGTATCGATGAAATCTGGCAGTTCAAGGCTTTGTAAATCACCTTGTAGAATTCCCGTTTGATAAATTTTGTTATCATTTTCTAAAACTAAAAATGAGGTGTTGTCGATGGAATTAATCAAACCCACTTTTAGAGTTTTTTCCTGCTTTTCCGTTTTCATATTTATAGTAATTGATGGATTATCTAGTGAAAAACTTTGAAAGTTTATAGGATCATTCTTATGGATAGTAATGATTTTTATTGACTCTAAAGATGAACGAATTAAGTTTAGTGTAGACTCTTTTGCTGGCATAGATCTAGGTTCTTTTAAGAACCAGTGTTTATTTTCTTTTTGAATGGTAAATTCACCTATTCTATTTTTAATTTTTAAATGGGTAATGTCTTTTAAAAAGTTGGTTGTAATAGGGGATTTTGAAATATCTAAAGGTGTATTATCGAATTTGCTGTCTTGAAAAAATTCAACAAATCCCAAAAACATAACTAGGAGGCAACAAAAAATTGCGCTAAGCCATGTCGATATTAAGTTACGGGTTTTTACAGAGTAAAGAGATTTCATTAAAAACCTAAGTCATCAAAGTCATCATCTTCATCTTCATTGTCAGGTCTCTTTAACTTTTTAGGTGGCTCTGGGATTTCAGGCTCTACCGATTTTAAAAAGTTTCTAAGTGTTGATCTTTCATTAGGAAATTTAAACAAGAAGATACATTGTAATCTGTAGTCTGGTTTTCTATCACTTATTATGCTTGAGCTTCTAGAAATATTAGAAGTACCTACCACTTGTACCAACTGACTGAATGAATTGGGAATCATGAATTCAATGATAATATTTTGACCAACTATGAATGTATCTTTAGAAAAAACCATTATTTGGTCCATTTGAATATCACTTAATAGGCAAAAACCTTTTGATATTTTTTCTTGGGAAGGAATGACTCTTTCAAACTCCTTTTGAGGAATATCTTTTTCTGCGTTAGCATCTGAATCATCATTCCCGTCGCTTTCTGCTGGAGATAATCCTTGGTCTGCAAGCATTTGTGCTGCCATGGCCGCAGCTTCGTCATCTATTTCAGAGGAATCTTCTTCTTCAGGGGTTGCTTCTGCATTGACCTCTGGTTGCGCATCCTCTTCAGCCGCTTCCTCTGTTTCATCAGCCTCTTCTTCAGGTTCTCCACCACCAAGAGCTGCCATCATTGCCATAGCATCATCATCTAGAGGATTTCCTGATGAATCTAAGTTTTGATTTTCCTCTTCATTATCAGAATCTTCATCATCACTATTAGCCTGTAAATCAGAGTTTAAAAATTTAGTATAGAATTCTTGAATATGCTCGATATTAACTTTTTGATCAGGGTTTGGATTGGCCTGAATTTCCTTGGCAATAGCAGCTTCAATTTCGTCTCTAAGTTTCCACACGCGAATATCTATTCTTTTAACTTCAACTGGATGGTTACTTTTATTAATGATATTTGACATACTTATATAATCTTATAATTTCATTAAAATATCTAGCCTTTAAGTTTAAATTTTAAACTTAATACCTGATGGAATTAGTCTTTTAATCGATTTTCTGGCCCCGTGTTAAAAAGCTTAAATTTCTTTTAAAATAACCTTACTAAATCTTTTCTTGGAGAGTGAATGAACAAGTTTTTACTTTTTATTTCGTTTTATTGTTTTTGTTTTTCAATTTATGGATCAGAAAAATTAGCTCCTGTAGTCCTTGGGGAATATTTGATCAAAACTAGAGTAATTAAAAACAATGATACCTTAAAAGAAGATCTAAAAAGTAATGGTTTTGAAATTATAAGAAAAATTCAAGATGATTTAGTTCTCGTTAAAGGTGAATCAAAGACAAGTATTAAATTTAATATTCAAAAATTAAACAAAATGAATAATGTCGAGTTTTCAGAACCAAATTATCTCTATAAGGCGATAGGGAAAAAGACAATCAAAGATCCTAAGTTCCCTAAGCTATGGGGTCTTCGAAACACAGGAAATAATAGTCCCAAATATAACTTTGAAAAGGGGATTGTTGGTGCAGATATTTCGGCCTTAAATGCATGGAAAATTACGAAGGGTGATAAGAGAATTAAGATTGCTGTTATAGACACCGGGGTTGATTATAAACATCCAGATTTGAAAAACAATATTTGGGTAAATGAGAAAGAGAAAAATGGTAAAGCTGGTGTTGATGATGATGGTAATGGCTATATCGATGATGTTCATGGTTATGACTTTGCTAATAAAGATGGTGATCCAATGGATGGTAATGATCATGGAACTCATTGTGCTGGAACAATTGCAGCAGAACATAATTCTATTGGAGTCGCAGGTGTAATGGCCCATGCCCAAATTGTTGCCGTTAAGTTTCTTACTGATGATGGTACAGGTTCTGCAGCCGGTGCAATTGAAGCTATAAATTATGCAACTAAAATTGGTGTTGATATCATGAGTAACTCTTGGGGTGGTGGGGGATTCTCTATTGCTTTAAAGCAGGCCATCGAAAAGGCAAGAGATGCAGGAATTGTCTTTACAGCTGCTGCTGGAAACTCCAATGACAATACAGATAATACGCCTCATTACCCTAGTAACTATCAGGTAGAAAATGTTATTTCTGTTGCAGCTCATACTATTGATGATCAATTAGCTAGTTTTTCAAGTTATGGAGGTAAAACTGTTCATATCGCTGCTCCAGGCCATAATATACTTTCGACAACTTCTGGTGGAAAATATGATACATTCTCTGGTACATCTATGGCCACACCCCATGTCTCTGGAGTTATTGGTCTTTATTTAGCAAAACATGGTCTACCAACTTTTCTCGAATTAAAAAGGGATTTACTCGCCACTTCGGTTTTTTCACCGGCTTATGATAAAACAACAATTGGTGGTGGGAGAGTTAATGCAGAATATTTTTTGAAAAAATTGAAACAGCCTAGGCCATCAAAACCAGATCCAAATAAATGGCAAAAAATTAAAGTCACTACATTTGAATCCAGACATCCATATGCCAACAATATAAATTATTCTAAGACATTTAAGTTAACAGGGGCTAAATTTATTCGAGTTTTGGTAAAAGAGTTTGAAACCGAAGAAAACTACGATTATTTAAAAATTAAAGACAAAACAGGGATTGTTATTCAAAAAGTACAAGGTAAAGGTAATAATTTTGTATCTGATTTTGTTCGCGGTGATGAAGTTACTTTAGAATTTACTAGCGATCACAGTGTGAATTTGTGGGGATTTCAAGTTGAGGAATTAGAATTTATAAAGTAGATATAATTGTTGAATAAGTGGAGTGTTTTATGTCGAAAAATTATCTTGATGGAGATTTATATAAAAAAAGCAGTGTAGGAACCTCAATTGCTTCAAGTGAAGATGAATTGGATATTGAGGTTAAGTATAGTTGGTTTGGCTGGTTTATGCTAACTTGGTTTGGAACCACACAAAACCCTTATTATATAGCCTTTATTTGTAAAAAAACTGGTGAAAAATTCGAAGAATTTACAAAGAAAAAAGATATTGAATATTATATGCTATATCGTGTAGTTTAAAAAAGCCTCTAGCTGTCTGATCTGTACCCCAAAAAAAGGACAGGTTAATAAAAGGCCCAAGTTAAAAACTAAGATGCCTCCGATACTCAGTCGGGGGCATTTTTTTTAATCCTAACTGCGGTCGTTTTTCATTATAATACTTCATCTTTTTTGTCACCTCTCGAGTAACATCTTTTAAATCTTTACACTTATTTAATTCTAAGTGATCTTTAAGAAGTCCAAAAAAACTTTCTATGGGTGCATTATCAAGACAATTCCCCTTACGGCTCATCGATTGAGTTACTCCGAGAGCATCTAACTTATTTCTAAAAGAAAAATGAGTAAAGTGGAACCCTTGATCTGAGTGGACAATTAGCTCTTCTAATTCTTTCTCTGATAATTTTTTTAGCGCCCTATCCATTGCCGTATTTGTAAGGTCTATATTTATATGACTAGATACTTTGAAGCCTACAATTTCCTTTGTTGCAAGATCTTTAACTGCTGCTAGGTAAGCCTTCTTACGATTGTATTTTAATTCAGTAATATCGGTCGAGTAAATTTGATCAGGCTGTAAATTTTTAAAGTTTTGCTCTACTAAATTGGGGCATGTTTCATGTTCAGCCTTCTTCTTAGCAAACTTTCTATATTTATTAACCTGTCTTATTTTAGTTATGAGTCCATACTTTTTCTTAACTCTTGCAATTCTTTTATGGTTAATTACTTCTCCACAGCCAAGCTCAATTTGCATTTTCAACTGTCTAATCCCAGCTTTCTCCTTATCCTTAGTAAAATACTTGTTAAGTATCTTGTAAGTCTCTCTATCTCGACTATTCATCTTGGTAAACTCTGTATAAAACCAGCTTTTCGATAAATTAAAATAGTAAAGAAGCTGATTTAAACGTAGCTTAGGGTTGAGCTCTCGCGCCTTAACAATTAGCTCTTTAACCTTTTCTTTTTCGCTAAGGCGTTCCTCTTTTTTAAGTCAGAGATGACCTCCTTTTGAATCTCTACAACTGCAAGGAGTTCTTCATAGGTTAATTCATTAAAGTTTTCATTTTTAGGGCGTCCTGTTGCTCCAAGACCTCGAGTTTCAACATAAAAAGACTCTGCACCTTGCTCTGTGTACTTTTTCTTCCACTTTTTTATACTGTCACGAGCATAAGATGGAATAAACCAGTCGAGATTTATTCCTGCCTTTGAAAAGATTAAGTCTTGGCTTTGACCTGATAAATAAGCTTCAACTGCTTGAACCTTAAACTTTGAAGTAAAAACAACATGTTTATCTGTTATTTTCTCTACATTTGGGTTTTTGAGAAGTTCACTCTTTTGTGATTTTGATAAGTTGTGCATTTCTGTACTCCTAAAATAGTAAACCCCATCATATCACAGATGGGGCTTTTATTTTTGTGTCCCTTAAAAGGGGTACAGATCAGTCAAGAGGCTTTTTTATATTTTAATTCCCGATAGAGTCACTACCTTCTTCTCCTGTGGAAATTCTATAACAACGCTCAATCGGGTAAACAAAGATTTTTCCATCTCCTATATTTCCTGACTTACCACCTTTAAGAATGGCATCAACCGCCTTATCTACGTATTCATCGTTAACTGCCATCTGGATTCTAATTTTCTTTTTAAGATCTATTTCCATTTCTACACCACGATAGGTTTCAATAATAGAGTCCTCATCAGAATGGCCGTAGCAATCATTAATAATAAATCTATTGATTTCGTTTTTATATAAAAGCTTCTTAATTCTGTTTAATTTTTCTGGTTGAACAATTGCAACTATCATTTTCATATAATTTTCCTTTATTTAGATTCGTAATAAGCTTCAAGGCCGTGTTCTTCTATATCAAGGCCGACATATTCTTCATCAGGGGTTACTCTAAGGCCGTAAAGTTTTTTAATAAGGTTAAATAATATAAAACCTGTAACTAGGGCCCAGGCCATAAAAGAAATAACTCCTATGAATTGACTAATCAGCTGATTAAATCCACCACCATAAAATAAGCCTGTGTTTGCATCACCAATACCTAATGATTTTTCTGCTCCAAGTAAGCCTACGGCAATTGTCCCCCAAGCACCACAGATTCCATGGACAGAAATTGCACCTACAGGATCATCGATTTTTAATTTGGTATCGATAAAAATTACAGAAAAGGTAACTAAGGCTCCTGAAACTATTCCTATAATGAGAGCACCTTCCCATGCTACATTTGCACATCCTGCGGTAATACCAACAAGCCCTGCTAAAGCACCATTTAAGCTCATTGTAACATCTGGTTTCTTAAATTTAATCCATGAAAGAAGCATGGCCGTAATAGCACTTACAACGGCAGAAATATTTGTAATAAAAGCAATTCTTCCAATTGAGCCATCGCCAACGGTGGTAGAGCCTGCATTAAAGCCGAACCAAGATAACCAAAGGATAAAAACTCCCAACGCCGCAAATGGAATATTATGACCTGGGATTGCTCTTACAACACCTTTTGGGCCGTACTTTCCTTTTCTTGGTCCGATGGTTATAGCGCCAGCTAAAGCAAGCCAACCACCTAATGAGTGAACTACCGTAGAGCCTGCAAAGTCTATAAACGCCCCTGTACTGAGATTCTCAAGCCAACCAGAGCCGTTTGCAAGCGAGCCCCAGGCCCATGATCCAGAAATTGGATATATAAGGCCAGTTATGATAACCGAGTAAAGTAAATAGCTGGTGAAAATGGTTCGTTCTGCCATGGCACCAGAAACAATGGTAGCAGCCGTGGCAGCAAAAACGGTTTGAAAAAGGATAAAAGTGTAACTCCATGAGTCACCAGTGACACCACTAAGTAAAAAGTCTGTCGTTCCGAATATACCATTAGTTTTTCCAAACATTAATCCATAGCCAATAAAGAAGAAGAGTAAACTTCCAATTGAAAAATCCATAAGGTTTTTCATGATAATGTTGATAGAGTTTTTAGACCTAGTTAGACCCATTTCGACTAATGCAAAGCCTGCCTGCATAAAGAATACCATAAAGGCTGCAAGGCAAGTCCACACGGTGTTTAGGTTGTGTTGTAAATTTGCCAGCTCATTGGCAAAGACATGACCTGAGATGAGCATCCCAGTAAATAGAATTACTTTTTTCATTTAACATCCTTGTTATTTTCCCCACTTAGCTAAATTGTAATTGAACTAAATTTAATTTGTCTAGAATTGAATTTGATAAATGTTAAATATTAAGATCTCTGTAAAATCTTCAATTTAATTGTTCTGGGAATTCATAAATAGTAGAACGCAATATCTATTATTGTGCTTAGGAGATTCCTTTGAATTTTAAATCTTTTGGTGTTGGCCTTTTTATGGTTCTTTCTATATTTGGATGTGGGAAAGAATCTAATAATTCCCGTTCAAATTCATGGAGCGAGTATTTAAAAGGTGGTACTCCAATTCCTCTTTTTAAAGAAGTCAAAAACTGTAATAAAGAATTTAATCCAGAAAACGATAGTCATATTTATATTTTCCGCTACCGTAACGGTACTTCTAATTTGGTTGAATTGAATTTTCTAAATCAAATCCAAAGTTCTTTCATTTTGAGTGAAAAACAAGGTCCATTAGTTAAAAGTATTTATGGTTCAGAAATTAGTTATGAGTTAACCAATAAGTACTATGAAGAATTGGGAGGATATTTCCCTGTAAGTATGACTGACTATTCTTTTAGTAAAAAGGGTAAAAAACTAGATATATGTCCTGGTCTAGATTCTTATGACAAAAAGAGTTATGAAAATGCTGGATTAAGTATTAGTTACACTATTACAAAGACCTATAATAAAGTTAAAGAAGTATATCCGAAATTGGATTTAGGACAACTAACTCTTTATGTCGCTCCTATTATTTCTGTTACAGAAAGCTTCCATGGTGGAGAAAAAAATAAACAAAAAGAAACGAGAATAGATACTGACAATGCCTTCTATAATGGGCAAAAGAAAATGATTGCTTTCTTACCTGAGAGTGAAGAAAGAAAATTCGTGGCTCCATTATGGGAAATTCCTATGGTCGCAGCTCATGAATACGGACATCATATTTTTAATGTTTTAGTTAATTCTAAAATCGGAAGTAAGTCAGAACTCATTGGAAACTGCTTTAATGGACATAAGAGAGAAGATTTACAACTTAGCCAAGGTAAATTTCGAGATATTAGACCGCAGGCATTTACCCTTAGGGCCATTAACGAAGGATTTGCAGATCTTATAGCTTATTACACTAATGAAGATCATGAGCGTGGATTAAAAGGAGTTCGATGTTTCGAAAAAAACAGAGAAGTTTCTTCTGAAATTTATGGTGATGGAACTAAAAAATATTTTTCAGCTAAGGCCAAAGAAGTTATGGACTCAATGGTAGCGATTGAAGCTGATAGGGATTGTAATACACCTAACTTTCAAAAAATTCATGAAGCAGGTGCCAGCTTTGCCTATATGGCGAATCATATGATCGCAAAAGTGACTAGCGATAAAGATCTTAAATTAAAACTGTTACTTTTTTGGGGAAATTATCTTTCTCAATTTCATTCCAAATTGGAAAAAGCTAGGCCTAGTACTTATATGCAGGCAAGTATGGAAATTTTAGTTCTTCTTATAAATTCTTTAATTACAGAAGATGCTAATAAGTTTTCATGTTCTGTCATAGGGGAATATATAGATATGGAAGGTAAAAGTTGTCTTCTAATCACTCGTGAAAATGAAAATGCTCAAAGTGTAGATGATTTTAAACTTAGAAACTTTATTAAAATAAAATAGAAAAAATAGGGGGTGATTAAAATGGGGAAGTTTTTTGTAGTAAGCCAGGTACTACTTGTTAGTTCTTTAATAAGTTGTGGGGGGAAAACCGGTGGTAGTAATAAGAGTAAAGAAGATCAATGGAAAGAATTTGTTGATGGAAATACACCTAAGTTTTTAGTTAAAGCACAAAATAATTGTGGTGTAGGAATTCAAAGCTTTTCTGATTTAAACTTTAGTTTCTCTCGATATTTTGAAAGTAGGGATAATTTTGTCACTTATGATCTTGAAAATCAGTTCTTTGGAAATATTATTCAATCTAATAATAACGGTCCAATTAAAACTTCTTTATATGATTCTGAAATGCTTTATGGGTATGACTATAAATGGTCAGATGAATATAAAAATTACGAAATTATAAAAGAATATGATTTTATAACTGAAAATGCTGGTAATGATTTATTTATATGTGAAAACTCTGGTACATTTACTGGAAATTTTTACGAGAGTGCTGGATTAAATATCTCTCAAGTTGTTACGCAGACATTTAATAAAATTAAAGAAGCTGATCCTGAAATAAAAATTGATCCGATAACAGTTCATGTCGGATTAAAATTTAAACTACAGCAAAGCTTTTTAGGAGGAGCTAATAATAGGGAAATTAAAAGCCAATATAGAACTGATAACGCGTTCTATTTTGGAAGAGATAAGATTTTAGCATTTTTACCTGAAAGTGAAGAGGCAGCTATGGCAGCTCCTCTTTGGGAAATTCCAATGGTTGGTGCTCATGAATATGGCCATCATGTTTTTAATACTTTAATTAGTAGTAAAATTGGTCACGTACATGACAAAGTTGGATCATGTTTCAAAGAGAATAAATTAGAAAGTCTTTTAAAGAATCATTATTTTGAGGATAGGGATAAATCCCATGAGAATTTTACTCTTAGAGCAATGAATGAAGGCTTTGCCGATTTAATTGCATTTTATACAAATTCTAAAAGTGAACGCTCCCTTGATGGGGTTGAGTGTATGGAGAATAATCGAGATTTGAATTCATCAACATATGGAGATGGAACAAAAAAATACTTTTCCTATACAGCTCAAATAAGAATGGATAGCAGTTATAACTATGGTCAAGATAGTGATTGTAATACTCCAGACTTTCAAGCAATTCATGAAGTAGGAGCATCTTTTGCTTATATTATGGATCAAATAATATCTTTGAAGGCATCGACTCAAAAAGAAAAGTTACAATTGCTACTGAAGTGGACAAATAAGTTTTCTGAAGTTCACCCTGTAATTACGAAAAAAGAGCCATCAGCTTATATTAAGCATGCTGTCGAAATTATGGCCGTACTTATAAATAATGAAGTTGGAACTTCTAGTAAGAATATTAAATGTGAAGATATTAACCAGCATTTTGCAGGTTATGATTGTGAAATTTTATAATTTCTATCTTTTATCGTTTTAATACAAAAAAAGCCCCTTTTAAAAAGGGGCTTTTTATTTTGAAAAATAATTAAAAAAAATTAATTAAGCGTTTGGACCATATTTTCTTAAGAATTTTGATAAAGAACCTAACTTGTCTAAAGTTCTGATTGCTTTAGCTGATAATCTTAATTTTACCGTTCTTCCAGTCTCTGGATCAAAAACTCTTTTAGTGTGAAGGTTAACTTCTTGTTGCATCTTAGTTTTGATATTAGAGTGAGATACTTTATGTCCTTTAAGTCTTCTTTTTCCAGTTAAATCACATGTACGTGCCATAATTTATACCCTTTTTATATACTTTATAAGTTTGTTTCTAAAGTTAAGAGCAGATAAATTACTGTGGTTTGAACAATAATGCAAGTCATAAATTGTAAAAAATCAAAAACTTAAATCTTGCCTACTTAGTTGGCTTATTATTTAATTATGGCAAATTTCTAACTCAAAAGGATACGAACCTATGAACTCTAAACCATTGAATTTAAAAACCTTTTTGGCAAATACTCCTAAGTCAGGGCCAAAATATGCTACAGAAATTAAAAACTTAAAAGGTGAAACGGTAGTTTGTGGTGATCCTGTTAAGACAAGAGCACTTCTTGCTCTTATGAATTTAGGAGCAGTGAATGGTGGGGCTGCGTGTCACTGGGGTGGACCAGCTGCCATGGCGGAGTGTATGAGTGCCCTTCATGCTTTTATGTTTAGAAAAGATAACTGGTTTGATCATTATAATTTTATTAATGATATTGGTCATGCAGAAAATGGGATTTATGCCTTAAGAGCAAATCTTGGTTTTGGAGATTTAGATCTTAATTCACTTAAAGGCTTTAGGTCTATCAATTCCAAACTAACAGGACATGGTGAATCTCATCTTTATCCTGAAGGGGTTCTATTATCAAATGGACCACTAAGTTCTTCTCTTCCCCAAGCTCAGGGACTGGCTCACGGTGATAAAATTGTTGGAAGAGATAGAGTTACATTTGTGAGTATGAGTGATGGTGCAAGTATGGAAGGAGAGGCAAAAGAGTCTTTTGCCGCTATTCCTGGTCTGGCCAAGAAAGGGAAACTTAATCCTTTTGTTTTAATCATCTCTGATAATAATACCAAACTTTCAGGTAGAATTAGTGAAGATAGCTTTGCTATGGAAGGAACTTTCGAGTCTTTAGAGGCACTTGGCTGGAAAAGTGTAAAAGTTGAAAATGGAAATGATTTAACCGCATGTTACCATGCTATTGAAAAAGCTGAAGAAATTGCACTAGGTGGTCAACCAGTATTTTTATGGGTGAAAACGGTTAAAGGATATGGGGTTAAAAGCACTGAGGAGAGTGCATCCGGTGGACATGGCTTTCCTATAAAAGCTTATTCTCAAGATATTTTTAGCTTTTTAGATGAAATTACAAATAATAACACTCCTGAAGAACTTATAACATGGGCCAAAGAGTTAACTATAAAACCAGAAGCAAACACCAAAACGGACACTGGAATCAAAAAGGAAAAGGCACAAGCTGGTCTAGCGCGTGGAGCAATTAAGGCAAAGAAAGAAGGCTTTCCTGTATTCTCAGTTTCATCAGATCTGCAAGGATCAACTGGAATGGCGGCTTTTCAAAAAGAATTTCCTGATTGTTCTTTAGACGTGGGAATTGCTGAAGCAAATATGGTCAGCCATGGTGCTGGTTTAAGCAAGGCAGGAGTTATTCCAATCGTTGATACATTTTCAGCATTTGGTGTGACTAAAGGTAATCTTCCATTAATTATGGCATCTTTATCTAACTGTCCCATGGTCGCTGTTTTTTCTCACACCGGTTTTCAAGATGCAGCAGATGGAGCAAGTCATCAGTCACTAACTTATTTAAGTGCAGTTTCTTCCATTCCTAACACTAAGGCAGTTGTTGTATCTACTTCTGAAGAAGCAGAAGAGCTTATGTATCTTGCACTAAAAGATATCGCTAAAAATTTAGAAAATAATAAGCAAGCTTATAGCTATATATTCTTCGTTGGAAGAGAAAATTTTCCTGTGAGCCTAGGTGAGGGGATTGAATATCAGTTAGCTAAAGCTCAAGTTTTAAAAGAGGGAAATGATGGTGTTATTGTTTCTGCTGGACCAACACTCTTTAAGTCCTTAGAAGCTGCTGATCAACTTGAAAGTTCAGGAAAAAATATCACCGTTATAAATTCACCATGTATTAACTTTATGGATGTCCAAACTATAAAATCTTGGGTTGATAAATCTAAGAAACTTATTACTGTTGAAGATCACCAATTAATTGGAGGTTTAGGGGCACAGTTAACTCATAAGCTTAAGTTAGAAGGCTCTGAATTTAAATTAAAATCAATTGGGGTCGCCGGTAATTTTGGTCAGTCTGCTTATACGGCAGATGAGCTATATACTAAAAATGGGATGGATACAAAGGCCATTGTTGAAGCTTTTAATAGTCTTTAAGTAAAATTTCAAATAATTTACCAGTGATCTTTGGATCACCAAATTGGAGGTGGTGTGGACCACCTTCAATTAATTGAACTTTACTATTTGGAAACCACGAATCATACATTTTCATACCATGTTTATAATCAATGATTGCATCACTTGAGCCAAAAATACTCGTGACATTATTTATGTCATAGTTTGCATTAGAGTTTTGAGCTTCTACAAAGTTAATACAATTTTCTGTCCAATTAATAGGTAAGTAAGCATGATAATCAGGATCAGTATCTCTTGTGTTATTGTAATCCTCACTTCTAATTTGTTCAAATCTTCTGATATTATCAAATAATATAGATAACATGGGAATTGAATTCCTAACTGCTTTCCAAAAGGCAGGCCTTGTTAAAGGCGAAATTAAATAAATATGCTCAAATGGATTATCATTGTATTCTTTTAAATAGTTGGTAATACCTACTGCACCAGTTGAGTGAGCAATAAATATATGTTTTTTATTCTCGTTTAAATTTTTAATGTAAGCTTTTATATGGTGGGTGTATGTATCAAAATGATCAATATCGTAGCGTTTACCTGATGATTTTCCATGGCCTGGAAGTTCTAAGCAATTAAGAGAATGACCTTTTGCGGTTATCTCATTTACGAATGGCCACATATAGTGACAACTTTCTGTATATCCATGAAGAACGTGATATTGATATTGTGAATCACTATTTTGGTTGTATTTATAGATTTGGATGGTTCTTTCATCATTCGAGTAGTCGAGATATGAAAGAATTTCTTCTGAAGCGTTGTGGGTGGTTTTTCCAAATGTATTTAAACTCATAATACTTATAATAAGCATTAGTGTTATCTTATTAAAGTGAATAGTAAATCTTGCCTTATTCAATTGTCGCCTCACTATTTTGGGTCTTCGCTGGGGGATAAATAATATGAGTCTTACTTTCTATGGCCGCTCTTTCTATTTCAGTCACCTCTTTATTCCCCCTCTTTTGGTATTTTATCACCGTCGACCCAAAAATTGGATCAAAGTTTTGCGTTGACTTAAAAAGGTAATTGCATTCATTATTTAAGGATAATCCAAGGTCTTTAATACTAAAGAAAGATAGTTCTTTTCCATCTTTTATTACTTTGACTAAGAATGCTGACAGAGAGTCTTTATTGGCCCTTTCATATGAAAGATGAACTATAAAGTCCGAATTAGCGAGATTATCAATTCCACTATGTTCTTCAATAGTCTCTATACTAATTGGGGTTGTGCTTAAAAAGCCTATCTCATCTTGATTATATTTTGTTTGCCCAATTATCGTATCTTCTAAAAGCTTTAATTGTTGGTCTTTAGGGACATCTTTTATTAGACCCATCAAGTAACTTATAAAAACTTTTTTTATCTGTTTTTTGTCGGGGGAATTGGGATTAGTTATTATGGAGTTTCCTGATTCGATATAATGATTTTGCAAAAATGTGTCAACACTCGTTGTATCTCCTTGTATCGGTTTTACGCCTTTAGTGTGGAGTAGCAACATATCATCACTTAGACTTGAAATATCCATATCCATAATTTCAGGATCTTTGAAGTTTTGATAGGTCTTATTATTTTTAAATAATTTTTCAAGTTGATTTATAGCTGTGAATACACCTTGCGGACCAGTTAAATCTCTTTGTTTAATATAGTCCATGATAGCAGTTTCAAAGTTTACGGCCTTCATTTCGCAAAAGGCTTGTTTGTCCTCGAGCGTGATAGCTGAAGTATGAAAGCTGAGGGTAAATAAGCTAATGACAAAAAGATTTTTAAACATGATATCGCCCTTAATTAGTTTAAGGATTAATCATTCAAATAATATACCAAAATTCAATACTTAAGTCGCTGTTTTTACATGTCTGGGTTGTATTGTTTTTTTGAAATAGATCAAAAATTATTCAAAACTAACCTACTTGAATGGGGATGAGCTTAAAGACAAAGTCTGGAAGTGAAAGATTAACCCGTTTTTACATCAATAGTTTCAAGAGCTTCCAAGCTCTCGATACTTTTTATTTTCCTTTTTTCCACAAAAAATAATAACTGCACTAACGCCTTCTAGTCGAACCTGTATATAACACAGCTTGGTGCTTCAGTTGTTTACTTTGGCTTTAAGTTCATCCCCACACAAAGGGGACGGTTAAAATTATTCAAAATTAATTGGTGTCTTTAAATAGGACTTTCCATTACTCTCTGGTTTTGGAAGTTCCCCAGCATCTATGTTTACTTGAATACTAGGTAATAAAAGTTTTGGTGCATTAAGGGTTTTATCTCTTGAGGTCCTAAACTCTATATACTCAGCTTCAGAAGTGTTTGCTTTTAATTGTATATTTGATTCCTTACTTTCCTTTATTGTCGTTTCAAATTTTAATTCACGTCCACCAGGCTGATAATCATGACCTGTATAGACTTTTGTATCATCCGGTAAATTATAAAGTTTGTTATGAACTGAATTGTATAAATCCTTGGCGGATCCTTTAGGGAAGTCACATCTTCCTGTTCCATAATCGGGCATAAAGAGTGCATCACCTGTAAAAACCATTCCAGCGATATAATAACTTGCACAAGCTGGAGTATGGCCGGGGGTAAAGATAACTTTTAGCTTTTCCTTTCCAATTGAAATTTCTTCTCCTTCTTTGAGGAGGATATCAAATTGATCACCATCAGTGTTTAAGTCTTTAAGATTGAATATCGGCTTAAAAACGGATTGAACTTCTTTAATATTTTCACCAATACCAATTTTTATGTTTGGATAAATCTTTTTTAATTCTTTAGCCGAGGATAAATGATCGGCGTGAGCATGAGTCTCCAGGGAATAGGTTGGGTTGAGTTTATTGGAGTCAATAAATTCGGTGAGAGTGTTAAGGCTTGCCTTGTGAATTTTTCCACTTGCCTGATCAAAGTTAAGTACAGGGTCAATTATAATAGCTTCTTTTGTTTCTTCATCCCATAGCAGATAAGTTAGAGTATAAGTGTCTTTGTCATAAAATTCTTTTAAATTCATAATTAACTCCATTCTATTGTATGTTATGATAAACTATCACATCCGAAATTGTTTATGATTTGGATCATAATTTAAAGCTAAAATATTAGGCTATAATTAGACATTATAATTATAAGGAGATTGACATGGAAGGAAAAAGAATTACAACGATACCAGGCTTAATGCATCTATGGAAAGTTGATAATCTTTATTTAGCTGGGCAACCATCTGACAATTCTTGGGATGCTATTAAAGATCTTGGGGTAAAGCAAATTATCAATCTTAGAAATGAAGCAGAAATGGATTTTTCTCAAGAAATTTCAAAAGTTAAAGATCTTGGTCTTGAATATGTTCAATTTCCTATCGTAGAGGCAGGTGAATTAATACCACAAAACTGTGAAAGATTGTCGGGTATGCTGAACTCTGATGAGCCATTTTTTATCCATTGTGGTTCGGCAAATAGAGTAGCAGGTTGGTTAATCACTTATCTTACCAAGTATAGAGGGATGAGTTTTGAAGATGCGGTTGTTGTTGCGCAGGAAAATGGGCTATCAAATCCTGGCTTTATTGACCAAGCTGAAGAAATAGTAAAGGGTTAAAACATACCTCGTTCTGGATAACACCAGCCTGCAATAATAAGGCGTTTACCTTTAGTCACTTTATTTATTTTGTGTTCAAAGTTAGAAATGCCTGTTTTAAAAATGATAATATTTGCATAATCTGGAGTTGGAATCTTATGAGAAATTTCAGCTCCTTTTTTTCTTATTTCAAGGATTCCTCCTTCAACTGGTCCTAGGGTTAAACTTAAGGAAAAGGCCATTATCCTAGAGCCATCATCATGCCAAATACCATCTTCTTCCCATTCATTTTGGGCATCTCGAAGAGAAATAATAAATTCAATTTCCTTAACGTCACAAAATTTTGACATAATATTAAAAAGAAGATTTGGTGGATCTGTCATTTCCTTAACAATTTTGTCAATTATTGGGAAATCTTCATTTTTTACGGCGCGTTTAAGTTTAGTCGGTAAGTCTAGTTTAAGCTTGGAAAAGCCCTTATTTTCAAGGTCATACTGGCACCGTGAAATTTTTGCTTCGTCGTTTTTATTCATATCTCGATAATTTACCTGATTTTTAGTAGCAGGGCCATATTGCCTCTAGAGAATTTTGTTATAATAAACTAGGATGTTGCAAGTGGCCCCAATGGGCAAAACTGGATTCATGAAAAAGGAGTCTTTTATGCAATCAACCCTTATTTCTCAAAATACAGAAATCAATTGGACAAGGTTCAATTCAAGTTTCATTATTGAAGTTAAGAGAGGTACTGAAGTATATACATCTACCGCAGTTGCGATAGGAGCGAGAACTTTAATTACTGCTGCCCATTGTGTGGATTGTGCTGAAGATATTGTTCTGATTTTAGGCGATGATTATCGTACTCCCGACTCTGTTCGGACTGTAAATAGTTGGCACGTTCATCCATCGTATAATCCTAAAAAATCACTGTATGAAAATGATCTTGCAATTATTTATATTGATGAAGATCTTCCACACTTTACGTCTCTAGAGCAAATTTATGACGATATTGATATTTCAGAATTAAGCTTTTTAGAGCGAATTGGGTTTGGTGGAAGAAATAATGAAAATGTACGAACGTGGACTAATCCAACATTTGAATCAGTTACTTTTAATAAGCGAAACTTTATTCTAAAAGATTCATCAAGCGTTATTGGTGATTCAGGTGGACCTGTCTATAAAGAAGAAGCCGGCCAATTAAAACTTATAGGGATTCATTCTACCCTTGAAGGAGAGAATAAAACCTATATTGTAAATTTAGGAGAGTATAAAGATTGGATTTATAATCAAATGGATTATAAAGGAGAGGCAATTTAATTACTCTTCCATACAAAAGTAAATTTTATCCTGGTCAAAAGTGTCGATGAGTTGTTCTTTTACATAATTCATCATCCACATTCGCATGGGTTTATTATAGCGTATCTTGTTATCAAAACTTTTTACATATTCTTGTTTTGAAATAAGAGATTGTGGATAGTTCTTTTCCACTTCACGGTAAACATTTTTCGTAAACCTTACAACTCCAATTGAAATATATCCTAGTTGTTTTGGAGGTATGATTTCTTTTAATAAATGACAGAGTTCTTTATATTCCTCTTTGAAGTTATCAGTGAAAATAATAGGGTCCAGATGAATACCAAGCTGAAAACCATTATCGGCTAAGGTCTTTATGGCCTTCAATCTTGCTTTTAGACTTGGGCATTTTGTATCAAAAACTCTGGAGTTCGTTTGGGAGCTTATGGTAAAGCTTACATATATATTAGGCAGTGGGGGAAGCTCTAATAATTTTTTTGTGTTAACAGCTTTGGTTCTAAGTTCTAATTTGGCTTTAGGATTTTTTTGAAAGAATTTATAATATTCTTTGTACTCATCAGTAATGTTTAATAAAGCTAGGGAATCAGAGAATTCACCTGCATGAAACCAAGCATCGGGGTAATTAGAAATGGTATTTTCCATATCTTTAATGATGTCCTGGTGATTTATAAATAAAACAATATCAGGTGTGTTAAAATATCCTTGCAAATAACAGTACTGGCATTCATAAATACAATTGTAGGCATGTATAAAATAAAAATGTTTTTCTTTACCAATTCCATAGGCTGCAGGAGCTTCTTTAACTAATTGGCCTTTTTTATTTCCCAAAAATAAATTAAGGCTTTCTCTTTTTTGTAGATAAGGCTTTTTAACCTTTCCCCATACATCATTGATTGAATCAATATACTTGATTTCATCAAACTTTATTTTTTCAAGAATGGTGGAAATCTTTGGATTTGTTTTAATGTCATTTTCTATGAAGACATTTTTAAACATCAAAATCTCCCGATAAAATATTTGTGAAGTCAGAATAATTCAAATTCTCAAGTTCATTTTTCAATTTTTCAATATTAGTTTGTGAATTGATTTCGAAGTTTAATTTGAAGGTCTCTTTTTCTAGGTTTCTATCAAACTCAACCTTTGCACCAATACTCGTAAGCCCTCGGGAATAGTCGTTCAAATTCTTATTTATAATAGGTCTGAGTGGATTCAATTTGTTCTTTAGGTATTCGATAAACAAATTAGCATTTGGAATTAAATCATCCTGATCGTTGAAATCTTTAAGCAGCAGGTTGAGTGGACTATTAAGTTTATTGGCCAATGTATGAATTGCCTTGTTTTGAGTAAAACTGGTTTTAAATGGCAATTTAAAATCGTCCTGGTTCTGTTCAGAAATAAAATCAAGTTTTTTGGAAGATATCTCTTTGTAATGTTGAAGCATAGTTTTAGAAAAAAGCTCTGCTCTTTGCTTTAAATCAAAACATTCAGTGTTTGATCCAGCGTGGTCAGATATTAATTTAAAACAATTAATTTTTAATTTATATTGGTTGGAAATTTTTGCAATGGCCCATAATTCACGATCAACAATATGGGCAAAATGAGAAAGTGTATTTGCAAATTCATCATTTAAAACTCTTTCAAATGTTGTAATACAGTCCAGTTTCTGATTCTCTATGTTTACTGGATATGAATGAAAAACAGCTTCCTGGTTGAAAGCATAAGCTGTTCTTACCGCTATTATTTCATTGAGCTTAATTTTTTGAGTTAAACTACCAGCAATACCGTAATTTATGATTTCCTTTATATTAAACTTGGCTACATAGTAGGGTAGCTTAGTAAATACCTCATATGGACCTTCTCCTGTTATCAAAAGGCAAATTTCCTGGTTTGTGTAAAAAACTTGATCATCAGTTTTTAATTTAAAGAACGATATAAATTCTTGGGCTTCGCCGCGATGAGCAAAAATAAAACATTTCATAGGGTTTTATTAAAATTAATTATAAGTAATGTAAAGTAAGGCCTTACATTTTAGTTGATTATCTATAGGTTATTGCCATGAATGAATTAAGAGGACAAATAGGTTTTGGTGGTGCTGCTTTAAGTGGGGAAGCCGGTGGTTATGGTTTTGGTCCTATCGAGAAACCAGAGAGCCTTGTAAGGTATGCTATTGAAAGGGGAATTAAATATTTTGATACGGCCCCTATATATGGTTTTGGTGAAAGCGAAAGGGTACTAGGTCAGGCCATAAAGCAAAAGAGAGATTCCATTTGTGTTGTCAATAAATGTGGGGTGACCTGGCATGATAACAAAAGAGTAAATTTAACAAATGAGCCAGGTGTCGTTGTTAAGATGCTAGAAAGTTCTCTAAAAAGAATGGAGTTAGAGTATTTTGATATTTATATGGTTCATTGGCCTGATAAAAATATGGATATTCGATACACACTCGAGGCTCTTTTAAATACTAAAGATAAAATTAAACACATCGGGCTTTGCAACACCAACCCCTCCGAAATAGAGAAGGCAAATGAAATTTGTGAAATCAATTATTTTCAAAGTGAATACAATCTTTTTAATAATGGGTTTAATGATCTAAAGTTTGATACGGATAACAAGTTTTTAATGGGATGGGGAACTTTTGACAAGGGGATTCTCAGTGGAAAAATTTCACCAAACCGCAAACATGAAAGATCTGATGCTCGTTCTTGGGCCCCTTGGTGGAAAAAAAGTAATTGGAGAGATAAAGTTCGATTTTGCGAAGAAATCTCGGATAAGTTTAATGTAGATCTTAAAAAATATGCCCTCTACCATTCTCTTAAAAATGTTGATCTCTCATTGGTAGGTACAAAAAATTGTGATCAGTTAGATGATATTCTGAGTTTTAAGCAAGTTGAAATTGAAAATTATAATAAAATCTATGATGAATTCAAAACCTTTAGTTAGTGTCATTATTCCTACATTTAATAGATTAGAAGTTCTTAAAAGAGCTATATTATCGGTTGAAAATCAGACCTATTCTAATATTGAGCTTATCGTTGTTGATGATGGTTCTAGTGATGGAACTGGTGACTTTCTTAATAAAAATTCTATTAAATTTTTTACACTAGATAAAAATAGGGGTGTTTCTTTCGCTAGAAATTTTGGAGTTGCAAGATCGAAGGGCGAGTACATTGCCTTTCTAGATTCAGATGATGAGTGGCTTGAGGATAAGATCGCTAAGCAGATTAACTTTTTAAATAAAAATATTTTCAGATGGTGTCATGGGGAAGAAATTTGGGTTCGAAATGGAATAAGAGTCAATCCAATGAAAAAACATAAAAAAGGAGGAGGTGATCAATTCTTACCCTCGTTAAACTTGTGCCTTATTTCACCTTCAACTGTGATGATGGAGAAAAGCTTATTTGATGAGTTTGGTGGATTTAAAGAGGATTTTATTGTTTGTGAAGACTATGACTTATGGTTAAGAATTTTAAATCTATACAAGATCGGATTTATTGAAGATCATTTAATTAAAAAATATGGTGGGCATGAAGATCAGCTTAGTCGGAAATACTTTGCAATGGATGAATATAGGATAACAACTTTAATTTATCTCCTTGAAAACGGAAATTTGACTAAAGATAGGAGAGTTGAAGTTGGAAAAGTCCTTAAACTTAAAAGCGAAATACTATACAAAGGCTTTATTAAACATAAAAATGCTCCTAAAGCCTTGTATTATGAGAAGCTATTAAAAAATAAGAACTATTTTTCGTGAGCTATTTTTCTCTTTTTTGGTCTAAAATACGCTCTAGGAGAAAAATCCGCAAAATCTGAAATCTTTGACATATAA
Organism: Flavobacteriaceae bacterium; assembly: GCA_964215955.1. GTDB lineage: Bacteria > Bdellovibrionota > Bacteriovoracia > Bacteriovoracales > Bacteriovoracaceae. The sequence continues at coordinate 176,007 of CAXPDR010000031.1, forward strand.
ATACAAGCATATCTTTCAATTTGAGAAGCATGAAAACTAGGTTCAACCCCCGCTCGCATAACTTCACCCCAGTATGGATTAAATGCTGATTCATAGGACTTTATCAGGGTGCCTATTTTTTTATCTATGGCTTCAATTTTGTCAAAATTTTTAAATACCTCCTCTTTAGAGACTTCTTCTTTGAGTTCATGTTCCTTAGCATAAAGTTCATCTAATATTTTTTCAATTGCAACTTTTTGATCCATTAATTGATCAATTTCAACACTAATATTTTTAGTCGACTTGTAAGCAGCAACCTCTTTATCCAGTTCTTCTATGACTAAAGCAGTTCTCCACCCAATGGCCTTTTTTAATTTTACGATATCACCATAAATATGGTCACCAAGGTATAGAATCTGATCTCCTTCAAGTTTAAAATCTGATTGAAGCTTTATAGCATTACCACCTTGGTAAATGCCAGGAATTACAGTTGAGTCAAAGTTCTCCATAAGAGCAGTTTCTGGATCTACTTTCAAAAAGTTTGGAGTGTCAGTGAAAAACTTTGGTTTTGAAGCCAGAGTAACGGTGATCTCAAAAAGCTCTTTCCAATCTTTGTGATTTTTTAAAAAAGGATTAATTGTATAATCTAGGAGGGCCTTTGAATAGTTGTAGTCACTATTGGTAATAATCCAAAGTTTTTTCCCATAAGCTTTAAATCTTTCAAGGGCAGTTACTATATTTTCATCTTTAATAATATAGTGATCTAAGTTTTCTTTTACTGCATTTTTAAGTGATCCATCTCTATGTGCTATATCTACCGCATATGTTACATCATCTGCCATGTTAGGATATTCAGGTAAATTCAATTCAGGATATTTATCTTTAAGATCGACTAATTGGGAGAAAAGTATTGTATGTGCGATACTAAAGGTTGTATCAATACTCATGTATTGTGGGTCACCAATATCAACCGAAGAGCTTCTGTATATTTTTAGCTGCTCTTTATAACTTAGTTCCTTAGTTCCATGAAATGCATGTTTTATTTTATTATATAGGGAAACCTTTAAGATATTTCCATTAAATTTATCAACGATTAGTCCACGTATGGCCTTATTAAAATCAAAGTTGAATTCCTTTATTCTTTCTGGATAGCCTTTATCTTGGATGAGTTTTTTTATACTCTCATTGAAAGTTAGTTCCTCGAAACGGTCACTATGATATCTCACTAAAGTGTGGTCCATATCAAAACCAATAACTTTGATATGTTTCATGTTTAAAACTCTATTTATATATATACTCATTTCTTCTCCTGTGATTACAGTTACTTAAGGGAGTATCCCACTTTAGCTTTCTAAGTGTCAATTTCTGGTTACGAAAAACCATAAAATCTTTACATTAAGGCTGTATTTTAAGTGTCAGAAGCAGTTTTGAGGCGTAAATCCATAGGCTAATGAAAAAATTAGGGGATTCAATGAAAAGAATTTTTGGAATTATTATAGTCGCTTGTTTAAATCAGGCACAAGCCGATGTCAGAGATACAAGGGTCATTTATGGAGAAGATAATAGAAAAGAGACCTATGATGCTACTCCTATTCAGAGATTATTAGCTGAATCAACAGCTGCGATGATTCCTAACAAAAATATGTTGGATGTAGATGGAGAACATTCTTTATTACCACCACAATCTTTTAAAAATACCTATTCATTATGCGAAGAAGAAAGATTTAAGGATCAACCAACCTCAGCTTCTTGTTCAGGTTTTCTAATTAGCCCTGATATTTTAGTTACCGCTGGTCATTGTATCACCAGTCAAAAAGGTTGTGAGGAAGTCTCATGGGTCTTTGATTACAAAGTAAAAAAAGAAAACAATAGGGCCGATGTTTTAATTCCAAATGAAAATATTTATAAATGTCAAAAAGTTATTGAAACAATGCTTGACGGTAGAGGTGAGGAGTCTAGAGATTTCGCAGTTATTAAACTGGATAGACCTGTGAAAAAAGCTCGAGCTCTACTTTATAGAACTAGGGGGAAAATAAACCAAGGGTCTGGTATTTATGTTATTGGTCACCCTACTGGATTACCTCAAAAGGTTACTGATGGTGGTAAAGTCTTTGAAAATACAAGCAAAAGATATTTTGTTTCTAATCTTGATACTTATGGAGGAAACTCCGGCTCTGCTGTCTTTAACGCATTGACTAATCAGGTTGAAGGTATTTTAGTACGTGGTGCAAAAGACTTTGTGGAAGACTCTTGCGGATTGCGGTCTAATAAAGTAGATGAAAATATGGTCTCTGAAGTTAATGAGCCCCTTGGTGAGTCAGTTTCAAGAATAACGGATATTCCTGCTCTAATGGCAAGAAAGTCCCTATTCATGGCGGTTAAAAAAGGGGATTTAGCACTTCTTAAAAAACTAAGTAAAAATGGGAATTACCTTCACTTAACGGATAATACGGGTAATACTCTTTTGCACGAGGCTGCCAGAAATTATAAAGTGGATGTGTTGAGATACTTATTAACTAAAGATATTAACATTAATGCTCAAAACCAAAACTTTGAAACACCTCTTCACATTGCAGCCTATGTAAATAGTAAAAAGTCTGTAAAATTACTTTTGAAAAATGGGGCTAATCTGTTAATAAAGGATAAATTTGGTGTATACCCAAGTGGAAGAACCATGCTTTTTTCTTTTGGGCTAAGGAAGATGTTAAGAAGATTAGAGAAAAAATCTCAAAATAATTAAATTAAGGGGACTTATGAAAAGTTTATTAATTGGAGCACTTACTTTTTTATCAATCAATGCATTTGCAGACTATTCTGTAGAATGTAAAACAACTGAGCTTGTTTATCAAAATACTTTCAGTCTAGAAGGTCTTGTTTACGTCGATGAGCAAGGAATTTCAGTAGCTGACTTAGCAGTTGAAACAAAGAAAGCTGGAAATGATCAAGTTAGAAGTGAGTACACTTTAAACGGAAGAGGTTTTACAAAAGTTCTAGCTGCTGGAACTGTTGCTAAGGAAGAAGTAACCCTTTCTCAATTCGTTAAGCTTAACGATGAGGTTGTATATTTATCAATTGCAGTAGGTATGCCTGGTAATTACTCAAGTAGCCTAAGACTTGCAGATGGAACTACTTTTAAATCTAAATGTGTGTTAAAATAATCCATAAAATAATATCATGAAGATAATTTAGTATAAGGGCCTGATATAGGCCCTTTTTTTATGGAGGGTTTTATGGCGGAAACATTTTGGTTAAGAGCTGAAACAAAGAAGAATGAATTTAGGAGGGCGCTTGATCCAATAGCTTGTGAGAAACTTCTAAAGTCTGGACATAAGGTCATCGTTGAGGATTGGAAAGATTCTATAATACCTACTGATGATTACGCAGCTGTGGGATGTCAAATTGTTAAGGCTCATTCATGGATTGATGCAGACTCAAATGTAATTGTAGTTGGCCTAAAGGCCTTACCTGAAAATGTAGAAAAATTCGTTCATAGACATATCTTTTTTGCCCATGTGTACAAAGAGCAAGATGGCTGGAGAGAAATTATGCAAAAATTTGAAACCGGCGGTGGAAAGATAATTGATTTAGAGTTTATGACAAATGATGAAGGTAGACGAGTGTGCGCTTTCGGATATTGGGCAGGCTATGTGGGTGCCGCTCTTGGATCTTTATTCAGTTGTGCAGATAATGAAGAATTTATTTTACGTTTTCTTTCAGAGCACAAACGCTTTGAAAATAAAGATTCACTTATTAAGTTCATTAAAGAAAACACTCAGATAGATCTAAACAACAGACCTGAAGCTATGGTTATAGGTTGTGCCGGACGTAGTGGACAGGGCGCGCTTGATTGTCTTAAGGAGCTTGATTGGCAAGTCACTGGATGGGACAAAGTTGATACAGCTGCAGGTGGACCCTTTCCGCAAATCTTAAATTATCAACTATTTGTTAATTGTGTTTTGGCCATGGAAAAAATGCCTCCATTTATTGATAGAAACACTTTGAATTCAACGAAATCAAAATTAAAAGTGATAAGTGATGTAAGTTGCGATCCCGATTCTGATTGTAATATGGTTCCTCTATATTCTAAAGCAACAACTTTGGAAGAACCATTTGTTACGGTAGAACATAATTTCGGTAAAATTAAATTAACGGCAATAGACAACTTACCTTCGGTTTTACCTAAGGAAAGTTCTGAGGATTTTTCTAATCAGCTATTACCCTATCTAGAAAAATATTCTGAAGACTTTGGTCCGATAAAAAATGCTCTAAGAGTCTTTTATGATATTTTAAATAAATCTCATTGAAACCGAATAAAAACACTATTAAAATAAAGCTATGATTATAAATGTAGAAATAATTGATGAAATTACTCAGTATGAGGTTCAGAAAAACGATGTCTTAATTGGGTCCTCTGCTCAATGCGATATTCAACTTGATTTTGAGGGAATTGGCGCTGAACATATTAGAATCACCAAGGAGTTGGGAAAGTATTATATTGAAGAACTTGCCTCAGGAGAAGAAACCATTTTAAATGGAAATATCATAATTCCAGGGAGTAAGAGAGAATTTACGAGTTTATTTCCCGTGGAAATTGGTGGTGTTTTGATTCATCTTGAGGTTACCGAGGTAAATGAAGAAATCATTCCCCCTAGACCGAAACGTACTAAGAAAAAGACAACTAAGAAGAAAAGTAAGAAAAAGAAAAAGAGTATAGATCCTGGAAGTTTTGTATATCTTTTAATAATTGTCTTTGCCTTAGGTGCTATGGGTAATTTTTTTATTAATAAAAAGAAAGTAAAAAATGAAAGTCTTGTACAGAAAAAAGACAAGCCCATTAAAATTAAAAACAGTGTTGAAATTGGGATTAATAATAGGCTAAATTCTTTCTTAAAAGATTATCAGGAAGTGATAGATACCAAACAGTGTTATAATAATTGCTTTTTAAAAATTTCAGAAATCAGTGGTATTAGCTTTTATCAAAAGGAAATTGGCGAAAAACTTTATATAGGATTTGATTTTGAAAATTATAAAAAATTCCTTGTTGATTCTTTAGTTATAAGTGAAGATCAAAAAAGTAAGCTAGAGGAAATTGTTAATAGAGATTATAATGCTTTCTTCTCTTACGATGAATTTCAAAATAATAATAACAAAGCCACTTTTAAATCTTTGGTTTTTACCCAAAATGAATACGAACAACTTTTCTTTGTCTATGCTTTGCTAGCAAGGGCCAATTTTTTTGAAACAGAAAATTCAGATAGTATAAAAAAGGTTCATCTTTTTACCTATAGTAAAAATAAACGAGTATTTACTATTCAACACTTTCTCGAATATGACTTTGAGGATATGGATTATCTGAAATCAAATATTGAGAATGATATTTTTAATATCGCTCTTATGTATAATCATGCGCTAACCGTTGATACAGCAAGGTTTTTTAAAAATAGGTTTACTAACTCAATTAGTGATTATGATCCTTCGGCTAAAAATGAGTATTATAGGAGTCTTCTAGAAAATGGCTTGGCCAATTCAATAGGTAATGCCAATTGCTCTGAAGAAAATCAAACTTTAAATCTTTGTCATGATTTAAGAGGGGATGATGGTATTCAACCCGATGATGGCGTCTTTAAGGGAAGAGAGTTTTATACAATCGTTCTAGATCTTGGAACAAGGGAAGATGAACTGGCCGAAAAATATAAAGATGCAGAACTCGTTAGTGCAGAACTTAGGTTGGCCAATACAATATATATGGAGGTCTCTGGGGAGCCTAATGGTAAAAAGTTTATGGATGCAGGGAAAGTCTTTCATAGATATGATGATAGCGATATTTATAGAGTTACCCACCCAGAGAGCTTTGATCAGAGTCGAATGGTTTCCGAAGTTTTAGGTTCGAAGCTTTTTAAAGATATTTTTACGGATAAAAACAATAAATATCTCCAGATTGCCTATAAAAAATATGGTGAGGTTAAGTTTACTTGTTTGTTAAAGCAAGAAAACCTAAGTCTTTCTCTGCATACAGATGCTCATAACCTCAAAAAAATGTTATGGAGAACAAGTCTTCCTGTTTATAGGGATTTTATTGAAAAATATTGTAATAAATAATTATTAAATCAGATTATAGAGTCTTTAAAAATTCTATAATCTGATACTTTTCTTCTTGCGAATATCTTTCATTACCCAATTCATCTAAGAGCATTTCTGTATGACCTTTGTTTGAAAGACCCTTTAATTTGTTATTAAAATAGTAGTCTTTATCACTTTTAAAAGGTTCTCTTATTTTATCTGGTGCAGGATATCCATTTTTTTGGAAGTCAAAATCCGTTTTCGGATTATCTGCAGGAACTGCGATATAAAATTTAGGTCTTTTAGTTTCAATGGTTAAAAGATCATATAATGTTGGTATCGAATTGTTATGTAGGTATGGCCATCTCGCCCAAATACCTACTAGTGGGGGTGGTACATATCCTTTTTGAGGCTTTACAACCGTTCCAATAGTTTTTGAAATGGCCAAGCGGTTAAGGTCTTTGTAAAAGTATTTCATTCCATTTCTTCTATAAGCTTCTGTCTGAACATTTTCTACTTTTGTTTGGGTGTGATACCAAACTTTTGTCGTTTCAATTTTTTGTTCATAGTTTAATAGGTGAGCACTCTCACTATTCCAACCTTTTTCGTATTCACCGTGACAAGATTTGCAATTTTGATTAAAAAGCTTTTGTCCCTGTTTTGCCTTGGTAATATTAATTCTGTTAGGGAAGTAATCATTATATTTTGGGGCTTCTGTATGAAAAACATAGCTAGTTAATTCTTTAATTTTGTCTTGATTATTTATGAGCCATGATTCCAATTGTTTTAAATCAATTCCTCTTCCAATTTCATTCCATAAAAAGTTTGTGTAAATAGGGTTTCCAGAAACAATAGAAGCATCAGAGAGCCATTTTGTTTTGTATTTTAAGTTCCACCAAACTGCTGGTTTGGAATCTGCTGGTAAGTTTTCAAGTTCATTTTTTCTAGGTTTTAAAGAAGGATTTTTAATTGCGTATGGGTCTAAGCCACGCTTAGCAAGACTTAAACCGACTTGAGCTAGGGAGGTGTCTAAACCTAGTGTAAGTGGCATTTTAAGGCCTACGTAGTTCATCGCTTCCTTAGATCTTTTGAATGTAACATAGTCTTCTTTGCTTGGCCCTACAATGAGATTAAACATAAATGCAGGAGTTTTCTCAAGGAGATTTTGTCCCATTATGAAAGCTTCATTTGCTCTTGGAAATCTATTAGTCATTCCTAGGATTTTTTTGCCAAATAAATTACTACTATGGCAAGCAGCACAGCTAAATGTAAGTGAGGTGTGGCCATTATTTGGTATAAGAGAAACCCCCATAGGGTAATCTTGTAAATGGCTTAACTGAGGTATGTAATTTGGTCCTAATTCTTCCTCATTTTTAGGAAGCTCATGTAGTCCTAGCCAGTCGAAAACATCTTTGAAGGTTTTGAAGTTAGTTAAGTCTTTAGCAATATTAAAAATAAAACGTCTTAAAGCTGATCTAGAATCTGAATTAAAAAATTTATCCATGGCCGCTTTAGGAAGTTGCATTTCAGTCACATGGACAGGGTAATCAAGAACGTAGCTTGAGCCATTTTCTATAGAGGTATTAAGAGTTTCTACTGGAAGATTGTAGATATTCTTTCTATTTCCATCTGAAAGGCAAACCTTACGATCGTCAATGATCTCACATTTTTTATTTCCAGGGAGGGTAACCTTTTTACCCCATAACTCATCTTGGGCATTAATTTTAAATGATGCGATGAGCAGTAAGAATATGACTAATTTGTAGTGAGTCATTTATATACCTCCAATCCAGTACTTAGGAGGATTTAATAAAAATGGTGAGGATTTGTCCAGTAAAGTAAGGCCTTGAAAACAAAGAATTTGTTAATTCTGTAATTTTTAGCCGTTTATTTTAAAATAAGTTCATTGTATAACTGTATTCAGCGGTGATGGTTTCGTTTGTTGCTTTTTGAAACCATCTCCCACTCCCAGTAATAAATGGCCCACTACTGGGTCATTTATTGCTCGTTTAACCTTGTAATCTTCCTCAATAATTCTTCTTTAGTGAATGGAATACTTAAATAATCATCTGCTCCATATTTACTTGAAGCATGGGCTTTAGCTTTTTCTTTAGATAAGTTTTCAACCAAAATAAGACATTTTGTTTCTTTGAATTTTTGATTTATTTGCATTGATACTTGGTTTACAGCCTTTGGATTGGAATTATAATTTAAAATGACTATTGAGTTTTTATCTTCAGTTAAAAGTTGGTTTAGTTCTTTTAAACTAGAAATTAATTTGAGATTAGGGGTACTTTCAAAATAGTCTTTGTTCAATTGGAAATAGTTTGTTTTATACCCAAAACAAATTGTCACTTTATGTGGGGTTAAATCTTCCTCTTCTAATATGATCGTTTGATTGTGAGAGTCATCTTTGTCTAATGGTTGTGATTCAGCTTTAGCATTAAAAGATAAGTCAATATCATCCACAGATACAGCTTCTTCTGAGTCTTTTTTTGGATCACTTTCTTTTTTTAAAAGCTGATCCTTTATTTCAGAAAAGTCTAATACGACTGTTGGTTTGTCATCATCTTCTTCGTTGCTCATAGTTATTATTATATTGGAATTCTCAAGAATTTCAAAATTATTTGGCCTTTAAATTTGAAAATAGAGAATTTAGGACAATCCCGCCAATGACCAAGAAAAGCCCTAGTATACTTAAATTGTTAAGAGTTTCATCAAAAAACCAAACTCCACTGAAATATGCAAATACGCAAGTTAAGTAATTAAAATGAGAAATCTTCGAAGCAGTTTCTAACATATAAGCTTTGGTCATAAAAAGTTGAGCTGCTTGAGTGAGGACTCCAATTAGGATTAATAAAAGAAGTTCACTGGTATTTGGAGTTTCCCAAATAAAGTAAAGGAAAGGTAAGGTTAAAGGAATAGTAACCATTGGGAAATAAAGTATTACCAAATTTGGGTCGGCTTTATCTCTTAACAGCCTGATGAAATTGTAGGCCAGGCCTGCAAAAATTGCGGCAATAACACCGAAACTGAAGTGTAAAATACTTGCTCTTGGATCGAAGTTTTTCATAAGAGCTGCACCGGCTAAGCTTAAGATAAAGCAAGGCCATTGCCATTTTGATGGGTATTCTTTCACTAGAAATATCGCCATAAGGACTGTGAAGATTGGTGCTAGGTAGAGGAGAGTTGTGGCAGTCGCTAAAGGCATATTCTGAATAGTATAGAAGTAAAGCATTAATGCTATGGCTCCAGAAAGCCCTCTACCTAAGAGCAAGGGAGTATGTTTAGAAAATATAGAAATTTTATTTTTTTTTACAAAATAGAAACTAAAAATAAAGGAGACTAATGACCTAAAAAATACAATTTGAATTGCTGGTATATTGTCTAAGTATTTAACTAGTGCATTTATTATGCTAAAAAAAAGTGATGCAAATATTATAAAAAGAATGCCTTTATTCATTTGTGGATTATGGCACATTAAAAGTGGAGGGTCTATGAGTTATGATGTCCAAACTCATCCTAGTTCGGGTCTAGATTATCTGAATGTTAAAAATAATGGGAAATATGCAGTTGTTTTGTTTCATGGTTATGGAGCCTCTATGATGGATCTTTATGATTTGCATACATTTTTAGGAAGGGAAGAAAGTATTGATTGGTTTTTCCCAAATGGTCCCCTAGATATATCAATGGGCATGGGAATGATGAGTAGAGGCTGGTTTCCTATTGATGTGCAAGCTTTGGAGCAGGCCATGCAAACTGGAACTCATAGAGACTTTTCAAAGATTTTTACTCATGAGTTTAATGAAGCTTTAAGTAAGTCTGAAACATTTTTAGAAGATTTGGTTTTTAATAAATACGATAAAGTGATTCTAGGAGGATTCTCACAAGGAGCTATGCTTACTAGTCACTTGAGTGTTAAAAACTCTCATATGGTAGATGGGTTAATTTGCTATTCAGGCAATTTAGTGGGGCAAACTGAGCTTGTTAAAGCATTGGAAACTTCCAAAAAATTTCCGTTTTTTCAATCACATGGAAAAAGAGATCCAATATTAGGCTATGAGTACGCTAAACAACTATTTGAACTACTTAAATTAGGTGGTCATCAAGGTGAGTTTGTCGGATTTGATGGTGTTCATGAAATTCCAGTGGAAATTCTCAAAAAGTCAGATACCTATCTCAAAAAGGTTTTAAGCAGCTAGTTTTTCTGTATCATACTTTTGGTTGATTAAATCGGTGATAACTTGTTTAACTTCGTGTGGATAATCAATAAAGTGAAAGGAAATATTCTGTTCGTCTTTTAATTTTATCATGATTGAAGAAAAATCACATTCGTTCTCTGGAACTACAATCTCTTGAATATCTTCATAAAGAATTTTTTTTGCTGTGTTAAGTGGCTCAAAATAAACAAGTAAATGGTCCTGATATAAAAGTACGTGGTGATATTTATCATATATAAATAAACTGGTTACCAAACCAATCAACATAAGGCCAAGGGAGACGGCGAAGTGAGAAGCATTGATCTCAGTCACCATATGGTAAATTAATAGACACTGAATTCCGTAAATAGTAGTTAAAAAAGGAAGTCTGGCCATCAGTCCATTTAAGTGATTTTCTTTACCAAGTTTTGCTATCGCCTGCTTTTTCATACTTAAATACTCGGTAATTAATCGCTTATACTTTAGCAAAAAAGTAGGGTAGTTGTTTTCTTAATAAAAAAAAGCCCTCATTACAAGGGCTTAGTATTTAATTAATGTTTTTCATCGATTGAGAAGTTATCTATGAGGTGGAAATTTAAATATTTATAAATTTCATTTTCCCTTCCCTCAACGGCTGATCTTACTAGTTTAAGATATTCGTCTTGGGTTGGAATTCTTCCAAGTGCCGCACATACTGCTGCAAGCTCTGCAGATCCTAGATAAACCCTAGCTTCTTTACCCATTCTATTGTTAAAGTTTCTGGTAGATGTAGAGAATACTGTTACACCATCTTTAACTCTAGCTTGGTTCCCCATGCAAAGAGAACATCCTGGCATCTCAAGTCTTGCTCCTGCTGCTGCAAATTGAGCATAATATCCTTCTCTCGTTAGTTGGTCCGCATCCATTTTTGAAGGAGGGCAAATCCATAATCTAGATTCAGCTTGACCACCATGATTTTTCAAAACCTCAGCTGAAGCTCTAAAGTGTCCAATATTTGTCATACATGAACCAATAAATACTTCATCGATTTTATCATTCATAACATCTGGATGTGAAATTACTTTTACATCATCAGGATCGTTAGGGCAGGCAACAATTGGCTCTTTCATTTCATTTAAATCAATTTCGATAATTTCAGCATAATCTGCATTTTTATCGGCTTCCATGAGTTTACCATTTTTTAGCCAATCTTTAACAGCATCAATTCTATTCCTTAGTGTCGCTGCATCTTCAAATCCATTTTCAATCATAGATTCCATTAGCGCTATATTTGAATTTAAATATTCTTCAATTGTTTCTCTTCCAAGAGCAATACATGTAGCGGCTGCTGATCTTTCAGCTGCTGCATCTGTGAGTTCAAAAGCTTGCTCTAGTTTTAAATTTGGAAGGCCTTCCATTTCTAGGATTTTACCTGCAAAGATATTTTTCTTATTCTTTTTTTCTACTGTCATTAAGCCAAGTTCTATTGCCTTAAGAGGAATCATATTAACGACATCTCTAAGGGTAACACCTGGTTGTAATTCCCCTTTAAATCTTACAAGTACCGACTCAGGCATATCTAATGGCATTACACCTAGAGCGGCAGCAAATGCTACTAGCCCTGAACCTGCAGGAAAAGAAATTCCGAGAGGAAATCTAGTGTGTGAGTCTCCACCAGTCCCTACTGTATCTGGGATTAAAAGCCTATTTAACCATGTATGAATAATTCCATCACCTGGTCTTAACGAAACACCGCCTCTGTCAGTTATGTACTGAGGAAGGGTAGCGTGTGTAATGACATCAGATGGTTTTGGATAAGCAGCTGTGTGACAAAATGATTGCATTACTAAGTCCGCATTAAATTTTAAACAGGCTAGCTCCGTCATTTCGTCTCTTGTCATAGGTCCTGTTGTGTCTTGAGATCCAACAGTTGTCATTTTTGGCAGACATGATGTTCCTGGTAAAATCCCTTCAACTCCACAAGCTTTACCAACCATTTTTTGAGCAAGGGTATATCCTTGTCCTGGTTTTGCTTCAGTAACATGGGCGTTTGCAAAGACTTCAAATTCTTCCATTGAAGATTTTCCAAGTAAAGTTCTTGCTTTTTCCGTTAGCATCTTTCCTATAATAAGAGGAACTCTACCACCAGCTCTAAATTCGTCTAGGATAGTTGAAGGCTGGATATCATATTTTGCAATTTCTTTTCCGCTTTCATCTAGAATTTTTCCTTCCAATGGTCTTACTTCAATAACGGTTCCCGTATCTAGTCCAGAAACGTCACATTGGATTGGAAGTGCCCCAGAATCTTCTGCAGTATTAAAGAAAATAGGTGCAATTGTTTGACCTAAAATAACACCACCCCTTCTTTTGTTTGGAACAAAAGGAATGTCTTCTCCGATATGCCATAGAAGTGAGTTACAAGCCGACTTTCTTGAGGAACCAGTTCCAACAACATCACCACAAAAAGTTACAGGTAAATTAAATTTATCTTTAAGGTCTTTGATTTCTTTTGGGCCGCTTGGAAATAAAACTCCACCCATAGCATTAGCGTGAAGAGGTATATCTGCTCTTGTAAAAGCGTGTTGAGCTGGCGAGAAGTCATCTGTATTAATTTCACCTTGAACTTTGTAAACAACAGTTTTGATAGAGGACTCAATATTTGGTTTATTTGTGAACCATTCACCTTCAGACCAAGACTCAATAATCGTTTTGGCATGATCATTTCCTTTGTCAGATAGAGCTTTGATATCATCAAATATATTCACTGCGAGAACTAAGTTTTTTAGTTCATTAGCAGCTTTCTCGGCTAAGTCACCATTTTCTGCTACCGCATCAACTAGTCCTTGAAGGTTATAACCACCTATCATTGTTCCAAGAAGTTCTATTGCGTAATCTTTTGAGATCAAATCACATTTATGAGTTCCTTTAGTAATTCCAATCAAGAAATCAGCTTTAACTTGAGCTGCTGGATCAACACCAGGATTTATTCTATCTTTTAACAAATCAAGGAGTTCAGGGCCCTTACCTTCAGGAATATCTTGAAGCATTTTTACTACTTCAGTTGCTTGTTCTCTGGTTAGCGCTAGAGGAGGTATTCCTTCTGCTTTTCTTTCTTCCACATGCTTTTGGTAGTCTTCAAAAAAATTAGACATAATCTGTTCCCTTTCCATAAAATTTCATATCGGCCAATTATAGTATCAAATTATTGAAATTTAAAGCTTGTATTCTATAAAAACACAGTATTAAGCTCAGACATATCTAAGAAATTAAGAATTTTATGCGCTGCAACGATAAGTTGCGTATGAAAAATAAAAAATCTTATATTCAATTTTTATGTTCTTTTGGTGCAATTTTAGGAATGGGCGTCGTTGCTTACAAAGCCTTTGATTTTCAGGAACAAAAAGATTTTGATAAATATAGAAGTACTGCAAACTATTCTACCGCTGAAGTTCAAAATAAAAAAGATTCTATAAAAGGAGATTCTCAAAAACGTGCTCCAGCCAGTGTTGATGATGATGCTGATGAGCGCGGTAATCAAGAACGTTTTAGACCACGAATTGGTCCATATAGGCCTGGTTTAAAGGCAAAACCAACTCTACAAAGGGGTAGTGGTGAAGTTGCCCGCAATATTTCCGTAAACGAAGGGATAAATTTTGAAATGGATGGAAGAGGCTTCGTGTTAACAGACAATGCCTATTCTATTAATAAAAATGATTTCGATCCGAATACTCAAAGAATTATTGAGCAACGCCCTGGTAATCAAATAATCGTCGTAAGTGATGAGGTTCCGACTTCACCTTTTGAAAAAGTTGTAAAAAATCAGGACACTGGAAATTACGCCGTATTTACGGGGAAGTTGTTTATCAAACTCTTTGATCCCTATCAGGCCGATATTGTTATCGAAAGGGTAATGGAAATATCTCCTGAAAATTTATCAAGACCAAAACTAGATTACACTAAAGCAGATACCATAAGAGTCGTATCTTTTATATTTGATGATTATAATCAAACCATGGAGTTTTATAATACTGCCAAGGGTCCAGAGTTTGATGATCTAATTGAGAGAATTAATATAAAGCTCATTGAAAACTTTAGAGATGAGAAATAATTGACCTGTTTTTTTGGCTAATTTACTCAAATAATTTATGTAATTTATTTTATTTAGGAAAATAATGCTCCTAATCTCCTAATATCTCTATGTTTTAAAACTTCATCAAGTTTCCCTTCTTTTATGTCGTAAAATATGTGAAAGGAGAAATTTTGAACTGGATCCTAGGTCTACTTATCGTCGTGTTTTTAACTAGTTGTGGAGAGACATCTACCGAAGAGTCTTCCTCAAGCGTTATTGACGATAGTCCTTATACAACCAAGAGTCCTGAACTCAACAATGGTGATATCAACTTCGATATTTTAAGTATTATCGCAGGTTCTCAAACTGCTTCTGGCGCAGAACTTCTAGAGATCTCAAGTGGTTCTGCAAGTAATTATATTTTTAGCTTAAGCAATGCTCCTAGCTTCTTTTCGGTTAATGCAGGATCTGGAGAATTAACTTTTACTGATAACGATGCAGCTGCAGGTTTATATGATGGAATCATTTTAAAAGCAGTTAGTATTATTGATAGTAGTATTAAGCAAAAAGAATTTAGTATTGGAGTTAATGGCGATCCTTTAAGAGCCTATGCTTGGCACCTGGAAAATACTGGGCAAAAATCTTTCTCTTATACGACCGCCGATACTGGGCAAACTTGTGATAGTCAGGTTGATGGCGAAGGGGATGATAAAGCCTGTGACAATTTAAACTTAGGCTCAGTATATTTACAAGGTATCACTGGGAAAAATATTAGAATTGCCATCAGTGATAGTGGGGTTGAATTAGCCCATGATGATTTAGCGGCCAATACTTTATCTGGTGAACATCGAGATTATTCATTAAACAGGCCTTATACAGGAGATCCTGTCCCGACTTCCCCCCATGGAACAGCCGTTTCAGGAATCATAAGTGCTGTCGGATGGAACAATTTTGGTTCTATGGGTGTAGCTCCTGGATCAAAATTTGGTGCATTTCAGTTTTTAGAATCTGTTCAAGATACAGATATTCTTATCTCTCAAGCCAGTGGAAATTTTAGAATATTTAATTATTCATATGGAGATGAAATTTACCAGGATACAGTAAGTGATTCTGATTATATTGATCATATTAAATATCAAACAATTTCAGATGATAAGATTTTTATCAAGGCTTCAGGTAATGAGTTTTTGTTAGCGCAAGATGGGATATGTACTTCGCATAATGCGAATTATCCCTTTGAAAATGAATCACCTTATATGCTCATTGTTGGCGCACTAAGTTCTCAAAGTTCATCGGTTTCTAAACCTAGCTTTATTAAGGCCACTTACTCAAACTCTGGATCAAATCTATGGGTCTCAGCACCAGGTGGTGATGATGCTAGATTAGCACCAGCTATTTTGACAACTGATTTACCCACGTGTTTAAGGGGAGATTCAAGGTCTGTAACCGGTTTACCTAATAGTTTTGAGGATGGGAGTCATAGTTTGAATAGAGATTGTCATTATACATCTGCGATGAATGGGACAAGTTCTGCAACTCCGATAGTTACTGGTGTTGTCGCCTTGTTACTCGAAGCTGAACCAGGTCTTAAAATGCGAGATGTTAAAAATATATTGGCGAGAACATCTAAAATAGTTAATGGTGATCACGCTAATAATTGGTTTGGTAAAACTCATCCTGAAAATGCATTTGATAGCGTTTATAATTGTGTTGATTTGGATTTATCAGGTCATGAATATGAGCAAGGCTGGGTTCAAAATAATGCAGGTTTTTGGTTTAACAATTTTTATGGGTTTGGGATGGTTGATGCTAACGCAGCGGTAGCGCTTGCTAAATCATATGATTGGCCAATGGGAACATTAGTTGAACAAAATCAAAGTTTTAATAAAAGTAAATACTCAAGTGGAACAGTAAATCAATCTATTCCTGATGCCAATAAAGATGGACGAACAAATAGTATTACAATAGCTGGTGCAGATGACTTAACCGTTGAATCAGTTCAAGTAAGAGTTAATGTGTCCCATGGACAATCTGGCCAAGTTGGAATTGAACTCACAAGTCCACATGGCACCAAAAGTATTTTGGCCAATATTAACAATAGTTTTTTATTATTGGATAAAGATAAAGATGGTACAATTGATGGCGATAGTAATTTAAGTAATTTTGTTTTAACTTCCAATGCTTTCTATGGAGAGAGCTCTGCAGGTAGTTGGACCATTAAATTAATTGATGGTAAATCTGGAACTACTGGTTCGTTAGTGAAGTGGGACATAAATATACTTGGTCATAATTAAGGATGAATTTTGACTGATAATAATGAAAAAACAAAGAGTTCAACAGTTATAGGCGTGCTTATTCTCATTCAGATTCTGTTTGGGATAAACTTTCCTGCCAGTAAAGTTATTGTAGGTAAAATGGACCCAATCCTATGGTCCAATATAAGGTTTATTCTTGCAGGTGTAGGAATGTTAATCTTTACGCTTCTCATAAAAAAGCCACACCCAAAACCTAATAAAGAATTTTTTGTTCCTGTGATAATACTTAGTATTTTAGGAATGGCCTTAGGACAGGGGCTATTTCTTATTGGTTTAAAGTATACAACTTCAATTAACTCCGCAATTTTGATTACCTGTATTCCTATCTTAACTCTATTTATTGTTGTTGTGCGAAGACAAGAAGAATTAACTTTTAATAAACTTATTGGTTTTATTATGTCTTTTATGGGCGTTATTCTCATGAGAGATATTTCGAGCTTCCAATTAGGAAATGATACTCTTTTAGGTGATTTATTAGTATTTTCTGCTGCGTTTTGTTTTGCCATGTATTTAAGTTTTGGAAAAAAGTTTTTTATGAAATTTGATAATATGTGGTCTACAACCTATATGTTTTTCATATCTGGTATAGCTATGGCGCTCTTTAATTTTAATAAATTTCATCAAGTTGGCTCTGTTAGTGGTGATGGTCTATTTCTGGCCTGTGCAGGATTCTCTATTATTGGTGCAACTTTACTAACTTACTTTTTAAATAATTGGGCTTTAAGGCGCGCTCCATCCGGAAGTGTTGCCATTTTTATTTATTTGCAACCTGTTGTTGCTGGTCTTATTGGTTATTTCTTTCTCAATGAGATTATCACAACGAGAACTATCGTTTGTTCGATTTTGATTTTATCTGGATTATTATTTTCGATTAGGAAAAAATAAATTTATAAAAAACCTCTAAATGGGAAACCTACAGATACTCCCCAGGTTCTTGCCTCAAATTCATCCTTTCCCCAAGTAATAAGGTTAAGCTCCCAAAAGTAATTCTTTCCCCAACGTATCCAGATATTTTCATAATCGATGGATTCGGATGTACTTAAAAAAAGACCACCTGATATAATGTAATTTGGAATGTCAAAAGCATGCCTGTACATAAATTCAATTCCTTGAGGAAAAATTGGCTCACTTACTTCTGTTTCATTTTCATCAAATTTAAAATATAAGTATTGAACACCAAGTAAGGTTGTAAAATACAATCGATTGTCCAGTGAATGACCGAAGTCGGAACCTAAATAAATTCCTGCATTATTAAAGACTGACTCTTGAAAAATAGCGGCATCAAATCCTCTAATTGAAGTCGTTTCAGAGATCTTATAGTTTAAGTAAAAGAAAAGAGCAGGTGCAATATCTGTTTTTTTAACACTTTTAGTATTTTTATCGTCTTCTATTTTTGTATGTAAGGCGTAAGGGCCATAACCGTAAGCCGTAAATAGTCGGTGAAGCCTCTTGGGAATTTTTGCTTTAATTGTGATATCTTTTACTTTATTGGTATAAACGTTTTTAACTTTTACCGTAATTGGTCTTTGGTTTAAAAAGGCTGCGTGATAGGGGACGGGATCATCTGCTAAAATTTGTAGCTCAGGAGAAATCCATTGAACTTCCAACATAGGCTTTTCTTTACCAAAGTTTCCGATCCTACGAGTTTTACATCCAATTGATAAATGTTCATTTTCTAGGCCAGAAATTTCTATTGAATTTCTTGAACATGTATAATCTATAAGCAGTTTTTGTTTTTTGTGCTCCCTAAACTTAATGTATATTGTGGCAACTATTTTATTATTTTTTTTGATAAGAAGTTTATCTTTTTCAAAAAGGGAGTAGTATAATTCAGCATAAGAATTTTTCTTATTTTGTTGAAAGTTATAAATCGCTGATTTGTAGTTAATATGAAAGTGTGACTCAGGACTATTGACTTTAATTTTTAGTCTAACTCTAGGTAAGAGGAAAGTCTCATTTACTCTTACCCATTCAAAAGAAGACCTTTCAACTATTGCTCTAACCTTATAATCACTCTCATTTTCTATGATAATTTTGGTATCTTTATGGTTAAATAAAATTCTATTCTGTCCTAAAGGAGAGTTTTTAATATCGATTGCTGAAAAGCAAAATGTAGGGAGAATGAGTAGAATAAAACTAAATTGCTTTAACACAGATTTGCATCCAGAATTTTCCTAAATCGGATCGGAAAGGAACCAATAAAACAGGAATTTTTGAGTTTTGATAAATTTTGTGGCCTCTCCCTCTCATTACTGATGGAATTGCTCGGTCTAGGCTGTAACCTCTTTGATTCAATACTGCCTTGGTTTGGCCAAATATGATATTAATAATTTCGGCAGCACCATCTTGGTTATCAAGGTCAATTTCTCCTATATTTTCTTCAAGCATTTTACTAATAATTACTTTGTACACATCATTATGAAATGTAATGGCAATAGAGCCACTAAAATAGGGGGACTTAATAGCAAGGGTTCCTGAAATATCGACATCTAAGACTTCATCACCAAGGAGATAGGGTTTTTGTGCTTCAATATCTTTGACACCACAAAGACCATTAAGAGTCTTCATCGATGAATCAATAAAAGGATTTATAAAATCAACATCTAATTTAAACTTCTTCTTTTTTGGATCAAGTGCCGCCATTTCTAATATTTTATTAGATAGGTCTTGATAACTTTGGGGCTTTAGCATGAAGTCTATAAATTTAATACCTCTTGTTTGAACTTTAGAAGTTTCGATATCTTTGGTGTAGATGATAACAGGTGAAAGCATATTGTGAGTACTTTCTCTTAAGGCATTAATTAATTGAGTTCCCGCTAATTTAGGGACTGTAAAATCAGTAACAATAACATCAAATTTTTGATTCCTCGTTTTTTGGTAGGCTTGAACTCCATCTGAAGCTGAAACAATAATCATCTGAGTTAGATCTTCTAACTCGCTAACTAACTGTTGTCTTAACTCTTCATCTTGCTCAACTATGAGTAAGTATTTTCTCGCCATTACTAATTTACCTTTTAATTAATTATAAACAAATTTTTGAATTTGAATATCATAAAAGCTTGGTTTTTATTGACGCCCTGTGAATTAAATTAATTCAATTTTTACTATTAATTTTTGTCCAGGATATATAAAGCTATTAACTTGGTTTAAATTTTTTAGTTCAGAAAGTGAAATACTGTTTTGCTTTGCAATCTGAGTTAAATGATCGCCTTTTTTGACAATATGATAATGAGTCTTATGAGCCGGAACTTTAAGCTTTTGCCCAATGTAAATCGAAGACTTTCTCATATTATTTAGACCTTTTAGTCTATTCACCTTCGTTTTAAATATTGATGCAATTTTGTATAGATTATCACCTTTTTTCACTGTGTATGAAGATAGTGTTTTTGAGTGAACCTCTCCAGGGATTCTTATTTTTTGACCTATAAAAATGGTGCTTGATCTTAATTTATTTATCTTTTTGATTTGAGTTAATTTTACTCCATATCTTTTTGAAATTGAATAAAGAGATTCATTTTTTCTCACCGTATGATAATTACCATCTGCTAAGGCTGATTCTTTGTATACTTTTGGAGTAGGTTTACTTGCTAGAAATTGGTTGATATCACTCTCACTTACCATAGAAGAGTTAGGAATGAATACTTCATATCCTTTTCTGCCAAGATAGGGAATATAAGCTCCAAGAATATCATGATTAAGGGACTTTAGTGTTCTAGTTGAAACTCCTAATTTTCGAGCAAGTTTAGAGACTTTTATTGAATTTTTTATTTTAACTGATTTTGTGTGGGCGAAAATATTAGTTCTTGGCTTACCAATTTTTATTCCATATTTTTTAGGGTTTTCGATTATTTCTTTAACGGCCAAGACCTTAGGGACATAGTGTCTAGTTTCTTTTGGAATAATTTTTCGTTTACTAAGTTCGTAATACTCTCTCGTGTTAGCACCACGTATTCTTCTAATTATTCCATATTCACCCGCATTATATGCGGCTAGAGCTAATTCCCAACTTCCAAAAATATTATATAAGTCTTGGAAGTAAAGTGCGGCTGCTTCGGTTGATTTAAAGATATTTTTTCTCTCATCAATACTTGAAGTAACCTTTAGGCCGTATCTTCTTGCAGTACCTTTAATAAATTGCCAAGGTCCAACCGCTCCAGCATGGGATCTTGCTCGGTTTTGAAAACCACTTTCAACTATCCCGACATAGTATAAATCTGTTGGTAAACCATAATTTGAAAATATCTTTTCAACGATAGGTTTATAGGTTTCACCATTTCTTATAAATCGTTCGAGTCCGTCCTTATTCCTTGTTGTATAGTATTTTATCCAAAACTTAACTTTATCATTTCTTACAGGCATAAGGAACGTTTCATCTCTTTTGGTGATGTTCTCAGATATAATTGTGGAGTCTAGCTCCCTAGCTTGAGATTCTTTTCTGAATTGGTTTATTGTTTGAGATGGAGTTTGAGTTTTGAAAGTGTTTTGGCTTTTAGGTTTTTTGTAGTTATATTTGGGTACAATATTTGCACAACTTGTTAAAAATATTGAAATTGGTAAGGCCAGATACACTTTATTTTTTGTCATTCAATTCTCCAAAATTATATATACTAATATTTTATCATTTTCCTCTATTGATTTAATTCGGAATATTTAACCCAGTGGCCTTCTTTTCAAATCAAACTCTTTAAAATACAATTTTTTAAACTAAAAAAATAAGGAATTGTATGAAATTTGTTAAGTGTTTTACTTTGGTTTTTCTTGTAAGTTGTACTTCAACCACAAATTTACGCCAAGCAAAGCTTATAAATGGTAAAGAAAGGTCCCAATACGAAGCTTTTGGGAAAAAATATATAATTAGTACCCAAGGTAGTGCAACCACTAAAGCTGCTCAGTATGCATTTGATCAAGGTGGAAATATTTTTGATGCAGCAACAGCTGCTTCTTTCGCAATTTCTGTTGAAAGACCACATTCGACAGGGCTTGGAGGTGGTGGATTTATGGTGATTCATCACGCAAATAATAAAACTGAAGAAGCATTCGACTTTAGAGAAATGGCACCGAGAATGGCAAATTCCAAAATGTTTCTTGATAAAAATGGTAAACAAATAAAACAATCATCTTTAACGGGAGCACTAGCATCTGGGACACCCGGTTTGGTAGCAGGTGTGCTAGAAGTTCAAAAGAAATATGGAAAACTACCGCTCAGTACAGTACTTAAACCTGCAATTAATCTGGCCGAAAATGGTATGGTTATTTATCCAGCACTAGAAAAAGCCTTAAAAGCAGAAAAAAATAGATTATGTAAATTTCCTGCATCCAAGAGAATATTTCTTAATGATGACTGTAGCGAAAAAAAAGCTGGGGAATTATTAATTCAAACGGATCTGGCAAATACTCTTAAAAAGATAGCTAAAAAAGGACGGTCTGGATTTTATGAGGGGGAAACGGCTAAAAAAATTGTAGCTTCTCAAAAATCTTTAAATGGTCTTATGTCTTTGAATGATCTTAAATATTACAAGGTTAAAACAAGAGAACCCGTAGTTGGTGAGTATAGGGGATATAAAATTGTCTCGATGCCACCACCAAGTTCCGGGGGAACTCATATCATTCAAATTTTAAATATCTTAGAAAACTTTGATTTAAAATCTTTTGGTGCCCAAAGCTCAAAGGCCATTCATCTAACTTCAAGTGCAATGCAGATGGCTTTTGCGGATAGAGCTGAATATATGGGAGATAGTGATTTTAAAAAGGTTCCTGTTGATACACTGATATCTAAAGATTATGCTAAGGGATTGGCAAATAAAATTAATATTAATAAAGCGCTTTCTAGTAAGAAGTTACCTGTTCCTTTTGATAAAATTTTAAAGGAACCAGAACATACGACGCATTTTTCTATTATGGATGGGGAAGGGAATATTGTGACGAGTACCCAAACCATCAATGGCTGGTTTGGTTCTGCTGTCGTAGCCGATGGTACAGGTATTGTTATGAATAATGAAATGGATGATTTTGCATCTCATGTTGGAGGAATTAATCTTTTTGGTGCTATTGGTGGAAGAAATAATCTAGTTGAACCAAGAAAAAGGCCTTTAAGTTCCATGAGTCCGACCATCGTATATAACAAAGATGGGAAACCTTTTATGGCCTTGGGGACACCAAGTGGAACACGGATTTTAACCTGTGTGATGCAAACAATGTTAAATGTTTTAGAGTATGAGATGCCATTGTGGGAAGCAGTAAGTGCTACAAGATATCATCATCAATGGAAACCTGAAGAAATTAGGATTGGACAACCTGGTTTTTCTTCCCAAGTTGAAGCGGAACTTAAGGCCATGGGCCATAAAATAAATTATAAAAATCTTGGCTGTAAAATCCAGGCCGTAATGAGATATCCAGATGGTAGACTTCATGGTGTATCTGACCCAAGAGAGGAAGGGATGAGCTTTGGGATATGATTTATGACTTATTTCGAGGATGAATCCTTTTTGGAAGTTGGTCCAGATACCTTTGAAAATACAGAGTTTCTAGGGTGTTTTTTTGAAAATATTGATGCAACAGAAAATTCATTTAGAAATTCAAAATTCTTAGAGTGTGAATTTAAAAACTGTAATTTAAGCAATATAAGTACTACCAATTCAAGTCTTCGAGATGTAAAATTTCAAAATTGTAAAATTATAGGAGTAAACTGGAGTGCTAGTAATATTTTAAGTGATTTATTTTTTGAGGAAAGTAAATTAGACTTCTGTGTGTTCCAAGATATGAAACTTTTTGGAATTGAATTTCATAACTCATCTCTTTCTGATGTAGACTTCTCTCAATCTGATTTGGAAAAAGCTCAAATTATAAATTGTGAGCTGGGGGGAGCCTTGTTTAATAGCGTTAGGCTAGTAAATGCCAACTTATCAAATTCATATAATTATAATATTGATCCTAGATTTACTAAGGTTAAAGGAACAAAGTTTAGTGCTCCAGAAGTTATGTCCCTGCTTAAAGCATTTGAAATTAAAATTGAATAGTCTTTCTAAGTACCTAAAATAACATTGTTATCCCCCTGAAAGTTGTTTAGAATTTTTACACTAATTTACTTTTTTACTGTGGACAGTTCTTTGTCAACGTTTAAAGTTCTGTGTTTCTATATGATTTTCTTACCAAAACGAATAAGGAGAAATATATGAAAAAACTAATTGCTTTGAGTTTATTAATTTTAACACCAACAATGGTATTAGCTGACAAAGAAAAAAATCGTGAGAATATGGTAGCACCACCTAAGGTGGATATCCTTCCTAATTTAACGGCAAATATTATTTCCATCTCAGGTGGTGTTGAGCAAGTTGCATCAGATTTAGAAGAAGATGAAGATGGTTTACAAAGAGGGTTTGTGAAAATTAAAGGAGCAGCTGGTGGGATTGAAAGAGGATATTATGATAATGATCAAATTACTTATTTTCTTCCTTATGAATTAAAACTTGATGATCAAGGGGATATAGAAGTTTCTATTGGGGCCGTTGAATCAGAAAATGGTGGTGATGCCAATAAGTTAACAGTTCTTAAAAACTCATATACTGAGCGAGATGGGAACATTAAAATAAAAACAACTTATTTTGGTGGACAAAAAGAAATATCCATTTTTAGAACTGAAAATGGTGGGGCATATCTTGGATTAATCGGAAAAGGTGAACTAGGATATGAACATATTGAAACGGTTGATGGTGAGAGACATTATGGTTTTCAAGCGGTTTATGGTGGAGGGATTACTGCCGGGCTCATTGGAAATAATTATAAAATAGATGCATCTTCTATTTATGAAGTAACCGATACTCATGGAGATGAACTAGATCGCCAAGGCTTGGTTCAAAGAGCGGGCTTTACTTATGAATTTAATAGTGGGAAACAATTAGAAATTTTTTATGAGTATGATGATAATGCTTCTGAGTTTATCAACCCAAATTCAGGTGAAGTTATTGATCCAACAAAAATTTTCAGAAACACTCATAATGCATCTATAAGATTAAATTTTTAATTAAAAATAAAAGGCCCTCAATTTGAGGGCCATTTTGATTCGAAAATGTGTTTTAAAACTTATTCAGCTAAATTGTTAAAAAGACTATTTACTGAACTTCCATCCATACCTCTTACGTGTAATAAGATTTTATTAGCTGGTATAGTATTTGGTACTTCTACGTCATAGCTAAATGGAGTCATCTTCATTGGACAAAAGTCTCTAATCTTTTTCATTTTAGGCAAAACAGAATAAGCATTAACTTTATTACTTAGAAATTTAACTTCATCAAGAACTAAACAATCTGAAACATTATAACCTTTTAATGCAACAACTCTGCTTCCTTCTTCTTTTTCAACATAATGAACATTAGCATAAATATACTCATCTACTGCATTACTAGTAGATTCTGCAATAAATATTTTAGACTTTTTCTCATATGGTGACTTTCCATTGACAGTAATTTCATAATTACCTTTGTTTAAAAGCCCAACATTAATGCTCTTAACAAAAGGTACAATGATTTCTGGACAAAATGGATTGCTCGCATCATACTTTAGCGCAGTCACTTTGATGTCAATTTTGTTACCTTTGATTTCCGCTTTAGTCATTGGGGACTTATGACAAAGGTTTGGTAAAAAACCTGAAACGATAACTTCTGAACTATCGTTTGAGTCAAAACCCATTGGTGAATAAACATCATTAATTGGTACTTCAGTTTCAATTGGTGTTCCTGCATAAGAAGCAACCGAGATTAATGCAAATAATAAAATAAATGTTTTCATAGACTCCCTCCGTGTTTGGTAATATCTAATTACAATAAGGTTATTTCATTTACGGCACGGATCGTACCTGAGCTGTAAGGCTTTTAAAACAAATTAAAACAGGGAAAATTCATGATTAAGATCATAATTTTATTATATGAAATTTAGTATGTTCACCCGTATATTCATGGGGAGAAGGAGTTTTTATGAAGAAACTATTAAGTTTAGTTTTTATGACGTCAAGCGTATTGGCAAGTGACTATGGGTGTTTTCCTGATTCTAAATTAGAGTTTCCTGTTCAATCGCAGAAAATGTTTCTTGCGGAAAATGGGCTTGATGAAAGTTACGCTAATTTTGTCATAAAAAACTTTGAAAATACATGGTCTGATTATTTTGCCACAAAAATAAATAAAAAAATGATGATAAGGCTTGATTGGGATAACAATAAGGTTAATGCCTATGCTTCAAGGGATATGGAAGATAATTTAATAATAACATTAACAGGTGGAATGGTGAGACATCCTAAGCAAAGCTTAGAAGGGCTTTATCTCGTTCTTTGTCATGAGTTAGGGCATTATCTTGGTGGTGCTCCAAAGGCTTTTCGTGGAAGGAGCTCTTTGAGGTCATGGTCAAGTGCTGAGGGGCAAGCAGATTATTTTGCTACTAATAAATGTATGATCAAGTTGTATGATCAAGGGCACTTTTCAAAATCATATCAAAGCCAAAACTCGAGCTGCCAGGATAATTTTTGTCATTTGATAACAAAGTCAGGCTTAGACCTTGGAAATGTTTTTGCTTCCTTAAAACCTGGTTGGAAGAATCCAGCTATAGATAGAAAAGCAAAAACAAAGGTAAGAAGAACTGTGTATGGACATCCGAATCCTCAATGTCGGTTTGAGACTTTTATGGCCGGAGAGAAATGTAGAGATCAATTTTATAAAGACTTCGACGATGAGGATTTTAAAATTGGTGCATGTTTTTCATCTTATAGGCCTACTGGTGCTAGACCTGATTGTTGGTTCTCAGAAAAAAAATATTAACCGGCTTACATATGTGGGGATAACTTAGTTATCCCACTCTGTAATTAAAGTCATGTACCTCTTCTGACTTTTAAGTAATTAAAGTAACTTAGTTGATACCTTTTTAACTCCAGCTTGCTTCTAGTTTCCTCATGAAACGTAACTGCCCAAAATTAACATGTAAATCTAAGAAAATTATTAAAGATGGAAGCTACTTTAGAAAAAATGATTCCAGAAGAATCCAACGTTTTGCTTGTAAAGACTGCGGTGCAAAATTTAGTGCAAGTACGGGAACGCTTGAATATAAACAAAAAAAACGTCGAGTTAATGACCTCTTACTAAGCTTGTTCTGCGCTAAAGTTACCCAAAAAAGAGCGGCGAGAATTGCTAAAGTCAACAAAAAAACTGTGGCAAGAAGATTTGATTACTGGTCAAGAAAAGCCAAAATTAAAAATGTAAGATTTAACCAAAAATTACGTAAATCACAGGTTAACCACCTCCAGTTCGATGATTTAATTACAAAGGAAAAAACGAAGTTGAAACCAGCGACAGTAACTGT
>CAXPDR010000032.1:0-53092 GCA_964215955.1 Flavobacteriaceae bacterium
CAACTCTATCTGGAACAACAACTCAAGCTGCAGTAGCTGGTACTGCTACTTTTAATGATATAAGCTTAGATCAAGTTGGATCAAGCTACAGTTTAGACGCAACATCTGGAGCATTAACACTAGATACTTCTAGTACATTTGATATTGTGGCCACACCTACTCAACTTGTGATTACTCAAGAACCATCAAATACCGGAGAGAGCTTAAATATTTCTCCAGTAATTACTGTAGAAATTAGAGATGCACAAAATAACTTAGTTACTAGTGCAACTAATAATATTTCTGTGAGTATTAACAACGATCCATCAGCTGGAAGTGCAACCCTAGGTGGAACGACTACGGTAGCAGCAGTCGCAGGTATTGCAACTTTTAGTAATTTAAATATAGACAGCTCATTTGATGGATACACTTTAATTTTCAGTTCAGGATCCCTCACAAATGTCATCTCTAATTCATTCAATGTATTTACTTATGCGAACCTCAGTTATGCCGATAGTTCAACTTATGATTTTGGACAAATATCACTAGGAAGTAGTGCTGAAGTTTCAATTATGATTAACTATTCAGGTAGCGTGGTTGCTAACTCTGTTAGTTCTTCTAATCCAAGTTCTGAAATTCAGTACAAAGGAGGAAGCTTTCCAGGAACAGGTGGAACTTGCGGTAGTTCAATTTCAAGTAATTGCTTAATAGTTATTACCTATACTCCATCAACTGCAACTACCAATACTGAGACCTTAACAATTTCTTATAATGATGGGTCTTCGGCTCAATCGATAAACAAAACAATTACAGGAGAAGGAATAAATACAACACCAACAAAAATTTCTGTTATAGGTTCTACAGGGTTTATTACAGGGGATTGTATTCCCTTCACTATTCAATCACAAACAGCTACTGGCCAATCAGCTAATGTTTCATCGGATGAGAATATCTCTCTATTAGTTAATAATGGAACTGGTAGCTTTTACTCAGACAGTTCTTGTACCACAACAACGACTTCAACTTCAATTCAATCAGGTTCTTCTTCGAAAATTATTTATTTTGAAACGAGTACATCCGGTCAAGACCTCACTTTAATTTTTAATGCAACAACCTTAGATAATACTTCAAAACTAGTAACTTCTTCTAGTGCTCCGACCGAAATTTACGCAAGTATCTCAAACGAAATCATTACTTCGAATTGCTCTATGATTGAGGTCAGTCTCATTGATCCAAGTGGAATAAAAACAGGAGCAAGTACATCTCAGTTGATAGATATTACCCATAGTAGTGATGTTGTTTTTTATAGTGATTCTTTTTGTACTGGTGTTATTACTGATATTAACTTTGATGCCTACGAAGCAACAAAATACATTTACACCAAGAATGAAACTACTGAAACAGTAACAATAACATTCTCTGACAATTCAGCGCTATTAACTCAAGATATGATTAATACTGATTTTGTATCTAGCCTAACTTGGTGGGATACAAATTGGTTAAAAAGAAAAAAAATCATTTTAAATAATATTGATCAAGCAACAACATTTACAGACATGCCAATCTTAGTAAAGCTCAATTCAACTCGTATCAATTATGATGATTTCAATGGAACGGGAAGTGATATTAGATTTACACTCAATGATCACACCACTGAATTAGATTATAGTATTGAACAGTGGGATTCAAGCGGAGATAGTTTTATCTGGGTCCGCGTTCCTACAGTTTCAGCAAGCTCTGAAGTTGAAATTTATATGTACTATGAAAATACTTCTGCACTTGATGCAAGTAATGGTAGCAATGTCTTTTCCAATTATGAAGGTGTCTGGAATATGGATAAATCCGGTAGTGATTATATCGATTCCACAGGCTCAGGAAAGGATGGAACTACTGTTGGAACAATTACAGATTTTAGTGGACCAATAGGAAATGCTACTTCGTTTGATGGAGCCTCTGAAATTGATACAAGCTATGGTTTAGAACAAATACTTGGAAGAACATCAACAATGTCACTTTGGATAAAAACAACTCAAGTCGGTAATGATACTAACTGGCAGGCCCCAGGAATTACAGGAGTAGAAGAGTCAGGGGGAGGAAATGATATATTTTTCGGTTTTATAAGAAGCGATGGTTCCATAGCTGTGAATAGCGGAAATAGTGGTGTAGCCGCCTCTAACTTTATCATAAATGACGATAATTGGCGTTACGTAACAATTCAAAGAGATGAAACAACTGGTGACATACGTTTTTTTGTCAATGGTGTATTAAATGGCTCTGGGACATCTGATACAGGCTACAAATCAACAACCTTTCAGAGTTTTGGTGTCATCGCTGATACTGGTGGATCACCAAATTACTTTGAAGGCGAAATGGATGGAATAAGAATTTCTAATTCATATTTAGATACTGAAACAATAAAAGCTGATTTCAAATTTCAAGCTGATACTCATATAACATATGGCCAAGAAGAAGATCTCTAGCAGTTTAAAACAAAAAAAAGCCTTCCATCATGGAAGGCTTGTATTTTTTTAATTTTAATTTAAATTATTTTGCATTAATTACTGCTTCAGCTGCAATATTCATTACTGCAGTAGCATCTTGCTTAGATAATCCTTCTAATAAGCTATTTCTACAAGAAGCATCTGACATTGCACATTCAATATCTGCTGAAGTTACATTCTTACCAAGAATAGAAGAAGCGTATTTAGCACCTGCTTCTGGAGAATGATCATTTGATGAAGCATATCCAACCATTGCAGAAGCAGCTTTCATCGCTAGACCCATACTCATTCCATGATCATTTTTAAGTTTCATAGCAACTTTTGGTAAAGCAAGTAATTCTTTTTGAGCACCACAAACTCTAGCATCACCTTGACAAGCTTCTGCTTCGTCTAAGAATACTAAACCAGAATCAAGATCTTCATAATCACCATTTTTAAGATCAATTAGGTTAAAGAAAGCATTATCATAATTGATTTCTTTTGCCATATGTCTGTGAGCATCTTTATAAGTATTCCATCCCTTGATAGAAACTGCGAAATAAGTAGCTCCACTGTTAGAGTTATAATAACCTTCATCAGGGTTTCTATCCATAACAACGATATATCCAGAATCAGCACCCATTTTAGTTTGTGCTTTAGCTAATCTAAATCTATCATCTTCGTATTTTTCTCCATCAATCCACATTTCGTTTAACTGCTCAACGAAAAGATTCGCAGCATCTACGTGTGACTTTTCTTCGATATCAGGATCACTAGAACTACAAGAGATTAACATTGTTGTTGCCATTACAGCTAGCATAGAGTTTAAGACTTTGTTCGTTTTCATTTCAAGCTCCTCCTACAGAGTTTTTCTTTTTTAGTTGTGTTTTAAAGTGAACCCACAATACCATCTTTAACGCAAAGCACAATTCTTTTTTATTCATTATGAAATTTTTACAAAAATAAAAAACCCACATTAAATGTGGGTTTAATACATATTAAAATTTTAATTCGTTTGATTTTAAAGTGGCTTTAAATACTGAGTCTCTTTCCCAGATTTCTTACACGTCAACGGAAGATATTTTTGGTTATTAAAAGTTAAAACCTCTCCAGTGAGACAATTCTTGGGTATTTCAAATGAATATCTTAACTCTCTAGTTAAATCTCCATCTCTATATACAGCAGTACTTACAAAGTTTGCATTAATACTTGAAAAGTCTACAAAGACTGATGGTAAAGATTGATTCTTTTCAAGCGTAGAACCGACATGATAATACTTTGCAATAGCATTTTGAAATCTAGCTTGATCATTTCCTTGAAAAAAATTTAATCTATCAAGTTGGATTGTTGATACACGATCAGGGTCCTTGGAGCTAAACACGGCCATATTCTTTTGAGTTTCATAAAATATAACTGTTTCACCATCTAAGTTAACTCCTCCAACTATAGATTGTATATCTTCCATTGAATCATTTTGAGTATACTGAAAGGTTTGATCTAAATTATAATCAAATACATTGATAATATTTTTACCGTTTACTTTCGTAACGATGGTATTTTTCTGATTAGTTTCTCTATTAAAACTATTAACTTTAATAGTGTTAGGATTTCCAATATCGAAGCCATCATTATTTAATTGGGTTAAATCCATGCGATTATTTATATTGAGAGTTGTCACATATCTAGTGGTAGTCCCAAAACTTTCAACAGAAAGTTCATAAGCAGGTACATCATTTAAAAGCACAGGAGTTGCGTTAAACCATACCTTGTCCATCCACCCTAAATCCATTTCTGAGTATAAGTTTTCATAAAATTTTTCGTTATCATAAGCTTTAAATCCAGTTTCGCTTACATAAAAAATATGCTGGCCTACTTCTCTTCTATCAAAATTTAAATCTAAGAATGTTTTTCCCCAACTCGCACTATCATAGTCTTCATTAAGCAAAAAAGAAGTTGTATAAAACCCTACTAAAAGTCTGTTGTCATTTGTGATAAAAGACATTCTTTCGTTGCTTAACTTAACACCTCTATCAACTTCAACAGATATTGTTTTTTGATGAGAGCTAAAGTCCTCCGAAAAGTAAGCAACGCTCAAACGCTTCACATCTTTACTCACCTTTGTTGAATAAACAACAAGATGTTCTAAAATATGATCTTTCTTTACTTTAACAATTTTATAAAGGGAAACTAGGTCTTTTATCTCATATGTCAATTTCTTTTGAAATTTATCAGATTCGTACTTATAAAAATTCAACTGAAACAGATCATTTTTCTTCGCCATTGAAAAGTATGATGAGGAATCATTAAGTCCAAAACTTTCAACACTAGCAATTTTGTTAATACTTGGGATACCAGCTGGTAAAACAATTTTTTTAACATCACTTGAGTCAAAGTCTTGAACGAGATAAAAACTCTTTTGAAATTTCTTACTTTTCCTTCCTACATTTAAAGTAATATCAAGTTCAAATGAATTCGATGCTGATAGGTCAGTAAGCTTACCACTGACAGTAAAAGATTTCTTATTGTCATGAACCCTACAAGACAAGTTCTTTATATTTTCATGATCTGTAGAACAGCTCATAGATAATGAACTTACTCTTTGACTATAGTTTTTAATGGGTAATAAAACATCAAATCTAAGAGACTTATCAACTTTCAAGAGTGCATTATCCTTTAGGTTTGGATAATAGCTTGGAACATCTTTTTGCTGAAGAGCTCTAGAAATATTTAATATCCTTGTATCAACCTTATTGCTTTTAAGAGTCGTCGCACCTTCTAAGAGTTTTTGGATAACACGGTCATTGGTTATACCTTTATTCGCACCTTTTATAAGGGCAGCAGCGGCACTTACATAAGGTGCAGCTTGAGACGTACCATTATATTTCTCATATCCCGTGACTGTATAACTTTCTGGAACAAAGTATGTGGGATAGGTAGAAATAATATTTTCACCAGCAGCGTAGATATCTACCATACCACCATAATTACTAAAAGATGAGATCTGTCCCGTAGGCCCAACTGAGCCAACACATAATACACCATTAAGGCCACATGGATACTGATGAGAACTATTTCTGTTATTTCCAGCAGCTGCCACTATAAGTATATTGTTATCATTAGCTTTTTTTATTGCGGCTTCAATCTTTGGTGCATGCATTTTATTTAACCAACCTGCACTGATATTTATGACATCCACCTCTCTAGTTATAGCATAATCAATTCCTTTCACGATAATAGAAGCAATTGATTGTGGATCATCACTAGAAACTCTAAAAGGTTTAGTGCTCCCACTAAATATCTTCACTGGTAGAATTTTAATTCTATCATCAACTCCAGAAATTCCTTCTCCATCATTTTTAGCAGAAATTATCCCAGCGACATGAGTTCCATGCCCACTTGCATCCTTAACATTATTGTCATTACTACTTAAGTCTAATCCAAAACAATCATCAATATATCCATTACCATCATCATCAGAGTCTTTTTCTCCATCACACTCTTTTTCATTTTTTAAAATTGCATGCGCTAAATCAGGATGTTCATAATCAAGACCAAAGTCAAAAATAGCAACTACTGGAACTTTTTGTAGTTTTATCTCTGATGGTTTATTAATTGTTATACTTTCATTGTTATTCTTTAGTGCCCATTGCTGCTCTGATAAATCGACAGTGGCCGCGAAAGCTGTTAGTGAAAATAAAATACTCATTCCAAATAATTTTTTCATTTTTATAGTCCGTTTAAATAAAGTTCACTAAAATTAATCCCACTTTCTTGATGGATATACTGTAAAGGCCCGAATGGATATAAACCATTCCTATTCCCAATAGTATTAGCACTGATAGAATCTACTAAACCTCTTTCATCTCCATAGCGAATCCCGTTTAAAGAACCATAAATATAGTAATTGTATCCACCACGATGATCTTTTCCTAAAAGGCTCATCAGACCTTCTAGTTTCATTCTATTTTTAAGATAAGTTATAAAATCAATGAGTTTCTCTGTTCTTTCTGAACTTGGTAAGTCTTCATCATTAATTACATCGACATAGTAATCATAGATAAGAAAATAACATGCTTTGATTGGTTCTTCATAACGATAAAGATTACCATTTCGACACTTTTTATGGTTAGGCATTTTTCTTCGTGATTTTTTATATTTTGCAAATGTATCCGCGAATTCGCTCTTTTTAAGATTAAGAAGACGTTTAATCCCACCTTTATAAATATTAAAAAAGACATTCATATTATAGTAAAGAACTGAACTGGTGTTATCTAACTTTTTGACAGGAAAAAATGTTCTTTTTTCATCAAATTCATTATTAAAATCTGTCATTTTTTCTTTAAGATCATCCGCGCTATCTCTAAAACCATTCCAATTATAATGAATCTGCATAAAACCATTATCAGTCCAAAAGAAATCTTTGCTTCTCTCATTAAAGTCCTGGTACTCAATCTTTACGCTGTAATCATCTTTTCCAAATTTTTCAACAATTTTACTTAATAAGCCTTCTAAATGGTAAGAATCAAAAGTTCTATCCTCATAAAGAAGATTAAAAAACGATGAAACGAAAAAAGATAAGTTTTTACCTGAGATAGATTTATTAAACTTTCTCAAAATATTCGCTTTCCATCCTTTAGTATTACTTAACTCAATTGAATTTTCACCTTCACTCTTACTGTTTCTCCACCAAAAAAATGAAAAACTCGATGTATCAATCTCATACTTATGTTTTATTTTTCCTTTATAAAAACTTTCCCTTAGATACCTTGTATCGTTTTCTTTAAAGAAGCTTAAAAATGCCAGAAGCTCTTCAGAAGTAGCTGTATTTATATTTATTTCATAAATATTCGTATCCATTTCACCGGCCATATCAGACCACGAAAATGAAACAGATGGTATATTTAGAGCATAACCACTTATTCCAAATGAGAAAGCATCTAAATCGCTCAGTCCTCTATAAATTTGAAGGGTATTTTCTCCAGATCTAACAATATTTGTTCTTCTTGCAATGGCATTATTTTTAAACAAACTATTACCAATCACAATTGTAGGATTAATCGGAGCAAAAGCACTTGATTGCCCTGAAAAGTTTAGGGAATCAGTTATAACTAAAGACTCACCCATGGCAAGATTCTCTTTTAGGGTTTTTAAAAATTCCTTTGTATCCTCTACTTTAGTTTCTGATACATGTTCCTCTAAATCTGAAACGAGAGAACTTTTATGGAAATTAACTAATATATCCATAAGTGGTTGTTCATTTAACTGGTCAACATCTGATAGAGGCCTTAAATTAGAGAACATTCTTTGAATTCTAGCTTCAACATTTCCTCTCAAGCTTAATCTAGAACCGACAGAATCTGTTATTCCAAAAACTCCAGCACCTATTGAATAACCAAAACTTTGCGACAGCATCAAACTTATATTTTCTTCGTTTTTACCACCAATAATAACATCTCTTGAACCATGTAGATTAAAGCCGACATAAGGCACAGTTACTGTTCCAACATTAAATTCTTGTGCTTCACCTGTTTCAACAAAATTTACCAAATGTCTAAATACTGCATCTTTGTATTCTTCACCAAGCTTAGCCGAGATATCTGTTCCAATTGGGAATTCATTATGAAAAGCATCTAAAAGATAAGTTAATCCAGAAGAAATCCCTTCCGCTTTAAAATAACTATATGCCTTAGACAGAGTTATAGGGTTTTCAAAATCACCAAAGACAAAATTTGATGCATAAAATTTATACGGTCCTTTGTCTTTGACCTTATCAATTTCTTCTTCCATTAATTTCCCATCTTTTAAGATAGGTTTATGAGAGATTTTTGTATCAGGGTTGCCTAGCTCAAAATCTAACTTTAAGTCTTTTATCAAAGAATCTCGCCTAGAAATTAGTTTTTCCACTAAGATTTTCTTTACCTCGATTGGATACTTCGCGAATTCCACAATTTGGACAATATCATCACGATTTAGCTTGGCTAATTTATTTGCCATCCAGTACAAGTCTCCCTTCGTTGTACTAAAGCTTCGCGCTAAATAGTAGTTTAGAACATAATGATTTTCTATGAGTGAACCCAAACTCCAATTTAATGAGTTTATTGAAGAAGGAATATCAGCAAAAGTATAAGGAACTAATAGTGCATTTAAAGCTCTTTTATCTTTAGCTTTATCAGAATATATAAGTCCACCTGCTGGATTGAACTCTCCATTTGCAAACTCAGTCATGACAACATCTCTAAGTTTTACATGCTTATCACCCACCTCAGTAACCCAAAGTTTTTTAAGGTCATCAGTTTCAATTTGAAGAGTCTGAACCTTCATATCATATAAAAATTCATCAACTTCGTCTTTTGAATTAAAGTTTATTTGAACTTCTTTGTACCACTTTGCTTTTGGAACTTTATAACCAAGAAGGCTCAACAGTGCCGTTCTAACAAGATAATTATGGTTCTTATTAGAAAGTAAGATTTCATAATTTATATTATCAGGTGAATCTACACCGAACCAATGTTCACCTTTAGGCGTTCTTATACTTCCACTAAAATAAAACTCTTTAGAATCTTCATTTAAAAGTACATCACCAATCTGCTGAGGATTTTTTAGAAGATATTTTGATTGAGGTTCAAGCTCAGAAGCATCTAACCCAAGTGCCTGCTTATTCTCAAAGTCAAATTCACCAATAAGCTCTCCTTCAAATAACAAATCACTTGAAAACTTACTTGGTCCATTTAGCGGTATAAACCCTGGAATATTCAAAGGCTTTGCACCAAAAACAGATACAGTGAATACTAAA
Organism: Flavobacteriaceae bacterium; assembly: GCA_964215955.1. GTDB lineage: Bacteria > Bdellovibrionota > Bacteriovoracia > Bacteriovoracales > Bacteriovoracaceae. Next base: position 9,253 of record CAXPDR010000032.1, read on the forward strand.
AATAAAATGTTTACTGCGGTAAACTTTCTCATAGGCTCTCTCTTTTTCTGTATAAATATTCAAGATTGATACCAAAGTCGAAAGCTAAATTTTAAATACTTAGGAGAAATTACTACATAGACTTTAAACACTGTCTAAAATTTATACATCCTAGCCATTGAATCTTAAAAAGTAAGTCTTTATAGGATTAACATTAAAGAAAATATTTTCCATCAACTCTACTTTCCTACTTCTTAAATACTTTCAAAGTCAGGCTTGAATTTGCACACAAAATGAGACAGTTTAGAAAAATTGCCTAAAATCTCGAGCATATCAACTTTTTATTACAAAACCTAAAGTATTAAGATTCCATTAATATTCATTTTTTTTCTCAGTTTTGGTTGTTGCCCAATATAATTGATTCAACAAGAAAGCAGGTTAAACCGATGAGGTTAAAGGATGGAAATTAAAGCTTTATTATGAAAACCTTAATACTTTATATTCTCACAATTCTTGCAATCACGGCATGTAACTTCGAAGATAGTTCCGAAGAATCTGGTGGCGGTCTCTTCTCTGGACACAAAGAAATTAATAATGAATTTCTTCATTATCCACCTGAAGATAGAACCTATATCGAAGGTAACAATATTGATTTAGTTTTCACTCATTCTTCCAGAATAATGGTAACTGGCCAACCTAGAATTGAATTAGTTCTTGATAGCGGGACAGTATATGCTAACTATCTAAAGGGCTCAGGAACTAAAACTCTTGTCTTTAGATACACCGTTCAGAGTGGAGATGAAGACAATGATGGAATTCAAGTCGGGAGTAAATTAGACTTAAATGGTGGAAGTTTGAAGTTTTCAAATGCAGGGGTAGTTATTGATGCTGAGTTAAGTTTTGAAATAAGCTCATCCAGTAATTTACTAATTGATACAACCGCTCCAACATTAAGCTTAATTACTCCTCCCACACCAGCAACATATCTTTTAAATCAATCAATTCAGTTTTTGGCGATTTTTGATGATGCTGTTTCAGTAACAGGAAAACCGAGGCTTGCCCTGAATATTGGAGGAGATACTGTTTATGCTGATTATCAGTCTGGCGATCAATCCATTACTTTAATTTTCAAATATTCTGTTCAAAGCTCAGATCAAGACCTTGATGGCATTGAAATAAGCTCACCCTTAGAACTTAATGGGGGGACTATTACAGATGTAAATGGAAACCCTGCAAGCCTGACATTTGTGCCTATTCCTATGCCTACAACGTTTATAGATGGCGCAACACCGCTTATCACGGGAATGAATACCCCAACTGCAGGAACTTACTTTTCAGGAGATTTCTTAGAACTTGAACTGCATTATAACCAAAACATTGATGTTACAGGCCTACCTAGAGTCGCTGTAGATATCGGTGGAGTAACTCGGTATTTAACATATAGCGAAGGAACTGGAACAAAAACATTAAAGTTTGACTATCTCATCGCCCCAGGTGACGACGACTCCAATGGAATTTCTATTGACACTAGTATTGATCTAAATAGTGGAACAATCCAAAATAATGCTAATATTAATAGCTCCCTAATTATTGCACCTCCTCTAACTCCAACAGTAATAATTGATGCTGGATACCCAACAGTACAAACAATAATTCCACCGATTGCTACAACCTACAAACAAGGCGATGAAATTTACTTTACACTTGCCTTCGATAAAAATGTAACGATTACGGGAATTCCGAGAATTGCTTTTGAAACAACAAGCTCTTCACCATCATTTGTTTATGCTGATTATGTATCTGGCTCGGGAACAAGCAATATAGTTTTTAGATATATTGTTCAAAATTTGGATTACGACCTAGATGGTATCGAATTACAAAGTAACATTGATTTAAACAGCGGAACCATTATTGGCTACAATGCTGTTTCTGCGAATCTAGATATGAACGCTGCTGTTTCTGCGACAAATACAACAGGAGTAATTATTGATGCTGCGCCAGTCAGTGTAACTTCGATTACTCCACCTACAGACGATACTTATATTACAAGTAATGATTTGGACTTCATTGTAAGTTTCACTAAAATTGTTAACGTTACTAACGTTCCAAGAATTGCAATCGATATTGGTGGTATCACTAGATATGCAGATTACTTATCTGGATCAGGGACAACTGATTTAGTTTTTAGATATACCGTTCAAGCCAATGATTCAGATGGAAATGGGATTGGGATTGCAAATCCTATTATTGACTTAAATACAACTGGAACAATTCAAGATTCAACATTGATAAATGCGAATTTGGATATGACTGCTCATATTCCAGATTTAACTGGGGTTATAATTTTCTTAGCTCCAGTGACCATTGATTCAATTACAATTCCTTCAGATAATACATATGTTGAGACAAATGTTTTAAGCTTCACCCTAAATATCTCAGAAAATGTAAACGTAACAGGTACTCCAAGAATCCAATTAGACATTGGTGGTATTACAAAATATGCAGACTATACAAGTGGATCGGGAACGAATGCTCTAGTATTTTCGTATACACTGGAAGCAGGACTTCAAGACAATGATGGGATTAAATTAGCCTCACCACTAGATTTAAATGGTGGAACAATCCAAAATAGTTCAGCTCAAGATCTTGGTGTGGGATTCACAGAACCTTCTATGCCCGCTGTTCTAGTAGATTCAATTGTGCCCGTAATTACATCAATTATACCACCTGCTGATAATATATATACCGTGGCTCAAAATCTCGATTTTGTTGTTAATACAGATGAAAGTATCAATGTAACAGGAACACCAAGATTACAACTTTATATTGGTGGAGTTACCAAATATGCAGATTATTTATCAGGAGCAGGAACAAATGCTCTGACTTTTAGATACACTTTGGAATCAGGGCTATATGATAATGATGGAATTTCAATTTCATCCCCGATTGATCTTAACGGTGGAACTTTACTAAATGTAAGTAGTGAGACACTAGACCTAACTTTTACTCCTCCTACAATGACTAATGTATTAGTAGACTCTGACGTTCCAGAGATCACCTCATTTACACCTCCAGCTGATGCGACTTATCTAGAATCTCAAGTTTTAAGTTTTACTGTTAACATAGATGAAAACGTTGACGTAACAGGAACTCCAAGATTACAACTTGATATTGGTGGAGTTACCAAATATGCTGATTATATAAGTGGAACAGGAAGTAATACTCTAGTATTTAATTATACCATTGAGGCAGCTCTACAAGACTTGGACGGAATTGAATTAGTAAGCCCAGTTGATTTAAATGGCGGAACAATTAGAAATTTAAGCCTTGAAGATATGGACTTAACTTTTACTCTGACTTCAATGAGTAATGTGCTAGTTGACTCTCAAGTTCCCGTTGTGGCCATAACTAGTCCCATAGATCTTTCCTATATAAATACTTTAAACGATTCTGCAACTTTTGCAATTATGGGAACATGTGATGAAGCAGGTCAGACAGTTGTCATAGAAGTCGATGGAGCGGCAGCAACTAGTCCCGTCAATTTTTTATGTGATGGTGCCAACTTTACTGGAACAATTGATACTACAAGCTTATCAGAAGCAGCCCATACACTAGTTGCAAAACTTACAGATAGTGGAGCCAACGAAGGTGTTTCTTCCACAATTAATGTGACAAAAGATGTGACTGCACCGGAAGTTTCTTTAGTCACTGCTCCAGCGAATGCCTATTATCTTGAATCTCAAAACCTCGACTTTACTGTTAATACTAGTGAAAATGTAACCTCAACTGGAGCAACCAGGATCCAGTTAGATATAGCTGGTAGTACCAAATATGCTAATTTAAATTCTGGCAACGGAACCAGCGCTCTCACTTATCGATACACAGTAGTTAATACAGATGAAGACCACGATGGATTATTATTTTCCTCTACTTCAATTGATCTTAATAGTGGTTCCTTAGAAGATATAGCAGGTAATCCTCTGAATTTAGATATGGAACTTAATAGTGCTGTTCCTTCTCTAGCCGGAGTTTTTGTTGACGGAATTATTCCATCTGTAACTATCACTTCTTCTCCTGATATTACTTCCGCTAATGAAGCTACTTACTTAATCTCAGGGACATGTTCAGAAGATGGTAGAACTATTAATGTAGATATTGATGGTATGACCATTACTCCAATATGTTCTTCTGGGTCATGGTCAATTTCTCCAACCGATGTCTCAGGCTTATCTGATAATACAAACCTTCCAATAACAGTAGATCATTCTGATATTGCTGGAAATAATGCAGTTCAAGTAACAACGACAGTAAACAAAGATACTGCAACACCAACTGTTTCCATAACAAACTCGCCTGACATTGATGTTTCAAATCACACTGCTTATGTCGTTAGTGGTACGTGTACTGAAAATGGTGTGATCGTTAATGTAAATATTGATTCAATCAATATTCAGCCAAACTGTTCAGGAGGGACTTGGACAACGGGTAATTTAGATGTTTCAGGCCTCACTGATAATAGTAATCTTCCAATTACTGTCGATCATTCAACTGCAACTCAAGCAGCAACAACTGTCAATAAAGATACAACCTCATCTGTCGTAACTATAAGCTCTGCTGTCAATATTACTGGAGCAAACGAATCTTCATATGTAGCCTCCGGAACATGTTCAGACAATGGAACTGCTGTCACTATAAATATTAGCTCACTGATTTACACTCCGAATTGTAGTAGCGGGTCTTGGACAACCGGTCTAGTCGATGTTTCAAGCTTAGCCGATAGTGCGAGTATTTTAGTTACTGCCGATCATGCAACTGCCACCCAGGCGAGTAAAGTAATTTCTAAAAATACAGCCACACCAACTGTATCATCACTCAGTTCTCCAACAACACTAACAAATAGTGTGGATTTAAACTGGAATCTAAATGATCCAGGAGGATTTACTATTAATGATTATGAGATTAACTATAGGATCAAAACAACTCCAACTTGGTTGGTATACTCCGATGGAGTGAGTACAAATACCAATGGAACAATTACAGGTCTCACGGCCAGTACAAACTATGAATTTAGAGTAAGGGTTCAATATAATACTTCAAATTACTCAGATTGGTCGAGTATGACGGAGGCTGAGACAAAGCCTGACGATCCACTATTTAGTTCCCCATACGCAGCAATGAATGTCGGAGGTGCGACTTCTACTAGTGTTGTTGCCTATTATGATAATACAGTTGTAACCCTCAATGGAAACCCCATTCCTGACTCACCTTTATCAAAAGGTCAAACCTCCATTATTTCCACTAGCCAATTTGATGTAATAGATGGGGATAAGCCTATTTTTGCTGCCGGTATTTTAGGAAGTGGCAATGGCGGAAATGGTGCAAATATGGTTTGGATGCCTACTTCGTGGGCTGGGAAATCTTTTAGCTTTAATGCAACAAGAGCAAATCCACAAAACCTTTTTGTATTTGCCACCGAAAATGCCACAATAACAGTAAAACAAGGCTCAACGACTCTTGACACTATTACACTTACAGCTGGAAATGGCGGAACATTAAATTGGTCGGTATATGGAAGTTATCAAGTTACATCTACCGGAACAATTTTAGCTTATCATATGTCAGGCTCTGGAAGTACACGTTATGACCCTAAACCAATCTTACCAGGATATAATCAAATTATTGGATTTCCATCCAACTCAATGAGATTAACAGCAGACCTAGATGCTACAAATTACAACGCTCTTCATTCAAGTTCCGTAGCAACAAGTGGAAACCTAAATAAGCAGGATGTCATTCAAATAAACCCAGAAGGAGGAACAACAACCTTATACAGAAGTGAAAGTTTACTTATCAGTGCTGACAGGAATATTTCAGGTGCATCTTTTGCAGACAGTAATGGTTTATGTGCTGCCCCTTTTCTTCCCACTAACTTTATGAAAACAAAATATGTCATCAATGCAAGTTCTGACTATGTTGCTTTTGCAAGCACTCAGCCTGGAACAATAGATGTATATACTGCAACCCAAACAATTGGGGTAGACCCTCCATCTCAAACGATTACCCTTACTAGAGCAGGAGCTAATACAAATGCTCCATATAAAGCTAGACTTGGTGTCACTGCAGCAGGAACAAGATTTGTATCAACAGTCCCAGCGGCAGCTTGGTATCATCCAAATGTTCAGGCAGGTTCTGCCCAAAACGATGAAACTATATTATATGGAACTGATGATTAAAGCTTCTTAACTAAATCATATTTTGATTGAATTTTTTCAAAAGCCTTATCCCTGAGTTTCCTGGATGATTCTTCAGGTGAAAACGATTCCTCAAAATAAAGCTCTGCCTTAATTTTTTTCTTCTTACATAAATTTAAAAAGTGAGAAACAAATCCCATTCCATCATACCAAAAAACTTCATCCCTATTTTGAGTAGTAATAATCTCATCGTCTATAGACAAATAATTAATAACAACCGGTAGTATCGAAGTATGGGCTTGCTTCGCTGCTCTAAAAAACGCTCTCTTAAATGGAATTATTCGATCTCCATTAGTACTTTTGGCCTCAGGAAAAAGAACAACACTAAAACCATTCTTCAAGACTTTTTCAACTTCATCTATTTCATTGAGAAGATTCTTATAACCTCTTCTTTCAGTAAACAAGCACCTCCCTAAAGTTACAATTTGCCCTAAGAAGAAAGTATTTTTCATTTCGATAGATGTTATAAACGAAGAAGGAACAACTGAACTCATAATCATAATATCAAGATAAGTCACGTGATTAGAGATTATGAGATAATTTTTATCTATATCGAACTCTCCAGATTTTTCAACTTCTACATTCAAAACATTTAAAATCATTTTTGAGAAAAATGAAACTAAGAAAGCTAAAAGCGTCCTAAACATGTTAGGAAAAAGACTGTAAAAACAATTAATTAACATAGTCGAAATGAAAAATATGAGCATAACGAATATAAGAATTATAAGTTTTAAATAAACCATATTAAAATGATACTCCAACCTTTCATCATCTTACAAATATTAGACTTCACCAATAAGAAAGCATAGAATCTTGTTATGAAAATTTTAATTTTACTCCTAATCATTCCCAATATCGCTATGTCCCTTACTTCTTATGAAAAAGAAGAGCTGGAAAGAAGACTGGATCTATATGGTTTAGTTGAAAATAAGAAACTAATTCCATTAAGTGAGAAGATTGAGTATGACGATTCCATTATTAATACACTTCAAAGCAAAATTAAAAAAGAGTACATCCCCAAGCTTTATTCAAATCTTGGCCATTGTGAATCTGGAAACTGTTTAGGATCAAATAATGATTACCAATACTTAATTACCCAAAAAGGAAAAGTCTGTCTTCCATACACCCAATGTGGCTTTTACAAATGCATGGAAGAGAAATATCAGTGTAAACAAGAAGGTGTTGATTACTTTACAGACCTAGCTTTTCCTACATGCTCAACTTACACCAAAAATATTAAGAAAAAATGGTTTACTCAGGACGGTTATGAATGGATTTATTCTGTTATGGTTTGTCTTCAAACAGGTCTAATTGATGAATGCGAGATCAATGACAATTGTGATAAAGAAACGAGAAAAAATACCTGCGATTATATCACTGACTTTACTTTAAAATTTCATCCTGGTTGCTATTTAAACTCTGGCATCGGTGTATGTAAACTACCACTTAGAGATAAAATCAATATTTGGAGAACTGTTGGAAAATATCTAACGGACAGAGAAAGACAAGAAGCTTATCAAGTTGTTTTAAAATGTATTAAGTTAGGATTTTAATTAAGCTCTTTTAGTATGCCTGCTTTTATGAATACCTGCTTAGTCACTTGATCCTTCTTTACTTCATTTACGCTAATTTGAGTGTAATTTAAAAGTGTAGATTTAATAAGCTCCAAAAACTCTAAACTACTTGCACTTATCCACGAAATTTTTCTACTGGAACCAAATCGAGAATTATCACATCTAAAAATGGCAGTTGATTGATTGTTATTTTCTTTAATTTCAATAGAACACTCACTCGTTTCCCCTGAAGGAATTTCCATAACAGATACTTGGACATCTGAATAATTATCATAAACAGGGTGATTATCAGCAAGAAGACTCCAAGACATACAGAGAATTAAAAATATAAAAATTCCTTTAAACATCCTAAAATTCTATCTTGAACACTTAATCATACCAATTAAAATTGAATTAATTATAACCTGTATGAAATTTGGTCAAAAAAAAGGCCTTCCTAGAAGGCCTTTATATCTTATATTAATTATTTGCTAACCATCTTAAAAGTCTCTCCCACCAGCTTAATGGCTCTTCTGGCTCATTTGGCTGAGATGGCTCTTCTGGTTGAGTTGGTTCTTCTGGTTGAGTTGGTTCTTCAGGTTGAGTAGGTTCTTCCGGCTGAGTTGGCTCCTCAGTTTGAACTTGCTCAGGAAGTCCTTTAACAGCGCTGATTAAAGTTACATCCTCACCCCTTCCGGCATCATTACCAATTCTATTTGATACGTTACATCCCTGGCTTGAATCATAGACATAATCTCTATCACCTCTAACTAAGATACCTTCAATTTCACCAGTTGTAGCATTAAATACTGCAGAGCCAGAGTTTCCACCGTAAGTATCAAGATTTGCTACAAGAAATACATCATTTACCGATCTAACTGTCGCTCCATCCGCTATTTTACTTGGTAAACCGGATGGATGACCAATTACAACTAATTTGTCTCCAACCTTAGGCTTTCCTGCGTCTCTAAACTTTAGTGGCTCTCTATCTAAAACACTTCTTTCTAACTCTAGTACAGCAAAGTCATTTTCAGTTGTATTGTCCAAATCTCTTGCAATGATTGATTTACATTTATAAACACTTTCTTTTTCAACTACAACCTCAGAGTCTGTTGTGTTTTTAACTTTATAATCAAAAACCCAAGAATTGTTCTCACAATCAAATTGACTTGTTATACAATGTCCAGCTGTAACTAAAATATTTTCTGAAACTAAAAAACCAGAACAGTTTGCAACTGTTGGTTGATGATAAAATGGTTCTGACTCACAAACACCACCATCTCCTAAAGTTCTTCCACCAAGTACAATTTGCATCGCATTTAATTCTTTAAGTTTATGATTTGCAACCATGGCTGCTGTAGACTTTGAAAGTTTAACGTACATTTGGTTTTTGGACTGATTAACTTCAACCCTATTATCATCTCCATAAATTACCTTTTGTGTTCCTGGGAATGCAAAAGCGAAATTTGAGACGGTTAATGATGCGAGTAAAAGAATTGTTTTTGAATTTTTCATTGGCTTCCTTTTCCTATGGTGTGAACTTCCCACCAGCATAATCACAAAAGTAAGAAAAATATGCAACTAAAACAGTCTTACACTTCAGATAGGCAAAAAGCTCTCTTTATAGGGGTTTTGAGCTTTCAAACTAGGGTCAAATTGCACCTTAGCTAAAATTTCCTTGCAAGTTTTAAAGATAATTCTTCTAAAAATCTTTTATCAACCTCTGAGAACTCTCCATAATTTTCACTATCAATATCTAAAACTGCAATAACCTTGTCATTTTTCAATATAGGCACAACAATTTCTGAGTTTGATAAGGACGAGCATGCAATATGCCCTGGAAACTTGTGAACATCGTCAACTACAAGAGTTTCTTTTTTTTCCCATGAAGTACCGCATACACCTTTTCCAAATTTAATTCGAGTACAAGCAAGAGGCCCCTGAAATGGCCCAAGCACTAATTCCTCATCTTTAACAAGGTAAAAACCAACCCATAAAAAATCAAAGCTATCTTTTAGCACTGCACATGTATTTGCGAGATTTGCAATTAAGTCCAGTTCCGTATCAATAACCGAATTTATTATATTTAAAGTTGAGCGGTATTTTTCTTCTTTCATTTATTCTGTATTTAAAAAGCCGCTGATATTTAGCGGCTTTAGTTATCTATAATTTATTATGTCTTTGTTTTGAACCTGGAAATCTATGATCAGAACCTCTACCAAGATAAGTGGTTTGGATCTTTTTCATAGACTCTAGTCTTTCTTCTGCTAACTTATCAGTTGCTTCATTAACAGGGATGTTTCTTTCTTCAGACATTTTGAAGATTCTAAGAGTTGTATCATAAATTGTATCAATCATTCTTCTCGACTTATAATCATTCCAGCCTTCAAATTCAATTGAAACATTCATTAATCCACCAGCATTAATTAAATAGTCAGGAGAATAAAGAATTCCCTTATCCTTTAAAATTTGTCCGTGTCTATCTTCTTTAAGTTGGTTGTTAGCTGCACCATTTACAATTTTACACTTCAACTGAGGAATTGTCTCATCATTCACAGTTGCTCCTAATGCACATGGAGCGTATATATCCATATTGGCACTGTAAAAGTTCTCAGGAGCAATGTATTCAGCGTGTGGAAATCTTTCTCTCATTCTTGAAATATTATCTTCGCTGATATCAGTAAAAATTAATTTACCACCAACTTCGTTTACAAGTTTAGCAAGTTCAATCCCAACAGATCCAACACCTTGAATACCTACAACTTTATTTTTAATTGAATCTCTTGATCCCCAAACTTTAGTTGCGGCAGCCTCCATTCCTCTAAATACACCAAGAGCTGTATATGGAGCAGGGTTCCCCGAACCACCAGATGCTTTTGCAATACCACAAACATAGTTTGTCTCAGTATAAACATTATCGATGTCTTGAACCGAAATATTTACATCTTCAGCAGTAATATATCTTCCGTTTAATGATTCAATATATCTACCATAAGCTCTAAATAAAGCTTCAGATTTGTCCTCTTTAGGATCACCAATAATAACGGCCTTTCCACCGCCAAGATTAAGACCAGAAACAGCAGCCTTGTATGTCATCCCTCTTGAAAGTCTTAATACATCTTCTATTGCTTCTTCTTCAGTTGCATATGGCCACATTCTAGTTCCACCAAGAGCTGGTCCTAATGTCGTATCATGAATAGCAATGATAGCTTTCAAGTTACACGAAGGTTCACTAACAAAAACAACTTCTTCATGTCCCATTGAATAGAGTTTCTCAAAAGTAAGCATATAAGTTTTCTCCTTGAATATCTTATAAATTAAAGTAGAATTTTAGTTCAAAAGCATATATAGACTTACAAGGATGAAAGTAACATGCCCAGCGTGTCAATTGATGGAAAAACTGATAAATTTCAAGTAAATACAGGTGAAACTCTCTTTAAAGAATTACAAAGAAATGGCCATGAGTTGCCCCATAGCTGCCTTGCAGGAAGCTGCGGTGCATGCAGGGTTCAAGTACTTGAAGGATCCGAAAACTTGGAAGAGCCTGTTGGTTTAGAGAAAATGACTCTCAGACCTCTGATTGATAATATGTGCAGAATTTACGGACCCGAAGCTAGAAAAAACAATTACCGTCTTTCTTGTCAGGCAAAAATTAAAGATGGTGATATTAAAATTAAAGAAGTTTAAGAAAGAGAAAGATCTACTTCTTCTTCACCCTCTTCTTCATCAAGTTTTCTAGAAGTTATATGTCTTTCACCATCGGTGCTTTCTATTTTCACGTCTTCGATTTCATTATCAATAACTTTTAACAATTCAAATGATAAACCTTCCCAAAATAGGATATTTCCTTCTTTTGGAAAATTATTTCCTAGCATATCTAATAGAAAGCCACGAAGAGTTGAGTAATTATCATTAAGAGGTATTTTAACATCATATTCATTATCTAAATCTCTAAGGGAAATAGATCCATGAACAGTTAAGCCATCCTCTAGAGTTTCGTGATCTTCTTTTTGAACAATATCATCTTCATCATCATGCTCATCCTGAATCTCACCAAAAATTTCTTCCATTATATCTTCTAAGGTTATAATACCTACGACTAAACCATTCTCGTCTTTAACCAAAGCTAAGTGAACTTTCTTTCTATTCATATGATCAAAAACAGCTTGAATTTTCATATGCTCATAAACAAAAAATGGCTCATTTATATAGTTTACAACTTCAAAGTGCTCTCTTTCAGCACTTGAGGCAAAAGTAATATCCTTAACGTGGATAAATCCAAGTGTGTCATCAAGATCTTCAGAATATACTGGATACCTAGAATGCTGAACATCTCTTACCATTTTTACAATTTCCGTAAATTCTGTATCAGACTTTATTGCGTGAACTGCACTTCTAGGAGTCATGATGTCTTTTACTTTTATAGTAGGAAACTCCAAAATAGACGTTAATAGATCAATTTGCTTGGAATCAATCGACCTATCTTTCTCAGCCTCTCCAACCATAAATTCAATATCATCCTTAGTAATCATTTTTTCTTGAAGTGATGCATGTTCACCTAAGACAAGCTTAATTATAAACATGAATATCTTCACAACAGGAAATAATAAAAAATAGAATAATTGCAATATTCTAATTACTGGTACGGCCAAACTCTCAGCATGGTTTCTCATAAAGGTTTTAGGAATAATCTCCCCAAAAATCAAAATAAGGATTGTCGTAATACCAACTGAATACGAAATAGCATCATTATCAAAAAATCTCTGAGCAATAGTAGTGGCAAGAGAAGCCACAAATATATTAACAAAATTGTTACCAATCAAAATTGTCGTTAATAGCTCACTTGGTTTTTCAGATAAGAAAATAAATGCGCTTTTACTCTTTGGATGATCATCAATTAACTGCTTAATTCTCTTTGATGGAATACTAATTAGTGCTGCCTCTGAGCCTGAAAAAAAAGCCGAAAGCAAAACACCAATCGTAAAAATGACAATATCTTGAACCTCAGCACTCATGATCTGCGGTCCCTAAGAGTAAATAAAAGAATGTTTAAAGTAATTTTTCTGAAGTTACAATGAAATGAAGGGGGCTCTATGGCTAATCTCCTGTAAAATTAATACAAATTCTAAATACATTATACACCTGTATCTGTTTTATTGTCCATTTAATCATGCCCTTTAAGGCTAACTTTAGGGCCAACAAAAGGCCTAACATCCTGTAAATACGATACTAACTCATTAAAAATTATTTTATTGTTTGGCAAAATTTTATCTAAATTTTCTGTATAAAAACGAGAGGGTTTAAAGCCATCTTTTGAAAACTGCCCGCATTTATCCATAGATAAAAACACATAAATATTTAAACCTTCATTAAACTCATAGCATTTAAATAACTGAAGTTCTTCTAAATTCAACTCAACACCAGTCTCTTCAAAAACCTCCCTAACTGCTGCTTGTATGGGAGTTTCACCATCTTCAATTTTACCACCTGGAAACTCCAAAAGTTGCTCTGCTTCAGATCTCACCTGATTCCAAAATAGGATCTCTTCTTCTTCATACATAAAAGGAACTACAATAGAAATTAATTTCATTTATTTACAAATTTCCTGACTAGGATTTAATAAACAACTTCTAAAGTTCTTATAATGATCTACTTCCTGATTAGCAATTTCTAATTCAATTTTAGCTGCTTCTACTTCTTTTGCGGTAGCGTCCATTGGAGTAAACTCAGGCTCCGGATTCTTTCTAACTAATGCCTTTAATTCTGCTTTTGTTTTATTATCCAATGTTGAGAACTTTATAGGTACAATAATATCCTTAATCATAACATATTCAGGATTAGAGACGTTATCAAACTTAACATCGCTTGGAGCCAACGGGACTCTATCCTTGTGAGTTAGCCCCTGATCGACAATTTGTAAAAAGAAGCCTGAATCATCACTTTGCACTACAAAATCGCTATTCTTGATCCATTGTTCAGGGTTAATTTTAACTTGAGTTGGAATTTGCTTGATAACATTTTTTTCATCAAAATTTCCCTGTTGTACTGAAACTGATCTATTATTTGAAGAGGTGTTCGAATTGGGGTCAAAGTTCCCTGCTATACGCCTCTTCCCGGAATCTCCTAGTGTTGCACCAGCCGAAACACCAAGGGAATTATTAAAACTTCCACCACTGTCCCCAGTTTGGCCTTGAGTATTTGTTTTAGCAGCTTGAACTTTTTCAAACTTAGCTAACCTTTTCTCTAATTCTTTGACTTTCTCTTCTGCAGCCTGGGCTCGTTCGAGAGCCTTCTTCTCCGCTGCCGTTACATACGCACCTTTTTTAAGATTTTCAATCTCATTTTTAAGTGCATCGATTTCATCTTTATTTTTTACTTGCTCCAAAAGAGCATCCTCAGCACTTTCATCTCCACTTAGGGCTTCACTAAGAAGCTGCTCCGAATTTTCTCCTTTGAGGTATTTAGAAGCGACATCACTAATACTTTCACCTAAACTCGGATCTGTTGCTAAGACATCCTGGATTTCTGACTTCGTAGGCTGAGAAATCTCCCCCGTACTAATCATATCATTATAAGACTTTCCACTTGCCAAGCTATTTGCTTGAGAATTCAAACTCTGCGCCTGATTTTGCATTTGGTTTAACATTTTTGAAAACTCATTTGGAGCCTCTGGTTCTTCAACGGTCTGAGAAAATTCATTGCCTGCAGGATTAGTTGTTGGTGTTGTTGATGCAACAGTATTATTTTCTGAGCCACTAAAAATATCCTTAACTTCTTGTACTCTCACAGGCGCTTCATTAGAAGAAACAATGTCTGCTGGTAACGAGTTTCGTGGTTTATTTGCATCACGATTACCAATCCCTGCGACCCCTGAGCTATACTCTTTAATTTCTTCAGCCAAGCTTTCAATTCCTTCTCTCGAGGTATCTCTTAGGTCTCTATAAAGATCTGAGCGATCCCTTTTTAAGGTTTCTCTTGCTCTTTGTTCGGTATATAGATTGTTGGAACTACTACTTATTCTAGGACCACGAATACTATTTAAAATATTTGGACCTGCATACTCCTCCTCTTTTTTATTCCCACTGAAGCTGTCTAAGACATGCAAGGGAACTGGAGCCTGCCTTTTACATACTTCTGCATTCATTACCATTTGTTCAGCACCGGTAATTTCAAAGTTTTCATCTTCTTGGAGTAATGCAAAGTCCTCCTCCAAATTAGGTCTATCCTCTAACTCCTCATTACAAATTATATTTACTAGAGCCTGCTCACTAGCGTTACAGGTAAGTTTATATAAATTTTCGGCATCACTTTCCAGCTTTGCCATTTTTTCCTCAGGAGAAAGTCTAGTTTGATCAGCCCCTGCAATGTTTCTTTCAATTAAGTCTTGAAGCCTGAGCTTTTTTACCCCTTCTCTATCATCTTCAAAATTTTTCATCGTTTCACAAAGCTCACTTGAGTCATTTAAGAAATAATAAAATGACGGATTGATATTTATTAGTTCTGGTATCAATCTCTTTACTCGAGCTTTATTTTCCTCGCTATCAGGATCTTCCATCTTTCCCAATAAAATTTGTTCGGCAATTTTATGAGAACTTTCGACTTTAGCGATTAAATTATCCTCTTCAATACTGGCGACCTCTTTACACAAATTATTTATTTTATCAAAGTCCTTATATAAAACTCCCGTAATTGCATTTAAAAAATCATCTATACCATTTTTACCCATATAAGCTTTTGTTTCATCACTAATTTCAAATCCTTTTAAATCAATTGCTTTCTCAAGAGTTTTATCCTGTTGAGTTTTCGATTCGTACTTGTCAAACTTACCAACATTACTCAAAAGGTCCTGCACCTTATTAGAATTATTAAAATAATTATCAACAAATGAATCAACCTTATCTAAACACTTTACTTTACCATTTATTCCCAAAGTTGTTTTTGCAGCCATCTTTCTAATTTCTTTTAACTTAAAACAAGACAAGCTCATTTCAAATCTCTCTAGAGGGTTACCTCCTACTTCTGAACGTAAAGCATACTGATCTTTTTTCTTGGACTTGTTCAAAAGTTCTAGAGATGATTGAGGTAGTTCTGAAAAGTTTTTGTATTTTAAAGAATTAGCAGCCAATTCTTGTTCAAAAATATTTTTATGATGATTAAAAAATTGGCGCATCTTAATACTTTCATCCAAAAGTTTATCGAATGCATTAGCAATATCCTGCTCTTTAATTCTATCTTCTAATCTTTCCTTAACATCACTATAACTTTCATTCTCAAAGAATGCATCAAATGCCTTTCTATGACATTCCTCACATTTAGCTGGACTGGCAAGTCTATAATCCTGATCATTATAATGTTCCTTTAGTAACATTAGTGAGCCGACCTCAAAGATTTCATACATACCCGTCTGCTTTTTCTTGTCACCACTTAACATTGATTCTTCAAGAAAATTACAACTATTTACGGAGTCGGACATTTTAGAGATATCTCCGGCATCACAAGGTTTATAATCAGTATTTTCCTTAACAGCTTTTTCTTTAGCAGTCTTGATCTCAACTTGAACTTGCTCTATTGTCTCAACCTTTTCATTTACCTCAGAATCACTTCGCCCAAAGTCCACAGCTCGTTTATCAAGTGGTAATTCCTCATACTCAGAATAGGGTATTGATTTACGACACTCTTTTTTTCCATCCTCATTTAGTCTATAAACCATACACATTTGAATTTCATTATAAGTAAAGCAGGCAAAATCATTTCCAAACGCACAGCCTGCACCTGCAGTAAAACTCTTCGGAACCTCTTTTTTACAAAGTCCCCAACTTCTTTTAACACAGACTAATTCTTCTTCAGCACTTAAAACACTGAAGCTAAAACTCATTAATATGGATACGAATAAAAATACTTTCATTTATAAATCTTTCCTCAAATCACTATCGGAATACTTAAGTAAAATATTAAGGGATAAATGCTAAATCACTGAGATTATAAGTATAAAGTGTATAATTATTTGATTTTATATTAGATGAGCTTAGGATAATGCCCAAAAAAAATGGCAAATATAAGTCTAGTCTAAGAAGCCATCTTTATGCAGAAATGTGATCTCTGGAAATTTAATAGTAGTAGGAGCATCAACAACGATTGAGAACATATACTCAAAATCATCAATTGATAACATTTGATCTGTTTCTATTTCAGGATAATCATCCCAAAGTGGAGTATCTACCGCACCTATAAATAAGTTAGAAAAACGGATTTGATATTTTAGCCATTCTTTTTCAAGGACACCCAACATCCCCTTCTTCGAGAATTCAGCAGTTGAATAAGCTAAAGTATTAGGAAAAAATCTTTTCGCAGATATAGAAAAAAGATTAATAACATGAGTTTCTTCTGCCAAAATTAAAGGTTCGAAATACTTTAAAAAATTAAAATATCCAATAACATTAGTTTCTAAATGCATTCTCAAATCTAAGCTTTTAGTTTCATCAAGACTATTTAACTCACAAAGCCCAGCTGCATTCACCAAAACATCTACAACTTCGGTTTCAGCCTTAACTTCTGCAATGAAAGCTTTTATTTGAGATTCTTGGGTAATATCAACTTCAAGATCAATAAAGTTGTCATGATCTATAGGACTTTCAGATCGGCTACCTCCAAAAACAAGAAAACCTCTTTCAAGAAGAGAACTTGCACAAGCAAGTCCTAATCCAGAAGAGGTTCCTAGCACTATAGCAACTTTATTCATAAATTATTTAGCGATTCCAACAGCTCTTGTTTCTCTTACAACTGAAACTTTAATCGTTCCAGGATAAGACATTTCTTCCTCGATCTTCTTAGCGATATCACGAGATAAAATAACTGTTTGATCATCATCAATCTTATCATTTTCAACTAAAACTCTAATCTCTCTACCAGCTGAAATAGCATAAGACTTCATTACACCTTCAAAGCTATTTGCAATATTTTCAATATCTGCAACTCTTGAAACATAAGACTCTTTTAAGAACTTACGAACACCAGGTCTAGCTCCAGAAAGAGCATCTGCAGCCATAACTAAGTGAGCAAGAACAGTTTCAGGCTTAACATCCTCATGGTGGGCACGAACTGCATGAACGATATCTGGATCTTCTCCATACTTCTTAATAAAGTCTGCACCTACAACTGCGTGGGATCCTTCGGCCGATGCATCAATTGCTTTACCGATATCATGTAGTAAACCAGCTCTTCTTGCTTGCTTAACATTCAAGCCAAGCTCAGCGGCCATTGCTCCACATAAGAAACCAACTTCTAGTGAGTGTTGATATTGATTTTGCATATATGATGTTCTGTAATTAAGAGCACCTAACATTTTTAGAATTTCTGGGTGAAGTCCATGAACACCAATTTCCATTTGTGCCTTTTCACCAAGCTCTCTCAGTCTTTGTTCTAATTCATGCTTAGATTTATCATGAAATTCTTCAATTTTAGCAGGGTGAATTCTTCCATCTGCAATTAATTTTTCAATTGTCATTTTAGCAACTTGCTTTCTAACAACATTAAAAGAAGAAATAACAACCATACCTGGAGTATCATCGATAATTAAATCGACACCACAAATTTGTTCAAATGCTCTAATATTTCTACCTTCTCTACCAATTAGACGACCTTTAATCTCATCCCCTGGTAATTCAACAGAGGTAATTGTTTGTTCAGCAACATACTCTCCAGCAAATCTTTGAAGAGCAATTCCAAGTATTCTTTTTGCTTTCTTTTCAGCTTCTTCGTTTGTTTCTTCTTCAATTCTTTTGATAAGTTTAGCAGCGTCAACTCTTGCTTCTTCTTCCATAACCTGAAGTAACTCTGTTTTAGCTTCTTCTCTAGTCATGTTAGCAACTTTTTCTAACTTCTCAGAAATATCATTTTGCTTTTCAAGAAGCTTACCTCTTTCAATTTGAGTTTGAGACTTTTCTTTATTAAGTTCTTCTTCTTTTCTTTTTATTTCTTGAAGGTCTCTTTCTTTCGCTTCAATTTTTTGATCCAAACTAATTTCTTTTTTAGTTATAGCTCTTTCTTGATCTTGAAGTGACTGAGTTCTTTTGTTGAATTCTTTTTCTAAGTTCTCTTTTTCTTCAGCCACAATTTGCTTAGCTTCAGTTTTTGCTGATCTGGTAATTTCATTTGCATTATTTTCTGCATTTTTAATGATGTTTTGCGCTTCTTTTTCTTTTTCATCTTTAAGGCTTTTTACCTTTCCTAAAGAAAAAACATACGCAATAACAGCACCAATAACGAAAGCAAGAACTGCAAATAATATCGTTTCGGTTGTCATTTTTATATTCCCCTTATTATTTCTTTATTTGTAACTATATAATCTAATTTTTCATCATGATTTTCAGAATACACATCTTCAACTTCCTGCAAATCAAAAAACAGCCCAATTTTAATTCCTTTATAACTTTTTAGAAAAGAATCATAGTAAGCTTTTCCCCTTCCCAACCTTTCTAACTTTCTAGTAAAGGCAAGCCCGGGTATCAAGATTAAATCTGGTGAAACTTTTTTTTCCAACAACTTTTCACTCAAACTTAATTTTTCTTTTTTAGCGACTAACTCTTCAAACTCAATAGGATGAAAAGATAGTTTTATTTCTTCATGCATATGAACTAAAGAAAAATTCCCTTCAGTTCCCTTGAAAGACCTAAACCAAATAGGCTCTTTCTGTATTGGGGAATAACCTCCAATAGTTAAGTCACAACCATTAAATTTAGTGGATACAATATCTTGAATGAGATGTACTAGATTCAAAGAAAGCTTTTCGTGATTATTAGAAATATATTCACTCTTCTCATCTAATAAATTTTTTACTTTGATCCTTAATTCTTTTTTATTCACAAATTTATCAAGGCGCAACTTGCATAGTTCCAGGTGAGACTTTCTCTACAAACTTTAGAGCATCTTCAACGCCAGACCTTAAAGTAAAAATATTTTCTTTATATTCAGCCTCAGTATCAAGAACTTTTCCCGCTAGGTTTAAAGCACTTAATACAGCCAGGTCTCCATACGCTAGCGTTGGATTTACTGCCTTAACTTTATCAATTTCTTTTTGAAGTAAACTGATTGCTTCGGTGGCCTTTGTATTATCCTCATCCGATTTAACTCGAACGGTACATCCTAAAATATTGTATTCTGTTTGGTTTGTGGACATAGACCTAGATTATTCAAATATTGATCTTAAGTCAATTACGAAGCGCTTGTTTCAATCCCTAAAAGAGCGTTTAGAAAGCTATCCAGGTTGAAAATATTAAGATCTTCCACATCCTCGCCAACACCAATATAAACAATAGGTACATTTAAAGTTTGCACAATAGACACAGCGCTCCCAGCCTTCGACGATCCATCACATTTCGTAAAAATCAAACCAGTTAATGCCAGTGCCTTATTAAACTCTTCCGCTTGGCGTAAAGCATTTTGCCCCGTAATCGCATCAACAACTAATAAGGTTTCATGAGGTGCGTCAGGGATAATCTTACTCATAACTTTCTTCGTTTTTGTAAGTTCATCCATTAAGTTTGACTTGGTGTGCAATCTCCCTGCAGTGTCAATAATGCAGTAATCTGCATTCATCTCTTTTGCCTTGGCCACCGTATCGTAGGCAACCCCACTTGGATCAGCTCCCTCTGCAGCTTTTACAATCTCAACTCCTGCTCTATTACACCAAACTTCTAATTGTTCAACAGCTGCTGCTCTAAAAGTATCACAAGCACCTACAACAACCTTTGCACCTTGAGATTTGAGTTTAGTTGCTAATTTACCAATAGTGGTCGTTTTTCCAGCTCCATTAACCCCAACAATCATTATTATTTTAGGTCCTTCAAAAGATTTATCAAATTTATACAATTCCGTATTAACTCTTTCTTGGGCTGAATTCATTTTAGAACTCATAAATGTTTTAATGTGATTAAGGTAATCGCCATTTTCAACATCTGCTGACTTGAGTTCTTCAAGCATTTCATCAACTAGTGCGGGAGACAAATCTGAAGTAAAAAGAACTTCTTCTAATTCCTCAATAACATCATCATCTAATTTACGCCCACCAATAATACTTCCAATTTTCCCCCAGATCTCCGATCTGGTTTTTCCTAATCCTTTAAATAGCCTTTTTTCCCAAGATATTGTTGGTGCTTCTTCCAAAGGTTCAGGCTTCACTTCCTCTTGAATGTGTTCTTCTGATTCTGTTTTTTCTAAAAAAACTTCAGTTGAGCTCACATCGGACGACACTGGTTCAATATTCTCTACAGTAGTTTTAACTTCTGGTTTTTTTGCAGGCTTAGAAATCGCTGCCTTAAAAAAAGCAAGCATTACTCCCACTGTAATTGCTAAGAAACCATAATCAATATAATTCAAAGCTGAAAAATTCATCATAACTTTTATCCTTATAAATAATTTTTTAATTTAGTGCAGATTAATTACCACTAACGTTGTAGTTTTTAAAGAAAAGGAGAATCATTTTAGCTGTTGCACCCCACAATACAAATGAAAATTTATCTGAAGTTGCTGTACTCAGCGAATTATAATGATTAAGTGGAAAAAAATAAGTGTAGTAACTTTTATTAATCAAAGCCTTTTTCCAAAATAGCTTATTTTCCAAGTCACTAATTTTAGTAAGAATGAGTTCTGTCCACTCACCATTAGACTTAGCAGCTTTTAAAAATGCCTCTTTAGTGCCATTAAATTTGCACACAACTGAAATTATAACTCGTTTACTTGAAGTTCTAACTCCATGTGCCAAACCTAAAAACTCTAAAAACTCTGAGGAAATTCCTGATTCCTCTTCAAATTCTCTAAAAGCAGTTTCTTTTGGTTCGAGCTCATCATCTTGTCTATGACCTCCGAAAAAAGCAATTTGCCCTTTATGAGTAGGCATATTTTCACTTCGCTTAATAAAAAGTATGGAATCTTCTACGATTAAAAAAACCACCGCACCACTCCAATTATCAACTGGATAGTTTTCATTGGTTATGTTAGAGAGTTCTAAAAGCGTTTTTGGGAGATCTAAATTCATGGCCATGCATAGACTAAAATACCAGTTTGAACTAATTCAGGCCATACGTAATTTTTTTCTCCGCGAGAATTTCATCGATGTAATCACGCCCCCGGCAGTGGAAAACCCTGGAATGGAAACTCATATCCATCCATTCAGACTTTTCCATGAATCTAAAAATGAAAAAGCTGATCTCTTTTTACATACATCTCCAGAGTTTCACATGAAAGGTCTTCTTGCCTCAGATGAAAATTTCGAGAAGATTTTTAATATTTCTTACTGTTTTAGAGATGAACCATTTTCAGAAATCCATCGTAATCAATTTTTAATGCTCGAGTGGTATAGAAAAAATGAACGCTATGAAAAAATAATGGATGATACAAAAAACTTAGTTCAATATTGTGCGGATCATTTAAAAAGTAAGAATGTTAAAATAAAAAATAGTTTTTCTAATTTTCAAGAAGTTACTGTAAGAGACCTTATATTAGATTCATTAAAATTTGATATCTTGGATTTTCTTGAAACAAAAGACCTTAAAGAAAAGATTCAAAAAGACTTTAAAGAAGTCCCTCTCCCAGAAGCTGAATGTAGTTGGGATGATTATTTCTTTCTTCTGTTTTTAAATTTAGTTGAACCAAGTTTTAAAGATATTCCTTTTTTACTTTTAAAAGAATTTCCTGCTCCACTTGCTGCTCTTTCAACATTAAAAAAGTCAGACCCGAGAGTTTGCGAAAGATTCGAAGTGTATTTAAATGGCATTGAACTTTGTAATTGTTTTAATGAAGTCACCGATCCAAAAGTCCTTAAAAAAAGATTTGAATTTCAAGCGAAAGAAAAAAAAGATTTATACGGTTATGAATTACCTTGGCCAAAAGACTTTATGAAAACAATGAATTCATATCCTAAATCAAGTGGGGTTGCCCTTGGTGTGGAAAGACTTCTTTATTCACTTGTTGAGATAAATAATCCATTTTTTAGATAAAACTATTTCTGTAACGAATTCATAACTCGACTAATTTTAATAATAACTTCAGATTTAATTTGCTGTAGTGGAACCATCTCAGCCCAACGTTTATGAAACTCTAAGTTTAAGCTCTTTCTTGATTTATTTTTCCATACAGATGAATAATTTTTAGCAAAATCCAAACTAAGATGAGCATACCACTTATGAAGGTCTTCACCATCAGAAGGAAAAGAGTCCATAATTTCCAACGTTTTTTCAATGATAACTCTCTTAATACCCCAAAGATTTAGCTGAGAAATTTGTTCTTTTTGGTATTGTAGCGCTAAATACTTTATTGCATACCCAACAGTAAAACTGACGAGTGGATCAGAAGGATTTTCCTCAAATGTCTCCAAATTATTATAATCCCTTCCAAGAACTAAAGAGCGATACACTCCTTCCCTTGTCCCACCTTGCTCTAGGATATTTAAATTTCTCCTCAACTCATCATCGCTAGCAGCGCTTCCCCTAACTACCAGGTAAAGCTCATTAATAAACGCAACTCTAAATTTTCTTTTTTGCTCTAAGGGAAGGTTATTAAACTTAGCTCCCTGCTGATAAATTTTTCCCGTTTTGTCATAAACTTGAGTTGAGGTAGCTCCCTGCTTTACCTGAGGTATTGTAGGTAAATCAAAAGTATTTGTAGCTACAGCACTCTCATCGGTTCCACCAGCGAACATATTTCGCATTTGCTTTTTCATGTTTTGGATAATCTCACCAAAATCAGCAGAATGGGCACTCCCACTCACGACCAATAACACTATTAATATATAATTCATTCTTACCTCTTATTTTTATTGTAACAATTATAAGTACTTAGGTACAGAGCACATTTTTCTGCCTACTTAATCCCACCTAGCTCTTTTATACTTAAAGGCGAGGTTACTTATGTTTAAATATTTATTCAGTGAAAAATTAATTGATATTATTGTTGGAAAAATTTCAAAAGAAGTAAATCTATCCCTAAAAACAATTGAGAGTTCCCAAAATCAAAAGCTAGATAAAATTTTAAATAATGTTGAAGCCTTAAGGCTAGAAGTCTCTACTATTGAGAAGAGAATTGAAAGTAAAGAAATCCAGGACAAAATGAACTATGGCCAACTGAAATACCAAATCAGTTCTATTGAAAATAAGATAAAAAATACAAGGTCAAAAATAAACCACGAAGTTAGTTCTCACTAATTTTCCAGTAAAAAATAGCCAAAAGCCACTTTAATTCCGGACTGATAGCAATAAAGAGTTAATTATTACTAACAAAAATGTTAATTTTGTTAGTACAAAATTACTGCTTCGCGCATTATTTTATTTTATAAGTCTTTTCATAAAAAACAAAACTAGGAGATATTTATGAAAAAACTTAATACAACTACATTATTAATTGCTCTAAGTAGTTTTAACTCTTTCGCACAATCAACTCAATGGCCAACTTTTGACAATAGATGGAATGCTAATTTAGTTCACCAACCAGAATTTGAAACTGCAAAAGCACTAGTTAATGGTATTAAAAACCTTTATAAAGTAAAAAAACACATTCAGTTCCTGTGACCATTGTTCATAATAAAGAGGACCAAATAACATCTTTTATTGGTTCCCAAAAATATCAAAAAGCTTATGGTTCAAACGTAAGAGTTAAGGCATTAGATAATAAATTTCATGATATCGCAGGAATTGCTCCGGAAGAATTAGTCATAGAAATATCAAAGGTTATCCAATAACAAGAAAGGGCCAAAAACGGCCCTTTTTTATTCTTCACTATTTCTTTTTTTATTTCTTTTTTTCTTCATATGTCTTTTTACTTTTTCTTTACACTCATCAGATAGTTCTTCTTCAACACAACTTCTCATCGCTTTACGGTCTCCTTTGTATTGAGAACACTTTTCTTTCATTTCTTTCCTACACTCTCCTTTAGCAAAAAGATTAATACTACCAAATAGCAGCGATAAAACAATTCCCATTTTTAGCATGATGTTTCTCCTGTTGGGACTGAATTAGTCCTTACAAATTTTAATCTAGTTTCTTAAAAATGGTTAGAAGTATGTAAATTCAAGTAATTAAAAAAATGTTGTATTTAAGATGTGCCGATTAATTGTGCTATTTAAGAAATAACTCTTCCAACGAGATCATAATCAAGAACGTCAGTAATCTCAACTGTTACAATCTCACCAGCTTTAGCAAGACCATCATTGATTATAACTTTTCCATCGATATCCGGTGCTTGTCCTCTATGGCGACCTTGTAAAAGTAATTCCGTCTCTTCGTGAACTCCTTCTACAAGTACTTCAATTTTTTTACCCAAATATTCTTGATTAAGTTCTCTCGCAATTTCTTTTTGAACTTCGTATAGTTTTTCAAAACGCTCTTCAATAACTTCTTGAGGAACTTTATCCTTAAGTCTAACAGCTGGTGTTCCTTCTTCATCCGAGTACTTAAAAACACCCAAGTGGTTAAATCTAGCTTTTCTAACACCTTCAATGAGAAGTTCAAAGTCTTCTTCCGTCTCTCCTGGAAAACCAACAATGACAGATGTTCTCAAGACGATGCCCGGAATTTTAGACCTAAGCTTTTCTATTTTCTCATGAATAAGTTCGTTTGTAGCTTTCCTATTCATTCTTCTCAAAACTTTTGAAGAGAAATGCTGAATCGGCATATCCAGATATTTACAAATTTTTTCTGAGCTTGCCATTAAATCCATTACATCTTCAGTTAGATCATCGGGATAAAAATAAAAAACTCTAATCCAATCAGCTCCACTTTCATCTTCAAGGGACTTAAGCATATTATAAATAACTGGATTTTTATTATCTTCTCTTGCAAAGCCCTCAAAGTCAGAACCGTAATCAGAGAAGTCTTGAGAAATTAAATTTAATTCTTTTACTCCTGATTCGACTAAAGCTTTGGATTCAGTAACGAGAGAGTCTATTGATCTTGACCTAAGCTTTCCTCTCAAAGTTGGTATAATACAAAATGTACAATTTCTATTACATCCTTCACTTATCTTTAACCAGGCCATGTATCCAGGAGAGGTGTTTAATCTCGGATCAAATTCAGTATGAATATATTTAGGAATTTCGACAAAAGATCTTTTTTCTAATTTCCCTTCTTCAAAAGCTTTTAATAATGGAACAATTTTATGATACTCACCAGTACCGATAAACATATCAACTTCTGGCATTTCAGCCTCAAGTTCTCCATAATATCTTTGTGCCATACAACCACTCATGACGAGTGCTTTACAATTACCAATTTCAGGATCTTTAAAGTCCGCAAGATCAAGAACTGTTTCGATAGATTCCGCCTTAGCAGCTTCAACAAAAGAACATGTATTTACAATAATAACTTCTGCCTCATTTGGTTCTTGAGCAATAGAAAAACCATCTAGACCTAAATGTCCAAGCATAACTTGAGAGTCAACCAAGTTTTTAGAACAACCAAGTGAAGTAAAGTATAAAGATTTATCATTAAATTTCTGTGTTTGTGTTTCCATTATATCTCGAATTTATTGCTGCGATTGAATTACAGTTCTACAGTCTATGTTTCTAAATTTATCTGTCCAAAAGCTTCTACTTCTACCTTCATAACGTATTAATTGTAAAGAGCGAAAGCTATTTGACTCTTTGGATCTTTTTCTTTTCTTCAACTCAATAATATATTTTGGTTTATAATTATTTTTTACAATTTTTAACTTTCTTCGTGAATTATCTATATAAAGATCTTGAGATTTTAATTTTTCTCTTCTTGAGTACTTAGCCTTAATATCAACAACTAAATCTCCTCCCATAAGCTTAGTTAAAGTTAAAATTGAACCTTTTTTGGTATGACATAAAGTTTTATTAACAACATCATAATTTGCTTCTTCAACTTTTATATCGACTAGTTCCATACCCGTACAATTTTCAATTGAGCTTAATTCTTGGGATGTATTACCAACTTTAACAATTTCATTTTTAATTTCAACTAATCCACTAATAACTTCTTTCTCTAACAAATAGAGAAGTGAATATACAACGAGACTTCTTTTAGCTTTGAAATCTTCATCTGAAAGATTTCTAAATTGAGTATTCAGTTCAATATTTAATTTATCAGATGTTTCTGTAGACACCACATGCCCAAATTCCTCGATAGAAATTTTTCCACTTTGGCTCACATACAAATCAATCTCAGATTTTATTCTTTCTAATAAATCAGCAGAAACCTCAATAGTCGGTTTAACTTTTTTGTTTTTTTCAGTAAGACTCTTAACTTTATTGAGTTTTTTATCCTCACTCACTTCAAGCTTTTCACAAGAAAGAATATCAACATTAAGATATTTCGAATTTAGCTTAGGTTCTACAACTATAGGTGTTTTTGGAACTTCAGGTTTAGGTTCAACTGGTTCAACCTTAGAGGAATCCCTCTTACTCTTTGATTTTCCAGAAACTTTGATAGATCCAGCAATGTCTAAAGCCTTATTCATTTCTACACAAGATGATAAGACCATGAGAATGGGTAGTGATTTAATTAAAATTTTCATGGCGCAATTATCTAATATCTTAAGGTTATAAGCTATGGAATTGAATTATTTACATACTTAGACGTTATTTCTCTCGATAAAAACACCCAACAGAGTCTTTATTTCTCACAGAAGCATTTAAAACCATTTCTCCGACTTCAACGGCATTTCTAAGACCGATAAGATCATCATGAAGTTTCGCATGCTTATAAAACTTGTGGATCTCCTCAGTTAACTCTCCAAACATCGCCCGGGCCCTTGCAAGTCTATTCTTAGATCTTTTGAGTCCAAGATAATTCCACATGGTTTGTTTTATAGTTTGAATATCTTGAGTCACCAACGAAAGTTCCACATCCACATGACCCGTTTTCCAATCTTTAATTTGATCTTCCCTATAAAGTTGAGTTTGGTCTAAAACCTGCTCAATATCTTCAGCGGCTATATAGCCAAAAGTAAGACCTTCTAAAAGAGAAGTTGAAGCTAATCGATTTGCTCCATGTAATCCAGTACACGCGACTTCCCCTACAGCATAAAGATTATCCAAGGTTGTCCTTCCCTTCATATCTGTTTTTACTCCACCACATGTATAATGAGCTGCAGGTACAACAGGAATCGATTGTTTGGAAATATCAACTCCATGCTCTAAGCAATAATTATAAATTGTTGGAAATCGTTCTTTTACCCAAGTCGAGTCCTTATGAGTAATATCTAAGAAAACAAAATCATCTTTAAGCTCAATCATCTCATTTAAGATCGCCCTAGACACAACATCTCTTGGAGCAAGTTCGAGATCTTCATGATACTTTTCCATAAATCTCTCACCCCTTGAGTTTTTCAAGATACCACCTTCACCCCTTAAAGCTTCAGAAACTAAAAATCTTCTATGATAAGCTCCTGAATAAAAAGTTGTTGGATGAAACTGAACAAATTCCATATTTGAAATGATAGCACCGGCCCTTTTGGCCATTGCATGTCCATCACCCCGCGCAGCTGTAGTATTACTATTATGCAGATACAGCGCTCCTATCCCTCCAGTTGCAAGGATAGTTTTCTTTGCCATAATTTTTTTTACTTTTTTAGTTTCTTGATCAAAAACATATGCACCAACAATTTGGTGTTCTTCATACCTTTGTTTTAAATCGACACCATGGTGGGCAGGTGTAATTAAATCAATCGCAGTATGTTTTGAAAGAATAGTTACATTGGGCTGGCTTTTAAGGTAATTCAATAAACTAATTTGAATTGATTTCCCAGTACAGTCATTTTTATAAATGATCCTTTCATTTGAATGAGCCGCCTCTTTAGTAAATTCAAATGTATCATTTTTTTTATTAAAGTCTGTTTGAGCTTTCTTGATAAGAATTTCTTCCAAAATTTTTGAAGATCTCTCTATTAGAACATCAATCGCCTGTTCATTAGATGTATTTGAACTTGCTTTTTGGATATCAGAAGAGAATACACTGGATTCATCCCACTCAGGCTTGGAATAAATAATTCCCCCCTGTGCCCAATAAGTGTTGGTAGTATTTGGATCTGACTCACGGGTCACTAATACAACGTTGTGAGATTTACATAATTTTATAGCTGCAGTTAAGCCCGCAATACCAGTTCCAAGAATAAGCACGTCGCAATTATTTTTATTCATGATTAAACTTTAAAGACAAATCTACCTGAGGAGCATCATAAGTTAATGAACCAGAACTAATAGCATCTACACCATCTAAGCAATATGAATTGAGATTATTAAGATTAACTCCACCAGAAACTTCATAAGTCATATCCTGTTTCTTTATCTTGCTAGCTTCTATGATTTCACTTGGAGAGAAATTATCTAAAAGAAAATGTTTAGCACCACTGTTGTAAGCGATCTCTAATTCCTCTAAGTCATGGATTTCAACTATGATATTATGATAAAATGAGTTTTGTTTTTTAAAAAACTCAATGGCCTTATCAACGCCCCCAAATATCGCTTTATGATTATCTTTAACCATCCATGCATCCATTTGTGAATAGCGATGATTATAACCACCACCAATATTGACTGCATATTTCTCCAAAAATCGTAATCCTGGAGTCGTTTTTCTAGTATCAAGAATTGCTATTCTTCCAGCAATATCCACATATTTCTTAGTATATGTTGAAATACTACTCGCTCTTTGAACTAAATTCAGGGCCAATCTTTCTCCCGTAAGTGCAATATTAAAAGGTAGAGAAAAGTTGATTTCGAAATTGTCTGATTTAGAAAATTCTTTTCCTTCAAACTCCAAAAATTCTTTGAAATTAAATTCATCCTTAGAAATAAAATTAAAAGTTTCAAAGAAAAACGCTAGGCCACTTAAAACTAAATCATCTTTTACCTTAAGTGAGCAATTTACAGTTGTTTCTGGTAGTGAATTTAAATAATGAAAATTTTTAAAAGTATCATCTTCTTTAAAAAATAGCTCAAATTGTTCGCGGTAAAATTTAGAATAATTATACATATAATGACCCCGTTTTATAGTTTGCCCTATTATTATCATAAAAATTTCAATAACTTAAATTAAACTAACTGGGAATATATTTGCATTATTCAATTCATGAAATATTTAGGACTTATCATTTTCTCCCTCATACTTTTTCCAAAAAACTTTACCAAACTAGAAAGTAGAAACTTTTTTCCAACGCCAATTGTTAAAAATTTTCATTCAAAGGAAATAAAAGAACTCCACAAGTCCCTTATCACGGGGAATAAAACAGGCCTTCCAGGCAATATTAAAGCGAACCTAAAAAAATATGGTCTTTTGCATCTTCTCACACCATCTGGTCTCCATCTAACTAGCATTATTTTTCTATTTTCCTTTTCAAAATACCTAGAGATTTTTGTATTAGTTACTCTTTTTTGTATTTTGAACTTCTATTTTAATGCTTATGATTCAATGACAAGAGTTATAATTTTTCGACTTTTCTACAAAGCTTTAAAGATTTACTCTCCAAAAGGAAATCTTCTTTTACTAAGCTTTTTTAGTACTATAATAATATCTTTTTTGATGGGCCATTATACAAATAACCCACTAAGCTTTTTATACAGTTTTGTTTTCTGGGGGACAATTTTAACCTTTAGAAAGAATCCTATTTTATTAATAATCTTATTACATATTGTTCAAATTCTAATGGCCTCTATAACTCAAACACAGATACATCCTTTGGCAATAATAATTAATCCAATTCTCACTTTATCAGTAACAACCCTTTATCCACTTATATTTATACTAAGCTTTATTCCATCTGAGCCAATAAGTGAGTTCATTTTTGAAATATTATTATTTCTTATAAAGAATTTAAACTATTTAGATAATTTACCAGTATACGAGCTATCAATCACAACAATAATTTTTGCGATGATCTTAATGATAAAAAAACATCTAAGTTGGAGTGTCCTCATTTTATGTCTGAATATAAACTCAACTCAGAAATTTAAAATAATGAAAATACCTAAGATTTTTGTAAGCATTCCCCCAATAGAAGAGATACTTTACCAGAAAAAGAACAAATTGCACTTCATTGACCGTGTATGCGAACCCTTTCCTTTTTCAATTAAATGCAAAAAAAAGCCCTCCCATTTGGGAGGGCCTAAAATATAAAATGTAATACTTTTATTTACTTTACTTTCATATCAGCAATCAGTTTTTCAAAAGTCTTTTCTTCTCTAATTGCATACATGATATTATTTTTGATGTTGTCATTTGATTTATAGTAATTAGCAACCTGCTCTTTTTCCATTCCAGACTGAGCCGCCATTTCATCAATTTTAGCATCAAGGTCAGCATCAGTAGCTTCTACTTCATACTTTTTAGCTAAATTATCTAATAATAAACCTGATCTAACCTGAAAGATTGCTCTTTGAGTAATATCTTCATCCCACTTATCAAAATAAGTTTTTAACATATTCTCATCAAAGCCT
Organism: Flavobacteriaceae bacterium; assembly: GCA_964215955.1. GTDB lineage: Bacteria > Bdellovibrionota > Bacteriovoracia > Bacteriovoracales > Bacteriovoracaceae. The sequence goes on from CAXPDR010000032.1 coordinate 40,479, forward strand.
TGTTGTTTAAGATTTCCACCTAGTTCTTCTCTAACAGAACCTTTTTGTTGCTCAACTAAAGCAGAAGGTACATCAAATTCATTTTCTTCAACAAGTTTTTTAAGAATCTCTTCTTGAAGTTTCATTTGAGTTTCTCTTTTCTTTTGATTAACTAATCTTTCTTTATTTTTGCTCTTAAACTCTTCAACACTTTCAAAACCAAATTCTTTAACTAGCTCTTCTGTTAGTTCAGGAGTTTTTCTTTCTTTAATCTCAAGGAGTTCAACATCAAACTTTACATTCGCAGATTTAAGATCTTCTTCGTGGTAATCGGCAGGGAAAGTTAACTCTAAAGTTTTCTTTTCACCTTTTTTCATACCCATCATTCCATCTTCAAAACCTGGAATAAACTGACCTGATCCAATTTCTAAAAGAAATTCCTCTGCTTTCATATTATCTGGTCTAGTTCCATCTGGTTTTTCACCTTCAAAATTGAAAACTGCAAATAAACCTTTATCAAGAGCAACCGATTCATCAGTAACTTCAACCATTTCAGCTTTTGGCGCTAAGTAATTATTTTCTAATGTTTTAACATCTTCATCAGTTACTTCATCACTTTCTTTTGTGAATTCATACTTTGAATAATCTTTAATTGATACTTCAGGGAAAATCTCAATAGTCGCTTCAAAGCTTACATTGTTATTTTCAAATTTTGTATTTCCAAAAGAAGGGTAACCTACAGCTCTTAGATCTTCTTCTTGTAAAGCTTTATAAAACTCTTGAGAAACGAATCTGTAAAGAGCATCATTTTCCACTTGTGGACCATATACTTTTTTAACAAAACTCAAAGGAGCTTTACCTTTTCTAAAACCCTTTAAGTTTGCTGATTTTTGCTTTTCTTTTAAAGCTGATTCAATTTGTGAAGTTAAATCAACATTTTCATATGAGAATAATAATTTCTTAGTACATCCGTTAACATTTTCGATTTGATAAGACATCTTTCACCTTCTTGCATTGCATAATTTAAATATAAATGTGGTCTCTAAATAACTTAAAATTAAGGCCTTTGTCAAAGTTTCTCTCTAGTAATCAACACTAAACTTAACTAAACCATTTGGTGGTGAAACAGCACTCAAATGCTGTCCAGAAGCATCTTTTAGCGCTCTCCTTACTGAATCAAGATCAAGTTTTCCCCTACCGACATCCCATATAGATGCTACTATTAACCTAACCATCTGTTTTAAAAAGCCAGAGCCTTTAATTGTTATTACAAAATGTTCAGGTACTATTCCTTCCATTGAACTCGGAAACTTATGAATCTCACAGCTATAAATAGTTCTTACCGTAGTTGAAGGATCACTTCCCTTAGTATGAAAACTCATAAAATCATGCTCACCAATAAATAGGTCACATGCTGCTTGCATCGCTTCAAAGTTCAGTGGGTAGGAAATATTTGACATAAAGTCCAACACAAATGGACTTGGATTTTCCAAATTAGTGAAAAAATACTTATAAGTTCTACTCTTAGCTTCACTAGTAGGACTTGAAACTTCTGTCTCTTCACAAGACTTCACCAAGATAGAGTTTGGTAAATGAGAATTTAGAGCTTTTACTAAGGACTGGTTAGGAATCTCAAAAGGCTTCTCAAAGACAACAACAAAGTTCTTCGCATGAACCCCTGAGTCAGTTCTCCCCGAACCTTTTACAAGAACTTGCTGTTTGAATATTTTTGCCAAAGAACTCTCAAGTTGACCTTGAATCGTATTGTTCGTTCTAGTTTGCTTTTGCCAGCCTTCGAAAACAGTACCATTAAACTCCAAACAGAGTTTATGCATTTTCCTCATTTTCTTCCCAGTCAAAAATCTCTTTATACTTTCCTCTATGAGTTAATGTATACCCAAGAGAAGCTAGAACATAAAAGCTCACTATAATAAAGATCATAATCTCTTCATAAATAAATAGACTACAAGCTAAAAGCACTGCGGCAAAAAATATTTTTCTTTTATGTTTCCTAACAACTTCACTATTCTTAAATGACGGAAAAGGAATATTAGAAATCATTAAAAACGAATACCCAAGTAGGTATGCAACTGAAACATATATATTTCCGAAATATTCCGGATACTCAATTGCAATAAGAATATAACCTATTATAGCGGCAGCAGCACCAGGAATTGGTAACCCTTGAAAGTAGTCACTTTTTACTTTATCAATATTTGCGTTAAACCTGGCCAGCCTTAAAGCTCCACATAAAAGAAACAGAAAAGACACAATCATTCCTACTCTTCCATGATCCACCAAAAACTTATTATAAAAAATTAAACTTGGTGCAATTCCAAATGATATAAGATCACTTAAGGAGTCAAATTGCTCTCCAAAAGCTGATTGAGTTCCAGTCATTCTTGCAACACGTCCATCAACAGAATCAAAAATTGCGCCTAAAATGACTAATAAACAGGCTTTATAAAATTGTCCTTGAACAGAATATAAAATTCCGAGAAATCCACAGGCAATATTTAATGCTGTGAATGAATTTGGTAAAAAGAATGCTAATTTTTTATTATTTACGCTCATTTTAATTATCCGATTTTGGCTAACAAGGTTTGAAAGGACTTAACTTGATCACCTTCTTTTACTAAGACTTTACTGTCTTTTGGCAATTCAATAACAGTTTTTCCTCCAAAGGGCAAATAACCAATATTGGCACCCAAGGATCCACGATCGCCACTTTCAATAAAGAGTTTACAAGGAAAATAGCTTGTTAGGCTGCTAAAACTTAACCTTAAAACTTGATCTTTAAAGTTAAACTCTACTAGGGATTGTGATTTATCAAAATTAGTACTAGATATCGTTGTGCCTAATGGTAAGTAAATACCATATTCGTTTAAAGGCCCAATCTTTACTTCTATAAAACATTTAAGCTCAGATTTATAAATATTTTTAACTACGCCAGAAACAGGACTAACATAAACATTACTTTCTAAAGTACGTTTATCATTAATTTCAAAAGGAACTTTTCTGAATAGAAAAATGAGAAGTAGAACTATTAAAACATAAATAAATAAAGTTCCATAAAGAGAGAATATCCACAAGATAAAACCTATGGCTCCAGCCTTTGAAATTTTATCTGAATCTAAAAAAGTCATTTTCATTGTTTTGAATACTCTTCCTCTAAAGACCTATAATAAAACAGTGGTTTATCTTCCTTTAACTTAAGAACACTTTTAAAGATTTCCTCTGAGTTGTTTTTTATTAGGTCCCTAGTTAACTCTCCACTATATGAGTCAAATTCTTCATGTCCAAAAAAGATATTTTCAACATTACCTAATTCCAATCCCAAATTTGTCATTTGATATAATCCACTCTCTGAACTCTCCCAACTCCAGCGATATACAAAAGCTTCTCTTTTAAATGCCTTAGAAATCCATGCACCTTCAGAAATACCTAGTAATTGAGGAACATCAAAATGATAGAAGCTCTTGATTTCCAATTTATGCCAACCAAAGATATCAACGATTCCTTGAGAAATCCTCATTCCAGTATAAGAACCTGGACCAGAACAATAAAATACCCCTTTAAGCTCATAGAGACTAGTACTGCACTTTTCAATTTGTTCATTGATCATAGCATGGACTAATGACGAACTTTTATTACTTAGGACATACTCATAACTAAGCCAGCGGAATTTTTCATCTAAAACACCAACCGTTATATTTGTTGTTGTATCTAAGAATAAGTACATTTTTAGAAAAATCTCGAAATATCGTTAAATAAAGCAACAAAAATCAAAAGAAACAAAAGAGACATTCCAAACTGCTGAGCATAAATCAACTTTTTTCTGGATAATGGACCACCATTAATTAGTTCAAAAAAGATGAACACGATATGCCCACCGTCAAGAACTGGTATTGGAAAAAGATTAATAATTCCAAGGTTTATTGAAATTATGGCCATTAATCTAAAGAACATCGATAAACTGATATTGAAAGATTCTGAAGCCACTTGCCCAATCGCAATTGGACCACCGACATTATTTAGAGAAACTTCTCCAGTAATTAGTTTTTTAAAACCTAGAAATGTTTTAATCATTCCATCTTCAGTTCTAACATATGATCTATAAATAGAGTCACCTAGTGACTTACTTTTGGTTGTCACCATAAAACTAAAAAAGCTAATTCCACTCTCGACGCCAATACTAAGAAACTTCTTTCCATTATAATCTTTAAAGCTAGGAGTAAGTTCAATTTCCTTAACTTCCTTCTCAGATAACACGTTAAGTTTTATTGGTGCTGGTTCTTTCATGCTTTGAACTATATTTTTTAATTCAGAAAATCCACTTAAGTCTTCTCCATTAATACCTACTATAATATCGCCACTTTTAAGTTTAGCGGCTTCGGCTGCGGAGCCCATCATTATATTTTTAATAAATAAATCGCGAGGATATAGACCTCGATTTTTTAAAATAGAGTTAATAGATTGACCATTTAATTCAATTTTTTCACTTTCAAGCTTACCAAGGCTTATGTTCTCAACTTTAAATTCAACAGGTAAATCACCAGTAAGTTTATATAAAATTAGTTCACTTGATTTTGAGGTTATAACTTCTTCATAAGAGAGAATCTTCTCTGAATCATTGGAAATTAAAAAATTTTCTGCTTGCGAATTAACTACAACCGGAGCCCTCAAAGGAGTATTAACCTGAGAGAAATACTGGATAAAGTCCATACCTGAAAAACTCACAGGTATTTCGACAGCTTTTGAGTTTCTTTCTACTGTAATTTTAGAGACTTTAGTATCTATAAAGTTTAAATCGTCAAAGCTCACGATCTCTTGCTGATTTATTTTACTTAGTACATCGCCGGTTCTAAATCCTAACTCATATAATTTTGAACTTTGATCAAGGACACCAAACTTAGCTTGTGGAACTTTTTCGCCATTCATAACGAGAGCAAAATAAATAAAAAATGCCAAAATAAAATTTGCTAATGGACCACCGAATACGATCCAAAATCTTGCCCATTTTCCTTTTTTTGTATAAGCAACTTTCTCCTCTTCGGGAGTAAGCTTTTCTTCAGAAAGAGGATCATCGCCAAACATTTTTACATACCCTCCAAGAGGTATTAGTGAAAATGCATATTGAGTATCTCCTTTCTTAAACTTAAAAAGTTTAGGACCAAAGCCAATTGAAAATACTTCAACTCTTACACCGAATAATCTTGCAAAAAGGAAATGACCCAACTCATGAAAAAAAACAAGAGGTCCAAGAAATAAGAAAAATATGAGAATTTTTTCAATCATAAAAAAATTACCTTAGTAAAAGTTCCAGATCATTATAGCATAAAGTGGAGCAATAAATATCAAACTGTCCACCCGATCATAAATTCCCCCATGTCCAGGGATAAGATTTGAACTATCTTTCACTCCAATCTGCCTTTTTAATTTAGATTCAAAGAAATCGCCAAGCTGCGCAAAAACTGTAAGTAAAAATATAAAACTAATAATTTGAAGGTTAAGTTTGTTAAATACAGTATAAGAAAAAATTGATGAAACAATTAAAGAGAATATTGAACCACCAATTGCTCCATTAATTGTCTTTTTAGGACTTACTGTTGGCCAAATTTTTTTATTTCCAAATTTTCTTCCAAAAAACCATGCTCCTGTATCAACTGAAAAGTTTATGACAAACATTAGTACAATAAAGTTCATCCAATCATCTTTATTTATCAAATACAATATTGAAACAAGTGGTGCTAAGAAATACAGCCCAATAATAAATGCATTAGATTTCAAAAAACTAACAAAGATTCGAGACTCCATTTTTTCAAAAAATAAATAGACTAAGAATGCTAAATTAAGTGCGAGGCCAGTTTGAATAAAATAGGAAAAATACTCACTCGAGTTATCGATAAATTGCAAATATACCATGGCTCCTACAAAGGAAAAGACACTAGCAATATAATTAAAACTAATTCTTTTAAGTTTAAACATCTTGACTATAAACTCATCTATCAAGATAAGTCCCGTTACGAATAGCAAGATAAGAACGCCACTTTTTCCAAAAGCTAAAGCTATTGCAAAAATCAGAGCAAGAACAGTTGCAGAAATTATTCTAAGTTGAGTATTAGTCATAGTTTAATTTAAAACCTTTTTATTTCTACGTGCCATTTCTAAAGTCTGGTTTAATGACACTGAATTCTCAATACTGCCAAACCTTCTATCTCTACCAGAAACTTCATCTATTATTGACTTTAGATCGGATTTAGAAAACTCTGGCCATTTTTTATCTGTAAAATAAAATTCAGAATAACAAAGTTGCCACAGAAGAAAGTTAGAAATTCTTCTATCCCCCGCTGTTCTAATTAAAAGGTCAATATTATTAATCTCTTCACAATATAAATATTTTTGAAACTCTTCTTCCGTTATTTCTCTCGATGGGTTTGTCCTCATGAAATCATTTATCGCATCAATAATTTCACTTCTACCACCATAATTTATAGCAAGAGATAGTAACAAACCTGAATTATTTTTAGTTTCATCAATTAATTCATCAATCAAAGCCACAACTTCAGAGTCAATTACCTTATAATTACCAATAACATTAAATCTAATATTATTCTTTTTTAAGGTCTCTTTTTCCCGATTTAGAAACTTCTTAAGAAGTTTAAAAAGGTTTTTCACTTCTTCTTTTGGGCGACTCCAGTTTTCTGTGGAAAAGCTATATAGAGTTAAGGATTCTAGACCTAAGCTAACAGCTTCTTTAACAATTTCAGTTACTTTAAATGAACCTCGAACATGCCCCCAAACTCTTGGGCGCTTACGCTCTTTAGCCCAGCGACCGTTTCCGTCCATTATAATAGCAACGTTTTTTATCGAACTCATTTATACTGTCAATAACTCTTTTTCTTTAACAGAAATAACAGAATCAACTTCCTTTACGAATTTATCAGTTACTTTTTGAATTTCATCAGAAAACTTTTTTACATCATCTTCTGTTATTTCTTTAGCTTTTTCTGCCTTCTTAACAAGATCATTTTGATCTCTTCTTGCATTTCGAATGGCAATTTTAGCATCTTCACCTAACTTTTTTACTTCTTTAACTAAATCCTTTCTCTTATCTTCAGTTAAAGCCGGAAATTGAATACGAATCAAATTTCCATCATTAGATGGATTTAAACCTAAATTTGCATTAATAATAGATTTTTCAATTTCACTAATTATTGATTTATCAAATGGCTGTATCTGAAGAAGCCTAGCTTCTGGGGTAGAAATTTGACCAACTTGCTTTACTGGAGTCGGACTTCCATAATAATCTACCATTACACCGTCCAATACATTCGCACTAGCTCTACCAGTTCTTACTTTACTCAATTGAGTCTGAAGAGACTTTATAGACTTAGACATTGTTTCATCTAATTTACTTTTTATTTCATCAATCATAGTTCTCTCCTTTTTATCCTTTAAGAGTTACTTTTGTTCCTATGGTTTTTCCTTCAATCACTTTTTGAATATTACCACCCTCAAACATATTAAAAACAACAATATCCATTTTATTGTCCATACAAAGACTTATGGCCGTTGAGTCCATAACTTTGATTCCCTTGTTTAAAACATCTATATAAGAAAGAGTATCAAACTTAACGGCATCATCAAATTTTACAGGATCCTTATCATAAATACCATCTACTTTGGTTGCCTTCATAATTAGTTCAGCATTTATCTCATTTGCTCTTAATGCAGCAGTTGTATCCGTTGTAAAATACGGGTTACCAGTACCTGCTGCAAAGATCACGACACGCTTCTTTTCTAAATGTCTAACCGCTCGTCTTCTTATATATGGCTCTGCAACCTCTTTCATTTCAATTGCAGAAAGTACTCTGGTATAAACACCTTTTCTTTCAAGATTGTCTTGAAGTGCAAGACTATTAATAACTGTCGCCATCATTCCCATATAATCTGAAGTTGACCTATCCATACCTTCAGTTGCACCTGCTACACCTCGATGAATATTTCCGCCACCCACAACAACTGCAACTTCTACACCTAGCTTATGCAAATCAACAATCTCAGAGGCAATTTTTGATAACATATCCCCATCAATTCCAATTTTCTTATCACCAGCAAGAGCTTCACCAGATAATTTTAACAGAACTCTTTTGTATAACATTCTTTCCCCAATACTAAAAAGGGCCCAAACAGGGCCCTATTTTCTCTATATAAGATTTTTTATGCTTGTGTCATTTTTGCAACTTCATCAGCAAGGTTATCTTCTTTTTTCTCGATTCCCTCACCCATAACCATTCTTTCAAATGAGTTAATTTTTAAAGTTGCACCAACTTTACCTTCAACCTCTTTAACAAGTTTTGAAATTGAAAAATCTGGATTCTTTACGAATTTTTGATCCATTAAACATATTTCAGAAGCTAATTTATTAAGTTTACCTTTAATGATATTTTCAATCATATTTTCTGGCTTACCTTGCTCTCTTAATTGAGCTTCATAAACTTTTGCTTCTCTTGCTTTATAATCTTCATCAATTTGATCAGAAGTTAAGAATTTTGGTTCCGCAGCAGCAACATGTAAACATAAGTCATTAACTAACTCAGTAAACTCTGGCTTTGCTGTAGCATCTGCATTATCAGAAGATACTTCAACCAATACACCAATCTTACCACCATGAACATAAGAACCAACTTTCCCTTCTCCAGAAAGAGTTGTCTTAGAAAACCTTCTTACATCAAGTTTTTCACCGATTTTTAGAGTTAACTCTTGAACAGTCTCTTGTAGAGTAGAAGAACCTAGGCTTTCAGCTTTTAATGCTTCTACATCTGTTGCATTACTTTTAACTAAGTGATTAGCTACTTGACCAACAAAGCTTTTAAAATCTTCATTTTTAGCAACAAAGTCAGTTTCACAGTTAATTTCAACTAATGCTCCAACATTACCTTCAACAACTGCGCCAATTAATCCTTCAGCTGCAACTCTTGTTGCTTTTTTTGCAGCAGCAGCAAGACCTTTTTGTCTTAAAAAGTCTACAGCAGCTTCCATATCACCGTTATTCTCTGTAAGAGCTTTCTTACAGTCCATCATTCCGGCACCAGTTTTTTCTCTTAATTCTTTTACATCTTTTGCAGTAAATGCCATTTTTAAATCCTCACCTTAAGATTTTTATTAGTCTTCCATTTTTAATTCAACGTCTTTCTCGTATTTTTCTAGAATTTCTTTCTCTAAAGAAACGTTTCTAGTAACTTCACCAGACTCTTTTTTAACACCTTTACTTCCATCAGCAACTGCAGCGCTAAAGTAATCAGTAAATAATGTAATAGATTTAATTGCATCGTCATTACCAGGTACAATATAGTCAATTCCATCTGTATCACAGTTAGTATCTGTAACAGCAACTACTGGAATTCCTAATAAGTTTGCTTCTTTAACGGCAATTCTTTCATTATTAGGATCTACAATAACGATTGCTCCTGGTAGCTTTCTCATATTCTTAATACCACCAAGGTTTTTCTCTAACTTAGTTACTTCTTTTTCAACTTTAGATTGCTCTTTCTTTGTTAATAATTTGAAGTCACCAGTTTCTTTCATTTTTTCAACTTTTCTAAGCTTATCAATTGAAAGAGAAATTGTTTTATAGTTTGTAAGCATTCCACCTAACCATCTATTAGTGATATGGTATGCTCCACAATCTTCAGCAGCCTTTCTTACAACATCAGACGCTTGTCTTTTTGTACCAACAAATAATACAGACTTACCTGAAGAAGCTGTCTTCTTGATAAATTCATAAGCTTTTTGAGCCATTGGTAATGTTTGTTGTAAGTCAATTACGTAAATTCCGTTTCTTTCACCATATACATATGGTTTCATTTTTGGATTCCACTTGTGAGTTTGGTGACCGAAATGTGCACCTGCTTCTAAAAGGTCTTGTAATTCTAATTTTTTTGCCATGAATGTCTCCTGGTTGGTTAATTCGAATCGCTTGAGCCACAAATGTGGACCATCCAAGTCAAGCGATTATTGTTAATAAAATCACTTAATAAAATAAGTAGTGGTTATTTAGCATAAAATTTATTTTATTGGCAACCCAGAAAAGTTTTGTTTATTCAGGTCTTGCCAGAACTTTTCTCGGTTTGGAACCCTGCGCAGGCCCAACAACACCATTTCTCTCTAGTTCATCAATTAAATTAGCCGCTCTATTGTAACCAACTCTAAGTCTTCTTTGGAGCATTGATGCTGATGCTGATCCATTTTCCATAACGACTTCAAGAGCTTGCTGGTACACTGGATCACTAGAGGTACCAGAAACAAAACTTCCACCCTTTATAGCTTCATCCTCATCTTCCATTCCATCTCCACCGTTTTCCAAAAAGTCTAATGCACTTTGATTAAATGTTTTTGGAATTGATGCAAGTTTTTCAATTAGTCCCTCAACTTCATTCTCTTCAACAAATGATGAATGCATTCTCATTAAATCAACACCATGCTTATACAGCATATCCCCTTTTCCTAGAAGCTTCTCTGCACCATATTGATCTAAAATCGTTTTAGAGTCATGTCCTGTTGATACCCTAAATGCAACTCTAGTAGGAAAGTTTGCCTTTACTACACCAGTTACGACATCAGTTGATGGTCTTTGTGTAGCCACTACTAAGTGAATTCCAGCCGCCCTCGCCTTAGCTGCAAGCCGGTTAACGTTAGTTTCAATATCTTTACCAGCTTTTGATAAAATCAAATCAGCAAACTCGTCAATTACAATTACAATGTAAGGTAATTCGTAGCCTGGATCCTCTTTGTCTTCATAATATTCATTAATCTTAAATAATATGGATGGATCACAAGTTTTTACCTTCTTGTTAAAACCTTCAATATTTTTAACACCCATTTCTTTTAAGATAGTGTATCGCTTATCCATTTCTTCAACTGCCCACAACAATGCAACTGCAGAAGAAGTAGGATCCGTAAGGACAGGTAACATCAAATGTGGTAATTCAGAAAATAATGCTAACTCAAGTTGTTTAGGATCGATTAAAACAAGTTTCAATTCTCTAGGCGATTTTTTAACTATTAATGAAACCAATAAACTATTAATAAAAACTGACTTACCAGCACCCGTGGCACCAGCTACGAGCATATGCGGCATACCAGCTAAATCAACTACTTTAACGTCACCAAAAGCATCCTTTCCCATCGCAATTGGCAGTCTTTGCTTCGAATCGTTAAAAGGATCAGATTGTAAAACTTCATCTAGGAAAATAAAATCTCTAGGTGATCTAGGGACTTCAATACCTATAGTAGACTTCCCTCTCATTGGGTAAACAATTCTAATAGGAGCACCATTTAAGGCCAAACCTATATCATCACTTAAACCAGTTACCTTGGAAACCTTAACTCCAGAGCCAAGTTCTAATTCAAATGTGTCAACAACTGGCCCTTTCAAAATATTTATAATTTTTCCATCTAGCTTAAACTCCGCTAGCTTATCTTCAATTGCGCTCATAATTTGTTTGAAATAACCATCATCTGGGCCTTTTACCTGCGTATGATTAACATTAGCCGTAATACAATCAATAAGATCACTACTTTTGAAGAATTTACTGGTGTCTGAAGAATTCCTTCTATCCTCCATAACATTCATGGTGGTGTCAGTCTTTTCCTTTACATCTTCAGCCTGAATACTAGAATCGTTTTCTACCTCTTTTTCGGAAGAATCAGAAGAAACACTGTCAGCACTTAGCCTAGGTGTAATTTTGGGAACCTCTTCGGCCACAATTTTTTCTATTTCAGCTGAAGTTTTTTGTTTTTTCAATTTTGGCTTTTTTAATAAGTCAGATGTTTTATTTTTGATTTCTACTTTATCTAACATCCCCTTATAAGAAATTAAATGAACTTTTGATTTATCACTAATGGACTTAACTCCTTTGAAAGTAGCAAATCCAAGAGCTTCTAACTTTTTTTGAACTCTTTTTAAAACAATAAAAAATGCACCTCTAAGAGTTAAATAAAAAAGAGTAATACCAAAAATCAAAGTTGAGAAAAAAACTAAGTATACATCTAGGTTCTTATTAGAAAGGTACTTTAATCCACTACCTAAAAATGAGGGTAATATGAGAAAGGTTAAACCAAAATAAAAGGCTGTTACAAAAAAGAAAACGATTGAGTCCAAGCTTCTATTTCTGCGTGAAATAACAAAACTATACAAAAAAGAAAATGTTAAAAAAGGAAATACAATCCAAGGACCTAAATAATATGAAACCTCTGCAAGTACAGAAGAAATGTAATATAGGAATGAGAAATAATCCTTTGAATTACTGGTTATTTGCAATGAGTTATCAGGTAACTGAGAACCAAAAAAGAAATAAAATAACGAAATTAGTGAAAGAAAGAATAGGGAAAACAATTGAGATTTTAGTATAATATGCTTCATCGTATAATTTTAAGATTTTAAAGATGAAAAAGCAAAGAATAGAATTAGTTGAGTAAAACACAAAAAAAAAGCCTTCTCTAAGAGAAGGCTTTTTATATAAATAATGGGAGCATCTTGCTATTCTCACACTCAGTCCCCCGAGCACTACCTTCGCCGCAACAGGACTTAACTTCTAGGTTCGAGATGTAACTAGGTGTTTCCCCTGCGC
>CAXPDR010000033.1:0-7381 GCA_964215955.1 Flavobacteriaceae bacterium
CCATGCTTACTTTTCCCATTTAATTCTCCAGGATTTTGAGTACCTGAGAATAATAATATTAATGCGTTAAGTAGGACATTTTCGCTGGGAAATAAGGATAGGACATAATTGTCGAATCTTTATACACCTTTATAAGTATTACAATAAGTGAGTAATTTTACTTAATCTTTAATAAAATAAAGACATGAAGTTTTCGCTTATCTTATTATTCTTTTGGATTTCTTTTCCAGTATTCGCATTCAATAAAATCGTTGTGATCAGTGACTTAGACGATACCGTAAGACAAGTTAATGTTGCACAGCTTGAGAAAGCTGCTATAACTGTCATTGCTGAAAGGGCACATTTCAAGACAATTCCAAGATTTTCAGGGCTTCAACAGGTATATACCGATTTAAAAGAAAATTATAAAGCTTCATTCTACTATTTGAGTGCTTCCTATCCGATTATCTATGATGCAAAAGCTTGGTTAAAGCATAATGATTTTCCAAGTGGGGAGGTAAGGCAAAGGGCATATAGAGATGAGTTCCATTCCTCTGCCTTTAAAAAAAGAATGTTATCTGAAATCGTTCAAAAACATAACTCACCAGAAACCCTATTCTTATTTTTTGGAGATAATGGTGAGCACGACCCTGAGTCATACAATCATACGGTTGAGGAGTTTCAATTAGAAAGTAATTCAATGATCTTTATAAGGGACGTTGTTACGGATGCAACATTTTCTTATCCTGATTCAAGGAATCTATGGGAAAATACAAATTATTTTCTTACAGAAAAGTTTTTATTGAAAACTGATTTAGCGAAATATATATCAAATGAGACATTCCAAATGCTTGAAAAGCAGAACCATAATGATATTCCTCACTTCATGAAAGATAATCTTGATGAAAGATATGAAGATAATGTCTGCGATCCAATTTCAAGTTATCGCTTCATCGCCAAATTGTACTGTAGTAAAATTAGTGGGAATATTGCAAATCAAAAGATTAAAGACCTTTTTAAAGAAGATTAAAGAATCCCCATTCTAGCAATATGGGACTCATTTCCTTCTTCTTGAATATCCTTAAGCTTCGGTTCATCAGCACAAAAAGACTGAGATTTAATATTATCCAAAACAGACTCATCAATACCAGAACTAAAAAATTTGTCCATCATTTCAACTAGACATTTAGGTTTATCAATTCCATGTCCAATATGCTCATCAATGTACAAATAATTATTGGGAATAAATAAGCTCATTCTTCTCATGGCCACAGCCGTGGTTACATGGTCATACTCTCCTCCCCAGATAAAGGTTGGAGCTGAAATATTTTCAAGGTCTAGTGTATAGTCAAATCTATCGAACTTTCCCTCAAATTCTTTACATACATTGATCATTGTTCGTCCAAATATTGGAAACATATTATTCTCAAGCTCACTTGGAAATAGCTCAATACATGAAATTGATCTCATCATCCAATCCATTGGGCCCTGTTCTTCAATATTTAAAATTTCTTCAATTGATTTATAATCATAGAGTTTTAAAAGCCTAACCGTCTCTTTAGTCACTTCGACTAGATCGACTTTAAATCCTCTATATTCATACATGTATTCACCTGCAGCTCGTAGAATCTTATGGGCATATTCAGGATAGTAAAGTTTTAAATACTCGTAGTCCTCTTTCATTTCAGGAGAGGCATTCAGGACTCTTGTTTCAAAGGTAATCATTGCATCAACAAAATCAGAAGCCGCACTAAAAGCACCTCCTAAAAATAATTTGTCTAAATTATTTGGATATAAAAGAGCATATGTTTGAGCGAGCATTGACCCGTATGAATAACCAAAAACATTAATTTTCTTATTTTCTCCATAACTTTTTCTGATAAATTCAATATCCGATGCCGCTTGTCTCATTAATAATGATTCTGCTGGATACATACTCGGCCCAACATAACGAGAACAACCTACCCCTCTATGATCCATTGCAAGTACATTGTATTTCTTAGCTAACTCAGGAAATCCTTCAATCTGATAAAAAGAATGAATAAAAGTATGGGATTGACCTGGACCTCCAGGAATCATAATAAGTAGGTCTTTATTCGGATCATAAGGTGCTAATAACTCATAATAAACAGTAAATTGACTACCTTGAAACATACCCATTAGCTCATTTTGCGTATTTAATTGAGATATATTTTCTACTGCCGCTATAGCTTCAAGATTATGAAACATTGGTACTTGAATATATTTGTTAGTGTTTGATACTTCCGGACAGGCATGATCAAAGTCATCATAGCCTAGAACATTGAACACCATAAAGATCAATAATATTGAAATTATTTTTTTCATTAGAACTCTTCCCTTCTTTGTAATTTAGAAGACTTACCAATTAAAAATTGAATTGTATTTCAGTATGAAAAAGTTTCAGAGTTTAAAATAATCCCTCTGTTGATTCTTTAACACCTTGTAAATGTTTTAAAAAATATAATCTTTTCCCTAATTATTTCAAATCTAGCTATCATTTATATATCAACTATTTGAAAAGGATTAAGATGAAAAAAATATTATTTGCTCCATTAATATGTGCATTATTAATTTCTTGTGGAAAGTCAGAAGAACAGAAGAAAAAAGAAAAGATTGATGATGCCGAGGATAAAATTGAAAGACTCAACGAAATATCTTCAGAGCTAAGCACTGATTACAGTGTTATTATTTCCGCAAGTTCTTCAACCCTTTATTCAAGTAGTGATTCGGACTTTGGAGCTAACCTTAATAGATTAAGACAGTCAGAATGCTTAAAAGGAAAAAAACTTCTTGAAAAGTATATTTCTCTTGGAAATGATGTTCTAGATGTTGCCAACGATAAAGGTGTTTATTACGCAGATAAAACCAAGCTTGAAAACGCCGTTGATAATGCTGATAGCATTTTATCCTATGTAACTTGTCCTGCACATGAAGGCGTTAATTTTGATTATGATTTTGAAAATGCAGTAAAAGTATTAGAAGAAAATGCTTTTTTTACTTTTGTAGAAAAATTTGATTATACATCATCATATGATGTGATCACCGTGATTAATATAGAATTAAAAGATGGTTTTGAATTAACGGCCAATAATGCAAGCAAAGCATTAGAAGCTATGAATAAATTTATAACTGAAGTAAAATCAAATACAACAGCTTCAAGTAGATCAGATGAACAAAATATTAAACTAAGTCTAGTGGAAGACCAAATTCCTGAAATGAAGAACTTAATTACACTAGGAAAAATCAATGAATTAAATTCTAAAATTATTAAAGGGTTTAAAACTGCGAAGACATCCGGATCAATAGAAGACAAAAAAGAAATTTTGATTCTAATTGAAGAAGTAATCAAACATGAAGAGGACCTAAAAAAGGCTGATTCAAAATTAGCTGAAGAAACAAGACTAGAAGCTATGAACTCAGCTAAAAAACAATTAGAAGAGGCTATTGAAGAACAAGAACCATCAATAGAAGAAGTACCGATGGAAATCACGACTGAGCTTGAGATTTCAGAGAATGAAGTAAACACAGATGAAACAAGAGCAAATGAAGACACTTCTCAAACTGGTGAAAAGTAAATAAGAAAAAATTAAAAAAAAGCCTGTTACCAAGCAGGCTTTTTTTATTAAAAATAACTTAATTTAAAATCGTTATATGAATTAAGCATTGTGCCTTTTTATTAGTATTCCTCAACGTTCCATGGTTACTATATCCCAAGAAGATGGCAAGCTTGAAGTAAACCTAGGAAAAGAAACAGTCTCAGTCCAGTCAGAAGCCAACCAAGTCGTTAAAATTCAAAACAACAGAGGGGAGAAAAAACCAAATCTCCAAGAGAAGGAGTCATCTCCCTTGGTATCAAAAGAAAATAGCAACACTTTTAGAAGAAGTAAAAAAAGATTTGTTAGAAAAATAAACGAACTTAAAATACGCCGAACTTAAGATCAGCAACATTATTTCCGATAAGTTTACAGGGTCTACGTAATGAAAGTATTAATCTTGAGTATATTTATCACTTTTAACTTTTCTCTCTATGCAATAGAGAATGATGTTGTATGCCCTTTTGGAAATGGAACAAACACAGAGCTTTTAACTCATACCGGACTTGTTTTCTCAGAACAAAGCTTTTGGCACCGCTGGACGACCTACTTTGCGGGAATTGAAGATGTACCTATTCAAATTGCTTCTACATCAAAGTTTTATAAAGATAAAAAAAATGAAAATAAAGAAAAAGTAGAACAGTTGATTCACAAAAATTGCGCAAGAATCGGAGGAAAGATCATCCAAGGTACGATGAACGACTTCACTAGATCTAATATTAGTTACGCAGGAATTTGTGTTCGAGATAAAGACTTTTTAAATGATCCATCCGTAAAATACACCCTAGTACATACCAAAGGTCGTGCCGTTTGGAGTGATGAACAAGATGTTTTAAAATCTAATCTTAAAAGCCAATGCGAGGACGAACATAACGGCGAACTCATTTTAGAAGCCAAAGAAATAAATACTTATCTTGAAGTCTCTTCTTATGCCGCCATTTGTAAATCTAAAGTAAGCAATTAAGCTTTTAAAGTAATTAAAAAAATTATAAAGGCTGGAAGTGCAAATATCTCCCAGCCAGTAATTTAATCAAATAACCTTAGTTATATACGTATGTAAAAAATACCCCACACCCAACAAAACAATCCCAATAATATAGCAGTTCCAAAAGCTTAAATTGAACCTTTGAGCTAAAAGAAATGGAACAAAAAACAATAAAGATACGGGTATCGCTACGAATACACTTTTCGCATATTCAACTGATTGTTTAGCATCTTGCCACTCAAAGTGAGAAAATGCCAATGCCAAAAGAGTTGTCAATGGCAAGGCTGTAATAAAGCCAGCCAAGGCAGTTTTCTTACCAGATAACCACGAAACAAAACTTATAAGAACTGCTGCAAGGACAGTCTTTCCAATTGCTAACCACATATTATTTTCCTGTAAAATTAGCAGCAACAAATTCACCATTAAGCTTTAGGAAGATATATAGCTTTTTACCTTTTACACCTTTTTCGTTAGTAAAAGTCACAAGCCATTCTTTTTTCCCCTTAAACTCTTTTACAGCCGCTTTATCAAATTTTGCTTTCTCCCAAGATTTATCAATTTTGTCTTGAAAGATCAGGACTCTTATTTTCCCTTCGGCACTTTTTTTAGCTTGTTCAGCAGTAAAATTTGAAGGCTTTGAACCATGAGAATGTCCATGCCCATGACTATGTCCATTTCCGTGACTATGTCCATGGCCTGTTCCAGCTAAGCTCGAAAATGAAAATATCATTAAAACTGATAATAAAAAATTCATATATACTCCCTTTTATAAATTATCATGTTCTGTTGTAGTTTGTGCAGGACTCATTTCTAAATGATGATGGTAATGTTCATCTTTACTAAACCCAAATTCATCCGGATTAGAGGTATGAAGATATCCATGTAATTGCATCAAAAGAAGCATGAATCCTGCTAAAATTAATCCATCATTTGCGACTTTAGAAAACCTCTTAAATACATCGGTATTTCTTATACCAGATAACACAACCAACATTAGAGCTAAAGCCACAATTTGTCCTACTTCCACTCCAATATTAAAAGATATTATTCTCATTAACATCTCAGTTCCTTTTTCACCTAAAGGCAGCTGCTGAAGTCTAGTTGAAAGTCCAAAACCATGAATTAGACCAAATATAAAGACCATCATTAAAAGATTAGGAGCCTTTTTCAGTCCTAAATAATTTTCGAATCCTTTATTATTATCAAATCCTTTATAACAGACACTAAGTGCTATAACGGCATCAATAAGCCAATAATTCGCAGTTATTCCCATAAATGTCGCAAAAATTAATGTAATACTATGACCAAGGGTAAAGATACTAATAAATTTCACAATATCTTTAAATGTTGTAAGAAAAAATATCACACCAAATAAAAATAATAAGTGATCATAACCAGTAATCATGTGTTCGGCACCAAGCCAAATATATTTTAAATAGCCACCATTAATCATGGCCTGTTTTGCTTCTTCACTTATTCCATGTGCAAATGAATTTGCTGACATTATAATAGTGAAGAAGAATACTAAATACTTATTCATATAATCTCCAAATTAAATTTTCTTTTTAAATTATTAAGATAAATAGAACTAAGAGATAGGTGGCCGTAAAATTTTATTAGGATGGGCTGTTGAAACAAAAGATTTTTCATAAAACCCATTGATAGGTTCAGTAATTGAAACAGTTTGCTTTTTTATAGCAGAATAAAAAATAATTTTTATATCCGAGACTTGAATTTTTAAATGCTCATGGTGATGTTCATGCTCTTCACCATCTTCAGAATGTTTATGAGTGTGAGTGTGAGTGTGATAATTATCCGCAATGTTATCGTGATGAGTATGATTAATCTCAGCATACGCCTTAAGATGCAAATCAAGATCATCAAGCTCAACACATGGAACAGAGCTTACAAAAGTTATGGAAATTGTAATAAAACATACAATATTTTTAATTATCTTAAACACAATAAAGATTCTAGCAAAATAAATAACAATAAGAAAAGCTGGGAAATAAAAAACAAATCATCGGGGTGAGAGGTAAATAAGAATTAAATTTCAAAGCTTTCCTAACCGATAAAAATCACTTTAATATTAACATGTTATTAGATTTTTAAAGGTTTTGGTACTTTACTTTTATTCGTCACTTTTTACCATAATTCACAGAAAAAGTTGGGATTTTAAAGCTTCTCAATACTGGATTCAATCAAAAGCCAAACTTAGACTTATCTTTAATTAGCTTATCTAGCCCTTTAGTCCAGTATGTATTCTCTCCTCTTTTATGTTCGTTCCTCACTTTAACTTTCGAATTAATTTTTAATTCTAAAATACCTTCTTCATATATTTTGAGTGGTTTTTCACAACTAAGCTTAACAATATCATGCTTTTGATCAATTTCTGAAAAGTATACGCATGAAGATATAAAAGAAGTCAATAAAATTTCCAATTTCAATCGTTTTCAATCTGATCAAAAATTTAGTTATAAAATTAAGTATGAAATAGTATTATCACAAAAGAAATACCACTTAATCTTAACGAGTTATAAAAATATGCTCAAGAATAATCTATACTTAAAACTTCGATTCTGGCTTCGTACTTTCATGAATTCTAAATGGTATAACTAGGACAACAAATGCATATTCAAGCTTACCTATCTTCCTTGGCTTTTTCATTAAGTCATACTGTCCTTCCTGAGACATAGTTAACAAATTATACCGGAGACATAGTTTACACTTCTAAATAAATCAGTCGGTTATAATACTCCTATAACAGGAGGTTATAGCATGAGCTGGAAGGAGTCGACTATTA
>CAXPDR010000034.1:0-220833 GCA_964215955.1 Flavobacteriaceae bacterium
ATAATAGTCGACTCCTTCCAGCTCATGCTATAACCTCCTGTTATAGGAGTATTATAACCGACTGATTTATTTAGAAGTGTAAACTATGTCTCCGGTATAATTTGTTAACTATGTCTCAGGAAGGACATGTAGCAGAGGGATTTGAACAGGGAGAGAAAGCGCGCCAGAGGCGAAAAGTGAGCAGGAGCGAACGATAGCTTTCTCGAGGGGAGGCTACGCAAGCTTGAGCTGGATGCGAAAGCTAAAGGAGCAAAGTCCCTCCTACGGCACCATTTGAAATTGTAATTTAAAAAGCTCTTCATAAGAAGAGCTTTTTTTTTGCCTAAAATCAAGTAGTTAAGCGATCATTTAATCCCAATAGTCCGACTTTAATTTGCTCTGTAGGTTGGTTGAACTTCTGTCGTGGGATAAATATGAGATAGGTTTGTTTTTTGCTCTAAAAATTTTGACTCTTTGTTTTGTTGGTGCTGTGCGCTGTCTGTTGAGGAGTAAAATTATAAAGTAGGTCTAATTATTTACAGAACTTTTATACATTGGTTCTAAGTGCTTAATATTTCCATCAATCTTGTTTGGATTTTTAAGTTCTAGAATTTTAACCATTAAAGGAAATAAGTGAATATTGTCCTGTGACTTCATGATTCCCTTTTTGAGGTTTGGTCCCTGTCCGTAAAAAATACCGTGCATATCTTGGCCTTGAAATTGTGACCAGCCATGACCTCCTGGAGGTATAAGCATAGACTTAGGAGCAATGGACCATCCCTTTTTAGCGAGACAAACGATATCTCCAATTCTTTCATTATTTCTAAATTTTAATGATGGAGGTGTATATTGGTGGGGATAGCATTTAAAGTTTTTGGCACCATTGTTTAGAGTTTTATAAGCATAATTAATAATTTTCTTTTCTTCAGTGTAAAGGTGAACAACGGGACCATTTCCAACAGTGTTAAATTTATCTATAATGTCTTGTTGTTTTTGGTTCTTTGCTAAAGCCTCAAATTTTGTTTGATCTAATTCAGTCATTCCATGATCAGAAACAATTAAAATATTTAATGGTAACTCTAGTTCATTCAGTTTTGTGACAAGTTTTTCAATGGACTGATCAACTTTTTGAATCGCCGCTTCCACTTCTTTTGAATCTGGTCCATAGCGATGACCAGCGGAGTCTACATCATGAAAGTAAGTTGCTACAAAGTGAGGTCTTTCCTTTGATGGTTTCTTAAACCAATCGATAACTTGGTTTATTCTTTTTTCGTGCTCTTCATTGTGGTTATACTTTGTATAGTAGGTAGGGAAGTAGCCGGAAATTGGAGCTTCAGATCCTGGGTAAAAATAGGTTGCGGTTAACATTCCTTGGTCTTCAGCTAAACTCCAAATAGGTGTTCCTGTGTAGAATCTAGCATCGGTTACAGCACTTCTATCACGTAAAGAATAAGACTTTTGTAGATCAGGAGCATAAAATTGGTTTGCAACGATTCCATGATTAGCAGGATATAGGCCAGTGACTATAGATAAATGGTTTGGAAATGTTTTTGTTGGATAAGCTGGTATTAGAGATTTAAGGCTGGTCCCATTTTTTCTAAATTGGCTTAAAAATTTAGGTTTGTATTTATGGGTGTAGTCCCAGCGGTATCCATCAATTGAAATTAAGAGAATATATGGTTTCTTATCATGTTCAAATAAATTAAAGCGTTTAGGCTTATCATTCGAAGCACAAGCGTTACATAAAAAAAGGGCCAATAGGATAAAGATTTTCATTCTCTTATCTTAAAAATTGAAAAGAGAAAGGTAAAGTTAAGATTTACTCTTTTTCAAAAATATCTCTATTTATAAGGTGGGAATCATGAAAGATCTTAAAGTTTTTCAGCAGAGTTTCTTGTGCCGATAGACCTTCAATTATTCCTAAGGAATAGGCAATTGCTTCATGGGTACATAATCCATATTCAAATTTTTGTCTTCTTAATTGATAAGAACTTTTAATCTTAAGATTTAGCTTTACGTGTGGGATATCTGCTAAGAGGGACTCCCTTCTCGGTACTTTTTTAGCTTGCCTCCATGTTCCGTCTGGAACAATTAAATTAATAGGTTTAGCAAACTGGGAAACAAAATCTTTAGTTAAGATTTGGCTTTCTTCACTGGGGAAAAGAATAAGAGGTTGATAGTTTTCTTTGTCAATAAAATCCGGCTGAAGTTCTTTATCTTTATGGCCTCTTTCAAAACATTCTGAGTTTTGAAGAGACTTAATCGTTAAGTGAGCAGTATTACTCGGAAGGAATCTTTCTTTTTTAAAAAGAAGAATACTGACTTTAGTTTTGAGCCTAATTGAGCTTATTTGATTACAGAAGCAGTTGTCCTGATGTACATAACATGCAGGACAACGTTTTCCTCTATTTCCTCTTCTGGTAGACATTTATTTAAAGAATTTCAAAAACTCAGATTGAGAAGAAAGTAAAAATTTAGAGTCACTTTTGATTGCTTTTTTATAGGCTTCCATTGTTCTTATAAATTCATAAAACTTCGGATCTCTTGATAATGATTGAGCATAAATTTTTGTTGATTTTGCTTCTGCTTTACCACGAATAACTTCTGCTTCTCTATAGGCTTTTGATTGAATTTCTTTCAGATCTTTAGTTATACGACCTTCAATCTTGGCTTTTTCACCTTGACCAATAGAGCGGATTTTTTGAGCAATTCTTTGACGTTCTGAAATCATTCTATCGTAAACTTTTCTTTCTACGGACTTTTCGTAAGAAATTCGTCTCAGTTGAACATCAATTAGTTTAATACCAAGAGCTTCTAATTCTTTGTCGGCTTTCTCAACAATCATTTGACTTAATTGTTCTCTTCCAACTGAAACGGCTTCTATTTCACCACTTATTTCCTCTTCGAGGACAAATTCTCCATTCTCTTTTTGTATCTTGATTGCTTGTTTTTTTTCTTCGATTTTCGCTAAAATATTGTCAGAGTTTCTGACTGCTTCAACTAAATTATGGCCAGAGATAATATCTCTTGTATACCCATCAAGGATTGTATCCAATCTTGCTTTAGCTCCTTGTTCATTTTGGACCGTTTGGATAAATTTTAAAGCATCAACTACACGCCATCTCGCAGTTGTATCCACTTTGATATACTTTTTATCTTTAGTTGGAATTTGGTTTGGGTAACCATCCCAACTCAGAATTCTCTTATCAACTAAACGGACTTCTTGTAAAAATGGAGTCTTAAATTTTATACCAGCCTCAGTTTGAGGTTCTCCAACAGGCTTACCAAATTGTGTTACAATTGCCTGTCTTCCTTCAGTTAAGATATAAAAAGAGCTATTAAATGTGATTAGTATTGCCAGGAAAATGATTCCAAATAACATTGATTTATTACTCATTATTTAACTCCTTCTTTGGAAAAAATGGGAAGCAGACCTTTAATTTTGTCGTCTACGACTGTGATATTCTTCATATTTCCAAAAATTTGTTCCATGGTTTCTAGATAAATTCTTTTTTTAGTAATGGCCGGAGCCTTTCTATATTCATTAACAATTGCAGTAAACCTTTCAGCGTCTCCATGAGCTCGGTTTACTATAGCACTTGCATAACCTTGGGCTTCTTGTATCAATTTATCTGCCTTCCCTCGTGCTTCAGGTATGACTTTGTTATAAGCCTGCTCTGCTTGATTAAGGGCTTTCTCTTGTTCTTGTTTGGCAGCATTTACATCATTAAAAGAGGCTTGAACTTCTCTTGGAGGGTTAACATCTTGAAGCTTTATAGACTTTATACTTACACCCATATCATATTTATCTAAAACTTCCTGCATTAGGGCTTTTGCACTAACAGCTATTTCAATTCTTCCGGTGGTTAAGACCTCAGTTACTAGTTTATCACCTACGACTCTTCTCATGATAGACTCTGAGACGTCTCGAACATTAGTTACAGGGTCACTTGTTTTGAATATGAATTTAAAGGGATCTGAAATTTGATATTGAACAACCCACTGAACTTCAGCTACATTTAAATCACCTGTTAACATGAGTGATTCACTGTCGAAATTTTGGGAAGAATAAGTTGTTCTCTTATTAGTCGTGCTTTTTGTTCTAAAACCAAACTCTGCTTGGTGAACAATTTTCGTTTTTACTTTTATAACTTCATCAACTCCAAATGGGATCTTGAAATGTAGACCCGGTTGAGAGTTTCCTAAATGTTGCCCTAAACGAATAACAACAGCTTCCTCATCAGGTTCAACTGTATAAAAGCTTCCTCTAACACCTACTAAAATAATGAAGCCTATTATGAATGGAAACTTAAGCTTTGAGATTAAATCTAAAACTTTTTGAACTTCTGGTGGGTTCGTTTTTTGATACTGCACGTTACCTCCTAAATTGATTTGCCTGTATTCTATGAATTAATGTATGTTATTGGCAACCTGTTTCAATTGGAGATGCAATGAGTAAAAGCTTTATCTATGGATTCGAAAGTCAATTTGGACCATTAACACTTGAAGCGAGTGAAAAGGGGCTAAAGTCAATTCAATTCAAACGTTCTTTAAAGAAAGATGTAAATGAGCATATATTGAAAGCAAAAGAAGAATTGTTATCTTATTTTGAGGGAGAGATTCAAACTTTCAATGTAAAGCTGGACATCGAAGGAACCACTTTTCAAAAAAAATGTTGGAGTTTTCTTCGGAAGATTTCTTATGGTCAAACTGTGAGTTATAAAGAAGAGGCTTTAAAGATTGGTGGCGCTAATTATTCAAGGGCTGTTGCTGGAGCAAATAATAAAAATAAATTACCAATTATTATTCCCTGCCATCGGGTCATAGGTAGTGATGGCTCCCTTGTCGGATATGCTGGTGGAATTAAATTAAAAAAACAACTTCTTGATTTAGAATCAAAGTTTAAGGCTTAACATCATTAACTTGAGGTATAAAGTAGACTGCATCTGCCTGTAGTGCCAATGGGCCTTCTAAAATTTCCATACCATTAACGAGTGTTCTTATTAAATTTTTAGCATTTGTAAAACTCTTATATTGTGTTGAAAAAAGAAGAGTATTTTCTTTATCAAGAGTGAGAAGATCATATTCAAGGGTTGTTTTGGGTGCAGTAAAGTAACAAGTTTTTCTATCTGGGCAGCCATGACCACTGTGTTCACCCTGTCCAATCAATGACCAAATTGCATAGACTTGTTTTGGATAATGATCATTTACCCATGAGCCAATGGCATACCATTGTTGAATGCCATCAAGATCTAAATAACGATCAACTGTTTTTGTTAAATGGCCATTGTGGCCAAGTAAAATATATTTTTGTTCTTTAGGGTCTAGTTTTGAACGAGCAATCATATTTTTAAACATTTGTTTCTCTCGCCATGTAAATAGTTCGTAAAAATCATAATCGGATTTAAACTTTTCTCTTAGCTCAACACTTCTAAGGAAGTTTCTGAGAATTAATTCGAAGTGAACAAATTCTTTGTAAGGTAAATTCTTCTGAAGTTTCGATCTTATTTCTTTAAACTTATTAAAAGCTACAGTCAGGGCCATAACTTGGGTATTTGCTTTTAGGCTTTTAGATTGCTCAATTATTTCTTTTAACTCTTCTAAGAATTCATAAGGATATTTAATGAAAAATTCATCTAGTTGTAAGTATGTTGTACCAGGGACCATATCTAGGTCATAGCCACCATAAATAAGTTTGGGATATTTTGCTTTAAGTTTACGTAATTCACGGATATATCTTTTAGAAGAGAGGACAAAGTTTCCAGTACTTTCTTTTAAGGGTTTGCCATATTTAAATCCATAAAGACCTACTTTTTTCAAATAGTCTTCATCTCCAGTTTCTAGGTAACTTTGAACCATTTCACCATCTGAAACACCCATTTCATCAAGGATGTGGGTGTAGCCTTGTGATAAAAGGTATTTAATAAATTTTAGACGATAAGCATATTTTTCTTCGAAATAATGATCGGCTTCTCCGAGGTAAACAAATTTCTTATCTATTATCTTAGGGCTAAGAAAGTCTTTTTCATTCGAAGTTAATGATTCTTTATAAATATTAGATGTTATCGCATTTGCTTGTATATCTCTAATGATCTCAGAGTGCTGAGCATATGAGGATAAGCTTATGGTAAATAAAGCAATAAATAGAATTTTCATAAGAGACCTTTTTTATTTTGGACTTTAAAAGAAATTTATTGGAATGCCATTATCATTTGAAAAAATTTCAAAAAAAAAGGCATCGAAAGAGAGAGAATTCGATGCCTTCACACAAGAGAGAGAAAATACTCCTAAGCTTTTTTTGCTAATTAGTAATTTCAAGATGTGCGGATAATACTAAGTATTACTCAGTTTTTCCAGTTTTTTTGTAAAATTTTCACACTATTACTTAAGCTATTGAAATTACTTGGTTTAATTCGGTTAACTTTACCTTTTTATTTTGTTAGGATAACTCTTTGAAATTAGGAAGTTTATGAATAGTAAGTTAACAAAATACGTTAAAGATAAGTTTATGAGAATTGCTCAAGACTTAATGGAAAATCCACAGGGCTTAAAGTTCAAGCTCGAAAAGGCTACCGAAAAAATAAATAAAGCAAACGTTAAAGACGCTTTTGGAATCTATTATGATGACTTAAAAGCATTGATAAGAATGGCCCGCCTGTGGGTTAGTAGGCGCTATACTCAAGTTAGTAAACAAACTATTCTTTATACTATTGTAGCTGTCGTTTACTTTTTAACTCCGACAGACTTTGTTCCTGATTTTATTTTAGGTCTTGGGTTTGTAGATGATTTAGCCGTTTTAACTTGGGTTTTAGGTCTTATAAAATCTGATCTTGAAAGCTTTAAACAATGGGAACAAGATAAAAAACAAGGTGAGGACAAATGAAATTAGTATTTTTTTTATTATTTTTAGGATCTTGTGCGACTTCAAAAATTCCAATATCTAATGAAGAACTTTTACCCTACAAGGAAGCTAATCAATTAACAAAATTAGGCCAGTTGACTAAAGCCATACATTTGAAAAATGTTGAGCTCAAAAACCCATCGGAAAGCTTAGGTATAGGCCATACAGGTGTAACATATGATAGAACTCCAATCGTATTTGCCTCTCAGCCCTCTGAGGCCTTAAGGTCATTTTTAACCAGAGCATTAGAGATGAGAAATGTTCTGTTAGATAATGAAGCTGAGACTGTAATGGAAGTATATTTTGAAGAGGTTAAGGTAAATGAGGTTATAGAAAAGTTTCAAGGTGAAAAGGCTAAATGTAGTGTGAAAGCAAACTTTTTCATTGAGGATAAGAATAAAAAATGGTCAGGAAAATTCTTTGCTGAGTTCTTATCGGCAAGTGATTTAAGAGAAGGTACAGAAAGACTGGCTCCAACTTTAGCAAGTTGTTTAAATGAAGTTGTAGAAAAACTCATTAATGATAATAAATTTAAAGATATTGTAAAAAGGTAAAACTATGTCAAAGATTATTGAAAGTTTAAATTGGAGATATGCGTGTAAACAATTTGATCCTGAAAAAAAAATAAGTGAGAATGATTTTAATACGATTCTCGAAAGTCTCAGATTAACAGCTTCATCCTACGGAATTCAACCATGGAAATTTGTTGTAGTAAAGAATCCAGAGCTTCGAGCACAATTAGTTGGAGCAAGTTGGAATCAAGCTCAGGTTAAGGACGCCTCTCATTTAATTGTTATGTGCGCACCTAAAAATATAGATGAGAAATTAATAGATGCTTACCTTGCAGATATTGTTAAAACTAGAAATCAAGAGGTTTCAGAGTTGGAAGGTTTTAAAAAAATGCTTATGAGCATACCTGCAAAAGCTGAGGATTGGAAAAAAGCATGGGCAAAAAATCAAATTTATATTGCTTTAGGAAATTTATTAACTGTCTGTGCTGAAATGAAAATTGATACTTGTCCTATGGAGGGCTTTCAACCATCAAAGTACGATGAGATTCTAAATCTTGAAAAATTTGGACTAACATCTGTTGTGGTTTGTCCTGTTGGTTACAGACATGCTGATGATAAATATCAGAATATAACTAAAGTCAGATTTCCTTTAGAAGAAATTATTGTTGAAATTTAAGTTAAAGCAAAAAATAAATCACTAGGGACAGTATTAAAGAAAAAACAATATTTAATGCTAGTCCCTTCTTAATCATATCTGTTTTTGAAACCAGTTCTGTTCCGTAGACAATTGCATTGGGAGGAGTCGCAACTGGAAGCATAAACGCTAGTGAACAA
The DNA here is from genome assembly GCA_964215955.1 of Flavobacteriaceae bacterium. Taxonomy (GTDB): domain Bacteria; phylum Bdellovibrionota; class Bacteriovoracia; order Bacteriovoracales; family Bacteriovoracaceae. Next base: position 8,227 of record CAXPDR010000034.1, read on the forward strand.
GCAATTGAAACACCCATCGTAAGAAATAATGGATCTAAATTCAGTTGTAAGGCCATAGATATAATTATAGGGATCAGGATATTTGCAGAAGCTGTATTGGATGAAACTTCTGTGAAGAAAATAACAGAGGTAAATAGAGTTATAAGTAAAAATAGTAATGGCCATTGGCTAACCATGGTAATGAGATAGGCTCCTGCAATTTCCGCTAAACCTAATTCAAATAATAATTTTCCTAATGCTAATCCTGAACCAAAAAGCATTAAAGATGACCAGTCAATTGATTTAATATTACTTGGTTCTAGAATTTTTCGTCCGGATCTTAAAGGAAAAACAAATAAAAGTGAACTTCCAAGTAAGGCAACAACTCCTGAATTAAGCGAAATAGGAAGTTTATAATCAATTAGTTTTGCAATACTTGGTATTAACCACAAAAAGATTGTGCCTAGAAATATAAAAAAAGTGTAAATTTCATAGGAAGATAGTGTCGGAAGTTTTTTGTATTCTTGAACTAAAAAAGAATTATCAAAACAGATGAGGTCTTTTTTGATTTTTATGTGAACTAATATAAAAAGCACTATGAGGAAAAAAAGAGCAATAGGAAAACCTATATACATCCACTCAAAGAAAGTAATCTTTATCTTTACTAGCTCCTCCAACATACCAATACCAATAATATTTGGAGTTGAGCCAATAGGTGTGGCAATTCCCCCTATACTAGAAGAATAGGCAATTGAAATAAGAATTAAACTAACGGTTGATTTATTTTCTATTTTTAAACTCTTTAAGGTTCCTAAAACCAGGGGAAGCATCATTGCTGTCGTCGCTGTATTACTGATCCACATAGTAAAAACTGAGGTTAATGCCATTAAAGTAAACAATAATCTAGAAATAGAACCTTTTATAAAGTTTCGAGTTAGTAAATAAAGTGAAATCCTATTATCTAGCCCGACATTATTAAAAGCTTTGGCCAATAAGAAACCACCAAGAAATAGGAAAATGATTGGGTGGCCAAATGAGGATAGAAGCTTTTGAGTCGAGGTCAAATTGAATATTGCAGATAAAGCAACACCAAAAAAACCGGTGACATACAAAGGAGTCTTTCCAAATAACCATCCATAAACAACCCAGGCGAAAATGGCCAAAAATGTTTGTTGGTCACCATTTAAACTTGTAGGTAAAAAATAAATGAGGAAAAATAAAAAGGGCCCAATAAATTGGACCCCGTATTTTTTAATTAAATTCATTAATTATTAAAACTTGGAGCACCTTTTATATTCTCATCATAAAAGCTTCCAAACTTTTTCATTTGAATGTGAAAAGATGATGCCAATTCCTGTGCTTTTGGAGTGTAAGCACTTGAGTCTTTCCATGTTTTTTGAGGCTGTAGCATATCTGCATCTACACCTTCAATTCCAACAGGTATTTGAAGACCAAAGATTGGATCAGTTTCTGTTGTTACTGTATTAAGATCATTTGCTTGAATCGCTCTAATAATCTTTCTTGTTACAGGAAGTGGAAATCTTTCACCTTCACCATATCCACCACCAGTCCAACCAGTGTTTACCAGCCAAACTTTAATATCATGCTTATCTAAATATTCACCTAGTAGTTTTGCATATACACTTGGATGTCTTAGCATGAATGGAGCACCGAAACATGGTGAGAAAGTCGCTTGCGGCTCTTTTACTCCGATTTCTGTTCCAGCAAGTTTAGCTGTATATCCAAGAACAAAATAGAACATTGCTTGCTCTTTCGTTAGCTTACTCACTGGAGGAAGAACGCCAAATGCATCTGCAGTTAAGAAAAAGATATGACTAGGAACTTTTCCTTGTGATGACTTTTCCAGCTCATCGATAAAATCTAAAGGGTAAGCAGATCTTCCATTCTCAGTTAATGTTTTATCGTTGAAATCAACAACACCTGTTTTTTTATCATAGGTCACATTTTCAATCATTGCACCAAATCTATTGGTAGCCGACCAAATCTCAGGTTCATTTTCTTTCGAGAGTTTATAAGTCTTTGCGTAACATCCGCCTTCAAAGTTAAAGACACCTTCATCACTTAAACCATGCTCATCATCACCGATGATATATGTACCTTCATCTGTAGAAAGAGTTGTTTTACCTGTTCCAGATAAACCAAAGAATACTGAAGATTCCATATTTTCTTTTCTTGAGGCTCCTGCATGCATTGGTAAAATACCAATTTCAGGAAGTCTATAGTTCATTGCTGCAAACATCGATTTTTTGATTTCACCAGCATAGAATGTTCCACAAATAATAGTCGTATTAGTATCAAAGCATGTAACTACACAAGTTTCTGACTTAGTTCCAAATTCACTTGGATCTAAATTAAGACCAGGTACATGGAGGATTGTGAAGTCGCTATCATTAAACTCTCTCATTTTATCTCTGAATAAATGTCCTGTGAAAACACAGTACTGAGGATGAGTGGAGATAGTTCTTGCCCCGATATTGTGTTCCGGGTGAGCTCCAACACTTCTTTCTGTAATGTATAATTCTTTTTCTCTTGAAAGCATTGAAATGGCTTTTTCTTTTAACCTTGCGAAGGATTCTGGACTCATGGGACTTAAATTATTTTCCCACCAAATTGAGTTTTCAGTTGTTGCAGATTTTACAATATATCTATCATTTGCGGATCTTCCAGTGTGTTTTCCTGTTTCAACTAATAATGCTCCATCAATAGATAGCTTTCCATATCCTCTACGAATTGCTTCTTGAATATAAAAACTTCTTGGTCGATTGATGTATAGGTTCGTTTCTGCTGAGATACCTAAATCTCTGTAAAAGTCCGTCATATATAGCTCCTAAATTTAATTCTATAGGAAACGGTAACCAAAAAAATACCTTATGTACACAGTTTCTAGGTCATTGATTAAGAAGATTTTAAAAATATTAAGGCTTGATTTTTGCTATGCAGTGTCCCTTTGATTACAAACTAGGGTAAAATAGTTGAAAAGAGGTATTTATGAAAAATGTATTAGTTACTGGGGCTAATCGAGGTCTTGGATTTGAAGTCGCAAAGCAATTAGCCTCCCGTGGATACAAGGTCTATATGGGATGCAGAAACTTAGATAAGTCTCAAAGGGCTTATAATGAGGTGAAAAAAATTAATCCTAATACAGAGTTAGTGAAGCTTGATGTCACTAGTACTTCAGATATTAGAACCTTATTAAACCAATTAAAATCGAACAATGATGTTATAGATATTTTAATTAACAATGCAGGGGTATTTTTAGAGTCTGATGGACCAGAAGATCAATCTACTTCAAGTGTTTTTAAAGTAGATCCTGTTATCGTTTTAAAAACTATTGAGGCCAATACAATAGGACCTTTAAAGCTTATTCAATCGTTAGTTCCTCCAATGGTTGAAAAAGGGGAAGGAAGAGTGATTAATATCTCTTCTGGAATGGGACAACTTGAAACGATGGGAGATCACTGGCCAGGATATCGAATTAGTAAGACTGCATTAAATGCGCTTACCTGTGTTTTGGATGCTGAAATTTCTAACAAAAATATTTCTGTTAATTCAGTGTGTCCGGGATGGGTTCGAACAGATATGGGAGGAGAAAATGCTCATTTATCAATTGAAGAAGGTGTAGATACTATTTTGTGGCTTGCAACTATGGATAATCCACCAACAGGAAAATTTTTAAGAGAAAGAAAAGAAATTAATTGGTAAAAAAAAAAGAAGGCCACTAAAGTGGCCTTTTAAATTAATTTCTTAGTAAGCATTCAATCACAGTTGTTTCGACTTCACCAATAGGATTGCCATCTTCATCTTGAAACGCGATTGAGCTAGTATCTGTAAATTTATTTCCATTACTTTGAATTTGAATCTCCGTTACAATTGTTTCAATTTGACCGTCATAGGTATCATCAACTACATCGGGTTTAATTTTCCCATCGTGGCATTGAGCAGACATAGCATCCAATCCATCTTCTTCTGGTCCTATTATATATTTTAAAGGTAGGCTATCTGGTTCCTGAGCCTCGAAGCTATAAATGAGACTACCATTTGGGGAGGTCTCACGTTTTACAATATACTCAAAAGGAGTTTTATTTCCATCCATATCAGTCGCTGTACAGTTATATAGTCCTGATTTAATTCTTATATCTTTACAGGCAAATACCGTACTAGAGCCTAGAGCTAAAAATAAAGCACCAAATGTGATAAGTTTCATAAAAAATTCTCCTATTTATTTTTCTTTAGGATCTCATTTTATGGAGTTGTAAAATAGGCTGATAGTTAAATTTACATTCCAAGTGTAAAATTCTTTTACACTTGAAAGTTTCTGAAGACTTAGCTCAAAATTTTCTAATCAACAACAAAAATGGCTTCTTGAGCATCCAAAATAAATGATTGCCTAAAATAATCATTGAGCTCATTCACTCGTTTTTTGCTTCCTAGTGGAGTTCTGCCATTGAGCACATTATATGAGAAAGGTAATTCTCCCCAGATACTTGGGTTTAAGTTTACTGCGACTTCTCCCTTATTTGAAAATACAGTGAAAAAGCATTCAAATTCTTGAGAAAAACAATTTTCTTTCAATACCATTTTTCGAGTGATTATCCCTTGATAATTATTATCCCCTAAAGATGTTAATGGGACTTTAGTAACATTGTACGATTCATTTAGATTAAAGCCAAAAATAGCTTTAGGTCCTCTCATTCTTCTTGTCTCAGTTCTAACTCGACCAGGAGAGAAAACTTTAATTGGGGATTTCTGGCCTGATTCTAACCATTTAAAAAAGTTATCGCTAATGGAACGTATTGTGATTTTATCTTCTTCCTTTGAGACGAATAGACAGCGACCAGTTGGTTCAACTTCAAGCATTTTATTACAAAACTTTCCAACACCATTTTCATAAAGCTTAGTTATTAAATGTGATGTTTCCCAGGCATCTTCTTGATCATAGTCAAAGAAGTGCAAGGCTTCATGGATTAAGTTTTGCTCAATAGAGCCCGAATATTTTTCATATAAAATAAGCTCATAAAACCTACCAAGAACTTCAATTTTTTTGACTCCATTTTCTTCAATGTAATCTAATACTAATGGATATCCATTTCTTGTCCTATCAAATTTTGTAGGTGAGTGTTTTATATTTTTAAGAATTTTTATTAAGGATTCTTTATTAATCTCCTTAGGAAACAATCTTGTTAAAGCTTCATCTGGAATTTCCTTAACCATATTAATTGCTAATTTTTGTGCGCTTTCTAGTTTCTGTAAAACATCAGTATCATAAAACATGTATTGCCCACCTCTCCCTTTAGAGGCATAAGTGCTAATCGGAACTAGGACTAAAAGAAATATTAATTTTTTAATGTTCACGTTTTTCTCCTTTATTATTTAATGGAAAACTTCCAAAATGGATAACTCTTACTTGGTCTTTTTTGTTGCTTTTTTGTTCTATGTAGCTAACAAGTTCTTTTTGAAATAATCGAATCTTGTTATGAACTTCTTCATTTAGATTACTGTCATAAGCTAGAATAAAGGAGTTATGTTCTCGTTCTCCTCTTGGAAATATCTCAATACTTTCTTGAGATTTTTGAAGTATTTGTTTTTGATATTTTCTTAGTGCAATGTCACTATAATTAGTATCAAATGCCACGATATTCTTTCCACTTAAATCTTGCCATTTTTTGTTACTTGTCTTTAAGAGTTCTAGTTCTTCAAGTCTGGCTACAGCAACTTTAGTTATATTGAAATCAATATTTAGAAAATTGGAAATCCATTTTATGTTAGGTTTAAATTCAGCTATATTTGTTAGCTCAAGAATGGCATCATAGTACCAGTCGGAAATAACTTTGAAAAAGTCTACCGCCAAAGATTTATGACTTTTTTGTTCTCCACATTCGTAAAGAAATTGATCTAAGGGCATTTCCAGTGCGTTTGCAAATTTTTTAATTCTGTTGTCTGTTATAGGTCTTTTTCCATTTAGAATTTGGGAAAGAGTTGCAGGGTTTTCTCTTAATTGTTTAGCAAATGCTCTCATTGAGTAATTAGAGTTTTTTTCAATTTTACTTTCCAAAACTCTGTTTAAATATAACCTTACATTTTCAGTTTTCATAAGCGCAACTATACACTTTTCTGAAAAATTTAAAACCTTTTGACGCAACAAAGTGTTGCGAAGGAAAGCAACATGTAAAAAGTTCATGCTTATGTAATTTAGGAAAAGTTTTTTGTGTTTTCAGTGAAAATAGGAGGCTGACAGTTCTTAAATTAAACCATTTAAGAGTTCTGAATAATCGATACCTAAATGGGCAGCACTTTTAGTAAACTCTTCATCTGTTGCTATGTTTGGATTTGGATTGACTTCAAGAATATAGATTTTTCCTTCATTTGAAAGTCGAATATCTACTCTTGCATAGCCACTAAGTTCAAGGACTTGATAGGCTTTTTTACAGGTTTTTATTATTTTTTCAGTTGTTAGTTTATCTAGATTTGCTGGAACACTTTCTATTCCTTTACGTTCTCTATATTTTTCATTCCATTTGGCTCGACTGGTATAAATTTCTTTTTCAGGCTCATCTACATTGGAAAATTTAAGCTCCCATATTGGAAGAGACTTTAATTTTTTATTTCCAATGATTCCAACATATAGTTCTTTTCCTTCTATGAACTCTTCAATTATGGCATCTTGGTCCAGATTCTCGTGAATGTATTTAATTCTTTCTAGGAGTTTTTCTTCTGAGTGAACTACACTTGCTTTAGCTATTCCATAAGAAGCTTCCTCAAATAAGCACTTGACAATAAGAGGGTATTTTAAGGATTTTGGGGCTTTTCTTTTTTTTCTTTTAGGGAAGGTTATGAAGTTTGGTGTCCCTAATTTATGATGTTTTAGAATTTTCTTAGATAAAGCTTTATCTCTGGCCAACATAAGACCTTTAGAATTACAACCTGTGAAGGGGATTGATAACATTTCTAAGAGGGCAACAACTTTGTAATCAGATTTCGGATCCCCGTTAAATTCTTCTAAAAGATTGAACACAATATGGGGTTCAAAGTCGGATATTTCTTCTTGAAGCTTAGATAAGGTGTTATAAAGTCCTAAAAACTTAACGATATGTCCATCATTAACAAGTTGTTGGTAAACATCATACTCAGTAATCCAAGGTGATTTATAACGATCTGGATCTTTTATATCGGTAGGGGGTATTAGGTCTGGGTGAACTAGTAGTAAAATCCGTTTACTCATATTTTAATTACATGTAAATTTTAGCGTAATTAGACTTCTCAAATTTAGCTAAATTTTCCTTTAAAAAGTTATTCAGGATTCTTTTTGTCCTGTTTTCATTATATTTTAAAGTAAAATTTTCTTTTTTGCACTCTTCATTTATATCTTTAAGAAACCTCATCAAAATCCATTTCTTATATGGACTAGAGATATCTATTTCATTAATGTTTACGGATGAATTTATATCAAATTGATGGAAATTTTTTTCACTTTTGCATAAAAAACTATCAAGTTTTCCCTTCGTGAAATTTCTTTTTCTTATATTAAACTGCTTTTGTTTGTCCTTAAAATATTGCTCGAGAGTCCTATTATCATAACTTAGTGGCTTTGGTATTGTAGCTTTATCTTTCTCTGTTTTTGTGTGTAAGTTCCGTAAAATAAAATCAACATATTTGTATTTTTCTTCAACAAGAGTCGACTTGTATTGAGAAGGAAGTTTGTTGTAATAAAGCCAATGTCCGACAGTCTCTGCCCAATCTTCCTCTGGATGTGCTTGTGCATAGAAGTCTCCTAAGAAATCAATATACTCGTTTTGGTGATCCTTTGGTCTGTATTGATTAGGATAAGTTTGTTTTGCGGTTCCAAATAGTCGTTGTCTTTGCTTTAGTTTTCTCAAACCATATGAATTATCTAGGGCGTGGGCAGTTTCATGACAAGCCAGCTTTAAAAAGTCATTTAAGTTTTTACCTTCACAATGGCCTATGTACATCTCTTCTAGCCGAGTAAGTTTTGGATGGAATAAGGTGAAAGGAATTGCAAAACCGTCTATTCCATCTGGTGAATACCACTCTTCTCCTGCCCAAGTTTGAGGACGCCACTTTATATTTTTTGCTCTGAGCTTTTGGTTAAGAACTTTTAGCTGATTTTTATATTTAACGGGTAGGATCAGTCTCAGGTCTGAAACTTTTGTGGCTAATAACTCAAAGTTGGACAATCTATCAATGTTTTTCACTCATAAATAATAAGGTTTAAGTGGTAGTAAATACAATATTTAAAGTAATAAATACAAGGTTAAGTGTCGATTAAGTTTTCACCTATCTAAAAGCAGCTCTATAATTATATGTGGAGGTCTAATGAAAGGAATATCCTTATCTTTCGGTTTTTTCCTATGCGTAGGATTACTTATTGAAATTCTTTTAAAAGTTTAGATTTATAAATCAAAAAGTCTAGATTCTCCTGGGCTTAGGGTTAAAAACTCCTCAGCGCTCAGTTGATTAGAAGGAAGATACATTTTTAATTTTTTTTCAGGAATATCTCTGGCTTCATTAGTTAGCTGAAATGTTCCGAAGTGGATTCCAACAGATTTCTTTGAATGAAGATCTTTGTGGGCCCAAATTGATTCCTCTGGATCCATATGATAATCCTGCATAAACCATCTGGGCTCAAACGCGCCAATGGGAAGTAAGGATAAGTTCATTGCACCAAATCTTTTATATATATCCTTGAAATATTTAGTGTATCCAGTATCTCCGGCGAAGTAGATATTTTTATTTCCAATCTGGATCACATAACCACCCCACAGACTTTTGTTATAATCAAAGATTCCTCGTTTTGACCAATGTTGGTTTGGAGTGAATGTAATTATGTGTCCATTGAAATCTACTTTTTCCCACCAATCTAGCTCAACCACATTTTTTATACCTAATGACTCTAAGAGAGCTTTATCTCCGAGAGGAACTAAAAATGTTGGTTGATATAATTCGTTTAATTGGACAAGTGTATCAGAGTCTAAATGGTCATAGTGATTATGAGATATTATCACGACATCAACTCTTCCTAGTTTATCAATTTCGATTCCTGGTTTATGAACTCTTTTTGGGCCGGCCCATTGAACAGGGCTCGTTCTTTGAGACCAGATAGGATCTGTTAGGATATTCAGATCTTTAGTCTGTAGAAAAAATGTGGAGTGGTTTATAAAAGTTAAATTAACTTGATTAATGTCTGGTGTGAGTAATTGTGGTTTAGCTTTTAGCTCAACCCAATTTGGCCACTCATCTTTGCTTGTAAAAAAAGTCCATTTTAATAAATCAAAAATTGATTTATGTTCTTTAGGAAAATTGGGATCTTCAAATCTATTCTTTGTTTGAGAATATTGTGCAGATTTGTAAACCACATTTTTACTTGTGCAGCTTAAGGTTAGAATACTAATAAAAAAAAGCCTAATGATCATCATTAGGCTAGCTTAGAATAAATTTTATTATAAGTCAGTTTATTTTAATGTAATCAAGCAGCTGTTTTGGAAGTATCAAACTTATATCCCACACCATAGACACTATTGATGATACTTTTGTATGGACCAAGCTTTTTCTTTATATTACAGACGTGGACATCAATGACTCTATCCACAACGAATTTTTCATTAAGGCTATCTTCTAATCTTGAAAGAATTTGCTCTCGGGTAACAATGGAATCCTTGTGGCGAATGAGTTGCTTGAAAATGACAAATTCTTTAGGGGTGAGTTTAACTTGTCTCGATTCATTAATCCCATTTACGGTAAAGCTCAGGTTGTTTTCGTCTAAAACCACAAGATCTTCTTTGACCATTTGATCAAAGTTTATAAGATTTAAAATATTTCCAATTTTGTGCTTCAACTCTTCCTTTTCTAGGGGTTTCTTTATGAAGTCTACTGCTCCTAGTTGATATGCATTACTTTTACGAAAATGTTGAATCTCCTGGCTAATAAAGATAAAAGGTATATTAACTTTTCCCGATATTTGAATTTCTTTTAAAACATCCAAGCCATTTCTGTTGTCATTTAGTTGAACATCGAGGATACATAGGTCTGGTTTATGCTTTTTGAATTTATCCATAAAGCTAAGGGGGGAATGAAAGAACTCGACATCAAATTCTGGTTCCAGCCATTTTTTGATTAAAAAAGTTGTGCTTTCACAGTCGTCTAACAAATAAATTTTAAATTTCTTTTCCATGTCAATCATCTTACCATCTCCCAATTTTAAATTTTCTAAAAAATTCTAAATGTACATTTCTTCCCTCTAAGTCATTAAAATATTTGGTCTCTTTTTCTTGTTTAATTTTTTTGTCAGTTTCTTTAGTAAATACTTTTTATCGTTTTTTTTATAAATCACCATTATTCTGTGGCAGCCATTCATGGTTTTTGGAAATTATAAGGTTTTTAGAATTGCTTAAATTTCGTCTAGCCAATAGCTTTGTTTATTTTACTCGGATAATATTAAGCAATTGTTAAAGTTAATTATTATAAGGACATGCAATTTGTTTAAGGGGAAATTAAGGTTTTGCCATTGTAAGAGAAAGCCTATCTCATCTATAATTAATGGATGTATAAGTTGCCTAAGATTGTCCTAGTTTTTGAACCCTCAATGAATGAGGCTAAAACTTATGAAGGTATTCTAAATTCTTCTGGTTTCATTGTGAGGGTTGTTGCTAGTGAACCCGAGTTTTTTGAAGAGTGTGTCTATGTCGTTCCAGATATTATTGTATTAAATGGTACAAAAGAGGATGTAAGAGAAGAATCGATTTGCAAAAAACTAAGAAAGCACAAAATCTTTAAACATATCCCCATTGTCTTACTCGTAGAAAAAATAGGTTTTTCGAGTACAAATAAAGCCAAAACACTTAAAGTCGAGTTAGAGGAGTACCCCCTAAAGAATAATAAGTTTTTACAAACAATAAAAAAATTAAGTAAGTCTTTTGTCTTACCTCAAGTCAGTTTATCAGAGAATAACCAGTCTCAATCAATTATCCATGTTGAGCTATTTGATATATCTGAAATGCATGTTTCTTTTTTAGCACCAGTTAAAATGGATATAAAGGGAAAAACTAAAATTAATGCAAAGCTTTTAGATTACCTTGGAATTCATAACAAAAACTTTGAGGCGAATTCTAAAGGGTCTTTGCATGAATCCAAGCATTATAAGAATGAAGTCTCGTTTAAAGGGATCTCGGTTGAAGTTCATAGAGAATTAAAAAAATATATAGCAGCTAATAGAGAGAGGAAATGAGTGACTTTCTAATTTATACTATAGATGATGATGTTGACTTTAACATGGTTTTAAAGGCGGCATTAAAGCCTTACAATATTCAGGTTAAAACTCACCTTACTCCTGGAGAGTTTACTAAAAGTGTTAAAGAAAAATTACCCAACCTTTGTATCTTAGATTTAAATCTTCAAAACGATGGGGAGGGGTTTCAATTGTTAAGGGCCATGAGAAATGTCATCGGAGACCAACTTCCAATTTTTATCATGAGTAAAAGGGGAAGTAAGGATGACGTTTTTAAGGCCATGGACTCAGGTGCAACAGACTTCATTCCTAAGCCCTTAGATGATAAGTATTTATTATTAAAACTTAAAGAATATGTAAGAGACTCTAAAGAATTGGATGAATTAGATCATGATTACATTTATGTGGCTGAGTCAGATAAAGCGGCAACAATTGATGTGGATTTTAAGGTTATTAATGTCGGAATTGATATCATGGAAGTGGAAAGTGATGTTTTTCTAGCAAAAGAAAGTACCATGAGTTTTGGTGGTGAAATTATAAAAAATATTTTTGGACAAACGCCATTAAACTTTAAGGTTATTGAGAATTGGCAAGTCGATGATAGACTTTTTAGAGCTAAAATAGAAAGAGAGTTAAGTGCTGAGCAGTTATTTGCTCTTAGACGATGGCTTATTAATGGAGCTGATAAGTAAAACCCTATGGAAAAACTGACTAAAATTATCCCTTCCATTTTAGTTATAGATGATGAAGCCTCAAACGCTTTATTATTAGACCGTATACTTAGTAAATTGGGGTGTAAGGTTATTACTGTTAATAGTGGTTGGGATGGAATTGAAAAATGTAAAGAAACGCAGTTTGCAGTAATTTTACTAGATATCCTAATGCCAGAAATAAATGGTTATGAAACTTTAGTAAGAATCAAATCATCAACAATTAACAAAGAGACACCTGTATTTTTTATGACTGGTATGGAAACGGATCAAGAACTATTGATTAAAGCTTATAAGGCAGGTGCTGTTGATTTTATTCAAAAACCTATGAATCTTAATATTCTTCAAAGAAAAACGAGATATTTTTTAGATTACTTTGTTCAAAATGAAGAATTAAAATTGCAAAGAGAAAAGACAGAGCAACTTATGAAGTCTCGAATGAGTTTAGTTGCAAACATTACTCATGAATTGAGAACACCTCTATTTGCGATGATAGGAATGGTGGATGTTTTACAACAGACAAAATTAAATAAAAAACAAACGGAATTAATACAAAAAATATCCATGAATTCTGAAAATCTGTTAGATACTGTTAATGAGTTTTTAGATTTTTCAAAGACTGAGGCAAGTAATAATGTCATAGAATATGAGTACTTTAGTCTTATAAAACTTTGTAACGATATAATTAATATTATGGCCTATCAATATCATAAATCTCATAATGTTGAGCTTTTGTTTTCCTATGATCATGATATTCCTGAATTTGTAAGAGCCGATAAGAAAAAAATTAGGCATGTCTTAATGAATTTGTTTTCCAACTCATTAAAATTTACATCAACTGGTTATGTAAAGCTAAATATTCGAAGTATCGGTATTAAAAATGGTAAAAATATTATTAAGTTTATGGTTGAGGATACGGGAGTTGGAATACCAAATGATAAAGTCCAAAGTATTTTTGAAGCATATTCTCAGGTCGATGAAAACACGACTGGTGTGGCAAGTACTGGTTTAGGATTGAGTATTTCAAAAAAATTAGTCGAAACCCTAGGTGGAAGAATTAGAGTTAAGTCTACAGAGAATGAAGGAAGTATTTTTAGTTTCTCAATTCCTATTGAATCAAGTGCCGAGAGCGAGTTGGCAGATGTTAAGGATAGTTACACCCTTGATGAAATTTTAGGTGATCAAAAACTGTCAATTATGATTGTGGATGATGTTCCAGATAATTTATTTGTATTAAAAAACTATCTTAATACTAATAAAATTGATTTAACACTTGAGCATGAGCCTGAAAAAGGATTAAAAATTCTACAATCTAATCAACGATTTGATGTTGTTCTTCTAGACTTGAGTATGCCAGGTTTAGATGGATTTAAGTTTAAGAAAGCTTATAATGAAACTGTAAAAAATAATAAAAGTGAGCAACCTTATTTTATTGCTTTGTCGGCTTTTAGTTACAATGAAGACTTAAAAGCAAAACTTGATGCTATTGGAATATATGATTATTTGATGAAGCCTATAAAGAAGCAAGAACTATATAAAAAATTAGTTAGTATTGCTCTGAATTTAGGGGAACAGGAACTCACTACAATTTCATCGTTTAAAGAAGAGGTTGAAAACAAAGACTTTGATTTTGAACTTCTCGACTCTGATTTCAAAGAGTACCTTCCAACATATTTGGAAAATAAGGAAAAAGAAGTCCTTGAGCTTAAAGCTTATGTTGAACAAGATAATTTTAGCGATGCCTCTGCTGTTTGTCATAAAATTTTAGGAACTGCAAGATCATTTGGGTTATTCAAATTGGATAGAGAAATAGAAGATGTTCAAAAAATGGTAAAAAGTACTGAGGCTCTTAATTGTAAAGATCAAGTCATGGAACTTGTAAATTCGTGTAAAGAACATCTTGCAAGTTTGAAGAATCTTAATAGCTAAAACTTGATTTAAATCAGATTATTTTTTGTGAATTTTGATATGAATTTTGTCCCATAAGGTGGATAATTTTATTATGGAGGCTATATGAAAAAGATTTTAATAGGTAGTACATTAGATAAGATTTCGGATCAAAACGTTAAAGCAGGTATTCAAATGGCAAAGTTAACGAATAGTTCGCCTGTTATTCTTCATGCTGATAAACTTGCAGATTTTGATACTCTCGATACTATTTTTACTTCTATGAACATGAATATTCATGAGAAGTATATTGAATCTATTACCACTTCTAATAAAGAAGCTATGGCGGCTCAACTTAGAAGAATTAATGCTACAGATGAACTTGAAAATCATGTTCTTACTGGTGATCCTGCTGATTGTATTATTGAAATGGCCAGAGATAAAAATGTAGACCTTATCTGCCTTGGGTATAATCAAAATAAAAACTTTTTAGAAAAATTTATTGGTGGTGTTACTGAAAGTGTTCTTCATCGTGCAGATAGATCAACTCTTATTGTGAAAAGCGATAAATTGTTCCCTGTTAAGAATATCGTCGTCGCTTACGATTTTTCTCATTATTGTGATGAGGCTCTTAAATGGGCGATTAAGCTATCTAAAAATTTCTCTGCTAAGGTTCATTTGGTCAATGTTGTTCCTTGTTATTATGAAGGCTATCACGTAGCTCATGCATATTCTAATGGATTGAATGATGTCATGTCCGAGGTTATTGAAGAGTCGGTTGATAAAGTTAAAAGAAAATTAAATGAAATTTCAGCCGCAAAATTCAAATCATCTCAGGTTCAATGCTCCGTAATTGTTGATAAAGAAGGTAGTATATCTGATTCAATTGTTGCTTATGCAGAAAAAGTAAATTCAGAATTAGTTATTCTTGGCTCGCACAAGAAGGGTACGGCCTCAGAGATACTGTTAGGAAGTGTTTGTAACAAGGTAATGAAAAAGTCTCGGAGTTCAGTGTTAATTGCTAAATAAAAAAAATAGATTAGAATACTAGAATGAAAAATTTAATATTTATCTTTATACTTATTAGTTTTAATTCACACTCCAAAGACATTACTGATCTTTATAAAAAGGTCTTTCCTAACTTGACGAAAATTGAGGAAGTTAAGATTAGTGATCCTATTAGTGATGAGCCAGTTAATACTGTTTTAAAAGTCTTATTTCAAGAAACCAAGAGAATAGGGTTTGTGAGAGAAATTAGTACTACTACAGGGTGTAATAGCGCTTGTTTACCCGTTGTATATACAAGCTTTTATGACTTAAATGGTGATTTTAAAACTCTGAAAAGTCGGGATGGCCTTACCAAAATTAACCATGCCCCATTTACACCTGAAGATTATTCACAATTAGAGTTTCTCATATTAGGTACAAATTCTCATTTTGATTTAGTTAAACATCCAAAAGAAATGACTGATGCGATTAGTGGGGCAACTATTAAAAAGTTTGAGGGGAAAGTTGTTAAGGGAGCAGCTTATACTACCTTGAGAATTTATCTCTATAATAAGCAGACAAAGGCCGCAATCCAAAAATATCTTTCTAAGTAATTTCAGGTAGTTACTGTTTGCTAGGTAAATACTTATGTTATTTACTCAAGAAAGTGCTAAAATAGCCGAAGAGACTTCTGATAAAGGAGTATGTAATGCAACGACCTCTAAATTTCTACATCGTTTTTAATCCAATGCTTAACAATGGTGGGATTTATCAAACCCAAGCTCATGAATTTTATTTTCAGTTGAAGCAGAAAATTCACCAAAGTACTGGTGAAGATAACTTCATGTACTGGGGAAAAATAAAAATTAATGAATCTTGTGAAAGAGAGTTTTCGGACTTTGAGAAAGTTATCAATTCTAATAAGGAAATTGGTGCGGATACTAAATTGTTTATTACTGATTATCATAATTTTTGGGTGGCAAAAGTAGAGAGCGTACATTCGCACCTAAGTGACACTCAAAATACATTAGCCTTTTATGACAATAAAGATGTTTCTGTTTGGTTTAAGGTTGTTGATATGGATTTGATTTCAGCTGAATTTGAGGAAACGAGTCGTTACTTGTCTCAACTTTATGTAGATAATCATTTTGAAAATGAAAAAATTAATTCTATTTCACCTTATGTCGGAAAGTTAAGGTTCCCATTAGTCGTTGAAGATAAAAACTCTGAAGATTATTTTAGAAATTTGTATATCGAAGATACCAAAAGAATTTTAAGAGAAAATGCCTTAATAGAATACCCACAAGATACTGAGAATCTTGCGAATCAAATGAAAAGTTTTGTTTTACCACCTCATATTTTTTCGAAAATTTCTCATCAACTCAAAAATGAAATTTTATCTGTGGAAAACTTTATATCAAGAAGTGATATTTCTCATTTAGAAACATGTCAGCAAGTACTTTTTAAGTATTTAAGAGTATTAGAATCTACCATGAATGAGACAATAGGTTACATTCTTAGAGATGAATTTGCAGAAACTCTTTACGTTAATGAAGAAGGAAATAAGTTTTTTGATTCTCCTGTGCAGGATACAGTTCAACTAAAAAACTATACAGGAAATCTGAAGATAGAGTTATTTGTTGATCTATTTAATCGAAATAAAATGTTTGGAAATATTTCTTTTGAGTTTTTAAAGGAAAAATATCCTGGACTCTTAGAATACTTCCAAGCTGAATTATATCCATTTATTTTAGATAATGAGATCGTTGAAAAAAGAAATCTTTCTCTGGCCGGAGAAAGGCAATTTCATACAACTAAGGAGCATACCTTATTGATTAGAAACCTAGTGCTTGGTGTTGGCTGTGAGGGGATTATTAATAAGTTAGTGCATATGACATTTTTTGCCAGCGGTGAGATAAGAATTAAATCTGCGGCATAAAGCCTTTTTTAAATAAAAAATTCTCAATCTAGGGGTTTTGCGTTAACCTTTAATAACTAAAATTAAAGGTATTGCGCAATGAGTAAGATATTATACTATCTCGGATTTATCCTCACTTTAACTTTCTTAGGAATTTTAGGATATTTAGATTTTAAAGTTCCTAAATATCAAGGAAATATTGATTTAAACTCTATCTCTTCTGAGGTCCATGTTTATTATGATGACTTTGGAGTACCTCATATCGAGGGGGAGAATACAAAAGATGTCTTTAGAGCTTTAGGCTTTGTAACAGCTTCTGATAGGCTTTTTCAAATGGACCTATTAAGAAGAATTGTTAGTGGTAGGCTAAGTGAGATTTTTGGGGATGCAACTATCGAGGCAGATATCTTGTTGCGGACTCTAAAAATAAAGGAAACAGGAAGAAAACAGTTTCAATTACACAAAGAAAAGTTTCCGAAAGAGTTAATAGACCAAATGCAAGCCTACTTAGACGGTGTGCATGAGTATATTGAGAAGAAACCATTGCCTATTGAGTTTGATCTTTTAGGGTATAAACCTGAAAAGTTCACAATGGAGGATATGGCTTCTATTAGTGGATATATGGGGTTAACCTTTGCAGAGGGTTTAATCGGTGATGTTGTTTTATCTGAGTTAAAAGAAAAGTTACCCAAAGCTAAATTAGATATCTTAAGGTCTGGAGCTAAAACAGATATTAATTATTTTCCTTCAAAAAAAGTCGTTCATATGAACTTTTTGGATCAAATAGATAAAGGATTGAAACAGATAGAAAATGTGTTTCCACTTTTTCATGGTTCAAATAGTTGGGTCCTTTCAGGAAGTCGAACAGAGTCCGGATTTCCTATTTTAGGAAATGATCCACATATTGCAGTATCGAATCCCCATATTTTTTTCGAAGCTCATATTAAGACTCCTGATATCGAAGTTTATGGGAATTATATCCCTTTGATACCTTTTCCTATTATGGGACATACACCTTATTCCGCTTGGGGGATCACCATGGCCGAAGTTGATGATATGACTATATATGAAGAAAAGATCAACCCTGAAAATGAAGAACAAGTCATGTTTAAGGGAGAATGGGTAAAAGTTGAGAAAGAGCTTACTGAAATTGTGGTTAAAGATAGTGATAGTATCATTCTTGAATTAAGGTCAACTCCTCATGGTCCGCTTTTAAATAAAACGAAACATTCTGTTGAAGGGAAAACCTTAGCCTTGTCTTGGAGTTTGTATTTAGATGAAAATAAATCAATTCAAAGTCTCTATGAACTTCCTTATGCCAAGACTGTTGATGAGTTCAGAGTAGCTACTTCTCACGCCACTGCACCAGCTTTGAATATTAGTTGGGTAAACAATACTGGTGATATTGCATGGTGGGTTCTTGGTCGATTTCCTAAATTACCAGAGGGTGTTCCATACGACTTAGTTTTAAATGGGTGGTCAGGAGAACATGAAATTGAAGGATTTTATGAGCACCAAGAAAACCCTCACGAAGTTAATCCTGAGAGTGGTGTTATTATTACAGCAAACTATAAGCCGCAACAGGAAGAGTTTAAACACTTTGAAGGGTATTGGCAGCCGGGAGGCAGATACTTTAGAATCCAAGAACTGTTAGAACAAAATAGACTGTGGTCTCTACAAAGTTTAAAGTCTGTTCAACTAGATAGCTTTATTCCAATCTATACTCAGCTAAAAGAGCAAATGATTTCCTTGATAGATACGAAGGATTTGAATCAATTGGAAAAACAGAGTCTTGAAATTTTAAATAAATGGAATGGGGAAAGCTTAAAGGACAGTATTGCTAGTTCTATTTATCATCATCTTCTATATTTTGTGCAAGTAAATATCTTTAAAGATGAACTTGGGACCGAACTTTATGAGAGATTTGGAAAAACAGCTGAAGTTTGGCATTCAATGAAGGAACTTTTATTTTTACCAAACCATTCATTTTGGGATGACGTTAATACAGACAGAGTTGAAAATGCAAAAAATATTATAAATAAATCCTTTAAACAGGCCGTTATTAAGCTGAGTGTTTCAAAAGGAGCCAGGGCAAAAAATTGGGCATGGGGAGAATTTCACCACGTAACTTATGAGCACCCACTTGGAAAAGTTAAGCCATTAAATTTGCTTTTTAATATAGGACCTATCCAAGCGAATGGTGGAAGATATACGATCAATAATATAGGGCATAAACGTTCATCAGCTAACTTTAAAGTTGTTCATGCTCCAGCAACCAGAAGGTTGATTGATATGCAAAAGCCAAGGGAAGCCATTGGTATTATTCCTACCGGAAACTCTGGAAACTTTCTAAGTCCCCACTATAGTGATCAAACTGTTCCTTATCATAATGGAGAGTATAGAGTGCAAACGATGGATTGGGGAAAAATACGTAAATCGAAGCAATTGATATTACGGTAATGATTACACCTAATTCCATGTAAAAATAACATACTTTATTCTTTTAAAAGTACAAAAGGTTCGTGTCGTTATAAAAAAAAACGAAGGGAATGAGATGAGAACAGTATTGAAGAGAGTAAAAGCTTTATCATGTTTATTGATTTTGGCTTCATGCCAAGGAACAAACAGTGAAAAAGAAAAACCAAATGGTCCAAGAGGTCCACTAAAACCTCAAGAACCATCTCCTATCGCTAAATGCGTAGGGGGAGAGATTCATAAAATCCTTAAAGATGGTAGAACAGTACTAGCTAAAGTTAAAGACTCAGAGACAGGTTTAGTTTTGTGGGATGCTTTAACTGGAGAAGTTCGAAGAAAAATTGATTATGCCTTCAATTTATTAGACATTAGTCATAATGGTGAATTTGTTCTCCAAGAAATCTCCAAGAGGAGCTATAGAGTTTTAAGTATTGTCGGTGACCAAATTAACTATAGCGAAGGAATTCGTTTTAGAAGCGGAACAAAAGCTGATTTGAAATTTAGTCATCAAGATGACTTTTTGTTTTCTAAAATAAAGCTATATCGGAATAAGTTTAAGGTAAATGTTTTTGATATTAATAAAAGGGATTTAAGGTTTTCAAAATTTGTAGATGATCTTAAAGTTCTTGATATGTATTCCCGAAAATTATTTGGCTATGTTCATTCTAACTTTGGATGGGGTAACTCTATTAAAATTTATGATTTAGAGTCAGGTAAGGGCGAACATTACAATATTAAAAGTGGAAAAGTTCAAAACTTAGTGTTAACCGAAAATCTTTTTGTCGTTAGAGTTAATAATCGATATTTTGTATATGATCGATTTTCTGGAAAGTTTAAACATAGTTTTAGAGTCGATTTTGTTTATAATGTTGACCGCTTTAGCGAAAAAGTTTTGGCCTCAATAGAAAATGAACTGAAAATCATAGATTTAAATACTGCTGAAATCATGGATGTAAAAACAGGTCTAAAAGATGTTGTTTTAAGCACTTGTGTATTAAATTTTGATGTAAATGAAGTTCTATGTAAAAGTCAGTCTGAACCTAATAAAATACTTATTCACAATCTTACAGATAACTCAGAAAAATTAAAGTGCCTGAATTAATTTATCCTTTTTTATAGAATTTATTAAACTTTTCTCCCATATAATTTTTATGAAGGTCGATTTGTTTTGTTAAAACTGCGAGAGATTCCGAGTAGTCCTTAAACTCGATTGCATTTAAGATATGAATTACCGCTTCAAGAGTAGAAAAAATCTTTTTGTTTGGAGGTTTTCTTATTTCATAGAGAGGGTCTTTATCTACCGAAAAAGTTAAAAAGGGGAGTTGATTTAATTCGGGTGTCTCTTGCAAAATTCTTTTAGCTTTTCTCCAAGTCCCATCAAGTAAGATAATATGTTTAGGGATTTCGGTTGAGGATAACTCTGATACTAAAGTTGCATTTTCCTTAGGATAAACAACCGCTGAACTTAATGTTTCCAGCCTATTCGCTAGTTCTTTATTACCAGTGAAATTCGTTCCAACTAAGAGTAATGAATCATCTAGGCTCAAAGAAGCCATTAAAGCAGTTCCAAGTGGATGGTTGATCTCATCCGGGTGAACTAAGATAGTGACCTTAGTTGCAGGAAACTGCTTAACTATATTTTTGCAAAAACAAGCTTTTAATGGTCTTTTACAAAGTTCGCATAAAGTTCGCATTTTATAATTATAGCCTGAGAGGGAAGGGAAATTCTAGACTATATTAGAATATCAGTGTAGCTTTAATTTATGAAAGAAGAATTAGAAGTATACATTAGTCAAACTGTAGCAATTTTAGTTGACGGAAATAATATTGAAAGAAGTATCACTAGTGCCTTTAATGAAGAAGGTGGAATGATAAACTTTGACACCCTTATTCCAAGACTGCTTGGGTCTAGGGCCTTGAATAGGCTTATTTATTTTAGAGAAGGGAAAAATATTTCTTCGAAATTAGCAGAGAGGCTTCATTTAAATTTTCATGGTTCGGTAACACCTTGTCATAAATCTGCGGATATTCCACTAACTATTAAAGCAACTCAACTGGCCAATAAGGTAGACTGTTTAATCATTTTATCTGGTGATTCTGATTATATTGATTTAGTAAAACACTTAAAAGGTGAGGGAGTTCGAGTAGAAATTTGTGCTGTCCAAGAAACGACGTCTTCGGCGTTAATTGAGGAAGCCGAATTTTTTCACCCAATAGTTAAGAATGATATTTTTACTTATATCGCCCCAAAGAAAAAAACTACCAAGAAAAAAACTCGAAGAAGAACATCCACAAAAAGCTAGAGTCCAACTTTCTCAATAATGGAATTGAGAACAGAGTTAAATTTGTCCATGTCAGTACCCGAGCTAACAATATCAGCATGGTTTTTGGAAGGTTCAACAAATAAGTCATGCATAGGTTTTACTTGTGAATGAAATTGCGCCTTAACACCTTCAGGCGTCCTACCTCTTTCCTGTACATCTCTAGTTAGTCTTCTTTGAAATCGAATTTGCTCAGGTGTGTGAACAAAAATAGTTTTATCGAAAAGTTCTCTTATTTTAGGTTGGGAAAGAATTAATATTCCATCTACAATGATAATTTTTTTACTCTCTTGTTTAATCGTTTTTTCTAAACGTTTATGAGATGCAAAATCATATATAGGTATATTAATAGGTGTCCCTATTTTCAATAATTGCAGATGTTCTGCTAATAAGTCGAAATCTAGGGCATCTGGATGATCGAAGTTTACCGATCCACCATCATGGTCAAACTTTGCACTTTGGTCAATATAGTAGCTATCTTGATATAAAACAAATGCATTTTCTTTACCAACTCTTTTGGCCAGGGTTTCTGCGAAGAAAGTTTTACCGGAGCCACTACCACCGGCAACTCCAAGAATAAAGTAGTCCATTTAGATATCCAAATTTTTATAAGGCTTAATATGCCTTGAAATTCATAGGATTACAATAAAACGTATAATGACTTGTAAATATGACACAGTTGGTAATTTGTTAAAGTATGGTTAAGTTTGCTATATTATTACTTTAGCAATAACAAGGTGGTTATTATGAAATGGGTATGGATACCATTACTTTTCCTCAATTTTAATGTTTCGGCTCAAATCGACTTTCCCGAAGATCTAGTCCAATCAAGTGATATCTTGCACTTTCTTTGGTCCAAAGAAAAGCCTTACTCTGGAGAAGTTTTAAGCTATCTAGCTTTGAGAAATAATATTAATAAAGATGAGCTATCCCAACTGGAAAGGTTTAAACTTCATTTACTTGATGTTGAGCATGAATTGATTCAAGACCAAGTATATTTAACCTCTGAACAACTTGACTTAGAAACCCTTAGATTTATCTCAATTCATCCTAAATTGGTAAAAAAAATACAATTAAGCAGAGTTGATTTCTTACGTTACGCAACAGTCCTTAAAGAGATGGAGCTTGTGGACAAGGACTGGTCTTTATCATCGGCAGATTTAAAAGATATTTTTGAGCATGAAGTGAATTATTCATCATATCAAAATGGAACCTATGATCATAAAGTTCGTTTATTTTTACTTTGTCGAAAAAATAGAAGTTACGCCTGCCTATTTGTTATAAAAGATGTATTTGGTAATTTTGTTCGAAATGAAAATGGCGATATATGGTCTCTACCGGCTTTGGCAAAGTCCAAAAGAGGCATCAGCTATAATAAAACTAATGGAAATACTCCTGCTGGGGTTCATACCATGGATGCAGTTATGCCTGAGGCCAATAGACCGTTGGCCTTTGGAAAGTATAGAAGGGTTATTTTAAATTGGGTTAAGAATGATTCTCAGGGAAATGAGGTTTTAGTTAAGGACTTTTTACCAGCGTCACAGTTTGAGCGTCATTGGTGGAGACGAGCAAGCATCGCTAGAGATGTTGGGAGAAAGTATTTAAGAATACATGGAACAGGGAAAATAAACTCAGATCCAAATTCAAGTTTTTATCCTCATATTCCTACTTCAGGTTGTATTTCAACCAGGGAAGGAAAGTATCCTGGAGTGGTTTATGAAGACCAAAATATTATTTTAAATAAAATCTTAGAAGCATCTCAATTGAGACCAGTTTATTCAAACCATCCCAAAATTAAAGGACTACTTTACGTTCTAGATATTGATGACAAGAAAAAAGCTGTAACACTTAATGATTTAAGTTCTAGGGGAGTTTTTTAAACTTCCCCTAAGTATTTCACTTAAAGTTCATCTACTAGTTTCTCAACAATTGAACCTATACCATAAGGGACTGAATAATTTCTTTGAGTTGTCCTATTAAAGTCATGGGTGTATCCCAATTTATGGGTCCACTCATGGACGACATTAGCCGCGACTTTACCTAATGTGTATGTGGAAAAGAACTTATCATTAACCCAAATACCGATGACATTTGGGTAGGTATACCCTACAGTTGAATTATTAGAATAATAAAGGGTAATATCAACATCAATTTCATTATCCTCCTCCGGGAGTAGGCTCTCTGAAGCTCGTAATAAAGATTCATACACCTGCAAATTAGTTAAACCTTGATTATCAACGAACATTTTTTGGCCTTTATATTCATGATCTAAAACTTTTTGCTTAAATTCTTCAGAGTTAATTACTAGTTTTAATCTTCTCAAGGCTTTTTGCATTTTCTCTTCTTTTTCAAAAGAAAAGTCTCGAAGAACTGCATTTATTTCTAGATTGGCCTCTATTGCAGGAGTTAATTCTCTACATACCCTAGGAGGCTGGTCAGAGTCTTTATTATTGGCTTCTTGATTTTGTGAAACTTCTGAGGGCAGGAGGCATTCCTCCAAAGTAGGCGCTTGTTCCTTACATGAGATTAATAAAAAACTAACCATTGTAATCATTGATAATTTTGAGATTTTCTTCATGATACCATCCTTTTTTCGTATATAGACGGTATCGAGATTTTTTTGGTTTTCTATAGCCCTTGTAGGATAGGGGGAAGAATGTTCTGTGCTTGCATAGGCTTTGTGGGAGATGTTTTTGACATTTTAGAGAAATCACTAAAGTTTTAAGCTGAGTAGGAAAATAAGAATTTTTAGATTTGATTTGTGATGATTGCTAATTTATAGCGAATCTAAGGTGGGCTTAAAGGTGGGAAAAAGACTTTTCCACTCAGCTTACTTATATATTAAGCAAGCTGCATGCCAATAGTGCTTATTCGGTAACCTCTTAATATTACTAGAGCATTTAACTTCTCTTAATAGGTGCATAATGATTTTTAGTGTCATAGGGTCACTATAGCTAGGGTGCGTAATGCCTTAGGGAGATTGAATTTATAATTATTTAGAGTTTTTATATTTTTCAATAACAGAGAATTTAGAGTTTTTGATTCTCTTTTTCTGTTCAGGGGTCAAAGCTTGTTGAGTGAGCTTTTTCGATTCTTGAGTTATTATACTCATTTGTTTTTTGTAATCAGTGCAACACTGGCAAATAAGGAGATGCATTTTTAATTTTAATCTTTTACTGCCTGATAATTGATCCTGTTCAAGTAACTGAGTCACTTGCTCACAACTTAACATGTTCTTTCTTAACACCTTGGGTACTAATAAAATGACAAGATCGTGAATGATTGACCTAAATATCCTTATGAATTTACTCATTTTTTAATCTATCCTCAAGTCGTTTTCTCAAGCTTAGTTTTGCTCTATAAATTAATACTCCTAAATTAGTGCTAGTAATGTCCATTATATTACAAATTTCTTCAGTTGTTTCACCCTGAATTTCCTTAAGAGAAAAAGCAATTCTTTGGTTACTTGGAAGTTTTTGAAGTTCTTCTTCTAAAATAATGAGAAACTCATTTGATTCCATCCAGTTTGATGGGTCAAGCGGAACCGTGAGATATTCACCATGTGGATCAAAGAAGTTAATTTGTTCCATATCATCTTCTTGGGTGTATTTTTTATTACTTCTCCAGAGTTCTTTTATTTTGTTGTACATAATTCCAAATAAATAGGTTCTAATGTGAGATCTACCTTGAAAATTTTCTACTTTTTCAAAAAAAGTGGACCATGTTTGTTGTACAACCTCTTCGGCCTGGTCTTCACCAAGCTTTTGCTTTAGAGCCCCCAGGAAAAGAGGTTCATGATAAGCCTCTATTAGATGGGTTATTGCTTCGTGGTCTCGCAACTTTAATTTCTGAATGAATTCATCTGAGCTAAGGTTCAATGTCAAAGTCTACCTGATTTTAAGAAGTAATATAATCGTGTATTTGTTATTAATAATATTATATCTATTTGCTTTGATTGCAATTGATTTATTTTCTTCCTTTTGGCTTTTTGTTAATTTTCCTATTTCTGTCCAGACATTTGGTCTTATTGATAATTGACTTTGTAATGAAAGTTCATTGGATGTTGTAAAGGTGCTTACTTCAAAAGAATTCTTTTTCTTCACACAAATTAAATCAAAAGAAGACCTTTCAATCGTTATCTTTGCTTTGGTATTTTGTTGAATTTTAATATCTAATAATTCACTTTTTAAACCTAGTCTTTCTTTGTCGTTGACTATGATTTTGTTTAGATCATTCCCAATCTTTATAGACTTTATATTATTACTATTGATTTTTTTTAGCTGAATATGACATTGATTTTTGTTATCAAGATCATTTGAAGATGTTATTTTAGCCTGAGGGAATTTATTTTTTATATATTTGAAATATAAGTCTTCTCTTGATCGAATCGTTTTTACATCAAGGCAATGGCTTTGTTCAAGAAGCTTGTCTTTGGGATTCTTAATAAAACTTAATTGCCTTTTCATAAGACTTAGTTGGTCTTTTTTAGTATGACAAAAACTCATTAGGACGGACTCATTAGCTAAAATTACTTGAGCCTGGAAGAAGAGTAAAAGAATCAAAATGAAGTTATACATTAAGAACATTATGGGGAAATATTTATCCTAATTCTAGGAAGTAATTATTGCTGTAAAATAAAGAAATATTATGTTGAAAGGAATATTAAAACCCAAAGAAATTACCGGAACTGTTGGTTTAGTAGGAATATTTATTCTTACCGGTCTCGCTTTATTCTTTACCTTATTTTTCTCCTTTGTTGATTATAATAGAAAGTTTGAAAAACAATTAGAGAATTTAAATCTGAGACTGGATCAGATTGAAAAAGGTTTTATCAAATCTTTAAGCAATAGTTTGTGGAAAATCGATGACGAGCAAACTCAAATTATTCTAAATAGTATTTTAAGTCAGGAAGATATTGAACAAGTTCGGGTCTTAGATGATTCAAATGAATTATTTTCGATTGGAAGTGAAGTTGATTCTAAGAATGCCATCGTTAGAGTATATCCATTGGTTGTAAACTTCGATGATTCAAAAAGATATATAGGGGATTTGGAAGTTGTCGCCACTAAACGAAATATGAAGAAACTTCTATATGAAGAAATAAAATTTTTCCTTCTCACTGAGTTCGTTAAGGTTATGTCATTTGGTTTTTTTGCTTTTATTTTTATAAAAATTGTTATTACCAGGCATCTAGATACAATTACTGAATTTTTTAAAACAAGTGATATATATAATTCTCAAAAGAAATTATTTTTAAATAGGGAATTTGAATTTTGGAAAAACTCCGAAGATAACTTTGATATTCTTGTAAACTCAATTAATGAGATGCAAGGAAAGCTTCATGAGGAATTACAAGTAAGAAAGAAAACAGAATTCGAGTTAACTCAAATTAATGAGTATCTAGAGAGAAGGGTAGAAGAAAAGACGAATCAATTACTGGAGGCAGATAGAATTGAATCTGTTGTAGAGATGTCTGCTGGAATTGCTCACGAAATAAATTCTCCATTATCAGTGGTCTACACAGCAAACAAAAGAATTGGAAGAATTATAGAGTCAGAAAAAATTGATAATCCCGATCTTGTTAAAATTAATACGATATTATCAAATTCAATTAATAGGATTTTTTCAATTACAAATGCTTTACATATGTTATCTAACACTTCTGAAACAAATCATCTTAGCCATGTTGATTCGAAAAAACTGATTAATACAACTATGACGAGTTTGAAAGAGGTTTTTAAATCAGGTATAAAGTCGATTGAATTTGTAACCCATAATTTAGAAAGTGAAATTTTTGTTAATCAAAATCTATTTTATCAAACACTATATATGTTACTAAATTTAAGATCAAAGGGAAGTACCAATAAAAACTCTGGTTACTGGGTACGGTTAGAATTCTCTAATGAAGGTGATAACTTAGTAATAACTTGTTTTGATAATGGTGATGTTCTGTCGACTAAGGAAAGAAAAGCTTTAATAAATCCTTTTCGCTCTATTGAACAAAGAGATAGAGGGTCATTACTTTTACTGGGAACGTTATCTTCCATGATTCATAAAATGAACGCTAAAATTAACACTATAGATTATAAGAATGATATATTTATACAGATTCAGATACCAACAAAGGGTTAGAAATGAGTTTAGAAGGTTTGAAGTTATTATTAGTAGATGATGAGGCAGATTTATGTCAGGTACTTTCTTGGGACTTCGAAGATGTTGGGATTCAAGTGACAACGGCCAATGGTGGAAATGAAGCAATTGATCTCTTAAAAGGGAATCAATTTGATGTTGTTTTATCTGATATAAAGATGCCAAATGGCGATGGAGTTGAACTTCTAGAGTATATTCACAAAAACAAAGTTGAAATAAAAGGTGTTTTCCTTATGACGGGATATTCTGATTATCCGGTAAAGGACTTAATGGAAATGGGGTTGAATAAATTATTTAAAAAACCTATTGAAGTTGATGAATTATTGAATGAATTTAGAGCACTAGGTTAAACCTAGTACTCAGGGATAAAATAGCTGATTGTATATAAAATGACTGTAATGACAAAAAAGTCTAAAAACATATAGTCTCTCTATTATTGATAAGTAATTGTGTCAAAATCTATTAGTTTAGGGTTAACCACTGACAAAATTTCAAAAACCTCAACAGCCAATTCAGCAGCAGTCGTTGCATCCAAGTTAAACCTATTCACAAACGAATGATGCATCTTTGTTAGTAGTTCCTCTTCAAAAAAGTAAAATGAATCCATAAGTCCTCCTTGACTGAAAACAAAAAAAGTAAAATGTGTGTTAAAAAAGATTAGTATGATCTATACAGGCCTACTAATACTCCTTTGATTTGGATATCCCCACCTTTAACGATGATGGGGGACATTGAACTATTTGCAGGATGTAGTTCAATTTGATTTGATTTTTTATAGTATCTTTTTACTGTTGCTTCATTATCTATAGTGGCAACAATCGTTTCACCGTTAATGGCGGTGTTTTTTTCTTTTATCAAAATGATATCACCATCTAGAATACCATCTTCTATCATTGATTCTCCACTAACAGTTAGAGCAAAGTGGTTTCCTTTACCGATCATATTAGCTGGAATATCAATTGTTTCACTTCCTTCTAAAGCTTCGATTGGATTACCTGCAGCAACTTTTCCGTGAAGGGGAATTTGTAAGAGATCGTCATTCTCATTTTTATTTACCGGCCTTAAACCACGAACTGAATTTGGATCATTTATTAGGTGTCCTGAGTTTTTTAGGTACCTGATATAGTCTTGAACAGAGCCAAGGGATTTAAAGTTAAAATGCTCTTTGATTTCCATTTGTGTTGGCGAATATCCATTTAGATCAATATATTCACATATATAATCAAATACTTGTTTTTGTTTTTTGGTTAAACTCATTTAATTCCCTATTGATTCCGTAAGTATTCCGTAGTAATTATATAATTAGATTATCCGTAATTTTTACGTAGGTCAATGAGAAAAATGAAAAATCTTAAAAAAATTATTCATGTTGATATGGATTACTTCTATGCTCAAGTTGAAGAGTTAGATCGTCCTGAACTTAAGACTCAACCTGTGGCCATCGGTGGTATTTATGGAGGGCGAGGGGTATTAGCAACCTGTAATTATGTAGCGAGAAAATATGGGATAAAATCTGCTATGCCAACAGCGTTAGCGCTAAAAAAGTGTCCCCATCTCGTTCTTATCAAACCTTCATTTGATAAATACAGAAAGATTAGTAAAAAGGTGTTTTCCATCTTTGCGAAGTATACTGAAAAAATTCAATCAATTTCTCTAGATGAAGCTTATCTGGATGTAACAGGTTGTGTACATTTTGATAATGATGCTCAAAGAATAGCTAAAGAAATTAAAAAAGAAATTTTAGCGCAAACAGGATTAACCGCCAGTGCAGGAGTCTCATATAATAAACTATTAGCTAAAATTGGCAGTGAACTTTTTAAGCCGGATGGACTTGCCATTCTAAGACAAGAAAATATTGAAAAAAATATTTCTCATTTTCCAGTCTCTCGTATCAATGGTGTTGGTAAAGTTACTCAATCTAAAATGAGAGAATTAGGTATTGAGAGTTTTGGAGACTTACAAAAATATTCAAAATTGGATCTTGTTAATTATTTTGGAAGTTTTGGCCCCTCACTTTACAATTACTGTAGAGGGATCGATTTAAGAGAAGTTGAAATGACTCAAACTAGAAAGTCATTATCGGTAGAGAAAACATTTCAAGAGGATTTGTTAAACTATGAAAGGCTATTATTTTACTTTAAAGAGGAATATAGAGAGTTAAGTGATCGTTTGCTAAGTCATCAAGACTTAAAAATTAAATCTATTTTTATAAAAATTAAATTTCATGATTTTACAGTGAGTTCTTTGGAAAAAAAGATTGAACTGAATTATGCTAATTTAGAAAGTATGTTTGAGTATAAATTTAAAACTATTGAAAAACCAATTAGGCTATTAGGGCTTGGGGTTAGGTTTTATTCTGAGAAAAGTGAGCGACAACTTCAATTTCCATTTATTTACAATGAAAATTTAATTGTTCAATAACTTCATCTCTAAATTGTAAAATTTCTGTCGGTAGATTTGCTGGTAAGTTTTCCAGTAACTGTTTTATTTCAGGTAAAGTTATTTCTTCTCTCTCTAACTCATCTAAGACTTTATTTGAATCTTTCACTAGTTGTTGGTCGGTAGAGCTATCTAGAAAGTGATTTAGGTCATAGGTGAGTTTTTCTAATTTATGAAAAACATCGTTAATATCAGCTCTTATAATTCTTTTTTTCTGAAAAAGATAATAGAGAAGGGCAAGAAATAGAAAAAAGCCTACTTCGATTAAAATGTTAAACCAATTTGCTTCCATAGAGGCTAAACTAGCCTGATTACTAAAGAAAGGCAAGTGTGAAGATGGTTTAAGTTATTGATTTTTAGAATGATTTATCCATCGTTAAAATAATTTAATGTGTATCTTGAGCCTTCCGATAAGTAATAGGTGAATCATGTGAGGTTGTTTTAATGTACTACGCTAAAGGAATGAGAGACTTATTACGCACAACTCAGCTCTCTTTTGAATTTTTTAAAGAATTAGATGAATTTCAATTAAACTTTATAGAAATGTGTTTCAGGCAATCAATGGATGAGCGCATGGGGATGTTAAGTGATATTGAAAAATATAACTTACACCTTTATGAAGAATTTAAATTGAATCAACTTGAAGAAATGTATTCTCTAGATGGCGACTACTTTAAAAAATCTGCTTAACCAAAAGTTACGGCCAATTTTTTATTTATTAGTTTCATATCACTTTTAACTCCAATAAGGCTGCCTTTAGGTATTGGTTTCCAGATATTTTCACCTTGGAGTTTTTCACTCGATAAAATTAAGTGATTTACCTTATCACCATTCTGAGATTCTTTTTCACAGGTATTATTGTAGTATTGACAAATTTCCCTTTCAGGACAGAGACTTTTAAAAGTTGAATAATTGATACTTTGACCACCATTAAAACCGAAAATATTTTGACCTGAAGTTAAGATAAAAGTGAGGTGATTTTCTTTAGGGTCATTATCATCTCCAGAGTAGAGAGGACCTGAGTAGGAACAAATAATTGAGCAAAGTTCCTCCACACATTCCGATAAGTCATCAATAGAAATGATTTCCTGCTTTAGAGGTTGTTTCTTTTTAATAAGAGAAAGAAGAATGAAAAAAATGATTTCACTATCTGTGCTTCCTAGAATAAATTTTTCCAGTTCACTATCAACTTCTTTTCTCAGTTTTTGACTATATAAATCAAACTTTTTTAAATTTCCATTATGAGCAAAAACCCATGGACCGAATTGAAAAGGATGTGAGTTTAAAATATTCTGATTACCATTTGTAGCTTTTCTTATATGGGCAAGAACAGTTTGAGAGGACACAACACCACTGACTTTATGAAAAATTTGATCATCAAAGGCACGTTCTGTTGACTTTAAAATATGAGGTATTCCCTCAAGATAATAAGCGACGCCCCAGCCATCTGGATGTTTTAAACTCATTGGGCCTAGGGAGTTTTCCGCATGAACAAGACTACTATGAACTTGGCTTTTTATAATTGATCTAAATCCGAATAATCGACACATACTCTATATTATGCTCTCCTTAATTTCTGAGGCAAGACGTCAATTTCTTCCACTGTATAAAAATTCAAATACATATATAATAAAATAGAGAAAAGGAATTAATATGAAGAGATTTTGGATACTAGGTATTATAGTTCTAGGGCTTATTGCGACCTTAGTGAAAAAGCAAATTCATTATAAACAAGAACAATCAATCAATTTTAGTGTTGATAATATTGCAAAATCCTTTGACCCTGCCATTGCCTTTAATGATGACGCTCTTTTTATTATGGCTCAATCCATGGAAACGTTATTCCAATATCATTATCTTAAGAGACCTTTTGAAGTGATACCTTCCTTAGCCGATGGTATGCCTGAGGTATCAAAAGACGGATTAATTTATAAGATAAAAATAAAAAATAATATCAAATACCATAACTTTTCAAAGACTCTACCTCCTAATAGAACAGTGAAAAGTGATGACTTTATTTTACAAATCAAAAGATTGGCGTTTAATCCAATAAAGAGTACTGGGCGTTGGTTATTTGAGGGGCGAATTAAGGGATTTGATGAGTTCTCTGAAAAAGTAGGGGATGATTTTGAGAAATTACTTAGTACACCAATGGAGGGATTAAAAAAGATAGATGATCTAACCTTCGAAATTCATTTAACAGAACCATCTGCAAATATACTATACTTTTTATGCATGCAGTTTACCTCTCCTGTACCGATTGAAATTCTCCAAAAATATCAAAATAACTTAGATAAGGTTATTGAGGGAACAGGTCCTTATAAATACATAGGACTCAAAGAAAATGAGTATCATTTTGAGAAATTTGATGGTTTTAGAGAGGAAGTATATCCGACATCTGGGGATAGATACGCTAACACAGAAAACCTTTTGAATTCATCCAAACAGCAACTTCCTTTTATAGATAAAATTAACATAAAGGTTTTTAAAAGTGAGGAAGATAAGTGGCAAGCATTTATGAGTGGAGATCTTGATATTTTACCTGTTCCTAAAAAGAAAATTTCCGAAGTCATCGATACAACTTCCAAAACTTATAGTGAGCTTAGAGAAAAAGATGTTATGATAAAACATTTTTCACGCCAGACAACGAGATGGCTTGGATTTAATATGAATGATCCCATCCTTGGGGAAAATAGGAACCTCCGACTGGCCATAGCTCATGCCATTAATTATGATGAATACTTAAAGGTGATCAGTAAAAATACTAATCTGAGAGCGAATTCATTGTTTAATCCTTCTATTCAAGGATATAATCCAACACATGAACTGCCTTATAAATATGATTTAGAGAAAGCAAAAAGATATTTAAAAAAATCCAAAATTGATTTAGAAAAGTTTGAGTTAACTTATTCTACGAGAGGTAAGCAAACCATTCATATGGATGAAGCAAAGTTCCTCAAAAAACAATTAGAGCAAATTGGATTAAAACTAAAAATAAAAGAAATTACTTTTCCAGAATTTTTGAAACTAGGGCGTAGTGGGAAATTACAATTTTGGACAGACAATTGGATTTATGATTACCCCGATGCCGAAAATTTATTACAACTTTTGATTTCTCAAAACCATCCAGGGATAAATAAAAGTGGATATTCCAATCCCAAGGTTGATGCTTTGTATGACGAACTTAATAAGTCCATCGACCCAAATGAAAGACTAAAGTTTATGCATGAAATCGAAAAAATTGTAGAGAAAGATATTCCTTGGATTCTTATGATGTATGAAAGTACTTATATTTTACAACAAAAAAATATTAAGAACTTTAGAAAGTCTTTCTTTATTCGTAATTACGTGAAGTATTTAAAGATCTAGTTGAGATTTTGTTTGTTTTAAAATATCCATTTGCTCCTCAAAGCTTTTAGATAGTAGAAAACGCTTTTTAATCATCGTTGGGTCTGGGAGATCATCGAAAATATATCGAGAAACACTTTTAAGCCTTTTAATTCTTGAAGCTTCCACTAGATTTTGTTTTTGAGTCTCTTCATAGAATCTCTCAAAGTAAGAGATGATATAATCCATTCTGGAAGAGGGTGTATCTAATTGACCGTTTTTATACAAGGTTGCAAGCCATGGGGTTTTGAGCGCTGATCTTGCTAGCATAATCGCATGACAACCAGTTAGTTCAAAATGTTTATCTATATCTTCGGTTGTCCAAATATCACCATTGCCAATGACAGGGATATTAACTGTTTCTACCGCCTGTTTAATATACTCCCACTTTGCGATTCCTTTATATAACTCGTTCCTTGTTCTCGCGTGGACAATTATTCCATCAACACCTTCATCCTCCAAGAGTTTTAAGATATCTGTGAAATTTGAATCATCTTGGTACCCAACTCTAATTTTACAAGTAAAGGTTTTCTGGAAGTTTTCTCTTATCGTTTTAATTATTTTTTGTAATTCAGCAAGCTCGCTTAGCAGGTAGGAGCCTCCTTTATTCTTGCAAACAGTTTTAGATGGACATCCTAGATTTAAGTCTATCCAAGGGATTCCTAATTCTGCAATACTTTGAACCGTTTCAGCGGTGTAAGCACCTGGAGAGGTAAGGATTTGGTAAATGGTTTTATTCTTTAATGCCTCTGATGAGAGGATGGATTCTCCATAATGTTTTTTTATATGTTTTATAGGATAAGGATTGGTTGAAGGAACTCTTAAAAAGTCGCAGGTGTGAGTGTCCCATTCAGGAAATAGTTCGTGAATGACATTTCTGTAGTATTCATCAGTAACACCTTCCATTGGGGCAAACATTAAGGATTTTTTGGGAAGTCTTTCTTCTAGTTTCATGAATTAGCTGTGTATGGTTAAAATCAGTTTTCTTGGGCCACCGTGGTTTCTAAATTCACAAAGATAAATACCTTGCCAGGTTCCTAGGCCTAATTGCCCATCTATTATTGGAATCGTAACTTCATGACCTGTAATTGTTGACTTTATATGTGCAGGCATATCATCAGAGCCTTCTGCTGTATGCGTATAAAATGGAAGATCCTCTTTAACCAATTCATCAAAAAATCGATTGAGGTCGACTCTTACGCTAGGATCACAGTTTTCATTTATACTAATTCCACAAGAAGTATGTTGGCAAAATATATTAATCAAACCACTGTTAGGAAGAGGTCCTAAGTTTGTTAGAATCTCGTCAGTAATAAGATGAAAGCCTCTAAGTAGTGGTTTTAATGTCATTTTTTTCTGTGTGATCATAATGGGAATCTATATAAAATTTATCCTGTTGTCATTATTTTCTTCTCAGATTGTGTCGAGTTGGTTACCAAGATGAAAAATATTCATATATTAGGGGAAAAATATGAAATCTATGTCTTGGCTATTGGCCACCTTAACATTTGCTGGTGCATTAAATGCAGCAACTTTAAAAGAAAGAAATCCTGAAGTATACAATTACGATGTGCTATTCACAAATCCTACCTGTGCAAAGTATGAGTATCCTAAAGCTATTGAAACTCAAAAAGGTGAGTTTAAAAAATATACCAAAGAAAATGTATTTTGTTCTAGCGGTGATAAACGACAAACGGCCAGAAGAGACGGATCAAGCTCTCGAATTGGTGAAAATGAAAGTCCCCAGCATAGACTGTTGTCTCTTATCAATGATAAAAGTACAGAAGAAATTTTTATGACTTATCTTTCTTTTTCTGATTCTAAAGTCGCGAGAGCTCTATGTGACAGAATGAAAGAAGGAATGAAATTAGAACTTATTTTGGATAAAAAAAATGAGCAAGGTTCAATTGATCGTACGTTATCTCGGTATGTCGGTGGAGCATCGATAAATTCATCCAATAGAGCTGAAGCTGAAGCAAAGCATGAAAGAGCAATTGGGTATGCTAAGAAAAAGTATCTTAAATTAGCAAAAAAGAAAAACCTAACTGAAGAAGAAAAAGAAGACTTATATAGAGCGACTAGAGATTACGAAGGTCTTTTAACTAAGTCTCAGTATCTAGGATCAGAAATTTGTTCTTCTGATGGAGTTAGCTTAGATCAGGACTATAAGATCAAAAGAATGAAAAAACAAAGAGGAATAAACTGGTCTCATACTAAGATCTTTATGGTCAATCCGAAAGATAAAGAAAAAATCACAGTGGCCTTTGCTTCAGCAAATATGTCTAGTGGGACAACAATTCACCACGAAAATTGGCATTTTGTAACAGCTGCAAGTAAGTCGCACTTTATGCAAGCGCATTTATGTTTAAAAGAGGCAGAGTTTAATCATGCTGATAGTAGAAAAGAATTTATAGCATTCGTGAAAAAATGTCGTTCAGAAATAGCATTAACAGAAGAAGAAGATATAAAGACATTTATTGTACCTGGAGAAGGGGAAGCGGCCATTGAAATGTTTACAGAAGCTATTCGTTGGTCTGAAAATGTTGATCTTGCTGCCCATAGGTTTACCCTAAGACCTTTAATGATTGCACTTAACAAAGCGATGAAAAAAGGGACTAATGTGAGAATGGTTTTTGATGATGATCTTTATTTAGTAGGTGAGAAAAGACTTGCTAAAGGTTTGAGAGTTCCAAATATGTCTATGGAGTATTGGAATGTAAAGTCAGTCATGGGAACAGTTTCAGAGGTGAGTCGAAAAAAGGATAAACCTGGAAAAATTGAATCTACTTTAGAAAAAGATGGAATTGAAGCAAGATATATGACTACAAATCATTATTCTCACACAATTCATCATAATAAATATCTTATCCTAGATAATGCTAAGAAAAGCTCTAGAAAACCTAAGATGTATAACAAACCTGCAGTTTTTTGTGGGGCAGGGAACTTTACTAAAGCTGCTTTTATCAAAAAAGGTGGAGCTACAAACTTAGAGAACTACTATTATATAACGATTCCTGAAGTTGTAGAGGCTTTCCAAAAACAATATGATTATAAATGGAATAAACTAGCAACTCCATATGAAGACATGATTTTAGAAGATTTAAAACCAAAAAGAGTTTCAGAATAAAAAAAGGGCTTCTTAAAGAAGCCCTTTTTGTTTTAATTTAAAGTATCCGAGTAAACCCAAATTCCAATTCAATTTTTCTTCCTCAATAAGTTTATCCAATTCATTCACAGTAAACTCTTTGATTGAGACTATAGTATCTTCTCCATCGGGATTAGGGATTTTCGATGGCGTTAAACCTTTTGCTAAAATTTGATAAAAACTACTATTAATAGTTCCTGAGTTTTTCGAGGTTAAAATGATTTCTAAATGATCGGCTTTAAAGCCAATCTCTTCCTGCATTTCACGGTTTGCAGCCTCAATAGGGTCTTCACCTGCGTCTAATTGACCGGTCACAAACTTTAGCCTCGTCGCCTGGCTTTCATGAGGTCTTTTCTCTTCAATGAGAATGATCTTACCCTCACTTGTAATGGGAAAGACTTGGACACCATCTTTAATATAAGCTCTTTCCCATACTGCATTATCAATAACTTCTTCCGTCACTCTAATATATTTACCCTGATATTTTATTTTTTCCATAAAAAGATTATAATATAAATCTAATCAGGAGAATAGTATGGAATTAATACGTGTGGCAGTAATGGGCCTTCAAGAAGCTAAGGATTTAAAAAAAGATTGTGAAGCTCTAGGTGCTGATATTGTTCTAAATCATAATGACCAAACATGTAATAGAGGATGTGCTGTGACGGTTGAAGTACATGCCTATGAAAAAGATCTTCCTATTATTCAAAAAGTTTACTCTGACAAATATCAAAAACTTTTAGATGGGCATAATGTGGACCTAGAGGTTATTAATAGTGTTTATGATACCAATCAAGACTCGGCAACTTGTCCAGCTTGTGGATTTAAGTTTTCAACCACAAATACAGAGTGTCCAGATTGTGGCCTTGTGCTAGGTTAAGGATAGGTTTTCTTTAAATAATCTCTCGTAATGAGTTGTTGAACAGTACCTTTCTTATCAACAGGAATACAAACTCGAACCATGAGAAAGATTTTTTCCGGTTCATCAAATTTGATATTAATTCTAGGGGCTATTAAGGGCACATCAACATGTCTTTTTTTTGCAAGACGCTTAAAAAATGCAGTTGCAGGTTCTATATATTCTCCACAAACCTCATTTGCGGCATTCAAAAGCGTATCTCGATGTTTTTCCCAGTCACGATCAAGTTTAATTGGCACCTTAATTACATGTAAGACAAAGTCTTGATGATCGGTGAGGGCATCTGTTTCATTGAAAACTTCTTTTGTGAGAAATAAACTATTGGGAATCGTAATCATTCTACCGGTTAATTGTTGTGTATAATCTTTAGGCCCAACTTCTAAAAGTTGAGTACTTAGTAAACCTACATCAACAATATCTCCTCTAATTCCATCAATCTCAATTCTATTTCCTACTGAAAATGGTCTGGCAAATGCTCTATAGAAAGTTCCTCCAAAACATAGAATGACCTCTTTTCCAGCAATCGCCATCGCAGCAAAAAAAGCAGCAATAGAAATAGTAAACTGATACAGTTCAGTGGCCCAAAGAGCAAAAATAGAAGCTACCGCAACAAAGAAGAATGTCCCTCTTATATTTCCAATAAATCTTCGTTTTTGATCATTAGTCATTCTAGATCGAGTAACAGTTCCACTAATAAAGAAATATAATAATAGGAGAGTGAGAACAATAACCCCAAAGATTGCGTAATCTTCATGGTTAAAGAGAGTTTTAAAATCAATCGCATTCATAACTCTATTATAGTTAAAGCTAGTGAGTTATGTAGTCAGGAGAATAATGCCTCTTAAGACTTCTCTTGCTCAGCATAAAAGCTTAAAGGCTGTCTAACTGCAACTCGTCCGCCACCCTTAGGCTTTGGAAAGTCAATAATAGCTAGAACTTTGGCCATACAGTTTGTTCCTTTTTTTGAGAATCTTGAGTCTTTTGCTTTAACTCTTATTTTTGAAACCTTTCCTGCACCAGTAATTTCAAAGTTTAAATCAACAATACCTTTAATATCATCTGAATTATAAACGAGTTCTTGTTGATAACAATGTCTAAACTGTGGAAGGTATTGCTGTAGAATCTTTCTTAGTAATTCTGGATCCATACTTCCTAGGACTACAGTTTCTGTTTGAATATAGGCGGTATCTCTACCTGATTTACTTGATAAACCTTTACTACCATAGCTTGCTAATGCTCTTCCTGCACTATCACTTCCCATATTTCCAACATTATTAGAACTTGTTCCATTTACTTTAGTTGCAAGACTTCCTGAAACTGAAGCTGAAGTATTGACAGAGGTAGATGAGGCGCTGGCCGCAACTTTGACGTTGTTAGACTTACTAAATACGGAACTAACATTTGATGCCATTTTGAAAGTATAGGCTTTCGTTTTAGCTTTCGACTTACTCGGAGCACTCTTTTTAGGAGTTGCTTTAGCAACTTTTTTTGGAGCTGCCTTTTTAGGTGTCGCTTTCTTAGGTTGAGCCTTCTTTCCAGCTTTACTATGAGCAATCTTTTTATCTGGTTGTTTTTGCTCTTTATGACCCGTGTTCTTCTTTAAGTCATTTGGATTTGTACTGGCCATCTTTTGGCCATCAACATTAGCAGTTGTTGGCTTTTTGTATATGATGGAAAGTTGCTTTGGTGGTTGCTTTTTCTCAATTTGAAAATCAACAAGGAGAAGTAAAAGCATTGGCACTATGGCCGCTGTAAATTTTTTTGCAGTATCTTTAAAAAACTCCTTATCTCTTCTAAGACTAGAGATATGAAGAAGTTTACTTGGCGCAGGAGCAACTTCAACGAAAATTTGATAAGTTCCACAAGAGAGAACAAGTATTTCATTATTGTTAATATCTGTACTAATCTCTGGATGGGAAGCTTTAAAGAGTTTGTTTTTATTTACTGTAATCTTGCCGTTATTAACTTTCAAGAAAGCTTGCTTTTTCTTAGAACTCAGTAAATCGATAAGAACTGTACCTTCTTTTTTGGCACTAGATGCATAAATAGTTCCATCTTGTATAGGAAAATAAAATTGCTCTAAGATATTTCCACTTAGGGAAGTCGTGATTTGAATACAATGACCATCAACTTTTTCTAGAATTTCATATCCTGATTCTAAATCATCATTTTCAATGTATTCTTCAGCTTTTAAGTTGATGTTTTTAAGTGGACTATTGTATAGAGGAACAAAGTTGTCATCTTGAAACTTAATATCACAATATTCATCGTCAATAAGAATGTCAGACTCATTGTGCTGAGTAGGAATATAAACCTTATCTCCTAGGCTTTCAGTTTTATCCATTGTAGAGCTTTCAAAACTGTGAACTTGGATAGGTGTGTCACTTTCAAGAGTGTTAATATTAAATGAGCCTAAAGAGAGGACATCTCCATCAAATAAAGCTGAGTTTGAAACTTTTGAACCATTTATATAAGTCCCGTTTATTGATTGTAAGTCTTGAATAGATACACTTCCATTAGGTTGAACAAAAGCCAGTGCATGGTAGTGAGAGATTTCTGGTTTATCAATGATAAGATCACAATTTTCTGCTCTACCAATAAGAATTCTGTCTTTGTCCAGACTAAAGGATTCTCCATCAATAATTAAGTTTAAAATTCGACTTTTCATATTATTTCCCATTTAATTCATCCAAACTTTCTATCTTGTTCTTTATTTCTAACTGTTTACTAAGATAAAATTTGTCTTTTTTAGGAGCTTTATTAATACTTTCAAGTGAGTTTTGATAAAGTCCTAACATATAATAAGTCATGGCCATATTTGTTGCGATATCATCTCTATATCTATAACTTTCAGGAATTTTATTAAAGAATACGAGGGCATTCTTGTAATTCTTAGTCATGAGTTCCAAATGTGCGTAAGAATTTAGAAAGTCTATATCATTTTGGTTTTTATTAAGAAGATCAGTTAAAATAGGCTTCGCTTTATTGTAAAGACCATATTTAAGGTATATTTGGGTTAAGTTATACTTTGGCGTTAGGAAATTCTTTGCCAATTTTAGAGATTGCTTGAAATATTCTTTTGCTTCCTCATAGTTTTCTTGTTCTAAATGAATGACACCAAAGTTATTTAAGACAATAGCTTTTTCCGTATTTGTCTTCGCTGTTGCTAAGGATAAATTAAAAAATGACAAAGCTTGGGTATAATCTTTTTTTACGGTATAGCATGTTCCAACTTGATTCCAGTAGTTTGAGTTCTCTGTTTTTTGGTCGAGTTGTTTTTTGTAAATATCAAAAGCTTCTTTATATCTACCAGCGAAACATAAAGCAAGGGTGTTTCCTAACTTTGCTTCTTTTGAAAGTCTTTCGTAATCAAATCGTTTTAAAGATTCAAACTTAAGGCCATCATATTGAGTTTCAGAGATTACTCTCATCTTTTTTTGAGTCGCACATGAAATAAATGTAAATGTCATCAAAAATATTAAAAATTTCATTTTTCACCTAGTCCAATTGTTACACCAAAAGTCGAAGCTGGGGTTCTGATATCTGAAATTTCTAAAATATCAAAAGCTTCATTGCTATAAGTCCTAGTTGAGATTAATAAATCATATTTTTCTATGAGACTTTGAGCATTGTTTTTAAGATTACTAACTTCGGTATTGAGATTACTTGCAATATTATTCATTTCACTTTGAAATTGTTTTTGAAAATTTGGATCAGGAATAGGTATATGATACTTACCAACTTCCAATGCAAAGTTTTTACTGACATTTATAAGTTCATCGTAAGCAAGTATAGTCACTTGAGCATTTCCAACTGCGAAAATAGAAGAAGCATAGTCAGAAATAGTCTTTAATGTATTAATTCTTTTGGTTAAATCTTGAATAAATTTCTCTGGATTTGGTTTTTTTGTATCCACAATGATTTGAGTTCTCTGAAAATTCGCAATTTTCCTTCTAAGTGATGTTAGCTTTAATTGAGATTTAAAAAATCTTTCGGTTTGAGGTGATTGGATCTTCTGTAGAAGACTGTAATAGGTCTGACTATTATTGTCTCCAGAGTTAAAATACTTCCAGTATAGACGCTCGTAGTATTGTGTCACTTTATCTCTGTGGGTCGTTAGAAGTTTATATTCATTAACAAAACTTATCAGTTTCGCTTCATGCTTTTGTTGAAAAAGGTGATCGATAATTGAAGTTTTAATCTTGTGACTAACACTTGGAATACATTTTTGATACTTTTTATAAGTGTATAAAGCTCTTCTTGTATAATCATTGGCCAGGTCATGTAATATAGAATTTTCAAAATTCTTTGAGTTCTTGGCTTTATCATAGCAAAAACTATGTAGGATGAAACGCTCTAGTTTTGCAGCGTTTAAGAAGTTATGGAGTAGTGCAGTTCTTAATGCCATTTTTTCAAGAAAGATTCTTTTTTTACTTATTTCTTTCTTAGAAAGGAATTTGAAGGATTTTCTATACCATTTGAAAGCATTAGAGTTATCTTCCAAATCAGTGTAAATCATTCCCATATTAAAAGCAGATTCACCACGGATAGAGCGAGGGTAAGAATCTTTGTAGAATACGCTTTTATAGCCGTTTAGAGCTTTCTTTAAATCACCATCTTTTTTCATTTTTTGAAATTTAGAAAAAAGTAAATTTGCTAAGATCGTTTCAGATTTTTTTAGTTCTGTGTTTTTAAACTTTAGAAAACCTTGTGCCATCTGATTAATATTTACAGCAAGTCGGTCTGTGTCTTTGTCAGCGATAATAAGGTCTAGCTTTAATTTAAAGAGCTCTCTGTGCTTCTTTATATCACTAGGGAAGTGTTTGATATATTGAGCTAGTGCTTTATTTGTTTTTTCATATTTTTTATCCTTCAAATATAAAGAGTATAATCTTGGATAAATGTCTTGAGCCTTTTTGGTCTTTGGCCAATGAGAAAGATAAGTATTATAAGCAAATTCAAGTTCTTGGTCTTTAGTGAATTTGGTCTTTTTATAATCAATTAAATCAATACAACTAAATAGTCCGTCTAAGTTTTTTTCTCTTAGATCAACTTCAACCTTTTTTGTACCTTGTGAATTAAGTGATTCTTTGTATTTTCCAAGTGAATCAACATATAATTCAACTGAATAGTAAGTTTCAGCCTGGAAATATTCATATTCATGTTTTTTTGTAGGGTTAATATTCCTTAAAATATCAAAATAAGTAATAATTTCTTTAAGTGAATCTTGATCATAATCCTTATTGTATTTAGAATAATCTTTCTTTAAGATAATTTGTTTTGCACCAACAACTGTAGAAATTTTTTGGATTGCATCTTCTTTTTGAGCCTCGTTGAATTTTAGTTGATTAAACTCTTTAGCAACGTTTAACAATTTATCTTTCTTTTGATACTGATTATACATTTCAAATTGGAATAATTTAAGATCTGTAAATAGTTCGGATTCTTTTACTTTATCAATTCTTGAAACTAGATCTAGGGAAATTTGATTGGCTTCTTTGAAAAAACCTTTAGCTGAGGATTTTCTGGCCAGTTCAAGAAGTTCACCGTGCGGGGTATCGGAATGCTTATTGATGAAGTTTATCCCACGGTTTATGTCTTTCCCTAAAACATAGAAGCTTATAAGACCTTTCATCGCCTGTTCTTGAACGTTGATATAAAAGCTTTCCTTACTAAGTAAAAAACTCTTTTCTAATGATACTATTGCATCTTTAAATTCTTGGTTTTTTAGTTTACACCAGCCATAATTTAATAAATTCTTTGTAAACCACTCATCATCTTTATTATTTAAGACTATGTCGTATTGGTAGATAGCACTCTTCCACTGCTTATTATTGTAGTAGTATTCAGCAAGGGAGGTACGTGCTAGATAATTAACTTGTTGTCCTGTTCTTGAAAACTCCAATGCTTTTCTCAAAAATTTTAACTCATTATTATCATAGGAGAAGTCTCTTGAGTTTAGGGCCAATGTATAGAATATCGCTGCTTTGTAGCGTGTGTTTGGGTACCTTCTAAGTAAATTATGCCCATAGGCATTTGCCTGATTATAAAGCTTTAAGGTTTCTTTAAATATCTGTTTTCTTGTGATTTTATTTCCATGCTTGAGCTTTAACTTTACGAACTCTTTATTTTCTTTTTCTTTAAAAAGTTTTACTTTTTCACTCATAAGTTCAAAAAGTCTATATTCCAGTTTTTGACTTTTTCTTTTTACCTTATTTATTGTGGCCATTTCTTCATTAACTAATCGTAAAATCTTATTCCAACGCATTTCTTCGATTTGCTTTGGTGTAAGTTTTGTCTTCTT
The DNA here is from genome assembly GCA_964215955.1 of Flavobacteriaceae bacterium. Lineage (GTDB taxonomy): Bacteria > Bdellovibrionota > Bacteriovoracia > Bacteriovoracales > Bacteriovoracaceae. The sequence goes on from CAXPDR010000034.1 coordinate 52,108, forward strand.
CGCTGTTGATGCAAAGGAGAAGAGTAAAGTAAATATCAAAATAAAGAAATACTTCATTATTAATAATTTCCTTGTACGATAAACTTGAATTCAGTAAAACCTGCAACTGCAGATGTATGCATTACTCCCTTCATGACATTATAAGGAAGTGATTTATCAAATACGAGATTTACCTTTTTTGCTTTTTTCTCTGCTGGAACTCTTTCATCTGCTCTGTGAGCCTTTAAAGCGGCTAAAAGATCTGTGTTCTCTGAACTAGTTGTTATTTTTCCGATCTTTTTATTGTTAAAGAAAATATTTTTCTCTTTATCGACTTGAACTATAACCGCATGATTACCTAACTTTCTTGCATCAGAATTCGGAATGGTTAAATTATCAACAAGGTTTAATTTTAAATCAGAAGCATTATAGCTTTTGAGTAAAAAAACTAAAAGGATAACGAGAACATCTAGTAATGATGTGATATCAATATCCATTGGCTCTTTTGCTCTTCTCTGTTTGTCTTTAAAAAACATTCTTTTCATTTTTAATCCATTGTCTCAAAAATAATCTTTTCAAAAAGCTTTTTTGTCGCAAACTTTTTATTCTTATTATCCATTGCCGTGATGTAAACATTAGGTTTAGTAATTTCTCTTGTATGGTCGATGACTTTTACAATCTTTTCATATTTAAATGTACTTGAAGGCTTCAGTATCGCTGAGTTTTCTTTTGGATGCTTCTTTTTTAACTCCATTAATCCCTCATTTAGCTTGTCTAGCTGTGAGAGGGTATAAGTCTTATAAGTCACAAGATCCAAACCTGTTTTAACAATTATCTTTTCTCCATTAAGGACTAGTGTGAGATTTAGAGGCTCTTTCTTCATCTCGGGAGAGCTTGTTGCAGTCATTGGAGCATCACTTCCAATTTCATATATATCTATGAACTGAGCCGACATCAACAAAAAGAAAATGAAAATGAAAATAGCATCCAATATTGGGATAAGGTTCAATTTTGGTGGTTTCTTCATTCTTCTTCTCATAAGTTTCTCCAATCAATACTAATTAAGCTGCTTCACTTTTAGAGTTTGGCTTTCTAGTAGAAAGTAAGTCTACAAGTTTTACCGAAAAATGCTCTAAATCACCGATGATTTTCTCAGCTTTTGTGGTTAAGATTTGGTGTAATACCATGATTGAAATTGCTGATATCAAACCAAAAGCCGTGGTATTCATTGCTTTAGATATACCTAAGGCTAATAATTCAGCTTTTGAGGCCGGATCAGCAGATGCAACAGCAGCAAATGACTGAATAAGACCATAAATTGTCCCTAGTAGACCAATAAGGGTTGAAACGTTGGCTATTAATGCTAAGTAACCTAATCTTTTTTCTACATGGGGAATAGACTCTAGCATACTCGATTCTAATGCATCTTGAATTTGCTCTTTAGATTGATTGGCTCTTTTTAATCCATTTCTTAAAACTGAAGCCAATAAACTTTTATTCGTAGAGCAACTTTGTATCGCGTTTTGAACTTCATTTGTGAGGACATCTTTTTTCACTTCGTTCATTAAGCTTGTCCCATCTACATCATATTTAAATAAGTTTTTAACTCTTTCAACAGCTATGATGATTCCAAATACCCACATGGCCAATATTATCCACATGAATACACCACCATCATCCATAAATTTTGCAAAACCCTGCACAAAATTTAACTCTTGTTGAGGCGCACCTGGTACGCTGACTGTTGCTTCCGTTGGTTGTGTTGTTTCCATCTTGTTTAGATCACTCATAGTTGATCCTCCTTATCTCAAAAACTTTATTTCTTCTTCAATTCTTTTATCGAAATCTTCTCTGTGAAAGAGGTCTCTTTCAAAAACTTTTCTTCTTCTTTCTTTTACTGAAATATCACCTGGTGCAATAATTGAACCTTTTATTTCTAAGTCGCCTAAGTCAAACTTTTCATACTCTTTATATTTATAAATAACCTTTTTGTTTTGAGCACTTGAACTCAAAGGCAAGAGGAAAGTAAATAAGATCAAATAGATGAGTCTATTCATTTAGCCTCCTTGTTTTACATGTAGATGAAAGAGCCAAGGAGTAATCACCAAGTTCGTCGGCCCAAAAGGCATTTTGGAATGTATAGAATTCCTGGTCTTTCTCTCTTTTGATATTTTCGAAATCTCCACGACTTCTGTCGGCTTTAAATGTTTTATTTTTATAAGCTAACTCTCTTTTCTTTGAAAGAATCTCTAGTTTTAGATTAAACATTTCGCTTGAGAGAGAGTGGATCTCATTGATAAATTTATACATAGATACTTTTACATAGTGATTTATTTGTTCTTTTAAATCAGTTTGCATTTTTATAAGCATTTTCTGCTGTTCTTTATTGTTAACCTTTACAATTTCTTCATTAAGTCTATATAGATAATTCAAGTCTAGATTAAATTTAATTCTTTTACTCATTTGGGTAATCAAATTTCTTAAAAATTTACTATCTTTTTCAGATTCAGATATTGGTGTAAACATAAGATCATGAAAAAATAGAGGAGAAGCGCTTTGTCTTCGAATAAGCGAATTTAATTTTTTACTCTTAGGTGCATACACTGTGTAATATTTATCAATTGTAGCAAGAGCATCTTCATATAAACATAATTTGAAATAATTTAAGGCCTTTAATACTTCAGCCTCTGGTGTAAAGTAGCTTTCTAAAAGCGGGGAGTTGTAGGTCAATAATATACCTAAAGATCTATTGTAATTACCTGTGTAGTAATAAGACCACGCTTTTTCTAGTAGGGTATAAGGCCATTTGAATGAGCGTTTTGGAATGTTTTCATAATTTAAAATAGCTAGTTTATAGTTTTTTTGTTTAAAATGAATTCTAGCGATGTTTAAAATGCATGTTTCTTTTAATACTGCATAGTAGTTTTTACTTTTGTTCTTGGCTTGTTTCTCAATTGCAAATGCGGCATTTGAACAAGTTTTATAAGCCTTTACAGCTTTTTCATACTTTTTTTCCATCATGTAAGCTGTACCTCTTACGAGTAAAGCTTCTGGATAGAGTCTATTGGTCTTAGAGATTCTTTTTAGTCTTTTGTGGGCATAGTCAAACTTCTTTAAGTATAAGTTTCTTTTTCCCATAATTAGATCTGTTGTCGGTATATTTAATTTTCTTAACTCTAAATCATTATAAGTGTTAAAGTAATGGGTACCAGTATGGCTAACTAGTTTTTCAATATATGCTTTTATTTTTCTTGAAGGTGTCTCATATTTATATCGAGTTGCAATTATATCCAAGGCCGTGAAATAGTTTCTTTTTTTATACTGCTTAAATGATTTTGAAAGTTCATCTTTGGCAGACAAATTACTTAGGAAAATGAATGTGCTTAAAACAAATAGCATCTTCATTAGAAAGAAACTCCTACGTTAAAGATTAAGTCATTAATATTATCCCAGCTTTTAGAATCAGGGTCTTTTGGAGTCGCAGATTCAAAATTAGAATTCACAAAATCGATGCTCATATGAAAGTTTTTATTGATATGAAATTTTAAACCCGTTTTAAATTGAATTGGCGTATATGTTTCCGTTTCAAATCTATCTTCGTCTTCTAACTCCGCCGTATCCAAGTTACTTTCCATTGTTAAAGAGCCAATACCTACACCAAAATACCAATCGAAATAATAAATTTGATTGAAGGTATTTATTTTTCCATAAAATGGTGACCAGATCGCAAACATTGAAGTAGAGCTAAGTGGTCTTCTTATAAAAGGAACTGTTCCTGAAACAATCTCCGAAGATTCTTTAGTCGTGTTATCTGAGTTATTGTATTGAAGATGTGAAAACTCTAAAGCCCACTCTTCATGAAAGTAATATCCAAATTTGAATTGAGCTCCATTGGTATCTTGGAATGTACTTGTTGTATTCGATAAATAACCAATTTCTGCATAAAATGATCTTTCTTTTGGGTATAACTTATTTTGAAGTACGTAAACAGATTTATCAGGGTCTAACCAAAGGAAATCATATAAATCTTTTTCACCGGCCAACAAAGTTTGGCTTGTTATGATTGAAGTAAAGATCAATGTTAAGACTTTTAATTTATACATTTTACCCAAATCCCTTTATTTTTATTACCCAGATGTTGCTTTCATCATTTCTCTTAAGTATTTATCGACTTAACTAGTTAAAACTTTATTGCTATTAAAAAGTACTTAAGGAAGGGGATTGGCCCTTCCTTAAGTTTTTGTTAAGTTGTTTAAATCTCATTTTCATTATTTTTCTATTTCGTATGAGATCTCTATTTTTGATTCAGCTGGAGGTAATAAATCTTCTTGAAATTGGATTGAGTTTTGTTCTGCATTGTAGACCCAATCAGAATTTTCAATTCCATCTACATGAACAGTTATACTTTCAAGATTTTGTGGCTTATTTGACAGAGGGAACTGGTCAGCTAATGATGCAATCTTTCCACCCATGTTTAAAAGAGTTTCATGGAAGTCATCTCTGATACTCGCAACTTCACCACCAGTTGTATCTGCAATTTCCTTATATCTCTTATACCAAGAGGTATATCTCATATTAACGATACTATTCGCTTTGATGTATCCATCGTTTTCTTTCCACTTTTTAATTTGCTTAAGATGGTTTTCAACAGCTTTAGGTGATTGGTCTCTCTCATCTGAAAGATAGATAATTGTAAAGTAAGCGTCATCTCTTAACCATTGATTACCATATCTATTTGCAAATGATTCAGAAGCTAAAATACCTCTTTCTCTTCCTGAACCTCTTGTTCCAACTTGTACTAATTCTCTGAAGTTTCTGATAAATTTTGACTCATCTTCTTTCAACTTCTCAGAAGTTAACTTTGCCATTGAGTCTTTCCATTCTTTACCGTTATTATTTCCAGTCGTATCAGTTGTTGTAATGGCCATTTTGAAATCAATATCTTTTTTAACGAACTCATTAATAAATGATTCAAAATTATCACCAAGGGCTTCTTGCTCGTCTCTCATTGATCCAGAGTTATCGATTACCCAAAGGATATCAATTTTAGATCCTGTTGTGTTTTGAACAAAATCATCAGTTATAACTTCAGTTTCCGGAGTTGGCTCAGGAGTTGGCTCTGGAGTTGGCTCTGGAGTTGGCTCTGGAGTTGGCTCTGGAGTTGGTTCCGGTTGCGGAGTTGGTTCCGGTTGCGGAGTTGGTTCCGGTTGCGGAGTTGGTTCTGGAGTTGGCTCAGGAGTTGGTTCCGGAGTTGGCTCAGGAGTTGGTTCCGGAGTTGGCTCTGGAGTTGGTTCCGGAGTTGGCTCTGGAGTTGGTTCCGGTTGCGGAGTTGGCTCAGGAGTTGGTTCCGGTTGCGGAGTTGGCTCAGGAGTTGGTTCAGGAGTTGGTTCCGGTTGCGGAGTTGGTTCAGGTTGTGTCACTTCATTTTCACTACCTTCTTCCTCTTCTTCAGCATTACCATCTTCTGAGTTATTTTCAATCTCAGTTAATTTTTCTTTTTCATACTGATCATTAAGAGTTTCAATGAATTCTTTTTCATAAAATTCTTCTTCCTTACATGAAGTGAAGGCTACCAAAGTGATAGATAAAAGAAGAATCTTGCTAAGTCCCTTGGTTTTCATTTTCCGCTCCTAATTGAGCGTCCAGGCAAACAAAAATTAACTACATAAATAAAATACAAATTTCACTTTGTAGGTTAATTTAAATATTCGGGTAGTTTGCCAAGCGGTTTCTCTGGATTGGATCACACAACACGTACAACAGTCAAAAACGTCCCACACAATACAGAGTATGAAATTTAAATTAATTGTACGTAACTTATCGTTTTAATCAAGTATTTCCTTAATTATTTTTGAATATTTGTTGGATTTCATTAGCTTAGACCATCTTAATAAAGAACTCTTCTTATAATTTATTAATAAATGTTCAGTGGCAATCTTTTCCAACTCACTAAAAGCAACTTGGGCTCTTCTATTTAGTACCGATACTAATTTAGTGAGGTAATTATGATTTCAACTGTAAAAAATTTTTTAAGAAAAGAAGTAACCAAAAATGAAATAATTAGTTTTATTTTAAATCAAGAAGAGCATAGATGGATTAAAGAAAATAATTATGTGAATGCTCATTTTTTAGATTTTCTTGAGAGATTACCTCGAAAAGTTTTGCAGAATGTGTTTATAGAAAAAATGACTTTGTTTGTAAGAAGTAGTGGGCGGTTTTCTTGTGCTGTTACTAGTTTTCAACAAAATATTATTATTATTTTTCCAGAAGTTTATAATCTTATGACAAAGCCCTACGATGCATGGGCGAAGGCTGTTTTAGCTCACGAAGTTGGTCATATTCACCTAAATCACTCTGAAAAAACTGAAGACCCGATGGAGAACCAAGTTGATGCAGATACTTTTGCTTGTGAGTGTGGTTATTTAGAAGAGATAGAATCATTTTTACATGAGCAACCTGAGTCTATTGAAAAAAGAGTTAGACTAAGCTTTATCACAAATTATTATTTTACTAATGTTGATCCTAGTGATCACTAATAATTACATTTGGTATATTTAGAACTTCTCTATAATTAACTTTTTCTATTTTTATGGCCTCTGAAATTTCGGAACTGATCCTCTCCATTGCTCTGGAGTGAGCTTCAACGTATATGTTTAGAATTGTAAACCTTTCATCTCTAGTATGCTTCTCTTCAAGAAGTTTTGTCGGTTTCACATTTTCCAGTTCAAGAATATGATCAATTGTTTGTTTTACTGTTCCATAAGAAAGTATCTCGATATGAAATTTTTTAAAATCTTTTTCTTTTTCGATAACGCCATGGATGGGGTTTAGTAATCTTAGAACCACCAAAACGGTCACAGAAAATAAAGAGGCGACTAGGGGATATCCAACACCTATGGTATATCCAATTGCAGCCACTACCCAAATAGTAGCAGCGGTTGTTAATCCAGTTACGCTCCCTCTACTTTGTATTATGGCCCCTGCCCCTAGAAAACCAATCCCACTAACAATTTGTGCTGCAATTCTGTTTGGGTCCACCATGGCAGAAACCTCATGGGTACTCAGGTTAAGCATGGATATACTTGTGTAAAGGGTCGCTCCAATACAGATCATTATGTTGGTTTTAAAACCTGCAGCTTTCATTTTGACTTCACGGTCATACCCAACAAGCCCACCTAGAATCAAAGCAAATATAATTTGAACTCCAATTCCAAAATAGATTGATACACTACCAAATACTTCTAATTCCATTTTTGTGTCAGTAAAGTTGATCATAAAAAAAATCTCCGGATTAACCTGTAATTATATACTTATAAAGATGAGAACTTTAGAGGGAAATATTTGAACTGTTAAATCATTAAAATTGATTTCCAAATACCTGAATATAGGGGAACCTGAAATTTTTCTTAACAGATCTAATTGTTAAGGAATTTGGATGTATACTACCAAAGTATGAGATCGTTTATTAAAATTTTAATTATTAGTTTGTTAGTTCTAGCATGTGAAAAAGAGGATTCAAGTGGCTCATCAGACTCTGGTACAAATCCAGAACCTCAACGGCCTTCACAGAAAGGAATTGAAATTAAAGTGAGCCTTAGTAAAGAGACGAATGGAGATTTATATAACATAATAGTTAATTTCAATATCAAGAAGAATAATGAAAATCAGAACAATTTAAGTCCTAAGATTAGTCTCTCCAGAGGGACTCTTTCACCACTACAAAAACTCGGTAATGGTAATTATTCATTTAAGATTTTACCAGATCAAACAGGTGAGCATAAATTTACTATTTCCCATGAGGATAAAACAATTTCTAAAACACCACTTGTCTTGAAAGAAGTTCACTCTGACTGGGGTGTTCCTATGTCAGTTGAGGGATATGTTAACACATCAGGGTATGAAGATGGAGTAACAGTTACTCCGGATGGTGAATATTTATTTGTACAAACGGGACCGCAGTATTCTTCGGGATCATTTTTAATGGAGGTCGATAGGGCACATGGAGGCTGTGGTGGTGCAACTAATAGGTTAAACCCTACTCGTTGTAGTCATAAGTTAATAGATGAGTTAGCTGGACCATATACGGCTCCAGAAAGACCTGGCTTCTTTAATGGAAGATTTTCTGGAAACACTGTTTTGCATAATGCGAATTCCTGGGGCGTGGGTATGGATCAAGCTCCGAACTATGCAATATCTACTATGTTTTATGGGTTTAAGAGACAGAAAGATGGCTCATTTAAAGAACCATTTCATGTCGCTTTTAATGATGAGAATGATGGTATTGCAAGTCCTTTTGGATTAAGTTTTTATATGCATGGAGATGGGACGGCCACAACTTTGTTTACTTGGAATGATCCACAAGATCCCGATATGGTGGACTTTGATGGGGATGGTAACCCAGATGCTGAAAGCTATTTTGATGTTTTTCATACTAAGATAATTCTAGGACAAAATAATAATTTAGGAGATCTTGAATATAGTGGAACTCCTGGAACCCCACCTGTAAGAGGAAGTAATTTTAATTCAAGTTTAGTAAACTTTGGAAAAGTCGGTATTAATGGTATTGCTGGAACACAGGGGAATTCACATCTTCACATGCCAAATGGAACTTTAAAATCTATTTGGACTGATGATGAATATGATAAAGTAGGGGATTATGGTGAGTTATCGGTTTATTATTTGGAGTCAGGAAATTTATCCTTAGGACAATGGACTAAACTTCTTTTACCAACCAAAATTAACATTCCAGGTACAACTCATGAAATTCAACCATTTTTTACAGGCACTGGATTGTATTTTACACGTTCAGGAACCTCAAATCCTGATGTCTTTTATTCTTCATATTCGGGAAATCATACTAAAACAGATTTGGTAGATAATTCTAAATGGTCTACTCCGGAGAAAATTCTTGGACATACTTCAGACACTTCAAAGAATGGTGCCATAATAGGGGTTGGAGAACCTACAATCGCGAATTATAATGGAAAGGAAATATTGTATTTCGTTTATGTTGTACTTCGGTCTAAGGATGTGGATCCTCCTGTAGGAACAGGAGTTGCCGATTTAGATTTTCAGGCCGGATATATTGAAAAGGTTAAGTAATGTTTAATTTCTCAGAACTATTTGGACAAGACCAAGCTAAGCAAAAAATTAAAGAATATGGAAAACTATTTGATAAACTTACTAAAGAATACCCATCCATTGAAGAAGAAACCTTAGTTATTTCTAGCTGCATAGCTGGTTTAATGGCCAGAGTCGCATATGTTGACTTTCATTTAGATAAAAATGAATTGATTAAGATGAAAAGTATTCTCACTGAATGGAATATCACCCCTAACTTAAATAGTAATCAAATTGTTGAAATTGCTGTGGACCATATTAAAGAAATGGCCGGTTTAGAAAATCATTTGTATGTAAAGCCACTTAATAAATTAATGAATAAGGAAGACCGTTTCCGATTACTTGAATTTTTGTTTATAGTTGCAGCAAGTGATGGAAAGGTAGAGGCTTTAGAATCTGAGGAAATTAGAATTATCTGTAAGGGACTTGAGCTTTCTAATCAACATTTTTTGAGTGCTAGAGCTGACGTTGCTGAATTTTTGAAAGCACTTTCTTGAGTCCTAAACTCTCTTATTGTTAATATTCCCCCACTTCAAATAAATTTAAAAACTATGATATAATTATGTCAGGATTAAGATGAACAGGATGTTCTGTATATATGCAAAGTTATAAGATTTCTAAAAACTTAAAAAATGATTATAGTTTATTTGATTCACTTGATGGGACTCATCCATTAAAAGAAGTTATTCCAAATGGTTTTGTGGATTATCCTGCACGATTACGAAAAGGCGGGAAGGTAAGGTATTTTAACTTCAATCTTGCTAAAGAGATGGGCTTAATTCCAAGTGATCATCCTAATCAGTTAAATTCAACTCTAGAAGCTAAAATTTTAGAAACATTTTCCATTCAAATAATCAATGAATACGATCAATTGAAAAATAAAAAATTCCCAAAATCTGAAATGAAAGATGGGAAGTATATGGCCACAAGGTATTTGCAATTACAACATGAAGATAAAAAAGGCAGAACTTCAGGAGATGGAAGAAGTATATGGAATGGTCAAATACAATATAATGGTCAAACTTGGGATATTTCCTCTGGTGGAACTGGTGGAACATGTTTAAGTCCAGCGACTAGTAAGTATAATAAATTCTTTGAAACAGGTGATCCTTCAATTTCATACGGATGTGGTTATGCTGAAATAGATGAGGGACTCGCAACGGCCATTATGAGTAAAGCTCTTAAACGAAATGGTTACTCAACTGAGGAAAGTTTAGCCATTATAGAGTTTAAGGATAATATAAGTATTAATGTTAGGGCTCATTCCTGTTTAATTAGACCAAGTCACTTTTTTTTATATCTTAAACAGAATCGATTAGAAGAGCTAAAAAACCTTTTAGAATACTATATTGAAAGTAATCGCTATAAAAGTGAATGGAAAACTTGTCCCAAAGGTGTAGGAAAGTATAAATTTGCATTAAATAAATTTGCGCAAGATTTTGCTAAAGCTACAGCCAACTTTGAAGATGATTATATTTTTTGCTGGTTGGATTGGGATGGGGATAACATTTTAATGGACGCAGGGATTTTAGATTATGGCTCTGTTAGACAGTTTGGAATTTGCCATTATGAATATAGGTATGATGATGTTGAGCAATTTAGTACAAACTTATTAGAACAAAAGAAAAAGGCGAGGCAAATGGTGCAAACTTTTGCTCAGCTAATAAACTATGTAAAAGAAGGTACTAAAGATAAAATCAGTGCATTTAAAGATTGTGAAGCTACGAAACATTTTGATAAAGTATTTGAAAATCAAAAAAATATCAATTTATTGAAAAAAATAGGTTTCACTGAAAGAAAAACGAAACATTTACTTAAAAAGTATCCTCATATTATTAAATCTTTTAAAAAAAATTACACTTACTTTGAAAGAGTTAAATCTAGTTCGGGAATTATCAAGGTCTCTGATGGAGTAAATTGTGATGTTATTTTTAACATGAGAGAAGCACTTAAGAATCTTTCGCAAGTTTACTTAGTGAATAACTTAAAAAAAATTGATTCGAGTGAATTTATTGATTTAATTAAGTCTGGATTTATAACAGAAAAAGAAACTGAAATAAGCGCCGCAAGAGAAAAGAAAATAAATAGTTTTCAAAACACATATATCAAGTTGTTAAAAAGATGTGCCAAACTTTTTCAAATTACAGAGCAAGAACTACTTCAAGAAGTGGCTTTTAGAAGCTCTGTTATTAATAAAGGTGAACGAATTACAGGAGATGCAGTTACTCATATCATTGATTATATATTAAAGAATAGAAAAACCTTTGATTCTTCTCAATTATTTGAGTTCTTAGAAAACTTGGAAAAAACTCAAAATCTAAATCCTGACTTAACGGTCTCAAGAGCTGAATTTCAGAAAAACTCACATTTTAATCACGCTCTTAATTTAATTATAGAAAATAGAGAAGGTATATGAAGCTAGTATTCTATAGTGGTGGATTTCCTGAGGAAAATGAAAACTTAGATAAAGAATTAATTAAACTTTTTCAAAAAGAAAAATTATCTTTAACTTTTATACCTTCCAGTAGTGAAGGAGCATCCGAAGAGTATCATGAGCTCATAGAACAATATTCTCCACTTGGCATTCAAAGCATTTTGAAGCTCAATATTGACCAACCTTTTAGTGATACAATGAAGAAAATTGCCTTCAAATCAGATATTATTCATCTGGGAGGAGGAAACACCTTTTATTTCTTAAAGCAATTACGAAAGAATAATCTAATTGCAGAGTTAAAAGAATTTGTTAATAGAGGGGGCGTTTTAACTGGATTAAGTGCTGGTGCAATTATTATGACAAATAATGTTTCTACAGCAGGCTTTCCGTCTTTTGATAGGGATGAGAATGATGAAAACATTAAAAATTTAAAAGGAATGGATTTAGTTCCCTTTGAATTTTTTCCTCATTATAGAAACTCAAAACGTTACGATAAAGAACTTTTAGATTATTCTAATATAACAAGCAAACCTATATATGCTTGTCCTGATGGAAGTGGCATTTTTTATTTTAAAAATGAAATTCGTTTTTTAGGAAAAACGGTCTGTTTTCATAAAGGGCAAAAGCATCATGTTATGAAGTAGTAATTACCCTAAAATATTTTTTAGCTTTTGAATGTCTATTGGTTTACCAATAACTTCTCTCATTCCGTAAGATAAGCACTTTTCAACATCTTCCTTCATTACACTCGCAGTTAATGCAATGATCACAGGCCTTTCTAGCATTTCATTATCACAGTATTCAAAGATTTGTTTTGTTGCTTCAAAACCATCTAGTATCGGCATATGACAGTCCATAAAGATTAATTTTGGCTTGGTTCGCTTAAATTGTTCTATTGCTATCTTCCCATTTTCAGCGATAGTTGGTGTGATATCAAACTTCTTTAAAAGACTTTTAACAACGACTTGATTAACTTTATTATCTTCAACAACCATAATATTTGTTTTCTCAAACTTTATAGGATGTTCTTTAGTGGTTTCTATTCTTTTATTATTTTTAATTTCACTGGCGGTAATTAAAGGGATTTCTAAAGTGAATGATGAACCTTTTCCTTTAGGATTTGGTTTATAATAAATACGTCCCTTTAGTATTTTAGATAGTTCTTTTGAAATAGCTAAACCTAACCCTGTACCTCCAAACCTCCTAGTCGTTGAAGTATCAGCTTGAGTAAATTTCTCAAAAAGACCTTGAACCTTCTCTTGAGGAATACCAACGCCTTCATCTGTAACTTCAATTTTTAAATGATCCATATTATCAATAAAGACCTTGGTGATTTTGACTAATATTTCTGAGTTTTCACTGAATTTTATAGCATTGCTAATTAGGTTATTTAAAATCTGTTGTATTTTAATTTCATCGGAAAAAATTGTTTTTGGAAGCTCATCAGAGTATTCCAATTTTAAAGTATTATTCTTTTTATTCGCAATGCCTGAATAAAGGTCAACACTGTAGTGAATAGTATCTTTTAACTCAATGATTGAGTTATGTGCCACCATTTTACCAGCTTCAATTTTAGAATAATCGAGTACATCATTTATAATTGTTAATAAGTAAGATGAGCTTTGTTTTAATATTTTTATAGACTTTTGATCTTCTTCCTTTTGGATTTGGTCTTCAAGGACATTTACCATGCCAACGATACCATTAAGGGGAGTTCTTATTTCATGACTCATATTTGCAAGGAATTCAGTCTTTGATTTTTCAGCGAATTTTGCCTTTTCTTTTTCTATTTTGAGTTGTTTATTAATTTGCACCAATTCTTGATGAGGTCTTACAATAAACTCATCTCCTAGCTTTTGGAAAATGAGAAAGGAGATTAAAATAAGAAAAGCCAGTATAAAAAAGTTTTTAGAGATAAGGTCTGTTTGAGTTTCCTGTATAATTGCTAGATCTACAAGTAAATTGACTTGAAATGGAAATATACCTGACCTTCTGTTTACTTCTATTGAAGAGTTTTTGGGAGAGTTTTCAAATAGCCCTGAGGTATAGATTATTTCATTATTAATTTTTAAAGATAGTTTTTTATCATTGGTTTTGTTAAGAAACCCGTAAACACTATCAAAATCTAACTTTCTTACAAGAACTAACGCACCTTCAATATTATTGCGATATTTAATAGGTACAATATACTTGATCGTATTTTCTTTTTTGGAGATTTCAAAATCACTTTCATTTTGGCCATCTAGTACTGTTAGAACTTTGCTATGAATGTCTGAGTATTGAGAACTATGATCTGTACTCAATAATAAGTCTCCAGCGAAGTCAAAAATGAAAAATAATACTTTTTCTCCTAAAAATGACTTAGTCGATAATTTATCGGCTAAGTTCTCTACACTAGGATCTATTTGAAAAGTTAACTCGATTATATCTGGATCTGTTGCTATGTCCTTTACTCGATTTATATTATTTTTAAAATTTAATTCAAGACTACGAACTAAAAAATCAGCTTCATTTTCTGATTCAGTTTTCAAGGTTCTCTTTAGTGCAGATTCAAGGGTTAAGTATGAGGATCCCATGGAAATTATACTGATCCATATGAGAACAAAACTAATAAAAGAGATAAATTTATATTGAGGACTTTTTAATCCTAGGCTTTTTAATACTTCCAATTTATATTCCTAATATTCCCATCTTTATCATAATATCCTATATCAAAGAAATTTTCATCTAATGCTTCATGTGCATTCTGGTCTGAAAGGTTATTAGAAAATGGTTTTTGATAGGTTCTAACAAGTCCTTGAACTGGTGTTTCTAAGTTTTCAAGTTTGTTTTTTAATTTTAGTTTTATTTCTTTTGGAGACTCTTTTAAATTAATTTGGTCTAAAGAAGCCTTGATTAATAAACCCAGGTCGTATGCGTGAATAAAGCCTGTAGCAGCTTTTAGATCGGATATTTCTTTAATATTTGAGGATAATCTTTTTAATTTATTTATTGAGTCTATATGGACTTCTTTTAACTCGGAACTTAAAAAATTAAAAGATGTTTGAATAAACTTTAAGTTTACTGTTTCTCTTTCTAAATGGGTGACATTTTTTGTAAAAGTACCACCTGTTATTCCCCAATGACTTATTACAGACATTTTTTTATTTTTTGCTATTTTTTTGATTAAGACTTGTCCTTCATTTGCATTGGCCACTAAAATAATTGTTTCGCATTTATTTTTATTTAATTTTTTTACTAATTTTGTTGCTACATTATCTTTTAAGCCCCATTGGAACCATTCAGTCGTTTTGATCTTGATCCCTTTTTCCATAGCAGCTTTTTCCATGAGTTTATGATTTGATCTTCCCCATGCGGTATTTTCTAGAAGTAAACATAAAGCGTCAGATTTCTTATTTTTCAGATAGTAATTTATGAGGAATTCTCCTGCTTTGTAATCATCAAGTGATAAACGGAAAATCCAATTCTCATTTGAATTAATTCTTGTAATTGGACCCCCTGCAGCCCAAGGGACTAGAAATAAGATTTGATTTTCATTAATGAAGTCTTTGTGTGCAATTAATGGTGGAGAGTGAATTCCTGAAATCATGAATAATGAATTTTTATCTTTAAGAAAATCATTCATATGTTTTTTACTTCTTCTTGAATTTCCTCTGTGGTCCTTCTTTATTAATGATATTAAATTCTCATATTTCGTGTCTAATAACGCTGCTTTAAAACCGAGATAGATTGCTTCTGAAGATTCATAATGTTCAGAGAAGTCAGCATCTATATAAACATTAAATTTTCCCTCTCCTTCATTTGCTTCTATATGAAGTGTTATGAAGAAAATTAATAACAGAAATAACTTCATGAAAATACCCTTTCATTCAATATCGGAAATATTAAAAAAATAATAACAATTTCTATTGAATTTTTCTTTAGTTTTGAAAGAGATTAGACGATATTTAAACTATGGGAATTTCAAAAGAAGAGTTTGTTAAGTTAATTAGAACTGCAGTTCAGAATAATGTTAGTGATATTCATATTAGGACGAATGAACGGCCATGTTTTAGAGTTCGTGGGGATCTTGTACCTGTTAAAACGGAACCATTTAGTTATGATGATGTTAAAGCTGTAGGGCTTATCATGATTAAAGATGAAGAAAGTAAAAAAAATATAGATTTACTAAAAGAGTTAGATGGATCTTTTCAAATCCCAAAACTGTGTAGGTTACGTTATAATCTATTACGCTACCAAGGTAAAATGGGAATTATCCTAAGAATTATAGATGCTGAAGTTCCTACAACTGAAGCTCTTGGAATTCCTAAAATCGTAAATAAGATCGCAAGTACTCATAATGGATTAGTTTTGGTTACCGGTGCAACTGGCTCTGGTAAATCTTCAACACTCGCAGCTATGATTAATTATGTGAACAGAACAAAAGCTGTCCATATTTTAACTTTAGAGGATCCTGTCGAGTATATTCATCAACCCATAAAGGCACGTATTACTCAAAGAGAAATCGGTGAAGATACAAATGATTTTGCAGCAGCTTTAAGATCAGCTTTGAGACAAGATCCAGATATTATTTTAATCGGGGAAATGAGAGATGCCGAAACCATCGGAATTGCTTTAAAAGCAGCTGAGACAGGTCACCTTGTTTTTGGAACTGTGCATACTACAGATGCGTTAAATACAGTAGGGCGTCTAATTTCTATGTTTCCACCAGAAGAGCAAGATGCCGTAAGGGCAAGAATTGCTGATAATTTATATGCAACAATTTCTCAAAGACTTTTGAAGACGAAAGATGGAAAGGGAAGGGTTGCAGCGCAAGAAATTATGATTACTTCTCCTGGGATAAAAGAGTCCATTGCTGATGCAAATAAAATAGGAGAAATATATACTTATATAACCAAAGGGAAGAGAGGAAGTGGAACTCAGACCTTTGATCAACACATCACTGACTTATATAAAGCAGGTAAAATTTCAATTGATGAAGCAAGAGCATCGGCTAGTAGTCCTGATGACTTTGAAAGAAATTTAATGTTTGGTGATGATGAAAATGATGAAAGTGGACTTTATTAATATTCTAGAAAGAAGGTAACAGGACCATCATTGATTGAGGATACTTTCATGTCTGCGCCGAAACGACCTTTTTCCACTTTTATACCAATATTTTCAAGTGCATCGTTAAAATTTCTATAAAAGATTTTAGCATCGTTTGGTGGCATGGATTTATCAAAACTAGGTCTGTGACCCTTTTTGCCATCCCAACTAAGTGTAAACTGGCTTATGCTTAAGATTTTTCCTTTGGCTTGGAGAATGTTAAAATTCATTTTGTCATTTTCATCTGTGAAAATTCTTAAGTTTTTAATTTTATTAACGGCTATTTCTAATTTGTCTGGTGTATCTCCTTCTTCGAAACATACATAAAGTAGGAAGCCATGTTCTATAGAACCAATAGTTTTGAAATCAACTTCTACTGAAGCTTCTTTTACTCTTTGAATAAGTACTTTCATTAAAAATACCTTTTGTTATGTTCTCTAAATTGAAAATCCTTTAGTATTTGTTTTGAATTAAATTCAAACTGAGCTGGACTTAAATCTATATTTAACAATATTTTTTTTAGTTTTATGGAGCTTGTTTTTGAGTTGAGTTTTATATAAAAATATTCACCTAGAATGTGACCTATATCTAGGGCAGAGGAATAGATATCAATTAATTTTTGGCTTTTTAATGTTTCTCCTAAAGGGTCATTGTTAAAAAAGTTTAAAACAATTTCACCTCTTTTATTTGGATCCTTATTATAATTGTCCAAAATGTCATTATACATTTCACATTTTCTATGGGGATTTATGATTTTTGAAATAAGATAAGCAAACATTGATTCATAAGTGAAAAGTAAAAACTTTTTTATATTACTTCTTGATTTTAAAATAGAGTAGGTGTCCACTTTATTTTTTTCTAGAAAAATATGGAGTATATTGATTCCAGATAAATACGATATTCTATTCATGGAATAGCTAGAGCAATAATATGTATTTGAATCCGGTAACCTAAAAGATTTATTTTTGGTAATAAGGCCTTGGTAAAACTTAAAAAGCCCTGGCGATAGGTTTCTTTCAAGTCTCTCTTCTATATATTCTAAGTTTGTGTGATCATACAAATTAAAGTCTTCAATATCTTCTATAATTTCAGTCAGGTGGAGATGATTAATTATCTCTAGACTAATATTTAAGAAGTTGTCATTTGTATCCTCATTAAAAATCTTTGCCCCTTTTTCAATAATGTATTCATGAATATCAAAGTCTGGATCGTCAGATAAGTTTTCATACCAATAAATCATTGATTCATATTTAATCCAAGGCGGTGCTGAAATAATACAATATTCATCATCATTAAATTTTACAATACCTTGTTCATGTTCTTGTTGAATAAGTTTCCAATAAACTTCATCTAGGTTTTGATGAATAATTGTTGATTTTATTTCAGGGAGTTTTTCTTTTAATAGCCTGGGGATTTTGGTCGGAGTGATGTGTAATTCACCATATAGAACAAGCATTTTTGAAGTATCACATTCTTTAAGTGTCTTATGGATGACATCAGCAGCATACTTATCTCTTTCGATTAAGCTGCCTTTTGTATTTAATCCTAGAACTTTTAATTTATGTTTTTTAGCAAGTTCAAATATGAGCTTGTAATGAGTCCAAGGAAACCTCCATGAGTGAGAGTAGTTTATACATTCAAGAAACTCCAAGTCTGTTAGATGTCCTTCTACATAGGCGTCAATATACAGTTGATGATCCTTTGAAACCATTTCAAGTCCAAGTGTAATTTCATCTTCAACTGATAAGATATATCTTACAATTCTTAAAACGTTTCTTATGTTTTGATCAAAGGTATGGAAATCACCTAAATAAATAACTTGTGAATTTAAAACGGCAGAGCTTAAGTCCTCTATATTGGAAATGTTAAACTTTCTTTTGGCGGCATTTGTTTGTTCAGCTAAGTAATTTGTTAATTCTGTATTTTCTTCTTCATAAGAAAAGGCTTTAGATTTCAAATTATTGAAAATTTTCTTTCTTAGTTTTAAAATTCTAGATTTCAACAGCTTAGCTCCTAATATTAAGTATCAAGGAGGTCCAAAAAGAATTCAACAGAGAAAATAACTTCAGCTTTGGTAAATAGTATTATTTATTAGAGTATCGAAGTCGGATACTGTTTTGTCTGATAATTTTCTTAGAACAGTATTCATTGAGTTAAAAGATGAAATGATTGACTTTAAATCATCTAATTTAGGGATTTGAACTGATTGAAGAATAGCTGAAACGGGATAGTTTATTGTATTACTCAGTAAAAATTCAATGAATTTGATCATATCTTCATCTGAATAAAGAGATATAACTTTTCCATGTTCAACAAATAGTTGTAGGGTACAGGTATCTACACCCTCTGTATTACTTTTCATACTTCTGTATTTTAATAATGGTTCATGAATTGAGTTCAAATTATCTGAATTAAACTCAATATAAACATCCTTATTATCTGGATATAAAGGGTAGGTTTTAGAAAGTAATAGTGGAGACTTAAGTATTGGATTATTAAAGTTTAAGCCTGTTAACTTTTTATTCGTACCACCTAATAAGTCGCATGCTTTTTGGACACTCATTTTAAATCGAGTTAGTTCTTTAAGTATTTGCGCTGGATACTTTTTAACAATTAAGTTTAAAATATTTTGAGTTTCATTGTATTTTTTATCAAGCTCAGTTGGATGAAGATTTAAAATTTCCTCTGGCGTAAGAGAGTATAAAGTTAAACCCATTTTGATATGTTCTGGAAGCTCGGCTTCATTTCCAATTAAATATTTTGGCAGTAGGAGCTTATTGAGATTACCTTTGATTTTTCTTACTTCATTACTGAATGTTAAGTTTATAATTTGCTGCCCAATACTAGAGTCAAAAAAGTTTTTAACCGTCATTATATCTATACCTGGCCATTTAGGGTATGCATAGAAATATGAGCATAGGGTGTGACCATACTCATAAGCTTTGGCTTCTAATGAGTTTGTAGAAATAACTTCAAGCTTCGTTAGGTCTTTTTCCCTTTTATCAATTACCAAGGTGTATGGAGATTGATCTCTTTTAAAAGAATTGGAGAAGTCGAAGAAAGAGTCAGGAGTAATGTCATTCTCATCAAAGTTTACATTCTGAATATCAAAAAAGAAATCGAGTGGCTCGCACATACCCATTAAATTCTTAAAGAAGTGGGGGTGAGTTACAATGCCTGAGTCTTTTTTAGAAGAATGGATAAACTGACCATTAACAATAGCATCTTGGAAAAATTCTAGTTTTGTATTGTTTTTGGCCTTATGATAGAGAGGTGGCACATCATAGAGATTAGCATTAAAAAAGTCTTCGGAAATGGCCGTGATATTATGAAACTCTTGAAATGTCTCTAAGTTAGAACTAAATCTAAAATTATAACAAGTTTGTTTACCATCAGACTCTGGAAAAATAGGATTGTTTGGTGAGAAGATATATATGTATGAACCTAATTCACCTTTTCCTGAGATATTACTAAGATCAAATAACCCTTGTATTTTAAAAATCTGTAATAAACTTTCTACTTTTGATTTTTGACTAGGTACAAATAGCTTTTTATTTGTAATGACATAAATTAAACCATTATCTTTTAAAAATGGCTTTTGAGCACTTATCTGATTGAAAAGAAAGTGTTGAGGGTTATTTTTTGGAAAATTACTTAAATTTAAAATGATTCTATCATAGGTCGATTGAGCGACATGATTATCGTCATTTAGAAGTAATGTTTTTTGTAAGTTAGAAGAGTTTTTTCTATTATATAAATGTGAGTTTACAACATTTGATATAAATGTCTTGGCTTCTTTGTCTTGGTAAGATGAAATATCAGCTAAAAAAGTTAAAAACTGTAACTCATTAACAATTTTTAAGTATAAGCTGCAATTGAATGTTGCTTTTTTGAAATCAGGACATAATATTTGATCCCATTTTATATTTTTATTATGATCCTGAGCCAACCAATGGGATAGTGCCAATGACTCTAGATTATCTCCTGCAAACTTAGTGCTTATTATTTCTAACGTTTTTTCTGATTTATAATTATTCACCCTTTTATGATTATTTTTTTCAAGCCAAGAAGGGAAGTTAATAAGTAGAGAGTTTAAGAAAAGCCCAAAACTTTTGTGACTTAAGCTGTGAGAATAATCGCTTTTAGTGTTTAAGATGTCCTCAGATTTTGTTGAGATCGATTTGATAATCTCTGTTATGTTTAAGGTTTTACAAATATTTTTATAGATGAGTATTTCATTTTTAAGACTATCATTTGGCTTAAACCAGCTGAAAACATTTTGTTCTAGAGCTTGTGCTTTTAGTTCTAGAGAACTTGCTGTTTTAAAAATCTTTGTGAGGCATGAATTAGGATAAAATGCATTTTTTATATCAAATTTTTCGCCTGTTTTATCGTGCAAGATAATGAGAAATCTAATTTTTAGAATATAAATAACAGCAACTCTAAATGAGAAAATTTCTATAAAGTCATCTAATGAATCACGGTACTTAGAATGTTCACTTTTTAGCTCACTCCAAAATGCTGTATAATGATCTAGATCTGAGCAGTTTAAAGCTTTGAACTCTGCATAAGAAATAAAATCGTTGTAGAGTGATATTTTTAGTTTTCTTGAAAATGAATCTTTGATGAAAAACTGAGTTTTAACATCAAGATGTATTTTGTTTAAAATTTCGTTAAACTTTTTAAGTGATTTCGACGGGAGAGAGTCTCCCTTCCAGCCTGGCACAAAGAAGTTATGAATTGAATTCTGATTTTCTTCTAAAGTTGGGACATTGTGAGAGAATGGAGCTAGGGAGCTGCTAATAATATTAGCTGACTCTAGATTTGTATCAATTTTTTTAGGCTGATGATCGCTGACTAACCAGTTCATGGCCTTAAAATTCTTTTTATTCAATTTATTCTCTCTCTAACTCAAAAACTAAATAAAATTCATTGGTTGTGTGAAATTTTTGAGACTCATTTGTATAAGTTTGTATAGATTTTGTCATCAAAAAAGAAATATTTTCCCATTAGAAAATTAGTTTTAGAACTCAGGTGAAGAAGCCGAAGTGTAAAGAGTAATAGGGGGAGTAATTCCACTTAGAAAAGGATTTTTGTTTAGCAGGAGTATGTTATGGAAAAAGGTTTTAACGATGATGAATTAGCTGACATCATGAATGAAATCGAAAGCTTGGAAAAGGAGTTTTCTGATGAGGTTCAAAATGTCGCCGCTGATCCAGTGATGGAAGCTGAAGAGGAAGTTGTTGCAGAGCCTCAACGTGAGGAAGTTGTTGCAGAGCCTCAACATGAGGAAGTTGTTGCAGAGCCTCAACATGAGGAAGTTGTTGCAGAGCCTCAACATGAAGAAGTTGTTGCAGAGCCTCAACATGAGGAAGTTGTTGCAGGGCCTCAACATGAAGAAGTTGTTGCAGGGCCTCAACATGAAGAAGTTGTTGCAGGGCCTCAGCACGTTACTGAGCAGGAAGTTGAAACTGTTGCTCAAGTCACTGAATTACCTGTTGATGAAGTTGTGGAAAAGCATGAGCCGCAGGATGATGAAAATGTTCATCATTTCAAGAAAGCCGCTAATAAAGTTGCACCCGCTTCATTTGGTCATTCTTCCATGAGTTTTAATGTTGAAGGGAATATGAAGCTTGATTTGGCTTTTAATATTTCTGGAAAAAATGTTTCACTAAATATTACGGAAGAAGGTTTTGAGTTAACTTTAGATAATGGAATGAAATTTTCAATTCCACTTGATCACGAGGACTCGAATAAAAAAGCAGCTTAACAAATGTCCATAAAAATTCTAGGTGGAGTGGCCAAGGGCTTTTCTTTGGACACTCCCCATAATTCGTTTACTCGTCCAACTTCAGTAATGCTTAAAAGAAGACTCTTTGATAGTATTCAAAATTTCCAAGGGATTACTTTTTTTGATATTTGTGCTGGGAGCGGTTCGATTGCATTTGAAGCTCTTTCAAGAGGAGCTGATAAAGTATTTTTAATAGAGAAGAATCCAAAAAATATAGCAGTTATAAAAAAAAACTCTAAACAGCTTAAGTTAAAGTACTCAGAATTAGATCGTTTTGAAATCATTCTTGGAGACTTTTTAAAGGTTCTAAGTGAACAAAACCTTTCTTTACCAAATTCAAAAATAATATTATTTTTTGATCCACCTTATGAAAAAATTGACCTTTATGAAAAGTTCTTTAATTTTCTTAACTCGATCGAATTTGTCGGTAAAGTAGTAATTGAAGCGTGCCAGCAAAAAACTATGCCCATTTCTAAATTTGAGAACCAGTTTGGTTCTGCAGAGAAAATCTTTAAGCAAGGAACTAGCTATTTTGCCATTTATAATTATGAGGTATAATAATCTTGTAACTGCATAAAAACGGAAAGAAAAATGAAAAAAACTGCTCTTTACGCAGGGTCTTTTGACCCTTTTACTAATGGACATTTAGATATCGTGAAGCGAGCTCTAAAGATGTTTGATGAAATTGTTGTTTTAGTTGCAGTTTCTCCATCAAAAAGAAACTTCTTAAATAAAGAAGAGAGAATTAATTTATTAGAACGGCTTTTCGCAGATGAGCCAAAGGTAAGAGTTGATTCTTGGGATGGGCTAATTGTAGATTATGTATCTGAAAATAACATCTCAGCTATTGTTAGGGGATTAAGACCTACTGGAGATTTTGAAATTGAGTTTCAAATGGCTTCCATGAATAGGAAGTTAAATCCAAATGCTGAAACAGTCTTCTTTATGACTGGGGAAAATCTTTATTATATCTCATCATCTTTAGTAAAAGAAATTTTTCAACATGGTGGTGACATTCAGAACTTTGTACCAGGTGTTGTTTTTGATGAGCTTAAAAAAAAGAAAAGTGAGTAAATGATGGAACTAAGTTCAAGGGTTGAAGCAGCCAAGGCCAGTATTACTTTAAAAGTTAATGAGCAAATAAACGAAATTACCCAAAGTGGTAAGCATGTTTATAATATGACCATGGGACAGTTAGACTTCAAGCCTTCTTCTGACTTTGTTGCAAGTATTTCAAAGCAATTAAATTTTTTGAAAAGCTATCAATATAGTCCTATTGCCGGAATGGTAGACCTTAGAAAAAAATTTATGAGTTATGTTGAAGAGAAAAGGAGAGTTTCTTTTTCTGAAACGAACTTAGGTTGTATCATTAGCAATGGCTCCAAACATAGCCTTTATAATTTTTTTGGAGCTATTTTAAATCCAGGTGATGAAGTTATAATTCTTACTCCTTATTGGGTTTCTTATCCTGAGATTATAAAATTTTGGGGAGGTGTTCCTGTTGTTGTAAAGTCTCATGCATTTGATGCATATACTCCACCAATTGATGAAATAGAAAAGGCAATAACTTCTAAAACTAAAGCTATTATAATTAATAGTCCGAACAATCCAGCTGGTATTCACTATCCTGATACTTGGATGAAAGATTTTGCTAAGTTTCTAAAGGGGCAGGAGAATCTATGTGTTGTTAGCGACGAACTTTACGCTGAACTTTGCTATTTTGATCCAAAGCCAACTTATTTTTATCAGTATGACCAAACTCTTTTAGAAAGAACTGTAATTATCAATGGAATCTCAAAATCATTCGCTTCAACTGGATTGCGAATTGGATTTTGTATTGCTGATTCAAAGATTACTAAAGCAATGGCAAAGATCCAAAGTCAAACAACTTCCGGACCAAATAGTTTAATTCAAAGGGCGCTAATAGATTTTGACTTCAATTTAATCAATAATTATTTCGATCCCGTTAAAGAGCAGCTTAGAGAGTGTGCCCAAATAATAAGAATGGCCTTTAGAGATGCAAATTTACCTCATTGCTATTATCAGACAAATTCTGGCTTTTATTACTTACTAGATTTTTCAAGAATGCCATTTTTCAAAGAAGGATATAATGAAGCAACGGACTCAAGTTATGAGATTGTAGCAGATATACTTGAGAAAACAGGTGTGGCATTAGTTCCAGGTTCATCTTTTGGCTATCCCAATTCTGCAAGAATGAGTATTACTCTTGAAGTCGCACCTTTTAAAGAGGCAATTTCCAAACTTATGACTTATATTATGGGTAAGGCTTAAGCAGATTTTACTCACTACAAAGTTTCTATCTTTATAATTTAAAATAATAGGTGGAGGAGTCTATGCTCAAACTTCCATTTATTTTAGTAATAAGTCTTGTTCTCATTAGTTGTGCTAAAACTGATGAGGAAGAGGTTAGATCTGTCATTGCTGAAGCTAAGTATCATCTTTCTTCGATGGATTGTAGTGATGCAATTGATGTTTTAGATGAAGTAAGTTTTCAAGAAGATAATGCTGATTATATTTCTGTCTACGCTTCAGCTCAAGCTTGTAGTGCTGGTTATAAAGAATTAGACTTTTTTCAAGATGAACTAACTGATCTTGATTCTAGTAATTTTATAGGGTCTCTTGCAGCATTTAGTTCTTCTTTAGATGAAACGACTGCGGATTCAACTGCCTATGTAGCAATGGATAATGCAATAAAAACCCTATTGGGCTATGACAATAGTAGTGGAACACCTAGTACTTCTAATCGAAATTCAAAATTTGGAACAAATGAATCTGGAGACATGAGTCTTCAGGCTTTGTATATGCTTTTTTATCAAATGGGAAAGCACTTTGCCCTGTATGGAAATGCTGGCAGTGATGGAGCAAAGGGGGGAGATGCCAATAGTTTTGGAAATGACTGTATCTATTCCTATACTACTCAGGATGCTGTGGATTGGATTACCGCCAATGGTGCTTCTTTAGGAACTTGTAATACGGCCAATGGTACTAATGGTTCTGACTTTCTAGAAAATCCTGAAACAAGTGCTGATATAAAAACCAGATTATGTAATGGAATTATTTATTATAATAATATGATGGATATTTTGGGGAATGTCACTTTGCCGGCAAGTGATTCATTAGGTGATGTTTCAAATATTCAAACAGCGCTTAATACCTTAATGACAGCTGCAGAATTAGCTGAAACTGGGGCGATTAATGATGGGGATGCTAATGGGCAAGATGCCATTGCAAATCTTAAAGATATAACAAGGCAGTCCGACTGTGAGGATGAAAACATAGAAAGAATAGAAAAATTTTATGCCATATTTTTTGAGACTATATATCAATGATAAGAACTCTTTTTTCTCTATTAATTATTTGTATGAGCTCTTCTTTATTAGCTGAAGAAGATAGAACACTCGCGAGAAGTCCGCGAGGATTGTTAATGGGTGATGCTTATACTTCTATAGCGAATGATGAGTTTACGTTGTTCTATAATCCAGCAATTTTAGCAAGGCATAAAGGTTTTAGTTTCTATCCTTTAAATCCATCTTTAACAGTAACAAATGTCTTAGGGGATACTGATCGATTTACTGATTTAGGAGATGACCCTAATGATTTTGCAGCCGCAGCTTTTGATTTTCCGGTTCATATTGGAGTCGATTATTCACCAGGATTTAAAATGGGTCGCTTTGGCTTAACGGCTTTAGTAAATTACAATACAAATTTTAATTTACAAAATCAGGTGACTCCCTCTTTAGACGTAGATCATCGTTTTGATAGAGGATTTGTCATGGGGTATGCCCATCCACTTTTTGGAAATTATACAGAAGGAAGTGGTGGTGAGCATTTAGCCCTTGGTTTGGGAATTAAATATATTGAAAGAGAAGCTATCTATGGATCATTCAATTTAACTGGTTATACACTGCTGGATGCACTATCACAGGATGAAATTGAGGATATTTTAAATTCTTTGGGGAAAGTAAATGGTAGCGGTTGGGGAGCTGATATAGGGCTTGATTATATCAAATCTTCTGGTAGCCAAACTTTTACTATGGGTCTTTCAGTTCTAGATATTTATACTATTTTACATACTGAAAGTAATGATGACGACTTGGAGGTTCAAGATCAACCTATGCAGGTGAACTTTGGATCATCATGGGCAGCTACAGTTGGCGGAGGTTTTGGTCTTACAGTTTCTGCTGATATAAAAAATCTTCAAGAACAAATGGAATTTTCTAGGAGATTGCATCTAGGTTTAGAGGTGGCCATGTCACCGGCTCTTAGTGTTTTAGCTGGGATAAACAGTATTGATAATTATAGCTACGGTTTACAATTTAATACTGGACTAATTAACTTATTTGCAGGCTTTTATAGTACTGAAATTGGTGAGAAGGTCCAACAGCAGGACTCAGATCGAGTCGTCATTTATTTTTCACTCTTCGATTTTCATTTCGATCCATAATAAAATACTCTCATTTCCTTTAAATTAGTGCATTGGACTTTTACAAGCTGTACTTTTATTTCTACAATTTTACTAAGATTAATATTCCAATTTGGAGGGAATTTCTTGAGTAAAAAAGCTAAAACCTTTGTCCTTGATACTAATGTCTTATTATTTGATCCTTCAGCAATAAATAAATTTGGTGAAAACAATGTTTTTATCCCTCTTATAGTTGTCGAAGAATTAGATCGATTTAAAAAGGATCAAAATGAAAATGGTAGAAATGCGAGATACTTTTCTAGACTTGTAGATGAGTTAAGAGAAAAAAACTCCCTAGTTCAAGGGGTCACTTTAGCTTCGGGTGGAGTCCTTAGAATTAGTATACTTAGGGAGCCGACTACTAAACATGCTGGAATTGATTTAAGTATTAATGACAATCTCATTTTGGCTAATGCTCTTTATTTGAAAGAAAATGGTGAAAATGTTGTTCTTATTACCAAGGATATAAATTTAAGATTGAAAGCCGATGCTTTAGGGCTTGAAGCCGAAGATTATGAAACTTCAGAAATTTCCATTGAAGAACTTTATTCGGGACAAAGATCTTTTGAGGTAACAATAGAGCGTTTACAAGAGTTTGAAAAAAATAGATTTTTACAGTTATCTGAGGAAGAAAAGAAAACATTCTTTGCAAATGAGTATTTAATTATTCATGAGATTGGAAACCCTCAACATAGACAGCTTGGTCGATATCATGGGAAAAAAGGGGGAATTGTTCCTCTTATAAAAAGTAGAGAAGGAGTATGGGGGATTCATCCAAAGAACGTAGAGCAACAATTTGCGTTTGATGCTCTTTTAAATGATGAAGTAAATCTTGTATCTCTTGTTGGTAAAGCTGGTACAGGTAAGACCTTACTTGCAATTGCAGCCGGGCTTGAAGCAGCAATAGGCCAACAACAGTATTCGAGAGTTTTAGTCTCAAGGCCAATTGTTCCAATGGGAAGAGACTTAGGTTTTCTTCCTGGTGATGTGAATGAAAAATTAGGTCCATGGATGCAACCAATTTTTGATAATATAGACTTTTTATTTGGTAACCAAAGAGCAAATAATCAAACTACAACCTGGGATGAATTAATTAATCAAGGGTTATTACATGTTGAGCCTTTAACTTATATTCGAGGAAGGTCACTTCCTGGGCAATATATGATTGTAGATGAAGCACAAAATTTAACTCCTCATGAAATTAAAACAATAATTACGCGGGCAGGTGAGGGCACCAAAATTGTTCTCACTGGGGATAGTGAGCAAATTGATAATCCTTATCTAGATTCCATTAATAATGGTCTTGTTTATTGTATTGATCGACTTAAAAAGGAAGATATCGTTGCTCATACAAGGCTAGTTCAAGGTGAGAGATCTCCTCTGTCTGAAATTGCGAGTGAGCTACTTTAATAATTATGAAAAGCTACCATCGTAAATTTTTAAGGGCCCCATATAAGATACCCGTTTTGTTAACTGACGGTGATATTGTCTTTAAAGCAGAAACTCTTAATCTATCCGAAGGAGGTATGTTATTAAAAAATATTTCATATATCCCAAAGACGAATCATTTATGGGCTTCAATCTCAATTCCAACTTTTCCAAATTTTAAGAATTATGACATCTCCCAATTTAGAAATTTTAATTCTGAGAATTTCCCAAAAACAGTGATATCCGCTAAGGCGAGAATAGTGAGAAGAGATGAAACTGATGATAATTTGAGTGATTTATTTGAGATCAGAGGAGGAGTAGAGTTTACTGAAATCTCTTCCCAGGATCAGCGAATGATAAATCAGTATGTAAACTCCTGTTCTGGTAATTTAGTTTTACTGCAAACGCTTATTGATACCATTGATTCTGATAGAAATAGTTTAGAAAAGACTAGGCTTTTGTCGGAATACTTAGGGTATTCTAGGGATATAAAAATTAGCTTGCTCAGAAAAAATGTTCAATTTGACTATAAAAGTTTGCAGTGGCTATAGGCTAAATAGAATCAGTTGGCTTTTATCTTAATATTTCATTAATTAAGTCATTGAATTCTTATTATCTTCTTAACAATGATTTAAATCATAATCCTAGAGTGAGTCTTAGCCGAAACTTTGCTCAGGAGAACTAAATTATGCAGGTAGTTTTTATTGACGATCAAATTGAAATTTGCGAAATCTTTGAACTCATTTTATCTAGTGAGCTTGATGCCAATGTAAAATGCTTTCAAGACTCTATTTCGGCGAATGAGTATTTGCAAGCACATCAAGATGAGGTTTCTGTCATCATTTGTGATTACAGGCTTCCAAAAGAGAATGGCTTGCAGTTTTATTCCAAAGTAAAAGATAAAAAAATCCCCTTTATTATGCTAACAGGAATGATTTTCAATGAAGATGATGGATGTTTTAAAGACTTCTCTCAGAATCCCCAAAATAGAGTGTTTTACAAGCCTATTAATGAGGACCAATTAATCGAAGAGATTAGGCATCTTGTATAAGTAATTCTAAATATTCAATTTGATCTTTTAAAAATCCTTGGAAGTCTTTTAGCTGATCAATATTTAGCTCTGACCCATTTTCGACAGCATCACTAATTAGTTTATTTAAAAACTCAATTCGAATACTATTATTTAAAAAGTCATGCCTATCTTTAGAATTCATTCTTACTTTTAATTATTGGATTGGTTCCGAATTTAGCTTTGCTCTTAAATTTTCAGAAAACTTATTAATCGTATTTGCCATAGAAGTGGCACTAACTCTTTTTGCCAACTCATCCATTAATAAAGCACTTTTCAAAAGAAACTCATCAGATAAATTATCTTCATTAACTTTGTTAATTATATAATTCGCTTCGTATTGTAATTCCTCTTGTTTCAACTTGCTTAAATAAGATTTAAAAAACTTTTCCTTTTCTTTTAGGCTTTTAAGTTTTCTCGTTTGGTCTAGTGAAATGACATTGTTGTCCATGTTAAATTAATCTCCCGTTAATTTGGACCTTCCTTGATCCTCTCTCTTAATGAGCAAGTAGGATGCCAACTCAAAACATCCTTAGTAAATTTCTGGCTCAGCCATGTTATAGGGAGTAGAGTATGAATCTTCAAGGAGATGAAGCCTTTTTTTAAACCGATTGTAATCTTTACTTAGGCCAAATGCGTAAAATTGAGTAATTTTTATAAACGCATCATGATACCAGCAAGTTTTACCGGTAATTTTATGTCACCGATAGGATTACTCAGTTACTTCAAATTATTAATTTATGCTCTAAGAACTTGAAAAGCGGTAAGCTATTAAATATATTATATTTTCTGATAAGATTTAGTTAAAACTTTTGAAATTAATGCTTAAGATCTTTGAGCAAAAAACCGATAAAGAGAGTGAAAAAATCAACAATTCAAAAAAAGGAAAATAAATGAGCGGTCCAAAGATGTATATTCCAAACCCTGTGGTTATTGAACAAACAGCTAGAGGTGAGAGGCAATATGATATTTACTCGAGACTATTACTAGATAGAATTATCTTCTTAGGGACAGAAGTTAACGATACGGTGGCAAATCTTTTAATTGCTCAAATGCTTTTTCTAGAGCAGTCAGATAGTGAAGCTCCTATTCATTTTTATATTAACTCCCCTGGTGGAAGTGTTTATGCAGGACTTGGTATTTACGATATTATGCAACACATTTCTTGTCCGGTTTATACATATTGTGTTGGTTTAGCTGCATCAATGGGATCACTTTTGTTATCAGCAGGTCATAAAGATAACAGGTACGCCCTACCTCATGCTAGAATCATGATTCATCAACCTTTAGGTGGAGCAAGAGGACAAGCAAGCGATATCCAAATCCAAGCTCAAGAGATTCAAGACTTAAAACAGCAGTTAACTCAAATTTATGTTGATCATACTTCGACAGGAAAAAAGTATGAGGAATACGAGGTTGCTATGGATAGAGATAACTATCTTAGTCCAGGAAAGGCAAAAGAAATGGGTTTAATTGATAAAATCATAGAGCCAAAAGGCAAAGTAGAATCTGAATCATAGAAATAATAAAGGAATAGTATGACAACTAAAAAACGCGATGAAAATTATGGTTCTCTTAATTGTAACTTTTGTGGAAAGTCACAAAAGGAGGTTAAGAAATTAATTGCAGGACCACGAGTTTACATTTGTGATGAGTGTATTGAATTATGTAATGATATTATTTATGAAGATTCAGTAAAAGCAGTGTCTAAAACAGCTCTAGATAATGTACCTAAGCCACATGAAATTAAAGAGCATCTAGATAATTATGTCATTGGACAAGACAGAGCTAAGAAAATTATTTCAGTCGCAGTTCATAATCATTATAAAAGAATAGCTCATAGACCTAAAGGTAAAAAGGCTGATGATGTTGAATTAGCAAAATCAAATATTCTTCTAGCTGGACCAACAGGTTCTGGTAAGACTCTTATTGCTCAGTCTTTAGCAAAATATTTGAATGTTCCATTTGCAATCGCGGATGCCACTTCCTTAACCGAAGCAGGTTATGTTGGTGAGGATGTAGAAAATATCATACTTAACCTTTTACAGGCATGTGATTATGATATTGAAAGAGCGCAAAGAGGTATTGTTTATATTGATGAAATTGATAAGATAGCCAAAAAATCTGAGAATCCATCCATCACTAGAGATGTTTCAGGTGAAGGTGTTCAACAAGCCTTACTTAAACTTGTAGAGGGGACTGTTGCATCTGTTCCACCTAAAGGTGGAAGGAAACATCCACAGCAAGAATTTTTACAAGTTGATACTAAAAATATTCTTTTTATCGTGGCTGGAGCCTTTGTTGGACTAGATAAAATTATTGAAAAAAGACAAGTTAAGAAACCTGCTCTCGGTCTTGCTGGAAAGCCTGAGAAAGTGAAGAAAACAGAAAAGTCAGCAGTAGAAACTCTTGGTGGAATTGAAGCTCAAGATTTATCTAAATTTGGCCTTATTCCTGAATTTATCGGAAGATTACCAGTAAATGCTATGTTGCAGGAACTTGATGAAGATGCACTGATGCAAATTTTAACTCAACCAAAAAATGCTATTACTAAACAGTATCAAAAGCTTTTTGAGTTTGATGGGATTGAATTAGAATTTGAAGAAGAAGCATTAAGAGAGGTCGCTAGAACCGCCATAAGTAAAAAAACCGGAGCCAGAGGTCTGAGATCGATTCTTGAGCAGACTATGCTTGATGTAATGTATGAAATCCCTGGAAACGAGAAAATTAATAAATGTGTTGTAACACTTGAAGCAATTCAGGGTAAAGAACAGCCAAAGCTTATTGAAGGTGAACGTAAAATCCTAGAAGGGGATGAAAAAGTCAAAAATGCTAAGGAAGTAAATACAGCTTCATAAATAATAAGGCCTCACATCGTGAGGCCTTTTTTTTAATATTTAAAGCATTGAATGGTTGCACTGGCACTATTTAGAGAATCACATTCTTGTACATGTCTATTAGAAAAGTATCTTCCCACAATCACCTCTAAACAAGAGTTCGCTTGATGATCATCGTTAATTCTGGCGCAAGCTCTTGCAGCGTTGCTTTGAACCCTTTGATTTGCCGATATACCCATACAGTAAGTTGTCGCTGAAGCCAATTTAAGTTGATCACAAAATTTTAATGCAGCATTTTCAAAGTAGCTATTTATTACATTGTTGATACAATTTAAGGCCTCATTATCATCATTAATTCTTGCACAAACTCTTTGCGCCTGATCTTGAATTTCTTGATCTCCTACCATGCGCATACATCTAACAGTAGGTCTTGCATTTTTTAATTGATCACAAAAGTTTAATGCTGGCTGACTATAATAATGATTTCTGGCAATTCTGTAGCAATTCATCTTCAATTGATCATCATTAATTCTAGAACATACTGCACTTGGAGATTTAGCTAACTTTTGAGTTTTTTGTGTTGCAAGGGGCGACTTTAGAAAGTTACCAATATCAATAAAACCATCTTCTTTTGCAAAAGACTGAGTTGTCATTAACAAAAAAACTAAACCAACTAATAATTGTCTAAAAAATTTAAAATTCATTTTCTCTCCCTTAAGTTTGAATATTAAAAATGTATTCCAACTAATTTGCAAAAACCATTCCAAGATTTTTAAAGTGAAATTGGTCTTTTAATGCAGTGAAAGGGGCAAATTGCTTCTACTTGGCAAAGTCATTATGACTATTTTTTTACATATCTTTTAGTGTAAGAAAATTTAATATTTTGTATTTTACTAGAACCATATAAAAAATTAATCATAATATTTTTTGGTTTTGATCAATGATTGCTTAAAAAGAACCTTTAAAGCTCTATTTAATAAGGGTTTAGGGACTTTATTATACTGTATCGTTTAACTCCGTTTAGTAAACAATAATAAGTTAGGAGATTTTTACCCGGCTTGAGGGCCATTGAACTAAATCTTAATACATGGGAAAATATTTATAAGACCTAAAGTGTCCATTTAGGTTGAAGGTAGATAAAGCGCAGGAGGTGCTATGTCGGACAAGAAGTCATCAAATTCTAAAAACTATCCGCTATTACCATTGAGGGATGTTATTATTTTCCCGCATATGGTTGTCCCACTCTTTGTAGGGAGGGAAAAATCAATCTCAGCTTTGGAGAGAGCTGCAAAAAATGGAAACGAACTTTTTCTAGTTACTCAAAAAGATGCTAGTGTTCTAAATCCAGAAAGGGAAGATGTTTACGATATTGGAACTGTCGTTAATATCATTCAAATGCTAAGGCTCCCAGACAACACTGTAAAAGTTTTAATTGAAGGTAAGCATAGAGCTAAACTAGATAGCTTTGAATGTAAGCCAGAAGGTTATTTTGCTGATGTTGTTGAGTGTGCTGATATTACAGAAGATGAGGTATCGCTTGAAGCAACCGTTCGATCTGTAAAAAATATTTTTGAACAATATGTAAAATTAAATAAAAGAATACCACCTGAACTTCTAATGAGTATTTCTTCGATCACTGATCCATCTAGATTAGCTGACATTATTGTTGCTCATTTAACAATGAAGATTCCTGAAAAACAAGAAATCTTAGATGCTGTTAATGTAGAAGATAGATTGCAACTTCTTCTTGAAAAAATGCAAGGTGAAATTGAAGTTATCAATGTTGAAAAGAAAATAAGATCACGTGTTAAAGCTCAAATGGAAAAATCTCAAAAAGAGTATTACTTAAATGAGCAAATGAATGCAATTCAAAAAGAATTAGGCAATAAAGAAGACGGTAAATCTGAAATTGGAGAAATGGAAGATAGACTTGCTAAAAAGAATATGCCTCAAGAAGCAAAAGAAAAAGTTGAAAAAGAGATTAAGAAACTTAAATCGATGTCTCCAATGTCAGCTGAATCTGCAGTTGTGAGAAACTATATTGATTGGATGCTTAACCTTCCATGGGGAGAGTTCACTCAAGATGATAACTCTGTAAAGCATGCTAAAGATGTTTTAGATGAAGAACACTTTGGTCTTGAAGATGTTAAAGATAGAATTATTGAATATTTAGCTGTTAAAAATTTAGTCGCTGATAATAGTAAAACTGCAGGAACAATTCTTTGTCTTGCTGGGCCTCCGGGTGTAGGGAAAACATCTATTTGTAAGTCTCTTGCAACTTCAATGGGAAGAGAATTTGTTAGGATTTCTCTTGGTGGAGTTAGAGATGAAGCTGAAATTAGAGGTCATAGAAGAACTTATGTAGGTGCTATGCCAGGTAAGATTATCCAAGCTATGAAGAAGGCTAAAACTGGAAATCCAGTAATCCTTTTAGATGAAATTGATAAAATGTCTTCTGATATGAGAGGTGATCCAGCTTCTGCTATGCTTGAAGTTTTAGACCCTGCTCAAAATAAAAACTTCACAGATCATTATATTGAAGTTGAATACGACCTATCAAAAGTTATGTTTGTTATGACGGCAAATGATATTGGTCGAATTCCAGGTCCGTTAAGAGATAGAATGGAAATGATAAACATCCCTGGATATACTCCACATGAAAAACTTCAGATTGCAAAAAAATACTTACTTAAAAAGTCAATCGATTCTCATGGATTAGCTGATTATCCAGTAAATCTTTCTGATAAAATGTTTATGAAAGTTATCAGAGGATATACGAAAGAAGCTGGTGTTCGTAACCTTGAAAGAATGATGAATACAATTGCAAGAAAAATCGCTACAGACGTTGTTACCAATGATGTAGAAAAAGGTAAGAAGTATAAAGTTAGTGAGAAAGCCATTGAAAAATATTTAGGACCAGTTAAATTTGAGTCCACAAATATTGAAGCAAAACCACAAATTGGTTTAGTTAATGGATTAGCATGGACATCTGTTGGTGGTGAACTATTAAATATAGAAGTTGTTACAGTTCCAGGTAATGGAAAGATTCAAGTCACTGGTAAGTTAGGTGAGGTTATGCAAGAGTCAGCTAAAGCTGCACTTTCTTGGGTAAGATCAATTAGCGATTTAATAAATGTAGATCATGAGTGGTATAACAAGCATGATATTCATATCCACGTACCTGAAGGTGCGACTCCAAAAGATGGTCCTTCTGCTGGTATTACTATGGCAACAGCGCTTACTTCAGCAATTGCTAATATTCCAGTAAGACAAGATGTGGCAATGACAGGAGAAATCACTCTAAGAGGAAGAGTTCTTCCAATTGGTGGATTAAAAGAAAAAATCTTAGCTGCTAAGCAGGCGGGAATTCAAACAGTTGTTATTCCTGAGAAAAATGCAAAAGACTTAGCTAAGGTTCCTGAAGAAATTAAATCAGGAATTGATATTCACCCAGTTGCGGAAGCGGATAGAGTTTTAAGAATTGCATTAGAGCTAGATTCTCCAGAAGATTTCTTAAAAGAAAGAAACTTCAAAGTGCTTGAGGGTGAAAAAGGTTCGGGACAAGAACAAGCGGTGGCAAATTAATTTAGCTTACCGAATATAGCCTGCGCGTTATAAAATAAAATTTGATGACTGAGAGGGGTGTTTAGCGGCACCCCTCTTTTTTTATTAATTTTTTTGAAAAAATATTGACATGAAATACTCAATCATTTAAATTACTATCTCACGAACAAGATGGGCGTTTAGCTCAGCTGGGAGAGCGCCACCCTTACAAGGTGGATGTCGGCGGTTCGATCCCGTCAACGCCCACCATCTTTTCAGATAAAATCAGGATCACGTTAAGTGGTCTTTTTTTATGCCTTTTTTCCCGATTAGTTGAGAGCGTGGAGTTTTTAAAGATATGGATTTAAATTAAACTTGAGTAGTTTGCTTTTGTTTGGGTGTTGATAAAGTTATGGGCTTGCTGGGGCGTTTGTAATTTACATAAAAAGAATAATAATTGTTACGAATAGGGGATTCCAGGCTCTAAATTACTAATTTTTTACATAACAAAGTCGATTAGTTTACAGTGAATATATTAAAGCTAGTTTTCTTATCCATATTAATGTCATGTTTGCATGAATCAAAGATAGATATCGAATTAAGTGATGAAGTTAAAGCTAAGCATTTAAAAAAAGACTCTGTTTCCCTGGATTTTAAAAACTCAGATGATTTTAAATTTGACTCAACTTTTGCAAATATCGATGCAAATGGAGCTAGATTAAAAAAAATTGATACTGAATTTTCTGGAAGTGATTTTGAGAGTGGAAATCATGTGGGGACGTCTATCATCAATAATAAACTATCTTTAAATCCTACTCCTGGTACTGACTTCCGAGGAATAAATCAAAAATGGGTACCAAGATCAGACAAGGTTATTTGGTATTGGAGTATGGATTCTGGTAGTTTACCAATTACAGATCTAATCAATAATGTTGATAGTTCAAATTGCAACTCTAACCTAGTATTTGATAATGAGGCGATAGCAGATGATTCATTATTGATTGCAAACGGTACTGAGGGAAATTGCGAGGTGCCCTCAATTAATCAAATAGGTGATGAAATTACAATTAGCGGTTGGATTAAGAATCAGGATGGATTTAAAGCTCCCTGGCTTCCTATCATTACAAAAACAAATGGTTCTAGAGGGTTTAATATTCACAGAAATAATACATCTAATGAAGTTTATCTCAGAGTAGATACCGATCTTGCAACAAATAGCACCTGCTTTTCAACAGGAGCAACGCCACTCAACGGAGAATGGAATCATATTGCTTTTACATTGAATCGAGGAAATATAAAAGCCTTTGTTAACGGGATTTTAGTTAATAATTGTAGCTACTCTCACGGTCTAGGCTTTAGCACGACTTCAGAAACTCTTTTAAGGTTTTTTAGGGGATCATACGGCCCAGGAGAGACAAGGTTTGATGAATGGGTGTTTTGGAGTGAGGAACTGTCTGAAAATGAAATCTTTACTATTTATGACCACCAAAAAGGCAACTATTCGGAGCTTTCATCCGACTGGACTCCTCATTGGAATGACATCGTCGGTTATTGGAAAATGGATGGTAACTGGCAAGATTCTTCTGGGAATGGGAATCATGTTGATAGCTTAGCTTTAGGGGATATCTCTTTAACCTCTGACGCAAAAGTTGGAGCTGGAGCTGTGTCACTAGATGGTGATGGTGATCGAATAAAGTTTGATGGCTTTTTAGATTCTTTCTTTGAGAGAAAAGGTAGCATCTCATTATGGATAAAAAACAGAATAACAGACTTTAGTACTCAAGATCGCTTTCTTATGAGAAGTTATTATAGCTCAAATGATAATATCTATTTACGCTTTAGAAGTACTAATGAGTTTTGGTTTGGAGTTATTGCAGGTAGTAGTTCACAAATCATTTCTATAAGTAATGCTGATGAGGTTTTTCCCGTCGGTAAATGGGTTCATGTAACAGGGACATGGGATTTAATAAATAAAGATAAACTTTCTCTTTTTATTGATGGTGAAAAAGTGGGAGAACGATCGCAGACGACTGATATCAGTGGAACCCTCTCTTGGGCATACTTGGGATATGCTACTTCGATATGTTTTGACGGCATTGTAGATGAATTTGCAATTTTTAGCGAGGATTTGAGCTCTTCAGAAGTTGCAACGATCTACAACCGTCAAAAGCAAAAGTATGCAGCTTCATATAAATCACCTGTGGTTGATTTAGCTTCACCACAAAACATAAATCAATTATCAAAAACAACTGACTTACCTTTTATGAAAGAACTCACGACTACGAGTGAGAGCTCATCCGACTATACTTCTTTGAGTGGCGATTTGAGTGATGGGCTTGTAGGATATTGGCCTTTGGATGGTTTGATTGGAGTTATTGCTGATAATGATAATATACCAGAAAAAGTTACAATCACAGGAAATGGTTTAGCAAAAGATTCTGACTTATCGAATACGATAAGATATCACCCAGGTTTATTAGGTCAAAGTATCGGTCTTGATGGTCAAAATGATTATGTAGAAATACCGGATTTTGATCTTAATCAAAATGATCGACTATCTGTTTCTATTTGGGTAAAAGCTCTACCTGAAAGTGATACTTATGTGTTTTCCCACTATAATTTTGGTGCAGCAAATGACAGATCATGGTTACTAGGTAAATCAAGTCTTAACTCTAGTAAGGCGATGTTTGTTGTAAGCTCTGATGGCTCATTTACAAATAGAAAAAGTTATCATTCTTCCAAAGATGTCTTTGATGGAAAATGGCATCATCTTGTCGGAACTTTTTTTCAAGGAGAGACTAAGATTTATATTGATGGAGTTGAAGACTTAGCTGTAAGCAAGAATGTCGACGCGGCCATTACAACGATTCATAATTCAAGTACAAATATTAGAATAGGCGCAGGAGCTAATAATGGAGTACTTTCAAAATTTTCTCATGGTTTTTTTGATGAAGCTGCAATTTGGAATAGGGCACTCTCTTCAAAGGAAATTGAGCAGCTCTATCGCCGCGGAGCCAATCGAGTAAAATACCAAATAAGAACTTGTTCTGATTTGAGTTGTTCAAGTGATCCTGAATGGAAGGGACCAGGAGGAGATGGTACAACTTATTTTTCTGAACTTTATAATAGGTCAAATGTGGATATATCAAATATGTTTTCATCCTGTGATTCTCTTGGTGATAATCTTTGTAGCGCAGATGAATTTAGTTTTGTAGGAGCCACTCAAGTAATTCCTTACAGATTCGACTTTGTCGATAGCTTGATTAATAACTACAGTAATTTAAGTACAAGATACTTTCAATTTCGCATTCTAATGGAAGCAGAGGAAAACAAAGCTTGTGGCGGTGAGGCTTGTCTTCCAAGTTTGAGCTCGATAAATTTTGAAACCGCCAATGATTATTTCGACATATCACCAAGTGTTACATCAAAAAGGCCAATGACTATTTCGAAGAAGATCTTAAAAGTTGAAGAGAAGGTTGTTGGTAGTTGTAGCGTCAAATATCAATTCTCAAAAGATGGAACGAACTTTTCTTATTATAAGGCAGGTAGCTGGATATCAGCTACGGATATAGAAACTCAAGCAAATACAGTGGATCAAATAAGTTCAACTTTAAAAGATTTTATTAGTTCAGGTTCCTTGTATATAAGGGCTTATCTCATAAGTAATGGTAACCAGTCTTGTGAGTTGGAAAGCTTAACTATTAGGCAGTAGCTATGTTAAGGCTTTTGTATGGTAGTCCTTTTTATTAGAATTTCTTCTGATTAAAGCTAATTTTACTTGTGTTTAAGTTATAAAGTTGATTTAAAGTTATCATGAAGAAGAACTCAATTTTGGTAAAATTTTCTTATATCGTCTTATTTTTAACTCTTACTGCATGTACATTTAAGTCTTTTGTCATATCTAATGCTTCTTATATTGTCGCGAATAGGGTTGGCAATAAAATTGATCTCAGCTGGGATCAGGAAAAAGAGTTTCGAAAACAGTTAGATTATTTGTTTAAAAATGAAATAAACGGCATTGATAAAATATCTAAAGTATTAAAAAATATCGACCCTAAAAGTATCAAACTTGAGGAAATTGTAGTCAAACTATTTCCTGTTTACGAAAAATTCTACTTAAAAATTACACCTTTAGTTGCTGGGCATATGAATGTTTTCAGTAAAAAACAGCAACGAAACTTTTTTGAGATAGCTGAAGATGAAAATCAAACGGTAATCAATAGATCAAAAAAGGATAAGTCTGGGGAGTATATTAAGCGCTTTGAGTTTATTTTTGGAAGTATAAATAAAAAACAAAAAGACTTATTTAAAAAAAATATTCTTTTCTTTCAAAATCTAAATAAGGATCGAATTAAAAGAAGATTAACGGCTCAAAAAGACCTGAGAAAGGCATTTACGATCTCTGATGAAGCCTTGAGATTAAAAGAAATTGAAAAGATCCTTTTAAGTAATTTGGATAAATCTAGACTTTTAAAAAATGCTAAAACTTTTCAACCTCTATTTTCTAAATTGCAAGTAACCTTAGAAGAAGGTCAAATTAAGCATTTTGAGCAAAAGAAAAAAGAAGCTATTGATTGGGTCAATAGTTTTGTTTCCTACTATAGAAAATAAATTTATTTTATTGGAAGACTTAGTTTCATTGGTTTTTTAGGATCATAGATAAAGTCCATACGATAAAGACCTTCTGAGATATCTTGATAAAGAATTTCTTTTGTATCAATGACTAATCCGATTTTATGGCCTGGAGGAAGATCATAAGCAGTCATGACAAGATCCATTTCAAAGGATTTATTTGAAGTGTGAGATGTGTAAGTTCCATGCGTGATGAGTTTTGCGAATCCAAAAGGTCCAATATCGTATAGGTAGACCATAGTTTGAAATTTTTCCGCATGAGACTGAATATTTAGTTCAAGTTTCGGTATTCCTCTTAATTTTAGACCTTTCTTATATCTTTCAGACCTATACTGAATACCGTTGAGAGGATTAACAAATGCCATTTTTTGATAAACGGGAATTTGAAAGTTTCCATCAAAAATATCAGAGATTAGGGGGATACCTGTTGTGGCAAGTGTATCAATTCCGCCATAAATGGTATTAATGGCAAGTTTATCTTCATATGAATCACTGAGAAGTTTCCCATTTAATATCGTTCTTGGATGAATATAAAGTTTATGAGTTTTGAGAGTTCTAAAATTTTTCTCAGAAATTATTTCTCTTTTTCTCTGTAGGTCCAATTGAAGGTTTATTGTTCCGAGCTGACTTGAAATGGATGTTTTTTTATTTTTTAGCCAGTGTTCAAACCAGTCGTAGACCCTTTCAAAAGTATAGTTACTTATGCCAAATAATCCACCAAGCTCGCTAGTCGCATGAGTTCCTTGGTTTAAATCTAACAACTTTGGGGAAGTTAGTTTATTGTAGTAGTCGAGAACATTATTTGGTTGAAAAAGGTTATCGTTAAAATTATTTGCAATAAATACAGGAACATTTCTTTTGTTTACTTCATGTATGAACTCAATAGGACTTCTTTGATTGGCCCAGTTTATTATCTCTTCAGTATTTTTTCCAGCTTTAACGTCGTTAAATAAAGTGGTTATTTTAGGGCTTAAATTTCCTGTTATGTGTCCAGTTTGAACAAGAACTTCGCCCCAAAGTAAACGAACAGTTCCTTGGTCAAATAAAGCTTTGCTTAAAGAAGCCCAAGCGCTCATGGCCACACCTGTTTTAATTCGGTCATCTTTGGCAAGCATCATTAAGGTTGTACCGCCGCCATAAGAGATTCCTGCTATTCCAATATTGTTACGGTCAGTCGTTGGAAGTTGAACTAAGTAGTCTAAAACTACTTTTACATCTTTTACTTCTTTAGGTCCTAAAACCTCAACTTCGCCTTCAGAACATCCCCAACCACGCATGGCCAAGTTTAGAACCTGAAAACCTCTATTTGCTAGTTCAATTGCGGGAGCTAAGTATTCATGCTCAGCTAGAGTCCAGCTATTTACAAAAATCACCGTAGGTAATGGACCTTTTTTAAAATTTGGAATCAACATATTGGCTGAAAGATGTATTCCATCAAAAGATTTGATTTTAATATCATTTATAAACTCGAAGTTTTCAGATTCAGGCGCTTTAACATCTAGACAGATTTGAGCAGAAGCGGTTAGTGCTGTGAAAAGCATTATAATGCTGAGAGTAAACTTCATTTATTTTTTCCTTGTCTTTCTGTTATCATAACAGGCTAATAAAGATACAGGTCAAAAACAAATAAAATCCAGTTAAATTTAAAAAATGTTAGGATTAGTTAGAAATTCGAAAGTTCTTATTCACAAATGGTTTCGGCTGGTATTTCTAGCTGTTTTTGGCATTGGTATACCTCATAGCTTTCGGATATCTCATCGGTAATTTCTAAGGTTTCACCATTGATGAGCTTCACACTTGAAAGAGTATTGTTCATTTGAGTTGGTTCACTTTCAATATTTCCTTCATCATCTATGGAATTAATGAATAATACTGACGGTTTAGTATCGTTACATCGAAGTATTTCCTGAGGAGATCCAATTTCCATCTGGTCAGACCAGTCTGGTCCTTCATTGAATTTGTTGCCAAGCGCAATGATGAGTTTTGAATTTTCTTCATTAGTACAAATATATTGGACAGTAAAGGCTTCGGAAGCGTGTAAAGTTTGACTAAGGGTGACAATAAACATTAAAACGGTAAGTTTCATAGGGCGACTTTAGCTTGAAAAAGCATTAAAATCTATAATATGAGTAAATATTATACTGACTTACTGGTATTAAGTGAGATGTTCACTCAATTTTTAACTTTTGTTAGGGTTCTTATCCGGTAAAATTTGTTAGACTGAAATTAGCTCGTATAAAGAGTAATATATAAAGTGAATGATGTTTTTAGTGAAATTGGGACGTAGATGAAATACTTATTACTTTTTGCCATAGGCCTTATTGTTTCAAGTTGCGGAGATCTTTTTAATAAAGATCTCGGTGGTACTGATGCCGATTATGAGCAATTTGCTACATGTGAAATGGACACAGAGGCATTCAGTTATATCCTTGAGAAAAATATTAGAGGAGATATTCTCTGTCTTAAAGAAAATCTCCATTTATTTATGGATACTGTTGAGTCAGATAATCCTGGCACAATTTCGAAAAAGACTCTTAA
Organism: Flavobacteriaceae bacterium; assembly: GCA_964215955.1. GTDB lineage: Bacteria > Bdellovibrionota > Bacteriovoracia > Bacteriovoracales > Bacteriovoracaceae. The sequence goes on from CAXPDR010000034.1 coordinate 95,050, forward strand.
AGAATTTGTTCTAGAAGGGCCTATTGATGTGGACCCAGATACAGTTGATATTATTGATTCTGTTTTTGAGATAAGCCATATCCTTCTGGGGACTGAAAGAGAATATATTAACAAAGTTGATGTGGATGTACTGCTGGATTTCCTCGTCTTTTTTAATGAACATATTTGGAAATCTTATAAGTTTTTTATTTCGGAAGATCAGGTTAATTATTCAAGGCATTTAAGAGAGAGACAAATTATCTTTAATGAGTTTTCTCTTATTGCAAAAGAGGTTCAGAGAATTTATAGAGGGGACAGAGAGAGTCTTGATCGAATAAATACAGAAAATTTTATTTTTAACTTTTTTAAGAATGAACCTGGAACCTTACAAGAGATTCGAAGTGCTATGTTCCTCAAAAGAGTTTTTCTTGGGGGACAAATATGGGATTTAACGCATTTAGAATTTAAGAATGCCCTTACGATTTTGCCGCATTTAGCGCAAGTTGCTTTTGATTTAGCTAAAGTTGAAAAATATGAGTTTAAAGACGAGCAGGAAACTCTTATTAAGGTCTTTTTAAAAGATATTGAAACGGTGAGGAAATCCTTATATTTTGATGGAAACTCCCATGAAGCAGTTTTTACTGTCTATAATTTTATTGACCTTATAACGACAGTTGCTCCGGACTTTTTACCTATTGATATTTCTCAATACCCAGCTGAGTTAATGAAATTAAAAGAAATTTTTCTTGGTAATGGTCAAGAAATATTCTCGGCCAGGGAATTGATAGATGCACTTGATCATGTGGATAATATATTAAATGAAGCAAATCTATTTTATAGAGTTTTTGACTTTTACAGAGATCTTCTTGCTTCTAGAGATCCGATTAGTTACGACTTTAGTGACTTTCCTGTTACGAACTCACAAGAGCAAATATATTTAGAAAACTTTGCACGAATTGTAAGAGATTATAAATATATTAAGGGAGATGAAACATCTCCTTTCTATACGTTTGAGTACTATCGTAACGCTAATTCATATTTTATGACCGGAGCTGTAGAGTATGCAATTAAGCTAGCAATGGCCCATTATGGGAGTCGTAATCCAAATGCTAGAGGGGGTTATCATATGACCCTTGATGAAACAGTTACAATGATTGATGATTTTAAATACTTTCTTAGAGATGAAGGAATCATCAATATTGGCCGTGTCGGTGGAGGAGAAGTTGAAGGTGTTGCTGATAATTTAGTTTTAATGTCGACTCTATTTCAATTCCAATCTGATGGATGCGAAACAGAGACTGTTTGTATGGAGACTCCAGAAACAACTGAGTTTGTTATGTCTATGTTGACTGCAATTGAGGTTAAGGACTTTTTTACTGATACATTAATGAATTTCTGTGCTCATGAACTAGACCAATACAATAGAATTGCACCGGAATGTTTTAGGAGAAATTTTATAAAGGTTCTGGAGGAGCCCATTCCTGGAGATGGAAGAACCTTAGCGGACTATATGCCACTCCTTTATAGCTACCTCCAAGACTTGATAAAAGACTTAGATCCTTCTGATGAAATTACAGATTCAAAGTTATTTATGAAGTTTATCACTGAGACTGAAGCCTTTACTAGATCATGTATGTTTTATGATGAAGCTAAAACAGAAGAGGTTTTCCTTAAAGGAAACGATGCTTTTGCTGTCTTTGCTGGATTGTTAAATGTGGAGTCGACTCTTTTAAGATTTGATTTAGATCAAAATAATAATATTGATGCAACAAATTCAAATCGTAAAAATGAAGTTTTAAATGCCTACTATTCGGTTTATCAAGGAGCGGTTACGGCTCTTGTTAGCGATATTGTAAAAAGTGATTTCATTGCAAGATATATGGCAAAACCCATTTTTCAGTATCTTGTAAAATATGGTGATGTTCCAAATGTTGATCGATTTAGCTCTATTTGGAAATTTGTTAGATTTATTTTTAAAAGAAATAAAAAAGCAGATATTACTAGAACTACGGTTGCAAGTATTCTTAAAGTTATAGGTGATCAATCAGAAAATTCAGCAGCTCATCCATATAAATGTGAAGAGTGTTGGAGAGATCCAACAGTTCAATGTGAACCTGAGGGGGATCGCTGGTATCCTATTGGTAATTAAAAGCCTGCTCTGAACTTTTATTTATAATTGGGTTGGCAAGTTCTTCGCTCAAGGTTTCAAGAATAACTTTTGGTACCTGTATGGCCTTATACTTCTTACCATTAGAAAGTCTAATCCAATAACCTTCAATTACATCACGATTTGATGTTGTCATATTGATAGGCTTTACCGAAACAATATGCTCCATATTAATAAGTATAGAAATTTTCTCATCAATTTGTTGAGCATCGTTGTGGTTGAGAATTGTAAATTTCTTTAGATTCATTTTAAATTCCTTTTTATTGCTAATTAATATACCAGAGGAAGATGTCTTCACCAGAAAAGACGAGAAGACATGAAAGATTTACATAGAAATTAAAAAATATAGAGTTAAGTCCTTAATAGTTTGTACAAATTTATACCGATATAATAATTTCTCATCATGAATTTAAGAGATTTTTTAAATAATAACGATATATCTCCAGCTAAAGTGAGAAGGTCCTCTTTGATTAATCAAATGCAAGCCTTAAATGATGAAGGGAAGAACTGTTCCAGTTGTAAGGGGTATTGTTGTACTTATCATAATAATTCAATGCAGGTTACTCCTTTAGAGGCGGTAGACGCATACCTTTACCTTAAAGAAAATAAATTGATAAATGGGGAACTTATTCTTCTTTTGGAAGAAAACATCAAACGATACCGTTTAGATGTTGAGGTTCCAACTAAGGGGGGAGGAGCCTTGAGGAGGTACTATACCTGTCCATTTTATGCTCCAGGCTCGAAAGGTTGCCATTTAAGTTTGGAAGATAAACCATATGGTTGTTTAGCTTTTAATCCATTAAAGAAGTCAGTCTCTGAGGAAGGAAATTGTGAATCCAATCAAAATTTACTTCAAAAAAGATTTGATCAAAACATTCAAGAAACTAAGCACAATGAAATTTTAAAGTCCTATCTCGGTCTCTATTGGGACAAAAGAAACTTACCTTGGGCGTTATTAGAGTTGATTAAGCAGTTTAAGTAAATTTAATCATTTTTCATATGTTAAATTTTTAAAAATCGAATATAATAGGGGTGATTCGTTTTTAAAAATTCTATAGTTAAGTTTCAAGGAGAGAACAATGACTAAGGCGGTAAGAGCTCAAGCTAAGTTGAATACTTTTAAAGTTCCAACTAGAAAATTTGAAGTTCCATGTGATGTAAATGGTAACCCATTAAGAGTAAGTGAGTATTTTGGAGAAAATGTATTCGACTTTATGAAATCTGAAATTCTGACTAAGCAAGATAAAACTGACCTTCAGGATGTTTTAGGTAAGAAAAAAGACTTAACAAAAGAAATGGCTGAGAAATTTGCTAATGCAGTTCTCAACTGGGCGACTAGTAAGGGTGCTACCCATTTTACCCATTGGTTTCAGCCTCTAACGGGTGCAACTGCTGAGAAGCATGATGCTTTCTTATCTATTGAAAATGGTCAACCTATAGAGAAACTTTCAGCTTCTCAACTTATTCAAGGTGAACCTGATGCATCTTCTTTTCCAAATGGTGGAGCAAGATCTACTTTTGAGGCCAGAGGATATACATCATGGGATTTAACATCTCCAATTTTTTTAAAGAGCCACGAAAATGGAAAAACACTTACAATTCCAACGGCTTTTGTTACTTATTTTGGTGATGCTCTAGATATTAAAACTCCACTTTTAAGATCGATTACTCAACTTTCAAAAGCTGCGACAAATTTTTTGAACCTTACAAGTGGTTCAGATAGAGAAGCAGATAAGCACACACATGTTGATGTTTCTTGTGGATGTGAACAAGAATATTTCTTAGTTGATAAAGGATTATTTTTTGAAAGACCTGACCTTGTCATGGGTGGAAGAACCCTTTTCGGAGCGGCGACATCAAGAAATCAACAATTAGATGATCACTATTTTGGTACAGTTCCTGAAAGAGTTATGGCTTTCATGCAAGAGGTTGAAGTTGAGTTATATAAATTAGGAATTCCTGCTAAAACAAGACATAATGAAGTTGCTCCAGGACAGTTTGAATTAGCTCCAATCTTTGATAGTGCTAACGTGGCCGTTGATCAAAACCAAATGGTTATGTCTATTCTTCAGTCAGTAGCAATTAAACATGATTTTGTATGTTTGTTACATGAAAAACCATTTGCAGGAATTAATGGTTCAGGAAAACATATGAACTGGTCAATGGGTTCTGCAAAAGCAGGTAATCTTTTAGAACCTACAAATACACCACATACTAATTATAGATTTTTAGCTATGGTTTCAATGATCTGTGAAGCATTACACAGACATGGTGGTTCTTTAAGAACGGCAATTGCCTCGCATTCAAATGATCATAGGTTAGGAGCTAATGAAGCCCCTCCAAGTATAATTTCTGCATTCTTAGGAGACACGCTTACGGCCATTTTAGATGCTTACGGTGAAGGGAAAAAGTATGATGCATCTGATGCAAGCTTTCTAGATTTAGGAGCAGATCAATTAGCAAGATTAGTTCAAGATAATACAGATAGAAATAGAACTTCTCCTTTTGCATTTACCGGAAACAAATTTGAATTTAGAGCTGTTGGATCTTCTCAAAATGTAGGAATTCCGATGACTGTTTTAAATGGTGCAGTTGCTGATGTCATTAACGATATGAATGTAAGAATTGAAAAAGAGCTTGGCGAAGGAAAAGCCGTAGATGATATTTTAATTGGAATTACAAAAGATCTTTATAATAACTCTAAATCAGTTGTTTTTAACGGTGATGGTTATTCTCAAGAATGGCAAGATGAAGCCGCAAAAAGAGGATTACCAAATATGAGAACCTCTGCGGATGCTTTAAAAGTTATTGCAGACTCAGGAGCAAATTCATTTTTAACAAAACTTGGCATTTATACTGAGAGTGAATTGACAATGAGATTTAATGTTCGTGTAGAAAGATACTGTTTACACAGAATTATAGAGTTCAATACTTTAATCAATATGATTCACAAAGACATTATGCCTGCAACAATTGAATATAAAGGTGTACTCGCCAATTCAATTGATGAGCAAAAAGATGTCGGCGTAGATGCTAAAGTTGATAAGGCATTATTAGTGAAAATTAATGATGAGTTAAATAATCTTTATGATAAAGCTTCAAAGCTTCAAGGAGCTGTTGCTGAGTTAGGACATGAGATTGATTCTGCTGAAAAGATTGCTCATGAATTACTTCCACTTTCAGAAGAGATTGCTGGGCATATTGCCTACTTAGAAGAGAATGTTTCTGAAGAGCTATGGCCACTGCCAACTTATTATGATTTATTATTTGTAAGATAATAGAAACTTAAGCCCCTCGAAAGAGGGGTTTTTTTAGTCAATTTAGTAAAAATTACACTGCCAGTTGTCATACTATTCCCCAAAGTACATAACATTTTTCAAATTCAAATAGGGGAATTACAAATGAAAAAACTTATTTCTTATTTAGCGTTTGCTAGTATCCTAACAAATGCCAATGCTTATGATTTAGAGAACTTTCAAACCGAAGCTGAAACAACTGTTGGTATTGTTTCCATTCAAGAGCCTGAAACAGCAGGTGATGATTACACAGTATTTGCAACTGATGGAAGAATCTATGAGATTGCTGCAGACAATGAAGATGTCTTAGAAAAAGCACATATAGCCTTAGAAGATCAAGTTGAAATTGAGTTAAGCATAGGAGAAAATGCCGGTGCAGAAGACCTACTTGGAGCAAGAACTGAAATCCTTGATATCAATCTACAGCAAGAGGAACTGATGTCAGCTATGGTTGAAAAGTTCTATGCAGAAAGGCCAGAATTATCAAATAGATCACAAACACAAAAAGACTCTAGATTAAGAAGTATGCTTCTAAATTCCTATATTACTAATTTAGATAGTAGTTACGAGGCTCAAGAATTATTTTCAACTCAAAGAACTGATACAAGACAAAAGTCTCAGTGTTATAACAGAGCTCATGTTTGGTCTTGGGAGTTAAGTCAGAAATATTACAATAATAGAAGAATTCAAACAGGAAAAATCTGGGTTTTCTTTACAAGTAGATATATCAAAAACTATAGATATAAGTGGTGGTTCCATATCGCTCCTTACGTACACGTAAACAATGAAGTCGCAGTAATGGATAAGTCTTTTACAAGTACTCCAGTTAGTGAAAGAGCATGGACAAATAGATTTGTTAAATCTCAAGAAGCTTGTCCTGTAGTTTCAAAGTACACGGCTTACAGAAAAAATCAGTGGGCCGCAGATTGTTATGTTATGAAATCAAGCGTATTTTACTGGCAACCGTGGCAACTTGAAAACGTTGAAAAAAGAGGGACTACGAAAGTTGATTGGATAGAAAGAGAAATCAGAAAAGCCTACAAAAACGCAATTGGAAGAAGAGCTAGAGTTCCTGGATTATAAAAAAATAAAGTTAAAATATATAAAAAGAAGGGCCAAAATTTGGCCCTTCTTTGTTTTTATAGATATGATTTCTTTATGAAAAAATTAATATTTATAATCTCTTTATCTTTTATAATTACTTCCTGTGGAACAGATAGTTCATCTGGTTCTGGAACTGATGGTCTCAACTCTACAGATCATAGGGTTTTTGTGACTTCTACGACGACTAATGGAAACCTCGGAGGACTCACTGGAGCTGATGAGTTCTGTCAGGGGGTTGCTGAAGATGCCGGGCTTAAAAGAACCTATAAAGCGATTTTAGGGGATTCTAGTACCTCTGCATCCGATGCTGATAGATTAGAATTTTCTGGGAGTATCTATATGATAGATGCCAGTGGAGGTGATACCTTAATTGCTTCTACTGGATCAGACCTATGGGCCACAGAATCTTCCAGCCAGGACCTTTTAGCTGCAATTGATTTAGATGAAAGTGGGAATACTATTACTGCAACTCCGTGGACTGGAAGTGATAGTGAAGGTGCAATCTACACTAATGGACACTGTTCAGACTGGTCTTCTACAAGTGGTGAAGGTGTTATTGGTTCTAATGCAGCTCAAGACGGAAGTTGGTTAGAGTTTCAACCAAATGGTTCTTGTGGAAACTCTTATCCCTTATACTGTATAAGCCAGTAACAATTTATAAGTAGCTAATTTTTCTAAAAAATGAAAAAAACTATGAAAAAATTATCCTTAGGGGTTTTCTTTTTAGTTATTTTTAAGTAATTAACTTCTCACGAAAAAAATTAAAATTAAGTTTCAATATAATTGAGCTTCGTTTTGGAGATTTTGAACTGGGTTTGTAACTATCAAACCTGCTAGAATCAATCTTTAGAGTGTCGACTCACACAGTTTTGGTTGAGGGAGATGTTATACATCTCCCTTTTTTTTGGCTTAAAACCAGCGACAAGACCTAAGAACTTTATAACCTAGTTTTAAAAATTTAAAAGATTTTAGTTCTCTACGGGCCGTCTTAATAAGTAATAGCTTTTCTCTTTTATTGAGCTTACAAAAGTTCGCTTGGTAATAGCATTTATAATGACTATTAATTGCACGGTTTTTAAGTGATTGACAGCTTAAGTCTTGGGGCATTTTTTCGATTTCTGAAATTAAGCAACTTTTTACATCTTCTAGCCAGATACGTCCCTTATCAGTAAATCTTGGATAGACCTTATTTTGAAATTGCATGCAGTATCTATGACCGAATGACTTCAAATAGCCAAAGTCTCCACAAGATTTTTGAGATTCTACGCATAAATAGTATTCACAACTATTGCTAAGCTTAGAGCAATCATTTGAAAATGCTAAATTGGAATACATCACAATTAAAAAAAAGATAATGAGCTTCATCTTGAGAGTTTTATTTTAGAAAGACTAATTAAGCAAAATAAATATGGAAATAGGTAAGAAATACTCTAGAGTGAGATATATCCAGATAAATGAAGCTGAGTTTTATCCCCACTTAGCACTTTTATATTTCTTTTGGTTTTATCTGTTTGATCGATAAAAATAGATACTTCCTCTCCAAGGTAAACAGGATTTAAAAATCTCACATCAATCTCTGAAAACTCAAAATTATACTTTTTTAATTTTTCATATAGAATCGCAAAAAGTCCAAAACCATGCATAATAGAACCCTTTAATCCCATCAGTTTTGCAATCTTTTGGCTGAGATGGATAGGGTTAATATCACCTGAAATGAGGGCATAACTTTGAGCATCTTCTTTTGTAATTGAAATGGTTTCTAAATGGTCGAGGTTGTCGGTATTGATAATTTTTGTACTCGGTGCTTTTGAAAAAAGTGAGGAGCTCTTGTCCTTTAAAATGACAGCATAAACCTCAGCAATTACTGCTTGTGTATGATATTTAGAAGACGTTGTAATTCGCTGATTTATTCTATATTTAGAAGGAAGATCTTTAACATCGTAAATTTCTATTTTTGAGTTTAATGGAGAGTTTGTTGGTAAAATTGAGTTTACCTTTAATTTACATCCTTGATTTAAAACCTTATGCAAAGGAAGGTTTAAACTCTGACCTAGCTTAAATAAATGAGGGTAGCTCCAAAGAGGAAAAAGATGCGGTGGAATCTCATTATTTAGTGGGAGGTCTAACCACTCTTGGTATTCAGAAACAACTTTTGCCGAAGGGATGATATTATTAATTTCTTTTTTTATTTTATGTTCGAACTTTTTGAAGGGGAGGTTTTTCAAAGAATTTTTAGCGATATTGAATATCGTCTTTAACATATCTCCTTGGTATCTCAATAATGTAATACTTGTGGCCATAAATCCTCCATTTTTCAGCTTAAAATGTAGCGAAGAATCTATGGCCTGTATTTAACCTTGGTTAACTAAAAGTGATTTATTTTGTTTCTTTAGCCTTTCTTTGAAATTCACGGCTCATCATAAATGCCGAAAATGTCGCGATTGCTCCACATAGCGTTAAAAAAAGAAAAACTTGGCCCCAACCAAGTTGATCTGACAGTATTCCTGCACTCCAAACGGCAAGAGCTCCTCCTAAATAACCCAAACCATCAATTAATCCAGTAGAAGATCCAGCAGCTTGTGGTCCGGCAATATCTAAAGTTAAACATCCACTGCTCATTGAGTAGGGACCTAATAAGAAAAATCCACACAGGCCTAAAAGAACAACAATGATATCTTTGTTAAAGTCCTTTGTTCCCATTAAAACTGAAATGCAAAGTAAGCTTATAACCAGACCAGATAGCATAATCCACATCATCTTAGCTCTATCACCATTCTTGGCATGATTGTCCGTATACCAACCTAGAAAAATGGTTCCAATACATCCTAGTAAAGGAAATAAGGCAGACTTTAAAATGGCATTAGTTGTCCCCATACCAATATCGACTAATAACTTTGGTGTCCAAAAAAAGAAAATTGATCTTAAAAAAGTAGTTAAAAAACTATAAAGAAGTAGTTGTCGATAGAGAGATAATTTTAAAAGGTCTTTTATAATTTCAATTGGCTGTCCTTTATGTCCTTCTTTTTCTAAACTTTCTGAAACAAAAGCTTTCTTACCTGAAGAGCTATGACCAAAATTAGTATCTGGAACTACATCTCTAGGAGAGTCTTTGGAACATAAATAAGACCAAATAAATATTAAACCTAGAACAATAGGAGGATAGATAAAAACTTCTCTCCAACTTGCTCCCATTGAAACTATAAAAGCTGCAAATAGGGTAGAGACAACTCCACCGAATTGAAAGTTCAAGGAAATAAAACCCATGATAGTTCCATTTCTTTCTGGTTCATACCAATGGCCTATCATTTTTGTTAAACCACCCCATCCCATAGAAAGAAAATAACGACAGACACACCAGATTATAATGAAATAAACGAGGTGAGAGCCTATGGAGAAAAGTAAATTCGCAATGATTGCACCAATCATTCCTAATAAGAAAATCTTTTTCCCTCCAACTTTATCTCCCAGAGGTCCATTAATAAATTTACCAATGGCATAAGAAATTTCACCATAGAGAGCAATTAAACCTAATTCAGAATTCGTATATCCGAATTCGCTACTTATTAGGGGAATGGCCGCTGAAAGATTTTTTCTACAAAGATAGTACCCGACATACCCGATAAGACATACCCAAAATGTACTGAGTTGCCATCTTTTTAAAACTTTTAATTCTTGAGCATTAGGGGCCCTTAGCGATCCTTGCATTTTTTCTCCCTATCATTAGTAAATGTTTAACTATATTATACCTATAAATATGAATTATTTGGATTATCAAAAGGTAAATTATGAAAAATATTTTCTTACTCTTAATCATGGTTTCTTGTGCAAGCCCTAGGAATAAAACTGTTATCGCCCATAGGGGAGCTCCAGGCTATTTACCAGAGCATACACTTGAAGGGGTTGCTATGGCCCATGCTTGGGGAGTCGATTATATTGAACCCGATATCGTTATAACGAAAGATGATCAGGCTGTAATCCTCCATGATATTCATATTGATACTACAACGAATGTAGCAAAGGTTTTTCCAAAAAGAAAAAGAGCTGATGGAAGATTTTATGCTGTGGATTTCACGCTAAATGAAATTAAAAAACTAACTGTAAATGAAAGAGTTGATTTAAAAACTGGTAAAAAAGTTTTTCCTGGAAGGTTCGATTTAAATAAATCAACTTTTAGGGTACCAACCCTTAAAGAGTATATTGAACTTGTTCAGGGATTAAACAAATCAACTCGTAAAGAAATAGGAATATATCCAGAATTAAAAAGCCCTGAATTTCATTTAAAGCATAAAAAAGATATAGCGAAAATTGTTTTTCAAATTCTTAAAGACTATGGATATAACAAAAATGATGCAAATATCTACGTTCAATGCTTCTATCCTCCAACTTTAAAGAGATTAAGATCTGAGTTTAATGCGAAAATGCCGTTAATTGTTTTAATTGCTGAGAATAGCTGGAAAGAAAGCTCTATTGATTATGAAAACCTTAAGACAGAAGCTGGAATTAAAGATATATCCACTTACGCCAATGGAATTGGGCCTTATCTAAAACATTTAGTAACTGAAAAAGATGGTGTTATTTCTAAAACAAACTTGGTTAGTTTAGCTAAGAAATATCATTTAAAAGTTCATCCTTATACCCATAGGGTTGATGAATTACCAAAGGGATTTCAAGACTCTAAGGAACTTTTTGATTACCTTTATGATGAAGTTATGGTCGACGGTATTTTTAGTGATTTTGGTGATATTGCTATAAAGCATTCGAAATAGAATCTTACTTAAGGTTTATAAACAATATCTAAAAGTGCATTTAAATCATCTTCTTTGAAAGGTTTTCTAAGTGAAAAGAAAGAATTTCCATAATCAAAGTTGTCTAACTTAGGGAGAAAACCACTCATGAGGCAAGCTGCAGGAGGATCTCCATTTTTATTAATTTCTTTAAGTAGGTTAAGGCCTTGTTTATCTTGATCAAGACTATGATCGGTTAGAACAAAATCAAAGGCACAGTTCCTCAATTCTCTTAAGCCTGATGCGTAATCAAAAGCAGTTACGACTTCTGCTTGAGGTCTAAGTTTTCTGATCATATTCTTGAGAATTTCACAAATGAATTCCTCATCATCAATAATGAGAATTTTCATGCAGCTTTCTTTTGATCTGGTGAATGGGAAATAAGTGTTAAATTGGATGAAATGCTTTTGTAATTAATATCAATTATAGAATGCTTTTTCATTTTGACCTCATATTTGAAATGACAAATATTTTTCGGCTCCCAGATTTAATGGCCGTACTAAAGTCTTGCTATTTGTTTAATATTGGAAGTGAATTTAGGGAAATTTTAGAATCTTAACTTTGTTTTATTTAAAATCAAAAATGGCAGTTTTTATTGGCTATTTCATCGTTAATAAGACTACAAATTCAAATACTTAATTAATAACCTATATTTTTAACCTGAGATAAGGGATAATAATTTAAAGGAGAGTGTGATGGATACCAATGTTGATACTCAGCAATTTACCGTGGGAAGTAGCTCTGGTTGTGAGTTAAAAGTTAACCATGACTCAATTAGTAAGGCTCATGCAAAAATTTATTTTTCAGGTGAAAGTGTTCTTATTGAGGATTTAAATTCCAAATCGGGAACTTTTGTTCTACACAATGGTGAATATAAAAGAATCAGAAGTGCAAAGGTTCGACTAGATACACTTATTAGATTTGGTTCATCAATGGAAGGTGTGCCAATGAGCCGTCTTATTCGTGATTATAAATTTGCAAGAGAACTTGATAAAAAAGATATTTTTAAGAAGGTGAAGTCTATAAGAATGAAAAGATGTGGTGATTGTGGTACAGTTTTAAGAAAAGAAAAAGTTCATTGTACTTGTTGTGGGGCCATATTTGAAGAATCTGCATAACCTGAAAGAGATACTTGAACCAACACTTGTTGGATTTATCGGTGTCATTATTGTAAATATTTTATTTAGTTTTTTTCCTGAGTTCTGGGCCAATCTATTTTTAGGAAAGACTCAACTAAAACTTACACTCACTTTCCAAGATACTATGTGGCTAATTTTCTTTGTTGGTTGTGCCCAGGTCTTTAGAAAAAATCAAGACATTAATTCCTTAGGCCAGTATCAAGAAAATAAGTATCTTCCTGAAGATTTTGAAACAATTATTGATGAAGAAAATTTAACGAGCATAATCCAAAAATCAAAAGAAGATGCAAGTGAAAAAATGGGTATTTTACCTTATATGATTCTCCAAATAGCCTTACAATATAGAACTAATAAGTCCATAAGTTTGACTTCGGATTTCTTATCTAAACAGTTGGAACTCTTTCTCCATCAAGTTGAACTTCGTTATAGTAAATTGAAATATATTATTTGGTTAATTCCTTCACTCGGTTTCATGGGGACAGTTTATGGGATTGGTGTTGCCGTCTCAGAGTTAGGAAGTGGAAGTTTAGATGATCCAGAACTCCTCACGAAAATGGCGGGCTCATTAGGTATTGCTTTTAATACGACCTTGCTTGCCTTAGTTTTATCGGTTATTTTGCAATTTTTAACTCAACATTTAGAGGCGAAAGAGGAAAATTGCATCAATCGTTTTGGTAAATATATTTTAGAAAATCTTGTGAACAAAATTGTTGAGGATGAAGTTTGAGGCCTAAAAAAAATAGAGAGGTTAATATTTTCTCTGCCTCTGTTGTGGATCTTTTTGCGTCAGGCTTAGGAGTTTTTTTAATTGTATCGATAATTGCTCTCGTTAATCAAAAAAAAGAAAATGAAAAATTAGGGAAAGGGGGAGAGTCGGAAGAAGCTCTTATTATCTTAAAAGAAAAAATTAGTGACCTTGAAAATGAGTTAGAAAAGAAAGAAAATGAAAACTTTATTCTTCAAGCAAAACAACAGGTAGAAAAAGATTCAAAGGAAAAGGCAAAACTTTTCAAAGATGATCAATTAATCTCTAAAATGGAGGTTGAGTCATTAAAATTAAGTTTCTCTAAACAAGAGTTGAAATTAAAACAAAAAATCGCAGAATTATCAGAGCAAGTCTCTAACAAAAATGAAATAATTAAAGAGAAGAATGCAGAAATAAAAAAAATTACACTCATTAACCAAACTCAAGGTGATGACTCTGGGCAAGTTTTTCAAAATTTTGATGTCGGGGAAAAGATCACTCTTGATGATGTACGTTTCTATCCAGGGACTGATCGGCCTATCGAACCTTATGCATCCAAGGAAATTATCAGGTTTGCAAACTTTTTAAAAAGTAATCCAAATGTGACAGTTGAGGTTTCAGGGCATATTTTTGAAACTAAGAAGGCGATAGAAACTAATAAAGCAGATGATGTTTATAACTTATCAGGACGAAGGGCACGTGCTGTTTGTCAAAAATTAATGGAGTTTGGGGTGAGTGATAAAAGACTTAACTGTATCGGTTATGGAGCTAATCGTCCAATCCATTTAACTAATGATCAATATTCCGAAAAAGCGCAGAAAAATAGAAGAGTGGAAATTGAAATCCTTTCAAAATAGCAAAAATATTCTTCCTTATGATGGGACTGTATTCATTTCTAAAGGAATCTTTAAAAAATCATTTAACTTGGATTTAATCTCCAATGATATATTATGGCGAAATGACAAAATCAAAATGTTTGGAAAAATCTTTGACCAACCAAGAAAAGTCGCGTGGTATGGTGATGAGAATGTCCTTTATAATTACTCAGGAATTGAGATGAAATCTAAATATTGGACAAAGTCTTTATATAAAATAAAAAATATACTAGAAGAAGAATATAGTCTTTTATTTAATTCCGTTCTGGTAAATCTTTATAGAAATGGGGATGATTATATGTCTTATCATCAAGATAATGAGCCTGAGTTGGGCAATAATCCAACATTGGCATCTATTAGCTTTGGAGCTGAGAGAGACTTTTTATTCAAGCATATAGAAAGAAAGGAAGTAATCAAAGTGAGTCTGGGAGATGGAGATTTATTGGTGATGGGCAATGAAACTCAAAGGTTTTGGAAACATTCCATTCCCAAACGTAAAAAAGTGCATAGTCCGAGATTAAATTTAACTTTCAGAAATATAATTAATTAGAAATTTGCTACTTCTTTAACATCAATATTGTTTGAGCAGTTAAAATGGTTTTTAGGACATTGAGAATGTCCATGAAGTCCACATGGCATACAATCCAATCGTGGTTCAACTTGAATTAAACGAGATTGATCAGAAAGGGGCCCATAACCAAACTCCGGAACAGTTGAGCAAAAAATGGCGGTAGTTTTTGCATTTACTGAACTTGCTAGGTGTAGTGGTGCAGAGTCGTTCACAAAAACTTGTTTTGCTTCTTTCATTAAAAGAGCCGATTCCCTGAGATTAAGTTTTCCTGCAAGATTAATTGTGTTATCAGTTAACAAAGGCTTCAAATATTCATTGTCTGAAGGGGCTCCAATTAAATAAATTTGGTAATCCTTTGATAATTTACTTATCAATTGCTTCCATTTTTCAATATGCCACTGTTTCGTATACCAAACGCTAGAGGGGGCCATGACTACATAGTTTTCTGGAAGGTTTAAATCCGTAATACTTCTATGATCTTCCTCACTAAAATAGAGCATGGGTTTTAATTTTTTGTCAGTAGGGATGGGTATTTGATTTTGAAAAATTGAAGCAAGTTGGGCATTACGTTGGACTTCATGGAAAAATCCACCCCCTAAATGGTGAGGTATTTTATGTTCAATACTCTTAGTGAAAAACAAACTTAGAGGGTTCTTATCAAAACCAACTTTATTTTTAGCTCCTGAGAAGGCCGTGATGAATCCCGAATTAAAAAAACGTTGAATATTTAAGACATAATCGTATTTTTGTCGTCTGACTTCTAAGGTGACCTTTACAAGGTTTTTAAATTTATTCTTGTTTTTATTCCAAATAAAGACTTTTCCAATATGTGGATTATTTTCTAATAGTCCTTCATTTCCTTTCCTACAAAGAAAATCAATTTCAGACTCTGGAAAATTAGATTTTAAGTATTCAATCAGACTCGTGGCCAATATAACATCACCAATAAAGGCTGTTTGAATGATTAGGACTTTAGATTTCATTTAAGATTTCCTCAAGTTGAGTGATTTTTTGTTCATGGAGAAAGTTTTGGTTTAAAAAGGCTTCACATTTTTTAGAAAATTCTTCCAGCAATTTTGGTTGCTGAATCAATTTAATGATTTTATCTGCCATTTTTTCTACTTCAAAAGGTGGAATAAGGTATCCCGTCTCTCCATCTTTCACCATCTCTGGCATTGAACTGGTTTTAAAAGCAATTGTTGGAATCCCCATTTGGGTCGCTTCAATTATGGCGTTGGCCGATCCTTCAAAATGACTAGGAAAAACAAATAGATCAATTTTCTTAAGAAATTGTTTTGGATCCACATGACCAACCAATTTTATTTCATCCTGGAGGTGAGAAACTAAAATAGACTTTTCTAGATCATTCTCTAATGGACCTTTCCCAGCTATTAATATTTCAAAACTCAGTTGCTTTCTTTTTAAAATTGTTCCAAGCTTAATAAGATGGTGGTGACCTTTTTGTTCTACTAGCCGCCCTAGATTTCCGATGACAAATTTATTATCCACAAGCTTTTCATGAACTTCAAATTTTTCGACACCATTATAGATGACTTGAACTTTCTCTTTAAGCATGGGGAGTTCAGAGCTAATACTTTTTTTTATCTCAATTGAATTTGCAATTATACAATCTAGCTTGGGATAAAGAATTTTATTTAAGAAATTAGCCTTGATTGGATGAGGCATTCCACGTCTATAAACTAATTTAACGTTACCTAACTTTTTTTTCAGAGCACAACAGATTTTAACATCTCTAGGGAGGTTAAGAATACAAATATCTATCCTATGTCCCTTGATAAAATTTTTGATTAAGTTTTTTTTGTATGGAGATAGAAACGAAAAGTTTTTTAATTCAAGTGAAAGGCTTTTAAAATTTAATTGGTGAACTTTTTTTTCTAATTCACTATTTTTACCTGTCAAAAAATATATTTTATATCCTCTTTGAGATAAAGACTGTGCCATCGTGAGATGCCATTTTTCACCTCCACCCCATGCATAATTAGAATTAAAAAAAAGGATATTTTTCATTTTTTTAGTTTTGTATCAAAGCTTTCACCATTATGGATCCTCCAAACTTTTACATTTCTTATGAATACATTCCAAGAGCCCATACAGGAAATAATGAAGCCTGGTTTCCCATCAAGTATTCCTAATTGGAGGATATAACGTTTTAAAAATGCGAATATAGGTTTTATTAATAAATGATAAAAAGTTACTTTTTTGATTTTCTTTACTCTATCCATGGCCGCCCAAGTAGTATAGCGCTGACCTTTTAGAAGATGTGCCTCAAGCCCCTTTCCTTTATAAGTATCGTGCGCCAATTTTTGTTTGAGTCTACCAATAGGTCCTTCTGCTAGAATTTCTGCATGAACGTGCTTATCTTCGTATTTACATTTACTTTTTCTAAAAAGACGAATAACTGCGTCACCCTTCCATACAAAATTTAGCTTTTGATCCATGAAGTAATTATCTCTTCCAATCCAGAATGCTACTTCTTTGGGATTTGAAGCAATAGTGCTTTTGATTTCGTCGATTAACTTTTTATTAGTTGTTTCGTCAGCATCTAATAGAAATATCCAGTCATGTTTTGCCTGGGGAATAGTCCAGTTTTTTTGAGCTGCTGAGTGAATATACTCATGCTCAAGTAGGGTTACTTGCGGATATGACTTGATAATCTCAGTTGTTTTATCAGTACTAAATGAATCTACACAAATAATTTCATCTGCAAAAAGACAAGATTCGATAGCGCTTTTTATATTGTGCTCCTCGTTAAAACAAGGAATGATTGCTGTTATTTTTTCCATTATAATACCCTAAGATTTTTCTTAAATTAGATAGTTTCAATTAGGTGTTTTGTAAATTATCTTTTATTTAATGCGGGAAGTAAAGTTATTGAATTTTTATGGTTTTATTTGTCTAGATGTGAATTTTAAGAGAAAATATCTGGGAAGTAATTAAATATTTTGGTGGTCCGGGCGAGACTTGAACTCGCACAGCCTAATGGCCGCAGGATTTTAAATCCTGTGTGTCTACCGATTCCACCACCGGACCAAAATAGTTGAGTTGTTATATTGTAGGATAAGTAAGACTTAGTCAACACAAATTTAGGAAACAAAATGAAAAAAAAGGTCTTCTTTTTATTTTTTATATTAATCTTCACTGCCTGTACTCTTTCAGAAAAGATAAGGCAGGTTAAAGGAAATAATAAAGAAGAAGATCTTTTTGAAAAATCTATTGTTTCAAGAATTACACCAAGATGGTTCACGGGGAGTAGAACTTTTTCCTTACAGGCAGCCCAAGGCGGTGATGCCGTTCATATGTTATATGATGTAAATCCTTCAATTGATTTAGAGAAATATACCTTAAAGTTTATTGCCGTGACACCTGAAGATTCTCATTTTCAATTTGATTTGGATATGGTTTCCGGTCAACATTTCTTAAAAAGAAGGTTCTGTTCTCAAAAAGATATCTGGAAAAAAAAGTCAGGCTCAATACACCGACCACCATACACATTAGGATATGTACCTAAAATGTTAGATCAATTAGGCACGCCTCAAAAGATTATTGTGTTTGGTGATAAAAATCTTTATCAAGAAAACTTTACGAGCAACTTTTTTGAGGCAAAGGTTGTAGGTGGAATCATAGAGCAAGAGTGTATTTATGGAGGATGTTTTAATCAAAATGATTGGAGTTCTCGAATTGTTCTAATTGGTGTTCAAAAGAACCATCCTAAGTATGAAAATGTTGATGACTTAGAAGCATTAAAGAAAAAAATAAATTGGGAAAAAATGATCTTTTTTATGGAAAATGGACAAGGAAATAATCAAGTTGTTGACGATTTTTATCCCGGTTTTAGAGCGGGGGTGGAGATTTCGAGACAAAGAGCGCTTTCTTATTTAGATAGAAAGTCTGTTATTCTCTCTAATGAAAAACTTGTGAAAATGAGAAAAAGTTGTTTCAAATTGTATGATTTTATTCATGATAGTGTTTATAAAAAATCAAAATTTGAAAGTGGTGTTTATAAACTAAAGTCTATTAAGGACCAAGTTCGCTTTTCGAATGCCTTTAAAGGACGGAGTGATGTTTTGTTTTTTAAAAGGTTTATTAATGCTTTTAGAAAGTATAGCGATGAGTATTTAACCTGTATTGATTACATATATCCATCAAATATAAATAACGATATGAAAAGGCACTGGTTCTTTGCTTATTATACGGCCGTTCATCGACTGTATCAACTTGGATATTCTTATGATTGTGGGCGAAATAGCTGGCAAAGAGTTGTGACTTTCGGTGGTCAATTAAGAAGTAAGAAACGAAGTGAAGAGTTTGAGTTTTGCTCAGCCAAGGATATTGATAATGCTTTCGTGACATCTGTAAAAGAACTTGAGATACTTGGTGCTCAAAATTATCCAACTTATCGCTATATTGATTATGATAACTCTAGTGCAGGTACTCATAAAAAAATATATTCGTGGGTAAAAAAAAGCAATAAAGTTTTTAAGTGTGTGGATAAAAGAGAAAACAAAAAACAAGTGAAATTTGAATTCTTTCCAAAAGATGCTTTATGGGAAAGAAGGCGAATTAAATTAAATCGTGATGGATTAATTATAGAATGAACATCTTAGATAAAATTTATAAACAAATTTTTTCATACTACCCTGATTTGGATTTATCCTTAAGTCTATGGGGAAATGACGTCCTAGATTCATTTCAGTTTAATTTCGATTTTCCAAATTATAATCATATTTTTAATGTTGATCCTACTCAAGCCAAATTTAATCTCTTCTTTATTTGCGGACCTCTTAATAAATTACAAGAAAGACTTTTTTACGAATCATTCAATAAAAAAAATAAGCGTGAAAAAATTTTAGTCGTGCTGCGAGGGAGTATATATCCAGAGATTTACTCTAATGATTTTGAGGCAAGGGTAAAGCTAGAGGATAAAGCTGATCTTAGAATTGATAAATACCCTTATGATTTGGATGAAATAGTGGAAGAAGTCACCTTGCTTGTAAGGAAGAAGTTAGATGATTAAAAGAATTGAAGAAATAATCAATATTCCCAGAAAAACAACTACTTCAGGTATAAATGTTTTTATTAGTGATGCCAAAAAAATTGATTTACATCTATTTAATTTAAAAAGTTATTTTTCTTATATTTGGCTGCTAGATATCCAACTAGTCGTTAATAATGAAGGTAAAAAAAATCTTCGGTATTTTTTTATTGATGTCGAATCTGGTGATGATTTTTTTATTAAGTTTGAATTTGATGACCACCAAGTTATCAAAAGTATTACTCATCTGTGGCGAAATGCTAGTGCATTGGAACAGAAACTTTTTTCAATCCATGGAATAAACTTTAATAGGGATTATACAAGAATTTTTGATGATCAATATGATACAGAAGAGCGATTTGAAGTTGCTCTAAATGGTGATCGAAGTTATATAAAATTTCTAAAAAGTAATCATCACCTAGAAAGAAATCTACACGATATTAAAGTCGTACTTAAGAATGATCTAGTAAAGAAATGTGAAATAATGTCTGGCTTCTATCATATCGGATTTGAAAAAATTATGGCCGAAGCAACTGAGCGTAAGCGGTATCAATTAGCTGAATCTTACTTTCCATTAAAATCTATTTTTTGGACATTTCTCATGGCAAAAAACTTTGAAGATGCAAACTCTATTAATTTAAGTGACCGTTCAAAAGCTATTCGAATGATTTTGACAGAATTAGAGAGAGTTCAAAATCACCTTATATATTTCTTCAATCTAGCAAGAGAATATCAAATTCCCGTATTCTATGATAACTGCAAGCTTTGGATCAAGGCTATTCAATCTCTTTTTATTTCTTATACTGGAAATGAATTTGGAACTGGAGTCATCCGGCCTGGAGGCTTAATTAAAGATATTTCACAAGTTTGGATTACCAGAACAGGAGATGAAATTGTAAGGCTTGAAAAAAGCATTTGGGATGTTTATAAAAGTTTAATCCTTAAAGATTCTATTAAGGGAGAGTTTTCTTTTCCTCTTATTAGTAAAAAATTGGCTTCCTCTTGGAGTTTATCTGGTCCTGTTGTACGGGCGGTTGGTGTAAACTTAGATCTTAGGAAGCTGAAGTCATATTATTTTTACAATGATATAGAGTTTGAAGTTCCTGTTGGGACTCAAGGCAAAGCATTTGATTTGATTTTAATCAAAATGGAAGAAATTCTACAATCCTTAAAAATTATTATCCAAGTCCTAGATAATTTACCTACTGGCAGTGTTATGGTTGAAGGAATTAATGAGTTTGCAAGAGTTAAAATGTCGGGTGATTTAAAAGATGAAGAGGAATATAGAAAATCTGTCAAAAATTATTTAGAACATTCTAAAATTGATTATTCTAATATCATGGAGGGGCATAATGGAATATTCGGAATTTCCCAATTTGACTCTGAGGCGATTCAAAATTTTAATGTAACAGCTCATGAAACTTCCCTTAAGGTTATTTTTGAAAAATCGGTTATTGGAAATCATATTGATTTTATTTCGCCTTTGTGGAAAATCATTGGAATTGATTTGAAAGAGGTAGAACTGTAATGATTATAAATATTGATAAAACTAGCCGAATCTCTTTTTTTCTTAATCTTTTTAAAAACTTAAAAGTTCTGGCAATTATGCTTCGATTTAAACATTTCGAAAAAAGAGCTTTTACAGACAGTATTAGATTAAAAAAATTGTTTAAAGACTTTTATCCAGAACTAGTAAAGGATAATGTTGGAAATACAGTTTGTACAAGCTGTAAGTTGTGCGAGGAAATATGCCCTACAAATGCCATTCAAATTGAAAAAGCAAATATGGTAAATTTTCCTTCAACATTAGAGACAGGTGAAGCTCCATTGAAATTTAATTTGAAAGTAGATGACTGCGTTACTTGTGGCCTATGTGTCAATGTCTGTTATGTTGATGCTATTGTATTAACCAAAAAATATAAGGTATCTAAAGTTGATCTAGTTTCTGTTGGGAATAATTAAAGATATGACTTCTTTTATTTTCTTGCAAAAGTTGCTGATTCAATAAGTCTATAAAACTTTTTCGGGGTAAGTGTTGCCCTCCAAAAGATTCTATTACGGGAGTAACCATCTGAGTATCAATCCAAGGTATTTGATTTATCTTCGCAATAAGAATTAGGTAATACAATGCCATCTTAGAAGCATTCGTTTTTAGATGAAACATAGATTCACCTGATAAGTAATTATTGATCGTAACGCCGTAGAGTCCACCAATTAGTACATTTCCTTCATAGACTTCAACTGTATAAACATGGCCTGCTGCAAAGAAGTTCAAATAGGCATTAACAACTTCATCAGTTATCCAAGTACCTTCTTCGTGTTTACGAGAGACCTCAGCACAATTCCTAATGACCTTTTCAGGTTGAGTATTGAATTTAATTTTAAATTGTGTTTTCTTTAAAAACTTTTCAAATGATTTTGAAAGATGAAGGTCTTTTACTTGTAAAAGTCCTCTTGGGTCTGGACTAAACCAAGTAAGAGGGGAGTCTTCGGAAATTGGCCAAGGAAAAATTCCTTGTTTGTAAGCAGTCAAAAGAGTTTGCTCATCTAAATTGCCGCCAATAGCAAGTAAACCTTCGGGAGAGGCACTTTCAATTGGAGGAAAAATTACTGGCATTTATTAATGGCCTCCGTTAGATTCTCCATAATTATTTTTGAACTTAGCAAGGTTGTATTAGGTTCAGGTGCGAGATCATTATTTTCTACAGATTGAACAAAAGGCGCAACTTCAACTAAGTCTGCACCTGTTACTTTAACATAATTGCTTATTTCTTTAATAAAAAGGCTACAGTGATGAGGTTCAAGTCCTCCTGGCTCAGGTGTTCCTGTTGCACTAGCATAAGCTTGATCTAATGCATCGATATCAAAACTAATATAAACTTCATCAATCTTTTCTTCTTTTAGGTAATCTAAAACCTGCTGAAGAGCCTTTGCAGGATTGTCTTTTATTTCATCTGCCCAAAACTGTTGAACACCAAGTGATTGTTCCCAGAATTCTTTATCCTTTCCACTGGATCTTATTCCTAATTGAATTAGATGTGATGGTTTTTCAAGAAGTTCAATCATATGATATGCCCAAGAACCAAAGCAAATATCGATACCTAATCTTTCACTCATGAGATCAGTATGTGCATCAAAGTGTATAATTGCAGTTTTGATATTTTTTTGTCTCTTTGCGATTAACCATGGTTTTACCAATGCATAACTAACTGAGTGGTCTCCCCCCATGGCCATGAGGACTTTATCAGGGCAATTATCATAAAATTCTTTACAAAAATCTTCTGTAATACTTAAAGCACTAACCGGTAAAGCTGTTTCTTTTTGATAGAGAGCCTTTTGACAATTTTGAATCGTATTCTCATTTAAGTATTTATCATGCAGGAGGTGAGGGATCGTTTTCACATCACCAAAGTCAAAAAAGTTATTTAAATCTAAAACACTTCTAATGAATAGGGGTCCCCAGTTAGCTCCCCTTTGAATTCCACCTCCGGTATCCATGGTCACTCCAAGCAGACATGGTTTTTTAGAATCATTGAGTGATGATAGGGATTCTCTCCAGGCCTCTTGAACCTCACTTGGCTCAACCGTATTGTATATTTTTTGATGAATAAGTTCTTTATTTTTTCTCGCTGTGTGGACTGTAAAAACTCCATTTCCAGGGGGAGTTAAATAAGAATTAATTTTATCTAAGAATTGAGGATTCATTGTACTCACTTTTATTTGTTAACAAGCATTCTGCATATTCATGCTCAAATTTGCTTATATTATTATTTTTGATGGCTTCAATATAATCTTTGATTACAATATATTCAAAGGAAATAATATCTGAGTTCAATTTTTCGTAAACGCCAGCAATGTGTGAGGTTTTGTTCAGGTTTTTTAGATCTCCCATATGACCTGGGGCAAATGGCTCTTTTTCAAAAACATCAAGATAAGCAAAAGATTGGGTGTTTTGTTTTAGAAAAGAGATAAGGTCATTTTCATCAACTATTTCTCCTCTCGCAGGATTTATGATTAGGCAACTCTTATTCAACTCATCAAAGATAGCTTTGTTTATATATTTATAACTTGTTGGGTTCAAATTAGCCGCCACAATTAAAATATCAGTTCCCTGGAATTCTTTGGGGCTAAAGTTAGATTTTATATTAGGATTTATGTCTTGCTCAATAAAGTGATCAAAGACTATAACTTCACGACACAAGTGCTTTAAAGTGTTATATAGAATCTTACCAATATGGCCATAGCCTAATATAACAACCTTTTGATCTCTTAAAAGTTTTCTCTTCCAAGTTCTATTGCTTAGCCAGTGATGGTGATTTGGTATTTGGCAAAAGTGATTAAAAATTGTTGAAAGTGTATATTCTGCAACTGCATTGGCCCTAATGGGATTACCAATGGTTATAGGTATGCTCGATTCCTTAATAATACTATTATTAAAATTATCGTAACCAGAATTTGGGTGAACAATGAGTTGAGTTTTGTCTAAAATTGGTTTTGCTATTTGCTCCAGCTGGGTGTGGGTATTGGTTATGAGGATAAAAGGGCTGTCCTTTTTAGCTTCTTGTAAGCTTTGTATGTATTTAACCCCTGAAATCTCTTCCAAAACCCTCTTTTCTTTGCTCAAAAATCTTGAGTCTTGATATGATGACGCATTTGCTCTGTAAACTTGAAAATCCATAGGTAATTTTAGTCCATAATTTTTAGAGAGACTAGCGAAATTCAGTTAAAGCATGTAGTATGGCCTAAAATTTTAATATTGGAGTAGAAAAATGATATCTATTAAGTCTCAAAGAGAGATTGAAATAATGACCGAGTCTTGCCAACTTGCAGCAAAAACACTTAACTTCATTGCTGATAAGTTAGAGATTGGTATGACTACTGAAGATGTAAACACATTATGCCATGATTTTATTGTGGGTCATGACGCATATCCTTCTCCGTTAGATTATCATGGGTTTCCAAAATCCGTTTGTACATCTTTAAATGAGGTAATATGTCATGGAATTCCCTCTAAAAAAGATAAATTGAAAGATGGAGATATCTTAAACATAGATGTCACAACTTATTATAAGAAGTTTCATGGGGATACGAACCGAACTTTCTTTATTGGAAATGTGGATCCACGAATCAAAGACTTAGTGGCCATTACTTACAAATGTATGATGGAAGGTATTAAAGTATGTAAGCCAGGGGCAAGAATAGGGGATATTGGAGCTATAATTGAAGAGATTGCCCATGATCATGGATACTCTGTTGTTCATGAGTATTGTGGACACGGAATTGGAAGAGAATTTCATGAAGACCCTCAAATTCTTCATTATGGGAAAAGGGGAACAGGCGTTGAGATGAAGCCAGGAATGACTTTTACTGTTGAGCCAATGATCAATTTGGGAAAAAGACATTGTAAGCTTTTAAAAGACGGTTGGACAGTGATTACAAAAGATAAAAAACCTTCAGCACAATTTGAGCATACTATTCTTATAACAGAAGATGGGTATAAAATTCTAACTTTAGATCCTGCAAATCCTTATGAGCCAAAATTTGATTAAGCATTTTTCCGAGCATAAATTAATAGAAGAGAATTTAACTCATATTGGAGCTTACGAATTTTATTTTCGAGCAGACGCACAAAATAGAATTTATCGCTGTAAGTTTCATGGAGAAAAAAACCGAAGATTGACTCAGTCGATTAGTAAAATTATAGATCAAATTCTAGATCAAGATATAGATCAATTGGTAAAAGCTTCCTCTCAACTGATAAAGTTAGATTCCTTTGAAGATTTTGAGGCCATGAATCTTGTTCGAGAGGCTTTAAGTTTGTATTTTTTTCCTGGGCAAGTGTCAGATTTAAACTCTAAAGAAATTGTATGTAGATGTAATAAATTAAGTCTTAAAGACTTTACTGATAAGTTTCAAGCTCAAAATGGAGATCTAAAATCATTACAAAAAGAGACTAACGCCGGTCTTCTTTGTGGGAATTGCCTACCGTTGATAAAAAAACTTTCAAAAAAACAAGCTGATTCAAAATTGTATCTTGCAGGAAAGTCCGTTGAGCAAATTTATGATATTGTTTCAACGGCCTTGGAAGGTTTTGATAGTTATACTCATATAGATCTAAAAGATGCAAAAATACGACTAAAAAATATTGATCTTCCTGTTATTGAACTTGAAGTTTTAGACTTTCAAAATGATTTAGCACTCTTAAAAAAATCAATTGAAAACTTTATTTTTGGAAAACTTGAGACTGTTGTAGAAATACGATTGGAAGCTAATTTTTCTCATTAGGAGCGTTTTCAAAACATTTTGAACTTAAAGACTTTGAGTTTAATTTAGTAAAAACAGCTTTAACATCTTCTATTTCCATGATTAGTTTGGCCATACCAACTTCCTCCTGGATATGTCGAGCTTTGAAATAAAACTTATTAAGTTCTGGTATATTTTCCAAAATACAATTTGGTTTTTTGGAATTAGCTTGAAGCTCGTCAATTAAGTTAACAAATGCCTCTGTGCTAGTTTCTAGAATTGTATCAATTCCTTGTTCATCTATAGATATATTGACCAGATCTCCCTTGGGGGCTTTGGAAATAAATGCTTTTCTTTTATGAAAAAGAATTATTTCAAGTGTCCTAATACTTGGGAGGGTATCTTTATTTTCACAGACTTCTTTTTGAAAGGAATCTTTCATTGTTAAAGTTTCACTCATTTGGATAAAAGCACTTATGAGTTTTTCATTTAACTTTAAATAGGGACCGGATAATTTTTGAGTGTGAAAGTATTTTTCTTCAGACCCAAGGCATTTTAAAAATGCTTTATTATTCGCAAAAGAGCTAAATGAGTAAGTAAATATTAATAAAAGACTTAAGTATTTCATATTTTTATTATATTCACCGATGAGTCCTTTGTCTTTTTAAATTGCAAGAATAGGCTCTCTTGACTAGAATACTCAAGAAGAAGGAGACATGTTTAAAATGAAAGAAATGGCCTTAACAGATCATCTAGATGAGCTTAGATCACGTGTGATTAGAATTGTTCTAATCTTATTTGTGGCTTTTTTTGTATGTTATCATTTTGGAGAGCAAATTCAGGACTTTCTTTTGGTACCATTACGAAAAGCTTTAGATGATGATGGTAAAATTATTTTTCTTGGGCTTCTGGATAAAGTTCTTACTCAGTTCCAACTAGCATTTTGGTCAGCAATTATTGTATCTTCACCCTTATGGTTTAGCCAAATTTGGTTTTTTATTAAACCTGGCTTGTACGATAATGAGGTTAAACTTATTAGACCCTTTCTCTTTGTAAGTTTTCTTTTGTTTTGGGCCGGCATTGCTTTTGGATATTTTATTGTATTTCCTTTTACCTTTGGCACGATTTTGGGCTTTGGGGTTCAAAATGTAGATGCCATGATGAACTTAAAAGATTACATTATCCTGTCATGTAAAATTCTAGTCTTCTTAGGTTTTTTATTTCAATTACCAAATATTATTCTCATTCTTGGCTTTATGGGACTTGTAAATGGTAGAAAATTATCAGATGCAAGACGCTATGTTATTACTGGGTTTGCAGTAATGTCAGCAGTACTCACACCTCCTGACCCGATCACTATGATGGCACTTTGGGTTCCAATGGTAGCTCTATTTGAGATAGGAGTGTTAGCGGTGAAGTTGATCGTAGATCCTTTTAAAAGTAAAAACAAGGACTTAGAACCTAGTTCTTAATCTAATTCAATTAAAAATTTAAAAATAATGTCCGATAAGATCATAGAGGTAATTTATGATAATCGACTTTCAAAATGTGAGCTACAGTATTCCTAATGGTCAGCCTATTTATAAGAACTTAACTCTAAAAGTTTTTAAAAATGATTATTTCGGAATTTTAGGAAAGAATGGTGCAGGGAAGTCGACACTAATAGAAATGATAATGGGAATGAGAAAGTTAGATGCCGGTAAAATCTTTGTTTTCGGAGAAGATCCTAATGATAGTACTCGTTTACAAAAAAATAGAATTTTTATTGTAACCCATGACATGTTAATTCCCTCACATATTGCCGTAAAAGATATGCTTAAGTTCTATCAATACTTTTATCCAAAGTATGATTTAGAAACAGAATCATATTTGTTAAACCTTTTTGAGATTGATCGAAATAAGAAATTTGGAGCCCTTTCAACTGGCCAGAAAATAAAGGCAATGCTCATCGCTGCTTTTTCTGCAAAAGCGGAACTATATCTTTTTGATGAAGTGACTGCAGTTTTAGATCCAAAGTCGAGAAGAAACTTTTTTAAGTATTTAAACAAATTTAGAGAAGAGCATGAATGTGCACTTCTTTTAGCTACAAATATCGCTGAAGACTTACATAATTCTGTTCAAAAAGTTATTTTTATCGATGATCATCATAAGGTAAAGGTTAGACCTATTGAACTGTTGGATGAGTTATTTGATGAAGGGGATCAAGTCGCATGAACTTAGATACATTTCTTCATTTAATTAAGTATAATCTCATCTTTAACAAAGTTAGAATTGCCTTTTTAACTGTTCTCAGTTTTATTATCTATGGGCTAACAACTTACTTTTTTGAAACACATAAAGGCGCAGCTGAAGCTATGATGCAATATAGCTTTTATGTCATGTTTATGATTTTCACCGGAAAAATGAATGCTAGAAATAATTTGATGTTTGATATAAAACATCTTCTGGCCCTTCCTTTGAGTAAATACGAAATTATTTTTTTGAAATCCATTGCTGATATAGTTCAACTGATTCCTATTGCATCAGTCTTCTTGTATGGTTTTTCAATCTCATTTCCTGATTTTCATTTTTTGTTTATTGTTATTTTATTTTTGATGGCGTTAACTTTAGCCAATATTATAGCTTTTAATAAAAGGGTCGACTTTTCAAGAATGCAGCACTCTCAAGCAAGTTTCAAAAATTCATTTTTATACTTTCATAAGTATTTAGAAATGTTTATACAAATAATCTTAGCTGTTTTTTCGATTGGAATGGTTTTGGTCGTATTTGAGAAAAATATCATGCTGCGAGAGTATGGCTTCTTAATTTTGCTTATTGTCGCTGTCTTTTTGGCGACCCAAAGTTCTTTGAAAATGCTAAAAGATGAGACTCGTTCCTATTTTGTTTTTAGAAGAGATGCATTTAGAATAGGATGGAAAGTCCTAGTTGTGGCGATTCCTCTACTTATTTTTGATCATATTTATAAAGATAAGAGTTTTTTAAAAGAGCACTTCAAACAGAGTGATCCTATCGTTCAAAAGTTGAAAAATAAAATTGAGGAGATTGAAAACATAACAGATAAAAAGTTTTTATTGGCACTTGTCCAAAATGATGAAAAATCTATTGCTGGCTATCTAAAAGATCCTGAATCCATTCCTTGGGAAGCTGAAATTATGGGAAGCTATGCACCACATTTAAGTGTAAATATGGGAAAGTTGGACTTATTAAAACAATTTGTCGCAATTAAACCAGATATTATTAATATGGAAGGAAAGTATAGAAAAAGAACACCAATTTTTTCTGCAGTAAAGCGTTGCCATATGGAAGTTTTAGAATATTTAATTGAAAATAAGGTAGATATCAACCACAAAGATAATACAGGTATGACTCCTATTCTTTTTGCTGCTCAAAATAAATGCCTAGGGGGCGTCATATTATTGTCTTCTAATGGGGCAGATTTAGATGTTAAAGATAAATTAAATCAAGATATTTACTATTACTTAGGAAACAGATCTGGCTTATCTTATTTACTAAGAAAGAAGCACGCAAAAAAACCACAAAGGGAACTTGCTTCTGAAAAAATTGAAGATTCTACTTTTGTAGGGCCAGTAAAACCTCACGAGTCACTTTAGAAGCAAATGCAGATGAGTTTCCTGTTGAGTCGATCATTGGAGCGAGCTCAACGATATCGGCTCCGACAAAGTTTTTGTCCTTTAGAATTTTCATTAAACTTACAAAACTATGGAATGTCTCTCCACCAGCTTCTGGGGTACCAGTTCCTGGCATAAAAGCGGGATCAAAAAAGTCTAAGTCGAGGGTTAAATATACAGGTCTGGTAGCACTAATTGAATTAACCTTTTCAAGTAAATCATTTAAAGAAGAGCACAGGGTGTTATGTTTTTTCATAAAATCAAATTCTTCTTTTTGACCTGACCTAATGCCGTACTGAAGAAGAATATTTTTTTCATCCATATGATCCCATACTCTTCGGATGATAGAAGCATGAGAGAATTTTTCTTCTAAATATCCATCACGAAGATCAGTGTGTGCATCAAGATGAATAAGTACTAAGTCCTCATATTGTTCTAGATAAAGCCTTATTGGACCATATGAAATAGAGTGTTCTCCACCTAAGGTCAGAAGCTTTATTTGGTCATCTTTAAGTCTAAGATCTTTTGTCACACCATGAAAATAATCATTAGTAACTTTCCATTTACTAGGATAGATAGGAAGATTTCCACAATCGATGATATTGTAATCTTTAATCGTTCTATCAAGATAGGGAGAGTATTCCTCTAATCCAAAACTAGCATCTCTAATGGCGTCAGGCCCAAATCTAGCTCCAGGTCTAAAACTTGTGGTTCCATCAAAGCAAAAACCAATAATGTGGGTACTATTTTTAAAGAATGCTTCTGCATAATTAGTCGAAATGAATGGTTTCGCTTGTTCCATTTCACTGAGATCACAAATTTTATCCATGATTAATTTTGTCCTATTTTGTTTTTGTGGAAATTGCTTATGGCAAAAGCTCCCTTATGCCAATCCATATTGTACCATTTTAAATCTTTCTCAATTCCAGACATTTGTTGTCTTTTTACTGGATTAATATGTGTTCCCAAATATTTTTTAGATGAAAAACCAAATGTCCAAAAAACGCCAGGATAAATAGACATTGGAGCTGTAAAGGATTGAACGAAAGGAAAAGACTTTCGCATATTATTGTAGATGTTTTTAACTCCGTACTCATCAAGAAATGGATTTTCTGTTTGATTCATCATAATTCCATCTTCTGTAAGTGCATTGTAGACATCTGTATAAAATTCAGATGTAAATAATCCAGATGCAAAGTCTTCTGGATCAGTAGAGTCGATAATAATCACATCGTACTCATTCTTCTTTGCTTTTATAAATGCGAATCCATCTTGTGGTAATATATTAACTCTCTTATCTGAAAGAGCGGATGTACATTCAGGGAAGAACTTCTTTGAAACTTCAATAACTCTTTCATCTATTTCTACTAAATCTATCTGTTCTATATCTTTATGTTTTGCAAACTCTCTGACAACACCACCATCGCCGCCACCTATGATAAGGACTTTTTTACACTTTCTTGAAACCATATAAGGTATATGCGCCATTACTTCGTGGTAAACAAATTCGTCAAGTTCACTAACCATAGTTTTCCCATCAAGAAGTAAGAGTTTTCCGACAGCATCAGTTTCCACAACATCAATTTTTTGAAATTTAGATTGCTCTGAGTGTAGAACTTTTTTTACTTTCCAACCCATTGAAAAAGTATCGTGAAATGATCTTTCGTAAAACCAACCATTTTTTAACATATAAACTCCTTATTATTTGCAATTTTTATCATATTTTAAAAGGTTCCAGCAACTATTTGGTATAGCTTTGTGTCAACTTGACTCGTTGCTAAACCAAATAGTTGCTGGAACCATCTGGAAGGTGATAATATAGAATAAATTTAGGAGATAAATATGTATATCGTAACTGGAGCTGCCGGTTTTATTGGAAGCTGTATTGTAAAAAAGTTAAATGATGAAGGAATAGAAAATATATTGGTTGTTGATCGTCTTGAAAGTGATCAACGATGGCTAAACCTTAGAGGTGTTAAATTCCAAGAGTTCGTTCATGCTGATGAGTTTATTCAACCTGATATTTTAGAGTCTGTTTTTGAAGAAGGAGTAACTCAAATTTATCATATGGGGGCTTGCTCTACGACAACTGAAACTAATGTTGATTATTTTATGAAAAATAATGTTGAGTATTCTCAAATTCTCTATCGGTACTGTTCAGAATATGATGTACCTATTTGTTATGCTTCCAGCGCTGCGACCTATGGTGATGGTGAGTTTGGCTTTGATGATAATGAAGATGAACTAGAAAAGCTTCAACCACTAAATCCATACGGATGGTCTAAGCAACTAATGGATGAATGGGTGATTAAACAATTAAAGCGTCCCAAGAAATGGTATGGTGTAAAATTCTTTAATGTTTATGGAGCCAATGAGTACCATAAAGGTGGACAAAAATCAGTTGTTTGCCACGCCTTTAATCAGATAAATGAAAGTGGAAAAATGAAGCTTTTCAAGTCCTATAAAGATGGCTTTAAAGATGGTGAACAACTAAGAGATTTTGTTTATGTTAAAGACATTGTAAATGCAATGTATGAATTAATGTTTACCAATCACAAAGGTATAAATGGAATTTATAATTTAGGAACTGGAAAGGCGAGAAGTTTTAAAGATTTGGTTGAGGCTACTTTTAAAGCAATGGATAAGGATGTTAATATTGAGTACATTGATATGCCTGATAATTTAAAAAATCAATATCAGTATTATACTCAAGCTAATATGCAAAAACTTAATGATGCTCTTCCTGAGTTTAAGTTTCATTCACTTGAGGATGGAGTTAAAGATTATGTTCAAAATTACTTACTTCAAGATAATCCATTTATAAGGTCACGCTAATGTTTAAAGGTGGGGTTAAAGAAGCTGCTAAAATGTTAATGGGTCTGGGGGCTCCAGCTCAAAAAAAACTTTTAGAGGAAATTCGAGCGAAAGATCCTCTAATGGCGCAGAAGTTAGAAAAAAACCTTATTTCAATGGATGATTTAAAATATTTAACCGCACCTATGCTAGTAAGTCTTTTAAGGGATATTCCCTTAGAGGAATTTGGACTTTCGTTAAGGACGGTAGATGAATCTATCGTTGAAAAACTTTTAGGAATGGTTTCAACTGGAATGAAACTAGATATTGAAGATGGGCTAAAAGGAAAGCCCAGAAAATTATCTGAAGTTGAAGAAGCTCAATCAAAGGTATTAGAACTCATTCGCAAAAAAATTGATCAAGGCCATATTTCTATTGGCCCTGATAGTGATGAGTATGTTTAATTAGATTTTTTGATATATGCAAGTTTCTAGCTGCTTTTCGACAACAATTTTTTCTAGGATATCTCTTAACTCATCAGAAAATAACCCTAAACTAACTTAAATAAATATTACTTAATCTTACAAAGGGCCATTTTAACAGTGGCAAAATGCACTTTTGACATTGTGGCACTGAGTCTAAAGCTATCTTAAGCTGTATAAGTATTTGATTTTTTGAATTTTGATAATTGGCATGGATCCTGCTCTAGGTATGGCATCAAAGAGAACAGGAAGTTCACTTTGAAGTGCGGATAGGATGTTTGCACAGAAAACAGAAACTTAGGAAGAAAGCCGGTAGAACAAAGGATTTGATCTACTAAATTAGGAAGATTTAAGGCAATTCAAAATTACATTTTTAAATAAGGAGTTTAGGATGAACAAGGAAAGCAGACAGAAGTTTATGACATTATTTAATGAGATGTTAAGTGACAGACACGGTAGTGCTCAACTCCAAAAAGTTCTTCAACTCAATACGAAAGGTGATGAGATTGATGTAACTAATGCACAAAAAGAACAAAATCTTAAAATGAGACTTGATCAAAGAAACATTCTTTTTCTTAAGAAAGTTGAGGAAGCCAAACAGAAAATTCTTGAAGGTACTTATGGTGAATGTGAAGACTGTGGTTCAGAAATTTCTCAAAAAAGACTTATGGCAAGGCCAACAGCTTCACTTTGTATTGACTGCCAAGAAGAAAAAGAAAGAAGCGAATTTGGAAATATAAATAAAAGAAGAGATCTATCTTCTAAAAAGTTTAATGAAGAAGAAAGTGATGATCATATCATAAGACATACTAAATTTAATAAAGTTAAAGATATTGCATTTGAATCAGTTGTAGATTTATAAGTGCGATTGTTGAAAGCGAGTGAGAAAAAGCAGGGGAAGGTTTAACTTCCCCCATATGAATTAAAGAGCTAGATTTGTAAGTTCAGACATTAAATCTTGTGATCTCGAAACAAAGGATTTTCTTTGTTCATCGTTTAACCCTTCACCTGAAATAGCTGCAAGGTCTTGGATATGATAACAAAGCTTATCGGCAAGTTCCTTTTTATCAGCAGATTCAGATAATTTAAAAGCATTCTTAACTAATGCATGAGAAGGATTTAAAACTAAAGTCTTTTTCGTAGGCATCTCAAAATTAGACTGTCCCATTGATTTCGTCATTTGTTGGAATCTTTTCATAGATTCATCAACCTTGAAATAAGCTGCAGTTTTTGAATTTTTGAAATTTTTAATTTCTATTTCCATTTGAGCCGGATTTTTTTCATCCTTCTCTCCAACTAATAGCTTTGTAAACAAGTCTTTGATTTTTACGTCACTTTCTGATGTGTTTTCTGTTTCTAATACATCTTCAATTGCGTTATCTACTAATTGAAATTTATATTCTACATCGCCTTGTTTTTGCATTTCGACATGCTGAGTGAAATGAGGATCGATATAAGCATCAGTTGTGATCGCGTGGACACCCTCTTCTAAAAGTTGTGATCTTAAAGAGTCATCTGAAGCATGATCTTCAAAATAAACTACTTTTCCTTTCATTTTTTCTTTATGCTTTTCTGGAATAGAATCTGTGTATTCAGATAAGCTTACATATTTGTTTTCAGAGTTTTTAAAGATAACTCTTTCTCTCATTTGTTCATCAAACTTAGGATCTGAAATAACACCATATTTAACAAAAAGTCCGATATCTTCCCAAACTGACTCGTATTTTTCTCTATCTTTTTTATAAAGTTTTTTAAGACTCTCAGCAACTTTCTTTACAATATAGTTTGAGATTTTCTTGATGTTTGGATCACCTTGTAGAGCAGATCTTGAAACGTTAAGAGGTATATCTGTAGAGTCAATTGTACCTTTTAAAAGTGAAAGGAAATCAGGAATAACATTTTTAACATTATCAGAAACAAAAACTTGTTTACAGTAAAGTCTAATGTTTGAGTCGTTATTTGGTTTGTTAGGATTTAGTTTTGGAAAGAATAAAATTCCTTGAAGTGTAAATGGATGATCAACATTTAAGTGTAACCAAAATAATGGTTCTGGATCCATTGGGAAAAGTTGCTTATAAAATTTAATATAATCTTCATCTTTTAAAGTTGAAGGGTCTTTTTTCCAAAGCGGATTAGTATCATTAATAATATCGTCAGGAATTGGCTTTTTGTCCTCTTCTTTTTCTGCTTTAGCATTCTCTTCAGTTATTCTGGCTATTTCATTTAAGTCTTTTAAATGAATTGGGTAGGGAAGGAAGTCACAATAGTTTTTTATTGTTTCTCTTGTTTTCCATGAATCAAGAAATTCCTTACTCTCTTCGTTGATGAAAAGAGTGATTTCTGTTCCTACACTTTCTTTATCAGATTGTGAGAATTCATAATCCGTATCACCTGCACAAGTCCATTTTGTTGCAACGGCCCCTTCGTTCATTGAAAGAGATTCGACTTCAACCTTATCAGCAACCATGAATGCTGAATAAAAACCTAAACCAAATTTACCGATAATATCAGATTTCTCTTCTCCTTCATCCTTCATTTTTTGAACAAATTCTTCTGCCCCAGAAAAGGCAAGTTGGGCAATATACTTTTCAACTTCTTCCTCTGTCATTCCAAGACCGTTATCTTTGAAGGTAATCGTGCCTGCATTTTTATCAATTAATACTTCTACTTTTCCGGACTCTACTTCTTGGCCAGATGTTCTTGCTATCGTTGCTCTTTTTGTAATGGCATCACAACCATTTGAAACTAGCTCTCTAATAAAAATATCATGCTCTGAATAAAGCCATTTTTTAATAATTGGAAAAATATCAGTCGTGTTTACCGAGATGTGCCCTTTTCTTGTAGACATGTTAACTCCTTGTTATTCTTAATAATCTTTAAATTAAAACTAGACAAAAACAATATGGTTGCAATACCTTGAGAGTCAAGGTTTTAAGGAAAAAAAATGATTAATACAGAGATAAAAAAACATGAGTGGACTCGAATAAACTTAATTACGACTGGGGGCACAATCGAGAAAACCTATGATGAGTTTGATGGTACCCTCTATAATCGTGAAACAGTTATAAAAAGAAGAATTAATGACAGATTAAGGCTTCCTTATACGGAAATTGTTGTTCATTCGTTGATGACTATTGATTCATTAGATATGACTAATGAGCAAAGAGATGATATTTCCAAAAAAGTTGGTGAATTGGCAAAAGAGGGACACTCTATCGTGGTTTTACATGGAACTGATACCATGCAGGAAACAGCGGAATTGGTAGCAAAAAGTAATCATAAAATTGAAGTACCTGTTATTTTTACGGGGGCGATGAAGCCGCTTGGATTTGAAGACTCTGACGCTCTTCAAAATGTCACCGAAGCTTTGATAGCTGCTCAATTAATAAAGCCTGGCTTTTATATTTCGTTTCACAATAAATTATTTAATGTTCCTGGAGTGAGAAAAAATAAAGAACTGCGTACCTTCGAGAAGTATTAGTTTAAAAATTATAGCCATTTAAGTTTCAACTATGCCCATAAAATATGGGCATTTTTTTTGAGCTTAAAACACAAATCACGTAATTTCAGCTAGTTAATTTAGGTGTTATCAGGCAATTAATGCTTGGGCTTATAATACTTAATTATCCGTAATCATTAGCCGAAAAGTTTTAGTGGATAGAGATAGAGATAGAGATAGAAAATGAAAAAGTTTATGCAGCCAATTTTGTTAATAATGATCCTCTCCATGTTTACAGCATGTATGGAGGCTCCATCAAATGGTCGAGCTCAAAGCTCGCAAAACTCCTTATCAGGAGGGGATAAAGATGGTGATGGAAATGGCTTCACAAATGACGAAGATGATAAGTACGGTAACGATTCAGGTGAAAAAATTGTTAAGGTGGAAATTAGACACCTTATTGAACCTAAGGTCGATGATGAGGATGATGGCGGTACTTATAAAAGAAAAATTACTATTCCAAAAAACTATAATGGTAGACTTTATTTAGCAGGAATAAATCTTTCCTCGCTAACGTCTAAAAATGTTAAAGTTAGATTTAACTTTGGTTATTATGCATCACCAATAACGATCCAAGGAACGATTGACTCTGCACCTGGTTTAACACCTCAGACCGATGTTGAAGTTTTGATTCTTGATTTTAAAAATAAGCAATTTCAAGATGTTTCATTAATTTATGATCTGTATGATTATAACACCTATGATTTTGCAGGTTCTGGGAGCGATCCGGGGGCCTTAACGGAGCCAGTTAACTTTAACCGGGATGATAAATTATTTTGTAGAGGTCTAAAGCTAGCTGATGATCCTACTTTTACAGGAAATGTCCTTGATGGATGTAAAGATTCGGATGATACCTGTAAGTATGCTTATGCCAAAGTTGTTGATAAAGGACTGGTAGCGGCTGGTTCTCCAGATATTCCTATTATACCAAGTGAGTTGAATTCCCAAAGTGGGTCAAGTGGTTATTACAATGATTCTGATGATTTAAAACTGGATCGATGTTTACCAGATAATCCTATTTTAACTGGGACTAATTATGTTTTTGATAACACACATACATTTACAACATTTGAATCAACTCAAACAATCAATACAATTACTTATTACTACCGAGGTCCTTATCGTCCTATTAATCAAGACAACTGGGAAATTAGTGGGGAAGCTTTGAAGACTGATGCTGGACTTTTTGGAGGCGTTTGGGATGATAATGCCAATGGGAGTGTCGACCCTGAAGAAGTTGAGTATGGTTATTTATCAAAACTTTTTCCACTTTATGCCAAATTTGATTTCCTAAAAGATACTGAGTACATGGGAAGTGCTGTTCCAGATGCACAGAAAGTTTTATCTACGATGGTTTCAAATGGTGAATCTCTATATATGGATGGCTGTAATTTAAGGGCAAACACATATGATGATATTACTGGGGAGCATATTGGTTCTTGTAATGTCACAGCGACAATTGAAATAATTTCTATTGATGATGAAACACAAAAAGAAACGGTTGTAGATATAAGTAATGAAGTTAAGCTTCAATTAGTAAAACCGACATTTATAAATGCATATGGAGATGACGTTTTATTATCTTCTTATCAACAATGTTCTTCAAGTAACCAATGTGGTTCTGACTCATGTTGTATTAATAATAGATGTTGGGATAAATCAATTGTTGGTCAATGTATTGAGGATCTTCCGAGTTACGGAAATCTTGAGACTGGGGAGAGTTGTACTTCTGATTATCAATGTTCATCTTTATGTTGTAATCAAATTAGAGGAAGATGTGCGCCTCATGATACAACATCAGATTCACCTTCTTATTGTGCTAAAGAGGCGGGGCAGAGTTGTGTGGCCAAAGAGTGGTGTGCAAAGCATCCTGTCACTACATGTGCTATTGTTAACACTGGACTTGATAAATATGGAAACGTAACTTGTGCGAAGAGATGTATAACAGCTGAGGTTTATGGAGACTGTTCAGCTTCCGATGGAGTTGGTGTTGGTATTTGTACTCCTCCATGTACGCCGCCTGATGTCGTTTTTAATCCTTCGGATCCAAACCGGTGTGATGAGATGATAACGATTGACCAATTAGAGGAATTGGCGAATAACCCAACTTGTGAGTAGCGCTAAAGCTTCCTTTTAGCTTATTCCTTAAAATTTCATTTTAAATTCCATCAATTTTTACTATGCTATAGTCAAACTTTATTGATGGAGAAGACCTATGTTACCTGAGCTTAATGATTGTATATTAGACCATATCGCTATAGCGGTTCCTGAGTTAGAACCTGCGGTGGAGATGTATTCAAAGCTTGGCTTAAAGTTTGATGAAAAAAGAGAAGTTGTTGAGTCCCAAAAAGTAAAAACCGCTTTTTGTCATGTAGATATTAACTCACATATTGAGCTTCTTCAGCCGACAAGTGAAGAAAGTAGTATTCATAAGTTTATTGAAAAGAAGGGTCCTGGAATTCATCATTTGTGCTTTAGAGTTCCTGATGTTTTAACAAAGCAACAAGAGTTAGCAGAAAAGGGATTTAAATTTATTTATGAAAAGCCATTTGAGGGAGCGAATGATTGTCTAGTCAATTTCATTCATCCAAAATCAATGAATGGTGTACTGGTAGAAATTTCACAAAAAATGAAAGGATAAATTAATGCAACAAATGTACGTGCCGCAATTAAGTAAAGCCAATAAAATTATCATCATTAGTTATGTGGTTTTATTTTTACTTTCCCAAATTCTTCAGGCAAGTACGGGAACGAGTTTAATTCCAATACTAGGTTTGACTACTTTTGGATTAAAGAAAGGTCTTATATACCAGCTTATAACTTATCCTTTTATTGATAAGAGCCTTATGACTGTTGTTTTTAACTCTTTGATTATTTGGTTTATAGGGAGTGAGTTAGAGCAGAAGTGGGGGACAAGATTCTATTTGAAGTTTTTGGCAATTGCGACATATACATGTGGAGTTCTCTTTACCATTGTAGGCTTGTTTAGTGGAATACTTTTTAATATTGTTCCAATGTTTGGAATGACAGGAACGAACTTGGCGCTAATTGTGGCTTATGGAATTATTTATTCAGAAAGAACAATGATATTTATGTTCCTATTCCCAATGAAGGCTAAATATTTTTGTATGCTATTGGCCGGGATTCAAGTTTTCATGGCCTTAACCAGTACGGCCTTTAATTCAGCATGGTTCCACTTAATTAGTATGGGAACAGGTTTTATATTTTTAAAATATCAGTCTTTGAAAGCAAGGGGGCTGGGACTTAAAAACATAATGGATAATCATAAAAGCCACCAAGCTCGCAAGAAACGCGGCAATTTAAGGTTGGTTAAGACTGAGGAAGAGCAAAAGGCAAATCCTGAGGATCCTAAATATTGGCAGTAAAACTTCAATTTTCCTACTGTGTCATTTTAAAGTCTTTACAATTTTTGACTGACTGTGGTAGAAAACCAAGATAAATAACCAATTAAGGACCAAGATATGAAATTAGCTAAAGCTTTAAACGAAAAAGTAATGGACGTAAGATTGTTAGATAGACTTGTAGCTGAAGGTAAAGTAACAAAAGCGGAAGTTGATAAGGCAATGAGCGAATTAGAGGACTGCGAAGGTTCTTACGAAGTTGTAGGTTCTTCTCAAAATACAGAGCAAGAATAGTCTCTACTGAATTATAAACTTAGAAAACAGTATCTTTTTTATTAATGGTTTTTTGGCCATATTGTTTATTTTTGTCTTAATTCTAGTTTCCAAAAGAATTCTTCCTGTAACGGAGTTAAGCTCATTAGGCTTCATATTACCGGCCA
Organism: Flavobacteriaceae bacterium; assembly: GCA_964215955.1. Classification (GTDB taxonomy): domain Bacteria; phylum Bdellovibrionota; class Bacteriovoracia; order Bacteriovoracales; family Bacteriovoracaceae. Next base: position 135,211 of record CAXPDR010000034.1, read on the forward strand.
CATCAATTAATACATCAAATATTCTAGACTTGTAGGCCATAACTAAGGATCGATCTTTATCTTCAAAAAGAACGATATTCATTTGAGTATTTAGAAAACGTAATCTTGCTTCTCTTGAGTACAAGTTGACGACAATCTCATCCATAACAACTGGAGGTTTTTGTAGCTCTTGCATTGAGTCTTCAATCATTTGACCAACTTCTTTATTTTGATCCGTTGTTGGCTTTTTAATTGAAGTGTGTGAGAACACAACTAATCCAGCAGCTGCCGCTACTAAAATTCCATTGAGTCCGAGAATAATTTTGTCTACTGTTGGATTCCCCGTCATGTCATTATAATAACATAACGGGGTATATTTAGGTATCTTCTATGTTTCTAGAGATATTTTTCCGGGTTTAAAGGTGTAAAAGGCAGTTCTAGGTCAGTTGCAACCTGCTCATAAACAAGATCACCTTTATAAATATTAACACCTTTTCTAAGGTACTCATCTTGAGCAATTGATTTTTCTACTCCGTTATTTGCAATCATTCTTGCATACTTAAGAGTTACGTTAGTCAGTGCATATGTTGATGTTCTTGGTACAGCACCAGGCATATTGGCAACACAGTAATGTACAACACCGTCTACGACAAAAGTAGGATTCTCATGAGTCGTTGGCTTACAGGTTTCAATGCATCCACCTTGGTCAACTGCAATATCCACTACAACTGAACCATCTTCCATTTTAGAAATCATCTCTTTTGTTACAAGTTTTGGAGCTTTAGCACCTGCGACTAATACTGCTCCGATCACTAAGTCTGAATTAATAACAGCTTCTTCAATATTAAGTGAGTTTGAATAAAGAGTTGTAACTCTATTATCAAAAAGGTCATCCATTTCAGCTAGTCTTTTAGTTGATAGATCAATACAAGTAACATCAGCACCTAGTCCCATGGCCATTTTTGCTGCATTGGTTCCTGCAATTCCACAACCAATAATAGTAACTTTTGCTCTATGAACTCCAGGAACTCCACCTAGTAGGACTCCCTTACCACCTTTATCTTTTTGTAAACACATAGCACCAACTTGAGTTGCCATTCTTCCTGCAACTTCAGACATCGGTACAAGGAGAGGAAGGGAGCCATCTGGGTATTGGATTGTTTCATATGCAATACAAGTTGATCCTGAATCCATTAGACCTTGAGTTAAATCCTTATCAGCAGCTAAGTGCAGGTATGTGTAAAGAATGTGATGCGGTTTTAAAAGGGCAATCTCAACTGGTTGAGGCTCTTTTACTTTAATAATCATTTCACCTTTGTCGAAACAGTCCTCAAGGGTATTTAAAATAGTTGCCCCTGCGTCTGTAAACATTTTGTCAGAAATTCCAATTCCGATTCCAGCATTTTTTTGAACAAAAACTTCATGCCCATCTTGTACAAGTTGTTGAACACCAGAAGGAACTAAACCAACACGGTTTTCATTGTTTTTAATCTCTTTAGGTACAGCAATTCTCATGTATTTACTCCAATTAAGTTGTTTAATTTTTTATGGACTATTTATCACAGTTTTTTTTAATTATTACTAGATTAAAATGTTAAGAGTATGAAAAAAAATGCATGTTTTTGCACCGCATTTGTCCATATACCCAAAATTTTTCTGGATACTCTAAGATCCCCAAATTATGTATAATGATTGAAATTTCATGGATGGAGAAAAATATGAAGATTAAAGCACTTGTAGCAGGAATTGTTGTGGGTTCCATCTTATTATCCGGTTGCTCTTCCTCAAAGAATGGTGGAGAAGATAAAAACTTGGATAATAGGATTTCGTTTGATGTTAAAAAGAAAGTTCTTAGTAACGGGCTTACAGTTTTAGTTGTGGAGAACCATAAACTTCCTATATTTTCTTATTACACTTACTACAAAGTTGGAAGCAAATTTGAAAAGCCAGGAACAACAGGTTCGAGTCATCTATTAGAGCATATGATGTTTAAAGGAGCTAAAAAGTATGGGGAAGGTGAGTTTGATAAAGTTGTAGAGGGAAATGGTGGACGAAATAATGCTTATACCACTAATGATTTGACTGTTTATTATGAAAATCTTCCTAATGAGCACTTTGAAGTTATCGCCGATTTAGAAGCGGATCGAATGCAAAATCTGCTTTTACAAAAGGACTCCTTTAATAATGAAAGAAATGTCGTTCTTGAAGAAAGAAAAATGAGGTATGAAAATTCTGATCGAGGAAAAGTCTTTTTAAGAATGATGAAGGAAGTTTTTAAAGGCACCCCTTATGGCTCTTCTGTTATTGGGGAAGTTGAAGACTTAAAAACAGTACCAAGGGAAAAAGTTTGGGATTACTTTAAAACCTATTATGCTCCAAATAATGCGGTCATTGTTATTGTTGGAGCTGTCGATGCAGATAAAGTTATCTCTACAATTGATAGAAAATTTGGAGATATACCACCTACCAAAGATTTAGAAAAAATAAAAAGCGAACATTTAAACCAGTTAGGTTTTAATTTTAGAAAAGACTTTAAACAAAAATTAAAACTAAAAGGAACAACTCCAACACCGATGTTTAGCTTATCATTTAAAGGACTAAAAGTAGGTGAAAGGGAAGCATTTGTTTTGGATATCGTTTCTTCGATTATAGGAGATGGAGATAGTTCCTATTTAAATGAAACTTTTGTCACAGGGAAAAAGCCAAGCCTGCAAGGAATTTATGCAGCAAACTTTACCTTACAAGAGAGTGGGGTTTTCTTTATTGGAGGACAATTACTTCCAAAAACTAATTTAAAAAAATTTGAAAAGCAACTCAAGACATCTGTGAAAAAATCCTGTGAATCGGCTATCACTCCAAGAGCTGTACAAAAGGTGCTGAATCAGTACTTTGTTTCAATGTTGTCTTCTTTGGATAAAAATGCAGGTATAGCAAGATTCTTGGGGGATAGAGAGGTTTATTATGGTTCATATGACTTTTATAAAAAGGAAATGAAAATATATGAATCTATTACAATAGATGAATTAAAATCAGTTTGTAAGAAATATTTAACAACAGATGAGAATATTTTTATCTCTATTTGGGATAAACACTAGGAAATATGATGATGAAAATTACTATACTTTTATTATTTTTTGTAAATTCGGCATTCGCTAAAAACTATATTGAAGAAAATTTAAGAAAACTATCTTGGAACGGTGTTGAAGTCGTCTGGTTAGAGGATAACTCTTTACCAACTTTTGACCTCTCTGTTTATTTTAGAGACGGGGCACTTGGGGAAAGTAAGACTGATGCAGGAATAACACAGTTGATGTTTGATCAACTAACTAGTGGAACTAAAAGATATACTCAAAAAGATATTGTAGAGTCTCTTGAGTTTTTTGGAACTAAATATGGTTCTAGAGTCACTCATGAGTTTTCAACTTTTTCAGTACATGGATTAGTGAAAAATATTGTTCCAACCATGAAGATGGTTTGTCATTTATTTGATGATGCAAGCTTTCCTAAAAAAGAATTAAAAAAGGCAAAATCAAGAGAAATTGTTGGCCTTGAGTCTCTTGTCTCCCAACACGGTAAATTAGCAAATCGCATTTTTAGAGAGGAATCGCTCAAAGGAAGTGGCTTTGAAAGACCTGTCTCAGGATATAAAAGTTCTATTAAGCGGATTAACTCTAAAAAACTTTCAGCTAGACTTAAGGAATTTAATGAGAAAGTTTTTAAAAAAATCTATATTAAAGGGCCTAAAGATATCAAAGTTCTGAGTTCTGTTTTTGCTAATGATTGTGGATGGAAAGGAGTTAAGGGTAATGAAAAATCTTTTCCAATTGTAAAAAGTAAGGCTAAAAATCAAAATATCATTTTTGTACCTGTTCCTAATGCCAACCAAGCTCAAGTTAGAATTGGTAGAATCGTGAGTACTGATGAGATTAGACAGCAAGAAAGGGAGCTAAAATCCTTCGCTACAAATTACCTAGGCGGAGGTTTTACATCACAACTTGTCCAAGTTTTAAGAGTGAAAAAAGCTTTAACTTATTCCGCTGGTTCTTATCATTCTGAGCAAAACTCTTATGGTAGAACAGGGATGTCTACATTTACTAAAAATGAAACTATTGTTGAACTTTTGAAATCAATTAATGAAGTTGTTAATTCTTCAACTAAAAGTATTTCTAAAAGTAGTTTTATGTATAGTAAAAGAAGTCTTAAAGGAAATTATTTACTTGGATTAGAATCAACATCAGATTTCTTGGAAAATTTAATGCAATTCGATCATAACCAAATTTCATATGATGAAATTTATAAATTTAATGAAAGGGTTGATCAAATCGAAATTAAAGATGTCCAAAGAATGATTGGACAATTATATAATATTGAAGCTCAAACTATTCTAGTTCTTGGAAATAAATCATTAATTAAAGATTTGAAGAAAGCTGGATATAAAGTTACGACCAAAAATTATAAGAAGTATCTATGATAAATTGGGGTCAGTATTTCCTTGGATATTAAGGATGGCCCCAGGATATATACTCATTTTCTTGGCCAAAATACTACCTGAAACATTTGCTGATGACCTTATGGCCAGGACTCCTGATGCATTGATAGAGCCTGAAAGTTTTCCAAAAACTTCAAGATTGTGGCATGAGATATCTCCATCTATTTCAGCTGTTTGTTCTAGAATAACCTGGTGATGGCCCTTACAGACAATATTACCATGAACTTTTCCCGCAATAATAGTGTCTCCTTGGATTATCAGGTCACCAGTAATTTCGGTTTCTTTGCCAAAGACTGAAAATGTGAGATTTTTAAAGTTTTCTATATTCATATTTACTCGATATTAAATGGACCAATTTGAGAAAAAGAAATTAGGTCTCCAGCTCTAGAAAAAATGTAGATTTTAAATCTTGCACTTTGGTTAACTAATTTTCTGAATTTTGCTAAGGTTGGTCTAAATCTTGAGAAAGAAAAAGTTTCTCCCTTTGCAAAATCAAGTCTTAGATTTTTTTCGCCTAGTTCGTAATTAGGGTAGTATTGCATAAGGTTTCCTTGGTACATAACAATCGTTATGTATCCAGAAAGCTTTGAACTATCTTCTGAGTTATTGGCCAAGTTAAAAGATAGCTCAATTTCTTTTGATTTCGCACTGACTTCAAGCCCCTCAATTTTAATTAATTCTTTCTTTCTTAAATCGTTAATTCCCAAGGGTTTTAAAAACAAATCTAGGTTAGTGCTTGCAGTTTCTTCGGTACTTCCAAGGGAAAGCTTTTTGGTCAAAAGAGAGTTTTCCTTAGTTACTTGTTCTAATTTCTTTTCTAGTTCAACTGTATTTTCTTTTAACTCAGCAATAATTTTTGGTTCTTTAGATCGTAACTCTACAACTTGCTTTTTTAAAAGAATAGAATAAAGAAAAGAGACTGAAATACTTGTAATGATGAGGAAAGGAATCAGAAGGATAACCGTCTTGATAAGCCTTTTATTTACCTTAAGGTATTTAGGAGGCTTAGGCGTATTATATACAATAAATGTGATATCTTTAGATGGATCCTGAATCATTAGCCAGCTCTTCATTAAGTTTTGTTTCAAAGTATTTCTTCTTGGTGAAGAGTGCTACATTGTTTAGAGCTTCTTCAGGTAATTTTGACCACTCTTCAGAAACGATTTTCCATTCATAGTTTTCATTACGTTTTAAATATAAGACTTTCTTACCAACGTCTTGGATAATTGGTGAGTTGTAGTTTTGCACCATCGTTGCAACTACGTATTCACCATTGTGTAATATTGATAAGTCAGTAAAGTTTATCTGAGGAGTATCAGGTCTGGAGAAGACTGCTTTTTTATAATTCTTATAGGCATGATATCTCCCTCTTCTGCTATGTTTGAACTCTTGGGGCGAGTAACTTGAAATATAAGTATCAAAGTCTTTGTCTTGCCATGCTTTCATCCAGTTTTTGATAGTAGAAGAAATTTTTTCTTTGTTTTTTAGCCAGTTGTCCTTAGTTTCAAAATATAAATCTTGAACTATAATGATAGGAGTATTAGACAGGTCAATGTATTGAGAAATTTCTTTTAAGTCTTTATCAATTGCAACAACACAGCCTCTTGAATCAAGACCAAGCGAAACTCTATTGTCGTCATCTGTAGAATGAAGCCAAATACCTCCACCTGTTTTACCGGATCTTAGATCTATTGTATTAGGGTAGTTAGTTGTAAATGCTCCAGCGCCATAAATTTTTCCATAGTCGCCATATTTATTTATCAAGAAGTTTGAGGAGTGAAAGTCTTGAAAGAAATAAATTCCTTCGGGGGTCTTTTTATCACCTTGTTCTGTTTTATCTCCCGTAAACTTTCCAGTTAGAATCTTGTACTTTTTAACTAGTTCAGGAGCCTGCTCACCATATTTGTATAAAAATAGTGAGTGACTACTTTTCTCAACTACTAAGATATGATGTGTAAACTTTTTATCTAGTTGATATATGGTTGATGGCAAGAAGTCTGATGCTAATAATGCTGTGCATTTTAGTGCCAAAAGTAACGCTAAGACTGTTTTTTTCATAATTCCTCTATTTCTATAAAGATAAACCAATGTCCGTTACTCTATTTTAAACATTTAAAGGCCTATAATCAATAAAAATGAATTCTTCCTATTGTCACCTTTTTCCTCTCTACACCATAGTCTATCTATCTGTTATTATTATAAGTATGATAGGTGGTAAAAAATGGGCCTAATGGTTGTTGAATCTGACATTTCAGGTTACCAAGCTTTTTGTAATAAAATAGAAGGTATGCATAAATTTAGTACTTTCTCTAGTTATTTAGAATGCTTGGGAGAAGTCTCTAAAGATGATGTCATTGTTCTTCATTATGATGGGAATAATGAATTGGATAAGGCAATAAGCCAATTTCGAAAAGTTAATTTGGATCTCAAAGTCATTGTGTTTTACGCTGACGCAACTGAAGAAGAGATAGTTGATCATAGCGGAAGTAAGTTTGCTGCAGATTTGTATATGACAACTCATTTAGAAGAAGACGAGTTAGCCGAGAATTTAAAAAGTTTAGGCTTAACACCTCAATTTCTTAGTGAGGCGACTAAGACTCTCGCTCTTGGAATTGTTCATGAGCATGTTATGGATAAATCATTATCTGCAAATGCCCAACATATAAGTGAAAAACTTGATAAGGTCTTTTCTGCTCAGTTTTTCAAAGAGTATCAAAACGATAAAAAAAATGGACGGCTTGAAGAAGTTCAAGAATTATCCATAAGTGAGGTTGATATGAGTGATGAAATTGATTTAGACATCCCTGATGAAGAATTAGAAGTAGTGGGAGAAGGAGAAGAAACAGGTCTAACTCAGGCTTTTGATCCTGGAGAAATTAACTTAGAGGATAATGGTGGAATTGAAGAACTAGAATTCGGTGTAACAGAAGAAATTGAATCTGAAGAAGTAAACATTGGCGAAATTGATTTAGACGGTGAAGAAGGGGCAGACCCTGTTGAAATGAAGCAAGGTGAAGAAGTTGAAGATCCTGCTGATATTAATCTTGATGATGACCTAAGTTTTAGTGCCAATCTAGGTGAGCTCTCTGAGGACTTAGGGACAGATAATAGTTCCGAAGAAGAAAATTCCTTAACTGAGGACGATGGTTTTTCTCTAGATGAGGAAACCATTGAGTTTATGGATGATGAAAACCCTAGCCAAGTTATGGATCTAGGAGACTCACTTGAGGAAAGTTTAAACCTTGAAGAGGATTCTGGATTAAATGATGTCGATCTTAGTGCTGAAGGTACGGACTTTTTGGAACCCACAACTTCTTTTCAGATGACGGATGATATTAAAGAAGAATTAAATGATGGCGGCGAGGAACTTGATTTTGGAATGGATTCAGAATTAGGGACGGAGACTATTAAAGGGGTTAAGATGACCTCAGTGGAGGAGCTGAATTCATCTCCGACGGATACTGATGATGATATGTTAGATGATATCAAAACTAAAATGTTAGAAATAGACAAACTTCTATTATCTAATGATAAAGCAGAAGAATCAGTCACTGAAATTGAAGAAGATGCGGAATTTTCTCTCTCGGAGGAACCTCTTATAGAAAGTGGCTTTGAAAAGGAAGAAGAGGAGCTTCTAGATCTAAAAGAAGCAGTTAAGGCTGAACCAGTAAAGTCTTTAGACGTCAATAATAACCCACCTTCAGGGCAGTTCATTCAGGAGCATCAAGCATTTCAGCGGTCCCACGAAGAAGAGTTGATAAGGCTTGGTGAAACGATAAGTAGTCTAAGGAGTGATCGAGAGCAACTCATGAATAGAATTCAGGAATTAGAGAATCAGAAATCAAATGAAAAGAAAGATTTTCTTTCCCTTAGAGCAGAATTAGATGAAAAAAAGATAGAAATTGCAATCGTTAAAAAAAGGTTTTCGAAACAAATAGAAGACTTAAACGTTAAACTTGATATGGTTGAAAGTCGAAAAGATGTTTTATTTGAGCAAAACAAAAAATATGAAGAAGAATTTGATAAAATTAGACGTGAAAATAAAACGGATTTGAATAAAGTCCGTCATCGTGAGAGAGAACTTGAAGAAAGATTAGAACTTCTAAGGAATGATGCTGATATTCAGATCCAAAATAGGGATCACAAGATTTTAGAGCTAAAACGAAGAATTGACACATTAGAGTTTGATATTGAGAATGCTCAAATAAAAGAAAGAAAAAGCGTTGATGATCAACAGGTCCTTGAGGATAAAATGAGTAAAGTTATCCAAACATTAAGAAGTGCTATTGGTGACTTGGAAGACGATGGAACGATGAGTCTTAGGGATAGACTAATTAAAAAGAATTTAGACGTATGAAAGAGAGAAATATATTTACCTATAGGTTAAGAAGTGAAGATGAGCGGCTGGTTCAAACAGCTATAGAGAAATTTGAGGGTTTAATATTTAAATCCATTCTCGACTTAAAAGAAGCTTCTGAAAGGTTAAATGAATGTGATGGGATCTGTTTGTTTATTGATGAACAAATGGATGCAAAAGTTTTTGAAAATATTCTCAAACAGTTTTCTAAAACTCCTGTTGCGGTTATTTTAAAGTATAAAGACTTTGATCTCTTAATGCTTTGTCTTAAATACAAAGTTCTTTATGTTTTTGAAGGTCGATTGGATCAAAAAAACTTAGAAAGTTTTTTAATTCAAGTCGATTTAAAAGGGAAGAAAAATCAGACTGAACTTCCTGTTGCTGCAATTATGGAGCTTTTTTCAATTCCAGCCAAAACAAAGACGAATGACGAGTTACTAAACCGTTTAAAGACTTATTTTTCTTATTTTGAAAACGTAAAAAATATCAATGTCATTTCTACAGGGGATGAGGCTGTTTCTCAAAATCTTAGGGATAAACTAAGAAATATAAAACTACCAGATCAATACATAGGTTTTCAAAGCACCTTAAGTGAGCAAGGTGAGTTCATTACAGTGGCGACACCCGTTTTAAACTTTGAAGATGAATCTTCTTGGGTTGTATTAGATCTTCCTCGTCATAATAAAGATTTTATTCTCAATGAATTACTTTTTAAATTCTTGGAAAATGTTTTAATTTATAGAATTAATAAACTAAAAGAACAAAATTTAGAAGTTCTAGCTACAACGGATGAAATTACAGGCTTATATAACCAAAGAAAACTTTCTCAGGATTTAGAGGACGCGGTTATAAAACATGAAAAAGAGGATGAGACCTTTTCGATTATGTTTATTGACGTTGATCACTTTAAATCAGTTAATGATAACTACGGACATGTTGTGGGAAGCAAACTTTTGCAAGATATAGGGGAAGTATTATCTCTCATTCTACGAGCTTCAGATCATATCTATCGCTACGGAGGTGATGAATTTGTCGTCATTATGCCTACTGTTGATATTAAGACAGTTCATGATATCGCTTCAAGAGTTTTAGTCAAAATTAAAAATAAATCTTTTCAGATTGATAATGGAGAGACATATAAACTTTCGGTTTCTATAGGAATCGCCGAATATCCTACGGATGCAAAATCGGCATTAGAAATAATTCGATTTGCTGATGAAATGATGTACATGTCTAAAAGGTCAGGACGAGGAAAAGTTTTTCATGTGAAAGAGGTTGAAAATGTTGATGCTAGTGCTGAGTGATTTCCATCTTGGTAAGGGGAAGTTTTTAGAAAATGGACATATAAATATTTTAGAGGACTTCGATGAAGATGAAAAATTCTCTGAGTTCTTAGATCATTACTCTACAGGAACTTATTATTTTTCTGATGTGAATGTGATTCTTAATGGTGACATTTTTAATTTAATTCAAATGGATGTTGATGGTGTGTTTACCCATCTTCTGAATGAAGACCATATTGAACAAATGGTGAGCGAAATTATAGAAGGCCACCCTTTGTTTTTTCAGGCCATGAAGAAGTTTTTATCAAGACCAAATAAGAAAATCACATACGTTATTGGAAATCACGATATTGGTATGATTTTTGAGAAAGCTCAAAAAAGAGTTATCGATGAAGTTGGGGAAAATATTGAGTTTACTCATCAATTCATTTCAAATGGTGTTCTCATTGAACACGGACATCGTTTTGAGCCGATAAATACAGTTCCTAGAAGTAAATTGTTCATCAATGGACCGGAAGGGAAACAAATCTTAAATCTACCTTGGGCATCATTATTTTGTATTTATTTGTTACCTAAATTGAAAGAAATTCGTCCCTATATTGATAAAGTAAGACCTTTATCTTCTTATGTAAAATATACGATAATCCACGATTTTAAGTTTTTTATTTATTTATGTTGGGTCACAATTACTTACTGTATTAGAACTCAATTTAGGCCTTATGGTAAATATAATAAAAACTTTAAAATTTCTTTCAATCAAGTTTTTAAAATCGCTGTTCATCCAAAATATGATAAGAATGCAAAAAGAGTTTTAGCGACCAGACCGGATATTAAAGTTGTTATTATGGGGCATACTCACATCACAGAGTGGAGGCGATTTAAAGATGGCAAACTTTATTTTAATACAGGAACATGGAACCAGGTACCTTCTGTTGATGCGGGTATGCACAAAAGTATCTCGAATTTGACCTATGTTTGTATTGAACTCAATGATAAAAAGAAAACTATAAAAAATGCATTTTTAAATGTATGGCAAGGGAAGTGGAGACCTTTTAGAGAGGAAGTTACAACTTCTTATTTTCCTGAATAAAACCAACAAGCAGGTCTTGATCCATTGTAGAGACCTTTTTCTAAGCAGTTTGTTTCATAGGGATCTAATCCTTTATCGCAAAGAGAGCCCTCGAAGTAGGTATCTAATCGACATTGGTGATCAGGATGACTTAATTTTGTCGCCGAAACTATAGTTTTACTTCGCTTATTTATATTTGGTACAGGATTTCTTCTTCCTCTTCTCGTATTGCCAATTTTGGATAAGAATTGGCTAATTTCTTGGCCAGTTAAACTCGATTGAAGACAAGTCGAATAGTTTATGTCATTAGTAAATTTCATTTTACATTTATCTTTAATAATCTTTGGTGTTTTTAGAACAGAGGCTTTTAAAAACTCAGTATTTTTATATATATCTTTCAGACATGTATTGGCTGCAAAGTAGTCAGCTTGTCCTTCAGCACTTATACCGTTATCACCATATTTAAAGGGGGCTCCGCCAAGATGATGACCGATTTCATGGCAGAGAATAGTGACAAAAACACTTTGTGTTAGAGCTCGATGTCTAAGTAATCCACCCTGGAACTTAACAAACCAAGTGCTGCCTTCCTTATATGCTGTTGCATTAACAGTATTAGAAGTAAGATCAAATAAAAGCTTTAAATTTCCACCATTAGTATTGGCAGCTGTTTCATATCTTTGTAAGACTTCATTTCCAAGCTTTTCTAATTCATTTAAATCCAAAATAGCAGTTTTCTTCGCACTATCTTCTAGTTGAAAATTTTCTGGAAAAAAATTGGCATACGCATTTAATGATAAAAAAATGAGGAATAAATATTTCATCTTTTTATCACATCATATTGGAAATTTAGTGTAAAGGATATTAATTAAAAATCTGAACAGGAGCGACTCTTGCTTCTCTTTTCTTGAGAATATCATAAAAGTCTTTGATTCGATTGACATAAATGACAGGCTCAAGTCCTCTTGCGTGCCCATAGGGAAGTTTTCTGTAGTACTTTTTATGGGCCAATAAAGGTAGAACTTCTTTGACTGAATGCCATCTCGTTGGATTTTTATTTTGCCAGATGCTTAAAGCTAGAGCATCTCTTAAGTGGTAATACCCCACATTATAAGAGGCAAGGGCAAACCAAATTTTATCATCAGGATGTAAATATTCAGGTAAGCGATTAATTATTTTTCTGATGTATTTAGCCCCACCAAAAATACTTTCTTTTGGGTCTTTTCTATTTTTTACTCCTAACTCTTTTGCAGTTCTCTTAGTGATCATCATGAGACCTTGAACTCCTGTAGGGGACTTAGCTGTAGGATCCCAGTAGGATTCCTGATATCCAACGGCCGCTAATAGTTCCCAAGGAAGATTGTATTGATCTGCAGCTTCGATAAATAAGGATTTATATTTTGGAAGTCTTTTTTCAATTCTAGAAATAAAAGTCTTAAGATTGTAAGGATCAAACTCAATAAACTCAAAGTACTGTCTTTTTTTATCTTCTACAAACTTTTGGGTCTTTTTCTGATTAAACCATTTGTTGATTTTATTTAGTAGGGAAGAGTTTTTATTATTAATGGCCCAGGCTATTTTATCTTTTTCTTTGAACTTATAAATATATTTAAGCTCTGGCATATATCTTCTATGGAGATTGAGAATATGAGAATCGATTAAAGTACATAAATTACTTTCTTTCCATACTTTGTGAAGAATTTCTTCTGAGGATGCGCCTTCTACTTTTATCCAGGATAGATTGGGAAGTTTTTCTTTTTTGAGTTCTGTAAAATTTTCTTCGTAAGAGGATTCTTCAGGAATAAAGTAATGATAATTTTGAAGTTCTTCAATTTTTTTGACTTTTATTCCATCTTTGCAGGTTACAATTTGATTTGCGCGAATATAAGCAGGTGAAAAAGAGAAGTCTTTTAGCCTCTTATCAGTTATAGTTAGACCTGCAGCAGCTATATCACCTTCGCCTAAAAATAATGCCTTCAAGACTTCTTCGATTGAGTCTTTAACAATAAATTCAATTTTCAGATTGTGATCTCTGGCAAAGCGGTTAGCCAAGTCTAATTCAAACCCTTCATATTCCTCCTCTTTAGCTTGATAGTAAGTCGTTGCAGAATTGGTTGTGATGAATCTTATGGTATGAGAGTTATTGATTTCATTCCAAGCTCTAAAGTTTTTTGACTCGTTACAACTTATTAAAGTGAATAGAAAAAGCAAAAAGGAATTTTTCATTTAGATTTTATTTTAAAGGGGGTGGGGAGGAATTGAAAGGGAGAAACGAAGGTTTCTCCCGAAAAAATATATAGCTTACTTCTTTGCTACAGCTTTTTTAGTTGTTTTTTTTGCAGGTGCTTTCTTAGTCGCTTTTTTAGCTACTTTTTTTGTTACCTTTTTTGTGGCAGCTTTCTTTGTTGTTTTTTTAGCTACTTTTTTAGTTGTTTTCTTGGCAGCTTTCTTTGTGGTTTTTTTCTTCGCTGGAGCTTTAGTTGTTCCTGCAGGAACAAGCTTTTCAAGCTTAGCTTGAAGCTTATTTAATTCTTTTTTCTGACCATCAACAAATTTTTTCGCTTTTTTGATTTCGTCATTAATAACTTTTTCAATCTTTTTTTCTAGTTGAGTTGCTTCTTTCTTAATTTTTGCTTTAACTTTTGTAACATCCTTATCAACTAGGTTAGATAAATCTTTTTGTGCGCTTGTTACTAGTTTTTTTACACTTTTTTGAAGTTCTTCAACATTTTTGTCTTTAACAAATTGGTTAACTTCTTTTTGAACTTTTTTCCATGATTCTAAAATTTGTTTTTTACTCATGCTCATTTTGAGGCTCCTTCGAAATATTTTTAATAGTTATAAAAACTTGTTTCCTTACTTAACGGTACCCTGTAACCAAAACCAAAGCTCTTTGAGCTGATTTTTATGATAGGGCAAAACTGGTAGCGTTTATACTCGTTTCTACGGTACATGTTAAGCGTTTTTTCCACCTGTTCCTCTGGAAATCCCAACTCTGTTAAGTCTGTTTTAGTATAGCGATAATTCAGGATACCTTCAAGAATGGCATCCAACATTTCATAGGGAGGAAGGCTATCTGTATCAACTTGTCCTTCTCGTAGCTCAGCTGTTGGGGGTCTTGTAATAATCTCCTCAGGGATCAAATTTTTATATTTTGAGTTTATATATTCTGAAAGTCGATAGACCTGAGACTTATAGAGGTCTCCAAGAAGGCTAATTGCACCCACACTATCACCATATTGGGTAGAATATCCTACAGCAAGTTCAGATTTATTTGAAGTATTTACTACCATTGAGCCAATTTGATTAGATCTCGTGTAAAGCAGAGTTCCCCTTAACCTAGATTGAATATTTTCATCAGTTAAACCTTCAAAAGGCTCGTTGAATGTTTGTCCAAAGAGGTTTTTTGTCGTTGAGTGGAGAAACTTTATGGGAAGGCTTTTAAGAGGAATTCCTAAATTTTTACAAAGACCTAATGATAATTCAAAACTTAGTGGGCTAGAATGGATACTTGGCATGTATACGGCCTCTAAATATTGCTCCTGAGAAAGAGATAAGGTCATGATAGTAAGAACCAGAGCCGAGTCCATTCCCCCAGATAAGGCGAGAGTAAATTTATTAAATCCGTTCTTTCTAGCATATTGTTGAAATCCAAAGCATAAGGCTTCCAGCACTTCTTGGCAGTCTTCATCTGACCAATGAGCAATATGGGTTTCTCCATTATTTGTGACTAAATCAGCTTGAAATAGTTCTTCCCAAGTTACCCCATGAGTTAGTTTTGAGTCTGAGAGATATTTTGTAGGCTTTATTGATTCTATGTTAAGTTTCTCTGTTTTGAAGCGTTTGGCTTTAGCTAGAAGCTCTTCACCATTTACGGCAAAACTATTACCATCAAACAGGATCTCATCTTCACCGCCAATTCTGTTAACATAATAAAATGGGCATTGAAATAAATGAGAAATTTCTTTGGCCCTAGTAAGACGCTTTTGATCTTTTCTCAAAATATAGGGACTTGCTGAAAAATTAAAAATACCAGCAAGGCTTATATCATCACAGAACTCAAAAAGTTCTTTTACGGGGTCTAAATCATGAAAAGTAGATGCCCACATATCTTCACAGATAAGAATTCCATATTTTTGTCCTGCAATTTCAATAACTTTACTAGACCTTCCTTTAGTAAAGTATTTCTTTTCATCAAAAATATCATAATTCGGTAAGAGTCTCTTGGTGTAGATAGGCTCTAAGATTGAATTGTTCGATGATAAATAAACAACATTCTCTATTGTAATTGGAATGTTATTTTCAGAGAGTGTATATTTTAATCCTCCCATAAGAAGGTGGCACTCTTTTAAGTTCACATGATCTTTAAGCCAAATCCTCAGTTCTTCTAGGAAGTTTTGGTACTTCTGCACAAAGGGCTTTTGAAGACAAAGATCCTGTAGAGGGTAACCACTTAAAAATAGCTCAGGAAATAAGTGGATACCGGTGGTTTTTTTATTAAAATGAGTTTTGAGGTAAGTAAAAATTCCTTCAAAATCAGCAATTGTGTGTTCAGTTTGGTGTAAAGTTATATTCATTTTCTACAATGACCCTTTTATCGTTGACACTTTGCGGCTATGGATGCATATTTGCAAAAATTTTTATAATTATAACATGTATTTAGGTTATTTGATATGAGCAATCGTAAAGTTTTAGTAGTTGGAGCAGGTTTGGCAGGTTGTGAGGCCAGTTATTTTTTAGCAAACAAGGGTGTTGAAGTCGTCCTAGTTGAGGGGAAAACGATAAAAAAGAATCCAGCTCAAAAGATAAGTGATTTTGCTGAATTAGTTTGTACTAATTCTTTAAAATCCAAAAATATTAATTCTGGGCATGGGTTATTAAAACACGAAATGCTTAAATTAGGTTCAATAATTATTGAAAGTGGACAAGAAACAGCTGTTCCTGCAGGAGATGCTCTTGCCGTAAATAGAGAAGAGTTTTCTGCACTAGTCACTAAAAAAATAAATGAACACAAAAATATAACAGTCATTGCAAAAGATGCAACAAATCCCAATGATCTAATGAAAGAGTACAGCTGTGATCATTGTATTATTGCTACTGGGCCATTAACTTCAGATGGATTGTCTGATTGGATTCAAGAAGAGATAAGTGGTGACGATTTTTATTTTTATGATGCTATTGCCCCGGTGGTTGATGCTGATTCACTAGATTACTCTAAGCTTTATTTCAAAGATAGGCATAAAGAAGCAGATGAATCTGCTGATTATCTTAATGCTCCAATGAATGAAGAACAATATTATCATTTCATGAAAGAATTAGTAGAAGCTGAGAAAGTTCAGCCTAAGGATTTTGAGGAATATAAATTTTTTGAAGCCTGCTTACCAATTGATTTAATGGCAGAGAGAGGAAAAGATACCCCTCGGTTTTCATGTATGAAGCCAATTGGCTTAGAAACTGAAAATGAAAAACCTTTTGCTGTTGTTCAATTAAGAAAAGAAAATCTTTTAGGTTCAGCCTTTAATTTAGTTGGATTTCAAACAAGATTAAAATATCCAGAGCAAAAAAGAGTTTTTTCATTAATTCCAGGTTTTGAGAATGCACAGTTTATTCATCTTGGTTCAGTTCATAGAAACTCATTTCTAAATTCAAGAAAACTTCTCAATTGGGACCTTAGTTCCAAGAAATTTCCTAATATCTATTTTGCAGGACAAATGACGGGAGTAGAGGGGTACACTGAAAGTGCTAGTTGTGGACTCTATGTTGCTTATAATTTATGGAGAAAAATGTCAGATGCTTCATTTGACAAGTGGCCAGTAGAAACGGCAATGGGTGCTTTAGTTAACTATATTATGACCTGTGAAAAGCCGACACCATCAAATATTAATTTTGGACTTATCCCACCTGTGACTTTGAATAAAGAACAAAGAAGAAATAAACAACGTAAAAAAATTAAAAAAGAATTAGCTGCGAATAGAGCTGTAGCATCTTTTGAACAGTTCTTGAACAAACAGGGGATGAAATCTTGTTAGGCTTCTTTCTCGTCTTAGGTGCTTGTGCTCTTTGGGCCGTGGACACCTTAATAAGATACCCACTTTTGGGGGAAGGGATAGGTGCATTTGAGATCGTTTTCTATGAGCATCTCATTTTGACTGCAATATTTTCAATTGTCTTTTTCAAGTCATTGCCAAAAATATCAAGTCTTCGAAAAACCCATTTATTGTATTTTGTGGTTATTGGAGCTATAGGGTCAGCTTTATCCACATTAGCTTTTACAAAGGCTTTTACTATTCTAAACCCATCTCTGGTTATACTTCTTCAAAAATTTCAGCCCGTTGTTGCTATCGGTTTAGCTCATATTGTCCTAGGAGAGAAAGTTCAAAAACTTTTTGTTCTGTGGGCCACTGTTTGTTTAGTCGGTGCTTTTCTCATAAGTTATGAAGATATATCTCGTCTGGACTTTCAAAATAAAACGATACAAGAAATCTTTTTTCAAAAAGGAGCCCTCCAAGGCTACTTTTTAGTTCTTTTCTCTGTAGTAGGATGGGGAGCATCTACGGTATTTGGAAAAAAACTTATAAAAATTGGCTATCAAGACGAACAAGTCATGGGTGGTCGCTTTATTTTAGGTTTCTTAAGTTTGCTTCCATTTCTTTTTACAGATCACCATGTCTTTCAGCACTCCGTTGAAATTTATGGAAAAGTTTCCTTAATGGTTTTAGTTTCAGGGCTACTCGCTATGTATCTTTACTACCATGGTTTGAGAAAAATCTCCGCGAGATCTTGCTCCTTAACAGAAATGTTTTTTCCTTTTATGGCAGTTGTTGTAAACTGGTTGTTCCTAGATGCAACTTTATCAATTGTTCAGATATCAGGGGGGATTTTATTATTAATAGGATCATTAATTATACAGTTAAAACAATACTGATATTTCTAAGTTGTCATAACTTATTTGCTCAAAGTTATATTGATATTTCCAAAATTGATTCCATTCAAAATATCACAGATAAAACGAATTACGTTTTTTTGAACAAAAATGAACATATTGATCCTAGTAAAAACTTATTCCCAAGGTATTTTGAAAGAAAAAGCCAAGATGTTATCCGATCAGCATATACAAGTGATATTCTCTGGGGAAAAATTGATCTTTTTAATTCAAGCACATCTGAGGTGGATAAAATTTTATTTTTTGACTCAGCACTTTCTGGCTTTGTGACCTTCTATTATAGGGGGGAGGAATATTATGCTGGGAGCTCTATCCCCTTAAGTCTTAGAAATCGACCAGAGGTTTATCCATCTTTAAAAATAAAACTTGCTCCTAAAGAGAGATCGACGGTCTTTTTCAAGCAACATGGGCATCATGCCTTAAGTATGAATGTATTTATAGCTGAAGAAGTAAATTATTTCTTGTTTCAAACTGAGCGTGAAAATAGTTATAGATATTATGCTGGGGCTATTGTTGGATTACTATGCTATAATTTTATATTAGCCTTATTTTTTAAAAGTCGAAAATATATTATCTATTGTATATTTACCACGAGTTTTTTGATTGCTGTTTTGAACTTAAATGGGGTGTTAGACTATTTTCCATTCTTCATTTCAGGAAAAACATTTACTCATTATTTGATTGTAACTTCTTCTATTGCATCAGCACTAGCTTTATTTTTTGGTTTCACTTTTTTAGAAGCAAAGAAGTATATTCCCTTCCTTATTCCTTTTAAAAATGTGCTTCTAGGTTTAGTCTGCTTACCAATCATTTTGGTATTTACTCCCGTTTATTCTAGTTATATTACTTATTTTGGTTACTATATTGATTCTTTAATCGCTGTTATTTTAAGCTTTTTAATTATTTCCTGTGTGGTAGCAATTCAGAAAGATTCACCCTTGGCCAAAGGTTATATCGTATCTTGGACTTGCGTTGCCTTAGGAGCTTTCTTGTATTTTGGAAATAAATATTCTTTCCTTCCTAAAAACATATTAACGGAAAATGGCTTCTTGTTAGGAAATCTTTTTGAAATGATTGTTTTGTCTTTAGCCCTTGCATATCAGTCGGCGGTCCTTGAGAAAGAGAATAATGAAGTTTTAATTAAAGCTGAAGAAAAGGAAAAGTACCAACATTTATTAAGGACAATTTCTCACGATATTTCTAACTCCCTGCAGGTATTAGTTTTAGGGACGAGAAGACTTATGAAGATGGTAGATGATGAAAGGGTATTGAAAGTTACTCAAAAAATGCAACATTCTACTAGAAATGTTGTTGAAATTTTAGAGCAAGTAAAGACTCAGGAGAAGTTATTACTAGATAAAAAAGCCATTAGTTTGTCTAAGGTTAGGCTGCAAGAAATAGTGAATGAAGTTATTCTCATTTATGAGGATATTCTAATTCAAAAAAATATTATTGTTAAAATAGATATACCTTCTGATATTAAATTAATTAAGGCAGAGAAAGTTAGTCTTAAAAATAATATTTTAGGAAATATACTATCGAATGCAGTTAAATTTAGTCATCATAATAGTGAAATTAAAATCACGGCCAAAAATGAAGAAGATCAAGTTTTACTAAAAGTTCGTGATTACGGAGTCGGTTTTAGTGAAGAAGCTTTAGAGTTTATCAATAAGGATTTCGAAATGACCTTTTCAACTCTTGGTACTGAAGGCGAAAGTGGGACTGGCTTTGGTTTACGAATTATAAAATCCTATATAAAGATGTTTGAGGGAGATTTGAAAGCGTATAATGATGGCGGAGCGGTTTTTGAGTTACGTTTTAAAACCTAGTTAGTGCCATTTCAGGTAATAAACCTTCAATTTTTTCAATCATAGACTTAATCTTTTCACTTAATTCATCTGATTGTTTTTTAGAAAATATAGTTGCTGCGGAGTGAGAATGACCTCCTCCACCGAGTTGAATGGCAATTGCACCTACATCAATAGACCCATTAGAACGTAAACTTAATTTTATCTGATCACCATCATCTCTAAACATGCAGGCCACTTTAACATTATCCAAGATAAGAAGATGGTTAATAAAGCCATGGGTATCTTCAATATCAACACCATATTCTTGCAAAGACTCTTTATTGATGACAATCCAGGCAATCTCATTTGTAGAGTTGGAGTCAGCAGAGCCTAATACCTTGCTAAGAAGGTGCATATGTTCAATTTTTTTTGTTCCATATATCCCGTTATAGGCTTGTGGTGGTTGTATGCCAGTTTTGAGTAATTCAGCAATAAGGCTATGAGTTTCATCTGTAACTGTTGGATATCTAAAACTACTGGTATCAATAAGAATGGCAGTGTAAAGAGGTAGTGCCATTTGCTCATCAAATTTGATATTCATTTTTTGAATCAAATTTCCAACAAGTTGCCCTGTTGCTGCTGCACTTGTATCAATACAGTGATCACTCCATAGCTGTTCATGACAGGGGTGATGATCAATATATAAAACTTCGCAATTAAACGATTTATAATATTCTAAAAACTTTTTTCCAGTTCTTTCGATGTTATTGGTATCCACAACAATAATTAGATCTGGTTTATGAGGAAATTTATTATGAATTTCATCTGTGTATGAAACAATATCTTGTGGGTCAAGGTATTTATACCTTGTTAGAAGAGGTTCATCATTACAGCAGATGACATTTTTTCCGACTTTCTTTAAGGCCATGGCCAAACTTATTTCCGAACCAATGCCGTCAGCATCAGGATATACATGTGTAGTGATAACAATATTATTGGCTTTTTCAACTGCCAACTTGAACTTTCTAAAAATTTCCATAAGTTATTTATCGGATATATTTATTTAAAACTCAACTTTTATTAAAAAATTATACAATAGTGGAGTCTTTTACTGTTGTACTCGTAAGAATTCACAATTTGAAATTAACCAAGTATCCTTATCAAGATGGATAAATGTATTGAAATTAATAATGTTTCTTATTCTTATGGAGAGAGGCAAGTTCTTGAAGATATAAGTCTAAGCTTAAGAAGAGGGACGATCCATGGATTACTTGGTCCTAACGGAGCAGGTAAAACTACGACCATGAAATTAATTATTCAGGTTTTAAAACCAAAGAGTGGTCAAATTTTAGTTGATGGTGAGTTTAAACATGATCAAAGCTTTATCTCTCAAAAGATGGGCTTTCTACTGGATAATCTTCCCTTGTATGAAGAAATGACGATTAACGAGTTTTTAAACTTTCTTGCTGAAATCAGGGGAGTGGAAAAGTCCGAGACTCATAAAGCTGTACAATATTGTTTGAAAGCTCTTGATTTAGATGATGTGAAAAACCGTTTAATTTCCAATTTGTCAAAAGGTTACAAACAAAGAGTGGCCATTGCCCAGGCCCTTATTCATAATCCTGAAATTGTTATTTTGGATGAACCAACATTGGGCTTAGATCCTCAAAGTGTTATTGAGATACGAAACCTTCTTTTAAATTTAAAAAAAGATCATTCCTTACTCATTTCTAGCCACCTTTTACATGAGATGAGCTTAATTTGTGATGATATCTCCATTTTATCTCGTGGAAAAATTATAGAAACTGGAAAACTTTCTACGATCACCAAGAAGCTAGCTGAACAACAAGTTATTGAAACCCATGTTAGAGCTGATGAGAAGGTGATTCGAGAGTTGTTTAGAGAACTTACCTTTATTAAAGGATTTGATTTAGAAAACATTGAAAGTACAACTCATATTAAAATAAAAGTGAATAAATTAGATAAAGACTATAGACCTGAAATCGTAAAAAAGATGGTTGAAAAAAATATTGAGGTTTTAAAAATTGATAAAAATGAAAAATCTTTAGAAGATGTTTTTATGGGGTTTACGCAAGTATGATTTTTTTAATCTTGAAAAAAGAGCTTAAACATTTTTTTAGAAGTCCCATGGCCTATTTTGTAGCTGGTTTGTTTAGCATGATCGTGGGATGGTTATTTTTTAATCAACTTAGTTATTTTGCAGAAAACATTCAGAAAGTTCCTATTTCTATGCGAACCCATTTCGATTTTGCAAATGAGGTCGTTTTAAAATTATTTGGAAATGTGAACTTTCTATTATTATTTATCTCTCCCATCATTGCTATGAAATCTTTCTCAGAAGAATATCGTTCTCGAACTATTGATTTACTTTTTTATTCACACTGTTCAGATCTCGAAATTATTATAGCAAAGTACCTTTCCTTAATTATTCAGGGATGTTTTCTCCTTTCGACAACATTAATTTATCCGTTACTTCTGGGAAATTTGGAAATGTCAGATACAACTTTTATTGTTACGGGATACTTAGGACTGGTATTAAATCTTGCTTGTTTTCTCGCTATGGGGATGTTTGCATCATGTGTGACAAAAAATAGTATTATCGCATCAGTCTTAGCCTTTGTATTTGTGCTTTTTTCATGGATGATGGCGATGTTCTCTCAAATGAGTAGTAACTTCTTTTTAGCAGAACTATTCAAATATTTATCTATAAATCACCATTATGAAAACTTTGTTAAGGCGAATATATCTTTAGCTGATTTAGCTTTTTATTTTAGTTTTATAACCATCTTTATAATCATAATTAAAAAAAGATTAGGAATGAGGCACTGGACATGAAAAAAATGGTTCCTATCTTTATCAATATTGTGCTTTATTTCGCTCTTGTCGCAATGATTATTGTGGCTCCTGAATATACTACTTTTAATCTCTTTTTCTTTCTAGGGAATCTTCTTCTAAGTTTAGGTTTGATTTTTATTTACCGACATAAAATTAAGTCTCATCTTAATAAAGGTCTTCTAGTTAAAGGCTTTTCTCAATTATTGAACTTATTTCTTATTATATGTATTTTAGGGCTTCTTAACTTCTTAATTTATAAAAATGATTATTATGTAGATCTTACTAAACATAAATTAAACTCTTTATCGAAGCAAAGTATTCAAGCTATAAAAAAATTAAAGGGTGAGAAGCTTTCCATTCAATTATTTAGCACTAAGAATTCTAGGAAAAAATACTTAAATCTTTTGAAGCTTTATCAAAGACAATCAAATTTTATTGAAATTGATTATATTGATATTGAAGAAAATTTGTCTGTCGTTCAGGCTAATGGAATCAAAGAGAATGGAACAATTCTTATTAATTATCAAAATAAACTGTATCGTACTTTAGCTAAAGATGAGTTGGCCGTGACAAATTTATTATTAAAAATTTTGTCTCCGACTAAAAAAATAATTTATTATACTGTTGGCCATAATGAGATGAGCCTAGATAGTAAAAGTCCCATTGGTGGAAACTTTTTAAAAGAGAAAATAGAGAATAGTAACTATGAGTTAAAAAGTTTACAGTTACAGTATAATGTACCCAAAGATGCTGGTTTAGTTCTTATCCTTAATCCCCAAATAGAGTTTCTTGATTCTGAGATTAATAATTTGACAAAATATTTGGAAGCTGGAGGTTCAGCTCTTATTTCATTGGCACCGGCATTTAATGGGCTTATGATAAAAAAAGTAGAACAATTTTTAATGAAGAATGGGGTTGAATATAAAAACCTTTTGGTGCTAGATAAGCTAGCTGCTCAACAGGGAGCTCAAGCTTCTATTCCTATTGTTAACAACTATGCAGATCATCCCATTACAAAGGGCTTTAATGATAGAACTTTATTTCCTATCTCGGGGCATTTTAATTTGATGTCTAATGCGGCCTTTGAGTGGAATGTGATTGCTAGGTCGACACCTTTTCCTGGGAGCTGGGGAGAAACGAGCTTTCAAGAAGTAAGAGATGGAAAAAGTTCTTATAATGAAAATATCGATTATAAGGGACCTTTAAATTTATTTTTAGTTGGGGAGAATAAAAACTCTAGAATAGCTCTTTTTTCAAGTTCGAGCTTTATTTCCAATCAGTTTCAAGGGCAATCCAATAATTTTAATTTGTTTTTGAATACTCTTGATTGGTTAGTTAGGGAAGACGCCCTTTTAAGTCTAGATCGTCCGGGGTTTAAAGGAAACCTTATTTATATTTCAAGTGAACAAGTAAATCTTGTATTTTATCTTGCTATTCTTACTTTTCCATTTCTTTTCTTTATTGCAGCAATATTTGTTTATAATAGAAGGGTAAATAAATAATGAGAAATAATTTGATATTGTCTGTCGTTCTAATAGGACTGCTTGGAATAACTTATTATGTTGAAGAAATTTATAAAGTTGAAAATCACGAAAAATCCAAATCTTTTGTTTTTAAAAACTTAGATAATCTAACTAAAATAGAATTTAACTATGGAACTCTTGAAAAGCTGAATGAAAATGAGTGGAAATTACAAGAGGTAAACTGGAAAATATCTCAATTCAAAGTAGAGCAGTTATTAGATGTTTTAGAGAACCTTGTTATTGTTAGAGAAGTAAAGAATAATAAGGAGAACTTTTTTAAAAACTCTTTTAAACTTCGATTAAATTTTAATGAACAATTGAGAAAAGACATTATTTTTGGTGATATCTCGTCTATTACTGGAAACTTTTATCTGAAAGATAATATGAGGAATAAAACTTATTTAGTGCAAGATTTGAGTTCCTATAAAAAAGCTTATGCTACTGAATTGGATCTAAAATACAGAAAGTATGAAAGAATAAAGTTTTATTTAAGTTTTCCTGAGTCAATTATGGATCTTAGGATTATAGGTCCCAATCTTTTAGAGAGGACTCAAAGTATAGCGGTGAAGTCTACAAGAAATAGAAATTTCGAAATTGATCTTGTTAAAAATGAAATTAATCCTCATCCTTTGGAAAAAGTCGAGATTAAAAATCTTAGAAAAGAGATTGATTTAGCTTTTTCTAATGCTATGGCCTTGAAATGGCATCGTGAGGATAAAATAGTGCTTACAGATAAAAGATCAGAACTAATTTTCAAAACAGTTGATGAGAAGATTAAGACGTATACACTATTTTTAGGTCTTAATAATAGATATGGTTACTATATTAAGGATCATGAAAATCAGCTTGTTTTTGAATTAGATAAAATAAATGCAATGGGTTTTTTTATGAACTCTCAAGACTTTTTAAATAAAGCCATTAACTATAAAACAGACTTTACTAATATTGATATTTTAAAGTTCTCCATAATTAAAGAACAAAAAGAGTTTGAATTTTTCGTCGATAATTTAGAGAAATTTGAAGTAAAAACTAAGAATCCCAATATCAATTTTATTAGTAAAACTCACATGAATTTCTTGTTTAATCTTATTTTAAATCTTGCTGACTTTAGGCAGGCGAAATATATTTTAGAACAGAGTAAACTCGATAATCCTGATCTAGAGATCAATATCCTTGATAAAACACTAAAAATTAAAATTGAGAGTAATGAGATTCTCGTCCTTGATGTTAAAGAGGGGTTATTATTTCATTATGCCTACAATTTTAATCAAGTAAAACCAGGTTTTTTTAGGGATTTATTTAATGTCGAAAAGTAAGCTTTGTGGTTAAATAGAGTTATGAAGCTTGTTGATATTTTTACTACTTATGTTCATTACTTAATACATCCATTTAAAACTCATGAATATTTTCTAAATCCAGAGAGGGGCTCAGATGATGAATTTAAACCCATGAGGCTAACTTCATATGAGAGTTTGGCGACCTCTTGGTTGTTTGTAGTTGTTAATGGTATTTTTAAAATAATCATATTGAATTTTTCAATTCTATTTATGTTAAATTTATTCGAAGACAATCTAAATTTAGGCTCGGATTTTATTAATATCTCAGAATTTCCAGGTTTCTATTTTTTAATATTATCTTCCTTTTTGGATATTATCTTCTATCCACTCTTTGGAATATTTATTATTCAGTTTTGGGAAGTCGTTATAAAGTTTTTTGGTGGGCTTTTGGACTCAGCTGGTGATTTAAGTCAAAAGTCTCATGATATTATGAGTGTTTACTTTAGCTCTTCTATTCTTAATATTGTTCCCTTTTTTGGTGCAAGTATTCAAGGCTTAGCTTCAATGGTATTGATGTATGCTGGTTTGAGAAAACAACTTAATGCTTCACCAGTTTTAAGTGTGTGTATCATTCTTACGCCATTACTTTTCATCCTCGGATTTATTAGCGTTATTCTGTTAATTGTTTTAATAGCACTTTAATTTTGATTTTGAATTCTCATTGCTAAAGCTGTAAATGAGTTAAGCAGTAATTTTTTATTAGACCTTGAAATTTTAAAAGAATGCATTTTTATGGCCTTATTCATACAGTAAAGCCATTGTTCTTTCTCATTTGGACCAATTTTAACATGTAAATGTCTTGCTCTCATTCGAGGTGGACCATAAGACTCTACAAAAATATTTGGACCTCCTAACCATCCACATAAAAACATAAAGAGTTTCTTTTTTACTTCATCTGGAATAACTCCATCCTTAAGTTCATGCACCAATAAACATTCTCTTGCTTTTGGGTCAGTTTCCATTATTTGATAGAAGTTTTTTACGAGTTCGTAGGTTCCTTTTTCTTCACCTAAGACTTGGTACATTGGGAGTTGTTTTGGTTTCAACTTAGCTATGAGATTTTGTAACATTGAGCATTCCTTAATTTAAAGTTTTATATCGTAAAAGGAGAGCATAGGGAAATACTTATTATTTAATGAAATAATACTTATTGTTGTGCGGTTCGTTGGAGCCTGAAAAGTTTTACGAACTTTCAAGTAATTGGTTAATTCTTGGCCAAATTACTCTTACATTTCATTGTCATTATTCGAAAAATCTGGAATTATGCAGCCACACACATTCTTAACATTGCACAAGAGATGAGGGAGATCGAATGTCTATTGGATTAAATGGTTATAGTCATGCCGGAATTGAAGTTGTATGTGGTCCTATGTTTTCTGGGAAAACTGAAGAACTTATCAGAAGAGTTAAAAGAGCACAGATTGCAAAGCAAAGAGTCCAAATTTTTAAGCCGGCCATTGATGTTAGATATGATGAAACCAAAGTTGTAAGTCATTCTTCTCAGGAAATCCAAAGTGAACCAGTTGAGAAGTCTACAGATATCCTTGTTAGATTGAAAGACACCACAAGAATTGTTGCTATTGATGAAATCCAGTTCTTTGATGAAGAAATAGTTAGGGTTGTTAAAAAACTCGCAGATAGAGGTTATAGAGTTATTTGCGCAGGTTTAGATTTAGATTATAGAGGCGTGCCATTTGGGCCTATGCCTATGCTCTTGGCTTTGGCTGATAATGTTCAAAAAATTCAAGCCATTTGTACTGTTTGTGGTGCTCCTGCTACGAGAAGCCAAAGACTTTCGGATTGCCAAGATACAGTTTTGTTAGGTGAAAAAGATTCTTACGATGCAAGATGTCGAGCTCATTACTTTTATGAACCAGAAGATGAACAAGTAAGACTTCCAATTAAAGAGGAAGTATCTCAATTCGTTAACTAGGACTTAGACATTATCATTCATTAACAGTATCCTTAAACGGGAAGCTATTAAAAGGATGTATGATGGAAAAGTTTACTCCAGATGTTTTAATTTCAGAAGATGATATTAATCTTAGAATTGATGCCCTTGCGAAGGCTATCAATGAAGACTTTATGGGAGAGGAGCTTACAGTAATTTGTGTCTTAAAGGGCGCATTTATGTTTTGCTCAGATCTAGTAAAAAAAATTAACCTACCTGTTAAATTAGAATTTATTCAACTATCTTCTTATGGAGATGGAATGACCTCCACAGGAAATGTTAAAATTGAAATGGATGTATCGGATTCAATTGCAGATAGAAATGTATTGATTGTTGAAGATATTGTAGATACTGGATTAACATTAACAACTCTTTTGAAAATGCTTAATGTGAGAAATCCTAAGACTATCAAATTAGCATCATTATTATTTAAACCCTCAAGAAATACTCATCCTGTTCCAATAGATTACCTTGGTTTTGAAATTGAAGATAAATTTGTTATTGGTTATGGATTAGATTATGCCGGAAGATATCGTGAACTTCCTTATATTGGAGTTTTGAATGCAGGTAACTAGCACCGGAAGTGTGAGGGTTGATTTAGTCGGTGGAACGATTGATTTAGAGCCTATAAATTTGATACTTCCAAATGTTGTAACTCTAAATGTAGCAACTTCTTTAAAGGCAGAAGTTGAAGTAAAAAAAGTAAATACGAATTCCATTAAAATTGAATCAAAAGATTATGAAAAAACATATGAATTTTTAAAATCTGATATCACTGATGAAAACCTTTATTTTAATAACTATTTTAAAGAAATGAGTTTTGTTCTTCAGATCCTTGATTTATTTGGTTATAGGCAAGGACTTGAAATTTCTTTAAAATCAGGAGCACCTGCAGGATCTGGACTAGGTGGATCTTCTGCTATGGGAATGACTTTGTATAAGGCATTAGCTCAATTAGAAGATACTTCTTATGATGTTTTAAGTGCTGTGAGCAAGATTAAAGGAGTGGAAGGAAGAATTCTTAATCAGGGGGTACCTGGATATCAAGATTACTTCCCTGCAATGCTTGGTGGTATACTTGCTCTAAGGGGAAAGCCTGGCACATTGGAGTATGAGCAATTATATTCTGAAGAACTAAAATCTTTTTTAGAAGATCACATCACTCTTGTTTATTCTGGAATTTCTAGAAACTCTGGAATTAATAATTGGGATGTATATAAAGGATTTTTTGATGGGGTTCAAACAACAAGGGAAGGACTTACAAGTATTGCTAAGTTAAGCCATGAAACCTATCAGGCCATAAAAGAAAAAAATTATGAAAAAATTCTCACTTTAATCGGTGAAGAAGGTGAGGTGAGAAAGAATCTCGCAGCAAATATTGTTCCTAATGAAGTTAAATTTTTATATCAGAAACTTAAAGGGGATAAATTAGTTAAGGGGCTTAAAATGTGTGGCGCTGGTGGAGGTGGCTGTTTCATTTTAACTCATCCTAAAGAAAACAGAGAAAGCTTGATAAAAGTCTTAGAAGATGCGCAATATAAAATTCTAGATTTTAAAATTGAAAGGCCTTTGTAGATTTTATGGAAAGAACGAACTGTATTGCAGGTATGAGTTTTGGTGGAGGTAAAAAGGAAAACTTTTTCTTCTGTCTAGTTGAATACTTTGAGCAAGAAGATCGTTGGTTCTTAACTTCTTTAAAACAGGTAAAAGAAGAAGTTAATCTCACTCAAGATGAAGCAATAACAACTTGGGTTGAGGGATCATCAACTAAAAAGCTTATTGTTGATTTTCCATTGAGTAAACCTCCATGCGAAACTTGCGATCTCGTTTGCCCTGGAGTCGATTTTTGCCATCATCCTGTCGTAAAGAATATAAATGATACGATTATTAAAGTCCTCAATGAGGATTTAAAAAGGATTCAAGAAAATCCTAAAAAATATGAACAAGAAAGAAATAAAGATGATCTTGTTGATTATTCAAAGTCGATACTAAGTAAAGATACCTTAGATCATATTTTATCTAAATCATTTAAAAGAAAACTCAAAAAAGGCTTTATCCCTTATTGGAATAGACCTATTGATTTTTGGATTTGGCTAAATTATTACGATCAAATGTTAGGTACTTTCAATATTTCATATGATTCTTTTGGTAATGTATCAGTCATGCTTTTACATAAATTTCATTATCTACTGAGGCATTTACCTAGAGATCTTCAAATTTTTGAGTCTAATACTTATATTGCTTTACTAGAGCTCTATCGCTGTAAAATCATTACTCGAAAACAGATTAACGAGTTGTTTGATATGAATGTCTCTACCTTGGCTCGAATTAGAGTCGCTAAGGCCATTGAGAAGCATTTAAATATTTTTATTTATAGTAAAGATATGGAACTTATTTCGAAAAATCCTAAAGCTTTTGACTCTTTTCTTTTAGCAGTCACTGGACAAAGTTTAATCTTAGATCGAGTTAAAGATATTCCAGATTTTGGCGTAAAAGATAATTCTAGGTTTGTGATTCCTGACTTCTTGTAAAATGCCTATATCCATAATAGACAATAAAATAAAGAAACGCTGTAAGGATAGTGATGAAGTTCACGCTATGAACTTTCACCAAATAAATTGCAACCTCAACTACTGAAAGAAGTACAGCAGAAAAAGCATATCCTTTAACATAGGTTTTTGGCCATTGAAGCGTGCTCATGGAAAGGGCATAAATGATACAATTATAAATCAAAATACACCAAAGCATAAAAGATAGACTTGAGGTCATTGCACCAATAACCATATTGATATAATCAGGAGTCAGTTCTGCTGGATCAATATTTTGAGCCTTAGCAAGAAAATGAACAAATCCAGGTCCGAATAGTCTTTTAAGTAAACTGTCATTTAT
The DNA here is from genome assembly GCA_964215955.1 of Flavobacteriaceae bacterium. Taxonomy (GTDB): domain Bacteria; phylum Bdellovibrionota; class Bacteriovoracia; order Bacteriovoracales; family Bacteriovoracaceae. Next base: position 165,674 of record CAXPDR010000034.1, read on the forward strand.
ATAAATGAGAAGGATTATATCACTCCCAAGACTAATGAGAGGTAGGATATATTTTACTTTATTAAATCCTAACTTATCTAGTTTGTTATTGAGAAAGTCTAACATAGGCTTTATTATTAACTTAAAGATGATTTTCGTCAAAAGGTTTTAAAGATGTTGATTCCCATTCTTATGTTAATTGCTTCAGTAGTTATTCTTTATTTTGGAGCAGAGTTTTCTCTCGATGCTTCTGAAAAGGTTGGAAATAAACTAGGACTTTCTCCACTTATTGTTGGGATGCTTTTAATTGGTTTTGGAACCTCACTTCCTGAGTTTTTTGTAGGGCATATTGCTGGTATTCAAGGAAAAGCAGGAATCGCTGTTGGGAGTTTAGTGGGATCAAATATAGCGAATATGTTTTTAATTTTAGGTGTCAGTGGGTTTATTGCTAAAATGAATCTTTCTCATCCAAGTCTAAAGCATCAACTGATGGTTCATTTAGGTTTAGGCTTTGTTCTCTGGTTTGTTTTAACTAGAAGTGTTTTAGATGTTTTTACTGCAGCTCCTTTAATTTTGCTGTGTGGATTTTATTTATACTTGCTTTTTTTAGATTTCAAAAAAGATAAGGATAAAGAAAGCGATAAAGAAAAAGAAGATTTTAATCCAGGGATTGTATTCTTTAAGTTATTTGGTGGTTTTGGAATGCTTTATCTTGGAGGAGAGCTTTTAGTTAAGTCTGGATCAGATTTATGTAATTTACTAGGTATTAGTGAGTATATTGTGTCGGCCATATTTATTGCATTTGGTACATCTTTTCCTGAACTTGTAACTTCGGTTATGGCGGTCGCAAAAAAGAAAGATACAGATCTTATCGTCGGAAATATTGTAGGGTCTAATTTATTTAACTGTGCATTTATTCTGGGTTCTCTTGGAATTTATGAATTTAAACTTATAGATAATTTTTCAGTCGAAATATATTCACTTTTATTTGGAGCAGCAGTTCTTTTAATATTAGGACTTGTTAAAAAACCGCTTTCTAAATTAACATCAGTGATATTTTTGGGAACTTACTTAGGAATAGTAGGTTATTGGTTAAAGTTGTATTAAGGAGATTTTATGGGAGAGATAGGAGCTGTTTTAAGTGCCGCTATTATTAATTTTATACTAGGTGCCATCTGGTATACATTTTTCGGTAGTTTGTGGATGAAGGAGTGGAAACTCTCAGAAAGAGATATTAATAGAAAAGATCCTGTTCCATATTTAGTTGCCTTTATTGGATCCATTTGGACTAGCTATGGAATGTTTCTCATCATTAAACATATTGTTCCAAAAAGCTTTGGAGAGTTATTCGCTATCGCTTTTGGGACCTGGTTATTTATTATTGTAGGGACAAGTGCGAAGCATTACGCCTTTGCGGGAAAAAGCTTACGTGCATTTGGTATTGATTATTTACTAAACCTTATAGGGATATTTTTAATGTCGCTTATTTTATGGGGTGTTGTTTAAGTTTATAAAATAAAAAAGGCCTGCTGTTGAAGCAAGCCTTTTGATATTTCTAATTTCTTTTGTTTAAGTATTAATTCTTAAATGAAATTTTTACTCTTAGTCTATAAAACAATCAAAATTTAGCTGTCTAGCTTGACTTACACAATATGGACGAGTTCTCTCTCTATCGAAGTAATCAGCATATTTAAGATTCTGACACTTGCTAATCATATCCAGCTTTGCATTTTTCCTTGCAGCATATTCGGATGTTGCAAAAACTCTCTCAACATTTAATAAGTAGCTTACATTACTAAAAAATTGAGACTTAAACTCCAATCTGCACATAAATCTTTTTTCAAATTCTTGAGATCTATTATTCGTAACAGAATCTCTCTGTGTACGGTATTGGTTAGAAGTCGGTCCTTCTGCCTTGTAAATAGCAAATCCTACCTCGTGACCATTTTTAACCTTTTTATTATACGCTTTAATAAATGCGTCTACGTAATGAGACGTTTTTCCTTCAAAGTTTACGTTAAGCTCAAAAAGATCAGGATTTAATTCTACTCCGCTTCGCCCCGCATTGGACCCTATACGAAATCCAACGTTGCTTCCATATTGAAATCCATCTCGATGACCTTTTGCAATTTCTGCTTCCCTCAACTTCTCAGCTTTAATCTCTTTTTTTAGATTTTCAACATCCTCATCGCTAATTGAATACCATCTAAATTCATCTCCGGTATAAAAATTTTTAACTTCAACATAATCCCTTTCAAACGAAAACCTGCTGACTTTAATACTATTCTCTTTTTTTGATTTTACATAAATCATTTGATCTTTACAAAAATAGGAAACCTCACTTTCGCCCCTATACATTTTGCTCCCATCTACAATGATCGCTTTTGTAAGAGCATCTCCATTATCCCATTTATATTGAAATGTTATCTCATTTCTATTGTTTTGTCCTAAATGTAAAAGCAATGCTCCTTCTTGATCGCTTTTATAGTATCTATTAACTTCTGATGGGCACTCGCTTGGGTTGTGCGTAAGATCAACAGTAGCAAATGTTGATAATGAAGCTAGCATTGTTAATCCAAACAATAATTTTTTCATAAATATCTCCTTTGTGGTTTTCACCTGATCATTTGAGTAATGGTTTTCTATTACCGTTTATATTAAAATTCTGTATCTTTTTATATTTTGAGCGAAAAAGATAGCTTTCTCGCTCAATTTTCTTTTTTGTTATTTATTTCAGAGAGTTGTCTTGCAATCTCTCAATTAAAATCTAGAGTTTGGAGTGAATCCTCAGTAAAGAGTTTGCTCCAAAGTTGCTAGTTTAGTAATTTTTCACTTAAAGGTAATTGAAGCTCATCTTTCGAATATTTATTACCATCGGTTAGGATATAAAAACCATCTTTTGTTATAGATTTAACCTTATGGTATTCAAAAAGATTTCTTTGCTCGATTACTGTTTGTCCTTTCTTGATAAGCGCACTTTCAACTTCTGTAATTGCTTCCTCAAACTTATCACAAGCAGGAATATTTTTCATCGCCTCCGCTGTTGCTTTTGTATAATCCGCTTCTCCTCCATCAAAAAAGATTGATGATAGAGTCGAAAACATTAGCTTAGATTTACCTGCTCCAATTATTCCTCTTGAGGGATAAGTTCCTACCGTTTGATCACCACCATTTCGAGGAATAACTCTCAATGTTCTATATGTTAACCTAGCTAATTCTTGATCATTGTCTAGATTCGATGTTTCAGTGAGTTTTGAACTAACGTAATACTCCGTACAGATACTTCCATTATTTCTGGCAATTCCATCCTCACATCGTTCCCACAAATCAAGTTCAAATCTTGCACCATCTTGCTCATCAACCAACTGGTATCCTTTTTCATTTAATGTTTCAGATATCAATGAAAATTGGCTCTCCAACTTAGAGTTTTCTAAGTAAACTGTACAATCTGCCATTGCATTTACAGAGGCAAACAAACATAATCCTGCTAATATTTTTTTCATAATATTCTCCGTTCATTTAAGTAATGGTTTTCTATTACCGTTTATATTAAAATTCTGTATCTTTTTATATTTTGAGCGAAAAAGATAGCTTTCTCACTCAGTTTTCTTTTTTGTTATTTATTTCAGAGAGTTGTCGTGCAATCTCTCAATTAAAACCTAGAGATTTTCGAGCTTCTTTAATTTTTCACATGTTGGAATTAGTATTATCGCATCAGAAGTTGTTTCTTTAATCGCTCCTTTTGGCTTATCAAAGAAAACAATTCCTGAGCCTTCAATCTGCTTATTAAGTAATTCTTGCCCATTAGAATTCGTCATTACAATTTTAGAGAAGATACGAGCTTTTCCCAAGTCAGGAGAGCTGTCAAATGTCTCATAATGTAGGCTATAACTTTCTCCATTTAAGACTTGATCATAACCCTTTTGTTCCATAGAAGTCTCAACTGATGTTCTAACCTCAGACCCAACACCGCCAGTTGTCCAGCCAGTAATTTTTAAATTGCAATCAGATGATGCAAAAGATGATAATGATCCGAGTAGAGTCAATCCAATTAATAATTTTTTCATAATATTCTCCTATTCATTTAGTTAATGGTTTTCTAAAACTGCTTATATTTAAATTCTTTGTCTTTCTATTCATTGATCAAGAAAGCTAGCTTTCTCGCTCAATTTTCTTTTTTGTTATTTATTTCAGAGAGTTGTCGTGCAATCTCTCAATTAAAATCTAGTGTTTCAAAAACATGAATACACCTTGAAATTTAAACTTATTTTGAATATTTTTATATTTAAATTACTCCATACAAGTTAAAGCGATTTCTTTGTCACCAACTTTTTCTCTAAAACCGACACTGCCCCCGTAACTAACGGCAAGATTAGATCTGCTTCCGTTTACTATCATTAAATTAATAGAACCAGATCCATCTTCTATAAGGCTAATTCTTCTTCCCTCAAGCTCTCCAACGTCTACGAATTCACCAACTACTGTTTTTACTTTTGTGAAGCCGCCAGTGTGAGATATACACGTAAATTCTTTTGCAAACGACGTTGTACCTATTGTTAAAAGGGGTAATCCTAGTAATAATTTTTTCATAATATTCTCCTATTCATTTAGTTAATGGTTTTCTAAAACTGCTTATATTTAAATTCTTTGTCTTTCTATTCATTGATCAAGAAAGCTAGCTTTTTCGATCAAGTTTCTTTTTTGTTATTTATTTCAGAGAGTTGTCGTGCAATCTCTCAATTAAAATCTAGAGTTAGAAAATCGAATTAAGAAGATTGAGTTTCTCTTCAAGAGAACTACAATTTAAATCTTCTAAACTCTGCCCTTCTTTATTAAATGCATTTTCTTGTAAAGAACTCAAGGCTTTCTGAGCATTAACTCTAATTTCACTAGAGACTTCATTATCTTGATAAAGGTTTTCGATTTTATTTTGTAACTGCATATTTAGACTTACAGCAGTGTCACAATATATATCCCTAGCAAAAGTGAATGTAGTCGATGTTAAAGCTATAATTACAAATAGTTTTTTCATTTTTCTCTCCGCTCATTTAGTTAATGGTTTTCTAAAACTGCTTATATTTAAATTCTTTGTCTTTCTATTCATTGATCAAGAAAGCTAGCTTTTTCGATCATGTTTTATTTTTTTATTTTAAGTCTCTATCTTTCTGAGCAGAGACTGGTTATTTAATTAGTTAATTACAACCATTATCAATAATATAGTCTTTAAGTTGTTTAAGTTTTGTGACATCAACAGTTAGGCCATTTCCTGAGTTATAACCTTGTTTTTCAGCTTCAATCCTAAGATTTGTTAGATACCACTTATTAAATGACAACTTGCTTACTTGGGCGTAAGACTCTTCAGCTGTTGTGAATATTGTTGTGAAGTATGCATCTAACTCTCGAACTTCGTATTCATCACCAGCTTCTTCTGCTGAAGCAATTTTGGCATTCATAGTTCCTACTTGCATCGCATCTTTTATCATTCTGTCAACACTGTTTATGCATCCTTCAGAAGCATAAGATAATATTGAAGTGAAAAGTGTTAATCCAATTAATAGTTTTTTCATTAATGATTCTCCATTCCCTTAAGTATTTATTTCTAATCTATTAATAGTGTAGGGAATATGAAGGTTTGAATCGTTGACAGTTTAGTGCCGCATAAATAATTTATATCGTGTCAAAGGAGTAGACAGTCTAAGTCATTAGAAAATGGTTGATTTAGGAATATGGATTTGGTCGAATGAGACTAGTTTGCGTAAAACTCTAATTCAACGGATGGAAATTCAGAGATGAAATAACCACCGTGAGTTGGTATTTTGATTTTGTATAAGGCCAAAGGGATTCCACCAAGTCGTCTTACTTTATCACTCCATTTTTGAATTTGGGTATTAAGTTCAAATTGGATTGCATCTGCTTCGTCTGGTTGGTGTTTATAGTATTCAAGTCTTGAGTTAAGGCCATTGATCGTATTTCTAGACTTTTGAGTTACGGCCATGAATAGGTTTACTAGCTCATATGCTTCATCCTCAGAAAAAAGTTTTTCTGTATTAAAATGATAGATATTATGAACTGTATTACTCATTAAAACTCCTACTCGTATTTACCTTGTCTTAGCTTTTTCTCTATATCTTTTTTCTTAGCACTTTCACGCTTATCATAGAGTTTTTTACCTTTAGCAAGGGCTATCTCAATTTTGACCTTACTTCCTTTGAAGTATATTTTGGTTGGTACCAAAGTTTGACCCTTGGTGGCAAGAGATTTTTGGATGTAACTGATCTCTTTTGCATTGAGAAGCAACTTTCTTTTTCTAGTTTCATTGTGATTATCATAGGTTCCGAATTGGTACGGTGCAATGCTTAACTGATTTACCCAAACTTCATTATTTTTATCGATAGTGCAGTAGGACTCATTCATTGTGCACTTTGCAGCGCGCAAGCTTTTGACTTCAGTACCTTGTAGCATCATTCCAGCTTCAAACTTCTCATCAAGTTGGTAGTCAAAACTAGACCTTTTATTTTTAGCAATTATTTTAATTCCACTCATTTTTTGATTATATAGTTTAAATTTCAATCCGTCATTAGAGTTCAATTGATAAAGGGAATATGATTTGATACTTCAAAGAGCATGAAAAGTTTTTCTATTCTTTTTATCTTATTTTTTACTCCAGTAGCTCAAGCCGCTCCCAAAACCATTTGTGGAGAAGGTGATAATCGAGTACTTTCTTTTAAAAAGGAAGTTGGGCGTATTTTTAATACTAAACAAAGAAGAAGGAAAAAAGTTTGCACTGCTACCATGATCTCTGAAAATTGTGCGATAACTGCCGGGCATTGTAGAAAGTATTTTAGGTATGTTGAGTTTAATATACCTGAAAGTGAAGGAAGCCGTGTTAGGCATTCAAATCCTATAGACATTTATGAAGTTGATTCAAAATCTATAGTATATAAGTTTGGGGAAATTGGACATGATTGGGCGGTTTTTAAACTAAAACCAAATAACATTTCCAAGAGATTACCAGGGCAAATTCAAGGATTTTTGAAAGTGAGCACTAATTTTCAAATGACTTCGAATAAACAAGTTGAAATGTATGGACATGGAATTTCTGTCGTTAGAGACCGTAATTATACTCAGCAAATAAGTCTAGGGGAGTTGGTTCAAATTCAAGGATCAATAATTTTTCATACAATGGACTCTATGGGTGGTAACTCCGGCTCTTCTATTATTGCTAGTGAAACTCAAGAGATCATTGGTATTCATACTCATGGTGGGTGTAAAACAGATGGAGCCAATCAAGGAACTTATATTTCAGCGAGTCCTGAGCTTAAAGCTGCGATAAAGGCCTGTCTTAAGAGCAATTAATTAAATATTTTGAGTTGTGATGGATTTAAAGTCAAAGTTAACAACTGAAGCAATTCTCTTCATTATAAATCAATATGATTAGAAGGCGTTAGATAAGATTTATCTTGAAAAATAAAAGAGATATATAAAATTTCTGATTAATGGAAGCTCTTCTAGAGATTAACATTTAAAAATATTTATCTTTCGCTTCCAGACTTTGATTTTAAATCCATCACAAACTAGAATGAAGACATTTAAATAATTGGATAACTTCTTTGAAACTTAAAGCTTCGGCCCTAAGGTTAGACTCAATATTTGATTTTTCAAAAGCATTAGCTAATTGGTCTTTAGAATACTGTGCTTTGAGCACGGATGAAATTTGTTTTCTTTTATTTGAAAATAATAATCGAGTGAATGTATTAAGCTTTTTAAAGTCTTTTATTGAAATTTCAGGATCCTCAATTCTTTCATAGCTTACCACAATTGAGTCGACCTTAGGTGGAGGAGTAAAAGCGCCCGGAGCAACTTTAATTAGTGCTTTTGATTTAAAATAATTTAAACTTAGGGTTAATAGACCATTCATTTGGTTTTTAACCTCTCTAATATAGGTTTTTTCTCCTACTTCCTTTTGAAACATTAAAGACATGTACTTAATTTGAGGTACAGTTAGAAATTGGGTAAATAAAACTGTTCCAACATTGTAAGGAAGGTTTGAAACTAACCAAATTTTTTTATTATTGAGCTTATGGTCTTTAAGAAATTTTTTCCATTCAAACTTTAAAGCATCTTGAATAAATTGATTTTCTTTTTTTACATATTCATCTAGGAACTCAATAAAACGAGTATCTTTCTCTATAATATATAAAGGCTTTTCATGTTTAGCTAGGTGTTGAGTTAGAACAGCTGGTCCTGGGCCAACTTCGATAATAACATCACATTCGTCTGTAAAATCATTGGTAATTTTGCTTATGACATTTTGATCTCTCAGAAAGTGTTGACCTAAGTCTTTATCAGCCTTTGGTAGTTTAGCCATCGATAAAATCCTTTTTTTCGATAAATCTACCTCTGGCATCAATATCTAAACTTTTTGGAAACTGAATGGCATGATCTTGGATGAGCCTTCCGTAATTGCAAATCATAGCACCGTTATCAGTGCAAAACTCTGGTGCTACAAATTTAGACTGTGGATATTTTTTCAAAAACTGTGATCTAATATAAGAATTACAGGCTACGCCACCACCTAGAATTATTGGGAACTTTTCCTTATAGTTAATTTCCTCTTTAACTCTTTTTATCGCATATCTAAGTTTCAATAATAGGGCAGTGCTTATAGCATGCTGGTAGGAAGAGCAAACATCATAAAAGTCTTGAGCTTTTTCTTCCTTAGTTTCAAATTGGGAAGGCTTGTTCTTTAAAAGGTTTGGATTCTTTTCCAGATGAACTCTAAGAGCCGTTTTTAAGCCTGAAAAACTAAGCCTTGCATCGGCAGATGATTTTAATCCAATTGGGAACTCATATTTAAGTGGATCCCCAAATTTCGCTAGTTTATCTATAATATGACCGGCAGGATAACCCAGTTCTAAAATCTTTCCACCTTTATCAAAAGCTTCACCAGCAGCATCATCAATTGTTGATCCTAGAACTTTAAAGTTTGAACTTGATTGTACCCAAAAGAAAATACTGTGCCCGCCACTTATAAGAAGCCCTAAATAGGGGTATTGAACATCTTCTGTTAAATGGATTGCTTCTAAGTGAGCATATAAATGATTAACTGACACAATTGGAGTTTGATGCAAAAGAGATAATGTTTTAGCTGCATTAACTCCTGTCAAAAGGGGTCCTAAAAGACCCGGTAGGGTTGTGACTGAGATGAGATCTATTTGAGCTGGTGTTAAGTTTGCCTTATCAAATGATTGCTTAAGTACTGGAGTGATCTTTTCCAGGTGGTTTCTTGCTGCTATTTCCGGTACAACTCCGCCCCATTCTTTAAGAACTTCTTCTTGACCATACTTAAAATGACTAAGGATCTCTAGCTTGTTTGCTTGTTCGGAGATTATTGCAACTGATGTATCGTCACAACTGGTTTCAATGCCTAGATAGTATTTTTTATTGCTCAATGCTTGGACAACTCACTTCTTTTAATTTTTGCTCAAAATACTGTTGGTTTAGGGATGTGGCAAGACCTTTTGAATCTTTGTCATACCAAGATGGTGATTGATCAGCATTATGACATGTAATACATTGTGCTTTAATATCATATTGAGCTGGTTGAGTGTCTGAGTCAAAAGGATGATCAGCGTTTTTTGCATGGCAGTGAAGGCATTGGACATTAGAAAAATTATGACTAATTTTATTCTCTACATCTAATTTTATCCATGCTTGAGAATGCTTTTTAATATCTTTTTTTGCTAATTTTCTAATGGGAAGAGAGACTTTTTGATTTTTGATAAAGTCATTAATGTATTGGTCTTGATTGAAGTCTGTTTTTTCAGAAACCATTAATGCTGTTGTTTTCATAAATCCATCTTTTTCCTGAAAACCTAAGGAGTGACAACCAATACATTTCGGATTATTTTCCTCATTATTCTTAACTAAAGTTAGGTAAGCCAGGGAATGGGGGGTTGATTGCCAGAATTCGACTTGCTTTTGATGACAATCCGAGCATGAAATATAAGTAGGCTTTTTTACATTCGCTACAAATCCCGAATTAGATTCTTGCTCTGATAAGTTAATTTTTTCTAATTCTACTTTATATTTATCAAGCCAACTAATAAAAGAATTATTTTTAATTAAATCTTTGGTCTCATCTCTTGTTTCTACCAATTCATATTGAGTTTTTGCGTTAGCTCCAAGAGGAAAAGTTATTTTTCCAAGGTAATGATTTCGTGACAGAACTTGAACAATATTCACTTTTCCTACAACATCTGGATATTTCAAATAGGACTGAGAGTGAGAACCAATAATCCATTTAAAGTCGGGAAATTTCTTTGCTAGAATTCGGTCATATTCTAGGCCCGCATGAGATAGTAAAACAAATTTAACATTTTTTTCATGAGCTAATGTTTGTTTTACTTGAGATATCTCGTTTTTGAGGGCGACTTCAGGCTCAGTAAAAAGACTTTTGTCTTGAGGATTAGGAAGTAGCTCAGAATTTACGACTCCAAAGAATACTAAGGTCTGATTTTGAGCCCTTAAAACAAAATGTTTTTTGTGCCTTATTTTCATCTTTGGTTTAGAGTTGGTAATTAAAAAATCGAACTTATGTTTTTTACTTATTTCTTCTAAGAAACTTTCGCCAAGAGCAAAATCTTGATCCCCAGGTGTAAACAGTTTTAGATTAAGTTTGTCTAAGGCTTCTGCTATTTTTCTAGCTTTAAACTCAGATGACTGTTTAATAAAGCTAGGGATGGTATTAACTTCAAAAAGTGTGTCTCCACTATCTACATAAAAAATAGGGGCCGTTTTTTCACTCGACTTAAGAATGCCATTAACTTGAGCTAATCCTCCAAGTGGAAACTTTCTACAGCCACAAGGATGAGTCTCTCCATTTATATTATTGGAAAAGAATAAATGAAAACTTTTAGAACCATTATAAGAGATTTCTTCATGATAATTAGAATCAGTTAATTGGACGAACTTGTCACAACCCCAAAAAAAAGTGAGAAACAAAACTATACAAAATCTCATAATTCACTTAGCTCTTTCTTAGCATAAGTCGCTTGCTTTGATTTTGGGTAATTACTCATAACCTCTGAGTAAGTAGCTTTTGCCTCTTCTAATTTTTTCGACTTTTTAAAAGATCTTGCAATATACAAAAGGGCCCTAGGGGAGAGGGAGCTTCGAGGGTATTTGGTATAAATTTTACTAAAATAAACGAGTGCCTCATCATACCTTTTATTCCAATAATCTAGTAAACCAAGATTAAAATAAACATGATTTTTTTGAGCATTATTTATTTTTTCTTCTGCCAGAACTCTATTGTATAAATCTCTTGCTTCCTTTTGTTTATTTTTTTCAAAAGCTTTATGGGCTTGCTTTAAAAGTGACCCTTTTGAACGAGAAGAATTTCCACCTGAGCTGTTAATTCCCTTTAGAGTAGAAGTAACTTTTTTAATAAATTCTTTTTGGCTTTCAAGTTCTTTACTTAGAGCTGAAATTTGTTCTTTTTGAAGCTTGTTTTCTTCCATAAGAACTTTAAGTTGTTCATTAATTTGAAGTAAATTGGCCACAAGAGTTTTTTGAGTTTCCGACTCTTCTTGATTTTGAGAATAATTTATTTCCTCTAACTTTCCAGATGTTGAGGTAATGGCCATTTTTAATTGGGCAATTTGTTCATTTAAAGAGGCTATAGTTTGGTTTGATTGAGTAAGTTGTTGGTCTATTTCTTTTTCACGCCTAATTTCTTCAGCAGTTTTGAAGCATGAGGTCAAAGAAAGTAGCGTGATTAAAACTAAGATTTTTGTCATTTTTTAATTCCTTTTAAAGATAAATTTTATCAATGAAATTAAAAAAACAAAAGTTTGTAATGAAGTAATTTAGTTATTTTCTACTGTGACTTTTTTTATGGCCTGGTATTCTGCAATTTCTGCAAATTTCTGACAAAGAATGGCGTATTGTTTTGCCTTATTAAAATACTTTCTTTTGTAATTTGATTTAGCTTTGAGATAGTAAATTTCGGCTTTTCTATAATCTTTTGGAGCGTAAATTTCAGCTTTGGCTTCTTTAGCTGCTAAAAAGGCTGCTTGAGCATAACTCATTTCTTGCTTTGGTCGGGTAGTAGTGACTCCACAACTAATCAAGAAAAAGAAAATTCCAAGCAGCCTTAGCATATTAAATTAATTTATTTCGCTGTTACTACAAAATTTGCTCTTCTATTCTTTGACCATGCAGACTCGTCATGACCAAAAGAAACTGGTTTTTCTTTACCATATGATATGATTGAAACTCTAGAAGAAGCAACACCTAATGTCTCTAAATAAGCCTTTACCGTTTTTGCTCTATTTTCACCAAGGGCAAGGTTGTATTGTTGACCACCTCTTTCATCACAGTGACCTTCAATTTGAATATCTACTGAACCAACAGCTTTTAACCACATTGCATTTTGATTTAAAACTTCCTTAGCCTCTGAAGTTAATGCTGCAGAGTCATAAGCAAAGTAAATAGACTTAAGTGGGCCAGCTGTACTATCATCACTTGATCCGTTAAGCTCAAGAGCTTCTTTTGCTGCTGCATCATCAACCATTGAATCAGAACCACTCTTTTTTTCTGCAGTTGAAGAACATCCTGTCGCAACAAGACCTAAAAGTAATAATAATGGTAACAAACTCTTTCTCTGTAACATTTTCATCTAAAATCCTTTTTATTTAAAATTAAAAGTTTAAACCTATTCAGTATAAATAAGATATTGAAATTTTATAGTATTATCCCACAAAATGTCATGATGAAAAGTCTTTGATATTACTTGAAAGATTTTTCCGACTATTTTAAATTTTATTTAATAATTCTTATTGTGCGCTGTGTGCTTTGACATGTCGTTGTCAAAAAAACTTTCTTTTTTAATAGACCTGTACGTAAAATCAACAGCTTAAGTCTAGTTAAAGCTTGGCAAAAGTTGGCACGGAGTTTGCTATGTATAAGGTGTGTGTGTGTTGGGGTTATAGAAAAAGGACTTTTTTATAACTTCTCCTTATGTCTCTCGAAAAAAAAGCCCGTATATTCTTACGGGCTTTTTTTATTTTAGATACTCATAAATTAAAGATGTAATGACTTTAGTACTCAACAATCCATTTGATTCGTAAACTGGATTGAACTCATAAATTCCAAAAGCTAAATTTTTATATTCCTTCAATTTTTTAATAATTTGAATTAAGTAATGGGCAGGAATTCCATTGGGGTTAACTGCTGATACGGCCTGCATTGTTGATCCATCAAGTCCATCACAATCTAAGCTTAAAATTATTAAAGTCTTTTCAGATATTTTAAATGGAACATTCTTGAAAATATCAAATACTTTAGAAAAGTTTTGTGATTCTTCTCTTAATTGATCTAAAAAGACATATTCAACACTTCCTTGTTTCAGTTTGCTCAAAGTTGAATCTGAATTTGCAAAATCTTGAACTCCAAATTGAATTAGATGGAAGTTTAATCTTGTACTGTTTGAGAAATCTCTGAAAGGAGTGCCAGAATGAGTGATATCATCAACTCTTGTATCGCAATGGGCATCAATATTTAAAATGACAATATCAGAGAACTTATTAGATTTTTCTAAGCCTCGTAAGAAAGGGAAGACATGATCATGCCCCCCTCCAATGTGGAGGAGTTTGTTAATTTGATATTTATCTATTTCTGAATGAATATTCTTTGCTTCTTGTTCTTGAGCCAGGTTAAAATCTTTTAATTCTAATTCTTGATCAGTTACTTGGCTTAGCTTAAAAGAATGGGTTATTTCATGGTTATTTAGCTTCTTGAGTTGATTTGTTAGGGCCTTAGGTGCAAATCTTGCCCCATTTCTTCCTAAGTTTCTTCGGACACCAACGTCGCTAGGAGCCAGTAAAACAAGGTTTAATGGGGTATTAAGATCATTCGATTCTTCAAATAGTGGTGCAAGTGATTCTTGTGATCTGTTTTTCATTGTGCGAAATCCGATTATGTAACATACTTATATTACGTGTAAATATATTTTAAAAAGATAATAGTCAACTATGGAATGGTTTGTAATAACAGATGAAGAACATCTAGGTCCTTATGAGGAAAGTGCTCTTCTTGAAATGTATGAAAATGGTGATTTAACTGATGAAAGCTTTATCTGGCAGGAAGGCTGGGAAGAGGCAGTTCAGTTCCAAGAAGTTTTTGTCAGCGAGGAGGAAGAAACTCCTGTCCTAATGGATGATTCGCTAGATTTAAGCTTAGAATCTTTAGATGATGAGGAAGAAGAAGAATCTAAACCTGAACCTCAAGAGAAGCCGGCTTCCAAAAACATTCCAGGAATAGAACAGTTTAAAGTCTCTCCTGACTCTGACTTACCACCTGATTTACCCCCACTACCTACTGAAGCAGATATTAAAAAAGATCTTGGTTTAGAAGAGAAGAAACAAAAAGTTACGGCTCCTAAAATTGAAACGAAAGCTGAAGAAGAATCCTTTGATGAAATAGCTAGAGAGCCACAAGTCTCAGCTGGAGAAGTTGTCGACTCTGAAGAAATGGACTTTGAAGGTGACTTTGCAGATGATGATGAAGAAATTGAAGAAGGTGAGAAGAAGAAAAAGTGGGCAAAGGTCATTTTAGTAGTTGTTCTACTATTTGCAGTCTTGGGGGGAGGAGTTTTTTGGTTTTTAAATCAAAAAACGGAACTCATCAGACCATCTAATATGTCCCTTAAAGATTTCAATAGATTAAAAGAGACAGTAGCAATGGGTGGAATTGTAAATCAGTTCTCATTTGCACTTTCTAAAGATAAAAAAACAATTTGGGTGGCAACTAATAATCCATTAAGTGGAAAGGTTTTTGTTAAAATTAAAGGAATCAAAAACGAGGCTTTAGGTGATTATATTGAGGCTAAAGGTTCAGGTGAATTAAAAGACCATCTTATAGAGATAAAAAATTTAAAATTTGTTTTAGGGTCAAGGTTTGTTGATGGTATTTATGAAGTGTCCATTGAGTCAACCTCAAATTTAGAGGTTCCAATACAAAGAAGATTTCTTCATGAAAATAATACAAAGATTAAATATGTAGGAAAAGTTCTAATTTCAAATTTTGATATGAAGACCTTTAAGAAACAGTTGAAAAAGTATCTTGCTAAAAAATTTAATAACTCCCAATCATATTGGCAGGAAATTGTTCAAAAATATCAGACAGTGAAAATGATAACAGATCAAATAAGAGTTGGTTTTGAAGATCTTTTTAAAAATCAAAAAGCGCCTTGGGATAAGAAAATAGTTAATTTTGAAGCTCAATATAGAAATAAGTGGGGCCAGTTTTTTACTGAGTTTGTTAAAGCAAACGAAGCCAGTTATGAGAAATTAGCACTTAAAAAATTTGAAGAACAAGAAAAGGTCCTGGCCAGTTACAATAATCTTTCAAATCTTGCGATCAATATAGGCGAGACAGCCATGGTTGCGCTAGAAAAACTACAGGGGTTTGACTTTTCAAAAGCGGATGAAAAATCCATTAATGCTTTAATGAAAAACAACTCGAATGAATTTCAAAAGATTATCACAAGCTGTGATGAGAAGATTAAAGAAATTGGTGAGTAAAACCTATCCTATTTAAGTTTTACAATAATTGAACTTGGCTCCCATCTGTTTTTAGTGGCATCTCTAATTCATATTGTTTTTTTTCATTAATTATAAGCTTACCACCCCAAGTTTCTATATCGTGTTCGAAAATCATCTTGAGATTTTTATCCATGATAAATTTATAGAACTTTTCTTTGTAAATGGTTGTTGTTCCTGGTTCTATATCATAACCCATGACCCAAGGTATCCTTATATGGTGACTCATGGGTACAAGATCGGCCATATAAATATAATCTTTAAAATATGGGTGTATCATATACGGGGTATGGCCAAAACTTACTTTGAAATTTATTTCATCTTCACCGTCTTTTAATATGAATCCTTCCTCATTACCATCAAGAAAGTTTATTTGGTTTTTATCCAAATACCTTTTTAGCAATGGTAAGAAAAAATAATCTTGGAAAGAACCTTGGTCTCTTATCGTTGGGTTTTGAGCATATTCAAAATGCTTTTGATGAAGATGAATTGTTGCATTTGGAAAAACAAGTTCTTTGGAATCAAGTCCTTTTCCCAGACCACCTACATGATCAAAATGAAGATGGGTAATGATTATATCCGTTATGTCTTCTGGTTGAATGTTTTTATGTTTTTTTAAAGCAGTTTCTAGTGGAGACTGGTCTGAGGTTATTTCAAATTGATCTTTAAATTTGTCATTATGATAATCTCCAATTCCAGTATCGACTAAAATCTTTTTATTTTTTGTTTCAATAAGGACAACTCTCAATGACATAAGGATTCGATTAAGTTCATCTGGCATAATTTTCTTTTGCCAAAGGGGCTTTGGGATTATTCCAAACATAGCTCCACCATCTAATTTGAAGGTTGCAGGATGAATAAGAGAGACTTTCATAATAATTGTCCTATTTTCTAAAAAGTAGCTTAATATTCTCAAAATATTATTATTTTATAATAAAGAGAGTTTAAGATGAATTGTTCTAGAACGTAAAGGGGAGATGAGTTTGAAAGCCTTAAATATTGGAAAGTTTAGAGAGAGTTTCTTGGAAGGGATTGATAATGAATTTAATCACTTAGAGCAGCTGTTTGACGATGTTAAACATTGGACAGAAAAAGAATCAAAAGAGGGACTCTACAATCTTTTTAGAGAAATACATCACTTGAAAGCCAGAACAGATAGTTATGAGCTTTTTATGATTTCTTCCATTTTGAACCAAGTAGAAGACCTCGTTGGTGATCAGGATCCCAAAATGATTGATAGTGACTTTTGTTTAAAAGGGATGAAGTTTATTGAATTAGCCAAGAGTTGTGGGCAAGACTATCTAAGTGGCTCTTCTGAAATAGATAAATATGTTACGGTATTAGAATCTTTTAATACTTTAGACCTTCCAGATTTGGAAAATCGAGGAAAGGTTTTAGTGGTAGAAACTACTGGAAGTATAAAAAAAATCTTTCAAAAGATTTGTGAAGAGTTAAACTTTGATGTTGTCTTTTTGACTAATGGAGTTTCTGCTCTAAATAGACTGATCCATGAAAGATTTGATGCCGTTTTCTCATCTGGAAATTTAGAGGGGATTGACGGAGAGTCTTTATTTAAGGCGATTAGAGTTATGAAGGGGGCAAATAATAGGACACCTTTAGTTCTAATGTCTTCAAATGAGAAAAATATAGATTCCCTTTTTAAAGTTGATTTCTTCTTAAAAGATAACTCATTTCTAGAAAATGTTAGATATTATTTATCAAACAAGGTTACAAAAAATAATAATGATAAAGATGATCAATATTTCAAATTTAAGAAAGTTCTTTTTGCAGAAGATGACTTAATGATACAAAAAATAATTGAAAAAGTTTTTGCGGCAGTTCCGAAAAGTAACTTGAGTATAAGTTCCAACTTAGATGATAGCTTAAATCAAATTAGTAAGGCGAAGCCAGATTTAATTATCTTGGATTATTTTTTAGATGGTTGTGTTGGGCCTGATATAATTAAAGCTTATTTTGATAATCATGGTTATATTGAAACTCCGATTCTTTTTATGACATCGACACCTGAGAAAGTGGATTTAAATAATTTATCTAAGTATGGATTGGTGAAGGGCGTTATAGAAAAACCTATAAAAGCGAGTCATCTACTTGATGAAATTAATCTATTAACTTGATCCTACGCTATGCGCATCGAAAGTATTTGGATTTTTTCAGGACAATGAGTTGATAACAAGTAAAAAAAGTCTATAATTATCACTGATTTAACTTTGAAATCTATTTAGTAATAGTTCATAAATAAGGAGATCTTATGAACGTTCATGAATATCAAGCAAAAGACTTGATGAGAGAAATGAATATTAGCGTACTAAACGGTGGTACCGCTAAGTCTGGAGACGAGGCCGTTGAAGTTGCAAAGAAACTTGGTGGGAATATTTGGGTTGTTAAGGCTCAGATTCACGCTGGTGGACGTGGTAAAGGTGGTGGAGTAAAACTTGCTAAATCTCTTGATGAGGTTAAGAAGTTTGGAGACGAGATCATGGGAATGAACCTTGTTACTCATCAAACTGGTCCTGAGGGGAAAACTGTAAATACCATTTTAATTGAAGAAGGTTGTGATATTGATCACGAGTACTATGTTGGTATTGTTTTAGATAGAGATACTTCTAAAATTACAATGATGGCTTCTGAAGAAGGTGGAGTTGAGATTGAGAAGGTCGCGGAAGAAACGCCAGAGAAAATTATCAAAGTAGCGATCGAGCCATCTGTTGGGTATACTCCAAGTGTTGGTAGAAAGCTTGGTTTTGGAATTGGTCTTAAAGGTGATGCTTTAAAGAGTGCAATGAAGTTTTTCGAAGGACTTTATAATCTTTATATCGCTAAAGATTGTTCAATTGCAGAGATCAATCCACTTGTTACAACTAAAAGTGGTGATGTTATCGCTCTTGATGCAAAATTAAATTTTGATGCAAACGCTCTCTACAGACAGAAAGAAATTGAAGCTCTAAGAGATGAAACTGAAGAGTCTCCACAAGAAATTGAAGCTGGTAAATATGGACTTTCATATATTTCTTTAGATGGAAATATTGGTTGTCTTGTTAATGGTGCAGGTCTTGCGATGGGTACTCTTGATATTATTTCTCAGTACGGTGGATCTCCAGCTAACTTTTTAGATGTTGGTGGTGGAGCTACAAAAGAGACAGTTCAAAAAGCATTTGAATTAATCTTAGAGGATGAAAAAGTTACTGCTATTCTAGTAAATATTTTTGGTGGAATTATGAAGTGTGACATCATCGCTGAAGGTGTTGTTGCTGCTGCTAAAGAATTAGATTTAAAAGTTCCACTTGTTGTAAGACTTGAAGGTACTAACGTAAATCTTGGTAAGAAAATTTTATCTGAATCAGGTTTAGCAATTACTCCAGCTGATGATCTTGCTGATGCTGCGAAAAAAGTTGTTGAAGCTTCAAAAGGAAAATAAGAATGACTATTTTAGTAAATAGAGAAACAAAGTTAATGACAGTTGGGGTTACTGGTAAGCAAGGTACTTTCCACACACTTCAATGTCGTGATTATGGAACAAATGTTGTTGGTGGTGTTACTCCAGGTAAAGGTGGAATGACTCATGAAGGAATTCCAGTATTTAATACAATTACTGAATGTGTTGCTCAAACAGGTGCAAACGTAGCAATGGTTTTCGTTCCGCCTCCATTTGCGGCAGATTCAATTTTAGAGTGTATTGAAGCTGAAGTACCCCTTATTATTGCAATTACGGAAGGAATTCCAATCAATGATATGGTTAAAGTTAAAGCTGCTCTAAAAGGATCATCTTCGCGCCTGATTGGTCCGAATTGTCCAGGTATTATCACTCCAGGTGAGTGTAAAATTGGAATTATGCCAGGTCACATTCATATGCCAGGAAGAGTTGGAGTAATTTCTAGGTCAGGGACTCTTACTTATGAAGCTGTTTTCCAATTAACTCAAAGAGAAATTGGTCAATCTACTTGTGTTGGTATTGGTGGGGATCCTGTAAATGGAACTAACTTTATCGATTGTTTGGAGTTATTTGAAAAAGATCCTGATACTGACGCTGTTATTATGATTGGTGAAATCGGTGGTAATGCTGAAACTGATGCCGCTAGATGGATTAAAGAAAATATGACTAAACCAGTTGTTTCTTTTATCGCAGGAGCTTCAGCTCCAGCTGGTAAGAGAATGGGTCACGCAGGGGCAATTATCTCTGGTGGTGATGATACTGCTGAAGCAAAGTATAAAGTTCTAGAAGAGTGCGGTGTGACAATTGCAAGATCACCTGCTGAACTAGGTGAAAAGGTTGCAGAAGTTTTAAAATAGGTGTAAAACTTCGCAATTACTATTTTAATTAATGTTTTAAGGAGAGCTATAATGGCCATTGAAAAAACTTTTTCTATTATTAAACCAAACTCAACTGCTGATAATAATATCGGAAATATCATCGCTATTTTTGAAAAAAATGGTCTTAGAATTTCTGCTGCTAAATTTACTCAACTTTCTAAAGAGAAAGCTGAAGGATTTTATATTGAGCATAAAGAAAGACCTTTCTTTGGTGAGCTTGTTGATTTCATGACTTCTGGACCTGTAATGCTTATGTGTCTTGAAGGTGAAAATGCTGTCGCTAAAAACAGAGAAATCATGGGAGCAACGAACCCTGCTGAAGCTGCTGATGGAACAATCAGAAAGCTATATGCTAAATCAATTGGTGAAAACTCTGTTCATGGGTCTGATTCTCCAGCTTCTGCTGAAAGAGAGTTAGCTTATTTCTTTGAAAAAAATGAATTAGTTGATAGATTCTAATTTTAAGTCTTTTAGATTTTAAAATATTAAGGCCATCGTTATGATGGCCTTTTTTTATGGCATATTTGTAAAAAACCTCTATTAGTAGCCAATTTTAATGCTATTTTTTTCCCATAATTCAAGCCGTTATAGATTTCACCCAAGCTTAAGCTCCATAGGCCTTAAACTAATATCAGATATTAACCGATAAATATTATTGATATGATGAGACTTTTAGTAATTTTATTTTTTCTTATAAGCTGTACTTCAGAGGTTGAAGTTGTAACTTCTGGTGATGAGAACCTTGAAGAAAATGATGTTAATGTCGACTTAACACCAAAGAAGAATTACGCCTGTAGTGGAATTGATGAGGCCGTTACCATAACACCGGTTCAAAATCGCTTGGTTACCGGAGAAAGTACAAGCTGTCTTAGATCTGGTGGAGATGTTTATTGCTGGGGGGCAAATAATAATGGTCAATTAGGTCTTGGACATGAAGATAATATTGGAGATGATGAAGCAGCTGGCACCTTTGCCAGTGTTGGCCTAGGTGCTGATAATGCCGTTAGTTTATTTTCAGATTCAAAACATACCTGTGCCATTATGGACACAGGAAATCTTCGATGTTGGGGATGGGGACTTAGTTACCAGACTGGACATAGAACTCTTGCCACGCCATCTACTTCTCAAGATGTAGGGGATGATGAATTACCTTCATTTTTTGATGAAATTGACTTTGGTTCAAATGTTGTCAAAGCTTCACCTGGAAGATGGAATACATGTGTTTTATTAGCAAATGATGAAGTCAGGTGCTGGGGAAGGAGTTATGAAGGGGCCAATGGTTATGGAAATACATCTACCCAAGGATATTATGAAAATGCGACAGCATTAGATTTAAACCTTACAACTGAGGAAGTGGTAGATATTGTTGGGGGCGGTTATCATCACTGCGCCTTACTTGATAGTGGTGATTTAAAGTGCTGGGGCGGGCAATCAGATGGTCCTGGGCTTTTAGGTTATGCACATACTAATGCTATTGGGGATAATGAAGATACTTCAGCGCTTCCAATTATAAATTTTGGAGGAGATAAAGTTTCTCAAGTTGCAGCTTCAAATACTACAACTTGTGTTGTTCACACAAATAAAAAAGCAAGATGCTTTGGGGCAAATGAAAGTGGTCAACTAGGGCAAGGCCATACTAATAATATCGGTGATGATGAACATCCTGGATCAGTTCCTTATATTCCAATTGAAGGAAATGTCGTTCAAATTGCACCGGGTAACCACCATACATGCGCTTTACTTGAAACAGGAGCTGTCACTTGTTGGGGATTTGGTGGTCAAGGAAGATTAGGAAGTAAATCAACTGATAATATCGGAGATGATGAAAAAATTAATAATCATCAAGTTCAATTATGTGAGCCTGCAGTTGAGATCAGTTCTGGTTATCATCACACATGTGCTCTTTTACAAAGTGGTAAAGTTGCTTGTTGGGGGCCAAATAGCTCTGGAGAATTAGGCTATGGGCATACGAATGATATCGGAGATGATGAAGATCCGTTTGAAGCAGGTTTTATTTCCATTTAAAAAGTATTAATTATTTTTTATTTATTGCCATTACAGTCAATAAAAAAAATTGTTTCTAGCACTTAACAAATGCTAAGCCTATGAATTTATTTATCAAATTTCTAAATAGTCAGCTGTAAAATTTACAATCGAATTGAGAAGTATGTCCTAATGCGTTATAAAAGTATTAGCTATGATAAGCAATTAATAAAATTATAGGAAGAATTATGTTTGAAATTGGAAGTTATGTTGTATGTCCTGGGCATGGAGTTGGCCAAGTTCTCAACTTAGAAACAAAGCAACTTGGTGATGAAGAAAAATCATTTTACATCGTAAAAGTTATCTCAAATGGTATGACAGTAATGGTGCCTACGGATAAGAAAAACGGTCTCAGAGAATTAGTATCTGAAAATGAGATTGATGATGTATTCTTATTGCTAAATGATCATGATGTTAAAGTTGATAACTCTACATGGAATAGAAGGCATAGAGACTATCTTGCCAAAGTTAAAACCGGGTCTTTAACGGAAATTGCAGATGTTTTAAGATCTTTGTTTTTACTTAAAAATGTTAAAAAGCTCTCATTTGGTGAAAGAAAAATGATGGATCAATGTAAAGAGTTAATCATTAAAGAAATTTCAATTTCAACTGGAAAAGCTGAAAACTCAATTGATACCGAAATTGAATCATGTTTTGATGAATAAAATATACTTTAGATAAATTTAAAATAACTGAAAGCCTACTCATTCGTAGGCTTTTTTATTGCCTAAATCTTTGCTTCTAGATAAAACTCCTGCATGAGCTTAGATCCAATTGTTTATTTTCTCAAAGAAAGAGTACCATTTTTTCCATGGGGGATCATTCCTATTGCAATTTTCTTTTTAGGAAGCATTCCAGGTCCTTTTGAATTTGTTTTACTTTATAATCTTCTATGGGGAGTATTCTTTTTTAAGTGTTTTTATGAGGTGCTAAGATTTGATTATGCTTTACTCCATGAAGAAAACTACCCCCAAGGTCTTGATAAAAGATCTGGCTTAATTCTGACTCTGGTATTTGGGTTTCTTTTTATGTCTAGCTTGGTGTTTATTCACGATATTATGAATGTTCTCATTACATTTGGAGTCATACTTTTCAGTCTTTTTACCCATATTTTATTTAAGTCCAAAGAAGAAGGGAAATATATCCAAATTGTTCCAATGGCCCTCTTATTTTACCTCGTTATTAGTTATTAAAATGGTTCAATTCAATGACTTTTGCATAAGTTTTCGCTATATATAATTAGTATTATTTAATTATTAGGAGTAATTATGACTGTTCGTGTTAGGTTTGCACCGTCTCCAACGGGGTATCTACATATTGGTGGAGCGAGAACCGCTTTATATAATTATATTTTCGCTAAAGCTATGGGTGGAAAATACATTCTTAGAATTGAAGATACGGATCAGGAAAGAAGTACCAAAGAATTTGAAGAGTCTCAAATTTCAGATATGGCATGGATTGGTCTTGAACACGATGAAGGTCCCGGAAAGGGTGGGGAGTTTGGTCCATACCATCAATCAGAACGAATGGGGATTTATAAAGAATATGCAGATAAGTTATTAGCTGAAGGTAAAGCTTTCTATGATTTCTGTACAGATGCAGAGTTAGAAGAGATGGCAAGACTTAATAAAGAAGAGGGAACTCCACCTTATACCGGAAAGTGGAAAGATAAAGAAAACTGGGAAGAAGCTAAATCAAAAGTTGCTGCGGGTGAAAAAGCTCCTATGAGGTTTTTAGTTCCAGATGAAGATATTGCTTTTACTGATTATGTTAGAGGTGAAGTAAAATTTCCAAAAGGGATGGTAGGCGACTTTGTCATTATGAGATCAAATGGGATGCCGACTTATAATTTTTGTAATGTTGTAGATGATCATCTCCATAAAATTACCCATGTTATTAGGGGGGAAGACCACGTCAATAATACTTTAAGACAAGTCATGGTTTATAATGCTATTGGGGCAACAGTTCCAGAGTTTGCTCACGTTTCACTTCTCATAGGTGAAGACAGACAAAAGCTTTCTAAGCGTCATGGTGCAACTTCAGTTAAACAATATAGAGAGCAAGGTTATCTTCCAGAGGCTCTCGCAAACTATCTATGTCTTTTAGGTTGGTCACACCCTGAAGAAAAAGATGTTTTTACAATTGATGAAATCGCAACCAAAGAAATCTTTTCTTTAACAAGATTTTCTAAATCTCATGCTGTTTATGATATTGAAAAATTAAAATATATAAACTCTCAACATATTAAAAATATGGATATTGAAACTCTTAAATCTAGAGCAAAAGAGTTTATCTCCAATGAGTTTTATCATTCTCAATCTGATGAATGGCAAAAAGCTTTTTTAGGATTATACCAAGATAAGATCCAGCTATTCCCTGAGTTGAATGAAAAGATGAATGAAGTTCTTGCTGATTCTGTGGAAAGTAATGAAGCTTTAACAGATATTTTATCATGGGAGACAACCCCGTCGATTAAAGAGCATATCGTAAAAGAGCTTGAAACGGTTGAAGGTGAGTTTGTAAACGCAGAAACATTTTCAGCTTGGATGGATTATTGTAAAAAAGAATTAAAAATAAAAGGTAAGCCATTATTTATGGGATTCAGAGGAGTTCTGACAGGACAAAATCATGGACCTGATCTTAAGGTTCTAATCCCCCTAACTCCAGTGAGTATACTTAAAAAGAGAATTAATTCATTAGACTGAGCTTAGGTAAACGTCGATCTTCGGCGTCGTTTGAAAAGCAGAAAATGTCTGCGACTTACATCTCGTAAGCCTCAACATTTTAACTTTTCACCTCCTAGAATCTCTTGTTTCCTTAAACTCAGAGATTCAAGTAAAATAGATTAAATAGGAAAATATATGACTGATCAAAATCTTATAAAGCTACAAGAAGAAATTGCAACAATTATTGGAAGAATTGAAAAGCCTGAAAAAGTTATGGTAACTGGTGGTATGCCTTATGCAAATGGACAACTTCATTTAGGACATTTGGCCGGAGCCCATGTTCCATCAGATATATTTGCTAGATTTTCAAGGATGTTTGTTGGTGGTGAAAATGTTCTTTATGTTTGTGGGACAGATGATCATGGCTCAACAAGTGAACTAAGTGCTAAAAAAGCAGGCATGGAGATCAGAGATTTCATTGGTGGAATACATTCTGATCAAACGAAAACACTAAACTCTTATAATATTAGTCTCGATACATACACTGGAACCTCTCGGGAAGAAAACTTTGAATTTCATAAAAACTATTGTCAGGATTTTTTAAGACAACTTCATCAAAATGGAATGCTGGAAACAAGAACTAGTGAGCAATGGTATGACGTAAAAGAAAACATTTTTCTACCTGATAGATTAATCAGTGGAACTTGTCCAAAATGTGGAGAAACAGGTGCATACTCTGAAGAGTGTGATGCTTGTGGAGCTTCTTATGAGCCTAAAGATTTAAAAGACCCAATTAGTTCTGTCACAAATACGACTCCAGAGCTTAGGCCGACTGATCATTGGTTTTTAGATATGTGGCAAGTGGGTGATGAGTTAAATACTTGGCTTGAAGGTAAGAAAAAAACATGGAGAAAATTTGCTCTTACAGAAGCCCAGGGGACAGTTGCACCAAGTATTGAATTTTCTCAAGACCAAGAAGATTTATATAAAGAAGTAAAAGAGAGTCTTCCAAAACATAAAAGTCGCTATTCAAGTGGTAGAATGATCGTTGCTCAATTTGCTAATCTTTCAGAATTAGAAATTGGGAAAAAACTTTTGATTGATAAAGGTATAAAAGCTAAAAATCACGACGGTTGGGCGTACAGAGCAATTACTAGAGATGTAAAATGGGGAATTCCCCTACCTCCTGAAATTGATGCTAATATGAAGGATAAGTCATTTTATGTGTGGCCAGAGTCTCTTGTCGCACCAATCGGTTTTTCAAAAGTTGGATTAGAGCAATCAAATAGGTCTAGTCAGTCTTACAAAGATTATTGGTGTAATCCAAAAGGGCGAATTGCTCAATTTATTGGGGTTGATAATATTTTCTTTTATTCTGTTATGCAAGGAGCAATGTGGTTTGGAACTCAGGCCGATAAGAAAAGAATGCCAATAGCAGGAGAGTTACAACTCACAGATATATATCCGGTTTATCACTTACAAATAAATAATAAAAAAATGAGTAAATCTACTGGGAACTTTTATACTGCAGATCAACTAATTAAAGAAATGGGTTATACGTCTGATCAAGTAAGATACTTTTTATCCATTTTAAGTTTACATAAAGCTCAATCAAACTTTGACTTTGAGAACTTTAACGATAGAAATAAATTCCTAGCAGGTCCATTAAATGCTGCTTTTGAAAAACCTATTTCAGCAGCAAATAAGAAGTTTGGTGGTGTTGTTCCTGATGGAAAGCTAATTGGTAAAACAGCAGCTGAAACTAAAAAAATTATTCAAGCCTATATGAATAATATGAACAAAGCTCAATACTCTGATTTATTATTCTTAATTGAGAATTATGCAAGATTGATAAATAAATTATTTTCTAATTATAAACCGCATGATGACCGTCATGATGAGAGTGAGCGAATTGATGGTTTATATTCCTGTTTTTTCATATTAAAGAATCTTATGATTATGCTTTACCCGTTTGTTCCAGATACAATTGAAAAATTGCGTATATCATTAAATCTTCCAGAGTCGATTTATAGTATTGATGAGCTTGGAAAGCCAATTCCTGCTGGACATAAAGTAGGAGAAATTCAAGAGTTCTTCCCACATATTGAAGAGTAACTAATTAAAAATACATAAAATTCCCTACTAAAGAAGTTTTGTATTTGTGCCGATAAAGCTTAGGATGAAAAGTATTTTTTCTAAGCTATTAACTCTTTATCTAGGCTTTACTCTAAGCTTAGGTGTGAACTCTGATACTGAATGTCAGGAGCTTCTTAATTGGATTTATAAGGATCTTTCAGTTGAGAACTTAGAATTATCTTATGAGAGGCTAGTAGATAAGGTGCTTCTTGGTTTTATTCAAGTTTCTCAGAACTTAAAGGGCTCAAGAACATCTGATGCCCATTATACTGAAATAAAAAATAAGCTTATTCAAATTGAACCAAAACTAGAAAAAGTTATTAAAGAAGCTGACATTCACTTTATGCTTGATTCCTACGATGAGGACTCTACATCTTCACTGGTAAGTCGAAATTCAAATCTAGATCTTATGTCTGTCTTAAAGAGTTGGAAAAAACTTCAAGACAACTCGCCAGACTTATTTGAAGGGTTAGATAAAAAATTTCAACTTGATCATTGGGATATGTTAACAGGAAAAGTTTTAACAAAGTCTATAGAATTTGGTGATGTTGAAAATAAATACAAAAATTCTTTGGAAGAATTAAGTCAGAAAATTAATGAAAATAAAATTAAGGTACTTGCTGGAAGTCGTTTTAACTCAAGAGCTTTGAAGGCTAAGCTGAATGACTCTCAAAAACAATTAATGGAACATTTTAGGAAAAACTTTATAGCTGGGACTGAAAAATTTAGTACCCTTTGTAAAGAAAATGAAATTTCTAAACTGGCCCTTGAAGATAATTATGTTTGTATTAAGGAAAATAAGCCAAGTTCTAATGATTTCCTTAATAAAATGGGATTAATCTTAACTGCAAAAGATCAAAGAGGAGTTCCATATTTTAGTCATACTAAAAAACCTAAACTGAGAAATCTAAATAGAGAAAATCCACATGTAAATATTCATGCACCAAAGTATGAAACAAACTCATCAGATAAAAAGGCAACCTATTGCATTAGATCTGAGGATTTAGTTTCTACTATTGTCATTCACCATGCTGCTTCTAGGATGAGTCCAAAAAGAGTGAACGAAACTCATTTAAATAGAGGAGCACCAAATGATCCATGGTTAATGGTTGGTTATAATTACCTCGTCGAAGATGAATTACCTCTATGGAGGCCAGGCTATAAGGAGTCTGATGAGGCAAGGGTGTATACAGGAAGACCACTTAGAGTTCAAGGCGCCCACGCAGGAGGAAGAACACCTCCTTTAACCGAAGATGAAAAAGAATTTTATAAAGATAAATATGTATTTTGTGGTAATCAACACCAAGGCTTTGAAAAGAAGTTAGTTTTAGATACGCTAAAAGAAAATACTTTAAGTGGAAATTTAACTTCTTTTGGTGTTTCAGTTTTAGGTGATTACTCCTTTGGAGATCGTTTTGAAGTTGTTGGAGGAACCCATGTTCCAAGGGCAGTGACTCCTTACTTTTCTGTTGAATCTCCAACATTTGAAAACTTTGCTGGCCCTGACTACTGGGATAAAAAACGAGAAAAGCTCACTGATATTGTAAGAAAATTGGGAGCATTAAGTTGTGATATTCAAAAAAAATATCCAAATGTGAAAAAGATCGTACCTCATCAGTATTTTAAAGATGGGCAAGATGGTCGGAGTTGGACAGAGTGTCCAGGGTATTTGATTAATTATCTCGATTCTATAGCAAAGGAAGCAGAAAAGCTCGGCTGTAAATTTAAAGTCGAAAGAAGGAGGGAATAAATGAAATTTCTCATCCTATTTTTTCTTTTGTTCTCAGTTAATTCTTTTGCAAATGAGGAATTAAAGAATGTTATGAAAAACTATCTACAGGCATTAAAAAATAAAAATTCAGATGAATTAAAAAAGTCTGTTTCCAGTCGTTATTATAAGTTTTTAAAAGACTCTAATCTTTTAGAGCAAGCACTTAAAAAACAAACGCCAGGTAAAGTTTCAACTTTTGATTTTACTTTTAAGCCATTGGCCAAAGAAAAAGAAGCTTTCTTTGTTAATATAAAAGATCCTAAAGCGAAAAACTATTCTGACTATTGGTTTGTATTGAGAAAAATTAATGGCAAATTTGTTATCGACTCATCTGTTTTTCTAGACTAAGTAAATCCTACAATAGCTGTTGCGCGTTGCGCATTGATGACGTATATCAACACTCAATGAAGGTTGTGTTGTTTGGTTGGTTACTCTTCTTTTTAACAATTCCTTTGATTTATTCAATAGCATAGATTGTATTCTAGATCGTGAAAGCAATGAAGCGGGCTCGTTTTTCGTTTCTGGTTTTCTCCTGCGGATAGAATACTTGGGGAATCTATGGGTGCAGTCGTTTTGGGGAACTCTGGGCCAGTCATATAAAAAAGCCCTAGATTTAGGGCTTTTTATTCCTTTAAAATCATACACTTAGATATTTGTAAATAATACTTGAATATAAAAAAAATAATGACGCGATGCATTTTTGTGTGTATATTCCACACGCTAAAACTATTCAACTGGGAATTTGATGAAAAAAACATCATTCATTTTATTGTTTTTAACCTTTGCTGGGACTTCTTTTGGTGTGCCAAATATGGATATTCAATTTGGTGGTGCTTTAAAGAACAGCTGTAATTTTGTTGATAATAATGATGTTATTGATGCTTTAGAATCAACCCTGCAGGTATTAAATCAAATTCAAGAGGTTGAACGTGAGTGTCAAAACATTCTCATTAACTCGAAAGCATTTATTGAGTCGAGTCTTGCTAATGCAGTTGCGTTGCAGGATCAAAGAACAACCTCTGAAAATAATAAATTGGTTATTGAAAACTTTATTCAAAGTAAAATTAGCTCAGGGCAAGGTTATTCTGGAGAGTTTGACTATGAGCTATTAACTGCCCAAAAGGAAATTTCTTTATATGATGATAAGGAATTCCAAAAGGATCTAAAAGTGGCTCAAACTATGCAATTGGGAATTACTCTTTTTGATGATTTATTAAATGCTCCTAATGAGTGTACTCATTCTTTTGGTCGAGATATTCTTGCTCCGTCCATCGCTGTTACAGGAAGAGTGTTTGGAACAATTGATCCTGGAATTGGCCTATTGTCCAACTTACTTTCAAGTATGATTAACTATGGAAGTAGAGTTATGGATTCAAGTTATCAGTCATTAAAAAGTCTAACGAATTCTAAAAATTTCCATATGAATTACAAATGCACAATGAAGAATATCGAAGACATGATTTGCGGTTTGGAAGAAGAAGAGGAAGCGATTAGATCCGCTCAAACTCAAAGTAATGATAATCAGTTTCTCTATGAGTATCGAGATCAAATATTATCTTATGATACAGATGATGAGGATTTTAGAAAACTTCTTCATTTGAATAGACATCGTTATAGAATCTCTAAAATTCTTGAAGATCTTGATAATATTTATCGTTCACCAGAAACAGCTAATGACTTAAAAACAGTTGTTTCACATCAGACTCAGTTTACAAAGTTAAGTCTAATGCCACGACTTAATCCTCTAAAAAATAAAGCTTATGTTGAAGCTATGTTAGAAGCTGGGTACGCTAAGCCTGGTCAACTTGATTGGAGTTGGGAGACTTGGGATAATAATCAAGCATCTATCGGATCGTGGTTGAATAACTTCATTTATGGAGCATTTAGAGAAGTTGTCGAGACCAACTGTGCAAGTATAGATACCAATAAATATCCAGAGTTAAGAAATATATATAATCCTAATCAAAATGACTGTCAGACTTCTCGAATCAGAGAGGAAGCTGTAATGACAAGTTTTATTCAGGCGGTTATCGTACCTAGTTTAATTTTCTACCAAGGGGAGATTATTAGGCTTAATGATAAGATTAAGGAGAATGCAAATATTCACGCTTTCTATGAAAATGTAAAAAGCCAGCAGCAAAATACGGGTAATATTGATTATAATGAGTATAACCTAGTCGAGTTATTTGATTTGTATAAAAGTCATGCAAGTAGTAATTTAACTTCATCCCTTAGACTATATTCAAATGATATTATTAGAATTATGGATGCATTAATTCCTTTGTTAGAGGCAGAAGAGTTGGAGTTTGCTCGTACTAATTCTTTTGATTCAAGCTTTGATGCATTTGTTGAGGCAACGAAAGAAGCTTATTCTAAAATTGCTACTGTTTCTAATAATGGGGTCGAGGGTGGTATTCTTTATCGTTCAATAGTTGAAAGTAAAATTTCTTCATATTTAGATGGAGTGAAAAATAATTTTTTGTTTAATAAGGACAAGAAATTAGCTCAAAATTTTGTAAATTTTAATTTTCATGCAGAGTACTTGGATGAATTAATTAACAAGAGTGAGAAACTTGATTATGAAGGCAGCTCGAATTTAGCAGTGATGGAAGATGTTAAAACAGCTTTTTTAAATACTTTTGGGAAAACAATCATTGATATCATGGAACACAATATTGAAAGATATAAAAGAAATCCAATGATGAAAAGAGAACTCATTCATAGCTGCGCTATCTTTGCTCCCCAATTGAATCCAAGCAAAAGAAAAAGAGTTATAAATGGAAAATTTAGAACGGTTTTAGGTTCTTCTTCTAAGGTTAAAAGATTTTGTTATGATTTAATTGAAGAAGAGGGGGGATTATTTATGTTCTCAAATTCGCCAGAAAAGTTCCCGTTAGAAACTGAAGATGGACTCAAATATAGTGACAGTTGTTATTATAGGGCCTATGAGGAAGCTGGGTTAATATACAAATTAAATAAAGGGAAAAGGTCAAAAGTGAGATTCAGATTATAAATAAAAAAAAGGGAGCTTAAAAGCTCCCTTGTATATAAAGAATATTTTATTCTTATTCTGCTGAAGGTTTGAACCAACAGTATGGTCTTACACCAATAGAATCTCCAGATTCTCTATAACAAACACCAACAGACTCATCTTTTTGATCTACATCTTGAGTGTCGTCAAGATTACAAATTGCACCTGCGTAGTAAGTATCTAATCTACACTGAGTATCTGGGTGATTATGATTTGTTGTTGAAACAACTTTTGTGTCTGGGGTTGTAAACGCCGGAGCAGTAGGTTGCTTTCTTAGGTCTTGGAAAAGCTTAGCTGTACTTAAGCCTGCCATTGCACCTCTTTGACAAAGAACTTGGTCAGCAGCATCACTAAACTGAGCAGCACATGTTGTTGTTACAGCTTCAGGAACTTCCATATTGGCAACGATTGCTTCATTGTTTTCTCCTCTAAATGCCTTTCTTAAACATTTAAGAGTTGCGAAATAGTCAGCTTGACCTTCATTTGTTGCCCAAGAAGTTGACCACCAGCTCGTTTTCTTAGGAGCTCCACCAATGTGGTGACCGATTTCGTGACAAACAACTAATGCAAAACCATCTTCTGTAATTGCTTTATGTCTTGCAAGACCACCGAACATTGAAACATTCCATGTACTTCCTGATCTCGAAGCATATGCGTTAACTGTACCATCGTTCCATTTTCTTTCAACGTTAAGTTTCCCGCCCATTGATGCAACAATTGGTTCATAAATTTTTACAACTTTATCGATAACAGCATTAAACCTTTCCTCTGTCATGTTGTTAGCACTTTTAGCTGTAGTTGAAATCCACATATCGTTTTCTGGAAGTATCCCTTCCGTTCCATCGATAGTACAAGCGAAACCACTTACTGTCGCAATCATTGCTCCTGTGGTGATTAATTTTTTGAACATACATCCTCCATGATTATTATTTTTTTTGCTTATGAAAAATCTTAGAAATTTCAATTTGGTCCTATTATTGTTGCGATTATTATGGCCTCTGTCTAGAATTGTTAGGCTTATGTAAGTTAATGTTTGTTTTATGTTAAGATAGGGGAATCTTATGTACAAACTTGTGTTTTATGTACCCAAAAATGATGCTGAGAAGGTTAAGATTGCTATTTTTGCAACCGGGGCTGGCTCAATAGGTCATTATGAGAATTGTAGTTGGGAAACTTTGGGAATGGGCCAATTTAAACCTCTGGCTGGGTCAAATCCAACAATTGGCCTTAAAAACAAGCTAGAAAAAGTCGAAGAACTTAGGGTTGAAATTCTTTGCACAGAGCAGAATGTAAATGCTGCCGTGAATGCTTTGAAGAAAGCTCATCCTTACGAAGAGCCAGCTTATGAAGTTCTAAGTATCTATAATCACAAGATTTAAGCAACTGACTCGATCGTTAAGATATCTTTGCAACCTACCGATAAGACATAGGAATGGGGGGATATCTTGAAAAAGATTATTTTATCAATTTTATTTTTAGTTGTAGGTTTTGCTTTTGCTGGGCCCAATTTAATCGAAAATGATTTTAAAGCTAAAACATTTAAGCGTCCTTTACGTGAGATTTCGGTTATTGTGACTGAAGATGGATTCTTTCCTAATAAAATTATGGCTTTCGAAGGTGAGCAAGTAAGATTTTATATTACTTCAACTACGGATAAAAAAGATTGTTTTCTATTACAAAAGCATGATGTTTTTCTTTCAGCAGAAAAAGGAAAAATAAACGAAGCATTAATTGAGGTCGATGGTGCTGGTCGTTTTAAATTTTATTGTCCTGCAACTAAGCATAGTGGTTTTTTTACTGTATTTGAAAAAGATACTCCCAAAGAGGAAGTTAAGCGATCCATTGCTAGTGAGGATGAAAAGCCTAAGTATTGGATTCCAAGGGATTATGATCAATGAGTGATTTTTTAAAAGACCTACTAGATTCACAACTAGCACCTATAAAGGATTTACTGGATGACCCAGAAGTCTCTGAGGTTATGATAAATGGACCGGACACAGTTTTTATTGAAAGAGGTGGACTTGTAATAAAAGCGCCAAATAAGTTTTCTGATGGGCATACTCTAAATGCCGCAATGATAGCTATTGCAAGAAGTGTAAATAGAAATTTAGATGCAGATAATCCAAGATTAGATGCAAGATTACCAGATGGTTCCAGGGTCGCAGTTGTCTTAGATGGCCTAGCTAAATGCGGAACAATTTGTGCCATAAGAAAGTTTAAACAAGAAAAATTACAACTAGCAGATCTTGTGCGTTTTGGGTCACTTTCTCAAGATGCAGCACGATTTTTAAGCCGAACTATGTATATAGGAGTTAATACTCTTGTAAGTGGTGGAACAGGTTCGGGAAAAACAACTATGCTAAATATTCTTGGTTCGAATATGCCAGATAGCCAACGTCTTTTAGTCATAGAAGACTCGGCTGAACTTCAAGTTCATGCTAATCACGTTGTTTATTTAGAGGCTCAAAAAGCAGACCCTCAAGAGGGAAGAATTGAGGTTACAATTCGAGATCTTATGGAGTCAGCACTAAGGTTAAGACCTGATAGGATTATTGTTGGAGAGGTTAGGGGCGATGAAGCTTTAGATCTTCTTAATGCAATGGGGACGGGACATGATGGTTCAATGGGGACCGTTCATGCTAATAGCCCTAATGATGCCTGTACCAGAATGGAAACTCTTTGTATGATGGGAGAAACCAAAATTCCTGCGGATGCAATTAGAAAAATGGTGGGTTCAGCAATTGATTTAATTGTTCAATGTAATCGTTATCATGATGGAGGAAGACGAACTTCTCATATTTCTGAAGTATTGGGTGTTGATCAATATGGCCGCTACATTACAAGAGATATTTTTAGGTGGATCCAAACAGGAAAAGATCCAGAAACTAAAAAAATGATAGGTGAAATGGTTCCTTGTGGTTATATTCCTACATTTTATGATCGATTTGTTTCAAATAATTTAGATATAAAGAAGTCTATGTTTAAACCACCTGAATGGGCGGTACCTCAATTATTAACAGAAAAGAAAAAAGCCGCTTAAAAGGTTCCCGCTTAAAAGGTTCCAGCACCTTTTTGGTCTAGCACTGCATCTTAAAACCTTCTAGGTTTTTTCTTGTTTGTCTTGAAATGACTTTTGTAAGTTCAAATTTTTTTAATGCGGATCTAATAGAATCGGTTTCATCTTGAGAGATTTTTTGATTAAGCCAATAAAGAGCATATTCATCTTTGAATCCAAAAATATCTAGAATCGGAATTGAGAATTTTTTATTGTTAACAATGTAGTAAAGAGTACTATAAGGATAATTTTGGCATTCCTTAACTAGTTTTGCTCTCGTTGGGTTTTGATAAATATACCGATAACAGTTATAAAGATAACTTTGATTTCGAATCAGGCACCACTTATAGCGATCTCCGAAAATTCGATTTATCCGCCCTGATCTTTTTAAAATCATCTGAGCTAAGTTTTTATTAAACTCATACATAAATTTGTCTAAATTTGAATGAGGTGTTTTTAATAGAAGATGGTAATGGTTTCCCATTAATACGAAGGAAATAAGTTCAATCGGATACTTTGAATGGGCTTTCTTTAAACAAAATAGGGCGATTTTCCATACTTCTGAAATCGGGATTTCAAACCATTCTTTATTAATAGTTCTTGCTGTTACGTGGTAAGGGAATAAATTTGTTCTAATTAGTGGTTTTCTACTCATGCTTTCTTTTTCCTTAAAGGTGAAACTTTTGAAAGTAGTTGGCATAAACTTTTATGGAATTTTTCAATTTTGGAATGAAACTGAAGAATGATTAAGAAAATTCAAATATTAAATAATTTTGACCATTGGTGTTGAAATAAAATTAACGCAAACCTTCACCAAAAAGTTGCTGGAACCTTTTAGGAGGGGTAGGATATGGGCAAAATTTTATTATGGAGAGGGATATGTCAAAGATTAGTAAAATCATTGCAAGACAAGTATTAGATTCAAGAGGTAATCCAACTGTTGAGGTTGAGCTTCATACAGAAGGTGGAGCAAAAGCTTTAGCATCTGTACCATCTGGTGCTAGTACTGGTTCAAGAGAAGCATTAGAATTAAGAGATGGAGATAAGTCTTACTTCTTAGGAAAGTCCGTAAGAAAAGCCATCACAAATATCAATGAAAAAATCACTCCACAAATAATTGGAATGGAAGTTTCTGATCTTAGGGCAATTGATAATAAAATGCTTGAAATCGATGGGACAGACTTTAAAAATAATCTTGGTGCAAATGCAATGCTTGCAGTTTCAATGGCAAGTTGTAGAGCGGGAGCTCAAGAAGCTAAACTACCACTTTATGCATATTTAAATAAAAACTTAGAGTGTCCGAATGCTTGTGGTTACATGAGACACCCAGCACCTCTAATGAATATTATTAATGGTGGGGAGCATGCATCTAATAATTTAGATATTCAAGAATTTATGATTGTTCCTCATATAAAAGGAAAACCATTTTCAGAAAACCTAAGAGCCGGTGTCGAAATTTTTCATAATCTAAAAAAAGTTTTAGAGGCGAAAGGTCACTCTACGAATGTTGGAGATGAGGGTGGTTTTGCTCCAAACCTTCAATCAAATGAAGAAGCTTTTTCTTGTATTAAAGAAGCTGTTGAAAATGCAGGTTACAAGTTTGGAGAAGAAATTTCAATTTCTCTAGATTGTGCGGCATCTGAATTTTATAATAAAGATACAAAAAAATATACAATGAATGGAAAAGACTACTCCTCTCAAGAAATGATTGCTTATTACGAAGGTCTTGTTAAATCTCTTCCTATTTATTCAATTGAGGATGGTTTAGATGAAAGTGACCACGATGGATGGGTTGAACTTACAAAAACTCTAGGAAAAGACTGTGTATTAGTAGGTGATGACTTATTTGTAACCAATGCTAAAATCTTCGGAGAGGGAATTAAAAATGGAGAGGCCAATTCTATTCTAGTTAAAATTAATCAAATAGGAACAATCTCTGAGACATTTGATACACTAAAGCTAGCTTATGATTCTAATTACAAAACTATAATTTCTCATAGATCAGGTGAAACTGCAGATCATTTTATTGCTGATTTAGCGATAGCTTCTGGAGCTGGACACATCAAAACAGGCTCTGCAAGCCGCTCTGATAGAATTGAAAAATACAATCAACTCTTAAGAATTGAAGAGGAAATGGCAGATTCTGCCAGATTTGATGTGATCAAATAATCAGTAAATAGTTAAATTTCGGTTAAGAATAGGGGGCTTTTGGGCCCCTTTATTTTTTTCTTGCTAAAGGTCATATTCCGATTTTAAAATAATATTAAGGATTTTTTAAATCCTTAAAGCCTCCAAGAACTCTTTGCGAAGTGAGGTAAGAGATGGCCAAGTTATTTGTTGCGTTCAACTTTTCAAGTGATGGCCTTTTATCGAGAAAGATAACAGGTTTTCGTAAACGCTTTGACCCTAAATTTAATCATTATTCATTTCCCCACATGTCAATGTTGGCACCTTTTGAGGTTAAGAATGAGTCTATTCCAGATTTAGTTGAAACCTTGAAGGAGGAAATAGATACTTTTTACTTTGGTGATAAGAATAACCCTATGCTTGCATTTACTGGAGTAGGGGTCTATGAACATAAAAAGAAAAGTCTTTTATACCTGAATCCTCATTATGATATAGACTTACAATATTGTTCTGAAATGGTAATTGATATTTGTAAGTCCTTTATTCCCCATCAAGTGAAGTACAAAGAAAATAAACATCAATTTTTACCCTTGGGTGTTTTTAAAACTAAGGAAGAGCTAAATCTTGTTTTAGATCAAGCAAAACTTGAATTTTCAAGCAATAGCCTTTTAACTGTTGAGAGTATTAGTATATACCAAAATAAAATGGGGATCTGGTCTGAAATTGATGTTCTTGCTGACTTTGAGGAAAATAATAACCAATTTTTACAATTAAACAATCCAACTTTATAATTATACCTATGAAGTTTATTGTTTTTATTGGAATGCTAATTCCTCATGTTGTCTTTTCTCAAACTCCCTACATTCCTAGAGCTCAGACTCTTTTAAATAATGGTGCTGAGGTAAAAGTTATTACAGAATATTCTCAAACAGATTCTGTTGTCGATGTTGACGGGGAGGAATTTGCACTTGAAGAGGGAACTAGCGCTAATCAAGTTGATGTAGACTTCTTACTTTCGTATGGTCTTACTAGCGGGCTTCAGTTAGATCTTGGAGTTAAAGGTAGAATGACTCAATCAACATTCTTTTACGATGATGGAGCCGGAGACGAAGAATTTTCTCTTTCTAATTCTGGATTAGAATCCTCAATGGTTGGGTTTAAATATGGATTCAAAGAAGAGCAAAGGTCTAGATTTTCTTTTGAAGGTCATTACCGTTTTCCAGCTTATAGTAATGAAGTCTATGTTTCTGGAAAACCAGAAACTCTTGCTCTTGGTGAAGGAAGTAGAGAATATGCATTTGGTGCTAGTTATTATCTAACAACCAAATCTAATAATATTATTGAACTAAGTAGTATTTATCGTTCTCCAAGTGAGGATGTTTCTAGTGAACTTTTAACTTCTTTGAATTATGCCATTAATTGGAAATACTTTTCTCTTTATGGAGGCTTTGAATATCTTTTTTCTTTTGAAGATGATGCTTATACAGATGATCCGCAGAATAAACCAGTTGTCTTTCAAGGTGTATCAACGAGGTATAATTCTATCAATAGAGAGTGGAGTGCACCATTTGTTGGGATGAATATTGCCATAGGAGAAAAATATAGAATTGAAGCTAAGTATACTCAAGTTTTATCTGGTGTCAGTACAGATTTAGGACCAAGGGTTTTAGTTAGTTTAGTCAGAAGAAGTGAGCGACTTGGTAATGAACATACACGAAGAGATGCAGAGTTTAAAGAGTATCGAATAGAGGGTGTTGTTGAAAAAGTTTCTTCATCAAGAAAAGTTGTAATTATTGATAAAGGTGCTCAAGACGGAATGAAAAAAGGGATGACGGTTGATTTTTACTTTTTTGATTTCGTTGGTGGAAATGAGTTAATAGCTAAAGGTGTAGTCCTAAAAACCAAACTAAATAAGTCTATAATTAAAGTCACAAGAAGATACTCCAAAAAGAGAATGGAAGAGGGAATCGTCGCTCGTGCTGGTTTAGAAGTGACTCGTTAGTTTAGTTGATCATAATCGTTGGCAGTAATTAATAAGCAACTTACTAAAATCATGGAAATTTTGCCTGTCATTTGAGTATTTTATGTTTCTGCATACAATTTTAGTAATGCAAAAAAGGAATATAAAATGAAGAAGTTTTTGTTTGGTTGCTTAATTATGAGCTTATCATTTTCCATTTACGCCAAAAGGTTTGCAAATGGTTATACTGAGTTTGAATTACCGCCAGGTTGGCAATGTGTAATTGAGGGAAGTGAGTGGGTCTGTCAAAGTGAAGACAAAGATAGAAAAAAAGAAGCGATCATAATCCTTGCTGCAAAGAAAAGAGGATCACAAGATAATATTGCTGAATATCAAGCTTATTTAAAGCAAACTAAAACTTATCAATTACCAGGGGCAAAGCTTCAAAAGTCTGAACCAAAATCAGTTAAGACAAGAGTTATTAACGGGCAAAAGTGGGTTGATGCTCTTCACCTTGCTTCGGAGGTTCCAGGTTTTTATACAAGATATCTTGCGACTGTAAAAGCAGACATTGGTGTTGCCATTACATTTTCAGTTACGAAAAGTTTGTATAATGCTTATAAGGGGATTTTTGATAATGTTATATCTTCTATGAGAATTTTTAGGCAAGCAAATACAGACCTTGCTGGGCTTAAAAATACTGGTAATGCAAATGAAAATTTTGAAGATGTAAACTTTGTTCCACAAGATGATGGGTTGAATATCAATGCAGCACCGGTTAAGAAGAGAAAGAAAGACTCAGGTGGAAATGATGATCTAATGCTTTATGGAATCATCGGAATTGTTGCAGCTGGTGTGCTTCTAAAACTTCGCGGTGGCGGTGGTAAAAAGAAAAAGAAGAAAAAGAAAAAGGCATAAAAATGCCAAAAATATAAGTCAGTAAAGTTAGGGCCAGCTTAATAAAACCCTTGGGTTAGTTAAGTTGGCCTTTTTATTTTATGGATATCGCTTAATATCAGTTTATAGGAATTACTTATGGGTAAATTATTGAAATCAACAATCGCAGCTTTCATTAACAGTCTTATTGCTATGACTTTAATCCTCGCACCAATTGACTATCAGGGAGGAGGGCAAATTAATTCAGCTTATGCTGCAGATGAAAAAGAAGAAAAGCAAGATGTCGATATCGATTGTGACACAGCAGAGGATAGAAATTCTCAAGAAGGAAATAGAGGCGTTTACAAAGCCGGTTGTGAATTTAATGATGATATGGCGAAGTCCAAAATGAAAGATCATTACGGTGAAGGAACGATGGGGATGATCGAGCAGTTCATTGGAGCTGTTTTTGCGATGATAGGGATCACAGCAATAGCTACTCCAACGCCTAATAGTATAGCTGCATGTAAAGGTCACCTTGGTGCTAA
This sequence comes from Flavobacteriaceae bacterium, assembly GCA_964215955.1. Classification (GTDB taxonomy): domain Bacteria; phylum Bdellovibrionota; class Bacteriovoracia; order Bacteriovoracales; family Bacteriovoracaceae. Next base: position 205,800 of record CAXPDR010000034.1, read on the forward strand.
AGTCACATTTCCAATTGTAGCAGGTGGTTCTTTGGCTTATTTGATAGGAGAAATGCAAGCTAACGCTAAATTTAAAGAAGCTTCTAAGGAATCAGTAGATCATGCTTTCGCTGCCAAGAAAACTGAAGAAGTGAATAGAGAAGGGACTAAGGAAGCTCGAGACGAATCTAGAAAAACAGCTAAGAAAAATCGCGAAGAAAATTTAAAACAGATTAAAGCTTATGAAGCACTTGAAAAAATTTATCAAGCCCAAGTTGATGGAATGAGCACAAAAGTCAAAATGGCAACGGCCGCAGAGATTGCTTATCTTGCAGCTGAAGGAGTGGAGCTTTCAGATATAATATCAAATAATTCGGCGGGGAATGCTGAAAAAGTTGCAGCACTCGATGCAGAAATAGCCGCTGAAGCCACATTATTTACTAGTGCTGGCTCACTTGCTGGAGGGACATGTGGTGCATGTTCCACTTTGGTTGCATCTACAAAAGCGTACTTAGCTGGAGTAGAAGCTATTGATGTTGCGAATACGGGCACAGCAGTAGGACAAGAGTCAAAGGAAGCTGTTAGTGCTGCTGGCGATATTAAAATGGCCAGTAGTATGTTTAGTAGCTTTACAGGATTTTTAACTTCTATGGGTGGAAAAGTTGCAGGACTCGTTAAGTCCAAAACAGAACTTGCTGAAGCAGATGCTACCGCGACAGCCAATGATACAGTTGGAAAAACAACAAAGACAGAAAGGTTAGCGGCTGAGAAGTCCTTAATGGGAATTGCTGCTTCTTGTACTAGTGCTGCGACTGCTGGAAGCTTTGGTACGTGTTCTGTTGGAACAGGTTTATTACCTGCATTTAATGCAGCTGTTGTAAATCTAAGTGCGATTAGAAATATTCCCCTTCTATGTACTTCAGCAGGTACATTTTTAGGAGTTGATTTAGATAGTATTACACCTCCTGTCGTAGATATTTCTTATGATATTGATCAGATTGGTTTAGGCGTTGGTGGTGTTATCGTTTTAAATGACAATTTTGTTAAGGAAAAGCGAAGGTATGTAAAGGCTATATTCTCAAATTTTCTCAATCGGTTAGCGATTAGTGAATTAAGTAAGGTCGAAGTAAATGCTGATAAAAAAGTTTCTCAATATGCAGCGACCTCTCAGTATATTGAATATATTGTTGAAGAAGGTATGAAGAAATTCGACAAAACTAATTTTGAAGAAGAGTTTAAACAACTTGATTTTGATTATAATGATTTTGACTATTACAAACTTGGAAGTATCTTTAAAAAAGAATTTTCCTTAATTAATTCTGCTCATGCTGGGGGAATTGATTTCTCTGAATTCTTAGGTCTTGCCGTAAAAATAGGCCTTATGTATTATACGATGTCTGGTTATGTTAGAGAGTACGCTTTTCCAAAATCAGGAAATAGAGCTTGGACTTGGGCCATTATGGCCGTCGTGAACGGTGCTATTTTAGCTTTTGATATGAAAAAGAAAGATGAAGCTAAAGAACGTTTGGATGTTGTAAGAAAAGAGAAAGAACACTTTATAAAATCAAGAGCAGCAGATTCTGGATTTAGTTTAGATGCTAATCAAGCAAAGCTACTAAATAACGGAAATATTTCTATGGCCGATGCTACAGCTGGTTCTTACAATGGAAAAGGAGTTATGGGTTGTGCTACTCCGAAAGGAAACTCTTATGCTCCTGCGCCTTGTCCGACTGTAATACCTAAGCAGAAGTTTGCAATCAATACTGGAAAAGCAAAATTTATAGCAAATGGTAGTCCTTTAAAAAATGCTCTAAATTCCATTCCAAGTGTTGCATACAATGCAGCTACGGGGAAAGCCTATTCTAACCCTTCTATGATGGATGCCAGTATTAAAAGTTTAGCAGGGCAAAGAAATGCACTCGTAAGACAAGTAGCAAGTCTAAGGAAAAAGTTCGATGATAGACCAGCAATTAAAGATAAGAATGGTAAACCTTTAAAACGTGCTTCTATTCAAGGCACTGTTGCTAAGTTTAAGAAGCTTTATAAAGGAGATCCATCTAAGACTGGAGTGTCACCACAAATAGCGGCATCAATTAATTCGGCAAAAATGCCAGACCTTAAAGGGCTAGAGGATAAAGTTGCAGCATTAAAACCAGGACAAAAGTCTGCTGGTGGAAATGGTGCAAACATCCCAAGTTTTAATATGCCTAGTAGATCTGAATCTGACTTTGATTTTGATTTAGATGATGAAGGGGGCGTAGGAGAAAGTGGAGAATTTGGCCAAGAGGGAAGTTCGGCCAGGGGGGAAGAGGAGTTAGGAGAGTTTATTGTCGACTCTGGTGAGATTGTTGAAAATGAAGATGTTAATATCTTTAAACTTATCTCTAATAGATATCTTCTTTCTTATCCGGTTCTTTTAGAAGAGAAAAAGTAATAATCATAGACAGTGTCAAAATATCTTGAAAATAGGGCCAAAATTTTTGATCCTTTTTTATTTAAGTCCTTGAAAACTTGATATAACCCAAACAAATCTCATTGAATTTGTATGGCATATTATTTGCTCTACAAAAGGTACCTTGGATCAAAATTCATTGATCAATAAAAGGAGCCCTAGATGAAAAATATTTTTTGTTTATTATTACTTTTAAGCTTAATTGCTTGTGGGAAAATGCCACATTTTGATGACCTAAATGGTGATGATAAAAACTCATCTTCTAAGAATCCTGGGGAAGAAATTGTTGAGGCCATTATGCCAGAGGTTTTAGATAAAGAAGGTTGTGATATGTTATATCCACAAGGAGTTGGTGATGTTGTAGCCGTCGTTACTTGTGAAGATGTATCTTATATTTTATACGAGGATGGGTCATTTATCGAAGGCGATATTTCTGAACTTGAACTTGGAGAATCTCCTGTTGAAGATGATGAAGTTACTGAAGAAGAAATTCCAAGTGAGGAAAATATTTGTGACAATAATGAAGAGCTTATTATTAATGGTAGCTTTGAAGAAGGTCATAATCTTGGAAATAACCAATGGGATTTATTTTCATCACTTCCAGGTTGGTATTCAAACACATTAAGACGTAATGCCGCGATGGAAATTCAAAATGGAAACTCCATCGGTGGTCTTGCTGCTAGTGAAGGTAGCGCTAAGCTGGAATTAGATGCTCATAATAAAGATGGATATAAAAAGAGTGATGCTATTGTCGTTCAAGATATTGTGACTAAATCCAATGAATCGTACATTTTAAGTTTTGACTATTCAGCAAGAGTTGCAGGAAATAAAAAAACCAATAAAGCTAAAGTTTATTGGAATGGAAAAAAGATAGCTAAGCTAAATAATAATACCGTAGGGTGGAAATCATATACTATTTTAGTGAAATCAATATCAGATATTCAAAGATTAGAATTTGTCGGAATTCACGATAAAGATACGGTTGGTGGATTTATAGATAATGTGAGTTTGAAGCGAGTTTGTGAATAAAACAAATTTAATTGAAAAAATATTAAAATTCTTAAAAATTGCCCCTAATTTGGGGCTATTTTTTTACCCAATACTTAGATAACTATCTAAAAATACATATAACATTCATAAGATTTCAAGTAGATGAGACAATACTTTAGTGAAACGATTGATTCACCGATCAGTTGTTGAGGTATTTTTATGAGAAAGCTAAGTATTTTATTTGTTTATTTGTTTACGTTCTTATTTGGTATTAGCTCAGCCAATGCATCAAAGGTTGAATGTAATAAGCTTGTTGATAAAAGTTTGAAAAGTGATCAAGCCAAAAAGAATTTTCTTAGTGCAAATATAACCTCAGGTAACAGTGAGTATTGGCTTAATATTTATTATCAAAGCTTTGATTTTTACTGTAATAAGGATGACTCTTTTGGGAAGGCATTCAATATTCTTAAAGCAATTGATTTTTCTAAAATAGGATGGCAAGACCAAATAATTGACGGAAAACGACTTGCTGAACATTTAGCCGATTTAAAAAAGAGCCATGAGGAGTCAAAGGCTAAAAAAGCTATTGCTAGAGAACAAGAATGGGCAGCAACTGAAAAAGCGAATAAAGAGCAAGAAGTTGTTGATTCTATGGATTGTGTTTCTAAGGATGGAGTAAGAACTTGTTCACATAACCAAGAAATGCTTGATGTTTTGAACACTAATCGAACTGGCGACGATAAATTAGAATTCGTTGAAGTTGGCGATAATCAGTATGATGTTATGACTGTTGCTCAAAAAAATAAGTTCAGTCAGAATTTTGCAGAAAAAAGAAAAAAAAGAGCAGCTAAAGTTTCAGCATGCCTTAAAGCTAATAATTGTGAAGGGGCAGGAATTGAAACTGGCGATGTAACTGCTTATAACGTAGAAAATAATTTAACTGGAAATAGTAAACTTGTCTTAGTTGAAGGCGGAGCTGTAAAGACTAAAGGGGAATATGAAGAGTTAGTAGCTAAAAAGAATGCAAGAACGAGTACTGGAAATACAGAAGGAGAAGCTACTCCTGCTTTGGTCGAAGATGCAGAAACTGATAATGAACTAGGCCAAACAGTAGGAGTTGATCGGTCTGTTGCTGGGAACTCTTATGATTTAACTGATGATAATAGGGCAAGTAATTCAACCATAAATGAAAATGAGCAATATAATATCGGAGGAGAGGGGGATCAAGCAATTTGGGTTCCTGGGAGTGCAATTAAATCAATAGAAGCACGTTATAAACAGTGTCTTGAAGAAGTAAAAGATAAAGAAAGTCGAAATATTAATGACTCAGATAAAGAGAACTGTAAAAATGTGACAGCTCAGGAATGTAATAGTGAAGGTAATTATTGTAAAAACTTTGTTGACTATGCTTCAAATGGTGATGGAGAGGTAAATGAAGAAGTAAAAGAGAAAGTTTATGAAATGGAATCCTCAGAAGTTTCCAGACTAAGTAATATTGTAGATGTTGATAGCTTTAGCTGCATGAATCTTTTTTCAAATAAAACAAGCGACCCTAAGTTCCAAAATGGAAAGTATCAATTTATAGCTGAACAAGGTTTTTTAAACGATGTTTTAAAATTAGATAGCTCTGATGGAAATATAAAAATGATTGCTCCTGACCTTTCAAACTCAGGTATGTATATTACAGAGGAGTCTTGCCAGGAAGTTTTGGCTGGGGGAAGCTCAAAAGCATTCACCGATAGTGATTTAAAAATAAGAAACACTAGACAGTTTTGTAAAGATACTTTACAAGCAGCTTTTAATAGAAACTTTGATAGAGGTGAAGGTAATCCATGTCATGATGCTTTAAAGGCTCTTCAGAATCCATCTATCGTAGGAGAGAGTTGTATTGTTGAATCAGGAACCGATGGAAGTAGAGGGACTCGTGTCGCTGAAGAAATACAAAACTGTAAAAACCAAGCATCTATAGCGTCAGCTGATGAAAACTCAGAAATTTATATTAGTGAGTATAATGCGTGTCGTGCGGGGGCTACTGATGTCCAACATGAAATTAGCAAAGAATGTCTTTCTGCTTATGATAAGGTCAAAACTTGTATGGAGGAAGGACATAGTGAAAAAATATCAAAACTTAGATTAGTCGCGGGTTGTGTTGCTTTAAAACAAATTGCTAATGAGGTAAAGTCTCAAATTGATCCTGCAGAAATTGAAAGTGGTTATCAATCTGTAGATAGTCAAATTCGATGTGTCGTAAAAGCTCCTGAGTCTAGGCTGTATGCTCTTGATTACCTAGCCTGTCAAAAGTCTGCAATATGGTATAATGCTGCATTTGTTGGGACTGATATATTAGGTAATGCTATAACCCCTGTTTATGAGGCGTATAAGACAGTTGATATCCAAGGTGATCAAGCGAAAGATATGGCGAAAGGCGGTGTTGATGCCCAGACTGCAGCCTTTAATGCCCAAAAAAGACAATACAATATGAAAGGAGATTCAGAAGCAACGAAAGGAGTATTGCAAGGAGCGAAAGCTATGGCCATGTTTGGAAATATGATGGCCTATCCAACACCAAAATTAGTTTCTAATAATTGGTGTAATGAAGGGTCTGATAGTTCTGATATTCCTAATCAACATTACTGTTATATTTCTTATATGGGAAAACAGAATCCTAGTATTTTAAAAAATCTTTTTCCTAATCAAAACATGAAACAGGTCATGTTAAATATCGGAGTTCAATCTTTTTCTCAAGCCGTCATTCATGCCATCGTTGCAGGAAATTATAGAAAACAAGCGAATATGGTGAGTAAAGTGGAGCAAGCATTAAAGGATGCAGATTTTAATCAGCCGGAAAATCAAGTGGATTTAAGTAATGATTTTTGTCTTAAGAACCCACATCTAGCAAGTTGTAAAAGTGGTACAGGAGGAAGAACATCAACAGGTGGAGTTGATTTCTCATTCGACGGTATTACACCAAATGCTGGAGGACAATTTGATTTTACAGATGGTGATGTTGATACTGAACACGTGAGTTCTAATAATGTGGTTAAACCTACTGATGAAAAATATGAAGAACTTGATAATTTAATGAATACAAAATCAAATAATAAATTTGATAAAGATTTTGATAGACCATCTGCTGCTAAAGCTTCTGGCGGAGGCGGTGGAGGTGGTGGCTCCGGCGGTGGCGGCGGAGGTGGCGGCGGTGGTGCTGCAACTGCTCCTAGTGGAGGTGGTGGTCGTGCCGGTGGTGGCGGTGGTTCCAACTCGAAGTTTGGAGCTAAGTCTGGTGTTGCTTATAAATCTGGTGCGAGCGGATTTGCTACAAGATCAGGTGGTAGTGTGGCTAAGAAAAGAAGTAGTAGTAAGAATCCATTTGCTGCGGCATTTGGAAAGGGAAAAAATAAAAGAGGAATTGCTTCTATTGAAAATAAACAACTTCTTCCTAAGAAATCAAGATTGTTTGAAGTCATTTCTAGACGTTATGAGAAAGTGAATCAATCGGGTGGACTTCTAAAGGTTAACGAGTAAGATAAATGTCATCTTTATAAAAGGAGTTTAAAGATGAGTGAACATAAAACATTTGAATATAAAACTCAAATTCTTGAGTTTCATTTGGACACATTTGGACATGTAAATAATGCGAGATATCTGGATCTCTATGAGCAAGCGAGATGGGATATAATCAATGCTGGAGGATACAGTGTCGCAGATATTCAGGCTAAGAAAGAAGGTCCTGTTGTTCTCGATGTGACTTGTCGTTTTAAATCAGAACTAAAAAATCGAGAGTGGATTACAATTACTTCTAAAGCGTTAAATGTAAAACCTAAAATAGCGCAAATGCAACAAACTATAATCAAAGAAGATGGGACGATTGCATCTGAAGCAACTTTCACTTTTGGTTATATGGATCTTTCGAAAAGAAAATTAAAAGACCAACCAGAAGAGTGGCTAGATGCTTTAGGTATTGTTAGATAGATGCTTAAATTTGGACTCGCTTTATCCATTCTTTTTGTTTTAAATGCTTTTGCTTCTAATTGTGATCTTAAACAAAATCAATCAGTAGTAAAACGAGCTCTTGGTGAGCTTACTGGAAAAAGACCTCCCTTAAAATTAATGGAGTCTATTCATATTAAGGCCGATCAGGAAAATGGTGTTAAGTATCTAAGCCGTACTGAGCAGGATCAATTTGAAGTCATCATACGAAATGATAAAGATGGAAAATCAAAAGTATTTTATTCAGAAAAAGCGAGGGAAAGATTATTAGCTCAGAGATTAATTCAACTAGGACTGGTGGAAAAAACTTTTAAAAAAATTGTTAGTTCTAAAGATCCAGCGACTGAGGAATTAAGAAAGAAGCTTTTCCAAATAAATGAGCTGGCCAATAAAAGAGTAAAAGAAAAATACCGAGAGGAAGAAGTAGATCTTAGATCTAAAGCTCGTAATGGAGATCTAAGGGCCAAAGAAGATCTTGAAGACCTTTTAGAGGAGTTGGATGATGCTCGTCCGCAAATTCTTTCTCAAATGATAATGAGTCATTTGAATGAAAAAGAACTAGATGTTTTTTTCAACAAAATTGATGATATTGAGTTTCTTAAACAGATAAAGAGTGAATTAGAAGGACCTGTAAACACTGATATGAATACGATTTATATCGTTGATAGTGATGAGCGACTTTACATCAAGGAATATCCTGAAAGAGGTTTTTTTCAACATTCAAGCTTTAATGGGGGAGAGCCTGTTTATTCTGCGGGAAGAATTCATATCCAAAATGGAGATTTAGCTTATATAGATAATTCCAGCGGGCACTATAAACCAAATGTTGATCATTTGGATTTTAGCTTGAGATTACTGTCTGACCTAGGTGTGGATGTAAACTCAGCAACTAGAATGATCACTGGGGATTATTCTTATGAAATTGTAATGGCCTTAAGAAAAGAAAATAATGAAACTCAAATTTTAAGACCCATCACTATGAATCCTCGGGAACACTCCCTTGATATTAATAATGATGTTAAATATTTTAATAAAAATCAAAAGGAAGGACACAGAGTTGTTGTAAAAGAAGATAAGGACGGTGTGGCAAGGCTATACCATTCTGAAGCATCTCAAGAGAGATTACTTAAAGAAAGACTTGTATCTCTTTTTAAGCGTAAATACGCAGACTTTAATCATTTAGGGCTAGAGAAATTAAAAAAACGTTTTGATGAATTAGATCAAGAATTAAAAGAATACATTAAAAGTAATCACGAACCTAGGCTTGAAAATATCCACAGAAACTCAATGTTTGGGGATTCAGATGCGGCAGATGAAATAAAATTTTTAAATGCTAGATTGTTGTCTGAAAAGCTTAAGGAGCAGTTTGGCGAGAGAGAAAAACTTGGAAGAGAAATAGTTGAAGCTATTTTAAAAAATCGAGAATCCCGTAAAATCGCTGAGTATATTACAGAAATAAAAAGTAAATTAGAAGCTCCAATTACCACTAGGGGAGAAACTATTTATGTCATTGATGCTAATGGAAAAATTTATTTGAAAGAACAACCAACTAAATTTATTCATTACCATTCTACCTTAAACGGTGGAGAAGCTATGGCAAGTGGTGGTGATATTCAAATAGTGAATGGTATTCCAGAATATATTGATAATGCTAGTGGCCATTACAGACCTGATTCTGATCATTTCTCTTGGAGTATTTCTTATCTTGAAAAATTAGGGCTCGATTTGAGTGGAACGGATAAACATATTATTGGCGAATAAAAAGGCCCAGCAAAATGCCGGGCCGTTTTAATACTTCACTTGGGGAGAAGATTAATAGTCATAACATACGCCAGTTTCGTAGTCGTAGTCATAACATCCATTATCTGAACTGTAGTCATTATCGTATTCACTGTAATCATAAGTAGGAGTATTGAAGTTGTAATACTGATCTCTAAATGTTTCAGCACACATGTATCTATTATCCCACTCTCTTTCATTTCTGTTATCTCTTTCAATTGCACATCTATTATATCCAGTTGAACATAATTGATTCCAGTAAGTTCTTACAACTGAGTGAGTGTATTTATCTACAAGTTGGTAGTTACAAGTGTCATAGCTTGAGTATCTATGTCTGTATCCATTGTAGATATAGTATGGGTATCCATTTACTAAGTGGTAACCATTAAGTCTTGTTGAAGGCCATAATAACCAGTTTAAGTAAACATGGTTTCTATAAGAAGTTCTCACATAGCTGTAGTATCTTCTTGGTGTCCATCTACGGTTATGTGTATAAGTTCTTGTGTATGGAGTATGGATATATCTTCTGTATGGTACGTGATTATATCTATATGGTCTGTGGTAATTTCTTGTTCCATAGTGACTTCTACTTGGTCTATGTGGTCTTCTCACTACTGGACGGTTAGGTCTGTGTGGTCTATCAGGTCTAGTCACAGGTCTATTAGGTCTGTGTGGTCTTTCCGGTCTAGTCGCAGGTCTATTAGGTCTATTTGGTCTTTCCGGTCTAGTCGCAGGTCTATTAGGTCTGTTTGGTCTTTCCGGTCTAGTCGCAGGTCTGTTAGGTCTGTTTGGTCTTTCCGGTCTAGTCGCAGGTCTATTAGGTCTGTTTGGCCTTTCTGGTCTAGTTGCAGGTCTATTAGGCCTAGTTGGTCTCGAAGGTCTGTTTACACTACCTCTATTGCCTCTACTTCCTCTATCAACGGTTGGTCTTCTTGAAGCTCCACCTCTGTGACCTCTATCAGAGCTTACAGATCCGCCTCTGTTTCCACCGCCTCGTCTATCTCTTTCTGCTAATGCTTCGCCTACTGTCATTGATAACAATAAGACTAACGTGATCATCTTTGTCATTCTATCCCCCCTGGATGTTTTAAAAAGTTGAGTATATTTAGCAAGCGAGAAATAAAAAAAACAGAAAAAAATACTTACTGCGTCATCGGGTAGGTGGTGCATCTTGCTCCATTTTAAGTTATTAAAAATGTTGGTTTATCAAAAAGTGTAAAGCAAATCTTTTGTAAGAATGTCATTTGAGATGTAAGAAAAATGAGAGTGGTGCATTATGACATTAGGGGGAAACGATATTTTGCACAAATTTTTTGAAGTAAAACTCTGCATTTTTTAAAATTATATCTTTCGCCAGAATATTACTTTCATTTAAATTCTTAATAAAAATGTCTAAGTCATACTGTTTATAATAATCTTGGGCTATAGGTAAAAAACTCAGGTGCCATTTCTCAACCGAAACACCTTTGAGGTCCTTATCATATGGCCTAAAGAAATTGTGGGTTGATTTTAAATAATGATCTAGCCATAGATGTAATTCAGCACATGGACCATTTTCAATACACTCTGAATGGGTGAGTTGAAGATTCTCTTTGGATATTTTATTTGCATCATAGATATCAAAGTCAGTTCCCCAATGATGGCGGCTAGCACCTGGAATTGCTGAAAACCTTAAAACTTTTAAAAGATATTCTTCAAGTGAAAGATCTTCTTTATTTATAATATTATCTTGATCATCAAGAACTTTTCTTTCTCCTTTTATTTTTGCATCCCAGATCAATTGTTGTCTTTCAAAATTTCTATAGGAACTAACAATTTGTAAGTCTGCATTAATTTCATCTTTTGCTGCATTTTTTAATTCAAGCAGGGGAGCAAGTGCGTAGGGGTGAAGTAAATGATTCTCAAAGAAAATGAGTTCGGGATTATCTCTACCTGTTAATTGATTAAAGTTATTTTTCATTTATATCAGTTTCATTTGCAGCATCTCTTTGAATATTACCTTTCTCATCAAAAAGCCTTCCAAAGGCACTTCTTTGATATCTTACAGAGATGATCTTAAATATATTATTATCAGAGTTCTCATTAATATCGTTAAAGTTAAAATCTTTTTTCATTATTTCATAGGAGTCATCAACTGTCACACCACCTTGTGAACTTCCACCACCAAGATCATAATCATTTAAACTTCGGCTTTTAGAAGAACTTATTTTGCCCCCTCCTCCTTTTCTAGTGGCCAGATCTTTAGCAACTTCTTTCTTTAAGTTTTTCATAACATTATTTTTAGAAATTGGAGCAACGGCCGAATTAAGGCTACCACCAAAGGGGGAGCTAACCTTTCCTGAAGCAAGAGCTCTTCTCGTTTTAGAGGCTAATTGTTTTTTTATCTTTGCTTCTAAGGCATTTACTTTACTAAGTTGCTTTTTATACTTAGGATTTTTTGATAATTTCTTTTTTATTGCGTTTGACTTAATCGCTAGCCTTTCGTAGCTGGCTGGATTTAAATCACTTGTGGCCATATTTCCACTAGTGAAGGCATTTGCATCCTTCATTGTTCCCCTTAGTTCCTTAATAGATCCGAGGGAGCCTAGTTTAACTTTTCCTGTAAGACTCATACAGGAGTTTTTTCCTGAGGATGTCTTTTTGGATTTACATTCACAGTTTGGATCAAAATTTCTATTTAGATCAAAACAACCACTAAGACCACTAGAGCTACTTCCACTTGCATCTACACCATACTTTGATGCCGCTAAACTTGCAGAACTCGAAAAGATTCCTTGGCAGGCATTACTTTTTTCCCTTTGGGGATTTTTAGTTCCATCAGCTAAATAACAATAACATCCAAGTTTACTTGAATCACTTCTGTCTTCTTCTGTGCATCCACCAAAAGCTCCACCACCAGTTGCTAAAAAATCATCTCTTAAAGTTTCGAGAAGACTTATTCTATCACTAGCTTCATCTGCAAGTTTTCCAGCTTTATTAGCAACACTCTTACTATAGCCAGCAAGAACTCCTGCTACTGCAGCTCTGACCCAAGGATTTTTTATGGCCTTATCTACAGTATCTCCAGTGCCGGATTCCGCATTATTTTTCTCAATGACTTTAGTTAGTTGCTCTTCGCTCGAATTTTCTAGTAATGATTTGGCAGCAATGACTCCTCCTATGTTTGAGGTGTTATTAGATTCTTCTTCCTCTGCATACAAATTAGTTGAAAATTGAGAAATTATTTTTCTTTGAACAATTTCTAAAATTTCATGGTTTTCAATAGTATCTAAGAAATAATAATCTCCAAAAAAGTCTTTATTTATGGCAATTGCCTTATAGGTTTTCATGAAAGGGTTTTGTCTTTGAATGGGTGTAAACATTGCAGTTTCACAGCCTTTAGATGAACTGAAGGTTCCGTCATATATTGAGGCAAGAGCAGCAGATGTATAGAGGCCAAAAGCCAAATTGTAAGTGTTTTTTCTGGCTTTATGAGCATCTTTCCTTGCTTTCTCTTGTTCAATTTGGAAATCAAAAGCTATTTTTTGATTTTCGTTTATTGAGTCTATGATTTCTTCATCATCATCAGGTTTTTCTTGCATTTGCTCTTCATACTTTTTTATAATCTTTTTTAAATCTTTTTTATAAGAATCTTGGGCCATAAACTCGCCAAGTAAACTTCCTGCACCACCACCAAGCATTAACCACATAGAAGTTTGTCCACATTGCTTTAATGCGTCACTATGTTTCCATAAAAGGTAGCCAGCACCCAAGGTTACTACAGCTGGAATTCCATATTTAGCTTCAGCATTAGTTTCCTTTTTTATATCCCCAGCTTGCTCAGCATCTGCTAAATCTTTTTGAACGTTGTCATCAAAACATTTTTTATAAGCATCACCTTCAAGGTCCTTACATTTTAATGAATCAGTTTTAGTTTCAACGGTGTCTTGAGTGAGTACACAACGATTTAAGGTTGAGTCATAAACTTGCCCTTGTGGGCACTCGTTTTCATCATCAGCAAAGGAGTAATTTGCCAAAAAGAGAGAACTAATAAGCCAGAAATTTATAAGTTTTTTTAAATTTTGCATAATCCTCTTTTCGGTTAAATCCTTGTTTTTATTTAATTATAGGGGATAGATGCTTTGTGCTTGCCAATAATTGTGTTTTTGATGTAAGGTGTTGAAAATACATAGGAACTGGGAGTAAACATGCCTATTTTCTTGGCCATAATTATATCAATTTTTGGTGCTGTGAAATCTCAAGCGAATATTTCTAAACTTCAAGTTGGAGATATTATCTTGCAACCTCTAAACTGTTGGTCTTGTGGTTTAATTGAGGCTCAAGAGAATTCTGAGTTTTCTCATATGGGAATTATCTATAAAGTTGAAGGTGAAGTCTTAGTTGCAGAGGCGCTTAATAAGGTACGCGTTCTATCTTTAAAAGAATTTTTAAAGAGAAATAAAAAAGGAAGAAAAGCAAAAGTTATCCGTATAAAAAATCAGAAGTTTAATACAAGATTAATGCTTGAACATATTAATGAACTTATTGGGCATCCCTATGATAATGCATTTCGTTGGGATAATTATGTTGGGGAGAAAGAATCAATGTATTGCTCCGAATTCGTTTACAAAATATTAGTTAATCAAAACCTTTTTAAAACCTTAAGCCCTAAACGAATGACATTTAATATTAATCCAGAAGCGTGGGATAGATATTTTCATGGAAATACACCTCGAGGAGAGTTAGGAATATCCCCTGAAGATTTTAATAAGTCTTCTGACTTTTATGATATTCTTTTCTTATGAAATGGAATTTAAAAAGTATTGAGTTAGAATTAAAAGTAAATTGGAGAATTTCCAGAAATGAATCTTTAATCAAAGAAAACTTTATTCTCTCTCGTGGTGAATATGAATCTGAAGTTGCTCCTAATATTCGTTATAGTGAAACAAAGTCAAAAATTTTAGAAAACTTTGAAGAATTAAAATCTCAAAAAAAAGTGAGAATTAACCCTAGATGGTGTAATTCTTTTAAGAATGCTGTTTCAAATATTTTATTAAAGCAAAATTGTGGAGGAGACATCTTAAATGTTTTAGGTCTTAAGGGACTTAGAGAAGTTGAAACATCATTTAGTATTCCTATTATGGACCCAAGAGATGTTAAAGACTATTTAAGAACAAACCACCAATTTAATATTTATAAATTAAAAGTTTCCAATCTAGAATCTAAGGAGCTTTTATTAGAAGTTCTTAAATGCACCGATAAAAAAATTCGAATTGATGCCAATGAAGGATTTTCAGAGATTAGTCGTTTTTTACAATTTGAAAATGAGCTTAAAGGTAAAAATATTGAACTAATAGAACAGCCTTTTAAGAAATCTATGCAGGAAGAATATAAGGAGTTAAAAGCAAGATCTCTTTTTCCTATTATTGCAGATGAATCTGTTGAGGATGATTTTGAGCCTAATTTGTTTAAAGATCAGTTTCATGGAATAAATATAAAGCTTATGAAGGCCGGTGGGATTAAAAAATCATATGAATTAATTAAAAAGGCTAAAGCCGCTAATTTAAAAGTCATGTTGGGATGTATGATTGAGTCGAGCCTTGGGATTGAGGAAGCGTTTTATCTCGCAGAACTTGCAGATTTCATAGATTTGGACGGTGCTCTTTTGACTCGAAATGATCCTTATACTGGTAAGTTTGAAGTTACGAATGGTAAATTAAGTTATAAAAAAAGCACTCAATATGATCTGTACCCCAAAAGTGGGACGGATTAAAAAAGGCTCTTTAATTTAAATGCCTCCGATATTCACTCGGGGGCATTTTTTTTAGAGCTAACTGTGGTCGCCTATGATTATAGTAATTTATT
>CAXPDR010000035.1:0-23963 GCA_964215955.1 Flavobacteriaceae bacterium
GAAAAGGGCTTATGGATATAGAAATATGCAGTATTTTAAGCTTAAGATCCTACAAGTATGTGGATTTCTGAACTCTAAGTGGGTCCCAATGAATTTTCAATAACTTCAACTTTTTTGATAGAGAGACACATTGGTGTCCAAAAAATAGACAGGACTAAGAATTATTACAATTGAAGACTCATTTTTTATAAAGTCAGTTTATGCTTAAAGAAAATTGAAAAAAGGAGAATTAATGAAAAACAAAGGATTTTTCACAATGTTTATAATGGGAGCTTTAAGTACTTCTAGTGTATATGCTGATACTTGTGAGCCTACTGATTCACGTTGGGATTCATCTATGACTCCACATGAGTGTGCAACAGTTGCTACTGGGGTAGCTTCAGCTACAGGGTCTGGGATTTATTCTGCCAAAAAATATTCAGAAGCTAGAATTTATGAGGAAAAATATACAAAAACTGTTTTTCAAACAGATAAGCCTGGAGTTATGGATCCAAAAGATGGACAAAGATATGTTCGTCAAATGACGAATGGTGGAAAAATCGTTTTCAAATATGAATTAAATGAGCAGGCAAATAGAAGACATCATATTGAGGTCATGGAAAGAAATGCTTCAGCAGCAAGAGCAAATGCTGCAAGTGCTGATGTGAGAGCAATGACGGCCATGAAAAATGTTTATCGGGACGGTAAAGTTGTAGGTAGGGTTCCTGATTATGCTGCAAGGGCCATGGCTGCAAGTAGAGCTGCCTCTCTTCGTTTGAAGGCTGCCGAGTTTGACAGAAGAGCCGATAATGCAAGAGCTGGAGGAAAAGTACCTACTTATACATTTGATAAAACGATTACTGCAGAAACAGGAACAAGAAACTTGGCGCAAGACTTTATCGATGAAAGAGCTCGTAATACCAGTAAAATAAAACTCATTACAAGATTACCAGTTCAAAACTTTACAGCACTAAAAGGTATTATTAATAAAGGTAGAGCTGGACTCGTAGGCCTTGGAGCTGGATTATTATTTGCTGGAGAGGAGTTTATGTCAGGAATGGTCGCAGAAGAACTAGAAGAAAATGATATCCCATTTGAAATAGATCTTTCTGATGGAAATGACTAAAAAATAAAAAAATTATTTTATAAAAAAGGCCCACAATCTGTGGGCCTTTGCTTTCTTAATGTATCAAAAATTATTTTGTAATTTTAGCTTTTAAGAACTCTCTATTCATTCTTGCGATATTAGAGATATTGATGTCTTTAGGACAACTAGCTTCACACTCAGCGTGGTTAGTACAGTTTCCAAATCCGGCTTCATCCATGGTTTTAACCATGTTTAAAGCTCTCTCTTTAGCTTCAACTTGTCCTTGTGGAAGAAGTGCCATTTGAGAAATCTTAGCAGAAGCAAAAAGCATCGCTGAAGCATTTGGACAGCTGGCAACACATGCACCACAACCAATACAAGCAGCTGCATCCATTGCAAGATCAGCATTCTCTTTTCTTATTGGGATCGTGTTAGCATCTTGAGCATTTCCAACATTTACTGACGTAAAACCACCAGAAGCGATCACTTTATCAAAAGCTGATCTATCAGTCATAAGGTCTTTGATTACAGGGAAGGCACTTGCTCTCCATGGTTCAATAACGATAGTATCGTTATCATTGAAAGATCTCATATGTAGCTGACAAGTTGTCGTTGCTCTTTGAGGACCATGTGCTTGACCATTAATCATTAATGAACACATTCCACAAATACCTTCTCTACAGTCATGATCAAAGGCAATAGCATCTTTTCCTTCTCTTACAAGCATGTTGTTGAGAACATCTAGCATTTCTAAAAATGACATATCTTGAGAAACATCATTTAAAGTATAATCTTCAAAAGTTCCTGAGTCTTTACGATTTTTTTGTCTCCAAACTTTTAAATGTACTGTTATATTTTTTCCATTTCCACTCATGGTTAACTCCTTACTTGTACGATCTTTGGGTTAGAGGAACATTTTCAAAGGTAAGCTCTTCCTTGTGTCTTTCAGGAACAGAGTCATCACCTTTGTACTCCCATACTGCAGAGTGAGCATAGTTTTCATCATCTCTTAGAGCTTCGTTTTCTTCAGTTTGAGATTCTTCTCTAAAGTGTCCACCACAAGACTCTGGTCTTTCTAAGGCATCTCTGGCCATAAGCTCACCAAGTTCTAAGAAGTCAGCAACTCTTCCGGCTTTTTCAAGCTCGTTGTTAACGCCTTCACCAGTTCCAGTAACTTTTAAGTCTTCCCAGAATTCTTTTCTAAGTTTTTGAATTTCAGAAATCGCCGTTTTTAAACCTTGCTCATTTCTGGCCATTCCAACGTATTCCCACATGATCTTTCCAAGCGCTTTGTGAAAATCATCACTTGTTCTAGAACCATTGATCGTTAAGAACTTATTTAATTTTGCTTTCGCATCGTCTTCTGCTTTTTGGAACTCAGGGTGAGTTGTATCAACTTTTGGAATTTCATTGGTTCCAAAATAGTGACCTAGAGTATAAGGAATAACAAAGTATCCATCAGCTAGACCTTGCATTAGAGCAGATGCTCCCAGTCTGTTGGCTCCGTGATCAGAGAAGTTCGCTTCTCCAAGAACGTGAAGACCTGGAATGGTACTTTCTAAGTTATAATCAACCCATAAACCACCCATGGTGTAGTGAACCGCAGGATAAATTTTCATTGGTTGCTCATATGGAGATTCATCAGTAATTCTTTGATACATCTCAAATAGGTTTCCATATTTGGCCGCAATTGCATCTTTACCATCACGTTTAATAGCAGCACCAAAATCTAGATAGACTGCAACCTTTGTGGCACCAACACCTTTACCGTCATCAGCTTGAAGTTTTGCATTTCTAGAAGCAACGTCTCTTGGAACTAAGTTACCAAAAGAAGGATAGATTCTTTCTAGGTAGTAATCTCTTTCTTCTTCAGGGATATCATTAGGATGTCTGTCATCACCTTTAGCCTTTGGAACCCAAACTCGACCATCATTTCTTAATGATTCAGACATTAATGTTAGTTTTGACTGGTGATCTCCAGAAACAGGGATACAAGTAGGGTGGATTTGAGTAAAACAAGGGTTTGCAAATCCTGCACCTTTTTTATAAGCCTTCCATGCTGCACCAACATTTGATGCCATAGCGTTAGTTGATAAAAAGAAAACATTTCCGTAACCACCAGATGCTAAGATAACAGAATCAGCTACGTGTCTTTCAATATCACCGGTTAGTACATCTCTTACGATAACACCTCTAGCTCTACCATCGATGATAACGATATCTAGAATTTCTCTTCTGGTATAAAGTTGAATACTACCTTTCCCAACTTGTCTCATCATAGACTGATAAGCGCCTAAAAGAAGTTGCTGACCAGTTTGTCCTTTAGCGTAGAAAGTTCTTGAAACTTGAGCTCCACCAAAAGATCTGTTGGCCAAGTATCCACCGTAATCTCTGGCAAAAGGAACACCTTGAGCTGTTGCTTGATCAATTATATTATTTGAAACCTGAGCAAGCCTATAAACGTTTGCTTCTCTTGCTCTATAATCTCCACCTTTTACTGTATCGTAAAAAAGTCTCCACACTGAGTCACCATCGTTTGGATAGTTCTTTGCAGCATTGATCCCACCTTGAGCTGCAATAGAGTGAGCTCTTCTTGGGGAATCTTGGATACAAAATGATTTAACGTTGTAACCTAATTCTGCAAGTGATGAAGCAGCTGATGCTCCAGCAAGACCGGTACCTACAACGATAACTGAATACTTTCTTTTATTTGCTGGGTTTACAAGTTTACATTTAAACTTATGTTTTTCCCATTTTTCTTGAATTGGTCCTTCCGGTATTTTTGAATCTAATTTAAAACCCATTTCTTACTCCTAATTTTGAAAATGACAAAAAATTGCCAGTATTGAAAATCCAGCTCCTACAAATAATCCATAAGCAAGTGATGCTGTTTGAATTACTGGAGTGTACTTAGGATGATTAAATCCCCAAGTTTGGAACACAGATTGAAATCCGTGGCTTGTGTGAAGCCCAAGAGCAATCATCGCAACCACATACCAAGCAACATAAAGAGGGTTTGCAAAATATTCAACAACCGTTCTGTAAAGATCTCTCATCTCAACACCATCAACCGTTGTGGGGTAGTTACTACCAAACTTAAAGTTTAAAAGGTGAATGACAACGAAGATTAACAGAATAATACCTGTGTAAGGCATAGTAGATGAAGCGAATGTTTCACCTCTACCTGTTTTAACCTTCACATAATAATTCTGTGGTCTTGCAGCAATGTTTTCTAGCTTTAAGACGACAGCTAAGAAAAGGTGAAGAAGGAACATCCCTAATAATCCTGCTTCTGCTACGTAAATTAGGGGATTGCTTGTCAAAGTATAGGCATACTTATTAAAGGCATCTGGTCCTAATAAAATTAATAAATTCCCTAACAGGTGACTTGCGGTAAAACCTACAAGACCAAAGCCTGTAAGGGCCATAATCTGCTTCTTCCCAATAGAAGACGTAAAATAATTGTGGGATTTGATCATTAAAAACTCCCTGTTAATAACTTCCCGTAAAATAAATGAAATAAACTACTGATTATTCTAGCAAATTTATATGATTTGTCATTGGCCAACGGGTCAGTTAATTTAAGACGGCCTTAAAAAAATACTAGATAAAAACTCGACCAACGGGGTGTGTTAGAATGATGTCAGATTTTCCTCAGGAACACTTTATAGAACTAAGTGGACTTTCTCCATTTTTAGTGGGGAGAATTCAAATTTTTATGCAATATAATTTATTTAATGTAGAGATTGATATCATTCAGCAAGAATCAGGAAAAATTCATAATCACGTTAAAAGTCTCTACAATCAAGACGATGCCAGAGAAGCACTTGATTACTCTGTTCAAATTCTAAAGAACTTTCTAGAGCTAAAAAAGCAATAATAGTTAAGAAATTCTAGGCATTTATGTTAAAATAGCTAGGAATACGAGCTTGCAAAAAATGAGGAACGTTGATGGGTCAGGCCATATTAATTTCAGATAATGAAGTCGTGAATTCACTCTATGAAGTAAATCTTAGGGCATATGTAGGAGTGAATGTTACGGTCAAGACTTCTGCCGATGAAGCAGTTGATCTTTTAAAACAAAGTCCAAATATGGATGCTGTCATTTGTTTTGATAAAGTTAGTGGAAAGAAAAATATTGTATCTAAGATTCAAAAGGGTCTTGAATCTATTGAATTGGATATTCCGCTCATCGGTATGGGCCTGGCAGATGCAGAAATTCCCAACTCAATTTTGATTAAAAATAAATATGACATTAAAAGTTTATTGCAGGCCATGGCCAAGGTTTTAGAGGTCACTGCAAAAGAAATGGCATCTAAAGCGGTTCCAAAATACTTTCCTATACCTTTGAAACTATTTTCTCAAGTGAATTCAAGTCATTGCGATATTTATTTTAGAAATAAAAAAGAAAACTTTGAGTATGAATATTTTAAGATTTTAGAAAAAGACCAACCCATTGGAGACTCTCTTCAAAACTATATTTCAGAAGGTGTACTTCATTTATATATAGATGCTGATGAAAGATTAAGATTCATCAACAAAGCTTCTGCCGCAGTTGTTGGAGAGCTTGAAAGAGAAGACCTTACAAGTGAAGAGCGAATTGAGATCACTCAGCAGGGGATGGGAATTGTCGCTGAGGAAATATTTGAAAGTGCCGAGCTTTCTGCAGAGATAGCCGAAGTTTCCAAGGCCTGTATTGCCTCAATCAATAAAGTCTGTAAGGAAGTTCCAAAGATTAAGGGGCTTTTGGATATGTTGATGGAGAATCAATCAGACTATTGTTATAAACACTCTATATTAACCACATTTATTGCTAATAATATTATTAGTAAAATTTCTTGGGGGAGTGCTGAGCAACAAAATAAAGTGGCCTTCTCACTTTTCTTTCACGATATCTATCTTGTTCCTATTTATAAAAAATATCCTGATGCTGTTACAGAAGAAGACCTTCTTTTTATGGAAGAAGTATCTGAGGAAGAAAAAAATATTGTTCTGGATCATGCCAAGATGGCAGGAGATTTGGTTAAATCATTTCCTCAGTGCCCAATTGGAGCAGATATGATTATTACTCAGCATCACGGAATGACTAGTGGCCAAGGATTTGCGGTAAATTTTAAGGATGATATTTCGCCACTTTCAAAAATCATGATTATCGCAGAAGAGATTGCTACAGGAATGTTAGTATCACTTGCAAATGGTGATAAGGTGAGTGTGAATAAAGATGTCATTGCTAAGCGTCTTTCAGAAAAGTATCGAAACCATACTTATAGAAAAGTCATTGAAGCTTTTAAAGAAACTAAGATCTAAACTTTAAACCAGTCAATATTGAGACACATTAACTTCTCTGGCTGAGAAGAATTTACTGAATCCTGAAATTCTGCAACGAAATCAGAAAGCTTATCTCTTATCAATTCAATATTTTTTTTATCTATAGTAACCGGACATGTGTAGGCAAACTCACTTTCTTTTAATTTGTCATAATGCTCAATTGCTTTTTGGCGCCAGTTAGTATGAATTCTGGGAATCATAGGTGAGAGCTTATTTATATGGGTGTGTTGTGGGCCAACAATAAATTTATCATTTTCAATAACGACAAGATTTTTATCTAATAAAAAGTCCATAACACTATCAAAGCGTTCTTCAGTTAAATCCAACAATTTTATAATTTCAATTTTTGTTTGAAATTTTTCAATTGATGTTAGAAGTCTAATTGTACTGTAATGCCAATGAGAATAAAATATACCTAAGTCGCTTTCAGAAAGTTGTAATGTATGTTTTTTTAATTTTCTTTGAGTCTCTAATGAAAGCTTTTTAAGCTTTTTTAATTGTAATCTTTTTAGTTCCTCTAGTTTAAAACTTCCTGCACGTGCAAGTTCAACCATGCATAAAAAGTAATCCTTCTCTAGTTCGTTAAGTTGAAAAAAGTCTGCTAACTCAACTGATTGTTCAAAAGAAAAATGCTGATCACCTTTTACAATTCTACTTACAAGGGTCGTATGCATATTAAGTGACTCTGATATTTTTCTGTAAAGTCCATGGCTTTTTTCTTGATTAGAAATCCAGTCTCTCACGAAATCTTTGTAATTTTCATATTTAAAAATTGATATCAAAGTTAAGTCCCTTTTACATAATAGGGTAACATAGGTGTTAAAAACTCTAAATGAGGGTTTAATTCTACCTTGTTGGAATTAATGTAAAAATTACGCAGTGCTTATTTGAAAATCAATCACTAAATTACCAATGTAAGTTCATGTTTTTATTAAAAAGTTTAAATACTGGTCAATTTTATGGCACAAAGTTTAAAACTTTTGACCTGTTGCAAAATAGGATTAGCTTGTATTTTCCGCCCACAACAAAACAACAGGAGATAACAATGAAAAAATTATTAATGGCAATGACAGTTTTAATGAGCTTAAACTTATCGGCGGGTGTCCTACACTGCTTTACTGATAATGATAGAGATGGGCTCACTGATAGTTCTAAACAGGTATTCCAAGTCGATACAGACAGAGCGACACTTGTTATTAACGGGATTGTATTTGGAACTAGCGATAATTGTTATTCAACTTATAGTTCAATCGATTGTAGCTATACGGCCGGTGGAGAACCTCAAAGAATCAGAGTATTAGTCAATTCGAATGGGTGGGGTAGTGCTCAGGATATGATGACTGGAGAGGCCGAAACAATCAACTGTAACTAGAGGAAGGTTCACGATGAAGTTTATTTTAATTTTAGGATTAGTATTATCAAGTAGTCTTTGTAGAGCAGATTTTTGTGGTGATCTATTAAAGAAAACATACACAGACACTTTAGAGAACGGTATAGCACTAGGACAAGTGGCAGGAATGATAAGTTATATTTCACAAATTCCTCAACTTCTTGAAAGTGCAGGTTTTTCAAGTAGGGATATTCAAGCCTTTGAGAGAGGAATGAGCTCCCAGTTACCTTTATTGGAAAAAGAACTTGAAAAATTAAAACAGGTTCAAGATTACAAAATGTCTCAATTTGGAAATGATTTAGATTTCTATGGGAAAAATTGTTTATAATTTAAATAAGTTAGGCTTAAAGAAGCCTAACTTATTACTATAATTTCATAGTTTTCAATTTCTCCTTGGTTGCAGTGCGTCTTTGTGGTAATTTCCACGCCTTATGAAGCTTATTACCTTTTGTACCATTCTTCTTTTATTTTCATCAAGCTCTTTTGCAAAGGGTGGGGCGAGTGATGGAGCTGGTGGAGGTGATTTAGAAATAATAAGCAACGGTATTTATAATCCAAGATATTGGAGCTCAATCGGTGTAAATACACATTCTGAAGAAGTTATATTTAAGCAAATTGTAGATACGGCGAAAGAAACCTCCAAGTTTTTAAATTTTCTAAAGCGAAATCATCAAGAAGACTATGAGTATTTAATGGAATTAATTCCCGAGGCAAAACGTAGTAATCAGTTTGCGGAGACTCAACTTTCACAATTGCAAAATTTAGAATCTTTTGAACTCGTTGATTCTCTTCCTTATAGTTCAGATGCCTTTTTTGATCGGCCAAAAAAATCACTTTATTTTTTAAAAGATGCCTTAGGTTATCTTATTCAAAAACAGCATTTATTAAGGTTTTTAGTTTTCCACGAAACTCTTGGCTTAATGGGGATTCAAAAAGAAGATGCTTTAGTAAGAGATAATCCAGAGTTATCTGTCAATTATCCAGTGACTCGAGCTTTTAGAGGATTGTATTATAAACATTGGTTAAAATTTGACCCCTTGTCTAAAGAGTATCCTGAAGTTTTAAAAAACTTCTTAAGCCTCCTACCAAGTTTTACTGAGGTAAAAAGGGAAAAACCAAAGTTTCGACCTCCAGATATTTCACCTGAATTGTTGAAAGAATCTAGAGAGATCGTTGAAAAATCTTCTGATAGATTTATGAGAATGCTAGATCTTATTTTCATTGATTTAAATTCATCTTATGTGCAAGAAGTAAAGTCTCAACTTGAAATGGATTTTATAATTCTTGATGAAGTTCTCTAAGCCCGAGAGTTTTTGAAAGCCGTTTTTTATTTTATTTTAAAGATAGATTTAATAATATTTAAAACTTCTCGAAAATTTCCATTACTAAAATCCCGACTCATCGTTTTCACCGCTTTAGAGAGAATGGCATTACTGGGTTCCGCCCCATCAATTTCTGCTGCTATAAATTGAGAGACATTGAAGACGGCACAAACTTTGGTAAGCTTTGATGATGTCGGTTTCGTTGGAAAACCCTTTCTGTTGGGAAGCTCATGATGGGATTCCACAATATAATCGATATCTGGATAACTCGTAAATTGTTTGGCGTATTCAGCTGCTGTGAGTGGATGATTAAAAAACAGTTCTTGTTCCTCTTCACTATAATTTTGCAGCATTGATGAATTTTCTGAGTTTATTTTACTCATGGCCTCATCAGGAAGGCTGACATCTTGGAGAATAGAACAGATGGTGAGTTTCTTTTTAACAGTTTCACTTTCCCAAGAAAGTTTTTTGGCCACAGCTGCGCAGATATAAGCGGTTAATAAACTTTTACTAGCAGTTCCTTCATAGAAATAAGGGTATTCTGCAAGGATTTGTATGAGATCTGTTTTTTCATCAAAAACAGTATTAACTGAATCTGCTAGGGCATTTCCTAGAGTTAAAACAGTAGGTGTCACTCCCAATGCAATTAAGTACTGATGCAGAACCGTCATCGATCTTATTTGTAATAAATAAATATCGCCACTTGTTGGGGAAATACTTCGTAATGCTTTTAAACATTTTAAGGATTCACCCTCAAGATATTTTAATTGATCATCTTTTTTGATGTGAAGAAACTTTATATTTTTTTTAGCATAGGTCACGAGAAGGGAATGAGTATAAGGCTTATCAGCACTTATAATTTTAATATAAGTAGATGAAGTTATCGCAAGAAAAATATCATAAGGAAAAGTTTTATATAAATAAAATGCCTTAAGTTTCATCTTGATAAAGTCATCTGGGTTGACTTTCTCAAGGGACTGTTCAAATTCTTCTTCCTTTGCCCAGCTTAGGGAACGATTTACTTTCGCTTTAAACTCCTCCAAGAAGTCTTCTCTATCTAGAGGCTTATGAATTTTTTCATTAAATTCATTTGTTGCAAAAAGCTCTTGAGAAATTCGATCATTGATCATGGCTTCATTTCCCAAAAAGATAATAGGTCTGGGACCAGTAAAGTCCACTAGGCTTAACCCAAGTTCATTGGGGTCTTCTTCTTTCATATTACAGTCCAACATAAAAAAACCAAATGGACCATCTGTTCCAGCGACAGTAATTGCATCGCTTGAGTTAATAGAACAAACTAACTCTATTTTAGGGTAGTTCGCTTTTAGAATATTTCTAATGGTTTCCCAATCATCTTTATTATCAGAAACCAATAAGGCCTTCATACATTTCTCTTTTTCTAATTTTAATAACTTATCGGAGACAAATTCAGAAATTTAACTATTTAGAATGTAAAAATTGAGTTAGGCTAAAAATATGGAACTTTTAGATAAATATAAACAACAATTATTAAATTCAATTCCTGTAATAACTGGTATGGATATTGATATTATAAAAGTAGAGTCAAATACTATAGAACTTATTGCTCCCTTAAATACTAATATTAATTATGAGGGAACCGCATTTGGTGGAAGTATAAACACTTTGGGAATCTTATCCTGTTATTTACTTTCCCATCATCTCCTTAATGAGAGTGGAGTGGATTTCAATTCTTTGGTGATACAAGATAGCTCCATCAAATATTTAAAACCTGTTAATGGTGATTTTATTGCTAAATCGGAAGTCATAAATAAGTCTGATCAGTTTTTTATCAAAACCCTAAAAAGTAGAGGGGTAGGAAGAATATCTTTAACTTCTAAAATTTATACGCAAAATAGTAATGAAGCCTGTGCTGAGTTTTATGGTCGATTTGTAGCATCTAAATAAGGAGCTAAAAAGTCCAAATGTTCTGCTAAATAAATAAAGTAAGACCTATTGGCTTTTTGACATTGTGACTTCGGTGATAATCCACTAAGGCTTTGATTCGAACTATTCACAAAGCTTACAATTCCAAGAGCTTTTCGATCAGGTGTGAATAATGGACCACCACTATCTCCAGGACATGGTTGATGATTTTGATTTCCTGGGCGCATAACGAGCATAGTATGGCCATTGAAGCGATCAGTTCCACTTGAATTTAAATATCCTTTTCTCAGCTTCATGAAACCACCTTTCTCGGTGAAACCAAATCCGTAAAAGATATTATTGTTTAAATAAATATCAGCTGAACGAGTACTGATTTTTGGAGCTTTATAATTTTTATTTTTAGATGGAATATATAAGACAGCAATTTCTTTTGAATTCTTATAACTTTTAATAATCGCCTTAGATGTCTTAGTCGTGGTTGAGTAGACATCGTTATTGTCTGCATAGCTGATGACCACTCTATTCTTTTTTCTTCTGTCTAGGCCGGAAGGTACTGGGCTGGTCATACAATGGGCAGCTGTGATGATATAGTTTTGACTAATTCTAAGTCCTGTACAAGCATATGAATCATGAATTTTTAGGGTGACGACATTATCTGGAAGGTTAGTAGTGTAACCATTTCTAATTGCATAAGCATTTGTTAGTAATAAAAAGAAAAGTGAAATCCCCAAAGTCTTAATCATAATGTATCCCCGTTTGAGAAGAACGTAGGATGCCTAACACTATCTGCCAAGGGGATTGTAAAAGCTACAACCTGAAGTTTCCTTAATAGCCTTGACTTTATCTCAAGCGGCTCCATATTAAATCTATGTATGAGGTCCAAAAAAAATTCATTAGAAACTTCCTAACTACTAAAAAATACGACTATGGCGTACTTATCTCTTTTACCGTCATAGGAATTTGTTTAATCTTATCTAATTTTTATTGGGATAAATCTTGGATGATTTCTGATTATTTGGCAGTTAATCAAAACTTAATATACGAAAAAGGAGAGTACTGGCGGTTATTTTCTAGCTCTTTTATTCACGGGGACTTAGATCACTTTTTATCCAATACCCTTATGCTGTATTTCTTAACCTATTTTGTGAGTTCTTTTTACGGGATGAAGATATCAGTCTTTTTAGGATTTCTCATGGGAATGGTGATCAACTTAGTTGTGATAAGTGTTTATCCCCCTCAAACTTATCTGGTTGGAGCTTCTGGAGTTATCTATTATCTTTGGGGATTTTGGTTAGTTCTTTATGTGTTGATTGAAAGACATTTAAGTTTGATCGCTCGAATCTTAAGAGTAGGGGCCGTATTTTTAATTTTACTTATTCCTACCACTTATAGTCCTAGTACGAGCTATTTAGCTCATTACTTTGGTTTCCTCTTGGGGATTATTATAGGAAGTATCTATTTTCTGTTTAATTATAAACGAATTCAAAGTTATGAGTTCTTTGAATATAGAATAAGTGAGCTTCCAAGACCTGAAGAGTATATGGGGGAAGAAAAACCTGAAATTATTTCATAGTTTTGTGTCCTGAGTTCTTAGAATGTTTAAATTTTAATCGGCCCTTATTGTAAAAAATAGGGATTCTAATGTTTTTAATGGGATTCTTGTTAAGATTTTATGAATAAAAAATTTTAATAAAGGAATTCGTATGTCTAAAAATGTAGTGAAAGGTATGGCCCTACTGTTAGGAGCAACCCAGCTTGCTTATGGAAGTACTAATTACTGTGCAGGAATTAGAGGAAACGGAGAACTTGCTCCCGCTCATTGGGGAAGTTTAGCTCGTATCGTTGAAAATAAAGGAATGCCAAAAACACTTGCCGGTGGAAGTTCTGCTGCCATTACATTATTTTTGATGGATGCTATTTCTAGAAATGAAATGAATTCAACTAGTACGGAATTTGAAAAAAGAAACCAACAAGCTCTTATGTTAAAAACATTAGTCCCACATATTATGTATCTGGTTAATGTTGATGCTAAGGCCCCTCGAATAATGAAAATGGTGGGGAATATTACTGGCTTTACTGATGGAGGATTTATCAGTGCCCTTAAAAAAGCTGTTAGCATCGCAAAAGATCTTCCCATGTTCTTTGATGTTCTTGGAGAGTATGGTCCCTTATTAAATCCAGCAATGGCCGCAGGTCTGAGAAGAGACTTCACTTTTTATAAGGCGCAAATTGGTGAGGCGATCAAAGTTTTTGGAGCATTTGATGCTAAAACGGATAAAAATATTTTTTATAGAAAAGGTCTTGTTGATTTTAAATATTTAGGAGTTTTATTTGGTCGAGTCGCAGATTTTTATGCTGGTTATGGACACGCCAATGCGAATGAAAAGCTGGGAACATTTCTAGCGAGTTGTGGAGAAAACTCTCGAGGGAAAAACTGGTCAGAACTTATTGAAGCTCATCCAGAATGTAAGACCAAACTTCATGCAGCCCTAGATTCTTATTATGGACCTGTTGAAGGTACGAAAAGGGTTAATCGTATTGGAAAGTTTAAAGTTAATAAAAAAGTTTATTATGAAAGAACATTTCCTAATAAAATGATTTTTGAAAAAGTAGGTTCTGGTTTAAATGCTTATCCTACGACTTCCGTTGTCTTAGGTGATGCTGTAACTAGATATACAGAACAATCTAAGGAATATGAAAAAAACAGAGCCAAAGATATAAAGGACTTCACTCTCGATTTTGATACAGAGTTAAAGTATGGATACTGGGGGAGAACTGAAGGTCTAAAAGATATTGAAGAGGGTTTAAATACCTTGTATCGTGATGATTTAAAAAGTCAAAAGTTCATGCCTCTACATGATGGTATTTGGTTTGAAGTTTTAGGAACTTCACCTGCAGAGCCAGGTTTATCAAATCTGCAAAGAATTCCTAATGGCCCAAGAATCAGGGAAAATAAAGTTATTCATAAAAATTATTTTTATTGGAAGAATTTTTGGTTATTTAAACTTCCAACTCTTACTGCAGTAGAGTGGTTTAATGAGGATAATCCAAAAGGTGGAGTCATTCCTTTTAGAGAAGAAATGTTCTCAGCTGGTGGTTGGTCTGATTTACATCCAACATTAGTTTTAAAGGCTAAAGGTTGTGAGGATATTCTCTACATCACCAGACAAGGTGGAGAATCGGTTTTTGGACAACAAATTTTTATCCGTCTAACTGGTTACACAGACAAAATATCATTTTGGGAAGATATCAAAGAAGGAAACCGTAGAGGTTGGACAAATTTAACTGAAGAAGAAGAAAATTCTCCTTGGAATCGTTTATATAATTTAATGAATCCAACGAGTTCTTATAACGAATCTATCCAGACGGCCTCTGCTATCTATTGTACTGATTGGGATAAGTATTATATTTTTAAAGGTGAGGTGGATAAGGCCTTAAAAGATGCTTATAATGCTCCAATCTTTGTAAACGATCCTGATTTGGAAGAGGACTACGCCTTTGGTGGAACTAAGGTTGGTAGATCTGAAGATGGCTTTCCAGGCTGCGTTTTGAAAGATTTTAACTAAAAAGTATTAAAAACTCAGTCAGGGATGACTGAATTGTTAAGGTTTCTAAACCTTACTTAAGCTTAATTTTTTCGAATATTTAAATACTTAGAATCCAATTGTTAAGAAAAAAAGTATTAAGTATATTTTAATAATAATATAAGAGACAATTTAAGAGACAAATAAATATCTTTAAACGAAGGACGTTGGTTATGAAAGGTATTATTTTTAATCTCTTAGAAAACTTTATTACTGATGTTAAATCAGAATCCTTGTGGCATGAAGTTTATGCTAACACCAAACTTGAAGATACAAGGCCCTATGTTGGTCCTGAAACTTATCCCGATGAAGACCTTTTTAGTCTTGTGATTACAGCGACTCAAAAACTAGAAATGCCAGTAAACAAAGCGTTGTTTTTGTTTGGTAAATATACCTTTAAGCCTTTATCAGAAATACATCCACACTATCTAGATGGAATTAAGTCAGCATCTGATTTTCTCATGATAGTTGATCAAGTGATTCACGTAGAAGTGAAAAAGCTGATGCCTGAGGCTTACTTACCAAAACTATTGATTACCAAAAATGATGATGACAGCATCAGCATTCATTATGAGTCTAAGAGAAAGTTATGTCATTTTCTTGAAGGGCTAATAACTGGTTGTGCTGAATACTTTGAAGAGGAAGTTGAAATAACTCATCCTGTGTGTGCCCATGAGGGTTACACTTATTGTTTATTAAATGTAGCTATATGGAAGAAGCCTTAGACCTAAAATTAGAGATTAGACTATGGACGAAAAAGAAATGTTACAAAAAAAATTATCCACAGCAAAAGAAAAAGTTCTACTTCTTGAAAAGATGATTGAAAAAAAGTCTCGGGAACTTCTTGAAAAAGGGGAAGAGAACGAAAGTCTGGCGATGTTTGCTACCAATAATCCATTTCCAGTGGTTAGAATTGATAAGGAAGGTCTAATCGTTATGAGTAATATGGCCGCGAATTCTTATTTCAATGAGGAAAAGCTTAGAGGAAAACCATGGATTGATTATGTGGATATGAATCAGGCCAGACTTGATATCAGTAAGGGTTATATTCAACACGACTATGACGTTGGAGATAGAAAGCTTTTATTTTGTTATAAAAACCTTCCCGATGTAAATTGTATTAATGTTTACGGGTTTGATATTACCGAACGTAAGAAATATGAAAAAGAACTAGAGGAAGAACGTGCTAGACATATGCACTCTCAAAAAATGGCCGTATTAGGTGAGATGGCCGGTGGTATGGCCCATGAACTTAATACTCCGCTAGGAATGTTGACTTTAAGTTTAGATCAAATACAAACTTGTTTTCATAAAAATAAACCAGAAATGTTTGAAGAGATCATTTCGGAAATGAAAACAACAATTGGTCGAATGGGACATCTTATTAACGGTTTTAAAACTTTCAGTCGGGATACTAATGAAAATGATTTTACATTTGTTTCCAGTGAGAAATTAATGAAAGATTGTATCGAGATTTGTAAAATGAGTCTTCGAGAAAAAGATATTGAATTTCTTTATCCTCAAGAAGTAAAAGATCTTAGCTTTGAATGTAATCCAACAGAAATGTCTCAAGTTATAATTAATCTCATACAAAATGCTGGAGATGCCATTGAGGGAATGGATAAGGCCTGGATTAATTTAGATATTGAAATTGAAGATGAATTAGTCATCAAGGTGAGTGATGCAGGTGATGGAATACCTTTAGAAGTACAAAATGATCTTTTTACTCCTTTTTTTACAACAAAGGAAATTGGAAAAGGTACTGGTCTTGGTCTCAGTATAATTAAAGGAATTGTTGATGCTCATAAAGGAGAAATTTATGTGGACAATGATGCGGCCAATACGACATTTGTCGTGAAAATTCCTCTCATTCAAAACATAGGGGTTATGTTATGATTACAAAAGTTTTAGTCGTCGATGATGATGCATCATTTAGATCATCAATTGTAAGATCACTTCAGATGAATGATTATGAAACGGTTGAAGCTTGTGATGGTAAAGAAGCTTTAGGTATTTTGGCCATGGAAAAATTCGATCTCATTCTTTCGGATGTGAAGATGCCAGTGCTTAATGGAATCGAGTTTTTACATCGAGTAAAAAGAGAAAATATTGAAAGTCCCTTTATCATGATGACAGGTTTTTCTGAGGTCATTGAAATTCAAGAAGCTTATGAAATTGGGGCCGATGGATTCTTAGCAAAGCCTTATCGCGAGTCAGATCTTTTAAGTCAAATTCAAAAAATTGAAAACCCAGAGGAAGAAGTTTCTAAGGATGATAAGTATATCAATATAAATATCGATGAATTTATCGCAGGTGCGAGTATAAAATATCCAGTGTATATTAAGTTAGAAGATGGATCCTTTGTAAAAATTGCAAATGAAGGAGAAAATCTTACGAGCTCACAAATTGAAGAGTTTAAGAAAAAGGGAAATCTATTTTTTTATTTAGAGCAACAAGACTTTAAGTTGTTTATTGATTTCAATCTAAACATCAAAGGAAGTATTTTAAGATCTCCTACGATTCCGGATGTCAAAAAACTAAAATTTATCAAAATTCTTTTAAATCATTTTAATAAGCTTATGAGTTCTGGTGATGTTGATGAAGAGATCATCAAGCAATGTGTGGAGCTTAAAGAGGACTTTAAAAAATTCGTAAAAAAGAAGGACCTTAATCTCTTTTCATTTTTATCTACGATTAGTTCTCAAGAAAGTGTGATTGATACATATTCAGTAGGTGCGATGTTTGCCTTTAGATTTGCCCAAGGTATTTCTTGGATCAATGAAACCATGGAAAATGATTTGCTTTTTGGAGCGTTAATGCAAGATGTTTCAACTAAGTTTAATCAAGACCATCATGATAAAGAACATCCATTGAATTCTGCTCGTATTATTGCAGAGATTCCTTTATTGAATAAAAATATTGAACAGATTGTCTTACATCATCATGAAAACCTAGATGGCTCTGGTTACCCATCAGGGATTAAAGGTTCTAAAATTAATCCTATAGCGAATCTCATTAACTTTTCCAATTATGTCATAAATTTTTTAAACTCTGGTGCTGATTTTTCTTTAATTAATTATGAGCATTTAGGGGGACAATTCCGTAGTGAATATATTGAACAGCTTAAAAAAGAAATAAATCTCATGGAAAAAGAAGGGAAGGCTTAAGTACTTTTCAATAACTTAGGGCACTATTTCTAGCGACTGTAGAATAGTTGACTTAATAGTTCCTTAATTCTCTTGAGTTCCCTCTCATAAGGTCGATAAAGTAATTTATGAAAAGATATTATTTTCATTTCTCACTATTTTTCAGCATTTTCTTTAGCTTTCAAGTTTTGGCAGAAGGTAATCTTAAAAAAATTCAGATTTATACTTACGAAATTAATGGGATCCTTTCTAGAGGTCCAGCAAGTTTAGATCCACCTCTTCTCTATAATTCTCTTATTTTAGATATGGGGGAATTTGGGAAAAAGAAAAACTCTGATCTTAAGTTTTTATTTATGCCTTTTAAAAGATCGGTTAAAGAGTTTTTAGAGAATCCAAATGCTTGTATATTTCCAATTAGTGAATTTATTTTACAAGATGTTTATAAGTATAAAGATAGACTGATTTTCTCTAATCCTGTGTCTGAAATTCAAATGAATGCGGTTTCTTTAGTGAATGGTAAAAAGGCACAAAATTTAACAGATCTATATGAGAAAAGACTTGTTATGTTGAGTCGTTTCCCCATACCTAAAAGTTTTAAGGCCTTGACACGAAATATTCAAAGTGTAGAAACAGAAAAACAGGCGCTTCATATGTTAAAGCTTAATCGTGCGGATTATTTTATCACCATTGCTGATGATACGATTATGAATTTAGAGAATAGGGATAAAGGAATTTTAGAATTTGATCCGAATTTAGTTCTTGTGAATTCCAGTGATAAATTGGCCTGTCATAATAACGCCAATGGAAAATCTATCATTAATCTTTTTAACGAGCTTTTTTAGTTTTCATGCCATTAAACTTTCAAAACTATTGAAGGTGTAATCTGCCATATCTTTAAAGTTTAAATTATCAAAGCGATCAAAAAGTGCTGACTGCATACCTGCATTTTTAGCAGTAATGAGATCAAATTTAAAATCACCAATATATATACATTCTTTTGGATCTATATTGTAGAATTTGGCCAGATAGTTAAGGGCACTTGGATCGGGTTTTGGAGGAAAGTCCTCTCTCGTTATGACCTTTTCAATTTGGAGTCCATGTTTATTCAGCATATAGTCTGTGGCCTTACGACAATTTCTTGTTAGGATGGCCACGGGATAATTTTTATTTTGTAATTCTTCTATAAACTTCATAACCCCAGGGAAGGGATGAGAGTTTTTAGCCCCTTCATATTCGTGATGAAGAACGATCTCATTGGCCTTTTGGATGGCCTTTTCACATTCTAAAGAATCGATATGCTCGAGAATAGGGACACCTTTTGGAAAGCCAAGTTCTTCTCGTATAAGATCAAAATTAAGTTTGGAATCCATCAGTGTTCCATCTAGATCAAAGAAATAGGCCTTAACATTTTTAAATACCATTTAATTATTATAGGGAACAAGTCCCGTCTTCACAATTTCTTTTAGGTAAACGGGGACGAATATGGCGTGCAAAGATCTCATAACCGAAGTCTATAGTCGGTCTTAAGAATTTGTTTTCAAAGATTGGAATGAGAAAAGAGTATTTTGGTATTCTTTTCCAGATTTGAATAAAACTATCTACGCCTTTATATACCACACCGTGGGAGTCAATCGCGTGCATATGTAAATTGACAGCTTCGGAGGTAAGACCAAAGTCTTTGGCGTTAAAATTTGCAGCTGAAATATCAACGGGTTCGATAAGCTTATCTTTATCTAATTTTAGATAATGCATAACTTCTTTGTTACAGACCACACAGGCACCATCATAAAGCAGATTTAGTTTATCCATTTGTTACTCCTTGTTGTTATTATAAAACAAATTGGAAACTCAGGAGCTAGAATAAGGCCATACAAAGCTTATTATCTAAATATTTAGTGTTAGAATAAAGTAATGGAAGAATTAAAGTCTCAGCAGCAAAAAGACATTATTAATGAAATTGTAAAAGATTTGAGCCACCAGCAAATTGATTTGTACTATGCGGACTCTAATACTATCGCCCATATGATTGAAACCTATATTAAAGAGGGAAAACTAAATCGACATAAATTTGAAATCGTAAAAGATCTTAATAAAAAGGATATTTTAATTCTCATGAGCTACAACTCCAGTTGTTGCTAAGTCTTAAAAATTAGTCATAATTTCGACACTTTATATATTTTAAACACTTAAGCTCCTTCTAAGTACTTGAATTCATAATATTACACATGGCATTTTTCTTGCGATGTATAAGGCAAGTAAAAGGTGTGTGAGAGGAGTTTAAAATGAAATCATTATTAATGGTTCTCTCAGTTAGTGTTATTTATTCCGCTTCTACGGAAGCACAGGTTAAAGATCTAGGTAAGATTTCGGTTCTTGCTGAGCAGACCCACCAAGCGGTTGAGGCAGCTGCTCCTGTCGGAGAAGATTTCAAATTAGATTCTAAAAGTGCGGATAGGCTTCAGGCTTATGCAAATTATCAAGATGATATCGCCAAGATTGTCGATGACTTAAAGACAGGAAGTAAGACTAAAGAAGAAGACTGTGATCCATCCAAAGAAGAAAAGGCGGCCAAAGAAGAAGTCGCAAATGAAATTATGGATGAAGTTAAAAAGCGTAAATACACAGTTGGACTTTATGCTAGTTATAATACCGATGGCCCATTGATTGAAGTGACATCTCATAATGGTCTGGCCAGTTATCAAAACTTCATGAGAAAAAATAATCAACATTACTCAAGTGACTATAACAGATTGGTTCATATCTTTTTGAAGTATAGACCGAATGTAAAAAAGGATTGGGATAATTACTCTCATGCAAAACGTGCAGAGCTTATGACAAAATATGTAAAAGATAAGTTTGGATTAGAGATTCCCAATAGTCTGGTCATGAGAGAAGAGATTATAAGTGCCACTTTAGAAAAGCCAGGTGATTGGAATAAGAATATTTCCATATTGAAAGACACTCTTACTCAAAATGAGAAACTTGAATTTCTTGCGGATCTTGGAAATAGATTTTTACTTAAATATAATTATGACCGAGTAAATACTTCGGGGGCAGTTCCTGTAGAGGATATGTTTTCATCTCTGGCTACTGATACTCCGGGTGGAATTTGTCGGGATGTTGTAGCGGCTCAGTCTGAGATTGCAATGGCGCTTGGAATTGATCAGAAAAATATTTATAGGATTGGTTATCAGACGGCGACAGGGTCACATCAAACTCTTGCTATTGTTGATCCAGATGACCCAAGTAATTTATATAAGATAAATTATGGTGAGGTGATGAATGATGATCAAAATAAGGGAGAAGTTCAGCTTAAGCAAAATGGTTCTTCACCTGTAACAGGAATTGCTTATCGTGTTTATGATGCTAAAGGTAAGCCGGTACTTGAGATGCCTACTGAACTTGGAAAGCTTTTAAGAGAAGCTTCAGGTTATGAAAACAAAGGTGATATCTCTAAAACTTATAATATTAATAAAGTGTATGTGGACACTGAATACGGAACAGGAGCTTTAGTTTCGGGAAGTCTATCTGATGGAACGAAAGTGACAGCGGTAAGTTTTGATGGTGAGTTTAGTGGTGTTGATTATGGTATGGCCTTATACAAAACAGATGGTCAAAACCATAGAGTAGAAACTCAAACTCAAGGTTTATATGCTTATATGAATATGACTGGGCAATATGCTTATAAGGCGAGTGATAGAGTCACTGTGCAAGCGGATTTTACTAGTTCATTAGAGTTACAAGCGAGTAAAGGTAAGATGACACATATTGATTCAGGTGATGTTGAAGAATCTGAAACTATGTTTGAGCCGAGAATAGGTGTAACTCCTGGAGTTG
This sequence comes from Flavobacteriaceae bacterium, assembly GCA_964215955.1. Lineage (GTDB taxonomy): Bacteria > Bdellovibrionota > Bacteriovoracia > Bacteriovoracales > Bacteriovoracaceae. Next base: position 21,579 of record CAXPDR010000035.1, read on the forward strand.
AGGTTAGGTATAGTGGCGATAAATTAGATGCTTATGCCAGAGCTGAGATTGATGGGTATGTTCACTTTAAGGATGCTCATGATCAGAGTTCTAAGAGCTTTAATAAAAATGGTGTGACTTATAGATCAGGGCTTGGATATAAATTTTCTGATACTTTGAAGGCAAGTTTGAATGCTGCGGTTCATACGAGAACAGTTGGAGATTTCTATATTGTTCAGGCGGCGCTGGAAGATAAAGCTAGAGACTATGTAGTGGCAGCAAGACATCAGGCTCCAATTGGAAATGCGGTGGCTTCATTTATTCCTGGATCTTATAGTGTGACTGAGGTTGAGGGTTATAAGGGCTTTAAGCGAGAGGATGGAACTGGACCTGCTGTTTCAATCACCTATAGTGAGGATGAGTTAGCTGGTGGGAGAGTGAATCTTGGCGGTAGTTGGTCATTTTACTAAATTAATAAATCTATAAAACTTGTGGTGCAAAGCAGAATTTAAATACTCTAGCTTTGCACCCAAGCATTTCTTTGTTATAATCTAAATTCCAAATCTGGGGGTGCACTGGTTTCGACAGGGTTACAGAAGGATTGGGTGCGTGTCTAGGTTGATCGGCAGGCCTAGTGAAAAGCCGATTACAATATATTCGACAACAATGTAGAATACGCAATGGCTGCATAGTCACAAGACTATTTGCACTATTTGAGGGGCCTACACCGATAACAAAAAGTAGGTAAAGACCTCATGGGGAGGTCCGAAAACTAAGCCCGACGAGGGAGTCAGGTAGCCTCGCTAAAAGCTCACTGAGGTTTGTGCATTTTACAAGATGCTCACAGCCGTCGCTTGCTCCAATGCGACTACACACGTAGTACCTTCTACTGGAAGTGACTTTGGACGTCGGTTCGATTCCGACCACCTCCACCATCGGTCGGCGATGGTGGAATCCCTTTTTCCCCAAACTATTTTAAAATCAACTACTTAATTACGGCAATTTACGCTATTTCACAGTTCCGTGACCTGTCTTGAACAGTCCAAAACTGTCCCGATGTGGCTATTTGTAGCTATTCTTGAAGGTCCGTACCGGAGACATACTTTACATTTAATACCGAAGACATGGTTTACACTTTTCCCATGCTAAATGGATCCTCAATTGGCTCCACTTTTCTACTCTTATCGTCAAAGTATCCTAAATCATAATCTAAAAAACTTACGACCCATATTCCATCTTCCATTTCCTTTATGCCAACTTCAACTCCAGCAAATGCTTTACTGAGGGATACTTTTAAACCCTTGGTGCAAACTCTTCCACACTGGCTGACAGTAATAGTTTGATCGTGGAATGGATAATACAATGGTTCAGGCTCTTTAAACTCTCTTGGAGAAGGAATATATAATTCTGAAGGATATTTATTTTCTATTCCTGCATGAGGCCGTTCTTGGTTATAGATTTTAATAAATTTATCAAATTCCTCCTGCTGAGCTGTTAAGTTATCTCGTGGAGGTCTTGTTGTTTCCTGTTTTAGAGTTAAGTGCATTCTTTCATGTCTTCCATTTTCTTGCGGACAACCAGGTGTAGTTCTTTCGATCTTTATGCCAAGTCTCATCCACCAAACAGAGAGTTGAGTAAGATGATATAGTGATTGTCCACTAGCAAAAGGTGATCCATTATCTGTTCTAATCGCTTTTGGTAAACCATATTCTTTAAAAGCTCTTTCGAATGATTCAAAAGCAAATTCAGCTGCCGTAGAAGTAAAAGCATCGCAACCAATCAAGAAGCGAGATGAATAATCTGTAATAGTTAATGGATAACAATATTTTTTATCAGAGGTCATGAACTCACCTTTATAGTCGGCACACCACAGATCATTTGGAGACTTAACGTGTGTTAATTTAGTTCCTTCATTTTTGTATCGTTTTCTTCCTTTACGTTTTTTTACAAGGCCATTTCGATCTAAGACTGCATGAACAGTACTTTTAGCAGGAGCTTTTATATCAGGGAACTCCTTGATAATTTTCTCTCTTATCTTTGGAGCACCCCAGTTTTTATACTTTCGTTTAAGGTCTAGAATTAGTGCTTCAACTTGTATTGGTAATTTATTGGCATATCTGTGAGGAGCTCTACTTTGAGCAACTAATGCTTCAGATCCCATCTGCCGGTAACGTCTGAGCAAGTTGTGGCCAGTTGTCCTAGATACACCAAACTCTTTGCAGAGATCAGTGATTGTTTCACCTTCAAGATACCGAGCAATAAACTTCAGTTTCTCATCCATAATAGTCGACTCCTTCCAGCTCATGCTATAACCTCCTGTTATAGGAGTATTATAACCGACTGATTTATTTAGAAGTGTAAACTATGTCTCCGGTATAATTTGTTAACTATGTCTCAGGAAGGACA
>CAXPDR010000036.1:0-5000 GCA_964215955.1 Flavobacteriaceae bacterium
ATTCTATTGCCCTTCATATCTAAACCTCTATTACTTAAGAAATAGAAAGCTTTGGCAAGGCAGGTATTTGTTACTTTTAAGGAGCAAAATTGAAAATATAAATCAATAACATCCTCGACTTCATTGATAATATTTCCATAACTTTTCATATATTGCGCAAACGCGTAATTCTTATGACCACTGCGTTTCTCACTTTCATATACAACTTTATCAATTTCAAGATTAGGGTTATCACAAATGGTTTTCATCATTGCTAGATACTTAGGTAGAGCATTTTTTCCTAAAACCTCTAATAAAACATCCGCAAGAACAATAGCACCTGAGTTAAGAAATGGATTTGAAGGAATTCCATTACTTTCCTCTAAATGAATAAGGGAATCAAATGCCTTGCCTGATGGCTCTCTATCCATTCGCCCCCATAATTCTTCACCAACTTCATTAAGGGCCAAAGTTAAAGTGAATACCTTAGAGACGGATTGTATACTAAACTCAATATCATCGGCACCTGCTGAAAAAATATTTTGATCTTTATCCACTAAAGTTATAGCAAATTGATTAGAATCAACATTACCTAAGACAGGTATATAAGTGGCCTTATTTCCAAGACCATAAAATTTTTGAACATACTCTTCTATATCTAATAAAACTTCTTGATAATCACTTTTCATAATTTTTCACCATCGGTAACATCAACAAAATAAATGCAAAAGAAAAGACTATTGCACAAGCGATAAGACCCCAATTCATCCCATAAAAATCAACAATTAAACCTATTAGAGGGCCTAGAATAAAAAAGGTCAATCGAAAACATAAACTACTGAGAGAATTAGCAGTATTTCTAAATTTAGAAGGTATCCTATGATTAAAGGCTTCTTTTATAATAACCATGTTAAGACCTCTGGATACATAAAAGCCTAGAGTTGCAATAATTCCAATGACACCACCAATAAGCCCCATTGTAATATACGAAGCAATAGGTATAATTGCGATGAGAACTAAAGCGAGCTTACTTCCAATTTTAAGCTCCAGTCTATGAGCATACTGCCCAACTATTGCAGCCGTTAAATTGCATACTGCCCAAAAGTATCCAAGATTACTAATTGAAATACTAGAATCGGCCCAATATTTCTGAATAAGCCAAATCGCCGTAAAAGTAGAGACTGACCAAACCACCATATTTAAAAATACAGACCTAAGAAACGAATCGTTTTTAAAAATATGATCAAAGACTTCCTTGAAATTTTCTTTATGCTGGCTTCTATCCATACGTTCAATTGGTGGTTCTTTAATGCTTAAAGCAATAAGTAATGGGACCCATCCAATAACAAATTGTGCTTTTAAGACTTCAGGATATCCATAAAGCATAAGAAGACTACAACAAATTGCAGCTAAAGCCTCACCTATTAATTGAATCGAGTGAAACTGCCCTAAGGCCTTTTTTTTAGCCAATCTATCATCTTCGATAGAATCATAGAGAATAGATAAGTCAGCTCCGCTGATAAAGCTGGCACCAATAGCTAAAAAAGCTTCATAAAAGCATAAGGCCAAAAACGTCTTGGAACTTAAAAGCAGGGTAAAGCCTAATCCCAAAATAGTAGAACCAAAAATTAATAACTTTTTTCGTCCAAGTAAATCACCGAAATAAGCAGAAGGAACCTCGAACAAGGCAATGGATATACTAAATACAGCTTGAGTAATAAAGACCTCTGTCATACTCAGGCCAAGACTCAAAAAGTAAGGAACAACTACCGGGACAATAACTAAAAACATATAGAAAAAGCAGAATATATTTATTTTAAGAACATTAGATTGATACTGACCCATATCAGTTTATTATGCTATAATTTTCTAATGACAACAAACACTTTAGCCAAAAAAGTTAAATTAATAACACTTCTCGGAAGTTTACTCCATAAGTATGGAACAAGTGCTCAAAGATTAGAAGCTGCGCTAGGAGAAATCACCAAAAGCTTAGGAATTAAAGGTAATTATTATATTACTCCAACCTATTTAGCCTTTAGTATTGAGGATGATGATGAGCAAGTTACACGTCATATTAGAGTCATGCCTGGGGATACAAATTTATCCATGCTCCAAGAGGTAGATTATGTGGCCACCCAAATTAATAATAATGAAATTGAGATAGATGAAGCATTATACAGGTTAAAAAAGCTTGAGCTGTCTAAAGACTTATACTCTCCATTTGCAAGTTTATTTTGTTTTGGCTTTACTTCAAGTTCACTTTCCATAATTTTAGGAGGTGGTGTAAATGAGGTTTTTGCAAGCCTTATAATGGGACTGACCTTAGGTATTATATCATTTTTAAAATCAAAAAATGATAAACTTTCCGACATATTTGAGTTTGTCGCAGCATTTTCTATAATGTTTTTGATATATTTTTTGAATCAGTATTTTTTTAGTTTTAATTATCAAAATGCTCTAATCTCGGGACTAATTATTATCGTTCCAGGCCTTGGGATAACCGTAGCCATGAGTGAACTGGCCACCAAGAACCTCGTTAGTGGAACCGCAAGATTAATGGGTGCAATTATTGAATTCTTTAAAATGTCGTTTGGCATTCTTCTTGCTGTAGAGTTCTGTAAAATATTTTGGAGTAGTCTAGATTTAGTTCAAGAAAACTCCCTATCCACTTTCTACCAATTACCAGCAATTTTTATAGCTTCTTTTTGCTTTACAATTATTTTTCAGGCAAAAATTCGAGACTTTCCTTATATCCTTATAAGCGGAGCTGTTACATTTTTCTCATTGCAAGTTTCTTCTCAATACCTCTCCCATATATTAAGTTTATTTATAGCATCTTTCGTTATTGGATTTATGAGTAATTTATTTGCAAGAACTCAAAACCGCCCTTCAGCAATTATGCTCGTTCCAGGAATTATCTTTCTTGTTCCTGGAAGTGTTGGATTAAAAGGATTAAATCTTATCTTTCAAAATAACTTTATCCAAGGTCTGACCAGTGGTTTTCAGATGTTCACACTGGCCATTACAATAGTTGGTGGTCTATTTATGGCAAATGTTGTTTTAAATCCAAGAAAGCACCTCTAATATTACCTGACTTAAATCAGGTTTTTAATTCAACTACATCAATGTATTTTATACTTAGGACATTAAAATAATTAAAAAAGGAATTTTAATGAAATATGTTTTATTTTTAAGCTTACTCTCCTCTTCTTTTCTCGTGATATCCTCTACTAAAACCGACATGAGGGATATCCTAGATAATTTTATCAAGCTATTACCTTATACAACAGATCAGGCGATTTTAGATAAAAAGAAGATAATGACATCTTTAAACAAGATTGAGGAATCTCTAAAAGATTCTAAACATATGCTTTTAGCAAAAACACCGACGTTTAAATCAAATTTTAATTTTATAAATGAAAATATTAACCATATAAGAAAAGGCTTAGAGCTTAAACATACATTTTATGTAAAGTCACAGATGAAACAACTAGTATCAAACTGTATTTCTTGTCATTCTCAACTACCAAACACACTATACAACAAAATTCCGCATAATTATTCCAAAGAGATGAAGGCCTATTTAAAAACGCCTGAATCTTTGGCTTTATTCCAATATTTTTTAAGAGACTACAAAAGTGCGATCAAAAGTTTAAAACAAGAACTCTATTCAATTAAATACCCTTTAAGACAGAAAAGAAGTATTTTATTAATTCTCAAACTTTACTTAACTAATTTAAAAGATGAAAAAGCTGCGATTTCTTTCTTAAATGAACTTGATTTTAAAAAATTAGTCTTTAAAGATAAAAATTTAATTAACGATTGGAAAAAACAGTTAGATAAATGGATAAAACAAGATAAGACTAAGAGCTTAGCAACTTTAATAAGAACGAAACTCGACCCCATAGAAGATAAATTAAAAATTGGGAATAGAACCTACAATGAAATTATTCTTTTTATCATGCAAGGTAGAATTCAAGATGAGGTCTTTGCAACTCAAGACAAAGATCTTGGAGCTTCAGGGCTTTACTGGTTAGGACTTATAGAAAACAGCGCACCAACATTATACTCATTGGGAGACCATTACTTAAAGGATTGCATCAGAAATCACCCTGGTAGTCCTTATGCTAAAAAGTCTTTTATTGCTTATGAACAATCGGTATATTTTGGGTACAGTGGTTCATCTGGAACACATATACCGGAAGACGTTTTGAAAGAATTAAAAGATTTAAAAACATTAACAAATAGGAAGATTAAATGAAGTACTTAATAATCATAGGATTAATCGTAAGTTGTGCGAATATAAACCAAGAATCGAATGACTACTATAAAGGAAAGAAAGGTCTTCACGGTTTTATACCTCAAAAAAATAATATAGTAACTAAGAACTCGTTAAAGAACCAAATAGATCCAAAAGCAATAAGCAGAGGAGCAAAGGTATATCAAACTTATTGTTATCAATGCCATGGGAAAGACGCCAATGGCCAGGGACCTTTTGCAATCAAAAACAACTTAAAACCAACAAATTTGAAAGAGGCTGCAAAGAAAATCCCTAATTTTAAGTTTTACATCAAAATATCTCAATGGAAAGGAGATATGCCAGGTTGGAAAAACCATATAACTGAAAAGGAAATTTCGGACTTAGAACAATATATAAAGTCTTTCATCCAATAACCTTTTTTAACCGCCCCCTTTGCATGGGGATAGTCCGCCCAGGTATTTCTGGTTATAATAATAGATAAAGATCTCTAAATGACCTTGCAGCTTTTCCAAGCTTTGAGTTGTACACCAAGTTCTTCTTACAAAAGTAGATATTCCATCTCTCATCATAGCTAATGTTTGGTTAATGCAAAAAATGGGATCATAGTTCTTGTTCTTGAGTTCTCCCTGCCCCGCAACTGTCGCTTTTTGACTTTTGTATTGTCTATAGTCGGAGTTTGGAAAGTAACTTCTTACAAAAAAATCATAACTCTGATGCTCATCTGATTCAATGAGTGCATAAGGTTGAACTATTGGTT
>CAXPDR010000037.1:0-114591 GCA_964215955.1 Flavobacteriaceae bacterium
TCCATGCTTACTTTTCCCATTTAATTCTCCAGGATTTTGAGTACCTGAGAATAATAATATTAATGCGTTAAGTAGGACATTTTCGCTGGGAAATAAGGATAGGACATAATTGTCGAATCTTTATACAAATTAAAAAAGATTACAATTTATGTTTTTTCTTCTTATCTATAACCAACTGATTTATTTGAGCTTTTATTAATATTAAACTTTCTTTTTTGGCATTTGGCTTGCTCATTTAATTACCAAATAAAATAATTCAAGGGGGAGAATTGAAAAGTTTTTTAGTCATTCTTTTAGCATTTAGCTTTAACACTTATTCTAATGATCAATACCTTAAGGAAAGTTTAGAAAATATGCGAGACTACCAAGCAAGATTTGGTAGGATTGGAAATGTTGAAGTAAGCAGTTTTGAGCCATGTGTTCACAAGGAGAAGACCGGAGGGTGGTATGACCACTGCTTTTTTAATTTAGAAGGAAATAATAGTTTTGGAGAGCCTGTTTCTGATGTGGCAAAACTATGTGCTAAGAAAAGTCATAAGACTTTGAAAAATTGGCTTGAAGAAGAGGGAAAAGTCAAAAAAGCCTTTGATATTCTTCAAAAAGAAAAGGGAAACAAGGGAATTTATATTATTGTAACTGATACTCATGAAGCCCTGCACACGAATAGACAGAGATCAAGTCTTTGGACTTGGCCAGAATCTAATGGCGAAGGTTACTACTTAAAGTTTAATATTGCGATTTCAAGAGAGGGTGTATGTAATATTCCATCTGAAGAACAAGTGATTAATACTATAAAGAATTGGGTTGGGCATGCAGCATTTGATGGTGATGAAATAGAAGTATCCGCAAATGTAAGTGGTAATATCTTAGAGGAAAAAGAAAGTTCATCAATTAATGAGAACTCCAACTCAACTACTGCTGTCGTTGCAGAATAACTTAATTCTTATAAGCTTCTTTAGCAGCAATAAAACCTGAAATCATAATCTGAGCTAGCATGCCTAGCTCTTCATCATCTTCAACTCCATAAAAGTCTTCAAGATGCTCAACAAAGATTTCAATGGCTTCATCGTCCAGGTAGTTTTCAACTTTTGACATTAGTTGTTCTGCATTTAGGTCTTTTACGCTTTCAAAATAAGCGACTAGGTTTTCTTTTTCTTGATCGGTCATGAAGGAATTATTAACTCTAAAACTAGAATTCGTAAAGAATTTTGAGAAATTAGCCCCTAAATAACATATTATTTACATTCTCCTTAAGAATTCTTGAGTTTATGTGAATATATGGTAGAAGTGGCAAACTTATTTTAGTTAAACCACTCAGGTCCTATCTTTTACGGGCGAATTTATCTAGGTCCACAGTGGTATTTGGCCAGAATTTGGCAACGATGAACCACTGGGAAAATCTCAGTACAAAACAAGGAAATTTAATGTTATTTTCAGAATTGAATCTTAAGTCTTCATCTATGAAGGCCATTGAAGCTTTAGGCTTTGAACAACCTTCGGAAATCCAAGAGAAATCTATTCCTAAATTATTGGAAGGTGAAATAGACTTTATTGGGCAAGCCCAAACTGGAACAGGTAAAACGGCTGCTTTTACTTTACCACTTTTAGAAAAAATCGACTTTGATGCTAAACATATTCAAGCAATGGTTATTGCTCCTACTAGAGAGCTTGCAAATCAAATATGCCAAGAAATTGAAAAACTATCTAAATTTGAACCAGTAAGAACACTCGCTGTTTATGGTGGGGTTCCGATTTCTGGGCAGCTTAGAGAACTTAAAAGAGGAAAGCCCCAAGTTATTGTTGGAACTCCTGGTAGACTGTTAGACGTTATGGGTAGAGGGGCTTTTGATTTAGAAAAATGTAGATATGTTATTTTAGATGAAGCTGATGAGATGCTTGATATGGGATTTTTTGACGATGTTCAAGAAATTTTAGCAGAGGTTCCAGAAAAGAAAATCTGGATGTTCTCAGCAACAATGCCAAAGCCAATTTTAAATTTAATCAATAAACATTTTTGTGATCCGGAACTTGTTAAAGTGACAAAGAAGATTTTAACTTCAGATGCGGTTGAGCAAAAATTTTGTTTGGTAAAAAGAAGAGATATGGCAGAAGCCTTATGTCGATATCTTGATTATAATCAAAATACTTATGCTATCGTGTTTACGAGAACGAAAGTTGGAGCAAAAGAATTAACTGATGAATTAAATATGAGAGGATTTCCTTCAGATGCTCTTCATGGAGATATGTCTCAAGAGCAAAGAGATCTTACAATGAAGAAGTTTAAAGAGAAAAAAATCTCACTTCTAGTTTGTACAGATGTTGCTGCAAGAGGGATTGATGTAAATGACCTTACTCACGTAATCAATTTTTCACTTCCACAAGATAATGAAAGTTATGTCCACAGAATTGGTAGAACAGGTAGAGGTGGAAGTAAGGGGATCGCATTATCAATTATTGATAACACAGAAGTGAGAAGAATTTCTCAAATTGAGCGAATTACGAAAGCAAAGATTGAAAGAGTAAAGCTTCCAGAGGTTAAGGAAATTGTTGATGTTTTAACAGAAAAAGCTCTTGGGCAATTTGATTCTTTAATTGAAAACTTTCAAGAAGATGGTGCTGGCTATGAGGCATTCAAAGCAAGGTTTTCTGAAAAATCTCAAGAAGAAGTTATGCAAGGTCTTTACTCGTTCATTTTCGAGCAATCATTAAAAAGATATAAGAAAGCGAGATCAATTGACGTTGAGCCGAATCAGAGAGGTGAAAGATCTTCTGATAGAGGTGGGTCAAGAGAAAGAGGTACTAATGGTGCTCAAGTTGGTTATGAAAGATACCACATTACACTTGGTAGACAGGCTGGAATGGAGCCTGGTGAGCTAATCAGATTAGTCTCAAGAAACTTATCTATTGGTGGTGGAGAAGTTGGAAAGATTACTGTTATGAATGATTTTTCATTCTTTGAATTACCGACTGATTATTCAGATAAAGTTATGGATCTTAATTCTACAACATGGAATGGTGAAAACTTCAAAGTTCAAGTTGCTAAAGGAAAATCTGATGGCGGCGGTGGTCGTCGTTCAGGAAGAAGAAATGGTAACCGAAATGGAAGTAGAAGTGGTGGATTCCAAAGTCGTGGAAGAAGCGGCGACAGAAATGGAAATAGAGCTGAAGGTAGCTTTAGAAGAGGCCGTGGAGATGCTAACGGTAACAGAGCCGATAGCGGTAAAAAATCATTCAGAAGATAAGCATATAACAAAAGGTTCCAAAAGGTTCCAGCAACTAAATGGTTTAGCTTCGCGTTAATGATATTGACGCAAACCTTCACCAAAAAGTTGCTGGAACCTTTTAAAAAGTCCACAGGAAAAAAATTCGACTTTTTTTGTTCATTGTGTTGATTTAATAATTCGATTAAAATAGTATAGAAAGTACAATAAAATCAGCCACTTAATACAGGGAAGTTGAAGTTGGAATTTGTTTTTGAAAACGATGGAAATCATAATAACGCGCAGGGAGATATCTTCGCGCCAGTAAATAGTCAAAATAACGCTCAGGAAGAGCTTTTCGCTAGTGCGAGTGCACAAATTCCGAAAAGAAAACCGAGAAGAACCTTACCAAATGACTTTAATAATATCGATTTTGCTGAACCAGCAAAAAGGCCTCGTAAGCGGACGACAGGACCTAAGGTAAACTATGTAAAGTCAGTTAAAAAGAAAAAGAAGTCTGCTAAGAAGTCTTTCGAATGGACGTGGTCTAAAGCAGGATGGATTTTTTGTGGAGCACTGGTTTTAAGACTCTTTTTTATGGACTCTGGCGTTCTTGATTATCATTCAATGAACCAAACATTAATTGAAAAAGAAAATGATCTTCAAAGACTAAGACATGAAAATGCTGAAATTATGCAAGAGATTCATAAAATGAAAACATCTCAGTCTTATCAAAAGAAATTAGCAAGGGAACACTTAGGTGTAATTGCTCATGATGAATATCTTGTTCTATTTTCAAAAGATTCTACTGCTTCATCATTTTAAGCTGCATGCCTGGATGAATCTTTTTAGAAAACTTTGTATTCGATTTAACTTCTAAAATATGCTGTGAAAAAACGACCTTTGAAAGGGGAACTTCACCTTTGAACTTAGGCTTTCTTGGAAAATGTGGAACACTTCGATGTATATCTAGAATATAGAAATCTTGGTTCATAAATATAATATCTAAATCAAAATGTGTATCCGGCATCCAGAACTGCCTTTCCATCATGGTATTACCAGTAAAAAGCATGGCCTCATTGTCTTTGAAATCTTTTGGCTTAATCCCGCTTAGACCTTTTGTTTGCTGGCTGCGAGACTCTGCGATATAGGTTTTAAGTTTTTCTCCAGTTGGTAAAGTCATAATAACTTGTTTGTAGCTTTGTAAGTGGGACGCCGTAGACGCGTTGCAACCACTTAAAAGACTTAAAAGGCTAAGAAAAAGAATGAGCTTTGGGGCTCTTTGTTGTATAAAGTTACTCATACGGTAAATCCTAATATATGGAGGAGGAAATGGGAAACCATAATAGCGCGAGCACGAAATTAGCTGGATTAATGAGAACACATCACTGTGGGGAGTTAAGAGCTTCTGATATTGGAAAAGAAGTTACCCTGTGCGGATGGAATAATAAGTACCGAGATCTTGGTGGATTACATTTCATCGATATAAGAGATAAGCATGGACTTACTCAATTAGCTTTTGATGAGTTTGAAGGAGACTTTAGTGTACTAAAAGGGCTTTCATTAGAATCAGTTATATTAGCTAAAGGCGTTGTTAGGGCAAGGCCAGAATCTGCTCTTAATAAAAATATGGATACTGGTGAAGTTGAAATTAGTGTTTCTGAAATAAAAGAACTTTCTCATGCTGATGAAGTACCTTTTTTACCACATGGAAAAATTTCGGCGACTGAAGATCTAAGATTAAAATATAGATATTTAGATCTTAGGGGGGATAAGTTACAAAACATTTTATCCATTAGATCGAATGCCATGAAATTATCACGTGAAGCTTTATACGAAGAGGGTTTTACAGAAGTTGAGACTCCGATTCTTTATAAAACAACTCCTGAGGGAGCGAGAGATTATATTGTGCCTTCAAGAGTTCATCCTGGAAAGGTTTACGCTCTTCCTCAGTCACCTCAAACATTAAAGCAGTTACTAATGATTGGAAATACGGATAAGTATTTTCAAATTTGTAAGTGTTTTAGAGATGAAGACCTTAGAGCTGATAGACAACCTGAATTTACTCAAATCGATATTGAAGTAAGTTTTGCGACTCAAGAGTATTTAAAAAATCTAGCGACCAAAATGGTGAGAAAACTTTTTAGCTTTGATGATACATTTGAAATTCCCATTATGAGTTACGATGAAGCTATGGCCAGATATGGGTCGGATAAACCAGATGTGAGATTTGGATTAGAACATCATATTGTGACCAATCTATTTGCAGGCTCTGGCTTTGGCGTATTTGAATCAATTATTGAATCAGGTTTAAATAAAGCTATATTTGTACCAGCTTCTGTCAAAGAATTTTCAAGAAAAGAAGTTGATGCTTTAGTCGATGTGGTTAAACCTCATGGTGGAAAAGGTGTAGCTTGGTTTAAGGTAAAAGGTGATGAGGTAACTGGAGGAATTTCTAAGTTTGTTAAGCCTGAAACTTTAAGCGCATTAAAAGAAAAAGCGGGTGTTACTGAAGATGGAACTTTCTTTTTCTGTGCAGATGCTAAGCATTCTGTTGCACACTCTTGTGCAGATGCACTAAGACGTCACTTTGGTCATACATTAGACTTAATTAAAAAAGGCGATTATAAGTTTTTATGGGTCAATGATTTTCCTCTACTAGATTATGATGATGAAGATGGAAGGTTCTATGCCTGCCACCATCCTTTTACGATGCCAAAAATTGATAAAATGGATGACTTTATGAGTGGAGATAAGGATAAACTTCAAAAACTACCTGCTGAAGCTTATGATCTTGTTTGTAATGGGTATGAAATGGGCGGAGGATCCTTAAGAATCTATCAAGCTGATGTTCAAGAGCAAATGTTTAAAGTTTTAGGTATGGGACAAGAAGAAGTAAATCTTAAATTTGGTTTCTTCGTTGAGGCCCTTAAGTATGGAACACCTCCACATGCTGGTATTGCCTTTGGCTTTGACCGAACGGTTATGCTAATGGCGGGTACTGATAATATTAGAGATGTAATCGCATTTCCAAAAACTAATGCTGCTACAGATCTAATGTGTAGTGCTCCAAGTCTGCCTGATATGGAACAATTAAATGAACTTGGGGTGAAATTAAAATCAAAAGACTAAAAAATTATGCAGCCTCACTTGCTGGAAGTGAGGCTATATTTATATAAGCCACTTCTGCAACTGAAGCTCTTCTATCTAATTCTTGTCTTAACCAGTCATCACTAACTGTTCGTGAACTTGACAAAAAATCAGCTAAACCTCTTCTGTCCTCACTGGAAAAATTAAAAACAAAAAATGTACCAAATGAAAGATAACAGAATAGATATCCTATAGCTCTATTAAAAGCATTTTTAAAATTAACACTATAATCCAGTTCTTTTTTATTCTTATAAAATTTTTCACTGATGATAGTAAGTCCAAGTGCTTTTTTTCCAAGAGTTTTTCCATTAAAGATAAATGTCGTATAGAAGAAATAACTAGTGTAGAGAGATAGAAAGATTAATCCATGAGTTAGGATATTTCCTTGGATTAACTCGAGTTTTTGAGCATAATTAAGTGGGGCAAAATATTGATTGATAAAGACACCATATGCTCCATCAATAGCAGTCTTTAATAGCCCAATAGTTAAAATATCTACCATAAAAGCAATACCTCTTTTAAATAGTAGGGTATTGTCTGATCTTTTGATTTCTTTAATTTCAACTTGATTTGAGGGATCTATAATTTGTTTTTTTTCAATAAAATCCACTAAATGTATTACTTTACCATCTTTCATGTATTATTTATCGGTAGAGTAATAAATTTATAGAAGTTATTTTGGGCAGAGGAAAGTTCTGCCCAAGTTTAAAATTAAATTTTTAATTTAGTTTTTGCTGTTAAACTTGATAGGAATGCTTTTATGTTTGAGACCTCTTCATCAGTTAGTTGCTTACCTAGTTGATACTCCGCCATAATTTTAATAGCTTGCTCTAGAGTTTTGATGGAGCCGTCATGAAAATAAGGTCCTGTTTTTTCAATATTTCTAAGGATAGGAACTTTAAATTTAAATTTATCTCTTTTTCTATTCGTGACTTCAAATCGACCAAGATCTTTACTTTTATAAGGCTTTACTATACCAAGCTTTTGAAAAGAATTACTAGTAAGTCCTTCTCCTGCATGGCAGGAAGTACAACCTATTTGAATAAAGCTTTTGAGGCCTAGCCTTTCCTTACTTGATAAAGCTTGAATGTCACCTTTAAGGTAATCATCGAATCGGGAAGGGGTAACAAGTGTTCTTTCAAAGCTTTCAATTGCAACACCAATGTTTTTAAAATTAAATGGTTTTTTTTCTTTAGGAAAGGCTTTTTTAAACATGGCTAGATATTCAGGGGTATTTATTTTGGTAAGAGCTTCTTTTTCATTAGGAATACCATGTTCTATGGGGTTTAAAATAGGGCCAACAGCTTGTTCTGCTAAGTCTTTTGCCCTTCCATCCCAAAACTGTTTGAAATTTAAGTGAGAGTTTAATGTCGTTGGTGAATTTCTGGTTCCTCGCCTCCCATCATGGCCAGGAGAAGTTTTTTGATTATCAACCCCGAATGTATCGAGATTATGGCAGCTATTACATGATATTTTGTTATTAAGTGATAGCGAGGTTTCGAAATAAAGCTTTTTTCCTAAAGTAATCTTATCAGATGAAATAGAAGTTGGTCTCTCTAAAGGTTTAAAATAGGATTTTGCTTCTTTTTGAAGCTTCTTATCATCTTGGGTAATTTGTATGTTAGTGCAACTTAATAAAAGAAAGAGTAGTGGTATATATCGATTCATGTCATTTACTCCATTGGATAGAAATTATTTCCCTTATATCTTACACGCTAGAGTACTGATGCAATTATGATTATAATCAAATAATGGAGATTATTTTATGAGAAATCAATTTTTATTGAGCATTATTCCTATCCACTTGGTTTTATATGTTTTAGGAAAATTTTTAAATCCATCATTCTATAATATTTTTGTTTTTACTGTTCCTGTAACTTTATTAGGATTGCGAGATGTATTTCAAAAAAAGCATACAATTCTGAGAAACTATCCTGTACTAGGACATTTTAGATATTTATTGGAATCCATTCGTCCTGAAATTCAACAATATTTTGTTGAGCGATTTGATGATGGAACTCCTTTTTCTAGAGAGCAAAGAAGTATCGTTTATCAAAGAGCAAAAGGAGACCTAGACACCACAGCATTTGGTACTCAGCATGATCTTTATAAAGCAGGAATTGAATGGTTAGAGCACTCAATAAATGTTGCTGATCATATTGATGATAGCGAGCTAAGAGTAACAATTGGAAATGAGCAATGTTCAAAGCCATATAACGCTTCAAGGTTTAATATTTCGGCGATGAGCTATGGTTCATTAAGTAAAACAGCTGTTGAAGCCTTAAACTGGGGAGCAAAGCTTGGAAACTTTTTTCATAATACAGGTGAGGGAGGTATTTCTCCTTATCATCAAAAACAAGGTGGAGATTTGTGTTGGCAGATAGGGACAGGCTACTTTGGCTGTAGAAATCCTGATGGTTCTTTTAATCGAGAAATGTTCAAAGAGAAGTCTCAAATTGACCAAGTCAAAATGATTGAATTAAAAATTTCACAAGGTGCAAAACCTGGCCATGGTGGAATGTTACCTGGTTCAAAAGTGAATGAAGAAGTTGCAAACATTCGAGCTGTTGAGATAGGAAAGGATGTTAATTCTCCCCCAAAGCATTCGGCATTTTCTGGGCCTGATGGCTTAATTAAATTTATTAAAGAATTGAGAGAACTTAGTGATGGAAAGCCGATTGGTTTTAAACTATGTATTGGTTCAAAACATGAGTTTTTCTCGATTGTAAAGGCCATGCTGGAATTTAAAATCTACCCTGACTTTATTACTGTTGATGGTGCGGAAGGGGGAACAGGAGCTGCTCCTATGGAGTTTACTAACTCGTTAGGAACACCTTTAAATGATGCACTTAATTTTGTTCATAATGCATTGATTGCAACTGGGCTTAGGTCAAAAATTAAAATTATTGCTTCGGGAAAAGTTATTGATTCTTTTAATCTCGTTTCCAAATTTTCTCTTGGAGCTGATTTATGTAGTAGTGCAAGAGGGATGATGTTCGCCGTAGGGTGTATTCAAGCTCTAAGATGTAATTCAAATAATTGTCCGGCAGGTGTTGCTACCCAAGATCCTAAACTTTATAGATTAGTCGATGTTGAAGATAAATCAAAAAGGGTTGCTAGGTATCATAATAAGACAATGGATGAACTGAAACATCTACTTTGTGCAGCTGGAGTTTCACGAGTTCAAGATATAAAGAAGTCTCATATAAAGCGAAGAATTGGTCCGGGAAAAATAATGAATTATAGCAAGATATACCCTGAAATGGCAGAGAATTCACTTATTGATGGTACTTACCAGGGTGACTGGTTAGATGATTGGCAGCAGGCTACAAGTCAAAGATTTTAGGGTAGAGTTCTTGTTGGAGTAAAGTCTTTAGTAGACTCTTTTTTCATAATGAAATGAGTTGGCAGGCTTTTGTTAGTTGTCCTACAGGTCATATTTGCTGGAACTCTTTTTCCTTTGATGAGATTGTTATCCAAAACAAAAATTCCATCAAACTTATTTTGTAATAACATCTTAAAGCCCATTTTTAAAAAATTATCTTCAAGCTTGTTTTCAATGATAATATATTTATTTCGTAACTCTTCTGGGAGGTATGCATTCTTTAAAACTCCAAGTTTAAATTTCTTATCTTTAGGGTTAAAGAAGTTTGGTTGGGTAGTACAAATGGCTGGGTGAGAGTTGAGAATGGGTCGTTTACTAAATTTAAAAACTTTTTCTCGTTCTTGAGTTTTAATCATCATTGGGAAAAAGTCTATCTTATCTTCATTTAAAAAATAGTTAAGTTGATGAAAACGAAGGTGAACCCATTTTATATAATAGTCATTTGAGTATAAATTTTCTATTTCTTCAACTACAGACCCTGAATACTTCCCATCTTTAAAATTCATATATGGCGCAAAAGGTACAAAACCGATTTTTAAAATTTCTTTTTGAGCAAAACAAACTTGGGATAAAAGTAGGAAGAGTATAAAGAGCTTCATGAGTCTATTTTAACTTAAATCAAGTTATTTTTGTGATGAAATAGCCTTAAGAATACCTCAATTTTTAATTCAAACACTGACTTTTTAAATCGTGTAGCTTTTGAAGTGCCTGCATTGGAGTCATATTTAAAATATCCATTGCCTCTAATTCTTCAAGAACAGGACTACTTGTGTCTTCAAAAATAACTTGTGGAGTTGCAGCAAACATATCTAGCTGATTGTGGTTTCCAGTAAGCGCAGATACTTCCACTTGATTTTTATCAGCCTCAAGTTGAGTTAAAATTTGGCTTGATCGGTTCAAAATTTCATTTGGAAGGCCAGCAAGTTTCGCAACATGAATACCAAAACTTTGAGCAGCACCTTCTTCAATAAGTTCATATAAGAATTGAACATTTCCATTTTCATTAACTGTTTTTACTGTAAGATTCTTTGCAGGACTTAGAGTATTCACTAAATCAATGAGTTCATGATAGTGAGTTGAAAACAGAGTGATAGCTTTTGTATGGTTTACAAAATATTCAACTAAAGACCAAGCGATGCTTAGCCCGTCATAAGTCGATGTACCTCTTCCTATTTCATCAAGAATGATAAGAGAGTCTTCGGTTGCATGGCGGATGATTTCAGCTGTTTCACTCATTTCTACCATAAAAGTTGATTGGCCTTTGATAATATCATCACTGGCACCAAGTCTTGAGAAGATGTAGTCTGTTAGTCCAATAGTTGCTTTTGCTGCTGGAACAAAACAGCCTACTTGAGCTAAAAATTGAATGATGGCCATTTCTCGCATCACAGTTGTTTTACCGGCCATATTTGGACCTGTTATTAAACCAAAAAATTGTTTTGAATCTAAGTTTAGGTCGTGACTTACAAATTGGTCTTGAATACTGGCCTTTATAAGTGGGTGCCATGCTTGATGAATATTCATTACCTTTGCACTTTTTATTTCAGGTCTGGTAAATCCATCCTGAAAGGAAATCCATGCAAAACTTTGAAAAACATCAATAAGAGCAATATTTTGTGCCAGTTTTAAAATAGCCTTAGAAGCCTCTTTTACATCATTAACAAGATCATCAAAAATACTTCTTTCAAGCTTATAGAGACGATCCTTTGCTGTAATCATTTCTTTTTCAAAGTCAGCTAATTCTGGCGATTGATATCTTTCGCTATTAACAAGAGTTTGACGTCTTACAAAGTGAGAGGGAACTTTACTAGTGTGAGATTTACTCACTTCAATAAAATAACCAGCAACATTATTAGATTTAATTCTTAGGTTTGGTATTCCCGTTTCTTCTCTATATCTTGTCTCTAAGTCAATAAGTGATTCGGCAGCATTTTCATTTAACTTTGAAAGTCTATCTCTTTCTTTATGGCAACCTTGTTTTATAAGATTACCCTTTTCAAGGGTAGCACCAACTTCATCATTAATCGTTTCAAGAATTTTAGTTTCTAATTTATCTAGTATTATCACTTCAGACTTTGATAATTTATCAATAACATTGCTAGGAAGTTTATCTAGGTTTTTGGAAATTTTTTTATAAGCAATATTTGCATTGGAAAGATTTATTAAGTCAGGACCGTTAACTTTTCCTGTAGATACCTTGGCCATGATTCTTTCAATATCTCGAATATCAAAAAGATCAGTGCGCACAGTTTTTAATCTGTCCAGATCACTCATAAGATACTCTACAGTATCTAATCTTTTTTGAATAAGTGCCATATCACGCAGGGGGGCTTGGAAAATAGTTTTTAACTTTCTTGAACCCATGGCCGTTCTTGTCACATCGATATGCCCAAGAATTGATTCTTTATAAAGCTCTTTGCTTTTTGGTAAAATCTCCAATCCAAGCAGTGTCGGGTAAGTTATTTTCATATCCTTCTCAAAACTAATCATCTGAAAAGGTCTCATATGAGAAATATTTTCTAAGGATTGAGTAGAGCAAATATAATAACTAAGAGCTCCAATTGGAGCTAGGATGTTTTTGTGAAGTTTTATAACTTCATCTCTCTTATATGTAGGAATGAGTTTTTCAATATAGATTTCAGTATATTTTTCTTCAAAATACTCCACTGATAAATTTGTATTTAAAATAGGGCTTTTTCTTAGGTATTCCGTAAATTCTTTAGACTCTTCCCATTGACCTAAAAAAGAAATCAGCTCTTTTGGTTTGAAGAGTTCTAACTTTTCCATGACTTCGTTAATATTAGTAAGGCTTACACCAAAGAAGTCTCCGGTTGTGTAATCAACTAAAACTAAATAGTAATTAAATTCATTTTTAAAAGCACAGGCCATGTACTTATGGGTTTCAGCTTCACTTTTATCCAAATCATAAGGCATTCCTGGACTTACAACTTGAGTTACAGCTCTTTTTACAATTCCTTTTGCAGCTTTTGGATCTTCTACCTGTTCGCAAATAGCAACTTTATGCCCTTGGGCCGTTATTCTATCTACATAAGTTGCAGCTGCATGGTGGGGAATACCGGCCATTGGAATAGGAAAGCCACCAAGTTTTCCCCTATGGGTAAGGGAGATGTTTAAAATTTTAGATGAAAGTCTCGCATCCTCAAAAAATAGCTCGTAAAAATCACCCATTCTAAACATAAGGATAATTCCAGGATATTGTTTTTTGATCTCATGATATTGTTCCATCATGGGAGTTAATTTCACCCCTTGAGCAATAATATCTTCTAAGCTTAAAACTTCAGAATTATTAGACATTCTCTTCCCTTGTATGTGCATCTCTTGTTATAATAATCTTAGTTAAATAACATATTCCGAGAAATATAGTCAAAAATTATGCGAACGGATTTCTTGTAATATACTGTAATTAGAAAGGCCTTGGAAAAATTGATGTATAATAAAAAGAATTTATTTATTTTGACTGGTTTTGGTTTTTTAGCCGGCTTTGTTTTATTTACTGGCCTTACGACTAGTAAAGAAGAACTGGATAACTCTCGTTATAAAAGACTGGATATTGTTGAAAAGTCTTATTTTAAAGAAGTTTCCTATTACAAGTTAGAAAAAGGTAAAGAGTCTGTAGAGCTTCAATCAGAGTTTTTGGACATAACCGATAACTATCTGCTCAAGTTCAAAGGCCCTTCAGGAAATATATCCACAGAGGAAAAGTCTTACAATTACACGGCTGAACAAGGTGTAATGAATCAGAAAACTAAAAGATTAAATCTTAGTGGTGGAGTAAGACTTTCAAATAAAAATAGTGATTATGCTTTTGGTGAACTTGTTTACGATGGAAAGAAAGCTATTATCTATGGAAAAGGAAATGTAGCAGCACAGATGGTGGATCAAAAAACTCTTGATATTATAAAAATTAGAGCTCAGGAGCTGGAAAGTAGGTTAAATGAAGAAATGCTTTTTATGACAGGAGATGTAAAAGGTCAGCTGATTAGACAGAGAGCTTATGAATCCGGATTCAAATTCAGTGCCGAAGAGATGAATCTTAACTCATTAGAATCTCGAATGAAACTCAGTAAGTCCGTGAAACTTCATAGAAATAATTACTATTTACAAGCAGAAAATGCAGATATTTTCTTAGAAAACTTTAATAAAAAGCTCAAGTATTATGAGCTTTATGACGATGTGAAATTAGAAGAAAAGCTTAAACTTGTTGGAGGCAAGAGGCAGATGAGGAGAGCTTTCGCAGAAAAGCTAGAAGGTCACCAAAGAACTGGTAAGATCATTCTCACTGGAGCTCCTAGGGTTGAGCAAGGAAATGATATTATAAAGGGCTATCAAATTACGTTGAAAGAAAACGTGGAGTTAGTTGAAGTGGATGATTCACAATCTAGCTTTAGCCTTAAAAGGAAGAAGTAATGGAAGACACTAGTTTTCACGCAAGAGAACTTAAGAAAATATATGGAAGTAGAACAGTGGTTAAATCAGTTAGTATTGATGTTAATCGCGGTGAGGTTGTTGGTTTACTCGGACCTAATGGAGCTGGAAAAACAACATCCTTTTATATGATGGTTGGTCTTGTTAAAGCAGACCATGGTTCCATCAGTTTAAATGGTGAAGATGTAACTACTCTTCCTCTGCACGAAAGAGCAAAGAAAGGAATTGGTTACCTGCCTCAAGAGGCTTCTGTATTTAGAGAGCTTAGTGTTGAGGAAAATATTTATTCGGTTTTAGAAATTAGAAATATTTTTAAAAACGAAAAAAAGAACTTACTTGAAAGACTCATTAAAGACTTTGGATTAAATCATATTCGAAAGTCAAAAGGGAGAGAGCTTTCAGGAGGGGAAAGAAGAAGAGTAGAAATTGCGAGATGCTTAGCTTTGGATCCTAGTTTTGTTTTACTAGATGAGCCATTTGCAGGAGTTGATCCCTTGGCGGTTAGTGATATCCAAAAAATAATAAGGGATCTTAAAAAACGCAATATAGGAGTACTTATAACTGATCATAGTGTACGTGAAACTTTAGGAATTGTAGATCGTGCTTTCATTATGAGTGCCGGAGAATTATTAGTTAGTGGAACTCCAGACGAAATCGTCGAGTCTGAAGTTGCCAGAAAGTTTTATCTTGGAGAAGAATTTAAACTTTAAGATAAAAATGATGTGATAAAAAAACTGATCTGATGGTTTAGGTCTTGAAAACTTACGGATGATTTAACTTAAATTATTTGGAGTCTATTATGGCAAAAATGTCATTAAGTCTGAAGCAGTCACAAAACCTTATGATGACCCCGCAATTACAGCAGGCCATCAAGCTTCTTACCCTTACTCACTTAGAAATGACGAGTGTTATTGCTAAGGAGATGGTTGAGAATCCGATGCTTGAGGAAGTTGGAGGAGAGTCAACAAGGCAAGAGTTAGAGTCTAGAAACAAAGACACTAAAGAGAAGCAATCAGATGATTTCTCGGGTCCAGATATTATCGATAACTCAAAAGATAATTTTGAATGGGATAAATACGTTGATAGTTTTAATTCAACATCCTCTACCCCTTATACGAAAGAAGTAAGATCAAAAGACGATGCTCCTAATTATGAAAATATGGTCTCAAAGGGAGCGAATCTTCAAGAACATTTAGAGTGGCAACTTCGAATGGAAAATCTTACAGATGAAGAATGGAAGTTTGCTAACTCGATTATTCATAATTTAAATGATGAAGGTTATCTGGATGAAAATTTAGAGGAGCTTTTGGCGGCTGTAGATTTAGATCGAGAAGATGCCTTAGAGCTTCTTAGTATGATTCAACATTTAGACCCTGTTGGATGTGCGACTTCTGGATTACAGGAATGTTTACTTGTACAAGCTCAAGCTTTAGATGAAACAGTACCTTTGGTTGAGCTCCTTATTAAAAATCACTTAGATGATTTAATTAAAAGAGATTTTAAAACGATCGAAAAAGAAACTGGTGTTGATGTTGAAAAAATTAAAGATGCAGAATATGTTTTACATACATTTAATCCAAAACCAGGAAGATTAATTTCTCCTGATGATACTCAATATGTTGTTCCTGATATTTATATTAAAGAAATTGGTGGGGAACTTGTTGTAAGATTAAATAATGAAGGTGTTCCAACTCTTAAAGTTTCGAATTTATATAAAAACCTTATCAAAGATACTAAAAGAGATGATGCCACATCTGAATATGTTCAGGATAAACTAAGAGCTGCAATGTGGTTAATTAAATCAATTGAAAATAGGCAAAAGACTATTGAAAAAGTTGCCCATGCTATTGTGAAATATCAACCAGAGTTTTTCAAAAAAGGTGTTGTGGCACTTAAGCCGATGATTCTAAAAGATATTGCCAATGAAATTGGTGTTCATGAGTCTACTGTTTCTAGGGTTACGACGAATAAATTTGTTCATACACCAATTGGAACGTTTGAACTTAAGTTTTTCTTTAATGCTGGTATCGGTGGTAAAAATGGTGGGATTGATATTGCTAGTGAGAGTTTAAAACTTAAAATTAAAGAACTAGTTGATAATGAAGATAGCCGTAAACCACTATCTGACCAAAAGATTGCTGATATCTTGAGTAAATCAGATATTAAGGTCGCAAGACGAACTGTGGCGAAATATAGGGAAATGTTAAATATTTTACCTTCGTCTAAGAGAAAACAAGCCAGCTAACAATTAAACTTATTGATAAATTGACTAAGACGTTTAGAAGTTAAGAAAAAATTAGGAATAAGTTAAAGGAGGCTGAAGAAAATTCCGTTATAATAGTACTGTGAAAATTAACACACGTAACCTTAAAATGAATGAGGCGTAATTTATGAAAATTGTAAGTTCTTTTAAACACCTTGAACACACTCCGGCTTTAGATCAAAAAATTGAAGCCAAATCTCAGAAACTGAAAAAATTCTTTGAAGGGAATTTTGAAGTTCATTGGACGTGTTATGTAAGGGATGATGGTGCACATTGTGCAGAGGTAAAACTTTTAGGTCCAAGTTTCGAGTACCACGCAACTGCTCATTCAGATTCATTATATAAAACATTGGATCTAGCAGTTAATAAAATCGAAAAACAAGTATCAAAGAAAAAAGATAAGTGGAAAAGTAGAATTTCACACAAGCATGCTCCATCTGTTAAAGATCAACAGATCGCTCAAGGAGAGTGGGATGAGCAGTTTTGGGAAGACAAAAAACTAAAACAAGAAGCATCTTAATAATAAGCCCCCATTTCGTATATACCGACATACTTAAATGGGGGTATTTTTGATCAAATCCCTAGTCATTTCATCTCTACTTTCAAAAAATAATCAAGTTATTCCAAGGTGATAGCCTATTTCTAATTAGTGATAAGTTGCTCTTGTTAGAGCATGAAAAGAAACTGCCCTAAAAAAAAACTGTGGCCAGAAGGTTTGATTATTGGGCGGAGAAGTCTAGAGATAAAAATGCAAAGTTTAACCAAAAACTTCAGGAGTCTAAGGTTCAACGCCTTCAATTTGACGACCTTATAACAAAAGAAAAGACTAAGCTAAAACCTGTCTCAGTAACAGTTGCAGTTGATGCAAAGAGAAGATTTATTTTGAGCGCAGAAGTCGCTCAAATACCTGCTTTTGGACATCTAGCAAGCATTTCAAAATCGAAGTACGGTAATCGAAAGTCGTATCATCTTGAAGCATTAACTAAAACTTTTGAAAGTCTTAACCAAGTCGTTAGTGAAAATGCAGTTATAGAATCAGATGAGCATCAGAATTATGAAAGATTTGTAAGGTCTTACTTTCCCAATGCAAAATACACACAATATAAAGGACAAAAAGCGACGGTGGCGGGACAGGGGAAGCTTAAAAAGGGAAGCTACGATCCTATTTTTTGTGTGAATCAAACTCTAGCTATGATGAGAGATAGTATTTCAACTCTTGTAAGAAGAACTTGGTGTACAACTCAAGATATTAAGAGGCTTCAGGGTCACCTTGAAATTTTTATCTATTATTATAATCAAAAGTGTCTTGGAGGGTTTACCCCCACTTAAAGGGGGCGGTTATTAAAATTTACTCACACACTTCCTGAGGTGAAAATAACGACAATGTATTTTGTCTAAAACTAGTTAAAAGCGATGGAGTTCCCTCTGTCCCAGTCTTTGTTGTTAAGTCATCATTAATATTGTGAATAAAATAATTATATTGATTCCAAATCTTTCTTGTTGGTACCCAGCCATTCTTCCCTTTAGATTCAAAAACTCTGATTCCCGGACCTGCTTTTGCCCATTCAGCTTCTAATGAGGAGTAGGTATTAGCAGAAAGTACAATATTGGCTGAACCGTCATTATTCACATCTGCAACCAAGGGGTATTCAATCAGTGTTCCTGATGAGTTAGGGATATCATATAAGGTCTCACCGTCTTCACCATTGAAAATTCTAAAAGTTCTTTCATCTGCGTAAAGAATTTCAGCTTTACCATCACCATTGAAATCAAAAATAGTGGAACCTGTTTTCTGAGATGAATAATCCGTACTTGGCACACTCCAAAGTAAGCTACCATCTACATTAAAAACAGAGTATAAATGACTTCCTGCTACGGATATCTCTAGTTCTCCATCTCCGTCATAATCTCCCAGGTTAGGATGTCCTCCCTGGCCGTTTGGTCCCTTTGAGGCTAAGTATATGCTATCACCAACTTCAACCAAGTCTGATACATTTCTATCCAAAATAACTTGATTACCTTCCGTCCTTGATACACTGTACATCTTGTTCTTTAGGTCACTCCACTCAATAGCAGTTGAACGAAAATAAGCCCTTCGTGTAACCATTGGACTTGTTCCAAAATAAATACGGTCATTTTCTTGTAAATTCACAGTTAGTCTGTCGTTATTGGCAATGGCCTTATTAAAAATTACTTTATTTCTTTCAATACTGACAACTTTTACATTTCCATCCATTCCTGGGTTTAAGAGTTCATCTTTTTCCGCTACAAGGTTATTAAAATATGGATAAGCTTTATCTTCATCTGAGATTAATTCTATTGGAGGAATTACATCATTTAGTTTTAAATTATCCCAATCTATGGACAAGATTCGGATGAGTGTTTTTCCCTGTCTACTTGCATCTTTACCACTATCGATTACCGCAATTTCATTTCCTGGAATATTTGGAAATAAGTCTGCAATAGCTGATCTGTTTAGTGATAAAGAGCTTGAATCAATAATTTTTTCACCATCATTTGTACTGTAAATTCCCCATTGGTCTAAATAGTATTTTTCTTGAGGTTTATTTGGATTCAAATTTTTAGAATAGAGAAGTGTACTACTATGTATTTTATCGTTGAATAAAATTCGCGGCTGTTTTGTAAATTTGTCTTCTGTGACGATAAGATTTCCAGCCAGGATATCACCAATACCATCCGAGTTAATATCATCTCCAGAGAAACCACCTGAAAAGGCATTCGTAAAATCTGTTGGAAGTTTCCATCTCAAACTTCCATCGTGATTAAAAGCAAGTACTGATTTATAGTCATAGGCTGGAAGAAAAACTTCTGCCTTTCCATCTTTATCTATATCCATTAAAAGTGGAGTCGCAGTGTTGTGTGGAGCATTTTCCCATTCTGTTGGAAGCTTTCCATAAGACCACTTTAATTTACCTGTCTTTCCATCTAAAACTTTTAGATCGCCAACTGGGTTTGAATAAACTCGATTAACTCCTGGAGATAATCTCGGTATATCTAGATTTGTCAGGGCATAGGTCCCATCATCTTTTTTAATCTTCAAAGTCAGATTTTGATCATTGATATTATGTAACTGCTGCGGAAAAGTTGTGAATACAATTTCTGGAATTCCGTCACCGTCAAGGTCCCCAACTGTTGGTGAACTCATGATCTGATTCCAACATATAACTCCTGTTTCACAAGATTGGGTCCATTGATAGAGAAGTTTTGGTTCTAGCTCTGGGTGACTTAAAGATTTACACACTTTCTTATAAGGAGGGGAGGGAATTTGAGGGGGTCCCGGTGTTTTTGGCTTACTTAAGGATTCGACGACATCATCATAATTATGTCCAGAATTATTTGCTAAACATCCGGTAAGAAGTAGACTAGAAGATAGTGTTAAAAGATTAAAAAACCGAGTTGAACTTTTCATAGTTGTCGCTATCCCTTTAGAATTGTTTCCTCAATTTTACATCGGTTTGTTGACTTAAAAGGTTTTGTAATTGATTTCAGTGTAATTTAATTGGCTTAAAGTAGTTAAATATTGGCAAATATGCCAAAAAAAGTTCTCATTTTTTTATGGGAGGAGGGCTATCTTTAAACAGAAGCTTTAATGTGATGTTAGCGGAATTCCCCTTTGTGTAAAATTGTTTGTAAAGTTCTATAAAAAGGAACTTTTGTGGACTAAAGCCTGATGCATTTTGCAGTTAAAATATGTTTAATAATATTTCTTTTGAATTTTAAATCTTTTATGATTTACGGTGTTGTAAGATAATATATGGATAATATTAATTGAAATGCGGAGTCTCGATGTTTAGTAATCAAAAAGGATCAAGCTTAGTTCAAGCTGTTATTGGAGTTGGGTTAGTTGGTGCAACTGGTGTTGTCTTAATGAAGCAATCTGATCTTGGAAATTCTACAGTTAGGTTAAATAGACAACAATTAGGAAAAATTAGTTTAGAAAAAAGTATTAGCACTTTATTAGGTGATCCAGAAGTGTGTAAGGTTAATTTTAGTACGGTAAACTTTCCTGATCTTCCTAGTGATGGACCATTATCCATAACTGATCCGCTGAAAAACTTAGATGGCGATGCTATATTTAAAGTTGATGAGATTTACGAACAAGGGTTACTTAAGATTAAAAGTATAACTTTAAGTGACTTTAAAGTCATTAATGGGGAATACGGTATTTCAAATCTAAAAGTTGTTATGGAGCGAAGAGGTAAAGAGAAAAATAACCTTGGAGTAAAAGAACAGTTATCAAATATTGAAATTATGTCCAGAAGCTCTGGTGGAAGTCTTATAACCTGTTCTAGTGTTTCTGCTGCTAGTAGTGTTTGGCAAAATTCAATTAATGGAATTCATTATAGTTCTGGAAATGTAGGGATTGGAAATGATCCAAAAGCTTTACTGCATGTTCAAGGTGGAAATACTTCTGAGGCTGTAAATCCAGATATACTAACAAGCTCGAATAGTCTGATTGTCGTTGAAAATGTAAATGATTTTAGCACTGCAAATGCTAATATTGGTTTAAATGTTTCTAATAAAGAAGCTTCAAGTTCTATTCTATTTTCAGATAATGAAAATGAAGGAACCAGTGTTCCTTGGGATGGAATTATTGGATATTCTCATGACAAAGGGATAATGAGCCTTAGGCAATCTCAGGCTCAAGATTTTAATTTTTTTATAGAACCTGATGGTCAAGTCAGAATGGGTTATGATGCAGCTAATCCTCCAACTGACAGTAGAGCAGAACAATTTACTTTAGATGTTAATGCACGAACTGGAGTTGCTGGTGGGTCAAGTATTAGGGTTACCGGTAATGAGACTGTTAATGGTCAAGGAAGGGCGAGGATTGTTTTAGAATCTGGTCACGGCTCGAGATGGGCCATCTCAGCACCTGGTGTAAACTCTGTTGTGAATAATGGAGGTTTTGTTATATCTCATAGATCAGCTGGGACCTATATTTTTCAAATTAATAAAGATAATGATACCTCTATTACACCAGAGGAAGCTAATGGACGACATTTTACAGTGGAAAGGGATGGGCAAGTAAGAATTGGATATGACTTTGAAAATCTCCCAACAGATGCTTCTGATCCGACTTCACCTCAATTTGCTCTAGATGTACTCGCAATTTCAGATGTGGGAGGCGGTTCAGGTATGCGTATTAGGGGAAATGAAATTACTGATGGAAGAGGTCGTTCAAGACTTGTGTTTGAATCAGGACATGGGTCTAGATGGGCATTATCAGCACCTGGTGTAAATTCTACTGCTAATAAGGGAGGATTTAATTTAACTCATAGGAATGTTGGAAAACATATTATGCAAGTTACAGAAGACAATAGAATTTCATTTCATGATACAACTCCTTCAACTCCAGGAATCGCAGCAGGTTATACCTATGAATTTAATGGTTCAGTAGATATGACCCAAAATTTACGAGTTAATGGGAATGCCATTATTAATGGCTCTTTAACCAATCCATCTGATAAGAGATTAAAAAAAGATATTCAACCCATTAAATCTCCACTAGATAAATTGAGAAAATTAAAGGCGGTAGAGTATTTTTGGAAGCCTGAACTTAAGAGATCACCAAACCTTCAATATGGATTCGTAGCTCAAGAAGTAAAAGACGTTTTTCCTCATCTTGTTTTAACGGATAGTGAAACAAATCTATTATCTGTTAATTATATTGGTCTTATCGCTCCAATGGTAGGCGCGATCATGGAGCTAGAAACAGATTTAAAAAATAGAGATCATCAGATTGAGAAGTTAACTAATAAGGTCGATCAGCAAGAAAATCGTATTAAAAAGCTTGAAGAGAAGTTAAATTATCTTTTAAGTACCCACAATAACGATTAACTTTTATTGTAAAAAGAATTTACACGGCCGTATTTTTTTCTTTTTTGAACAGAGAAATGGTGAGATTTGATACCCTAAGAGTATTAGGAGAATCAAATGAAGAATTTATTGCTTTTAACTCTACTTATTTCAGGAAGTGCATTTGCTGAGTATCAGTGTTTTACTAAAGATTTAAAGTTGAGACCCCAAAATGCAAAAAATTATGATCTGGCCTTAACTAATGAAATCAAAAATAATTGTGATGTGGAAAGACCCCATAGCTTTGAGATTATTCTTGGAGCAGCTACATCAAGACCACATAGTGGAAAATACGTAAAGATTTGCTGCCAGATACTCAATCTAAATTAACTAGCGATTTTAAGATTTTCTCTGTGCTCATCGAGATTCTCAACGTTTCCATCATCTTCAGGTGTTAATTCCCAAGAAGCAATTAGTTCTTTAGCAAGCTTTGAAAGAGATAAATTATTATTGATGGTATTTCTTATATCTCGAATAAACGCTGACCATAATTTAGATTTCTCTTCTTTTATACTCGCTTGAACCTCTGGAGTTGAGTTAATTCGTTCCATTTCGAGCTCGATCATATCCCTAGCTTTACTTCCAACTGGGGCTATAGAGTTATAGAAAAATTCAGATTCATTTTCATCCAAACTATATATGAATTAAGCTTTTTCTCCGGATAGATTGGCTTCTCTTAGTAAGGGAGACTCTACACCTATTGTAAAACTAGATGAGAATTCAGATGAGAAGAAGAAGACTGATCTAAGCTTGAATCAAAGAGTTGTTATCAAGCTCATTGAAATCCCTAAGAAGGTTAAGCTAGGTTTAGGTGTATACTTTAAAGACTAATAAAAAAGCCGCTCATAAAAGCGGCTTCTTAATTGTATAAAAGCTTGCTGTTAATTAAGCTTTCTTCTCTTTTTCTTTCATACATGCACCATCACATGCTTTTTTATCTTTGTTATCTTTGCAACAAGCAGATTTAGTTTCTTTTTTACATGCACTTTTCTTACAATGTTTTTTTCCATACATTGCACAAGACGTAAGTCCAACAAGTGAAATCGTTAGAAATGCTACCTTTAATATTTTCATATTTCTCTCCTTAATTTTTTATTAATGTTAACAGTAAACTTGATTTGAGTCCATTTTATTAGTCTTTTGAATAGTCTCATAGGTTACTCAGGTAAATAAATACGATTGACTTGTGTTAGGATTGTGTTAAGATAGTGTTCAGGTCAGATTAAATACTACCTAAATTCAGTCATTTATAAGTTTTACCTAGGAAGGGAGAAGATTATGAACTTATTAGTATCAGTTAAATTAGCTTCGGCTGCAATGTTGGCACTTATTATTGTTATTGCTAACAATTTTTAAATTTTTTTTATTTATTTTGAATACAAAAGGCCAGCTCAATTAGTTGGCCTTTTTTTATGGCAAATTTTTCCCCCACAAACTAGAGCATTTTAATATCTAAAACCTCCGATCGATAAGTCTTTATCGACAATCAGGAGGATTGATATGAAATATCTAGTAAGGGTACTTACCGTTTTAATTTTTACCGTTAATTTTTCAAATGTATACGCAGCCGATTTTCTTTATAAATGGAAAACGAATCTAGATCCAGTTAAGGCCGAAAGAGCGAGTAGACTCTTAGATCGCTTTAATATTCAATTAAAAAATAATAAGGGCATAGTTAAACTAAGTTCTCGCGTGGCTAAGGCCTTAAGTAAAACTAATGCATTTGAGTATTTAGAAGAAGATAAAATTGTTAAAGCTCCAGTTATTGATACACCTAAAGAGGATATAGAAACAAAAATTAATACAGAGAAATCGAATAATAAATTCTTTTGGAGATGGAGAAGAAGGAGTTCAAATAATAACTCAAATTCAAATAGCTTGAATACAAATAAGGGCTGGCATTTAGATAAGGTGGGAGCCAGAAAAGCTTGGGATATTACAGAAGGTGATTCTTCAGTAATTGTGGCTTTCTGTGACTCTGGAATTAATAAGAGTAGAAGTGAGTTCAATGGAAAAGTTTTGACGGGTTGGAATTTCATAGGGAGAAACACGAATACTTATCATTACTCAAGATATGGAAGAGCTAATACTCATGGGTCATCTGTAGCAGCGTTTATTGCAGCTGAATATAATAGTCAAAATGAAAATGGAGGAGTTGCTCCTGGAATTAGTTTACTACCAGGTCTTATCACTAATGCCAGTGGAAGTACTTCAACGAGTAGAATAATTGATTGTATTGAGTGGGCTACGAATAAGGGGGCTAAGGTCATTAATGTTTCTATTACGGGTTCAAATAGTAGTGCAGGAAGATCAGCTGCAAGAGAGGCCTTTAAAAAAGGATCACTAGTTGTATGGTCTTCAGGAAATCAAAACCAAAGATTAGCAGCTGGAGAGTTAGATGAGATGCTAGTTGTGGGTGGGACTGATAGTGTAGATGCAAGATACTTATCAGGAAGCTATGGATCGAATTACGGACCTTCATTAGATGTAGTTGCACCTGGTGAGGGAGTTCATATTCCATGGGGAACTCATCCAAAATCCAATGGAACAAGTTACTCAGCCCCAATTGTAAGTGGAGTGGCAGCATTAATATTCTCATATGATCAAAGCCTAACACCAGCTGAAGTGGTGGAGGTAATGCAATTAACAGCAAAGCCCCTTGGTGACTCAGAATATTTCGGAGCTGGACTAGTAGATGCAGCAGCTGCAATTGAGTTTTTAAGAGAGAGTAGGGATTAATTTCGTCGTATTTTGAATTTTAACTTTCC
Organism: Flavobacteriaceae bacterium; assembly: GCA_964215955.1. GTDB lineage: Bacteria > Bdellovibrionota > Bacteriovoracia > Bacteriovoracales > Bacteriovoracaceae. The sequence goes on from CAXPDR010000037.1 coordinate 25,093, forward strand.
TTCATTTCCATTTTTTCCATTAGAGAAAATAACAGGAGAGCCTTTAGAGTTCTTAGTACTTGGAGGAAAGTTAAAATTACAACTATAACTATAATTACAATTATTACTAATGATGATGGTGATAAAAATGAAGAAGAGTTTACCTTACTTTATTATTTTTTTGATTTCTTTAATTTTTACTGCTTTAAAGCATTATGAAATAATTCCTCACTCTGTTAGGCAACCAAAGTATTATAGTTATAATTCAATCTTTGATTTTTCTATCGCTGTCTTTGTTTGTTGGTCTATTATAAGTTTAGTTCTGTATTTTTCTAAAAGAGAAAAATTAAAAAAATAGATGCGATATGCCCTTCTTGCGAATTAATTTTTTGTGTTCAAGTTGCGGAAATCGGAAACATTATATGTTCAAAATGTAATAATTCTAAATTAGTACCTTTAAGTGGAGGTTTTTTAGGTAAGTTTGGAGCAGACTATACTTTCACTCAGTCAGGTGCTCATGGTGGATCATTCTCTGTTGAATTTGGTGCAGGTGGAGCTGGTTACCAAAGAGTTGGTCATACTTGGGCTTTTGATGCAGCTCCTGACTCTCTAATGGGAAGAGCAGTTGACTTTGCAAACGACTTTTATAACAAGCATTGGGGAACTGAGCCAAGCTATTTTGACTACAATTCTGATAATTATAGCTTTGGCGATTGGAGCTTTGATACAAGTCTATAGGTGTTAATATGAGTTTAGATGTTTATATTTTGTTAGTTTTTATATTTATGCTAATTTTCTTTGCTTTTATTCCTCTTGTTAGAGGGGTTTATGCTAGAAAATTCTTAAAAACACTTGATAAGAGAGTCATTGATAGTAACAAGCTAATAACTTATGGCAGATATAGGTTTAAACAAATAGATCAATTTGTTTTTGAAAATTATGAAGGAAACGAAGATACACGCAATCTTAAATTTCTTTTGAAACTGATGAGGTTTAAAAATATTCTTCTAGTATTTATTGCTCTAAATGCTGTTTATTTTGCAGGATTTTTAATTTATAAATCCCTTGCTAGTTGATTAACATTAGTAAGGGCTAACCATTTCAACTTCAACGTCACTAGCTTGAATCTGCCCATAGTAATTCACTGTCATGGTAATGCTCTTATGGCCTAACAGGGCCTGCAGAGCATACATATTACCTTGTTTCTTGAGATAGTTGTGGGCAAAGCTGTGCCTGAGTTCATGTGGAGTCCATCTTTTATCGACTTTAAATTTCTTCTGGTAGCTGATTATAGTCTCTCTGATCTGGCCAGCAGATAAAAGAGTTCCTCTCTAGTTTAAGAATCCCCATTCTGATTCAGAGCCTCTCTTGTTAAAAAGGTCCTTTAGCAATATTGCTAGGTTTGTTCCAATTGCGAAAATCCAAAAGAGTTTTCCAAAAAAGATAAAACTAAAGAAGAAATGTCTTGAGTGTGGTGAAGACTTGGTCCCTTTAGAAGGGTATTATGATAAGAAGGCAAAGTAGAGTTAAATATTGATGTGATTTGGAGTTTTGAGACTTTGATTAATAATGTTTTTATCTATAGCATGATTCCACAGATAATATCAAAAAACTAACCCATAACACCTTTCATCCAAAAGTCTTTCACCAATGCGAATAGAGCATTTCTTTGTTCCCTCTAATTTGAAGCCAATCGTTTCATAGAGGCCGATGGCAGGCATGTTTTCTGATATTACAGTTAGCTCTAAGCGAGTTAAGCCAGTTTCTTTGGCAAAGCTAATAGCATGGGATAACAGTCTTTTTCCAAGACCTTTTCCTGTATGGGATTTTAAAACTCCCATGGCAATTTCTCGACTATGCTTTTTCTTATTTAGTTGGCTTCCCATTAAGGCGATAAACCCAACTAATTCACCATGGAAGTCTAGCACAAAGAGATTGTTTGGAGAGTTAGGGGAGGTAACCCTTTCAATGAAGGTTTCCTGTTGAGCATCAGTGGCCTGATTTTCATCCTTATCGTAGAGCATATAGGGAGATTCCGCTTCAATTGTCTTTTTGAGTGCATTAAAGGCACTAGCGTCCTTTGGCTCAATACTTCTTATTGTTATTTGGTTTTGATCCATAATCTCCTCAGTTGTCTTTCGCTGCACGGTGATATCTCCTCTCTTGAATGTAACACCTGTCCATTATCGATAAACATTATTTCATTCTTCTTAAGTCGAATTGAAACGGTGTGGTTCATTATTCTGTCTTCAATATAAGATTTAAATTTATTTAGAATTCGGCTAAAATCCTGATCCTTATGAGTAAAATCTAACCATGGAGCATAGTTTACTTTCAAACTTTCTTTATGTTGATAAATCAAAGGAGAATCACTTAGTCCTTTTATTTTACTCGATGTTTTATCTTTATCATCAAGAAATGATGCTTTATAGTTCATTAAAAATTCTATTTCATGTGAGGAAAAATGCTCTTCTAGGTTTCCTATATTTGTGATTTTTGAAGCCCCTGTATGATTATCTTGTTTCACACAGTACCAGCCAATGATATTAGCATCAGCTGAATCTGTGTGTGGTAATACTTTTTCTGATCTGAAAGCAGCAAATCTCCCATTTGGTTTAATTTCGATATCACTTACCATGATAATTTCACCCATACATTTTGAAAGTTCCCCATAAAGTCTTGGTGTACATAATGTATTAAGGTGTGCATATCCTTTTTCTTTTATTTCGGTTAACAAATCCTCTTTCAATTGCTCAATATCTTTACTTATTCTAAATGAGTTTATTGCTGCTTTCATATTTGTTTCCTAATATTTAATCGTTCCTAGACTTCTGTTAATTGTTGGGCGTGGCCTTGTGTTAAAGGAACCATTTCTATTGAAGCTATTATTTATTGGATTTGTCATTGCATCTGGATTCTCTCCAATACAAAGTGCAGTCCTAGCATCTGGGTTCTCTCCAATGCAAAGTGCAGTTCTAGCATCTGGGTTCTCTCCAATACAAAGGGCAGTTCTAGCATCTGGATTTTCTCCAATACAAAGTGCAGTCCTAGCATCTGGGTTCTCTCCGATACAAAGTGCAGTTCTAGCATCTGGATTCTCTCCAATACAAAGAGCTGTTCTATTAATAACTTGTTTTGAAAATAGGGAAGGGAACTCCTTTAAGTAAAGCTCGTATGTATTTTTGAATGAATCTGTAAGATCTTGTTTGTCGGCTTCGTCTTGCATTCCATAATAAGGGTAGTGGTGTAGGTATGAGCCAAAAATCGCATCACAATCTACCATGTATTTGTAAGTATCAAGAATATGCGCATGCCAAAATTCATCGACTTCTTTTGATGGAACAATCTTTTTGTCAGGGTACTTGTGAACAAGATATAAATATGCTTTGTATTTTTTAGCAACTCTATCCGCTTTTTCAATACTCCAACCAGGTCCTTCCTCTTTTAAAGTTAAACCAACTATGATTGGTTCTAGATCAAGTTCATTAATCGATTTGTTATCTGTCATGAAGTTTTCGGAATTTTTGGAAAAATTTTGGATTTCATTGTTAAATGTATTTTCTTCTAAGTTTGATAATTCACCTGCATAAAGTGAAGGGTTTAGAGCTGTTGCGCTAATAATAGCTGGTGCAATTATTTTTTTCATAGGTTTCTCCTTGTTTCATATTTGAACTGAGTTAAAGCAATAGTGTTGCCAAGTCTAAAAGGGTATAAGTAGTTAAAAATAAATAAAAAGGATTGTGAAATCCGAATATTCACATTCGGAAAACGTAATTATTTTGGTAGATTCTTATTCGATTTATAGGTTGTAAGCTATTGATAATACAATTAAATTAAACCAAATTTAAAGAATTTTCTCAATGTATCCGATGAATTAGATATAGAAATATTAAACATAGGATTTATTTATGAAAACACTTCTTGTTTTTAGTCTATTGGTCTCAATGAATATCTCGGCAAAGGCCGTGGTCTCAGACCCCGCCGCCCCATGTGCAGACTGTAGCCCAACTTTGAGTGGGACACCAGATAAAGCTATACCAACAGACCTTATGAAAACTGGAAGAGCTCTTTCAAGTCTTGATGATAGAGCAGATTGGGTGAAGTCTATGGCTATAGCAATATGTGGCTCATTTAGTTCGGGCGATGAATCAGTTAACAGTATAGATACAATTATTAGATTTAATATGAATAATTATAAAGGTTTGAGTGATCCAACGACGGATCAAATTGCTAGCTTTTGGAATGAATATATTGAAGATTTAACTTGTAATATTGATGGAACAGAAATTCATGCCTTTCATTTTTCTTTCGATAGAAACCTTGCATTCTATTATTTGTTTAAAGATTATTTGGATGAACAAGTTCAACGAAAACTGAGTGATAAAACTATAAAAATAAATGTAAACTTTGTATCAAATGGACAAACAGTTCTAGATTTCGTTGATTCAGAGATTACTAGACTTGAGGAACTGGCAGCCGCTCAAGGTGATGAGTATTATAGATTTACGATTAAAAGGATGGAAAGGACCAGGAGAATATTAATTCGCCGCTTTGATGCTGTTAAGGCTTCAGATTTAGACTCACTATATGCAAAAAGGTAACGAAAAATAAAAATATTAGCCCTACTTTATATTCTAACTTTATCTTTAGGTGCAAAAGCTATTTGTACTTATGATAAATTGTTAAAGTTTGATCTTGAGGATTTAACAAGTCTGGCGCCAGTAAGCTGCATTGACCCAATTGAAGATGACCTGTATGAACAAGTACAGAATAAAAACGGACTTTGTCAATGTGTTCAATCAAATCTGAACTTAATCAACTATGAAGAAAGTGGCAAATTTTCTAAAAGAGAGTATCTAGAAAAAACTTTAGAAAAAACTAAAATCGGATTACTTTCTTTATCTGAGGATATATTTTTAGTAAATAAAGATTACCCAACTTTAGATCCAGGTGAGAGTTGTAATAGTAAAAAAAGGTTTCAAGAGGTTGTTAATTGTGGTGGTAAATTAGATACCATTTTTTCCAAAGATGAAAGACAGAAAATGACTAATGACTTATATCAAATGTTGTTAGGTGATTCTTCAATTGATGGACATCGCTTCTATCCTCCACCTAATTCAAAATTTGAAAAATCTCTATTTGATCGTAATGCATTAAATGGGGATAAAAGCTCCTGCATGAATTCGAAGGGAGTAAGTCAAAAATTTTTAAATGATATTAGTGATAAAATGTTAGTCTCTCAGTTAACCATTCTAAGAAAAATAGGTGAAGGCTCAGAAGTTAAATCGAATCGAAATCTTTTTGAGTTAATTCTTAGGCTTAGAGATAGAACAAATATGAATTCTGTAAATAGAGATACACTTATAAAAGTTGCAGATGAAATTAAATCCAACCCAATTTTAAAAAAAATGGCAGAGTCAGAATCTTTTTATACTGAGTTTATAAATCAGCCAGAGTCTAATATAAGTAATCTTATAGACTCATTTAAAAACACAGATAAGGGAATTGAAGAAATCAAAGATAGCCTTGTAAATAAATGTGATACTGTCTTTAAAGCTTATGAAAAAACTTTTTGCGCAAGTCAAAATGATCCAGTAATGCCAATTGAAGATAATGACGAAATGAAAGAAATACTTTTGGATTCTAAATACGGTGATCAAGATGAAGTTGCCAATATTATGGAAACGAGTTCTATTTTAAAAAATAATTATTGCCAGTTCTCTGTGGAGACTAAGAGTATTAACTCGACAGTGGATAACTTAATTGAACCAATATTGTCTCCTTATTTAAAAGGAAGTCCAAATTTTTCTTCAGCAGTTGCAAATCTATATAAATTTACTACTCTTGATCGTGGAAATAAATTATGCGAACACCTTCCCCCTGAAATGAATAAGTTAGTTGATGCAATGAAGAAAATGGGATGTGGTAATGACAGCCTTGATTCTGATTGTAGGTTTTTTAAGGCGGCTGATATTGTTGTGAGAGGTACTTTTACTGCCAGAAAAGAAGAGATAAGTGAGCGAGTAAAGAAAGAAGCTAAAACTCTTGGGATAACGGATGTTTCAAAGATTGCTCAAATGGTTGAAGAGGCAGTCTCTAAAATTGATACCAATGAAATTATGCGAGCTTATTCAGAATATAACAGTGCTCCAAAAGAAAACTCTGTTCTTGTTAATCGTTTTTTAGGGATAGACCAAAAGAAAGTAGAAAATGTCGCTTCGATTCAAACTGATGCTAATCCATCTGCCGGGGAAAATAGTGAAGTTGTTGACGAAACTAGAGAAGTGGATAGTACTGGAAACATTAGATCAGCAAGTGTTAATAGTAGTGATGTTAAAACACTAAACTATCAGAATACATTACCACAGAATAGATTCGCAAAGCAGGCAAGAGAAAATACTGAAGATACAATGGATAAATTTTATCGTGAAATAGCACGAAGGGCGACCCAAGTTAAAGATGATCCAACGAGAAGGGCTCCAGGTGCTGCGGGGAAGACGAAGCCTAGAAAACGTGGAAAAACGGCAGAGCAAAAATTATTGGATGCTTTAAAACCACCATATGAGATCCCTGAATCGAGAGAGCCTGCTAATACTCTAGCATTTGATGACTCTTATGATACATCTGAAAATTACTATGAAACCGATGCTGATTCTTATCCAATAACTGGTGGTAGTACAGATAATAGTATTGCTACGGGGACTCCGACTCAAAAAGATGATTATAATGATGCTCTTGGTGCGAAACAAGAAGCGAATGAGCAAGATCGTATTGCGAGAGCAAATGCTGGAAAAATAAAACCTTCACCGTTTAAGAAATCCTTAGGTGGAAGAAGTTCGGGAGTTAGTGGAGGAGGTAGAGGACCAGCTAGTAGTGGTTCAAGTGGTGGCTCTGGAGGTGCATTCCTAGGTGGTGGAGCTGATAATAGTATTCCAATTGAAGTAGATAGTATTCAAGAAGATATTGAGGCCCTGATTGAGAATGTATATGCAGAAAAAGCTAGGGGGCTAGAGGGTGAGAATAGTGAGCATGCTCTTTTATTATTGGCCTTGCTGGATGGTAGTAAAAAGAAAATTACGATAAAAGATCCAAATAATGAAAACTTAGAAGTTGATATTGTTAGGAATGAAAATGGGTTGAAACTTATTCCGACTGGGAATATGGCTTATGGTGATCCATATCAAGTATTCGTTAGTAAGGTTGAAAAAGTCATTATTAAGCAAAAACAAACACAATACAATGAGAACTTTGATTCTCTTCTTAAGCGTCTCAGGGATGCGCTAAACTCAGAGAGTGGAGAAATTCCTCCGCCTGAAAAGACTGCTAGGTATCGGGATTATGTTGGGAGGTAGATTCCTAAATTAATTTTTGATTATTAATTTGTAAAGAAATTGCTTTGGAATCATTTTTGAGTCTTTCTTGTTTGCAAAGAAGTTTTCAACTTTTGGATGATCAAAATTACTTGTGACTAGTATAAAGTGGTTCAGATTAAATTTTTTTATTAAATCAATTCCATCCATGCTTTCTTTTAAATCAAAGTCAATGATGATTAACGTATCATCTTGAGGTATAGATAAATCAATAGGTTCAAAAAAATAAAAAACTTCAAGATCTTTTATACCTAGTTTTGTGCTCCAGTATTGATGCATGTTTTTATCATCATCAATTATGTAAATTTTCTTATAGCTTTTTAAATTTAGTTCATTCACATACCAGCTTGGAGGTGCGCAGAGGGGCAATGATATTTCTATATTTGCTCCTTGTTTTGAATTGAAAATTTTGATTGTTCCATTGTGGGATTCAACTGTACTTTGTGCATAATGAAGGCCTAGTCCAGAACCACCTTTTTTACCAATGGAAAGATTCTTTTCGAATGGGTTTTTCAAAATCTCCTCGGGAAAGCCTAAACCACTGTCTGAAATTGTTAATGTTAATTTTCCTTGGGAGTTATTGATTATTTCAATTTTAATTAATCCTTCTTTTTCTATAGACTCAATAGAGTTGTTTAAGAGATTGCTAAAAACACGATAAAAATCTAACTCCATTATTTTTAAAAATGAGAAGCCTTTAATGTTTGAACTTAATTTTATTTGTATACTTTTGTTTAATCTTTTACACTTTAACCTTTTTTCTGTAATAATTTCTTTTAACAGTACTTCGATTGCAACTTCTTTTTTTAAAATATTTTCCTTGTATTCGATTGAAAGGTTATTCGATATTTCATTAACTCTATTTATAGCCGTTAAAACTATTTCTTTTGTACCTGACGGGAGAATTGATAGATCATCCTGTATAACTTCTAGAGCTGCAATTGGTGACCGAATGTCGTGAGCAACTTGTCGTGCAAGGGCGACCTTTTGATTTTGATATTCTAGTCTTTGTTTATGTATCTCTGATGCTTTAATTTTCCTTACAAGTGAATTAAAAGTCCTTGAAATATATTCATATTCTTCTATTGTGTAGTGAATTTTGTTTTTTAAATTATTTTCTTTTATACTTGCTATTAGTTTTTTAAGATCTCTCTGTAGCGGACCTCTTGCTATCCTATTAAAGCCAATAATACTTAAAACTAAATTAATTATTAAAACAAGGGCAATTAGTAGAATGTTCCTGTTATAGCTATTGTCTTTTTGAATAAAAGTAATTCGAAGATATCCAATCTCTAGGTCGTCAGAAGTAATGCGTTGAAAAATGGTTGAGGTATTTTTATTTAGTTTACAAAATTTAATATTATTTTCTTTATCTTCACACTTATCTAAAGATTGTAAATCTATTTTTTTCTTAAATTCTAAATTTATTAAATTATTTTCTTCTGCATATCTGTAGAGAATTAAATCTCTCGCCATTAAATTATTTGCACGCTGAGAAATAATGATTTGAGTTAATAAGTCTTGGTCAGTTATTATTATATCTTTGAAGTTATTTTTTTGATTTACTGTGGTAAATCCTAGGAAAATAAATGAGAGTAAGAAAAATTCTAAAGCAAAGAGTTTTATTAAAAATACATTAAAAAAGTCTGATAACTTATATTTTATTGTAACCATTCTTGGATACCTTAATTACGAAATATTTAGAATGGCTTATGTTTAGGCCTTTGGATATCTTTATTCCTGTTACCCCCTTGAAGTTTGCATTCAGTGCTTTATTGAAGTTTGATTTATTAGAATCATAATTTTCAATAAGAAAATTAACAAGATCAAATGTACTTGCACTTATTACCATCGGTGTCGCCTGGTATTCCTTTTTATATGAAGAAATAAAACTTTTGTATCGATCGTCGTTATCACATAAACAATTATGTCTACTGTAGAATGCCTCAATGTTTTTATTCTTTAGATAATTGAAATATGCTGGAAGAGCAGAGCTTCCGAAATATTTAGTTCCCAATATCAGTTTTAGGTCGGGCACTTCCTTCGTAGTGATATCAGTTATTTTTGCAGCTAATGCTGATCGCGTTAACAATATTAATGAGTCAAAGTCATTTGCCTTAAAAAAACTAGGAGTTAAGTTTTCTATATTTTGATCTTTTTCTAGAATCATTATCTCTTTGAATTCAATTTTTCGATCTGTTAACAATTTCTTGTATACTTGAGAGTAAAGCATCATTGAATTTCTATCAATTGCGGTTACTATAAGTGCTTTTTTTATTGTTTTTATCTTTGTATCTAGTTTCTCGAAGAGTGGGGTAAGTAAATACTGCTCTGAAGGTTGAATAGTACTAATGTAGGGATTTTCGATTATTGTTTGGGAATTGTCTCCATAAATACTGAGAATAGGTATTTTCGAGTTAAGTGCTAGATCGCTTATTGCTATTAAATCGTTTCCTGTTGAAAAGCCAATTACTGCTTTACATTTGGCTTTAATCATTTTTTTAAAAGCGATTGCAGGTGCGGATGGGTTTCTGTCGTAGAAGAAATCTAATATTTTGAGGTTATTACTCTTGGATGTTTTAATTGCAAGGTCTGCTGCATTTTTAAAGGCATCTCCATATTTCGGAAACTGTTTTACTGTAGATCCAGTTAAGCAAATATTGGCAGCTTGAGCAGCAGACAATATTGATAACGTTAATTTAATAATAATAAATAAATAGCAGTGCCGCATATTATAGACTCAGTTTCCTTTTTAGTTATTAGATAAATCGTAGTAGTTGATATGGAAGCAAGAATTTTAGAAAATAGTTCAAATTCATTTGTCGTGGATAAGAATGACAAAATAATAAGTCCTGAAAATATCAAAATTGGTAAAAAACTAGCAAAAAAACCATCATTTAAAAATTTTAATTTTTGCATAGGTATAAAAATTGGCAAAAATCTTGTGATTTGAGTTCCCAAAATTAAAATGAAAGCAAATAGCATTTTATCCATCTATCGGTGTCCTCTTATATGCTTTTATTTTAGATATTAATATAATTATAAACATTGCTGTTAAGCAGAAGTCTAACCCTTTAATATTTAGTGTTTTAATATTGATAGTTGCCCCAAGCGTACAACCTAGAACCCAGTAAAATTGGTTAGTGAGAAATATCTTTATAATATCATTAGAGCTTAATGATTCATTTTTGTACATTTCTAACATACCATAATTTTCATCAGTCATAGCGCTTATTATGTAGGATTTCTTTAGCCATGAGCCAGAAAGGTTAGATAATATTGTAGACACGTAGAGAACGTGTCTTAAATTTATAAAAAGGATTGTTGAAAATAGAATGAAATATAACTCTATTTTTCCATAATACTCTAATCCAATATATTGCGCAGCTCCAGCAAAAGTAAAAACCGAGATAAAGAAACTCTCTAAAGCACTACCGCCTTTCGATAAAAACAATACCCCAAAATTAAATCCTAAAAAAAGATAACTGAATAAAACTGGTAATGATCTTTTAAATATTGTTGTAAAGGCTAATTGCAATTTAACCAACCTCCATCTATTGCGATTGATTGTCCATTTATGTAAGAAGCATCTTCTGATGATAAAAATAAAATCATCTTGGCTAGCTCTTCTGGAATACCAAAGCGGTTACATGGGATTTGGTTAATTAAATTTTGCTTTACATCTTCTACACCCATACCTTTACTTTTTGCTACGGAGTTTATTACTTCATCAAGTCGTTTTGTTGATGTATAACCTGGAAGGATGTTATTTACAGTAATCCCCGTCGCTCCCAATTCTTTACTTAAGGTTTTTGACCAGTTAAGCATTGCTCCTCTTATTGTATTGCTGACAATCATATTGGGGAGAGGATTCTTGGCAGTTACCGAAATTATATTAATGATCCGGCCGTTTCCGCTTTTAATCATTTTTTCTGTTACTGCTTGAGTTAAAATGTGGGCAGATATTAAATGTGAATTAATCTCTGAAAGGAAGTACTCAGATGTCACATCTTGAAAACGTTCCGACTTTGGACCACCTGAATTGTTGATAAGTATATCGAAACTAGACTCTTTGATATTTAGAGCCAGAGCTTTTACTTCTTCTAGGTTTTTAAAATCGACTTTTATATGTCTAATATTTTTGCTTGTTGATGGAGTGGATCTTGAGAGGACTGTTACCTCATGACTGGAACTAAAAATCTCAGCAGAGGCTAGACCTATACCTTTGGACCCCCCTAAAATAAGTACTTTTTTCAATCGTATCTTCCTTGGTTAAAAATAGAATTATAAAATGATGGAATTTTTTGATTCAACATTAATTTATTTAAACGTGATAACTCTTTCTTTCTAATTTTTTGACAAGTTAGTTTTGATACAGTGATTTCGTTGTTTTCTATCTTTTTTAATAGCAATTTAAAAGCTAGTAATGAATCAATGGGGCGAGGTAAATTTAATAATTCATTTAGTAGTAGATATGATGAGTATGTATCAAATGAGTTCATTTTTCTCCTTAAGGGGAAATAAACTAGTCTTTCGGCTAAAATTAAATTATAGGTGGATTCGAGGGAGTTAATACTTCGAAAACTTTCTAAATGGATTAATGTTTGTAAATCTGCTCTTAATTCCTCAACTCCGCCATTTATAGAGTTTAATTTTTCATATAGATTTTTAGGTATTGGGAGATTTCCTGTCCTGTGGAATCTTTCATGTAAGTGCACCCAATTCGCCACAACTTCGGCAGTTAGGGTTTTTACAGGTAAAATATTTAGGCCTGTTCTAGTATTAAATTTAGAAAGATTAGGCTCTGTATGTATTAGATACCTTTGGATAAATCTGTTACAAAAATAAAATACGGGTGAATCTTCCTTCACTTTATGTATAAACTCTTCTGGAAATAATGCAACTTTTTCTAAATCATTTAAGTATGAATTATGATCATTAATTTTTATACAATAGATATTGTTTCGTTTAGAGATAGATTCATGCGGATTAATTTCAATGTATGAAAAATAGCATATTTCTTCGGAATTTTTTGGAATAAAAGAGAAAACCTTTTTTAGTTTATCATGATAGAATCCATATTTCTGTATCTCACCTAAGATGAAAGAATTTTGGTTTATGTTTTTTCTGACTTTATTCATGACTTCTTAGGTATACTTAAATAAAATTTTTATCAATAAAGTCAGTATTTATTACCTAAGGCAAATTATCAAAAAACAGTTACTTAAGATGCTTTGTTTGATTTCGAGACTCACTAATTTAGTCATTCTTTATCGCCTGAAATCCAGACTAAATATTGATAACATTTTTTCTTTTTATATGTGTATAGTTAGCTTATTTGTAAGCCTTTGTTACTTTCTTTCAGAAATTATTCGTTTTCTGAGTCTTAAAAAGTATCTTACAGAAACTAGGTTTATCAAATTCTTCACATTTCCGAACTTATTATTCGTTTTCCGAATTTTATTGATGTAATTTCGTCAAGCTTTTTACCTAATTTCAGCAATTTGTTTCATTTCTGAAATGGCATAGGGGTTGCTCTATGGGGATTATCAATTCAAAGAAAGGAAGAAGTTATGAAAAAAATGATGTTTAGTTTGGCCCTATTGGGGATTGTTGGATCAGCTCAGGCACAGTTAATCAGTCTTAAAAGATGTGAGACCTGGAAGGATAGTCTTTCAAATAAGCAGGCAAATGGAAGAAATGCATGGGCCGCGAGATGTGCCATTGATAATTATGAAAAGAAAATGCTGTCTAGAAATAGAACAATGGTTTTACCAGATTCAAGTACCAGAATTGCTTATCCAATCTATGGGCTCTATGTTGAAAACGCAGAACCTACAAATCCAAGTGACTGGTTTGCACCAACGGTAGAGAAAGCACCTTGCGATAGACCGAATAATTATGAAATCGTTGGGTTCTGTGCAGCTAGTTGTTATACGCTTGACCAGTTGATTATGACTGATGAAGGTTACCTAGAAGTTGTTGATGCAACGAAAAAACACTCTCAAGTAGAAGTTCTTTCAGACTATTCTGAGAAAGGTCTTGTTTATAAATTGGCAGATGTAAAACATTATATCGATTCAATTGTTGATGGTGAGCATGACATTATCGTGTTTGAAACTGAAACAGGAAAAAAACTATCGGTAACAGAAGAACATCCTTTTGTTAAGGCAAATGGTGATTTTGTAGCAGCTGTTGATATCAAGCAAGGTATGAAGTTATTAAATGCACATGGGGATAGAGAAGAGGTTGTTTCTGTATTTAAAACAAATTACTTTGGAAAAGTTTATAACTTACAAGTTGAAACTGAGAATCTAAATAACAAAATAATTAATGCTGGTGGATTAATGTCTGGTGATGTGACAGTTCAAAACTCGAAGCTAACTAAACTTAATCAGATGCTATATCGTTTAAAATTTATTCCAAAAGAATTAGTTAAGTAGGGTTAGAAGAGTGGATTACTCCCGGAGGTATTGTATGAATAAGAAGTTACTACTTATTGCTCTTGTTATTTTTAGTTCGTGTGGAAATAAGAATAATGATGGTGATCAGTCGAAGAGAAGAAAGAATAATGTTGAGGCTGAAAGTAAGCAAGATATTGAAAAATTGTGCAAACGTTCGGGAGGCTCTTTTGATGAAGAATTAAGCCTTTGTTTTTGTGACTCTGATCAATTTTTTAATTTAAAAGACTTTAGAGGTTGTGAAAGTGTTAGGTTTGAAACATGGAAAGAAGATAAATCTCAAACTGTAGAGTTTATTAAGGGTGAGCAAAGAGGTGAGGTTGTTACTCTTTCTGATATTGATTTAAGTCGTGTGAGAAGAAGGTCATTTCTACCAAATGTTCTTTTACCTCAAGGAAACTCATTTAGTAGATTTTTTGTTGGTAAGAAATCCATTGAAGCAACATTTCAATTACAAGAAAGATTTTTGTATGAAAATATCTTGGAAAATACATTAAAAGACAAAGTCTTTATTCCTTTTTATTCAAATAATAATCTTTTTTATAATTATCAGGTTTTTTATTTCAAAAATAAAAAACATTTAAATCAGATAAATAATTTAGGGAAAATTAGGTTTTCTGATCCTAGAACACAAAAAATAGTAAGTAGTATTAATTTAGAATCAAATTTGATGGAGTTTTCAAGTTATGATGACGAAGGCTGTTCTCTGTTTTGTTCGAAAAAAATAAAGAAAGGACTTGTTGAGTTAGAGGGGAATACTTTTAATTCTGTTTTAAAAAGAGAATATATCTTAGGTCATTTAGTTAATAATTATCTAGAACTAAGACCTATAGAGAATAAAGACTCTTTGATTGTAGTTACTCTTGATTATGCTAATAATCCGAACCTGATTTATATGATTTCCCATGAATCAAGATATGATTCTTGGGATGGGATTGAATATGCTCACCAAATTGAGGTTCTTAGTCCTTTTGATTGGGAAACTCTTTATGAAAAAGATAAGAAGTTAAATTTCAAACAAGACACATTAAGTAACACAAAAACTAATAGTGTAGTTATGTGCGATGCGGGCGTGAGTAAGGAGTTTACTGAAAATATTGATGGTTTTTTAAATATTGGACCTAACAAAGAGAGTGTATTGGGATGGGGTGAAAAAGTCTCAACAGCTAGGGAGGCGTTAAATGGAGTTATGGTTTTTGGGGATAATCTTATTGATCAATCATTACCTCATGTTGAACCGATGCTTAAAAAGCACAATGTGAAAAATGTAATTTCAATGGATTGGAAATCTTGTTTTTTGAACTTCAGAAATGTCAAAAAACAACTTAAGCAATATCAAAGTCTTGTTGTTAATGTTTCCATGAACTTTTTCTCTAAACCTGAGCAGTGTCGCGAATCGAAGTTTTATAAAACTGTTAAAGTAAATGATGAGTTTTTGTGGATATTCTCTAGTGGAAATAGTGGAAGCTTAACAAAGAGAGAGGAGTCTTATTCTTGCCCTCATAATATGAGGTTGAAAAATACAATAATTGTTGGGTCCACATCCAATCCTGACCTTGGAAATGATTGGGTTGATACGATTTATCCTAAGACTGATTCCACCTCAGAGGCTGCTCTTTTAACATCCGATTTACTTCGAAAAATAAAGGCCATTAATAATAAACTAACAAATAAGGACTTAAAAAGAATTTTAATCTTAAGTGTTGATATTAAAAAATATTTAAATCAAAAAGTGAAATCAAGTGGGGTTATTAACCCTGAAAAGGCAATTGAATTAGCAGATGTGTATGAAAAGGAACTTTCAGCAGAAGAACTCGTTTATAAAATTAGAAAAGATGACTATAGCTGTAGATATTATTGTTGGGATGAAGAAGAGAAAATTAGAAAAAAGATAGCAAAAGAATATAAAAGCCTTTTAGAAAACTATATGGGGGAAATATGAAAAATAAAGCAAAAATATGTTTAGGAATTGTCGCTTGTTCTACTGTGATGATGTCTTCCTTTTTTAATAAAAAATCCCAAACATCTAAAGCAGCGATGTTAGTAGAGAAGAATGTTAAAGGTGAGGTTTTTAAGACTGAACTTAAAAATAAATATCTTAAAAAAACTGTAGAAAGTCATACTTTGGAAAAATTCGAAGTTCTTAAAGGCAAGGCCCTTAGAACAAATGAGGAGCAAAAAGAAATGATGAAGTTTTTTGAACAAAGAAATTTATCTAAATCATTTCTTAAATATCAGACGCTTGCCAAGGACTTTGATCATGTTGAAAAAAGACTTGAGATTGTAAATATGCTTATTCTTGGGTTGCATTATGCTGATGATAAGGAGTCTTTATTTGATATTACCAAAAAAATAATATTGATCCCTGTATCAGGAAAGACTGAAGAAGAGAGAAGGATGGAGATTGGAGATAAATTAGACCTCATCTTTGAATTAAATAAAGTGAATCCACTTTTAGTTAAGGAATTAAAGGATATTACTCAAGGGACACATTTAGAAAAAATAATTAACTATGCAATTAAAGGAGAAACTAAAAATGTTTAAAAATATTTTAGCGATATTAATGTTGACTGCGCCAGCTGCCTGGGGGGATGTTATTATTCCGGTAAGTAATGGTACTAATACTGTACCTCTAGGAAAAGGGTATAATCAAGAGAAAGATCTTTTTAGAGGTGAGTGTGTTGATGGAACTGTGACTTATGAAGGTAAACAAGAATCAAATTTTGGTCTTAGTTCGACGATTTCTCAAAAAAGTTTGTCTGATGAACTGGGATTTTCTGCTGGTTTCAAAGTAAAAACTGGTGTGACTACCCATAAAGGCTCGGCAAAGTTTTTGAAATCGACTATGGAAAGTGGATACTCGATTTCTTCTACATTTTATTCAAATTATTCATTTAAAGACGCTTATCTGGAAAACCCAACCCTGACACCCATGGCACAAGGTCTTCTTAATAATCCAGAACGTTTTAAAACAACTTGTGGTGATCATTTTATCCAAAGAAGAAGCAGAGGTGCTAAATTATTTTATAATATTAAAATTGAATTCTCTTCAAAGAAGTCTAAAGATGTTTTTGAAGCCAACTATAATTTTAATGGATCTTTTGCTTCTGCATATGCCAAATTAAAGAAAAATAAATCAAAATTTTCTAAGAAAACTTCGGTTAAGTTTTCTGCAATTCAAATTGGCGGAGATATTTCTAAGTTAACCGGACTTATTTCAAATGGAGAAACTTCAAATGAAGCGAAATCGACTTATGCTTTTGTCGATTGTTCTTTTGGAGATTTTAGTAAATGTGATGAAGTCATGAAGGCAGCCCTTGATTATGCTACAGATAACACTTCTGGCTTTCCTTCTCAAATTGCTGTGGATAATAACGATCAAAATACCGGGCCAGCTTCTTTAACTTATACAGCTTCAGATTATGAGACTTTAGGGATTTATGTAGAGCTACCTAGAGAGGTTACCTTTACTATTAAAAATATTAGAAGAAGATTATCATCTTTGTTTGATGAGCTATTTAATCAAGCCACTAAAGTTGAACATATGTTATCAAGTAGTGTTGTGAGGCTTACTACAGATCAAAGAGAGAAATTTTTAATGATGAAAAATGATCTTGATACAAGGGTTGAACTTACTTCATCAGCGATTTATGACTGCTTTCAAGCTCCACTTGAATGTAGGGGAATTAGAAAAGAACTTCTTGATAATGAAGATTTAACAAAGCTTTATACTGATAAGGAATTAATTGTGAAAAAGGAAGACTTTGCACAATTTTGTGATTTTTCAAAGTCCATGGGAGCTAAAAAAGAATTAAAAGACTCTATTGAAGCTATGATTGCAAAAGCTAAAGCGATTAATCCTGAAGAGTTTGAAGAAAACAATACTGAATCAAGTGTAGATCAATGTTATGCAGCTCAAACAGTTTTAGAAAGTGAGACAGAATTAGATTTAAGTGATTTAAAAATAACAGATGTTAGAGCATTGAAAATGTTTTATAATCTTGAAAAACTCAATTTAAGCCTTAATCAAATTCGGGATATTGATCCGCTGTTGCAACTTAAAAACCTTAGAGTTTTAAATCTTTCAGGTAATAACATTGAGACAATTCGAGGGATTAGTAGTCTTGAAAACCTAGAAAGATTAAACCTATCAACAAATGATTTACTAGATGTTTCAGAAGTAGAAGTTTTAAAGTCTTTAAAAAGACTAGATATCAGAAATAATGCTGCAAGTTTAAACTGTCCTCTAAAAGATAAGACAAGATGTATTAAGTTTGATGTAAGAGGTAAAATTCAAAGCTTTCCAGTTATGTCATCAGAACTTGAAACTCCTAGACTTGGACATCAGAGTATTAAGATAGGATCAAAAATTATAACTTTAGGTGGTTTTTATAAAGATGAAATGAAAACAAAAGAACATAAAGCGATTGAAGTTTACGGAAATGACGATTTTTCTTATCTTCAATTTAAATCAACTGAGATTGGAAATAAATCCTTTGTTTATCATAAGATGATGGAGCTTGAGGGAAATGATTTTATTTCAGTTGGTGGTCTTAATTCTAATAGTTTATATCATTTCTCTATTAACAAAAACCATGTAGAAGTTGAGTCATTACATAGAATGAATAATATTCGCGTTGATCATACATTGGTTAGAAAAAACGATGAAGTATTTATTATTGGAGGGTTTAAGAGGGCCAGCCATTACTGGAATCCAAGAGAGGCGACTAGAAGTGTTGAGATATATAACTTTAGAACTCAATTATTAAGAACTGGTGCTTCGTTGAATATTCCAAGAGCTGGACATACAGCAACTCTACTTGATGACGGAAGAATTTTAGTTGTCGGTGGGTTTAACCTTAACGGGGATAGCATCAATACTGCAGAATTATACGATCCAAAGCTTGGCCGATTTGTAATGTTGAATTCATTTCTAAAAGATGGAAGAGGATACCATAAGGCGATAAAAGGAAATGATGGAAAAGTTTATATTATCGGTGGATATAAAGATGCAACTGATACTACTGGGAAAATTGAAATTTTTGATCCTAAGGAGAATTCTTTCTTTGAGAGTATTGAGCATCTAGTGGCCGAAAGAGGAGATTTTCAAGCAATTCTCATGGAGTCAGGGCATATTATGATTGCTGGTGGGGCGAAAACATTCAATATTGAAGATAAGGATAGAAGTTGTGTCAATTGTACCGATAGAATTGAAATTTACGATCCATTTTCTCAAAGTGTAACTATGCTTAAATCGACTTTATCCAAAGCTAAAGCTAATTTTACCCTTATCGCAATTGATAAGAATAAAATGATCTCAATTGGAGGCTCTAAAGAAGATCTAAGAGATGAAATTTACACCATTATGACACTAATTGGTATGTAATTAGATAATTTACCCCTCTAGGTTTATAGCTTAGGGGGGATTTAAAATCAGAACTTCCTTGAAAACCTGCCAGAACCCGCTAAAATAATGACATGAAATATTTATCTTTAATTCTTGTGTTTTTAAGCTGTACTACAATGGTCAAAAAAGAAATGACCGAGGAACAAAAAGAAGCCCTTACGATCAAAAGGCTTAAATTCATTAGGCCAATCTTAAAATCTGATGATTTTCAATTTATGAAATGTGAAGAGGTTGGTGAGTTTGAACATAAGACTGACGAAGATATTAACGAAGAGTTCTGGAAAGTTTTTGGTACAACTGAACTTAGAAACCATGAGCTTGCTGCAAAAGCCAATATCATGTTTTTAAAGCATGGGAAATTTGGAAAAATTCATAGTTTTAAGGCTAATTATTTCAAATGCAATACCGTAGTAAATGCCAAGGAAACTGGTGATGTTGGCATGTGTAAAGCGTCTAAAGAAAAGATTTTTACTATTAAGCTTAATCGTCAAGTGAGTCAAGATATTGCTAAAGAGCTTATGAAACAAAAAATTCGCTACTATGCTATAAATAATTACTATAAAACTTATAGTTTTAGAAACTTCAAATACAGCTTTACAAAGAAAGAGTACTCAGCAGAATCCTCATTATATAAATGCTATTAAATTCAAAATAACTTAGTATAATAAATGAAAATATTTATCATTCATTGGAAGTTCGGTGAGACTCCGGCGCTGTCCCGCAACTGTGATTTTAAGCCAGATACAAGAATGATTTTAATACACCCGAGGAGGAAAGTTGAAAAAGTTGTCCCTGTTAATCCCCAGCTTAATAGCATTCAATACATTTGCTTATGAGTTAGAGCCAATCATTGTTTCGTCAAAACAAAGTCATTCTGAAAAAGAACTTTTAGACACTGTTAGTGTATATAAAGTGAATACTTCAGATGCAAGTTCTAGCACAAGAGTTGTTGACCTACTTGGAAAAATTCCAGGAGTAGAGGTCATTAAAAGCGGTTTGTTTGGTGGTACAGCTGGAGTGGCGATTAGAGGGCAAGAAACTAGGCACACTCTTGTTTTAGTGGATGGAAAGAAGCTCTATGATTCTACTACACCTAATCGAGGTTTAAATCTCAATGTATTGAATACTTCTGAAATAGAAAAGATCGAAGTATTAAAAGGAGCTCAAAGTGTTATGTATGGCTCTGATGCAATCGGTGGAGTGGTTAATATTATCACTAAAAAAGCTGATGGTAAGGGAAGTCTAATGGTTTCAGGTGGATATTACTCTGAGTTAGGGATTTCAAGTTCTCATGTTTTTCAAAATGAAAGTGCTTTGAAATTATCTGCTTATGTTCAAAACTCAGACTTTGATAGTGAAGCAAAAGATGGAACAGAAAAGGACCAATCTGAAAATAAGGGCTTTGATTTAAAACATACTTTTGATTATAAAAACTTTAGTCTCGATTCAAATATAAAATATTCTAAAAACTTTAGTGAAGTTGATGAATATGATTATACAAATAATGAAACTATTGATGATAAATTTTCTAATAATTCTGATGAAGTTCATAGCTTTGGATTTGATTTGTCTCATAAAGCAAATTCAACGCTTGATTTAAAATATATTTTTGCATCTTCACGTTACAATAGATCTATAAAATATAAGGAAAGTTTAGACTACACTAAAGATAGTTATGAAGGCGGACTAGATGAATTTGAATTTCGGGGAAAACTTAAAAGAGTTCCGGGTCCGATGAGCTTTGGAATTCATACCGTTAGTGAAAGATATGAATCGGATGATGTGAATGAAAAAATAGTGACTATGAACGATGTTTTTTTAAGTCAGTACTATGAAGATCGAATAAACTTTTATGAATTAGGTGGAAGAATCGCTAGCAATAATGATTACGGAAGTCATTTATTGTATTCTTTGGGTTATGGAAGAAACCTTAATAAAGAAAATCAAATCAAGCTCACTCATAAAACAGCTTATAAAGCACCTAGTGTTTATCAGTTAAGAGGCCCTGAAACAAGTTATGGACTAGTTGGAAATGAAAACCTTGGTCCTGAAAAGAGTAGAGGAGTAGAGCTAGCCTATCTCTTTAATCTAAATAAACAATATACTTTAAATTCAGCTATTTTTTATAATGAGGTCGAGGATTTAATCGACTTTAAAAGTGGGACTGGGTACGTAAATGAAGATTATGGAATCTACCGCGGATTAGAAATTGGTGGTAATGCTAGTTACGAAAAATTTCTGGTTTCGGCCAATGCTACTTTTTTAAATATTTCTCTTTCAAGTGGAGATGAAGCTTCCAATAGACCTGATTTTTCTTTGAATACTAAAATGGATTATAAGTATAATGACCATCAAACTTTTGGATTTGTATGGAACTGGAAAGGACGTCGTTTTGAAACTGTTAGTAATGAGACATTTAAGCTATCTCCTTATGATTCGTTAGATCTTAATTATTCATTTAGTAAAAATAGAACAGAAGTTGTTGCAACTGTTACCAATATTTTTGATCGAGAATATGAAGTCAAAAGAGGGTATTCAGTTCTTCGCAGGGCCTTTCAGGTAGGGATGAAGTATAAATTTTAATATCTAGGATGAATTATGAGCAAGTTAAATATTATTCTCATCGATGATGATAATTTAATGCATATGGTTTGGAGTAAGGGATTAAAAGACTATAACTTCACTAGTTTTTTCTCTATTGAAGACTTCATCTCTAAGGCTTCCGATTACCCAAAGGACGCGCTTGTTTATATAGACTCAGATCTGGGAAATGGGGTTAGAGGTGAAATTGATGGAAAAAAAATCTTTGATCTCGGGTTTTCCAATATTTATATTGCAACTGGCTATTCAGCTGATGATATTAAAAAAGCAGACTGGATAAAAGAAGTGGTGGGGAAGAGACCCCCCACCTTTTAATCTTCACATTTTAGAGCATATCTATATTTATTCTTACTTTTTAAACCTACTTCCGCTAGATTACAAAAAATTCTTGCAGCACATTTAGAATTAATCTGCGTTGTAAATCTATAGTTTGAGTTACTAATAATTCCAAACCTCGCTAAACAATAGAAAGCTTCAAGCTGGCATGAATTTTTTATTTCCATGGCAGTTTGATACTTACTGTTTGATTTTAGCCCATAACTAGTCAGTGCTTGAATTGCATCAGTTTTATAATAAGGGGATTTATCACAAGTTTCTGAATAATTATATTGTTGAATTTGATCATTCGCCAATATTGAGTTTGAAATAAATAGTGTAAAGATAATAGCTAATTTGTTCATTGTTTTTCTCCTTGTTTTTTTTCTGTAATTTAAGGCAGGTCGGAGGGGAGAAATAGGGACGCGATTATTCTATGTAAAAATTACTGATTCAAATAATAAAACCTATCTTTTGAATAAATATTAACACCCTTACTACGAATTCTTTTGATAAGCTTTTTTAGTTTATCTAATTCTAGCTCACTGTAGATTGTATCTTCGTAAATCTGTTCAAGTAAGTAACCTTCAAATAAACCGTTCTTTCCAGCAGCTGTTAAGAGTAGAATGATTTTTTCTTGTGGCGTTTTTGAACTAGTTTTCGACTGGTTCTGTTGTCCTAAGGACATTTTTAACACTTTTCTATATGGAAATGAATAGTAGGATAGATTTAAATTCTCTAAACCTTTAAGTTCTTCAATTTTAAGATTGTAATGATTATTTATAAAAGCCAATTCATACAGTGGAAGTATCGAACTATTTGCACCAGATAAAAGGCCGTAGGCCTTCTTTATATATTCTTTTGCTGAATCTTTTGAGCCTTTAACGAGTTCAAGCATTCCTAGAGATATGAGGCAATATGCGAAATCTTTATTATTAATTTTATTATCGACAAAGATTCTTTTAGAGTGTTTGAGTTCCTCTTCTGCCTTAGAAATTTCACTATTTCTAAGATGATAATCACCTTTGACTTGATGATAGATGGAGTCCAACATTGGGCTTGTTTTAGCGTAAGCTTCAACTTTTTTAATTAATGAGATGGCATTGGTATAATCTTCCAAACCTGCTAAAGAATCAGCTTCTGAAATTACAGCAAAAAAATGGGCAGAAGTTCCAATTTGAATTAACTCAGCTGCCTTTTTAAAATAAACTCTCGCAGAATTAAAATCAAATGTTTGGAGGTAATGATTTCCAAGAGAGTTATTAACCTGCGGGTATTTTTTTTCAACTTTTTCAATTAAGTTTTCTTTTATTAAAAAATCATAACGCTTCTTAGCTGTTTTATGGGCACCTAGAAAATTTAAATGATGGGTTTTTCTAACAAATTCAATAAGATCGTCAACAGATAGATCAAGAGTTTCATTAAGTATATCTATTTTCCCTTTTAATAGTTTAGAATGTGAGTTTTCTCCAATCCAATGATAGATTGAAGATATCTGTACTCTATCAATGGTGGAGAAGGCTTTTTTCTTATTTTTCTTTTGAAAATAAGTCTTGGTGTTTAAATGTTCACCATGATTAAGAAATGGGGATAAGTTTTCAATCACGTGCATGATTACTCTTTTAAAAACTTTAATAAGTTCTGATAAAACTCCTCATACTCTGTTTTGTAATACTCCATGACTAAGTTAAATGGTTCTTCGTTACAAGTAGCGCCAATTTCTAGATTGCTATAGAATCCATTTAAATTTAGCGTAAGTTTAAAATCATCACAGCTTGAGTGATTTAATTTAGCTTCACATTTAAAACTATTACATTGAAAAGCAATTTCATTTGAAGAATTACAAGATATTAAATGTGATACATAGACTGTTTGGTTATCGGTCCTAACAGATTTTTGGCAATCTTTTGGGTTCGTTGGAGAGTAAGTCCCTTCGAACCATTTTAAGCGCTTTTTGAGATTTGTTTCATCAAAGGCTAAGTTTCCAAACCCACGAATTTCATTAAAGTAATTATCAATATTATAGAGAGCTGGTAATGTAGGAGCTAGCATTGTTCCTAGCTGGGGATAAATTTTAGATAGGTCTTCAATCTTATCTGAATGAAGGTGATGAACGACTTTCCTTAAATCACCAGCATCATGAAAGAAGTCTCTTGCCCATTCATGGGTTAAAAAATATGAACATTGAAGGGGATCATTTAAGAGGCTTTTAAAGGCATCAATATTTATTGAATAATGAATTATTTCAGGTAGGGGAAGTCTTATACCTACTTGGTTTAATTCACAAGAGTTTACTTCTTCTAATTCTCTAGGAGTTAAATTTTCGTCATTAAATGGAATTAATTTTCTTGGGGAGAAATGAAAAGCTCGTTTCGCTGGAACTTTTCCATTCAAAGAAGCTCTTAAATCTTTGATAAAATAGTCTAAGCCTAGGGCCAATTTTGGAAAATGATTGGATAGTTCCTTTTTTATATCCTCTAAATTACTAAGACATGAATTAGATTCCTTTAATGACTTCCTTATTTGAATACTTTTATCTCTAAGAAGGAAGTCGAGAGTTTGCGGTTTAGCTTTATAACTGTGACAAATTATGGAGTCCCCACCGCCTCCACTGCCTCGCTCTCCGGAGGCTCGCATTATAGGAGCTGCAAAGTCTTCCATGGGCAGATTACTTTCTAATTTATTATAGAGATCTATATTCTCATTGAATTGAAATTCGTTACTTTTTGCCCAAGTATTTGCAGTAGTGCATAAAAGTATAGAGATCAATGTAATATAAAAGCTTGGTTTTTGCATGGCGTCAACTTAGCATAGATTACTTTTTATGGAGTAAATTGTGTAATTTTTACAAGATATTGTTCTCTCTATTTCTCCCTCTGAGTAGCTATTATTTTGCGCTCAATCAACAAAACAAACATAAGGAGATAAGAATGAAACACACAATTTTATTAGCAACAATTTTAATGAGTTTAGCTGGTTATGCATCTGAGCAGTATGTATTTGGGGAGAGAACAGATTTCAATCAGGAGGGGAAAGTTATCACTTGTGAGGGGGATGATAGCGAATATGTATATAAAATTAGTACTTTAGTGAGCTTAAAGCCATATAAGGTATTAGATGCCAAGGGTAATATCCTTCGAACGGGAAGTGTCGATGAAACGGTTAGAACAATTGAGATCATTGATAAAGTTCATAAATTAGAAGAGTTAGCAGTTTATGTCGGTGCTTTTAAGGTAGAAAAAGGTAGTCCATCATATGGTCTAGATAAGTATCTATCAGCTAAAGCACTTTTTAACCACCTCCTTTACGTGGGGATGAGCTTAAAGCCAAAGTAAACAACTGAAGCACCAGACTATGTTTTAAAAAGATTCGCTTAGAAGGCGTTAGGGCAGTTATCATTTTTTGTGGAAGACAGGAAAATAAAAAACTTTGAGTAATTGGAAGCTCTTGAAATTATTGGTGTAAAAAGAGATTAATCTTTCACTTCCAGACTTTGTCTTTATGTTCATCCCCATTCAAGTAGGTCGGTTAAAAGCACTTTGTAATGAAGTAGGGTTGAATTTTAACTCTACCAGTATTAGCAGGGACTCTATGAAGCTGAATTGTATTAACGAAAAACAAGAGTTTATTAGGCTAATTGATTTCAAATCATTTGAATTAAAAGATGGAGAAGAAATTTCATTTTTGACGGTTAATTTGGATGGAACTAAATATGAAGATTTGTCTTCTCCGCGAAATATCATGGATTTAAAATGTACATCTAAATAATAAGATATTTGAGAAGCCCTTAACCATGTAAAGACTTCTTGAACTTTTAAATTGAATTGCACGCATCGCACTGCGTGGTAATGTAGCATATGCTAAAAATTTCAATTATTTACTCTATTATATTGCTAGCTATCTGTTCATCATGTGCGCCTAAGAAAAAGTCTAGTTCTCCTAAAAAAGCAGCAGTCCCTAAAGTATCTGAATTGTTTATAGCAAGGAAGGCTTTCGTTAAAGACCTTCTACTGCCAATGAAGAATCAAATTGAAACAACTATTAACTTACAAAGAGATTATTCCAAACAAGAAAATGCAATAAATAGATTAACCGATAAGTCAGCATATGAGCTGGAGAGTATTAGAAAAAACTTTCTGAAAGATTATGGAAAAGAGGGAATTGAGCTTAAGACAACTCTTGAGTCTTATAAACAGGAGATGTCCTTATTAAAATCGGATATAACAACGATACAAGAATCTCTTGAAAAAAAGTATCTAAACTTTCAAGGATTGAGAGAATCTACTCTATCTTGTTTTGGAACTTATAATTCAAAACGAGATGCTCTTCAAGCTAAGATAAAAACATCAGAAAATTCATTTAATAAAAGTCAAAAGTCCCTAGAAAGAAAAATGAAAAAAGCTGAGAGTGTGGCTAAAAAGCAAATTAAAGACGCCGGAGGTTTTTCTAGACCTCCATTGATAATTATTTCTATAAAGTATTCCGAATATTTAAATAAACTCTCTCAAAGTTTGTCCCAGAATAAAAGAACTCCTGTTTTTAAAGGGAAGCGAAATGCAAAAAAGAGACTAGGTAAGATACTAAGAGCTTTTCATGCAGCCGAAAAAGATTTAATTGCCCTTCATACTAAGTCCAGAAAAGTTAACAAGAGCCTTAATCGTGAAAAGGATAATCTTAGTAGGTTTTTAAATTCTTGTTACAGGAAAGAAAAACAACTTGAAGAATTAAAGGATGACTTTGAGAAAAAAACAAATCAATTAAGAAAAAAAACAAACGAATTTCACTCGATTGAAGAGTTGATTTCAAAATTAATTGAGAGTAAGAAAGAATTTTATTCAAAGTATGACGAGTACAGAATCGTTTCCAGTAAATTAAAAGAAGGTATAAATGTAGATTTACAAAGTAAATTTTCTCATTTTAAATCATCTGAAGCCATAACAATAACAAGGTACTCATCCCAGTATTTAGAAATCTATAAGAAAATTAAAAATTGGATAACAAATGATGGGATCATTGGAGAGGCAACTATCGGATTGATAGAGGAAATAAATCAACTTGGAAATAACTCAAAAGAATTACAAAAAATAAAATCTGGAATCCTAAATATCTTACAGGTCGCAAATAAGAATAAAGAAGCCTACACTTTTATAAGTAGTCGTAGTGAAAGATATATTGCCAGTTGGTTAAGTAATGCTAGCGGCATTGATATCAATTTGAGTAGTAATGGAAAGTTTAAAATTAAAATGCCCAAGCTTAAAATACCAAAACTAACTTTACCTAATTTTAATTTAGGTAATGCAAGGATAAAACTACCAGCAATTACAACACCAAAGTTTGATTTAAATTTAGAATTGGAGCTTGATTCTATCAAGTTTGTTAATGTTAAAGTTGATAACTTTGATATTAAAGCGATAGAAGATTTAGATCTTTCTGATTTTGAACTCTCAGGCATAAAATTTGAAGTTCCAGAAATTCCTGTCATTTCAGAATTTATAACTAAGCTTGGACAAATGGGTGAAAGCTTTATTCAGGACATTTCATCTATTCAAATTGATATTCCTGAGGCTGAATTTGTAAGGATTGAAGCTAATGTTGAAAAAGATTTAAAAGCCCCTGAAGATATTCTTAAAAACTCTCTTAATCAAGTTGATGATGCTAAAAAAGACTTGGACCGAGAACTTACCAATGCTTATCAAAATTTGAAAAACACATTAGACAAAGCAAACGAAGATATTAAACGTGAAAGGGAGAAAGGACTTAAAAAAGTCGGAGCTGCACTAGAAGCCGCTGGGCAACCTAAAAATCTAGCACGAATTGCGCTTGTCTATACAGCATCTGTATATGGTGGACCAATGGGTTCCGCTCTAGCAAATTCACTTTTAGACAAGATGGAAAATCCAGGGATGAGTGATAAAGATCTGTTTAATAGTTTTGTTGTAGGTGCCGCAGCTGGTTATGCAGCTCAGGGTGCGACTTCGGCAAATGTTAACATCGTTAAATCCATGCCAAATGCAACTAGTGCTATTGCGAGAAATCTTACAACAGATTTAGGAAATGTGATTCTTAAAGGTGAGAACTACTCAACAGAACAATTTTTGTCTTCATTGGCCACAGGTGCTATTAATTCTAATGTTGGAGATGACTTTCTATCTGAGATCGTCGACTCAGGAATTAATAATGCCGCAACTTACACTATTAACACGACAATATATAAACAAGACTTTGATGAAGAAGCTTTTGAGAAAGCTCTTTATGAGGGAATGGCCAATGGTCTGGCCAGAGAAACGGTTCATGATCTCATGGATAAATATGTCCTTCCTCCAGCGGAAGAACGAGGAAAACGTTTTGATGAAAGGATTTTTGACGCTTTATCCGACTTGATTTTTGCTCAAGCTCTTTCCGTTCAAGAGTATATAGCTCAAAAACAACTAGAGAAATATAATGAACTTTCGATGGATGAGAAAAAAGAAGTCATGGAAGAACTCGCACAAATTAAAGAAGAGTTTTATTCTGAATATCTTCCAAGTGTAATTAAAGCACAAAATCTTGAATATCTTGATCCTGAAAGTGAGCTGGTTCAGCAACTTTATAATTCCTATCTTTCCCATTCTATTGATCAAAAAGTTTTAGAAGGCTCAGTATTTAGTAAACTCGAATTAACGACATCTGAAAAGAAGGAAATTGTCCGATATCCAGCATTCGTTGGAACAATTTCCAAAGCTGGCTTTTTCGCATTATCTTTTTATGGTAGTTATTTAACTACAGAGGAAGTCTTTAGATTAAAATCCAGTTTTGAGGATTATAAGAAAGAAAATAAAACTAAGAGCATGCTTGATTTTTACAATGAGCATCCTGAAGAATTTAAAGACCTAACAACCGACGTCGCTATTTCTCTTGTGTTTCCTGCTTTCAAGGGAGTTAAAGGACTCGCAAAACTGGGGACAAAAGGGGCTTTTAAGGCAATTGATTCCGCACAGAAGTTGGGGATAAAACCAAAGAATTTAACTAATGCATACAAGGAAGTTGGTAAAGTTAGTAATGGAGTAAAAAAACAAGCCATTGAAAGAGCAAGTAAATTCAGAGGTAATTGGGGGAAGGGTAATTTAAATGAGTCAATAGAAAGGCTTGTTGGTAAAAATCCTAATATTTCGACAACTCCAAGTGGTAAGATCATTTACAAGGGTGACAATGGGGTCCAAGTTGTTCACGACTATCATGGTAAATACTTTAGAGTTGAAAATACATCACTTGTAGGAAAAAGACGTTATCTAGACCTTGACGGAAATGTACCAAATAACAAAGTACTGCCAGACGGAAGAATTGTAGGAAGTTCTAAGTCTGAATATGAAGCAGCAACACACTTTTCAATGGAATAATTATGAGTACAAAATGTATAACTGTCCCCAAGACAAAAGAAGCTGAAAATAAATTAGAATTTGATAATGCTTTAGTGGATGAGTTGATTGAATATAATTTTAGCAGTGATGAAGATTTTTATGATTTTTTTCAAACAAATATTTTTGAGGAAATAAATAATATATGTGGTTCAATGATAGCTGATTTTGAATCGGATGAATTAACCACTCTTGAATCAAAGCAAAAGTGTCTTCAATTCTTGGAAGATAAGAAGTTAAGTGTAGATGGTAAAGTAAAAACTGTTGTTGATGAGCTTATTAAATTACTAAAAGAAGCTATTGCTAGAGATACGGGTATTTACTTTTTCTTCTAAACCATAATAATGAAAATAGTAAAACTTATCCTCCTATTCCTCCTCTTTACTATCAAATTCAACATTTGCCACAGCTTCCTATGTGGGGAAGAGATCTCCGACTTACTGAAGCTTATCAGTACCTTCCATAGGTGTTACACAGCAGGATCCATCATGATCATCTATCTCTGCAGTGACAGATTGTTCGTAATCGGTTCTTGCATCATTTTCAATGCCCAAACTGTCGCATAATGTTTCAGTGGCGCTAGGATTTTTAACAAAGATATCTAGACCCATTTCTTCTAATTCGATGGCCTTGTGATAGGCAGCATCTGCTTGATCAAGCTCATACTCATAAAGAGTTTCTTTGGTGCTTTGATCAATAATTTTAATTTTAGATGAAATCGACATATCTTGTTATCCTGTGTATATATCTAGCATAATGGCCAAAAACATAGGTCTTGAAAAGGAAGAACTTAAGAAATGAGTGATAAAAAGCTTAAACAGGTGTTAGTAGCACATCCAAAGAAGTTTTCGAGTGATACGATTAAAACCTTTTTAAAAGAAGATGGTGTGGCATGTTATTTATTAGATGAATTAAATGATTTCAGCTACCTAATCGAGGATTTAAGGCCACAAGCACTTCTTATTCATGATACGTTATTAAAAGAACATGGGGATATTGTTAAGCAACAGTTGGAAGATGTAGAAAATTTGAGCTTAATTATGATCCGCTCAGAAGGATCTTCATTTGAAAGTCCTTTGTTTAAAAAAATCATTCAAGAACCGTATAGCCCAATTGATCTAGTGCAGAAAATTAAGTCTTTACTTGCATAAATTCTGGTAATAATTAGAATTGAATTATGGAAAATGATAAAGTCTATATTATTGTCGTGCTGGTAATTATTATTGTGTTCTTTTTAGCGACTATTTATTATAGATCAGGCGCTTTTGGATAAACCCTTTTTTGCCTTTTTAGGTGCAATAAAAAAACATGTATATTTTCTATCTTGAATTGTGATTAGGGCATCAACTAACTGTTGGTAATGCGTGTTAATCCATTGCGAAGCAAAAGAAGTTTCTGTTTGTAATAAGAGAATATTATTTTTTAAAACTAAAGGTCTTATATTTTTAAACCATTGGTTATGAATTTCAGATCCTAGTATGGCCTGAAGTTGATCACTTAATAAGTCCCAAGAGACTTGAGCCTTTACCACCGGATTATCTATAGTTTTTTTGAATGTACTCTTAAGTTTGTTTTGAATATTTAATTTCAACTCATCTTCGACAAAGCGATTCATCACATCTCCATTTGCAATAGGGTAGGGATATTACAGCTTTTAGGTTTATCCGACAAGGGAAATTAAGTTAAGGATAACTAAAATAGAATTAAGTGATTTCTATTCTAAAAAAGCTTGACCTGGATCATTCGGAGCAAGCACATATTTTTTTAAACCAAGTTTATTAAAAATAAATCCAGGAATTCTTACTCTATAATAAGTTCCCTTTTCGTGATGGTGAGTGCTCATTATATTTGCATTGGCCAGTAAATTACTTTGGGCCATTCCGTCTTCATAGGGAATAAACAAATCAAAATGATTTTGCTTCGAAAGGAAATAATTAATTACATATTCTCTTAGGTTTTGAATGTCATTGTCATCAAGTGATGAAACTAAAAAACTTGCTTGGAGGTTTCTCATGACGATTTTAGGAAGAAAAGGATCTTGAATTTGATCTTTCTTAGTAAAGACAACAATTTGATCTTTCTCTTCAATATTTAATTCAGAAAGAACTTCTTGAGTGACTGATAAATGTTTTTTGTAATTGGGGTCAGATAAGTCACAGACAATGATTAATAAGTCTGCCTCAAGAGCAGATTCCAAAGTTGTTTTAAAACCTTCAACTAATGTATTAGGTAAATTTTGAATAAATCCAACTGTATCTATTAAAACCATTGGAGGTTTAGAATCAGGGTTAAGTGTTCTGTAAGTTGAATCAAGTGTTGCAAAAAGTTTATTTTCAGCAAGAACATTAACCTTACAAAGCTTATTCATAAGAGTTGATTTTCCAGCATTGGTATAACCAACTAGAGCAGCAGTCACAACATTATTTTCTCTTCTTTTCCTCTGCTCTTTTCTTGTCTTTTCTACTTCAATTAACTGCTTTTTAAACATCGCAATTTTGTCTCGAATTATTCTTCGATCTAGTTCGAGTTGCTGCTCTCCTTCACCTTTCATACCAATTCCACCTTTTTGTTTTGAAAAGTGAGTCCAAAGAGATTGAAGTCTTGGAAGCATGTAGTTTAGACGTGAAATTTCAATTTGGATTTTCGCTTCTTTAGTTCTGGCATGCCGTGCAAAGATTTCAAGGATGACCATGCATCGATCTAAAACTTCAAGACCAGTAATTTTTTTGATATTTCTCATTTGACTTGCGGTAAGTTCAAAGTCAAAAACTAAAAGATTACTTCCTTCAGCTTTTGCAAGATCCGCAATTTCATAGAGTTTTCCTTCTCCTAAGATGGTGGCAGGATCAGCTTTCTTTTTATTTTGAAAATGTTGATCTCCAGCTTCAACACCTAAGGTCGCCAACAATTCTCTAAGCTCTCCAAGAGAGTTCTCTGTGGTTTCTTGAGAGGAGTGGAATTCAAAGTTAGGGCATACAATACTTACTAACGTTGCTTTATCTGTGAGATTAATTTTATATTCTTCAAAATTCATGCTTACTTTACTCTTTAAATAGATATCAAGGGGAGGTTAGTACCATGACAGACGCAACTCATCAATGTATAAAGAGAATATGAATAATAATAGGGCCCAGTTATATGGTGAGTCAATTTTTACAAGCTTTAGATCTTATGGAACTCATGTTCCAGGCTTTGATCTACATTTAGAAAGACTTCGTTTTGCATTGAGTAAATACTTTCTTCTTAGAGATATCTCCCAAGATGACTTTAAGCAATTTTTAGGACTTGATGCTTCAAAAATTCAACAGAATCACTATTTTCGGGTGACAATTTTTGCAGATGATGGAGATATTTCTTTAAAGAAATTAAGATTTGGTCTTTCTGATTTAAAAGTAGAAATAACTAGAAAACCTATGAATAACTTAAACCCAACATTAAAAGTGACTAAAAACAATTTCACTTTGAATTATATAAATCCAAAAATTAAAATTGGAAGTCTTGGGCAAAATATCTTTTTAAAGAGAGCCGCAATTTTGAATGGATATGATGACACTTTGTTAGTTTCATTTTCTAGGATAACGGAACTTAGCACCGCAAATATTGTCTTTGAAAAGAATAATAAACTTTTTTTCCCAAAGGGTGACAATATCTTTAGAGGAATAACCAGCGAGTTGCTGAAATCTTTTTGCCAAAAAGAGCAAATCTCGTTTGTTGAAAAGGAAATATTTACCAAGGACTTAAATTCTTTTGATAGGGCCTACAGCTTGAATTGCGTTCAGGGTGTGAGTTGTATTAAACAAATTGATCAGTTAGAATTAGAGGGAGTAAAGTCCCTTACATTAAAAAAATTTACAAGTTTTTTGAGAGGAAGTGATGAGTAAAATTATAAAAGTTAAATGCCCAAATTGTTCAGATCAATTTAGCTATTATAGTTCAGAGTTTAGACCATTTTGTAGTGAAAGATGTAAAATGGTGGATATGGGAAAGTGGTTTGATGAATCTTACTCAATTAAAGGGCGAGATAATTCTGTTTACATTGAAGATAGTGATAAGCTTCAACAGCTAATTGATGATGAAAATGAAAATTACTAAAAAATTTATTCAAGAAACTATAGACTTCATTCAAGATATTGCCTACGAAGCTGGGGAAACGATTTTAAAATATCAAAAAAATAGACAAGTTCTTGAGATAAAAAATAAAGGTCCAGAAGGAATTGCATCGGAAGCAGATGTGGCCAGTGAAAAAATTATAATTGAAGCCATCACAGAGCGTTTTCCTAAACATAAAATTTTATCTGAAGAAGATTATTCTCGAAAGAAAACTAATACCAGTGCCCTTATCAATAAATCTGAGTTTCTTTGGATTGTGGATCCACTTGATGGAACTAATAATTTTGTAAATGGTATTCCTATATATTGTGTATCGATTGCATTGTTTCATAAGGGGAAAGAACTTATTGGTCTAGTTTATAACCCTTTATCAGGAGAGTGTTTCTTTGCAGGAAAAGGGATGGGTGCTTTCTTAGTAGATTACAGAATTAATCCACTAAAAAGGTATGCGTTAGAAAATAAAAAGAATTCTAAAAATATGAATGATTGTATTTTTTCACCAGCACCTGTTTATGATGCGGGTTCAAAATTCGAACAACAATTATCAACTTTTAAGAAAAATATTGTAGGAGCCAGAGCTGTTAGACGGTTGGGAAGTGCTGCACTAGAGCTTTGCTATGTTGCAAATGGAAATTTTGATGGCTATTGGGAAAAAAACCTTAAACCTTGGGATGTTGCAGCTGCAATACTTATATGTAAAGAGGCTGGAGTTAAAGTAACCGACTTCGATGGTCGGAAGTATGTCTTGCTCAAAGATTCTATCTTGGCCGCTGCCAATCCATTACATACTAAAATTATCGGAAAAATATCTAAGTAAATTTGGTATAAATTTCTTGTCGTTTATAAGTTTGCAAAAACTCAAGCAACTATCTATAATTATACTGAATGCTTTGTCCATGGAGGGATAAATTGGAAGCAATTATCAATTATTTAGATAAATATTCTACGGAGTTTTTCGTAATTCAAATGGGAATGTTCGTAATCTTATCCGCAGTTTTTATTTGGATTTATTATTATAATCGTAAAAAATATCATAATTTAAAACATCAAATTCCGGCTTCAGTTGTTAAAAATTATCTTGATTCAATTATTCAAAACTCAACAGCATTGAAGTCATCTTTATTTAGAGGTGGTGGTTTAGACGTAGACCCATCAAGTGTTCCATCAGTAATGCCTCTAGATCAGTTAGCAACTACAACTCCTGTGGGTGTTGCTACAGGTGCTGGAGCAGGTGATGATGCTTTAAGAGCCGAAGTCGCAAGATTACAAACACAGCTAACTGAGAAACAAAATATTATTAACGATCTTGAAAATAAAAATACTGAACTTAGCGGCGAAGTTAAAGCCAAGCAAGAAAGAATTGAAGAGTTAGAAGCTCTCCTTGCAGAAGCTCAAGCTAATGCTGGATCTGGTGATTCAGGGGGAGGAGATGAAGCTCTTCAAGCTCAGTTACAAGAAATTACTGCAGAAAGAGATAGTTTAAAAGAAGATTTAGCTCAATACGATATTATTGAAGATGATCTTGCTGATTTGAAAAGACTTAAGCAAGAGAATGAACAGCTTAAAGCTTCGTTGGCAGAAGGTGGGGGAAGCGCACCAGTTGCTGAGCCTGCTCCTGCTGCTTCAGCTCCTGAGCCAAGTCCTGAGCCTGAACCTGTTGTAGCAGAACCAGCTCCAGCTGTAGAAGAATCAGCACCAGAACCAGTAGTTGCTGAAGCTGCCCCTGAACCTGCTGCAGAAGAAAGCTCAGATGAAAAGTCTCCAGAAGACTTATTAAGTGAATTTGAAAAAATGTTAGGCTAAAAAATTTAGCTTATATTCGATGGATGGATATTTATGAAATTACTTCTATGCCTGGCCATGGCCAGTCTCCCTGCGCTTGCAAGTACTTCTAAAGAATGGGTACCAAAGTATCAACAATCAAAAATTAAAAACCTAAACGATAGTAAGCTGGATGTAAATATCTCTAAGGATGCTAAGCTTATTAAAACATCTAAAAAAACAGGTAAGGTGGCCAAAGCTACTGATGACATTCCTGATACAAAATTAGAAGTTCTTTTTGCAAAGAAAAGTAAAAATAAAAAAGCTCATTTAAGCCTATTGAAAAAAGAGTCTTTAGCTTTAAAGCAAAAAGCAGTTCCAACTTTAATAAAGGTTATGAAGAGTAATAAATTTCCTGATGAAAATAGATGGGTCGCAACTTATATGTTAGGAAGAATTATGGGACATAAGTCAGCACCTTTTATAGCGAAGTTCTCTCAACATCCTAATTGGATGATGAGACTTGCTTCACTTAAGGTTCTTTTACATTTAAACCAAACAAAATATAAAGGTTTATATGCCAGAGCACTTGAAGATAAATCTTTAATTGTAAGACATCAAGCGCTACAGAATATTAAAGAAATGAAACTTGATACTTTAGCTCCACATGTATGGAAAATGCTTTTTAATAAAAAGAACTATGTAGGTATCAAAGGTGCAAGAAAGCGTAGTAATATAATTAAAGATGCCATTAGAACTGTGGGCGATTTGAAATTTAAAAAAGCAAAACCAGCTCTTTTAAAAATGTTTAAGAAGGATAAGTATAAAGATGTTTTTCCTGAACTAGACTATGCTCTTTCTAAAATCACGGGCAGTGATTCACCAGAAGGTCCAATTACTGTTAAGAAGCACTATTGGAATAGAACAGCTTTAAAAGAAGTAACGATTTAGTTAAGGTCTAGTTATCCGGATCGCCATTTTTAAAGATAATTTCTTACCAGCAATATAAAATGAGCATCGGCTATCTCCACAGAGTTGTTGTAAAGATTTAAGTGTTTGAGATTTATTCAAAATTTGATCACCACTGTAAAAATTTGTTTTATAAGGAAGATTAACTTTAAGTTCCTTATTTACTGTTAAAAGGTTTTGTAGAAGGTCGAGCTTTAAGTCTAAGTGCTCCAAGGAGTGTGCAAACTTTTCAGGAGCAATATTAATTTCTTTAAGGCTTGAAAATCCAACTAAATCCAATTCATCATGTGAGGTTAGGTTTCTAATACTGAAAGATCTTAATTGATTAAAATATGGGGCGAAATCTTTTAAATCTCTGTCTGTTTCTAAGGGACAGCCAAGTTCTAAAATTTTATTTTCTTTAAACAAGTTTGTATTTAATTTAAATTCAATATGCCCTGTACAATAAATTCTTTCTAGTTTTGAGTTTGTAAGGTTAGCAAAGATGTCAGTTGGGATATTTCCTGCAAATTTAATTGATTTAATTTGATCAGATATGGCTACTTCTCTAAATGCTACGGCTACATTTTCATCATTCAAGGTTCCTGTTTCAGTGTTGAGTGAAAAGTTTATATATGGAGCTTGGGCCTTTTCAAGAAATTCTTTAAGTTCACTTATAGTAGCCTTCTCCCATGAGTTGTCACCAATTTCCATTTTGAATTTAAGGTCTTTAAGGTGTATGAACTCCTTCTTTCCGAACTCGTTTCCTAATAACTTTATATGAGTTAGATTTGGCAAATTTTTCAAATAAAGTAAGCTTTTAGGTGTAATATTATTATAGTCGAAATCTATGAATTTGAGCTTAGTT
Organism: Flavobacteriaceae bacterium; assembly: GCA_964215955.1. GTDB lineage: Bacteria > Bdellovibrionota > Bacteriovoracia > Bacteriovoracales > Bacteriovoracaceae. The sequence goes on from CAXPDR010000037.1 coordinate 62,307, forward strand.
AAATTGGAAATTTGTTCGAAATTTTTACCAGTAAGCATCTTTTCTTTTGGGCAGTTATCGTTTGCAATGGTAAGACTTTCAATATTTGGTGTATTACAAAGATGATTGATAAAATCATCTCCCTGACATTGTTGGTAAAGATTAAGGCTAGATAGAGACTCTAGGGATTCAATATTTTTCAAATTAAAGTTTAGTTTATTGAGAAGTTCAAAGGTTTCAAGCTTTGTTTTATTGCACTCTAGAGCATAGCTTGATTGGCATATAATTAGAGTAAGGAGGATTATCTTATTCATAAATATTGATTTACAATATTTTTGAATTCTAGTCATTATTACTGGAAGATTTTACTAGGTAATTTTTACATTTAAAAAGATAAACTTTAAAAATTTCTAAGCTCTTCCTGTTCTCTTAATTTATCAAGTTCTTTGAGTTTATTATCATTATCTATAAGGATACCGACTCGATAGAGAAGTGTTTTTTCCTGAATTCCATCTGAGGGGACTTCTTTCCAACCTTGAAGGAAGTCATTTTCTACTCTTTGTCTTTTATATATTGTCACTTTTGTGACCTTTTTACCGTAGCTAAACCCTTCGGCTACATTTATGAGTAATCTGAACTCAGCTGCCTTGACCTTATCGTTGCTACCAAATGAATCTGTAAAGTTAACTTGTAATGTATTATCCATCCATCTGGACTTTATTTTACCTGCTTCTTGGTTTTGATAGGCCACATCAAATCTTTTCATTACCTGGATAACTGCTTGCCAGGTTTGATTGAAATCCGCTTGATAGATTTTGGCCGGTATTTCAAGTTCTTCTGTTATTTGCTTGAATTGTTCGTAAGATGCACAAGCCGAAAATAGAATGGGTATCAATAAAAGTTTAGTTAGTTTTCTCATACTTTAATTTTATCCATAAAAAATGAAAAAGAAAGAATAGTACCCATATAGGAAAAATTCCCCAAAAACCGAAGATCTGAAAGAAAGTTCTAAAGTTTTTATCAGGATTTTCTAATTTTAAGCTTAGGTCCAGATTTCCCTCTACATCATATTCTAGTCGATTTAACTCTTGTCCATTTGATTTTATATAAGTTGAGATACCTGTATTAGTAGAACGCAAAATGGGCAGATTAAATTCTATGGCTCTCCAGCGAGTTAAGAATAAATGCTGTTCAGGCTCGACTGTATTTCCATACCAAGAGTCATTTGTAAGGTTAATCATTAAATGAGGTCTTTGAGAAATCGAGTTTAAATAAGTTCTAATAAACTCAGGTTGTAGAATCTCATAACAAATTGAACTCATAAATTTGATCTCTTTATTCGTCTTGAAAACAGTGTGTTTTTTTCCTTCTTCAAAGAATGCCATCTCCGGTAAAGCTTTACTCGCGAACTTGTTTAAAGGACCAAATGGTAAAGTTTCTCCAAATGGAATGAGAATATGTTTATGATAAACTTCAGTTAAGAGCTTCTCTTGATTAAAGTATAAAGCCGAGTTGTATTCAGTTTTATAATAACTACCATCTTCATTATCTCGAAAATGGTCATAACCACCAATTAACATATTAGCATTAGTGTTTTGGATTATACTTGCAAATATTATAGGAACTGGCGATTGGGTAAGGTCATCTTTGTTAGTATGTACAGGATAAGGATAAGCGGTTTCAGGCCAAACAATAAGATCAAGTTTTTTATCATCTTTAAAAGGTTTATCACTTAAACTTTTATATCTTCTTAGAACTTGAGATGTACTAGCATATCCACCAGACTCAGACTCTACTTTGAGAAAGTTACTTATATTCGCCTGAACTAATCTAACATTGAATTCAGTTTGAGTTGAAAAAGTTTTTTGAGGGATAAGAGGATTAATAGCAATAAAAAGAATAGTTGTAATGATATTGAATTTAGAAATCTTTTTCCTTCTCCAAAAATAAATAATTTCAAAACAAATTAAATATGAGAAAAATGAAAAAGCTGGTAATCCGAAATAAGATGCAAGTCCTAGATAATCTGATAAGACAATCCAAGGCTGCCCAAGCATAACTGGGAATTGTTGAGGAATAAAATATTCTAAACTTGTAAATAGGGCGGCTCCAATAAAAGAACTAAAGCCTGAGTTTAAAGCATTTTCTAACTTAAACCCTTTATATTTTTCAAGAACTGCAATTAAGAAAATCATACAGATGAACTGAGGATTTAGAAGAAAACTATACATACCATTCATGAGTGCAGCGACAATAAAGGGGATTTTTCCAAACTCTTGAAGAGTGCCTGTTATCCAATAAAAACTGAGAATAGTAATAATGAGGTTATAACCTAAATAGTAAAGGATTCGACTTTTCCAATTTGGTCGCTCTATAAGAGTCTTTAAAATAATGGTGGTTCCAATTATTGAAGCGAATGGAATATATATATTCAAAATATTTGGAAAGCCTAGTGTGTAGAGAAGTGCAGCTAGGCAAATTACAGCGTATAATTTAAAGTTTTTCATATGCCTATTTTAGATTATTAAATCTCTTTTGGCATATTTTATTTGTTTTTGATTATTGTTTTGCAACAGATCTTTTAGGGTTCAATCTTTTATTCACGTAATCAGCTACTTCAAGTGCTCTTGCTGCGTCTAACTTACTCCCACCAAGAACTTTTCCTTTAAGGTTTGCCATTTTTCTCGCTGAACTTATAATAATATTTCTAACTTGGTGATAATTTAAAGTCGGGTAGTTTGATTTAATTAAAGCCGCTACACCTGTAACAAAAGCTGTTGCTTGACTTGTTCCAGTCATAAAACCTGCACCATTTTTAGGAATTGCTGATTTTATTCTATAACCTGGAGCTGCAATATCTACTGTTTTACTTCCATAATTTGATGAAGCAATAACTTGATTGAATTCATCATGGGCTGCAACTGAGATAATATTTGAAAGACCATAACTAGCTGGGTAGTAATGATTTTCATATTTATCGATATTTGATTTTTCATTTCCTGCTGCTGCAATGATAAGAATACCTTTCTTTTCAGCTTCTTTTAGAACAGCCTTTTCTTCAGAAGAAGATTCTGGGCCTCCACCTGAATAATTGATAATGTCTACATTTTGATCAACAGCATATTTAAGTGCCTTGATTGTTGATTCTAAATTTACTTTTCCAGATGCTTTTGGATTATAATATTTTAGCGCTAGAATTTTAACTTCAGGAAAAATTGATTTAATAATTCCTGCAACATGAGTTCCGTGGCCATGGCTATCTGCTGGAGTATTAGTAGGGGTCTTCGTAGAAAAGTCCTTCCCGAAGTTTTTAGCATTAGATGTTCCAGTTGTTCCTACTACATTTCCTTTTAGAAAAGGGTGATTATATTGAATACCTGTATCTACAACAGCAATTGTAATATCTTTTTTCTTCGTGAACTTTTTCCATGACTCTTCTAGGTTAATTGAACCTTTTTTATATTGAGGATCAATTCCCCAACTTGCGAATTTACTTTTAAGCTCTTCTTGAGAATAAGCCATCTTCTCTTTTGCAAATGTACTCGTAGAAATAGATAGAGCTAGTGTAACTGATAGTGGTAGAAGAGAGAGAGTTTTAATCATAAATTCATATCCTGTGATTCAATGTTCGTCACAGAATATAAAGCAAGTTATTTGCCAAACTTAGCTTAACAAAATTAAGTACTTGCTAGGGAATTGTGTTTAAAAATTGTACAAAGACTGACAGGTGTTTAAAAAATAGACAAAAAAAGCCCAAGCAATGCTCGGGCTTAAACTATATAGAAAGCTGAATTAATTAAGCTCTTCTGTGATATCTTTGATTTAGCTCTCTTTCGTGCTCTTCAGCAACTTCGATACAGAACTCTGCCCATGGTTGGGTTTCTAATCTTTTCTCTTCAATTTCTTCTCCAGACTCGATGCAAATTCCGTATTGGCCATCTTCAATTCTTGCTAGAGCAGCATCAATTCTTCTAAGTTTTACCATTTCTTTTTCTCTGATGCTAAAAGATACTTGTTGGTTAATTGAGTTTGATGCCAGATCTGCCTCATCAGCTAAATCATCTGGCTTTATTTTTAAATCCTCTAAGTTGTTTAAAATACCACTATTGATGATTTGATTTCTGGCGGTTAGCAACTTTTCTCTAAAGTACTTAACTTTTTTCTCATCCATTTTCCTCTCCTCCTTGAAGTGAAGCTATGTGCACCGCATTCCGTAGCAGTACATTTATTTTACCGTCTCTTTACGGTTAAGCGCAATAAAACTTTAGCCTAGGCAGAAATGTGTAAGTTTTTGTTAGGTTTATGAAACTTATGTACAAAACATGAAATTTGACATACTTAGCTATGAATTAATATTATTTACTATGACAAAAATTATGAAAATTAATAAATTCTTTAGCTTGTTCTTGATTGTTTCTGTCTTCTTTTCTTGTGGGAAAGAGTTTAAAGAAACTGAAAAGTCCACTAAACCTAATGCTGATCGAGTGGATGAAAGAAGTACACCGAGTATTCCAAGTGGTAGTTTTTATTCTAAACAAAAATTACTGTGTGATGATCCATTATTTTGCCCAGATAATGTCGCCAAAATTGTAGTGACTTTGAATAATGAAATTAATTACTGTACAGGAACTTTGATTGAAGAAGATAAACTCCTAACTAGTGCGAGTTGTCTTCCAAGGCCTTTGAAAATTCCTCGTTTAAGCTGTAGCGAAAATATTATTGCCGTATTCCCAAAAACGGTTAGCAGTGATGCTGAGATTGTTGCTTGCGATAGAGTTGAGTATGTAGATGAAAATTTATTTACTGAACCAGCACTATGGCAAAATGATTTAGTTATATTAAAATTGGGTAAAAAACTGAATCGGTCACTCGCTAAAATCTCTACTGATGGTGTGAGTTTAGGTGAGAAGCTTAAGGGCTGGACTGTTAGTTTTAAAAATGAGTTTGAAGCGACTTTAAATAAAGTTACTTGTAATGTTCAGTTAAATACATTTTTAAATCCATTTAGTGTTAAAAAACACTCTTCTATGGTTGTCATGAATAATTGCGATTTAGGAGATGCAAGTTCGGGAACGAGTTTCTTTAGAGATGATGAAATCGTAACTGTTCTATCAAAAGAAATGAGAGATAGGTTATATAGTTATCTAAGAAATTCTGATCTTATTTCTGGTGAGTTAGGAAGGTATTATCATGCTAGTAATGTTGCTTGTTCAAATACAAAAATAACATCTACTAGCTCAAGAATTTCAAAAGATTGCTTTGTAACAAAAACAACGAGATTGTTAGATCAAAAGCGTTCAAGAATTTTAAAAGGTCGAGATATTCACAGATCATCAATGGACTTAATAAAAGATCAAGTTAAACTTCCGAGTAAATACTTCAAATGGAAGGTCGAGTTCGAACTTTCTGAGAATGGAAGGCAGTATGATCTGAACTTGGTTGCCCCTAAATGTATTAACAATAGTAGCTTTTGGATTGGAGAGTATACAACAAGATGGAGAAGACGAATTTATAATTATGCAAAAGTTCAGATTGAAGTTCCAAAGTATAGTCTTATAACTAAGCTTAGTGCAAACTTAACCCCTGTTTCTTTGATTGAAGGTCCTGAGATTGTTAATCACCAAATCGAATTTAATCCATACGATGCTCATGTAAATAAGAAAACTTATGTAAAGATTTCAACATGGGAAAGTGGAGTTCAAACTGTCCTACAAAATAATGATGTGAGTGGAACCTGCTTTTAATTAGCAGGTTCTATGTATTTCTGGGATGAGTATCCTGGCTCAAGAGATCTAGAGTTTATTCCACTTGTGAAATAATTTTTAGCATCTATTTCTTCAAACTCAATTTCTACCTGACGTACTCTGTAGTTATAATCAATTGACTTAATAATCCTTTTAAAATCTGGATAACCCTTTTCTTTATGTTCTAAAAAACCTGTAAGAACAGTATCACCTGGTTTAAATGTATCCAAAAGAAATCTATCAATTTCGGAGAATTGAAAATGCTCAATATTTTGAAGTCTATCAGCGTAAGGTAATTCACTATTTATATTATCTTTTTGGGGTTGAATATGGGCAAAACCAGATTGGTAAAGATTAATTACTGTACCTGAAGAATAATAATGCTCCAAATTCTTATTTTCTATAATATCACCAACTCTAAACCCATTAAGGCTTTCTACTTCAACCTCAGGCCTTTTAGAGATTAAGTTGTCTGCGTATATTGGACCATCAAAACAGAACTCTCTTCCGGGAAAAGTTTCTTCTGCATAAAACATAAGTCTGGCCCTATCTTGGTCATATTTTAGTTCTTTTGTAACTCTTCCTGGAGTCGCCTGATCCCCGCAATTAAAAAGAACGATATCTCCAATACGTGGTTTGAAGCTATGTTTTTGATTTTGCTCTTGTAGACTTTCTACATGGAAGTTATCTCCAATTACAATATTTCCAGAGAAGCATGTTCCATCAAATTCGGTAGTCATATCTTCATAACTAAAAATTATTTCTTGTAATTTATCATCAACAAAATCTGTTAAATCCATTCCTAAAACTCTATCTGTATCAGCAATCGTTACGTAGACATTTCCCGGCTCGAGAACAGATTGTAGTTCTAAGTGTATAGTGTGGTTTAAGTTTCCATTTCGATCTGGTTTAATTTTTAGAGGGCTAGTAGAAAACTTATCACTTTTCTCTTCTTCTCCAAGGTATTTAGAGTCAGTTGTAATTCTAACTTCAAGTTCTAGATCGTCTTTTGTAAAATAACCAGAGTCATCCCATAAAGCGCGACAAGTAGGTGTATCTTTATATTTTTGGATATTGATTTTAGCTTTGAAGTGGTTATAACTTACCTGATAACTATTGAGGCTTCTCCCTAAATTATAACCCGAATTAAAGCTATTCATCACTAATAACATATTTGTTGTTGAATTGTTGGCGTAAGCACTGAACCCTAATAAACTAGAAAAGCATAGCAAGCTCGAAATTATCTTTTTCATGGTAAATCCTTTTTATCTTATTTTTTTGTGTGGATTTATATATGGTAATTACGCTATGCGCAATGGTTTTTGAAGGTTTTACTTACTTAAGTCCATGCTTAATTTCGATCGTTTATTAGATCAAACTCGTGATTGTAATAATACAGCATATCTGTCGATGAAAGGGTGATCCAGCCTTCTTGGGTAGGTTTGGCCGATTTATCTTTTAATCTTTCAGGAACATTAATGTTCTCAATAAGCCTTACTTTTATAAATTTAGATAGAGTTCCAGGATGAGTTTTTAATTCAGTGGACAAGACTTTTATTTTACTTCCTAATCCTACAATTTTAAGGTTATCCCGTTTACAAAATGGGCAATCAAGAAAATTATCAGGTCTTAAAATTTCAAAATCTAGCAGGCTTGAAAAGACCTCTTCTGTTTTTACCGTGAGATAAGTAGGGACTTCAAGAGAATCACTAGGGCGATTCGTACAGATTTGAGCATAATATAAATCATTTAACTTAAATCGAACCATATCATTTAGAATTCCTTTAAATGGATACTCAAAAACTTTTTTACCGGTACGTAAATCTATCTTTGAAATTGGAATATTGTAAATATTTTTTCCTTTCCAGAATAAAGCCTTTTCTAAAACCTTAGCATTTCCTACTTTAGAGAAATTTGTTTTTATCGAGCACCTGCTAGGAACTGGGATGCAATTGGTTTCTTTGGCAGCAATTAAGAGTTGATCAGCAGGAGTAATATTAGAATTTTCATTGATGATTCCATCACAATAGGGAACCTCATGTTTTTTCGTTAAGAGGTTATTAGAAGTGTTTTCTTCAATAATTGTTAGATCGCCCTCAGATAAACATTGGTCACCTGATTCAAACCAATTTAAAAAGTCTCTTTGATTTTTATAAAACTCATTTATAGATTTATTTTTTATTTCAAGTGAGATATTGATGGCGTCATCAAAATAGCTTCCTTCACTTCTGAGCATTTCTTTTAGTACTAGGTGGTAGATATTTAGCTCTAGCTCAATATAGTTTTTCCATGTGGAGTTATGGATATAAATGGCCCAATCATATGTATAGGCATCAACGATACTCCCTCTGTGATCTATCATTTCTTCTGACTCATAAACATAGACTAAGTTTTCGTTTAGAGTATTTTTAAGTCTACAAAGATTTAAATTTCTCCTTTGGGTAATCTCTTTTCCTTGTGGGTGATTCTTCAAGAAAAATAAAACTTCCTTACCATATTGAATGAAAGTGTCGTGAACAACACCACCACCGCCACCTTCTTGGCCTCCCCCCTTGGAAAAGGCATTTATAGAGAGAAATAATAAAAGTAAAATAGATATATACTTCATTTTTCACCTATGAGGGGAAAAAGTGATATTTGAAGTTGATATACAGCATTTTCTTTATTAGAAGAGAGGCTACTTGCTTCATTGCATAGCTCTCTTTGAAAAGTTTGAATTCTTTCTTTCATCTTATCAATAACGGTGTCGTTGATTGCAATTGTCATTGAAGTATGATTTCTTTTTTTTATATCCACGCTATCAATTGCTTTCAGTGACTTGTTTAAAAGATCTTTTTGCATTTGTTTTCTTGATTTGGTGGTATTTTTATCTTTAATTGTCGAAAATGATAATTCATTTGATTTTAGCTCACCATTCTCTTCATAAATTGCATTCAGATTAATAAGATCATTAATTATTTTTTGAAGGTTTTCTGGCTCGATACCCAGTTGATTACTTAGCTGCTCGATATTAAGACTAAAATTACATAGGTTAAATACTTCTAGTGTAGCGTAGTGTGCCCAGGTTAAAGTAATTTGGGAATACACTTTCTTGTATTCAGGAATTTGCCCCTTAAAAAAGAATCTCTCCTCAATGGTCTCAATGAGACTTAGCAGTTGTTTGGATTCTTTAGGTGAGTAAATACTCTGAATAATATGTTTGGCTTTTTTCTTACTGATTTGTACTTTTTTATTAAGAACCAATGAAAGATAAGCTGGACTAATATCAAGGTCTCTCGCATACGCCCTAAGCGTATAACTCGAGTTTCTTAGTTTTCTGGCCGAAAACTCTGAATTTATTGCGTAAACAACGTCTTGATACATAAAACCACCATTTAACATTTAATATCATTGTTACAGTTGCGACGCATCAAGTTTTTGTAATTATGTAAAAAATATTCATGAAAATAGGGGATAGTGTAAAAAGTATCTGTTTAAAAATCTTTAAACACTAATAAACATTTATCTCTAGTTAATCCCCCGCTTATCTCAAGTTTGCTTTATAAAGTCTTTAAACAAACAAGGGGAAATTATGAAAAAATCAATTTTAATTTTATTAACAGTTTTAAGCGTAACCAGTTTTGCTCAAGTGGAGATTACAAGAAAATTTGAAGTTAGTGAGTCAACCCAGGAGAGTTGTGAATTAACCAATAAAAACTTGGCGCAAAACATTGCTGATCAAACGAAAGGTCTAAATGTAACAAATATTAGGCTGGGAGAATGTCACGAAATTTCTATTTTTGAGCCAGTAACTTACTCTCAAAGTGCAACTATAACTTATTCAGTAGAGAGCATTCTTGGAAACTATTAAGGAGTTTAAAAAAATGAGAAAATTAATTTTATTGGTAACAGTAGTTTGGTCGATTGGGACTTTCGCTAATAATAATACTTGTAAGTATGCAAATGATGGAAGCTGTGACGATGGAGGTGTTGGATCTAGTTATTCTCTTTGCGATCTAGGAACAGATCTAAACGATTGTGGATATAGGGGGGCAAATTCTGGAAACTCCAGTGGAGATGTTACTGCTCAACTTAAACAATGTGAGATTGATTTAAGTGGGCTACAGGCCAATTATGATGAGGACTATGCTAATTGGCGAGCAGAGAAAGAGGGGCTGCTTAGAAGGTTAAGCAGGCTTCAAGATCAAATTAGAGAGCGTGACAGGGAGGAACTATTTCAATGTGTCGCTGCGAATATGCACGGTAAATACGCCCAGGGGGGTGGTTGTAATATGCATGGTTGCTATTTTCCTGGAGGAGGCTGCAATATGCATGGCTGTTTTTATGAAGGTGGAAGCTGTAATATGCATGGCTGCATAAAAGAAGCGCCTAAAACAAAAAAAGCTTGTAACGATTAATAGGAGAGCATAATGAAGAAAATTATCGCTTTAACTTTTTGTTTATCATTGTCTGTTTTTGCTCATGATAATTTAAATGAGCTTCCGGTCTGTAAGCTTAAAAAGTATGAGCAAGAATTGGGCTGGGAAATTACTGATGAAAATGGGAATTATTTGGGAAAAGGTATAAATGACCTTATAAACCTTGTAACACAGGAAGAATGTATCATGCCAAAAAATACTGTTTGTTATATTGGTCAAGAATATAATTTCAGAAATGATTATTGTCCTGCTTATTATTCTCACACCTTAAAAATAAATGGAATTAAGGTTGAAAGTCTTTGGGATTATTATATTTGTGATTTTGGAAGAAGTGGCAGGGTGTTTTATGGGTATAAAAATGCAGCTCATAAGATTAAAAAGTTTAGGAATACTCTTGTAAGGGCAGGTATTTGTAATTAGTTCCCCCCCTACCTTAATTTAGGGGGCTTTTGGATGGTGTTAGTATTTTAACAGGCACATATAAGTTTTTCATGAAGAGTGATTAAATTTTGGCTTTGCGAGAAGATCTTAGAAAAAAAAGGAGAATCAAATGAAAGAGTTAGTGATTGTTTTAACACTATTTACATCAATAGGGTCTTTTGCTGCTGAGGTATGCAAAATAACAAAAGTAGTAGCAGGAGCTAAAATAAATTGTACCGATAAAGCGATTGAAGGCAAAGCTGCTAGTTTAAGAGTAACGAGAAGTTTAAGGTATTTAAGTGAAGTAGACCTTGTAAAAATCTTAATTGATGAAGAGTATAATGTGGAAAATCCACACTATCCTGAATTGTATATTAAGAGGTAAGAAATTTTAAAGCTTAATCAAGCAAGTTAAAACTGGAGAGGCCTACTGCTTAAGATCTCTCCAGCTTTTACCTTTTCTATTTCTTATATTTTTTTGCCAATAATCAACAGCTTTTTTATGTTCTTTGTAAGTTGGAGTGAATACATGAGTTCCATCATTTTTACTTACAAAGAAAATATAATTATGCTCTTTTGGTTCAAGCACGGCTTTAATGGCAGCAAGTGAAGGATTGGCAATCGGACCTAATGGAAGGCCATTAATTCTATAGGTATTATATGGGGTTTTTTCTTGTAAATGTTTCTTTCTAAGGTTTCCGTTGTAATTCTCCCAGATTCCATAAATGGTTGTTGGATCAGCTTGGAGTCTCATACGTTTTTTAAGTCTATTTAAGTAAACTCCAGCTATGGTTGGGCGTTCCCATTTTGCGCCTGTTTCTTTTTCAACGATTGAAGCTAAGATGACAACTTCATGGGCCGTGAGCGCAGTGGACTCCATCTCTAACATTTTCGTTTGATTTTTAAACTGGCTGAGCATGGTTGCTACAACTTGTCTTGCAGGTGTACCAGGAGAAAACTTATATGTTTCTGGAAATAAGTACCCTTCAAGAGAAGGAGCCTCAATTCCAAGTTTTTTTACTTGTTCAGGGTCTTTACATATCTTTATGAAATCAGCGTAGGTTGTGATTTTTTTTTCTTCTAAAAGCCTTCCAATTTCATACATATTCTTTCCCTCAGGAATAGTAATTTTTGTAAGAACTGGAGTCCCTTCAGTGAGATGAGTTAGAATGTCCATCATACTAGATTTTGAAGGAATATTATATGTACCAGCTTTGAAACTAGTGAGCTTTCCGGTGAATTTTGTATAGTAATGAAAAATTCTTGCATCAGTTATTAAGTTTGACTTCATGAGCCGGTAATTAATAGATGAAAAACCCTCACCAGGTTTAATTGTAAACTCTGTATCAGGTCCTGAGTAAGATGAACTTAATTCCTTGGCAATATAACCAACGGTTAAGAATCCAAAAAGGGCAATAATTAAAACTGATAATTTAACAACCTTACTAGCTGACATTTAACTCTTCCTTAAAAAATTGTTTGTTAAAGTTTAATGAAAATGAATTAAGTTGACGAGAGTTTTAAGAATTCTTCTATGATTATTGCGGCGCATAGCTCGTCTATTTTCTTTAAATCAACCTGAAAGTTATAGCGAGGATCCTGTTTCATTCTTTCTTCTGCTTCAAATGTCGTTAGGGTCTCATCAACGCTAAATATTGGTATTTCTAAGGCTTTTTCCAGTTTTTCAATAAATGACTTTATGGTTTTGGTCATTTTCGACTCTGTGCCATCAGTGAAATAGGGAACACCTACTATTATTGTCTCAATAAACTCATCTTCTATTATTGGAAGAATTTCTTTAATTAGTTGATCATCTGATTGGTACTGAATTCTACCATAGGTCAGGGGATAGGGATCATTTCCCACTTTATAGGTTGCAAGGCCAGTAAACTTTTGGCCATAATCAATTCCCATGAGATGGGTATTGTGGAATTTTTGTTGATTTATCTGCTTTTCCATATGAAGAGACTATTAACTATTTACATAAAGCTTTGTAAAGCTTGACAACCACGAGTTTACGGATATTATGTACTTAATCACTAAGATTAATAACCTAGTAAGATGCCCAAGAAACCTTGGGGGTCCCACACAGTTCAATTAGAACCTATTCAAAATAATTTTTCGGAGTAATTTAAATGCATTTAACGAAACTTAGAGAAAAAGAAATCAAAGAATTAAGTAAAATGGCCACTAAAGCTGGTGTTGAAAACGCAGCTTCAATGAAAAAGCACGAAATCATTTTCGCATTATTAAAGAAAACTGCAGAAGATGATGAATCAATTTACGGTGATGGTGTTTTAGATATTCTTCCGGATGGTTTTGGGTTTTTAAGATCTCCTGGTTATAACTACCTTCCAGGTGCAGATGATATTTATGTTTCACCTTCTCAAATTAGAAGATTTGGTCTGAGAACTGGTGATACTATTACAGGTGAGATTAGACCTCCAAAAGAAGGTGAGAGATATTTTGCACTTTTAAAATTAGAGACAATTAATACTCAGTCTCCTGAAAAACATAAGCAAACGGTTCTATTTGATAACTTAACTCCTCTTTATCCAAATAAGAAAATTAATCTTGAAGGGCAACCAACGGGTTATTCTACTAGAATTATCGATATGTTTGTTCCTCAAGGATTTGGTCAAAGATGTCTAATTGTTGCACCTCCAAAGGCAGGTAAAACAGTTTTACTTCAAGATATTGCAAACGCTATTTCACATAATCATAAAAAAGCTAAATTAATTGTACTTCTTATTGATGAAAGACCAGAAGAAGTTACTGATATGAAAAGATCAGTTGATGCAGAGGTTGTATCTTCTACATTTGATGAGCCAGCTTCTAGACACGTTCAAGTTGCAGAGATGGTTATTGAAAAAGCAAAAAGACTCGTTGAAGCAGGTCATGATGTTATTATCTTACTTGATTCTATTACAAGGCTAGCGAGAGCATACAATACTGTTATTCCACCAAGTGGTAAGATCTTATCTGGTGGGGTTGATTCAAATGCTCTTCATAAACCAAAAAGATTTTTTGGTGCTGCTAGAAATATTGAAAATGGTGGTTCACTAACAATTATTGCGACTGCTCTAATTGATACTGGGTCAAGAATGGACGAAGTTATTTTCGAAGAATTTAAGGGTACAGGTAACTCTGAGATTCAACTTGATAGAAAGTTAATGGAGAAGAGAATCTTCCCATGTCTTGATATTAATAAGTCAGCTACCAGAAAAGAAGACCTTCTTATGGAAGCAGGTGATCTATCTAAGGTATTCGTTTTAAGAAGAGTTCTTCACCCAATGAATACAATAGATTCAATGGAGTTTGTTTTAGATAAAATTAAAAACTCTAAGACTAACTCAGCATTCATGGATTCAATGAACGGCTAGTGAAATTGCAACAGCGTTTACTTACTTTGAAAGTAAACTTCATGTTTCAAAACCTGCGACGGACATTTGAGTCCGCCTCGGTTTTTCAACATTTGTTTTCTTCCAAATTAAGCAAACCTAGTTACAATTTAGAATTTTATATCTTTTTCAAAAGTTTAAAGAAGCGAGAGATTCTAGGAGGAGTGAAGTGAGGATGCTGAAGCTTACTAAGCGTAAGTTGCAAGCAGGCTTGCTTTGCGACGACGACGAAAATCGAAGATTATTTAAACTTCCTTTGCTGTTATTAAAAAATTACACTTCACTCGGTGGGCAAGCGGTTATTGAAGGGGTCATGATGAGATCCCCTAATGCATTTGTCGTCGCCGTCAGGAAGCCTAATGGTGAAATAAGACTAAGACGGGATCAGTGGTATGGTCTTGGTAATAGAATTTCTCTTTTTAGAAAACCTTTTTTCCGTGGAATTCTAATGCTTATAGAAGCTATGGCCAATGGTATAGTTGCGCTAAATTACTCCGCAAATGTGGCCATGGGTGAAGAAATCGATAAAAAGAAAAGTGAATCTGTTGATATTATGACTTTTCTAACGATTTTAACCGCATTCGCATTTGGAATGACTGTTTTTGTTTTTCTACCTCATGCCGCTACAGAGGGGCTTAATCAAGGTTTTTCTTTAGGTCTATCTTTAAAAGGTATGTGGTTTCATACTATTGATGGACTTATCAAAGCTTTTGTTTTTATCTTTTATGTTTATTTTATTGGAAAGATACCTGATATCAGGAGAGTTTTTCAATATCACGGGGCAGAACATAAATCTATTGCAACCTTCGAAGGAGGAGAGAGTTTAGTCGTAAAAAATTCTCTTAAATACTCTAAGCTTCATCCCAGATGTGGAACTTCATTTGTATTTTTCCTTCTACTAGTTTCCATCATTTTTTTTTCAGGGGTATTTAGTACTTTTTCTTTTGGAGAAGACTTACCCTTTCTAATGAAGCATATAATTGCTATTATAGCTAAAATAGGACTGATGATTCCCATTGCTGGTATATCATACGAAATTATTAAGTATGCTGGGCGTTATCCTTCAAAATTATTTTGCAAATTTCTTAGTTTCCCGGGTATGATGTTGCAAAATCTGACCACGAGGGAGCCTGATGAAAAGCAGCTCGAGGTTGCCTTAGCGTCGATTAGAGCAGTGTTGGCCTTAGAGGAAAAATATAAGTTAGGTGAAGCAAATAAAAAATTAGTAAATCTAGAAGAGATAGATATAAAGTCGTTAGATGATTTGGATCAACCCAATTCATCTCTTAAAGACTTTTTGGAGTAAGAAAAGTGTCAATGTTTGATAAGTTAGAAGAAGTTGTAAAAAGATTCGAAGAGTTAACTGAAAAGTTGGCGGACCCAACCATTTATGATCGTCAAAAAGAGTTTAAACAAGTTTCAGAGGAAAGAGGAAATATCGAAGACCTCGTAAATTGTTATAAAAAGTATAAAAAGATAAAAGGTGATCTTGAAGGTGCTAAAGAAATTTTAGAAACTGAAAAAGATGAAGATATGAGAGAGATGGCCAAAGAGGAAATTTCTGAATATGAATCGGAAATTCCAGTTTTGGAAGATGAGTTGAAAATTCTTCTTCTTCCAAAAGATCCACTTGATAATAAGAACTGTATGGTCGAGTTAAGGGCCGGTGCAGGAGGTGATGAGTCATCAATTTTTGTTGGTGATGTTTGGAGAATGTATAAAAACTACTTCGCCACTTTAGGTTTTAAGGCCGAGTTAGTATCAGCAAGTGAATCTGACTCAGGTTATAAAGAAGTTATCTTAAACGTAACTGGGGATAAAGTTTATTCCATTATGAAATATGAGTCTGGAGTTCATAGGGTTCAAAGAGTTCCTGAAACAGAATCTCAAGGACGTGTTCATACCAGTACGATTACCGTAGCAGTAATGCCAGAAGCAGATGATGTTGAGTTTGAATTAAATATGAATGATGTTAGAGTTGATGTTTATCGTTCTGGTGGTAAAGGTGGTCAATCAGTTAACACAACAGATTCAGCTGTAAGGGTAACTCACTTACCAACTAATACTGTTGTTGCTATTCAAGATGAGAAATCACAACTTAAAAATAAAGAAAAAGCCCTTAAGATTTTGAAAAACAGAATCTTTGATAAAATGGTTCAAGAAGCTCACGATGAAGAAGCTGCAAAAAGAAAAGGGTTAGTTGGTACCGGTGATAGATCTGAGAGAATTAGAACTTATAATTATCCTCAAGGAAGACTAACTGATCATAGAATTGGATTAACTTTATACTCTCTTGAAAAAATAATTGAGGGAGATTTAGCTCCTGTAACTGATGCTCTAATTGCACATAATCAAGCTCAGTTACTTAAAGGTGAAGAAGATTAAATCTCTGAACACAGATAAACTGCGATCTACTGTGTCGTTAAAAATTCGATTCAATTCCGACTTACATTAAGTAAGCCTCATTTCATCGAATTTTTACTCCTTGTATCTCTTGTTTCTTCGAGTTCAGGTTAATAAGCTATGAAAATAATTTATTACAGGTTTGTATTATGAAAATTCAAATTGAAGAAAACTTATATTTAAGATCTTTAGAAATTTCAGACGCCGATGAGTTGTTCCAAGTTGTTGATGAAAATAGAACACACTTGCGAGAGTGGCTTCCATGGTTAGATTATAATAAAACTCCAAAAGATAGTGAAAATTTCATAAAAAATACATTGAAGGAAATTCAAGAGACTGGAACTTATAGTTTGTTTATTATTTTTGATGATAAAATTGTAGGGATAATTAGTCAGCATATGATTTCTCAATCAAATAAATATACAACAATAGGTTATTGGTTAGCAAAGTCAGCTGCTGGAAATGGTATTATGACTAAGGCCCTAAGAAAAATGATGGAGTTAAGTTTTTACGACCAAAGTCTTGAACTTGTCATTCTTGCTGCAGCTGTTGAGAATCAAAAAAGTCGCAAGGTTGCAGAGAGGGTAGGAATGAAATTTGAAGGGATTTTGAGGCAACGGGAATGGCTTTATGATCATTTTGTGGATCACGCTAGTTACTCCATGACAAAAGAAGAATTTGAAGTATGCAAAATATAAAAGAATTTATTCATTCTTATTTTGAAAAAAATAAACCAGAGTTAGTTTCAAACTATCCGGGATTAAAGTTTAAAAGACTTTTAGATGATTATTGTCAATTTCATCAAATAAAAGAAACCGATGTTCATATTGATTTACCAGATACTTTTATAGAAAAATTACAGCAAGGGGTACCTCTAGAGTATATCCTTAAAGAATCTTATTTTTATAAAAGCTCTTTTTATGTTGATCCAAATGTTCTCATCCCAAGATCAGAAACGGAAATTTTAGTAGAAGATAGTATTCAGTTTTTAGATAAACATTCGGAGCATTCCCTAAAGATGTGTGAAATAGGAGTTGGTTCATTTATAATTGGATTAACTATTGCAATGGAAAGTCAAAAAAGGCTGGATATAACAGGTGGGGATATATGTCCTAATGCTTTAGAGGTAGCAAGGATTAACCTCTTTAGACACGCAAACTTGGTAAAGAAAGGAAACGATATAACTCTTAAAGAGTCAGATCGTTTTGAAAATATAAAAGGTGATTTTGACTTTATCGTTACGAATCCTCCTTACATTAAAATGAAATCTGATCGTGAAGGAGTCCACCTTCAAGCTCACCAATTTGAACCACATATAGCTCTATATCTAGAAGATGATGCTTATGACATGTGGTTTGATGATCTTTTTAAGACTTCTTCTAAAAGACTTAGAGATAATGGTGCTTTTTTTATGGAAGGGCACGAAGATAATTTAGAAAGATTAAAAATAATAGCAGAAAAATATTTTTCAAGAGTTGAGTTAAAAAATGATTATACTCATCGCTTAAGATTTTTATACGCATACAAATAAGGAAAAAGTATATGGATAAACTTTTAATAAAAGGCCCAAATAAGTTAAATGGTAGTGTTACTATTTCAAGTTCAAAGAATGCAACTTTACCTATCCTTGCTGGAAGTATTTTATTTCCACAAGAAATAGTATTTAACCAACTTCCCAAGCTAAGTGATATCAGATTTTTTATTCAAATCTTGGAAAGTTTGGGTGCTAAAGTAACTGGAGAGTTAGATCGAAAGACTATTTTAGCTGGAGAAATAAATAAAACGATTGCTGATTATGAACTTGTACGTAAGATGCGAGCTTCAATTCTTGTTTTAGGTCCACTTTTATCACGGTTTGGAGAAGCCACTGTGTCTCTTCCTGGGGGGTGTGCTATTGGCTCTCGTCCAGTGGATATTCATTTATCTGGTTTAGAAAAAATGGGAGCTGAAATTAATATTGAGAAAGGTTATGTTCATGCTAGTTGCTCGCGCTTAAAAGGGGCAAAGATTGATCTTGCTTTTCCATCTGTTGGTGCAACTGAGAACTTAATGATGGCCGCTGTTTGGGCCGATGGTGAAACGATAATTGAAAATGCAGCGAAGGAACCCGAGATTGTTGACCTTGCTAATTTTTTATCCCAATTTGGAACAGAGATTTCAGGAGCCGGAAGCTCTTCTATAAGAATTAAGGGAAGGGATATTTCTAAATATCAAGTAACAACCAATAATGAATATAAAATCATTGGAGATAGAATAGAGGCAGCGACCTATGTCATTGCAGGTCTAATGACTAACTCTGAAATCAAAGTAATGGACTTTAATCCGGAGCACATTGAGGCTGTTACTGATGTTTTAAAAGATATGGGGGCAAAACTTGAAATTGGAAAAAACTCTATCCATGTCTTCCCAAGTGGAAAATTAAAAGGGGCTAAGATTGATACTGCACCATTTCCAGGCTTTCCTACGGATGTACAAGCCCAGCTTATGGCCTTAATGGGAATAGCAGAAGGAAATTCTATTGTTTCTGAACATATTTTTGAAAATAGATTCATGCACGTTCCAGAATTAGTGAGAATGGGAATGGATATAAAGTTAGATGGACATAGTGCTATTATATCTGGAGTAAATGAATTGAGCTCTGCTCCTGTGATGTGTACTGATCTAAGAGCGAGTGCTGCTTTGATTCTATCAGCTTTATATGCTGATGGGGAATCGGAAATTAATAGAATTTATCATCTTGATAGGGGATATGAGTCTTTAGCTGAAAAGTTAAAAGGACTTGGGGCAAATATTGAAAGGGTTAAATCATGAGTGATTGTTTATTTTGTAAAATTATTAAAGGTGAAATTCCATCTGAAAAAGTTTTTGAAAATGACCATGTTTATGGGTTTAAGGATATAGCTCCTATGGCGAAAGAGCATTATTTGTTTATTCATAAAGAGCATTCTAAGAATGTAAATGAAATCATGACCAACGATCCAGACCAACTTAGAGATATCTTCGGTGCCATTCAAAGCTTTACTTCTTTAAATAATTTGGAAAGTGAAGGCTTTAGAGTTGTCACTAATATAAATGGGAACGGCGGACAAACAGTTTTCCATACACATTTTCATGTCTTAGGTGGCGAGCAACTTAAGGGCTTTGGAGCTTAGATTAAGCTTTTTGTAAACCTGTAAAAATGCTTGTTAATACTGCTTTTTGAATAGGGTTAAAGCTAGGAAGCTTTGCCATAACTAATACTGGACTAAGGTCTATCTTTGCACAGGCAATAAGTTGACCCTTTTCAGCATTAAACTCTGTTATATTAAATGATCCTGTAAATTCTTTTTCATAATCGGCCATAATAAGATTTTCTTTTTCTTTACCAGGAAGAAGGTTAGGAACTTTTTTTCCAGAAACATAAGAATAGCAAAGTTTTGGCTTTTCACCTTTTTCAGATTGCTTCTCTGTAGGTTCCTTTAAGTCATGAAAGATAATATTAAGTTCTTGAGTGGCCAATGTCTGTTTGGTTAAAAACCAAAGTTCTTCAAAAAAATTATTTCTATCTTTTATATAAAGATCTTTTAAGTAGGTGATTGTTTGATAGGAGTTTTCAATCGTATTAAGGTTATTGGCTAAAATCGACCTTGAGCTTGATTTTTGAAATAAGCTTAAAAAATCATCATATTTGAAGCTTTCGATATTTCCAGGCTGAATTTCAAGAGACTCAAATGTGTGAGTTGGAATAAACTTTTGTTCTTTCTCGATAATATTAGCAATACTTGAGTTTTCAATTATTGTTTCTGAAAAGTATATTGAATCTATTTCTTCATCAGGTAGGGAGATAATATCAATTTTTTTGTCTTTTACTGAATTATCTTTCTCATTGAGCGATTTGATGATGACTTGTGATTCATTTAAAACAAAAGCTAAACCTATATTCATGCAGAAATTCCTTAACAATTTGATCAATTTTTTCAGTATTCTATCAGGGCCAGTTTTAAGATACAATAATCTTATGAAACTGATTTTGGTGTTTTTAGTCTTTTCCTTAAATGTTGTCTGCAATGCGCAAGATGAGCGATTTTATAGAGATATATTCAATGGACAGCTATATGAAGGGGTTAAACCTCTTCACTATAAGACGGAGGCCATAAGTCCTAAGTACGTCATAGATTTAAATTCAGATGGTAGAAAAGACTATTTTCAGACGATTAAAAGAGATGGAATTGATTTCATCAGAATTGTAGATCCCTTTGGAAAAGTTGTACTAGAAAAAGCTCTGATAACAAAAGGTGATGATTCAAAAATTTTTAAAGCTCATCTCAAAGCCGTTAATAAAAATACCAATGTGTTAATTCTTCATTATTATGAAGGTCATAATGAGTCAGCAACATTTGAAGGCTCTGGAAGATTATACTTTGTGACATTTCCAAAAAATAAGTTAGAGCAAGCTGTTTTAAACAAAGGACCTTATTTTTGGCATGAGAGAGAAAGAGCTGGTGGAAAAATGTATTATAATCGAAGGTATAGTGTAAATGTCATTGATTATAATGGTGATGGAAATAAAGAAATCTCCGTAAGTTTTAATCGCTCACAACATCTCTATATGTATGAATCAGAAGGGAACTGGAAATCTCTTTAACTAAGATGCTTTCTTCTCAGAGTCGTGATCATCTTTTTTACGATAATCTTCTAGTTTAGCAATATTTTCACTACTGGCCATTTTACTTTCAAACTTAAATTCTTGTTGAGCTGATTCCTCATTTGTTAAATGAGGATTATCTCCTCTGACATTTCTGGTTAGTCCAAACCACATTAAAAAAGGTAAGGTGATAAAAAGTGCAAGGCCATAAGCTCCTAAAGAACTATTAGAGCTTATTGAACCAAATAAGTTTTTCTCTTTTGAACTTATGTTTTTAGTAGATAATTCTTTTTTGAAGTCAAATAAGACTTGAGTCCCTTCAGGTGTTTTTTGATAGTTCTCGGGTTCAACACCAACAAAATCTTCTACTGCTGGCTTTCTTGCATGAGCACTGAAACTAACTAGAGAAATAAGAAATAGCATTAGGGTTACTTTCATTGAGAATCCTTTTTTTACCTCATTTACTCATCGGCTCATTCGGTAAAAGCTTGATTATTTGAAATCTACCTGCAGGATAAGAGAAATATAATTCTCTTACTACATATCATACCATATTTTTGAAAAAACTTAATAGAGCTAAATTGTCCATTACGGATATGACCCTCTTGAATTTCTGATTACTTAAGTTATTAAAATGATGGAAAACCTATCGAAATAATTATCTCAAGTACTAATCCCATTATATCTCTAAAGTTTTTGTTTGGTGTTCCGAAAAAGACTCTAAGAAAAACCTGAGTTTGGTGAAATAACTATGAAAGAATTAACATTATTTAGCGTTTTAACTTTTATCTTTGCTTATACAGCTGGTCAATATGGGCTTTGGGATGACTTTAAAAAAAGGGCTGAAACTGTTCATAATTATGAATATAAAGCTTTAGAGTTATCTAAAAAGGTTAGGTTCTTAGCAAAAGAAAATGAAGAGTTAAGGTCTACAATTGCACGATTAAAAGCTGAAAAAGAGCATCTTGAAATGCAAAACATGGATAAAACTCAAAGAACGATCGCTAGTATTCCTAAGAAGTCAGTTAATGATTTAGTAAATTTTGATTTATATAAATGGAGTCCTGATAAACTTTTAGGAGTGGGAAGCCAGGCTTTACATTTTAAGAACTACGATAAATCAGCTCAATTTTATAATTCATTACTTAAACATTACCCAAGAAGTAAAGTTATAAACGATAAAGTACTTTTTGAAGCAGGAATCGCTGCTTATGAATCTAAAAAGCATTATGATTGGGCTGAAAATCATTTTAGGGCTTTAGTTAAAAATCATCCAAAATCAAAATATTACAGAGGAGCTAAACTGTGGCTTGCCCTTTCCCATTTTTATCAGGGAGATCAGGCAGAATTCGTGGAAACGGTAGAAGAGTTTAGAAGAAAGTACAGAAACACGGATGAGTGGAAAGTTCTTAGTAGATACTATGAAGAATTAAACCATAAGTACAAGAAGTAGGAATTTATGAAGTTAGGGTTACTTGTTCTATTGATATTCATGACTCAAATTACTCATGCAAAAATTGTGGCAAGAGTATTAGATGTAAAAGGGAATGCTTTTTCTTTTTATGGAAAAAAGGCTGTTACCCTAAAATATGGAAGTAAGTTATCTGACTTATCAGAAGTTATGGTTGAAGATGGTTCAACATTGTCTTTGGTTAATGCTAAAGGCCATATATTTCATGTAAACGGTGGAAGTTTAGTAAAACTATTTGATGGAATTGTAGAGCTTAAAAATGGACATATTTGGGTTCAATCAAATAATAAGCAAAGAGGTCTTATAAACACATCTAATTCTGTTGGGGTGTTTAATGAAGGTGAGTTCATTTATTCATTCGATAATATAAGTGGTAAAACACAGTTGTTAGTTTTAACTGGAGAAGTTAAGTTTTCAAATGCCATAGAACCGGAACTTCAAACAAATATTGCATCAGGGTATTTCTCTTTAATCGATCCGAAATATGAGAATGGAATTCCTAGAGGGGCGACAAAAGTCGGCTTACAATCATATAAAGAGATGAAATCAGTTTTTGCTCATTTTGATAAATTACAAAAAACCAATTATGAACATTTGTTGTGGGGTGAGAAGAAAGAAAGCCCTACTATGGGAAGAGGGATTGCTTCTGTTCCACAATCAAGTACTTCAAGTAAGAAAGGGCGTTTAATAACGATTAAAACTTACAAGAGCTCAGGAAGATTACCTGCTTCAGTGGGTGATAGTCCTTTAAAATATTACAACGATTTGAAAAAGAAAGATGCGTGGAAGTATAAACCAGTTCAAAACTCTAAAACTGCACCAGTTAACTATTTTGGTTATACTCCTGCAAAAAAGTCCACAACGAGATTAAATTCAACCAAAGTAAAAGCAGGGAAGGTTGTGATTATCCCTGCTAAAAAACAAACTAAAAAATATTCAGATCGTGCTCCGGCATCTATCAAAAAGTTAAACCTTATAAATGATCTTAAAAAATCTGGTTTTGAATCAAGTCTGGAAAGGGAATCTGGCAGAATCAAAAGAAATCCAGAGGAAGTCAATCATCTTATTGATGAACTTAAGTCCTATTCCAACGACTATCAAAAAGAGTACTAATTTCTATTTAAATTAATTATTTAAACCAAAGAATAAGGCTGTTTCATAAGCTGTACAAACACCAATCTTTTTGACATAAGTACCTTCTGTTCCACAGTTATCAATTTCGCTTCCAGGGTTAATACCATGGGCATGTTCAAAGTTTTTTCGATACCAATAGATGCACTACATTCAATGGTTGCTTCTATGATAGCAAGTTTTCTTAAGTAGCCCTTACTTGTTGATGGACTGTTGAATGGTTCTTCAAATAACACTTCCTCATTTATGAATTCGATCCTAATACCTTCGAAAATTGCCTGTCAAAGATTTTTGAACAAATGCTCAAAAAGTAATTTTTTTTTGAAATGATTTAGTCGACTATTGAGTGACATTTTTACAGGTTTGAGGAAATCTTCTGTTTTAAATACCCAATATATGGTAAATTTAGAGTCAAATTTTCATATTTGAGGTCTAAAATGTTTTATACGGAAGAACCAGGTCTAACCTACGATGATGTTCTATTGATGCCCCTTTACTCTGAGATACTTCCTCATCAAGCAGATTTACGAACAAGATTTACTAAAAGAATTTCACTTAATATCCCAATTGCTTCATCTGCAATGGATACTGTGACCGAGTCACTTACGGCCATCACCATGGCGCAAGAAGGTGGAATTGGTGTTATTCATAAGAATTTATCCGCAGAGCTTCAAGCTAAAGAAGTTATTAAAGTAAAAAGATTTGAAAGCGGAATGGTTGCTGATCCTATTTGTGTATCACCAGAGGACAATTTAGAATTTGTTAGAACCAGGATTGAAAAGTTTGGTTTCTCTGCATTTCCTGTTACTGATTCTGAAGGAAAGATTGTTGGGATTCTTACCAATAGAGATATGCGCTATGAAGATAATAATCAGACGTTAGTTAAAGACATGATGACCACAAGAGAAAATCTTGTTTTAGCTGAAGAAGGCTTGGACCTTTCAGATGCTAAAAAACTTTTACATATTCATAGAATTGAAAAACTTCCAATCATTGATGAAAATGAAAAAGTTGTAGGATTAATTACAGTTAAAGATATTGAAAAATCAAGGGCCCATCCCAATGCAAATAAAGATGATCTTGGAAGATTAAGAGTTGCAGCTGCAATTGGTGTCGGTGAGAAGGAATTAGAAAGAGCAAAACTTCTAGTAAAAGCTGGGGTTGATGCGATTGTCGTGGACACAGCTCATGGGCATTCAAAAGGAGTGCTCGAAATGGTGAAAACTGTTAAGGGCCTTTCAAAAGATGTTGATGTTGTTGGTGGGAATGTGGCCACAGCTGATGCTTGTAAAGCATTAATCGAAGCAGGAGCTGATGGAATCAAAGTTGGTATTGGACCGGGTTCAATTTGTACAACTAGGGTTGTTGCAGGTATTGGTGTTCCTCAATTACAAGCCTTATTTGACTGCAAAGAAATTTGTAAAAAAGCTGATGTTCCATTTATTGCAGATGGAGGAATAAAGTATTCTGGTGATATTGTTAAAGCTTTAGCGGCCGGAGCCGAAACCGTAATGATTGGTTCACTTTTTGCTGGGTGTGATGAAACTCCTGGAGAAAGAATTATTTATCAAGGGCGAGCTTATAAAATGTATCGTGGAATGGGCTCTCTTGGAGCAATGGTTAAAGGGTCAAAGGATAGATACGGTCAAGGAAATGTGACCGAAGAAAATAAATTAGTTCCTGAGGGAATTGAAGGGCAAGTACCTTATAGAGGTTCACTTTTTGAGAATATCTACCAACTTCTTGGAGGTATCAGATCGGGGATGGGATATACTGGAGCTGCTAATCTTTCTGAACTAAGAGTGAAAGCTAGATTTGTAAAAATCTCACCTGCTGGATTAAAAGAGTCTCATCCACATGATGTTAACATTACTAAGGAAGCTCCAAACTATCGATTGAGTTAATGGTTTGGGCTTAAAAGGTTAAAATAATAATGAGTAATATTTGGATTATCGATTTCGGGTCACAATACACCCAGTTAATTACACGTAAATCAAGAGAGTTAGGATTTGCTTCTGAGATCATGACAGTTGATGACTGTTTTGAAAAAATAGATGGTGGAGAATTACCAACTGCTTTTATTCTTTCTGGTGGACCCAATTCTATATTTGAAGATGAAACAAATTACGGAAAAATATTCGATAAAAAGATTCCTACTTTAGGGATTTGTTATGGAATGCAACTTATTTCAAATCATTTTGGTGGAACAGTTGAAAGAGGTATTCAAGGGGAGTATGGACATGCAAGAGTTCATGCTGAAGGAAGTTTTGAAATTCCAAATGTTCAAACTTCAATTAATACTTGGATGAGTCATTTTGATCACGTTACTAAAGTCCCGGCAGGATTTGAAATTATTTTAAAAAGTGATAACGGGCTCATTGCTGGGATTGAGAGTAAAGCTCAAAAAATTATGGCACTTCAATTTCATCCTGAGGTGGAACATACAGAACATGGTAAAGAGATTTTAAATCACTTCTTTGTCGATATCGCTAAGCTGGAACAAAACTGGTCAAATGAGATTATGTTAGAAAACTGTATTAAAGAAGTTGAAGAGGTTAAAGGAAGTAAAGTTCTTTGTGCTTTTTCAGGGGGAGTTGATTCTCTTGTTGCCGCAACTATAGCACATCAGGTCTTAGGTGATGACTTATATTGTTTCTTTGTCGATAATGGACTTTTGAGGCCACAAGATTATCATCATATTGAAACCCTTCAAAAAGAAACTGATCTTAATATTGAAGTCGTTGATGCTAAGGAACTTTTTTATTCTAAACTTTCAGGTGTTCCAGAGCCTGAAAAGAAAAGAAAGGCCATTGGGGTTACGTTTATTGAAGTTTTTGAAGAGAAAGTTCATCTCTTTGAAAAAGAGCGTGGGATTAAGTTTGAATACCTATTGCAAGGGACTTTATATCCTGATGTTATCGAATCAGTTTCTCCTCATAAAAAGGGTGGGAAGTCCGTAACTATAAAATCACATCACAATGTTGGTGGGCTTCCAGAAAGAATGAAACTTAAACTTTTAGAGCCATTAAAATTTTTATTTAAAGATGAAGTAAGAGCTCTAGGAGAATCTGTAAATTTAAAATATGACTGGGTTCATAGACATCCATTTCCAGGACCTGGAATCGGTGTTCGTGTTCTTGGAGAAATTTCACCAGATGCAGTTAGAAAAGTCCAAGAATCGGATCAAATCTTATTTGAAGAACTTAAGAATCAAAATTTGTACCAAGCTTGTTGGCAGGCATTTACAGTATTACTTCCTGTGAAAACTGTTGGGGTTAAAGGTGATGCGAGAGCTTATGAAGAAGTTATTTGTATTCGTATTGTGAACTCAACAGATGGAATGACAGCGACTTGGACTCATCTTCCTTATGAGTTTTTGGCAAAAGCTTCAGCAAGGATTACAAATGAAGTCGCTGGGATTACAAGAGTCGTTTATGATATCACCTCTAAACCTCCTGGTACGATTGAGTGGGAATAAGAATAGTTATTCTGGGTGATTGATTATTTCCGCTTACCATCCAAAAGTTGGCAGAATTTAGCAATAAATGAAAAATACTTAACAAATGTTTCTAAGAGGCTTTTATTTAGTTTTTTAGCTAAGTTTTTGTAATTATTGAATTTTTTGATGTTTTTAAGAAAAATTAAATAGAAATTGCGGCACGAGGATAAAATCTAATAAACAAATTTACCAAGACTATTGTACGTGTGTTGGAGGGTAACAAAATGTTTGAGAAGGAAATCCTCATTGATACTTTGAGAGAAGAGTATTCAGAGGAAGTCACAAAAGCAATTTATTCATGTCAGTTTCAGGGAAAGTCCTATTTAGATGTTGAAGGACTTAACTCCAGATTAAAATCTATGCGTATTTTAAAGTTTAATGACACGTTATCGGAAGATGACTGGTATGAGCTTTTGTATGAATTAGCCCCTGATATTTACGATGAGTTATCTTATGGAAGTTTAGCGGCCTGACTCCTTTGAATAAAGGAATTGAGCCTTATGTGATACTGCGAAATTGAAAAGTGTAGGTTTGAGGGAGCCTGCACTTTCCAATTCCGAAAATTCTGATTTCTAAGTCCTTATTATTACATTATTTTTATTTGTGTTGCGTTATTCTAAGGATAGATATTATTCATTCTCATCTTTGTTATCTTTAAAAAACGTCTCAAAAATGGCATAACTAGACTGTACACACAATCTAGAAAATTCCTGTGAGAGAGGCTCGATGAAGAATCCATTTTTATTTCCAGAGATGAAAGTTAGTGAAGAACATAAAGATAGTTTTGTTCACCTTCATTTACATACCCAGTATTCTCTTTTGGATGGAGCTTTAAGGCTAGACGATTTATTTGAGAAGGCAAAAGAGTACAATATGCCGGCCATTGCCATGACTGATCATGGAAATATGTTTGGAGCGATTGATTTTTATACAAGGGCGATAAAAGCTGGAATTAAACCAATCTTGGGTTCAGAAGTTTATTTTACACCTGGGTCCCGATTTGATCGAAGACCCCCTAAGAATTCTAAAACAGTTTCTTCCCAGGATGAAGTTGAATCTAAGCATCAAATTCATCACCTTGTTCTTCTATGTAAGAATCAAGTTGGTTATGAGAACCTTTGTAAGCTTTTATCAAAAGCTTATCTTGAAGGCTTTTATTATAAACCAAGAATCGATCTTGATCTCCTTAGAGAGTTTTCTGAAGGACTGATTGCTACTACCGCCTGTTTGAAGGGTGAGGTCGCTTTTAATTTTTTTACAAGTCAGGATGATAAAGCTCATAGTGCAATTCAAAAACTCAAAGAAATTTTTCAAGATGATTTTTACTTAGAGATTCAAAGACATGGTCTTGAAGAAGAAAAAGTCTATGACAAGATTATTGAATACTCTAAAGAGCATAATATAAAGTTAGTAGCGACTAATGATTGTCATTATTTAACTAAAGACGATGCAGCTGCACAAGAAGTTCTTCTTTGTGTTCAAACTGGTAAGACCTTCATGGATGAAAAAAGAATGAAGCTTACTACGGATGAGTTTTATTTCAAATCAGCCGAAGAAATGCGAGATGCATTTAAAGACTTGCCTGAATCATGTGATCATACTTTAGAAATCGCAGATAAGTGTAATTTGGAAATTACTTGGCACGATGATGATGGCAAACAAATTTACCATCTGCCAGACTTTGATAAACATATTGATACTGGAGAAAATACTGAAGAGTATTTTATAAGGGAATCAAGAGAAGGATTAGAACGGAGATTCAAAGGTCCTCACTTTAGAAATATTGTGAATCAACCAAACTGGGAATCGGAAATAAGACCTCAGTATTATGAAAGACTCCAAGTTGAAATTGATACCATTTTGCAAATGGGATTCCCTGGATATTTTTGTATTGTCTCTGACTTTATTCAATGGTCAAAGGATAATGATATTCCAGTTGGACCAGGAAGGGGATCTGGGGCGGGATCACTGGTTGCTTATTCATTAGATATTACTAATATCAATCCGCTTCCGTATAATTTACTCTTTGAAAGGTTTATCAATTTAGAACGTATTTCTATGCCAGATTTTGATGTCGACTTTTGTCAGGATCGAAGACAAGAAGTTATTGAATACGTTACTAAAAAATACGGGGCTGAAACAGTTGGACAAATTATAACGTTTGGAAAACTTCAAGCCAAAGCTGTTATAAGAGATGTTTCTAGAGTTTATGGGCTCCCTTATGCTGAAACTGATGCTCTGGCTAAATTAATTCCTGATGAACTTGGAATTACTCTTACTAAAGCGCTTGAAATGGAACCTAAGCTTTCAGAACTTACTGAGAGAGATCCAAAAATAAGAAGAATTATTCAGATATCTTTGAGACTAGAAGGTCTTTTGAGACATGCTTCAATTCATGCTGCTGGAGTTATTATTACTAATGAACCTCTTGTTAAGTATTGTCCATTATACAAAGGACGGGAAGGTGAGCAAGTTGTTCAATTTGATAAAGATTTTTCTGAAGAAATAGGTCTAGTTAAATTCGATTTCTTAGGTCTTAAAACTCTTACAGTCATTCAGAATGCAAGTAATTTTATTCGAAGAGATCATGATAAATCATTTGATATTGAATCGATTGATGATCAAGATCAAAATGTTTATGATTTAATTTCAGCTGGAAACACTACGGGAGTCTTTCAACTCGAGTCTTCGGGAATGAAAGATCTATGTTCAAGATTACAGCCCGGTACTATTGATGATATTACTGCGATCAACGCTCTTTATAGACCAGGTCCAATGGGGCTTGGAATGCATGATGAGTTTATCGAAAGAAAGTTTGGTCGAAAAGAGGTTGATTATTTCTTTGAAGGGGAAAAATCTCTAGAGCCTGTTCTCCAAGATACCTATGGAATTATTGTTTACCAAGAACAGGTTATGAATATTGCCAGAACTGTTGGAGGTTATTCTCTTGGTGAAGCTGATATGCTTAGACGTGCCATGGGGAAAAAGAAAGAAAAAGAGATGGCCCGTCACCGTGAAATTTTCTTAGCGGGAGCTAAAGATCGTGGCTATGACGTAAAAAAAGCTGAAGAAATTTATGATCTCATGGCCGAGTTCGCAAAGTATGGATTCAATAAATCTCACGCTGTTGCCTATGCTGTTATTGCATACCAAACAGCTTTCTTAAAACATTATTACCCAGCTTGTTTTTATGCAGCTCTTCTCGGTACAGAAATGAATAATACCGACAAGATTACCATGTATATCAATGATGCAAGGGAAATTGGAATTGAAATACTTCCACCAGATGTAAATGAATCTTTATTTCTATTTAATGTTATAGGAGAAAAGATTAGGTTTGGGATGGGGGCCATTAAAGGTGTTGGTCTTGGACCTGTTGAGGCCATCATTGCAGAGAGGAAAGAAAATGGTCCTTTTACAGGGTTTATAAATTTCTGTGAAAGAGTAAGTATGCGCTCTTGTAATAAAAGAACATTGGAAGCTCTTATTAAAGTTGGAGCATTTGATGATTGTGAAAAAATGAATCGTGCAACTCTTTTAGAACATATGGAAACAATTGTAGCTTATGCTTCTAAAAAACAGCAAGAAAAAGAGCTGGGGCAAGTTAACCTATTTGATATGGGAGAAGCGACTGAGTCAGCAGAGGAAATGCTAAGTCTTACTGACATTACTGACTTTGAGGATAAAGAAAAGCTAGGGTATGAACAACAACTTCTTGGTGTTTATGTTTCTGGACACCCACTTGATAAGTTTGGAGATATTCTCAATGAGTTGGTTTCTATGCCAATTAGTGAGATCCATCAATTACCGCAGATGGCTAAGCCTGAGTTTGACTTTAGAAATAGAGATTCCCAAAAGAAAGATCCATCTAAAAGAAACCTGACTATTGCAGGTCTCATTAGTGAAAAGAAAGTCATAATGACAAAAAAAGGTGATAAAATGGCTTTCGTAACCATTGAAGATCTTTCTGGAAAAATAGAATGTATTTTCTTTCCCAAAGCTTATATGGAATGCTTTGAAGAACTCGAAAGTGATGAACCTCTCGTTCTTCAAGGATATGTACGACTATCGGACGATAGAAGAAGCTTTTATGTAAATAAAGTAAGAAAAATTACTGATGAATCAGATGAAAGAGTTAGTGCTGTAAGAATAAAAGTTGCGACAGATGAGCTTAACGAACATACTTTACCAAGGCTTAAGCAAGTTTTATTAAGCTTTAGAGGTTCAGTTCCATTACATATTATCTTTGAATCTGAGAATGGCCGAGCTAAAATGAATTTAAACGATAACTATCTTATTAACCCTACGCCACAGATGGCCGCAAGAGTTAATGACTTATTAAACGATAACTCAGTTAGTTTTATTGTTGATGGTAAATTAGAGACACCCACTCTAAATTAGGAACTTTTATGAAATGGATTTTATTTTTTTCTTTATTATTAACACTTAATGTTCAAGCATCAAATTTTGTTAAAGGTGAGGGAAAGTTTATTTCTCAATCTGAAGACAATTATGAATTTGTGAAAGAACAACTTATTCATGAAGCCATAAAATCAATTGTCACAAAGAAAATTCAAGATATGGGATTAAATGCGGATTTATACTGGGAAAAGTATAATGAACGACTTAATAATGCTTATTCATCATTAGAAGCAAACCTTAAGGCAAAATATAATATTACTGAGAAATCTTCTTCAAGCCAGTTAAATGCTTATAGAAAAAATCTTCGATTAAAAAAACATAATATGAGAAAGTCATTTGGAAGAATGAATAAAATGCTTTCAAAATTCGTCATCAAAAAAATTTCGAGATCTCAAAAAAATCCGAACTATAGAATGATTAGATTGGAAGGAAGTGTCGATACCTCCTTACTTACTAAAGAGTATTACGCTCTTATTAGAGGAACGAAGCAATCAGACTATGGAAGCCTTTTTGTTTACCCTCATTTTAGTTTAGAAAATATAACATATTCTGAACTGGGAATAGATAACGAGAATGATTTTAACGGAGAGATATCTAGAAATTGGCTAAAATGGTTCAGCTCTAATAAACCTGGCAATATCGCTAATATAGAACTTATTGGAAGAGAAAAAGAAGAGCTTCTTAATACTTATATGAAAATTCCAAATGATATGGTTTTAAGCCAAGTTCCTGAGGTTTTTGTTAATTCTCTTTTGATTGAAATCGAGGCAAAAATATTAAAAGTAAAATATGAAAGTAAAATAAACTCTTATGAGTTCAAATATGGGGGGGAAGCTTTTTTAAGAGATCTTCAAAGCAATTTAATTATTGGATCCTATGAAATACCTTCAGAAGTAAAGTATTACAATCTGAAGGAGAATTCGAATTTAGCAAATATTGTTGCTAATCATGTTTATCAAATGGTGCGAGCTTCTTTCCCTCAAATGATTAAAAATGTAAAAGAATTGACTCCAATAACCACCATCAATAAGGTTCAGTTGAGTAATTACAAGAATACTTCTGCAGTGAAGTCTTTTATTTCCTTAGCAGAGGAAAGGGGAGTGAAATACTCTATCAAACTGGAGTATGAATCACTAAATAAAGACAGTGCTGATCTCCTATTGTATTTTGATGGCAGTACTGAAGAAGTTAAGTCATATTTTGAGCAATTAAAATCGGCAAAAAAAGACCTTTCTTATGAAGTGGTTGAATCAGGTAATACTCTTGGTATAAAATTTAATGAGGTAATAGAAAGTCTTTAACTTAAGGATTTAGCCAAGTGTATAAATTTACAGCAGTTTTACTAAGCTCTTTGCTTTTTATAATTTCATCATGTTCAAATAAACCAGTAAAAAGACGTGGTACTGGTTATAGAACCAATTACGCTAAAGCTCCAGTAAATACATTCAATCCGGTTAAGAAAAAAGTAGCGCTTTTAAGACTTTTTAATGAGTCACCTTATGGAAGAGAAGATCTTGCAATTACTGCTACTGAAGAATTAAGACGTGAAATTTCAAGAACTAGAGACTTTGTCGTTGATGCCGAGGCTGGAAATTTATTTGGAAGTTCCAAAGAAATTTACTCCGGTGGTGGAATAAAACTTGCCCAACTTTCTAGAAAAGCCAAACTTTCAGGAGTCAACTTAGTTGTCTATGGAAGAATTACTCATGCGCGTGTGAGACAAAAAGCAGATGAAATAGGATTTGTTAGAAAAACTAAGTCTTATGCTGAATCAATTGTAGAGCTTAGAGTTTTTGATGTTGTCGCCAATAAAGAAATCTTCTCTGATAAGATGAATGGGAATATCAATGATGCTTCATTTAGGTTTTTTATGAGTAATAGAGATGCAAACATTGATTATAGAAGAGGGCTTTTACGTTACTCTGTAAAGGTTGCAACAAGAAGGTTTATCCCAAAACTAAATGAACTTGGAACCAAACTAGATTGGACGGGAAGAGTGGCCAGAATAATTGGATCAAAAATATATGTTAACGCTGGGAGAAGGTCTGGACTCAATGTAGGGGATATCCTCAAAATTATGACGGAAGGGCAAGAAATTTATGACCCTGAGTCGGGAGCTCTACTAGGTGTTAGTAAAGGCGAAGTTAAAGGAACTCTTGAAGTTATTGATTACTTTGGGCCTGACGGTTCGGTAGCAATTCTTCATTCAGGTGGCTCAGTGACTGAAGGGGACTTTGTTCAGCTTTATTAAGCTAGTATCTATTTGCACCATTTCATTAATTTTTTCTATCAAATAATAACATTTCTTTGTCATTTTGAGAGTTTAGCTTTTCTTAATGAGTAGTGGACTCGTAAGATCAAACTTTATGTTGTAGTATTTCGCCGATTGAGAAAAGGGGAAATTATGAATACCAAAAAGCTTATTGGAGCTCTTACATTAAGTGCTATGATCTTTTCGAGTTGTGCTGAAAAGTCAGGTAACAATTCTAAAAAACCAAAATTAATTAAGGATTTAAATGGAGTTGATTCTAAAACTGAATCGGTTGTAAAGAACCTACAAACTCAACTTGTTCATATGAATCAAGCTCAGTCTCTAACTCTAGTTCTTTTGCCAAAAAAGGACTTACAAGTTTCTATAGAGAAAATGTTAAAGGCTGGAGGAAAGCTAGTTTATGATCCAAATAATAGACTTGGTAATTCCATACCATTTTATATTGCTGAACTTACTCCAGATTTAATTAATGATACTGATTTTATGAAGTCTTTAGAATTAAAGGCGGCAAGTATAGATCATCCATCGAGGGCAGCAAGACCGATAGAAACAAAATTAGAATCAACTAATATTAATTTCACAAATTATATTCCTACAGACTCTGTGAAACTTCAGGACTTAGGTGATACAACGAGTTTAGGAGAAGGTGTAACTGTTGCTGTTATTGATACTGGGATTGATGCCTCTCATCCAGCATTCGGGAATAGAGTCGTCTACTGGTATGATGCCACTCAAGAAACAAGAACAGAGCTTAAGCAAATGTCGGTGGCCAGTAATTCAATACATATAGATGTGGATGGAAAAATTCAAAAAGTAATTCTTCCTAAAGAAATCACTGAAAATAAAGAAGTTTATGCCACTGTAATGCAAGAGAAAAAGTTCATTGCGCAATTGGATGCACAGACAAGAAATAGTGTAGGTTATCTAGATCTTAATTCTAATAAGCTTGCAGATAACTTTCTAGTTGTTGTGACGAAAAATGAAGAAGAAGGAACAAAAATTTATTTTGATGTTACAGGTGATCTCAAATTAGCCAGTTTAAGTGAAGCAAAATCGAAAATTGACTATAACGAAACAACTAAAGAAAATCGTGACCTTGGAATGATAAGTTTTCCTACAAGAAATAATATCTTAAAGTATCCAGTTCTTTTAGAGGAAGAAAATAAGAAACTTTACATAAATCTTGGTAAGGTCGATGGTATGCATGGAACTCATGTTGCTGGGATTATTGCTGCTGATGATCAAAAAAATAATCTTCTAGGTGCTGCACCAAAAGCGGACCTAATGAGCCTGAGAGTCTGTTCTGGTATTTCTTGTACTGATTCAGCAATTGTTAAAGCTCTTTATAAAGCCTTTTATAATGGAAAAGTTATTCCTGATGTCGTCAATATCTCACTAGGAAGTCACGAGAATTATAGTAAAGATGTATATTCTTATTTAATGCAGGATCTTTCTGCTAAGTTTGGAACTGTCTTTTTTATTTCAGCTTCAAACTCTGGGCCAGGATTCAGAAGTTTGAATCATTTTGGAAATTCAGGTTCGGTTGTAATGGTTGGTGCCAATGTTTCAAATAAGACATTAAGAGATCAATATAATCTTCCAGACTCAACTGAAGCGGCGAAAGAAAACCTTTTATTTTTTAGTTCTTTAGGTCCAAGTTATACTGGAGAGATGAAACCAAATATCATTGCTCCAGGAGCTGCAATTTCCGCCGTTGAAGCTGCTGGTGGATATATGTCTCAGGCAAATGGAACGAGTATGTCATCTCCTTTAGCTGCAGGAGCATTTGCTTCAATTCTGGCTAAATCTATTCAGGATGGAACAGATTATTCTGTTATTAAGGAAATGAGAGCGTACCACTTGGCAAACTCTACAAGCGCAGAGAAAACACTACTTCCTTATGTTTATGCTATGAGAGATGCTCTTCAAAATGGAGCAACATACTTATCTGACTTATCTGCAGCTCAGCAAGGTTATGGGCTTTTAAATGCAGGGAAGACAAAATTACTATTAGATAATTATGTTTCGGAAATTAACGAAGGAAATAGAGACTATTTCGAAATTGTTATTAATGACTATAAGAAAGGTTATGATAGAACGATTAAAGCTAAGGATATAAATACATATAAATTATCTTTGGGATTAGATGGAGAAAGAACGAAAGAATCTTTAGCGGGCATCATCTCTAAGGGGCTAGATGTTGAACTAAACAAAGTTGAAGTTTTATCCGCAAATGGAGGGGTTCAAATCTTAAAAGGTGCGAATGCATTAAAGTATTTTTCAATTGTTGACCAGGGAAATGATACTAACCGATTACATAGAACTCATGTCGCTCTAAATAATAGAAGGACTACAAGTTTCTACTCTAAACGACATAAAGAAAATATGATTGATGGAAAAACTTATCTTGCACATTATATTGTTAAATCAAATAACGTAATAGTAAGTAACATTTTAGATATTGTTCATCATGTAATTGAATTTGATGAGGCAAAAGTATCAGTAGCGGCCATTGATCCTAGCATAAAAAAGGTTGCAAATGGTTTTGCTAAGTCAGATGTTGCAATTAAGACGAATGTTTTTCACCGATACCCATTTTATGTTGATGGCTCAGTAAATGCCTTAGATGTCAAATTAGCAATAGCTCCAGAGTCAGAAGGCCGTCTATATCTTCAACTTTATAATCCAGATGGAAAGGAAGTTGAGTTTAAAGTCGCAGAAAGCTCTTCAATTACAGGAGATAATAATATTAGTTTTTCGACCTCTACAATTGAAAAAGCCAAAGTTAAAAAAGGGATTTGGGAATTAACAGTTGCTTCTTCTTCTAGTACTTGGTTAAGTGCTTCAAAGTATGACCTTTTAGTAGAGGGAAGTCTTTTTGGAGCGAAAGTTAATCATCTGAAAGTTAAAAAAGGTGAAGAGAAGATTCTTCCTGTTCAGTTAGGTGGTAAGTCTTTAACTAAAATTATTAAAAAGAGTATTAAGCAATTTATGGTTGAAAAAGTTGAAACAAAATCTTCTTACTTTTCTATTCATCCATTAAACTTACCTGTTGGATATACTGGTAAAATGAAACTTGAAGTTGATGACAAAAACCACATGTGGTGGGGAAGCTTTGTTCCACATCTACTAGTTAAAAAAGGTGATGAGTTTGTAAAGTATGACGGAGCAAGTGGAGATGTTGAAGGTAATTACAATATCACTAAAGGAAGTGAAGACTTATACTTTGCCATGGATACCATTACAAATTACTCTGACTCAAAATTAACTGAGGCAAGAGAGGTAAGTGTTGAAGTCATTTTTGATACTTCTGAAAAGGTTGACATTAATATTGAAAATGAGATCGTATCTGCTATGGATATTGCCTTATTAAAAATAACCTCACCTAAAACGAAGAGTAAGGCCCAGTACAAAGTTGAATTAAGTCTTTATGCTGGTGATGTCGAAGAGTACACAGACCTTGAAGGGAATACAGTCCTAGAGTTAGGTACGAATGCCATTGAAAATCAAGTTAAATTATCTATAACTAATTAATATCACATCGGCTTCCTCTGTTAAAGGGGAAGCCTGTTTATATAAACATTACCCTTTGACTTTTAAAAAATGGAGTTCAATGCTAATGAAAGGCATGAAATCCTTAGTCGTAGGTATATTCATTTTTTCTTTTAACTGCGTTGCAAATAGCTGTCTTCAATTTAATTGTTTAGAGTCACGAATTGATCATTTTATTGAAGTTTTAGTTGAAAGAGATATTTCTTCTCCAAATCTAAAAAAGAATTCGGCTCCAAAAATTCTTTTGACTGCTCTTGATCAGATATCAAAAAGTCCATTAGGCTTTAAAATTTATAAAAAAAGTCAGGAGTTACAAAAAAAGTTTAAGTTTATCCAAGTGACCGAACAAACAGATCCGGATTATGCTGTTGCCTTTAGAGTAGGCTTTGATAATCAAGGGGAAAATGCCATTCATTATTCAGTTAATGTAGAAAAGTGGAAAGAAATAACACTTTCAGGAAAACCTGAAAAAGTAGGTGAAGAAATTTCAACCTCAACTCTGGCCACATTAATTGCTCATGAATTTGGTCATACAGAAATTGGCTTAAAGGCTTTTTCTTTTGAAAAACATCCCATCTCAAGTTTTAAAGATGTTGTAAAAAGTGAAGTGATTGCCGTTAAGCATTTTGAAAATATTTTCCGACAAAAATATGGCATACCACTTAGGCGTACTTATTTCAAAGAAGGGGATGTATTCTCTCAAGCTTTAAAGTTGTCAGCACATTTTGAGGGAAGGTCAGAGTTTACAGCTGTGCTGCCTTTTCTTGCATTATAGTTGCAAGTACGTCACGCTGTTCTTGTGAAAAATTAATCATTCCCATTTTTAATCCATCTAGGACTTTGGTCGATACTGTTGGGTCCTCTGGGTTATTTTCAGAGATTTTAAATTCTTTATGTTTACTAATGCTAATATGAACTTTATCTTGTGGTAGTTCAGATCGCTTATGCTCGTCTATGTTCTCATTTTTATTAGGAGAGGACTTGTATTGCATAAGAAAATGTTGAGTTTTAGGGTTATCTATTCTCATCCAATTTATTATATAATGTTTAGATCAATAACATGAGGATAGGGCATATGTTTCCAATTCAGTACGAAGAACCAGTTTTTAGACCCCCAAGTGAAGGAAAAAGTTACTTAATTCAAGTCACAATTGGTTGTTCCAATAATATGTGTACATATTGTGATATGTACCGCTCTAAGAAATATAGAGAAAGAAGCTTTTTAGAAATAGAAAAAGATTTAATGAACTCCAAAGCTTATTTTGATAAAATAGGGATTTATCCAAGCCGCTTATTTCTTTGTGATGGAGATGCCTTAGGGGCTTCTCAAGATCTTTTAGTCAAAACACTAAAACTTATCAATAAGCTTTTTCCTGAGTTAGAAAGGGTGGGGATTTATGCAACTGCTCAAAATATGTTGGATAAAACGGAAGAACAATTAAAAGAATTGGTCTCGTTAAAACTAAATATTGCTTATCTTGGATTAGAGTCTGGAAATGATAAGATTCTTCATATGATTGTAAAAAAGAATACTCAAAAGGATATGATTGAAGGTTCTCAAAAGTTAATTGAAGCAGGTTTTAAATTATCTGTAATTGCTATGTTAGGTATAGGTGGAAAGGAGTTAAGTAAGCAGCATATACAAGATACAGCTTATGTTGTTTCTAAAATCTCTCCTCATTATTTTTCATTTTTAACAACAATTGCTATTCCCGGAACGCCATATTTTAAGATGGTAGAAAGGGGCAGGATTGATCCTCTTACATGTAAGGAATTATTTTTCGAAATGAAAGAAATTTTAAACGGTATTAAACCAAGTCGAAGAATTCTTTTTAGGGCCAATCATGTTTCGAATCAATTTCCATTAGGTGGCTCTCTTCCAGAGGATACAGATATGATTAAAAGAACATTAGATGACTGGATGAAAAATACTCCCGAGGGAGTTTATCCTCCTATTCCACCTAGTATGTGATCTTGGAAAGATTTACAATTCTACATAACCAACATTTATATTCCAGTCATGAAGTGTAGTCGCTGAATTTGCTCTTCTTAAAACATAAATAAAATAAAGGTAGTCCTTTCCATCCCTGCGAGCAATTGTTGGTTCTCCTACTGAGAAAATTAAAAATTAATGAGGTTAATTTTAACAACTTATTTGAATGTCATCAAAGTAATCAATCTGCAGGAGAGTTCTTAAAACAATATTTGCAAAATGCAGAGAATGTATTTGATCAAGAAGTTAAATTATCTCCGGGATATATGCGATTCGGACTTATAAAGTTAAGTCATTCAGATGAACAGGAATTGAAAGAGCGAATAATGGAGCTCGCTAAATGGATTGATACAAAATTAATTCCATTAAATGTTGAAGCTAGGAAAACCAGTATTATTCAATTTGGTTTTCGACAGTTTCGTATCTTAAACACTTAAAAAATTATAAAAGTTTTCATTAATTGGATTTCCGCAAAAATTGTCGCCCAAATCATAGATTCTGAATAAGCGATTCCTGTACCAAGTAATAATATTGTTGAAATTAAGTACTTCATAATCCTTCCTTTTGCTTTGTTTAAATAAATATCTCATGAAATTTTATATTTTTTGAGCCGGTATGAATAAGTTCTATGAGGTGTTTAAAGTTTAAACGATCTATTCTTTAGTTTGTAGAAGTTACACTGGATTATAAAGCGATCCCTTATCTAGATATAATTTGAGAAAAAGGATAAATTATGAAGAGAACGATTGCCATTTTATTCTCCTTTATCAGTCTTCATATTTCTGCATTTGAACGCCTTCATATTGGAGATACTTATAGTAGAGAGCTTTATAAAGAGGTATACAAATCTACCTCAAATCCACATATCAAAAGGCTAATTGAAAATACTGTCCTTATAAACACTCCTCAAAAGGGTGATCTTGCTAGAGGAACAGGCTTTTATTTAGGGAAACACAACAGTAAGCACTTATTTATGACTAA
The DNA here is from genome assembly GCA_964215955.1 of Flavobacteriaceae bacterium. Lineage (GTDB taxonomy): Bacteria > Bdellovibrionota > Bacteriovoracia > Bacteriovoracales > Bacteriovoracaceae. The sequence continues at coordinate 102,617 of CAXPDR010000037.1, forward strand.
TGAACATGTTTTAAGTAAAAGGTTTGATTGTGAGAAAGTTCAAATTACATTTTTAAAGAAAGGATTACAGCAGGGTTATGCCAATTGCGAAGAAATTTTAGTCGCTTATGGAAAAAATATAAAAATGGATATGACCCTTTTCACAATCAGTGATGATGATGCAGAAAGAATGTTAGGTCAAGGTTTGGAGTTAGACCCTTTCTCAAATTTAACATCCGGTACAAAATTAGTTCATAATGGCTTTGGTGTGAAAAGACCTGCATCTGGTTCTAGGGCCAGAGATTTACAAAAAAAATATAATCCAAAGGTCGGAAAAGATGATGACTGTGTCGTCGTGAGTCCAAACGGAACACTAAAAACTATTTCTACTAAAGGGGGTAATGTTGCTAATACCTTTACCATAGGCTGTGACATTTCTAGTGGAGACTCTGGAAGTGCTTTATTGGATAGAGAGACTGGAAAGGTTATTGGATTAATTTGGGGAGCTGGAGAAAGTTTAGATGATGACGATCTAATAAGCTCACAAGAGTTACATCAAAAAATCGTAGGTTCAAATGATGAAAGAGTATGGAAAAATATGGGATTTGCTATTTCTATTCCAAAGATTTATTCATTCATAAAATATTTTGTAGAAGAAAGATAAAAGTGTTATTTCAATCGATCCAGGTTCACAATTAAATAAGACATTGAAATTTTTACAATATATAAATTGCCTTACTGTGCGGCAAATGTTGTGCGCTGCGTCTTTTTGTGCTATTCCTTTACCATGCAAACACAAAGTATTGAAAATATTGAATATATCGACTTTAGAGATTGGTTATCAAAAGAGTTTACAGGTCGATGTCGAAGGAATCCTAAATATTCTATAAGGGCATTCGCCCAACTTTTGGATATGAACTCGTCTAGTGTTTCTCAACTTTTATCAGGAAAGAGAAAAGCCTCAGCGAAAATGGTTAAAAAATTAGCTACTAAGCTATCTGCATCTCCTCATGAAACATTAGCGATGGTTAATCATGTTAAGAGCCTTAAAATGAAAGACTTCTCTAATCATGATGCTAAGGAGTATAGGGAATTGACTTTAGATGCCTATGCTTTGATTGCTGACTGGTACCATTATGCAATCCTTGAAATTACTTTTGTAGATGGATTCAAAAGTGATCCAAAGTGGATTGCTAATATGTTGGATATAACAACAGCTGAAGCCAAAATTGCCATTGAGCGTTTGAAGAGACTCGAATTACTAGATGAGAAAGATGGTGTTTTTTATAAGACAGAAGTCTTTATTACCAACTTTTCCGAAGGAGTAACGTCAAGTGCATTAAAACAACTTCAAAGAAAAGTTTTAGATATGGCTTTAGATGCGATTGATAATGTAGCACCAGCGGAAAAAGATATAACTAGTATGACAATGTCTATCGTTCCGGAAAAACTGCCTCAGGCAAAAAAATTAATTAAAAAATTTAGACGAGATATCTCAGAATTTTTAGAAGATGGAATTCAAAAAAGAGTTTACCATCTTGGAATTCAGCTTTACCCGGTATCTAAAAAAATAAAAAAATAAAAGGAGTCGTTATGAAAAATATTTTAAGTATATTTTTCGTTTTTCTAGTTACTTTAAATAATTGCCTTGGAAGAGGAAGCGAAGGTGGAGGAGGCGGTGAAAGTTATGAAGATATTGTCTATGAAATTAGAGATAATATACTAACTTGGATAGAAGCTGGTAATGCTATTAATTTGAATTTTGATGTTTCAAATGATGTGACCTTAGATATTTATGAGAAAAAAATGCGAGAATTCTTAAACCCTGGTTTTGTTGAGGTCTTCTTTGTTGAGAAAGATGATCCAACTGATTCTGAATTACAGGTCGTCGTAGATGGGAAGCCAAAGACTTGCCGTGGTTTCTTTAGTAAACAAACTAATAAACCAACTATCATTTGTAATCTTTATAGGTTTAAGATAAAAACCAGAGCTGAACGCTTTAGACTAATTCATCATGAGTATGCAGGTTTGGCCTATCTAGAAAAAAATGATGGTAGTCTATCTGATTATACTCTATCCAATCAGATAACAGATAAGTTAGAATTTGAAATTGTCTTAAAACTACCTATCAAAAAGAAAGTTGAAGTACCAAAAACTCCAAATGCACCTATCGGTTCTAGTAAACTTATTTTAAATCCAGTTCACCCTGGTTCAGGCTTACCCTTTCTTTTTAGGAGAGGATTTGTTGCTAATGGGATCTGTAAAAGCTTAGGTTATGGGGCAGGACTAAATACTAGCGTTAAAGGAAGTGAGACTCTTTATCCTCTAGTTCTTTCGATAGATGAAAATGGTCTTATAAAAAAGGCCGATAAGAATTCAAGAAAAGTGGATAAAATTATTTGTCAGAATAAACTTCCTCATTCTGTAAAAGAGGTTAGCTATATTGTTGAGAACCCTGTTCACCCTGGGTCTAATCTTCCGATTTCTTCAATCCTTAAAAAAGACGAATTTGGTTTTCATGAATATTACAGAGATGCTGAATTTGGCGTTTGTAAAAGCCTAGGATTCAAGAAAGGGGTTGATAATAGTATTCTTTGGACTGAAAATAAAATGGATGTCTTAGTTATGAACACTTCGGGCCGTATTAATCTTTTGAGGTATGAAGAAGCTATTAAAAAGATTGTATGTGTTAATAAGGTTGAGTTCGAGCCAATTCAAATTAGTAAAGTTATTGATTCTCCTATGCATTCAGGTTCAGGCATTTCTTTCTCTTTTAACGGAAATGGTGAAGAAAAAAACGTTTGTAAGGCCATGGGATACGAAGATGGTGTTTATAAGAGTTCCAAGCCTAGTAATAAAACTGAGGAAGGCTATGGGCTGGTGGTTAAAGATAACGGAGCGATTTCAAATGCCAGGTTTGGTTCGTTAGTTGGACAAATTATTTGTCTTGGTTTGAATAGAGAAGAAAGCTCGGTGTTTAGTTACCGGGTAGAAAAGCCGATTCATAAAGGAACTGAACTTTATTATTCTACAGATTCAAGTCCTGATGGTATATGTAAAAGCTTGGGCTATCATAATGGAGTTGAGGACAGTATTCAGGAAGGAGAAGAACTTTTGGATTTGGCCATAAAAGTTGATAGTAGTGGCTCGGTGTATGGTGCTGGTCAGCACGTTCCGTTTGTAGAAGAATTATTTTGTTTGATAAAAAGATAAAGTACTTTAAATGAGCTATTTGTGTTTGAGAAGCCAACTCTAAGTTGGCTTTTTTTATGGTCTGAAACAATTACTATTGGCAAAATTGTTTTGCCGCACTTTGAGGCAAAAGTTGTTGTGAAAAATTTAAAGCTGAATTATAACCCGCTCAACGAAAAACAAAATGTGAAAAAAATTACTTCACAAAAAAAGGGGAAAAAAAATGAAAAAAAAATTAGTCGGAATTTTAACAGCTTTAGTATTTATGACTCTAGTTTCATGTAATGGAGGAAGTTCAAGAGTAGGTGAGGTGATACCAACTGAAGGGTTTGAGAATGCAAGTCTTCAAGTATTAGCAGAGCAGTTTGCGAAAGAAATCAATGGTTCAGATCTAAAGTTTAAATACACATTAGTTAAATCAGATACACTTCGGGAGGATTATGCTGTTTTTGAATGTTCAGGAAAATGTTCTGGTCTAGGAAGATACAGAGCGATAAATTTAAAGAATTATGTTCCTGGAACTATATATGATGAATACAGAAGCGATGGAACTTCAGCACGGAGTCACTTAAGAAGTACAAATTCAAAACATTTGAATTTCTTTGATTTAGATTATGTCGGAGATGGTGTTTATCAAGACTACTCAACTGGTGCTTTATTTGAAAAAACTCAAGGGTCTTCTAAAGATCTGGCTAAGTTAGCAGCAATAAAGGAGGATTATAAAGTGGCAGCTCAGGCGAAAAATTTATCATCTCGATTTGGACTATCTAAGCAAAGAGGAATTGAAATTGCGAAATTAAATAGCCACTGGAAAAAAGCGAGTAAAAAGTCCATGACGAGAGCTGAAATTGATGGTTACTCCACAGAGCTATTAGGATTTTCAATGTCAAAAGGAATAGAAGCATTTAACGAAGCAATTGAAGGAAATGCTGATAAATTAGATAATTTACTTGATAAAGCTTCAGATAAAAATGGTATTACACCTGAGCACGCAGAAAAAATTATGGTAAAAATGTTTAATCTATAAATAATCAATCGGGTCTTCAAGTTTAAGCTTCTTGAAGGCCCTAAGTCTTAATGCACAAGAGTCGCAGACACCACATGCTTTATCGGATCTCGCATAACATGACCAACTCAAATCAAGAGGAGCATTTCTTTTTCTGGCTTCTTCTATAATTTGGGTCTTGTTCATATTAATAACAGGTGTGTGAATTTTAACACCACCATCTTTAGTACCTATCGAAAGTAGTTCATTAAATTTTTGATAATACTCTGGTCTACAATCAGGATAGCCTGGAGAATCCTCAAAATTTGCACCGATATAAATTGCGTCTGCTTTAATCACTTCTGCCCATGAAACTGCAGTGGATAAAATATGACCATTTCTAAAGGGGACATAACTTGAAGGAATGATATCTGAGTCTCCTTCAAATTTACTAACTTCGATATTTTTATCAGTGAGAGAGCTTCCACCGATTTTAGTAAGAAAACTAATGTCTACAATCAATCTTTTATCCTGGGGGATTTTGTAATGATTCGCTATTTTATCAAAGCATTCTTTTTCTTTCACGGCAGTATTCTGTCCATATTGCATATGAAGAAAGGCTAAGTTTTCACATTCCTCTTTTGCCATGGCCACAACAGTCACAGAGTCCATTCCACCACTAACTAAAACAATTCCTAATTTATTCAAACTAAATTTCCTTTAAAGTTCTTTTACTTTAGAATGGATAAAGCTCTCGATGGCATCTATTTGTTTTTGAGCTTCTTCTTTCTTCTCTGAAAGGCTTCCTTCTTTTACTTGGACCATGGTGTAGAATTTTATTTTTGGTTCTGTTCCTGAAGGTCTTAGGTATAGAATATTTCCATCGGTAAATTCAAAACCAAGAACATTACTTGATACCATTTCAATTTTATTTTCAGAATTATTTATTAAGTCTTTTTCTGCCAGCGAGCTGAAGTCTTTAAAAACTTTGATCTCATTATTAGCAATGGCCTTATCAAAGTTAGTTCTAAAGTATTCCATAATTCTATTGATCTTGTCTTTTCCTTCAAGTCCCTCAAAAGTAAGAGCTATAAGACTTTCTTGACCAAAACCAAACTCTTCATAGATATCATCCAGAGCATCCATTAAGGTTTTACTTTGAAGCTTGTAGAAAAGAGTAATTTCATTCATTAGAGCGATTGAAGCGACGGCATCCTTATCTCTTACTAAATTATTTGGCATATAGCCAAAAGACTCTTCACTCGCAAAGATAAATTCATAATCCGTATTTTTATCCTCTAGTTCCTTCCAGAGTTTAGCCATCCATTTGAAACCTGTAAGTGTATCTAGGACTGTTCCACCTAAGGCTTCTACGATTGTTTTTTGCATCCCACTGGTAACTATACTTTTTATGACAAGAGGGTTTTTTGGCATCATTTCTTTATTTCTTAGTTGAGTCATTAAATAATGAACCATAAGAATTGCAATTTGATTTCCATTTAAAAAATTAGCTTCACCTTTATGGTTTACCACAACTCCAAGACGATCACAGTCTGGGTCTGTTCCATATGCAATGTCAGCATTATTTTCTAGCATAAGAGCTACTGCTAACTCTAAGGCTTCAGGATCCTCTGGGTTAGGTGTTGATTTTAAAGTTGAAAATTCAGAATCAAATTCTGCCTGAGATTGCACAACTTCAAACTTTGAAAAGCCAAGTCTTTTTGACATGGTTTCACAAGGGATGTAACCACAACCATGAAGAGGAGTATAAATAAAATGAACTTTGTCTCCTTCAGTCTGACACATTTCTAGATTCAAAGTTTTATCTTCAATAATTTTATAGAAAGATTCAACACAATCATCACCAATCCACTCGATCATGTTATTTTGAATTGCTTCATCAAAGCTAGTCGTTTTAATCTCACTCCAAGAAGAAATATTATTGTAGTCATTTATAATATTCTGATCATGGGGGGGCGTGACTTGTGCTCCATCTGACCAGTAGGCCTTAAATCCATTATATATTTTAGGGTTATGACTTGCGGTGATCATTATCCCACAGTCGGCTTCAAAATATCTAACAGCATAGGAAAGCATTGGCGTTGGGGTTAAGCTTGGATAAATAAAAGTTTTAATACCATTAGCTGCAAAAACACTTGCTGCCTCTTTTGCAAATTCCTTTGAAAATCTTCTGTTATCATAGGATAAACATGCTTTTGGCTCTGTTGCTTTTAATTTTAAAACTGTATTTGCCATTGCTTGAGTTGCACGTCTTACATTGTATTTATTAATTCTATTTGAACCGACACCAATAATACTTCTTAAACCACCAGTCCCAAATTCCAAGTCTTGATAAAATCGATCTATAATTTCGTTTTCATTAGCATCAGGAAAAGAAAGCAATGACTTGAGTTCGTTTCTATCAGATTCATCAATATAAGGATTATTTGCCCATTCTTTTGCTAGGTCAAAAGCTTTTTCTTTCATATACATTCATTCCTTTTTAAGCTATATTGCCCATCATATTAATAAAAATTGTATAAAACGAAAAGTATAAGCTATTTAGGAGTGGTGTAATGGCAAATTTAGAAATGAAACACCCAAAAAACATTGAGGGAAGATTTTATTGTACTGATCCAGATGATGAGAATGGAGAAGGATGCATCGCGTGTAATGTTTGTTATAACGGTGCACCAGATTTTTTTGCTGAAGATGAAGATGGTAACGCATATGTTCAAAAACAGCCAACAACTGAAGATGAGATTGAGTTATGCGTCGAGCAAATGGAAGCATGTCCTGTCTGCTCCATTGGTGATAATGGTTAATATAAAACTATTGCGCACAGAGTAATAGTAGAAGATATAAAGCCCTCATATTAATGAGGGCTTTTTTTATGTAGTAAATTCCTAAAACTTGTTTAAACTATTAATAATACATTTAAGTTTTATTTGATATTAATAATTTATTCGTCAAGGGGATCCAGCATGTCAGCAGGAGTAATGGACATTACTTATGAAATGATCAAAAGTAATTCTGTAGTTCAAATTGGAGGAACGGTTATATTTGCTTTGGCCGTTATTCACACCTTTTTAGTAAAAAAATTCGAGCATATTGCTCATAGGTATGAAAAAGGCTCAATAGGAGCGGAGGCTTTTCATTTTTTAGGAGAAGTTGAAGCTGTTTTTGGAATGTGGGCCGCTGTATTTGTGATATTTTTAATGACAACAATGGGATTTCAGTCTCCAGTTGTTTATTTAGAAGCACAAAACTATACCGAACCAGCTTTTGTATTTGTCATTATGGCCATTGCTGGAACAAGACCTATTATTAAGTTTGCTGAAAAGTTAATTGTATTGTTTGCAAAACTTTTTCCATTTTTTCCAGGGAAGATGGCATTTTATCTATCAGCTCTAATTTTTGGACCATTATTAGGTTCATTTATTACTGAGCCAGCAGCGATGACAGTTACGGCACTTATTTTACAAAAGAATTTCTACTCAAAGTCTGATATGTCTTTAAAGTTTAAGTATGCAACTTTGGGATTGTTATTCGTAAATATCTCAATTGGTGGAACCCTTACTCATTTTGCTGCACCACCAGTATTAATGGTTGCCGGAACTTGGGGTTGGGGCATGGGCCATATGTTTGGATATTTTGGTTATAAAGCGGTAATTGCAGTTGTTATTTCTACTTTTATTATCGCATTTATGAATAAAAAAGAATTATCACAATCATTTGAATTAAGAGCTGATGATGAAACTAAAATGGTACCAACCTGGTGGATGACCTTAATCCATTTAATCTTCTTAGGATTAGTCGTTTTAACAGCTCACCATATGGTTTTATTCTTTGGTTTATTTTTGTTCTTCTTAGGGTTTACAACTGTAACACAAGAATACCAAGATCCTATTAAACTTAAAGAGTCTTTACTTGTAGGATTTTTCTTAGGTGGTCTTGTGACTTTAGGTTCTATGCAAGGATGGTGGATTTCTTATATCTTTAATCACCCGCTAGTAACTGATGTTCCATTATTTTTAGGAACAACTTCGTTAACAGCTATTACAGACAACGCCCTTCTTACTTATCTTGGTTCTTTAGTTGAAGGATTATCTGAGTCTAAGAAATATTTCTTAGTTGCTGGTGCTGTTGCCGGTGGTGGTCTTACAGTTATAGCGAATGCTCCAAACCCAGCAGGTTTTGGTATCCTTAAAGGAAACTTTGGAGAGGATGGAATTAGTCCAGTAGGTCTTTTAAAGGCAGCTCTTCTTCCAACTGCTGTTTCATTGGTGATCTTTTATGCACTTGCAAAAGCCAATATTATTTTTGGATAAACCTAGTTTTTTTATCTGATATGTTAAGAAGCCGGGCATTTTGCTCGGCTTTTTTTTTGGTAATTTTAGCCATATGTTAAGAGTAAATTTCCATATTTATTATAAAATATAGAAGACGTTATAATAAAAAGGCAGAAAATGGAGTTTTTGCTTTGCTGAAAATAGTGTTTTTTATATTTCTAATCCTAAATCTAGGGCCTTGCTTTGGTAATGGACCAACGCTAAGCCAGTATATATTAGATATAGAGGAGCCTCAAAGGTCTCAAGGTGAAGGAAAACTTGTTTCTAAAACCAAAGATGCACTTCTTTCATTTGATTATATTGAAAAGCGTGCAGATTATCTGGTCTTTAAATTGAAGAATCTCACCTTTGGAGAATACTCTGAAAACGTGATGTATATTGCTCCAATTATTACGGGGAACCTTGAAGTAAATGTTCATGGTGTAAATATCTATTACGACCATTTTTCTGAAAAAAGTGGATTTAAATACAAATTCAAATTCTAAATTTAGCCTATAAAATTTACATTTAACTCCCAAGCTAACTCAATACAATGGTAAGGATAGTCCCAAAAAAAAAGGACTTCTGTAATGAAAAAAATAATTATATCTTTATTGTTTTTATCCGTTAATACCTATGCAACAATTGACTTCAATTCAAGCATTTATATTCTTTCTAAAGATGTAAATAGCGAAGAGTATTTTGTTCAAAAAGCTCCCATTATAGGTTGTGCCGGATTAGCAAAAGGTGCTGAGCTAATGGGAATGGTTGCTGAGTATAGTGCTCCTAGTAATGTTGGCTGTGGGATAATAAGTTCTGTTGATATTAATGAATTATCATGTGCAACTATAGATTATAGTGTTGAAACTGAAAACTACGATGGATTTAAAGAAGTACAATTAGATATCTCTAATTGTGAAGATAAAAATAATCCTAAATTCGATGCGATGGTAAGAAAAGTCGTAAGAATGAACCTTCTTTCTAAAACAGTTAGAAAAGTTAATGTTTTTTTGAAAAAATAAAACATTAGTTTTTTTTCTTAAAACCTATCTTTTTTAATTTTAAAAATATAAGGATGAATGAACAAGGAAGTCCTACATAAAGAAGTTCATTGATAATGACTTCCAGACCTCTTTGACTAAAAAAGTATTTTCCAATGGGGGAGACCTCTAAGGGGGTCCAAGGAAAAAAATAACGGCTATTCTCAAACGGAATAAACAAACCAACTCCTAGTCCACCATTAGTAAGCATATCTAATAGACCATGTGACATGATAGAAGCAAAGAATAGAATGAAAAGTTTTATTTTTGAGGCTGATCTTCTAAAGAAGTACGTAAAACAAGATGAATATAAAAGGGCAAACAATATAGAATGAGTAAAGCCTCGATGGCCTAGAGGGTGTTCGTAGGCTATGCCAAATCGAAAACCAATAACATCTGCATCGGGAATAATGGCTCCGAGGAAGCAATAAAAGAGAATCTTTTTATATTTAAGAAGAGATGTTTTATAAAAAGTTCCTGCCACAAGGGCGTGAGTCATAATTGTAGCCATATAGGTATTCTAACTAATTGAAAATATGAAGTAAATAATAGAGAGGACTGTATTAGTGCCAAAATGGCATCATGTAAATCTCTCTCTCTCTATTTTTTCAAATTAAATACTAGAGTATATTTTTCTTAAAAATAAGGAGCATTAAATGAGAAAACTTCTATCAACTTTGACTATGTTATTACCCCTTTGTGCAACGGCAAATGACTCTTGCCTTGCAAGTTTAGAGAGTGCAATTGAGATAAATCGGAAAAAAATCGACACAACTGTTAGAGAATTTTCTAAAAATTACATAGATCAGTATGGTGATCTATTTGATGAAAATACACTTGATATTTTTCTTGATAATGCCATCAAAGGACACTTTGAAGTAAAAGAAAAGGCTGTAAATTTAAATAACTATCTTAGTTTGTTAATAAATATTGAAGAAGGTAGGGCCACTGCAAATCAAGTGAGTGATATTCTTGGAAGTGATGTAAATACAGAGGCTATTCTTAATACGGAGTCAGTTTGTAAAAGTGTAGCTGATCTTAAGTCAGAAATACAAGCCTTGGAAGTTGAGTATAAGATGTCTTCTTCAAGTCTTAAGAAAAAGAAAGTTACTGAAAAATTCACAGCAAATGAGTCTGAGATAGTTGTTTATCCAATTAATTTAGCTTCGGCCATGAATTGTTATGGCGTAGATTATGGTAGTACAATATTTCCTTGTATTATTGAGGATCTATCTGTGAGTCCATTGAGAATAAAGGCTAAATCAGAATTATAAAGATATTATTATATTTTTTCTAATGGTGCGACCAAGAGGGATCGAACCTCTGACCTCTACCATGTCAAGGTAGCGCTCTCCCACCTGAGCTATGGTCGCATCGGATAGAAGAATATTAAATATCAAAGGTTAAAATTAGTCAACGTACTTATTGTCTAAGTTGTTTAATTATTGAAAAAGTCATAACGATAAGCATAAACAGAACAAACCCAAATATATACTCAGTTGGATTATTGGGATCAACGGATATTTTACTCCACTTCGCTGGATCAAAAATAATTTCTTTATTAGATAAAGGGATTTTTTTCCAAAGAAGGTTTGCGATCCAAGAAGTAAATCCAAAGAATAGAAAAGAAATGATAAGGCCTACCTTTTTATGAGACTTCTTTTCTTTTGATATATCTTCTTGGGAACTTAGAAAATTTTTAGGGTCAAACTCTTCAAATATCGATGAATTTTTCAATAAATCTATTTTGGCCTGTTCTAATAGATTTTTTCTTTTTAAAAACTCAATGAGTAGCCAGGGAAGAGAAAAAAGTAAAATAATAGGGATACAAAATTGCCATGAATCAATTTCGACTCGATTAAAAAATACGAACAAAAAACCAAGACCAAAAGCCAAAAAAAAGATTCCAAATAATGGAAGAGTAAAGGTCATCGGTAAAACTTGATTAGCATTTTCATCCAAAACTCTGAGTTCAATTTTTTTGCCTAGTCTATAAAGAAAATGGTTACTTCCAGCACCTTTTAAATATTTAGTTTGACCTGTAAATTGAAATTCTATAATGGGAGCATAGAATAATTGTTTCCCCTGAGTATTGTTGTTGCTTAAGCTTGTTTTGGATAAATACTTTTCATAGGCAATTACTTTTCCATTTATTTTTTTTCCATTTCGCTTGAAAAAGTGCTGAAAATATAGAAAGCCTAAGCCAATAAGGATAAATGGGACAGGTAAGATTCCTAGCGAGAAGGTGATCATCTAAACTCCTTTATAAAATACCTATCGGTTTTTTATTTGGTGTCATTAAATTCAATGATTTACTCTTCTGTATAAAGATTCGACAATTATGTCCTATCCTTATTTCCCAGCGAAAATGTCCTACTTAACGCATTAATATTATTATTCTCAGGTACTCAAAATCCTGGAGAATTAAATGGGAAAAGTAAGCATGGA
>CAXPDR010000038.1:0-222977 GCA_964215955.1 Flavobacteriaceae bacterium
ATTATGATTTAGGATACTTTGACGATAAGAGTAGAAAAGTGGAGCCAATTGAGGATCCATTTAGCATGGGAAAAGTGTAAACCATGTCTTCGGTATTAAATGTAAAGTATGTCTCCGGTACGGACCACATATTCTCAAATCAAGAATCATACATTACTCTAGGAACAACAAGTGACGAGATGAGACGTACATAAGTACTTCGCAATCGAGGAACCGAAGTTAGTGACGACGATGAATGTATGATTATTGTTTTGAGATGGTGCCGTAGGAGGGACTTGAACCCCCACGCTTGCGCACTAGATCCTAAGTCTAGCGTGTCTACCAATTCCACCACTACGGCATTTGATTTTTGTAGGATTAGTTATAATGATATTCTAAAGATATGACAAGAAAAAATTAAGCTTATGCTGCTTTTTTCTTTGGTCCACCTTTTCCTTTTTGAGCTTTTTCAAGATCTTTCTTGGCCTTAGCCAGTTGGTTTTTCAGACCAGTGACTTCAGCTTTGAACTTCATCATCTCTTTTTTATTTTCAGCAGCATCTGTACGGGCTTTAGTGAGCTCCTGATTCATTTTCTTAACGCTCTGTTCAAGTCGTTTCTCTTTAGCATTTCCACCTGAACTACCAGAAGAGCTCTTTGCAAGTTCAGCTTCTTGAAGTTTTGCTGTAAGATCATCTAATTTCGCGCTTAATTCTTCATTTTTTGCTTTTAAGCTCTCACTTTCAAGAGCAGATTTAGCATCAGAGCTATCCTTATTAAGAGCTTTAGCAAAACCACTATTTTCAGCAGAAACAATTGGAGCATCTTGATATTTCTTTTGTAGTTCTTCTATTTTTTGTTGAAGTTTTTGATTCTGATCTTTCATATAGGAAACTTCTTTAATTGATTTCTCCAACTCATGTTGTGCCTGAGAATGACTTAAATCAGAAACCTTGTTTCCACCAAGATTAACAGGAGCTGACTGCGCTTCAAGTTTTTTAGTTAAATCATTAATCTTATCTTGTAGTTTGGTATTTTTAGCTTTTAAGGTTTCAGCTTCTTTAGATATTTTATTAGCATTTAATGATCCGCTACTTGCTGCACTTTTTACAAGTTTAGCATTTTGTTCTTTTAATAGTTTTAGCTGACTCTGCGTTGTTTTAAGCTCTGTTTGGGCCTTGGATACTTCAGTTTTTAATTTAGACTCAGACTGCCTAACTGTTTGTAATTTTTCTTCTGCAGTCTTTCTTTGTTTGCTTTCGACATTGAGTCTATTTTCTAATTGATTTTTTTGTCTCTCGAGCATTCTCTTTTCTTCTAAACTCGAATTATTATTATTTTCTTGGGCCTTTTTAGTCACATTTTTGGCCATACTTTCAAGTTTATTTTTATACACTTCAGCTGTTTTAATAAGTGTTTCTTTTTCTCTAGACAATGCTTTAACCTGAGTTCTTAACTGCGTCGATTGATCATTTTTAAGCTTTTGATTCAAATCATTTACCTGATTCTTAAGACCGAGTAATTCTTTCTCTTTTTTCCCCATCAAGTTCTTCATAGACTCTTTGGCTTTATCAAGTATCATTTCCTTAGCTTTAATAGACTTCTCAGCTTTAGTTAATTCCTGTTTAAAAAGTGCATCTTTTTTCTCAGCGGCATAATGCGCTTTTTTAAGTTCATTTTCAGCTTTCTTTGCCATTTCGATAACTTTATTTTCATTTTCTAAAGACTTAGCTAACTTTTCAGCAAGAGCAGGATCAATGGCCCCTCCTTCTTTAATTTGTTCAAGAACTTGTAACTTCTCAACTTCATTTAAAGGTGAATCTGAGATCGCAGAATCACCAAATTCATCAGGAATTTCACCATCAACAAGAGAGTCAAAAGTTTCTTTGGCTTTGTCGTTTGCACTACGTTCCAACTGTAAAGCACTCAAATTAGTTTTTAACTTCTTATTTTCTTCTTCAACGGTTTTAAGTTTATTGATGAGTTCAGATTCAACCTTAGAATTGGTTTGTTTTTCGTCCTCGCCCTGATAAATTTTATCTGCGATAATTTGTTTTTCTTGTTCCCTCGCTTGATCTGCTGCACCTTTGACTATTTCTCTTACATCTTGTTCTGGCATTTCAAGAGTATGAGAAAGATCTTTAATAAGTTGATCTTCTTTCTCTTTGATTTCATCCGCTGATGCACTATTGAATTTAAATTCTTCCTGAAAAGTTTCTTTCATTGTTTGATGAATAAGCGAGTTCATCTCCCCTTGCGAAAGATCATTTTCTTTTACCACAAATTTTCCATCAACTTGTCCAACATTTTCAAATGAAGAAACTTTACTCTCTAGTTTATTTTTGAACTTTGATTGAAAATCAGAGACCATTGTAGGTTTTTTATCTAAGAAGGAATCCAATTCAGTTCTGAATTGTTGAATGCTTTCATCATCAGTTAAAAGTTCACTTAAGATTTCTGGCATTTCCGTATTTTGAAATGTATCAATATCCTCTTGAGATAATGAGTCTAAGGTTTTTCCTAATTTCTCTGCGTATTTCTCAAGGCCATTACTAATTCTTGCTGGAGCCTCTTTATGAACAAATGCTTTAACCTTTACATCAAAACCTGACATCCCAGGAGCATTGTCTAAAGTATTTTTAACGAACATTTTCATACCATTCTTTTGTTCGCTTGGGTCTCCTGAAAATACACCGAATGCACCTAGTTGTGAGTTACTTTCTCCTCCAGAAAAGCTAGCAACAAATGGACTTTCTTTATCTGTTTCCATTCCACCAATCTTAGCGACAAAGTCATCAGCTTCTTCTTTTCCACCTTTTACAACCGATGCACCTTCGGGATCATCCGGGCCACCACCAATAGTTATCACACCCTCATTTTCTGTCTCAAGTCCTCCAATTTGTTGTGCAAAATCATCTTCTTCAAATGCACCACCAACTTTTTGAGAACCTTCCTTATCAATAAGGCTTCCAGGAAGCTTATTTAGTAAGTCATCAAAAGAGTCTTTCTCAAATCCTGATATCGTTTCCTCTTCATTTCCTTCCAAAGGCTTAATCTCAGCTAGAGTGTCCTCTAGAGGTTTTTGTCCAAACTGGCTTTCTAATTCACTCATTAAAGATGAGGTATTAAAGCTGACATCTTCGAAGCCTCTACCTAGGTCTTCAAATGCATTTGCAGTATCAAACTGTGGAACACTAGGTTTAAATTCTCCAAAGACCGACCCATTATCAATGCCCTTATTCTTATCTTGCTCATCTTTTCCTAAAATATTATTTAACAAGCTAAGGTCGACATGATCAGCAACTTTTTTCGCTAGCTGCTCACTCATTGCATTTTCTATCTGATTTATGGCCTGACTATCGTTTCTAATATCATTTCGAACTCTAGAGACTTCATCATCAAATGCATTAACTAAATTATTTTTTTGAATTCTTTCAACGAGAATTTTCTTATCAGAATCTTTTAACTTTCCAACTAAGTCTCCCTCATGAAAATCTGGTAAGTATTTTTCAAAATGTGAGCCTTCAAATTCTGATATATCCGCATCTGGATTATTCGACTCAAAACTTTTGATCATATGTGAGATTAATTCTTCAACTAAAGTTTTTTGATCCTTCAAAGAGGAGTCATTATCAAAATTACTCATATTATCTAGTAAGCCACCAGGAAGGGACTTTTGTTCTAACTTCTCTCTTCGAACTTTTGCGGCCTCATTCTCATCATTATTGACTTTAAACTTACTAATTTTTAGTTCTAGTTCATTTTTTATTTGAGTAGCCGTTTTGATATTTGAAAAACTTAATCCCTGTGTAATAGATTTATCTTTACCAAAAAATCCTGTAAAAGAGAGTTTTCCTGGCTCTTCAATAAACGTAATATCCAAAAAGTCACAGGACCTGCTTACAATTCCTAATAGGTAGCTTACTGGGCTCGTTGAATTGACTTGTCCAAAAGAATCTAAAATATATTCAGCAACAAAATTCTTCACTGAAACATTCACACTTAAAACAAACGTCTCTTCATTTGCCGCATACTCAAATTCAAAAGGGACTCCTGCTAGTCCTGATTGCTTTAAATAGGTAAAGTAATAAAGGGCATGATCGACAAAACTCCTAATAGACACTAAATTGAAATTCTTTTCAAAAGCGAATAAAGAGACTTCATCAATAAACTCACCAGTAATGAGATGATTGACAATATTAAATTGTTTAAACTCTTCAAAAGTTTGACTAAACTCTTCATCTAAATGAATATTTGCATTTGAAGAAAAATACTTATTTAAGACCCGAGTATTGATATCGGTATTTTTCAAATTCTCATTTAACAATAGGCGACCATTAGAAAGTAAAAGGTCTCTAATCCCTGATTTTTCACCAAAACAAATAATTTCAATATTATTTTTATTGGTATTATATTCCTTCGTGACTTCATTCGCTTGTTCAACACTTTCAACTATAATATGAGTTAATGTCTCAATATCATCTACTTCTTCTCGACCATAAAGTTGAAAATTATTTGTTTCAATATATTCAAGAAGAAACTGATTTAAGTTTTCAACTAAGTTTAAAATATGAAGAGGACTAGACTTTGACATTAACTTGCCACCCCCATCTCTTCTTTACTCCAATCAAGAAACTCTTGCCACATCCTAACAAATGTTTTTATGGGCAACATATTTTTAGTATTTAAGTTTTTTAAATTTTCAAAATAATCAATAAATATGATCGGACCATCGTTTTTTCTATAGATATGGTCTGTAAAAGGAATGAGGTAATCACAAAATGCTAATAATCCTTCCGTTCTTCCCATGCCAGCATAAAAGTAACCATTAGGAAATCCAGAACCATCCCCTTTTTCATGATGAAGTTTTATAAAATCTAATAACTCTGGATAACTAAAACGGTCTTCAAATTTTTGTGCATATTCATGACTTCGAATTGGATGATTCAAGAATAAGTCCAATTCATAACTCGAACGCCCCATATCTTTGAGATACTGCACTCCAGATGTAGGCTCACTTCTCTCAAGCTCACAAGCATGTGTTATCGTATAGTTCAAGCCATTACTCATCACGAGACCATAGTCCAACAAAAATGCAGTGTTATAAAAATCTTTTATAAAATGAAAATCTAAATAGTTTCCCGCAATTGTAAGGCAGGTTAATTTCGCACTCATCATTAACGAACGTGTGTACAAAATAACACTTTTTTGTTGATATGATTCAATAACTTCATCAGGACAATCGAAAAATGTTTCATAGCAAGCAATAACATAACTTAAAAATGATTTATTTTTTAATATGAGAAAGTCTTGCTTAATTTTTTCAAGTAATTGATCTCTAACTTGCATTCTCTCCCTTTGAGATCTTGCCTGTTTAAAGTTACCCCACTCTAATTTATATTCTTGAATTAAACTTTCATTAGCTACTTCAATCCCTGAGAGGGATTTAATATTCTTAGTTTTATATTTTTGAATAAAATCGCTATCAATTAAGTCACCAGCATGAAGTAAAGAAATTACTTTCTTACCACCGGCTAAGCTGTAAAAAAGATGATGTCTGCAAATTGTTCCTGCAGTTAGCGAATCTAGTGAAATATCCACAACATCGTCAGCATTGAATGTAATTCCTTTTACGTTAAAATCCATTTAACTTTAAATTCCTTTTCAAAAAGATCTATTGACCTCAGTAACATATCGGAATTTTGAGAGTAAATTTTAATTTGGAGTGGAGAAATACTGTTTTAAATTATTTAAATGGTCAAATAAATATTCTTTGAAGTACAATCAAGTTAACTAATTAAAAATAAAAGGATTTAAAAGTGAAATATAATATCGATTCAGTCGACTATATCGTTATTGTCATCTACTTAATAGGAATTTTTTTCCTGGCCTATAAATCGAAAAGAGTTCGCTCAAACTCTAGCCTTGTTGAAGATCAATATTTAGCAGGAAAGTCTCTTACCATTCCAGAATCATTATTTTCAATAATTGCAACTGAGGTCTCTGCTCTTACTTTTTTAGGAATACCAGCTTTTGCTTTTGGAAAAGATTATTCTTTTGTACAGATATATATAGGTGCTATTCTTGGAAGGATAATCATCGCCAAAATAATGCTTCCACTTGTCTACGATAAAGGTCTTACAATCTATGAAGTCATGGCTAAAGGAAACAATGGAAACCTAAATGGGCAAAGATCCATAGCCGTATTCTATGCTATAAACAAGTTCCTGGCCGTAGGTGTAAGATTATTTTCAGGCTCCATTTTAGTTGCAGAGTTTTTTAGTGTTAATATCTTCCTTGCTGTAGGAATTATTTGTGTTATTACTTTTTTCTATACATTGATAGGTGGACTAAAGGCAGTTGTTAGGACAGATATGGTTCAAATGGGACTTTTTGTTTTAGGTGGAATTACAGCTCATATTCTTATTCCAGAAATTGCTGGGGTTCCATGGGGTGATCTTATCTCCACAGCAAGTGAAGCAGGAAAAACAACCATTCTTGATTTTACAAATCCAACACCATTTCTCATAGGTGTAGCAGGTGGTGTACTTTTTGACATGGCCACCCACGGAGTAGACCAAGACTTTGCTCAAAGGTTAACAGCTAATAAGAGTTTAAAAGGTGCGCAATTCTCTATAATAGTCTCTAGTTTTATATCAGTGGCCGTTGGTTTACTATTTTTAAGTATAGGCGCCTTACTCTGGTCATATTACCAAACAAATCCAGCACCAAATCTTAAAGATGACCAAATTTTTGCTCATTTTATTACAATGTATTTTCCAATAGGAATGAAAGGCTTAATGGTTGCAGGTGTTCTCGCAGCAACGATGAGTACACTTGATTCAAGTATTAATGCTCTTAGTGCATGTCTTTATAATGATATTTTTCATCACAGAACAAACAAGGCCCATAGTATTTCTAGGCACTATAAAATAGATACCTTAATAATCACAAGTATTTTCATGATTATAGCTTTCATTGCTTCTACAAGTGATGGACTCTTATTACTAGGCTTAAAGATAACTTCTTGGACAGCGGGTTCTTTATTAGGACTATTTTTTGCTGTTCTTGTTTTTAAAATTTCAAAGCTAACCCCAAGAAATGTCATTTTAGCTTATGTTTTTGGCGTTTTTGGTGTTTATCTAAATTCTAATATATTGGAGTATAATTGGAACTTTAACGTCTATTTTGGCTTTATTCTATCCATCCTAAGCCTATTTATCATTGAAAAAGTGGTAGTGTCTAAAATTTAAACAATAAATTTTATGCCCATAACAATATTTCAAAAGACTAAAACATAATCAGTCCTACTGCTAAACTATAGAAAAAGTTCAGGAGTATAAAGCATGTCTTTTTGTAAGTTAAAAAGTTTATATTTAATTTTAATGGGGATATTATTTACTGGTATAAGTTTACAATACTCATTGGCAGCTTCTCAAGACTCAAAAATAATCCGCCTAAACTATAGCTCAGCTGAAGAATTAGAAAAAGATTTAAAACCTATCGTTCCACAAGTCCTTATTACACCTATTTTTGATGAAATTGAAAATACAACGTTTGTTCTTCAATTAGTCAATGATTACGACTTCAAGGACCCAAACGAAGAACCGGTGTTAGAGAAAAATGATGATATTGGTTTTACTCACGGTTATAGAATTGAAATTAAAAAGAATCTTGCGCCCCAAGGTTTTGATAACTACTACTTAACTATAAGTTATGAAAGTCAACTACATACCAACAGTGACACCCCTGAAGAATTTAACAATGATTACAGAGATGTCATTTATTTAAATGATAGAGGCTTTTGGCAAGCTGATGTATTTTTTAAAGAACAAAACTTACTGGAAGTTGTGACAGGAAAAATAAAGGCTCAAGATGCTTTGTATTGGAAAGCTGGTGTAGGGTTTATTGAAATCAACGCAGATGATTCCGACCGTCCTTTTTTATTTTCAAGTATTGAGCATCAGAGATGGTTGCACGAATCTGTTAATGATATTAAAGGCGCTACAATAAGAGAGTACAATTACTTGTCAAATGAGGATGCAAGTAAGCGCGGCGTTTACTTAACAGCTGAAGCAGGCAGAGATTACAGTTTATATATGGGAGATGAGAATCGAGTTTTTTTAAGACCTTCAATAAGAACTCGTATTTCGTCGATTAAAGACTCTTCTTATGTCGGAGCCAATATTGAAATAGGAAATGATTTCACTCCACCCGAAGAATTTACTTTTCTCCCGGCTTTAAGAGTAAGTGCTAACATGGACATCGAAAAGTATACAGACGGTTCAACTTATAGAAGTTATGGTTTTCGAGTATCTGCTAAATACAAGTACTTCACAACAACACTAAAACATACGGTTCCACTAGACAACGAACCTGGATACTTAAATCCACTTCCAAATGATTTTTTTAATAGAGACAGTCTTCAACCAAGAAAAGATGCTACAACTTGGCTAATTTTAGAAGGACATTTACCTTAAAATAAAAAAGTCCCAAGAAGGGACTTTTTTTATTGATTTGCTTGTTGTTCTAATAGTTCTTTTGGGATTCCTTTAGGAATTGCACTTAAAAGATTCTTCGTGTAATCCTGTTTTGGTCTAAGATAAACTTCATTTGCTTTATCCATCTCCACAAACTGTCCCTGATTCATAACAGCGACTTCATCTGATATAAAGTTAACAACTGATAAATCATGAGAAATAAAGATATAAGTTAATCCAAACTCTTCTTGAAGGTCTAATAAAAGATTTAAAACCTGAGCTTGAACAGATACATCAAGCGCTGATACAGACTCATCACAGATAATGAACTCTGGACTTACGGCCAATGCTCTAGCGATACAAATACGTTGTCTTTGACCACCTGAAAACTCATGTGGATATCTGGCCAATTGATCAGCTTTTAAACCAACCTTTTCCATTAACCATCTTGCCTTCTCAATTCTCTCTGCTTTATTTGCTCCGATATTATGTAGATCCATAGGTTCTAACAAGATCTCTCCAACTGTCATTCTTGGATTCAAAGATGAGTATGGATCTTGAAAGATAATCTGCATTTTAGATCTCATATCTCTCATTTGTTTCTTATCTAGATTTGTTACATTGACACCATTATAGATAACTTCACCGCTTGTTGGTTCAATTAATCTTAGGATTGCTCTTCCGAGTGTCGTTTTACCACAACCAGACTCTCCGACCAATCCAAGGGTCATTCCCTTTCTTAACTTAAATGAGACACCATTAACCGCTTTAAAATGATTAACTGTCCTTCCAAAAATACCACCTTTTATAGGAAAATGAACATGTAGGTCTTTAACTTCTAAAAGAACAGGGTTTTCTTCTTCATTAAATTTATAAACCTTATCTACTTTCTTTGTTTTATCTTCACCTACAGTTAATTCATTACCTGATTCATCCATAAAGTCACTTACAGTCAGCAACCTCTCTGGATTCTTATCTAAGGCTGGACGACAAGCAATTAAACCTTTCGTATAAGGATGGTTTGCATGGGTAAAAATCTTTTTAGTTGTGTTTTGCTCTACTAGATTTGATCTGTACATTACAACAACATCATCAGCAATATCTGCAATAACCCCAAGGTCATGGGTGATGAATAGCATTCCCATATTGTACTTATCTTGAAGATCGAACATAAGATCGATTACTTGTTTTTGAATAGTAACATCTAGTGCTGTCGTTGGTTCATCACAAATTAACAGCTTTGGTTCACATGCAATGGCCATTGCGATCATTACTCTTTGTTTTTGACCACCAGACATTTCATGTGGATATTTATGAGCTGATCTTTTTGGGTCAGGGATACCAACTTGATTTAAAAGATCAACTGATTTTTCCCATGCTTGTTTTGGAGACATTCCCATGTGAAGCATTAAGACTTCAGATATTTGAGCCCCTACTTTAAAAACTGGATTTAACGAAGTCATTGGTTCTTGAAAAATCATGGCAATATCATTACCTCTAATTTTTCTCATTTCATCTTCTGAAGCTGTAACTAAGTCTTTTCCCTCAAAAAGAATTTGTCCCTCTGAAATCTTCCCAGGAGGGTTAGGAATTAATCCCATAACAGCAAGAGAGGTTACCGACTTTCCAGAACCAGACTCACCTACGAGACCAATTGTTTTCCCTAAAGGAACATCAAATGAAATATTGTTTACAGCTCTAACAACTCCACCTGGAGTATTAAAATCTACACTTAAGTTCTTTATACTTAATAATTCACTCATAATTATGATTTTCCTTTAAGTTTAGGATCCAGCGCATCTCTTAAAGCATCCCCTAAAATATTGAATGCAAGAACGACAAAAAACATAGCAAAAGTTGCACCAGCTAATTGCCACCAAACATCTCTAGCTAATTCTAACTTAGCATCATCTATCATTGTCCCCCAACTTGGCTGACCAGAGACACCAATTCCTAAATAAGAAAGAATAACTTCAGACTTAATAGCAACTTGAAACTGTAGTGATGTAAAAATAATGATAATATGAGTCACGTTTGGAATAATATGTTTAACTAATTTTCTCGTATGACCAGCTCCAATTGCTCCTGCCGCTTGCACATACTCTCTATTTTTATGTTTTAAAACTTCTCCTCTAATTAGTCGACAAAGACCAACCCATGAGGTTAAACCTAAAGCAATATAAACAGTAGTAATACCTTTTCCTAATACAAATGCGATACTCATTAAAAGCATAATTCCAGGAATAGAAGAAACTGTTGTGTAAAACCAAACGATAACTTCATCAACCCATCCACCAAAATAACCGGCTAAGGCTCCAAGAGCAACTCCTATTGGGATTGCAATCAAAGAAGAAACTAAACCAACACTCATAGCAACTTGAGTTCCATGAATAACTTTAGTTAAAACGCTTCTTCCGAAAATATCTGTTCCTAAAATATAATTCCAGTTTTCAAATGGAGGTGCATAACTTGGCCCAACTTCTTGTGCCCAATCAGCAGCAATAATTCCAAGACCGGACAAAAGTGCAATTAATGCATAAAGAACAACCACAGCTAGTGATACAACTGCTATTTTATCTTTTAATAATCTCTGCCAAGCATCTCCCCATAAGGACCTACTCTTAATTACTGCTTCTTCTTTTTCAATTTCTGTACTATTTACCATTGTATTTGTCGTTGTCTGTAACATATCTATCCTATTGTAATTTAACTCTAGGGTCTACCATTGTATATACTATATCCTGAATCAGGGTAAATATAATGTAAGCAACCGCAGATAAGATTGTTATTGCCTTCAAGACTGGAAAGTCTGAAGAGTTAAGTGCGTTCAAAGTCATCCCACCAAGCCCTGGAATACTAAAGAAGCTTTCTAATAATAGCGCACCTAGAATTAAGAATGGTAGCTGGACAACTGTATAAGTTACAATAGGTATCATTGCATTTCTTAAAACATGTTTAAAAAGAATTTTTTTCTCTGTTAGACCTTTCGCCTTAGCTGTTCTTACATAGTCTTGATAAATCTCATCTAAGATTAAAGTTCTGTAAAATCTAATATCTGGCCCAAGACTTAATACAATCCAGATAATAACAGGAAGCAAAATATAGTAAATAAAGTTTGGAAACCCATATTCAAATCCAGAAATTTCAAAAAGCCCCCACTTATAAGCAAGAAGGTATTGAAAAACCAGGATGTAAACAAGGGAAGAAATACTCATCATTGCAATACATGTAACTCTGATAAATAAATCAACACCTTTACCTCTATAAAATGCAACTACAATAGCAAATAGAATACTAAACACAGTTGAGAGAAAAAATGCAGGTAAAGAAACTGTTAATGAAGGAATCGCTCCTTGCATCATCATCGATGAGATTTCTTGCTTCGTAGACCAAGACCTTCCAAAATCAAATGTAAAAGCTGATCTAACGACGTCCAAATACTGCATAAATAAAGATTTATTTAAACCTAGTTGCTCCCTTAGTGCCGCTGCCTGTTCAGGTGATCCATGCTTTCCTAACAACATTAAAACAGGGTCTCCTGCTGTAATGTTAAAAAGGATAAATACGAGTAAACATACACCTAACAGAACAGGAACAAGATAAAACAATCTCCTGATAATGTAATTCCAGTTTCCACTCATTTTCTATAACTCCCCTGTGTGTCTCTTCTTTTTAAAGGGGGCTTCGAATTAATTCGAAGCCGTTTTATTTTCAATATTCTTTAAAGTACCTGCTTCTATAACCTCTTTCTTCTTCTTAAGATCGATATCATAGTATTTTGCATTACCACCACTAAAAGTTGAGAACTTGTAATTTTTTAACCATGCATGCTTTAAAACAAAACTTGTTCTGTGAACACCGAAGATCAGAGGAACCTCTTCAGCAACTTGCTGAGCAAGTTTTGCGTAAAGTGCAGCTCTTTCTGGTCCTGGTTGCATATTTTTAGCTTTCTCAAACTCAGTATTGAAACTTACATTATTGTAATTTCCACCATTTGGCCCTGGAGATGAATTCGGTCCATAAAGAAGTTGTAAAAAGTTTTCTCCATCTGGATAATCTCCCAGCCATGCCATTCCGAACATTTGAGCTTGTCTCTTTTTAGTTTTCTGAGTTAACTGTGGCCAAGTATTAGTGTTAACTTTAATTTTTATTCCAATATCTGCCATAGCTTTAGCAAAAAATTCAGACATTTGCCTAGAAACCGTAGAAGCAACTGTTTCGTACTGAATTTCCGGTAAACCTTTAGCTTCTGGATATCCAGCTTCAGCTAAAAGTTTCTTTGCTTTTTCTAAATTATACTCTTTGTATGGATTTTTATAGTTTGGATCGTAACCACCAATTCCAGGAGGAATGATTGTTTGAGCTAAAACCCCTCTACCATTATAGAATAACTTATTCGCCAACTCATGATTATAGGCCATGCTCATTGCTCTTTTTAATTTAACATTATCTTTAAATAATGGATCATCATGATTAAAAGCAATATAAGTAATATCTAAGTCTGGAGTAACTTCTAAGTTGATTCCCATTTTTTCAAATTTATCTGTTAATCCTTGATCTGGAGTTACAACTTCTGCAAAATCATCTTTTGGAATAGCTGAAAAATCGACTTCACCTTTTTTAAACTTTAAAAATCCAGTTGAAGACTCAGTTACGATACTTACTTTAATTTTATCTACTAAAGGAAGCTTCTTTCCTGCAGACGCTAAAAGTCCAGCCTTCTTATCAGCTTCTGACCCATTTGAAGGGTATCTAACATCTCTATAATTAGGGTTTTTAACATATTCAATAGTATTTGATTGAGTATAAACACCAGTCATAAATGGACCTGTTCCAACAGGATTATTTAAGAACTCTTGTCCATACATCTCAACAGCTTCTCTAGGTACTGCAAAAGTATAAACCATTGCTAAAGAGTATAAGAATTGAGGATATTTTTGAGTCAATTTAAACTGAAGAGTATAATCATCAATAGCTTTGATACCGTCTACCATTTCATCGTAGTTAGCATCTTTTGCTTTATACTTATCTCTCCATTCATTAAGTCCAGCAATTTTACCATCAAGTAACCACCAACCTGTTGAATTATTTTTTAGGTCAGCCATTCTTTTAATTGAGAAAACAAAGTCTTTCGCTTTTAGTTCTCTTCCTTTTCCATTAGGAAAACATTTATTATCATGGAACATTACACCTTTTTTAATTTTAAATGTGTATGTTAATCCATCTTCAGAAACTGTAGGCATCGCTTCAGCTAAATTCGGTTGTAGTTTATAAGGTCTTTCTAAATAGTGGTATTCTAGGAGTCCTTCGTAAACTCTTGCAATTTCACCGCTTGAGTACGTGTCCCCAGCGTTAACAGGATCTAATCCTTTAACTTTCTGGCTGACGATAATTTCAAGGACTTTTTCCTCAAAATTTTTCTTTTTTGTACATGCTGTGAACATGACTAAAAAAGAAAGTAAAAAACTTAAACTTAATTTACTCATTTTTAGTTCCCCTTTTTATTCTTTTTAAATACCTAACAAATGGAATTTATTTGAACCCATAAAGTTCTATAAGATTGATAAAGATATGACAACTAGTGCAATTTGACACTTATTTAGTCGGTTAATTAAGACAATATTTATTTATTTAAGACAATTGCTTACAACTAGATCTAACTTATAGTCCTGACTCATTAAGTCACTATATGTTACTGATACAAGACCAAAAGAGTTATTGGAAGTCAGATTAGTAAATGTTGCTGAAAGTTTTTTGTCGGAATGCACAAAAACAAGGTCTTTATCAGAAACACTCCAATCAAACTTTGAGTTATCAACACTCTGCTTCAACTGTAGCCTAACAATGACATCAAATAAGTGACCTAGTTTGTTTGTGAAGTCTTCTAAAGACTTGGGATTTATATTCTTATTTTCTTTTAGGATTCTTTCTTCTATGGAAGATGTGAATTTTACTTTTCCGGCCTCTGACCAATCGAGCTCAAAAGTTTCCGGATTTCTGAGAGGAAAACTCATGGCCAAAATCCAGCGCCCTAAGTCTGCTTCTAGCACACTTTCGTAGCTATAAACGTATTTCTTATTAAGGACAGTAAGCCTTCCATTTCCTTCACTACTAAGGCACACTTTTTGAACTGCTTGACCAATTTCACCAGAAAGCTTGGTTTTATTCATTCCCGCACAAGATATAAAAAATAAAAAAATAAGTAATCTCATGAAAATGATGTTCTCTAAGAAAATTTAAGATTTCAAGCTTATTTAATATTAATTAAGTGAAATGAAGCTGGAACTCTTTTTTTCTCAATATCTTTCAGAGCGTTATTTAACTCTTTTTTCTCACTTTCGGTCTGAGCAACTTCTAATGCTCTTTTTAAGTACATTTTGGCTTTATTAAAGTTTTTCATATTAGTAAAAACAATTGCCATATGCTTATTGATAGAAACATCATCAGGTACAAGTTTTACTGCGAGCTTAAGCTCCTTAAGAGCATTTTCAAGGTCACCTTTTTTATAATAATACCAGCCAAGAGAATCTCTAATATAACCATCTTGAGGGCTTAGCTCTATGGCCTTAGATATAAATTTAAAGGCTTCATCTAATTTTTCATTTCTTTCAATCAAAGAATATCCTAGGAAATTCCAAGCATGAGCATTTTTTGGATCTCTATCTAGCACCTCTTCTATAATTTCTGTCGCTTTTCCAAACTCTTCTTCCTTTTCAAAAAGTGAAGCCAAGTAGAATCTATGATCATCGTTAAAAGACTTCTCTTCCTTTACTCTTTCAAGTGCTTCAATAGCTTCATCATTCTCCTCAAGACTTTCAAAGTAAGCTGCTTTGACGATACTAAAGTCAACTTTAAAGGCTTCAATTTCATCAATCTTTTTATTAATAAAACTCAGAAACTTCTCATGCCCAGGTCCATTTTCTTTTTTCTCAAGAAATTCATTTTTTGCCATTATCGATAACATTTGAGCAATCTGATAAGAACTATCCTGGTAAAGTGCACTTTCAACATTTATTTTGTTAAAGAAAATTATTGAGTTTTCATAATCCTGTGCCTCTTGATAAGTACCTCCAAGATAATAAAGAAGATTATCATTATCAGGGGCAAACTCTAAGAGATCCCTAAATGTTGATATTGCTTTTGAATAAGCTTTAATGTCTTTATAAAGAAGACCAAGCTTTACTTTAAGGTTTAAATTATCTGGCTCGTAATCACTCAACCTTTCTGCATACTCTATAGCTTCATTAATATCGAAGTCTTTTTGTAAGAACAAAGTCTGAATTAATCTTGATAATATCAAGGTATCGTTTGGCTGCTGTTTTAAGTATCTTTTATAAATCTTCTCAGCTCTTACATAATTCCCCTGCTCTTCTTCAATTAAACCAAGGGCCATGACAGATTGAGAAAAAGTTTTTTCTTCATTTAGTGATGCTTGAAAGAACTTTTTAGCAGTTTTATACCATTTTTTATCAACATAAATTTTTCCAATATAGTAGTTATAAATTCCCTTACCTTTATCTTTTTTATTACAGCCCTTAAGCAGCTTGACTGCCTTATTTGTCTTCTTTTCAATTGCATAAGACTTAGCAAGAAAGATACAAGACTCTTCACTCTTTGGATGTACTTGCATTAATCGCTGATAAACAGCTCGCGACTCCTTAATCTTTCCTAAACTTGAATAAACTCCTGCTAGGACTAAGCCGACTTTTAACTCTTTTCTTTTTGAAGCTTTAAAAACATCTTCCAAAATTTCTCTGGAAGCTTCTATTTCACCAGTTCTAATCAAACTTATGGCATATTTTTGCTTAATAAACTGATCATTAGGGGCTAATTTCATTAAATGCTTAAAAATTAAATTTGCAGTTTGATAATCACCTTCCATTAGAGCCGCTGAAGCCTTAAGATACATATCGCTGGCAAGGAATCTGACCTTATCAGGACCTGATGCTTTGGCGGCAATTGATAGCTCTTCAAGTCGCTTAGAAACCCTCTCAATCGTGGACTTATTCATCTGCTCTACCTGTTCGGTAGTTAAATGGGCCTCATTTTTTTTGACTGATTTCTTTGAAGTCCCTGCACAACTAACCAGAGTTAACACCAATAAAATCTTACTAATTTTGTTTAATTTCTTCATCTAAAGTCCTAAAATCACATAAATGGCCTACGGCCTTCTTAGAAACTATCGGATCAATCGACTGGATATTGATTTTGATTCTTAACTCTTTAGTCCGTTGGATCTTTTTTCCTCATCAAATTCTATTTAATTTATACTGCACCAAGTAAAAAATACTTAATATTTATAAATTTTCGCAATATTTCATTTTTTTTGACTTAGTGGGTTGACTTTTTTTGGTGTTGGCGTGTATTAAGGTGGCACAAAGTGAATGTGCTGTAGCGTTATTTATTTAGTTACACTGCAGCAGTTAGTTGATTATTAAATACCCTGGGGGAACATAGTTCATTGGGTAAATTTGAAAAACAATAGGGGAAACCAAAAATGAAAGACGTTAGAATTATCAAAAGGTACCAAAACAGAAAGCTATATGACACTTTCCAGTCTTGCTACGTTACACTTGAAGAAATCTCTCAAATCATCAGAGACGGAAATGAAATCCAAGTTATTGATAACAAAACTAAAAATGATATTACTTATATGACTCAGCTTCAATTATTAGCTGATCAAGAAAGAAAATCTTTAAAGCCAGGTGATACTGAGTTATTAAAGAGAGTTATCAGAGCAGAAGAAGGAACTTTAACTGGTTATATCAGAGGCTTAGAAGCTCAACTTAACCTAGACTTCCCTACTGCAATTGTTGATGCTCCTGCTGCTGCTAAAGCTGAAGCTACTGAAGCAAAAGAAGAAACAGCAATTCCAGCTTATATGAGTAATAATGTTTCGATCAACAATATTGAAACAAACACAACTTTAAACTAAGTAAAAAAGTAAAATAATATGACTAATATTATGCCTAAACTCATGGTCCTTATGGCCATGAGTTTTTTGTTTTCACCTGTTCATGCTAACGATAATACTAAGTCTGAAGCCAAAAAAGCAGTATCTGCAGCTCAAAGAGAAATTCATAAACATGCTATTGGCCTTGGTTTAGGTCAGACATTTTTACTAGGAAACTTTGAAAGTAAGGGTGATGATGCTATTGCTGCAGACCTTATTTATACCTACACAGCGAGCTATTCTTTTGACCTTATGCTAGGAGTTCACAACTCAAAGCATGAATACCGTGGAAAGTCCGTATACCTTAGAGGCTATACAATGAGTATTAAGGGAAGATCATACGAATATGATGCATTCTCTCCTTTCCTTTTGGGTGGACTTGGTTTTTATATGCCACAAATTAAAAATTCTGATGGAATTACCTCTGAAGCGAAATACACTTTTGGTATTAACGCTGGTGCAGGTGCTGATCTAAGATTAAATGAAAGAGTAATTACAGGTGTAATGACTCAATTTCATTACCCGTTCGAAATTAAGCAAGATGATACAGAAAATGTAAGAGGTTCGTACTTAAAACTTTTACTAACAGTTCTTTATCAGTTTTAATTTCATTTAATGAATCAATTTAAAAGATTTTACATATTCACAGGTAAGGGTGGTGTTGGAAAAACAACCACTGCCCTTGCCTTTTGTCGTCTTCTTAAAGAAAAAAATAAAAAACATCTATTTGTAACGCTAGAAAATAATAAACTAGAAAGTGAAACCAAAAGTAGCTCCCTTGCGATAAAAAGTGCTATGGAACTTGGCATTTCCTCTGAAGAATTAGAACTTGAAACCTCAGTCAAAGGCTATATAGCCAAAAAACTTGGCTCCGAGACGATTGCAAAATGGATAGTTAAAACACCATTTTTCCAGTCTTTAATAAATATGATTCCTGGTTTTTCTTATGTGATTTACTTGGGATATCTTCTAGAAAAACTAATAAATGACCCGGATCTTATCATAGTCTTAGACTCTCCTTCCTCAGGTCATGCCTTAACCATGTTAGAAGCAACCAAGAATTTCAATAAAATCTTTGAAGGCGGAGTGGTCTACGAGGATACTAAGCTGATGCTTGAAACATTGATTCAAAAAGATTTTACCCATGTGAATATAATTACTCTTCCCACCCTTTTGGCCATAAATGAAGCCAATGAGTTAAAGGAGACAATATTAAGCATTGATCCAAATTATGCGGTTGGAATAACTTGCAATAATTGCTTAGTAGGCTTTGACTCAGATAATCATCCAGAGTTTCTAAAAAATAAAATCAAAAATGAAACAACGGCCTTAAATTCATCAACAGATAAAACTGTAAAAATGATCCCTCACAGTCTAGCAAAAGATACCCTAGACTTAACAAAAGACCTTGTACCTTCCATGGAAAGTTTAGTATAAAGGAAGCTTTAACATAGGGTAATAGTGAGTTTAAAAGCTAAGAAATTCGAAATCTTTAGTGGAACTGGTGGCGTTGGAAAAACGACCTTGGCCACTTCCAGGGCAATAGATATTGCAAGACAAGGTAAAAAAGTTTTGCTGATTACAATTGACCCTGCCAAAAGATTGCGTGAACTTCTAAATATTTCCTTAGAAAAAGCTGGTGAAGTCAGTCATATCCCTAATCCCTTTCCTGACAAAGATGAAAATCTAGAACTTTATGTAGAATTAATGAATCCTACAACGACATTCAAAAGAATTGCTCAAGACAGTAATGCAGAGGATGTCTTAGATAATAGAATTCTTAAAGTATTAACTAGACCATATGGTGGATTGAATGAAATTCTTGCCATTGTAGAACTAAACATCCAGCTTAATACAAATAATTTTGATGTTATTGTTCTTGATACACCTCCAGGAGGTCATTTTTTAGACTTTTTAGACAGTGTTGAACGAATTCGAATTTTCTTCGATCAATCTTTTATTGAAATTTTTCAGCATCTTGGAAAAAAAGTAGAAAACACTGGCGCAGCTAACATAGGAAAGCGAATGATGAACTTTGTCGTTTCCAAGGGAATTAAAAAGCTCCTTAGTTACTTAAATAAAGTAACCGGTGACAAGTTCGTTGAAGATTTTATTGATGCCATTATTGCCATTTATAGAACTAAATCATCTTTTCTTAATGCCTTAAACTTACAAGAAGATCTTAAAGACTCAGCGAAAGCGAATTGGTATCTTGTAACCAGTGTAGAACAAAACAAAATTAATGAAGCACTTGATTTAAAAGATAGAGCCAAAGGAATGATTACCGAAAACAGTTTTGTTGCTTTAAATAAGTGTCTTGAAAAACAGTTACAAACTTGGACGCCAGAAGGAAAAAACAATGACCAAGAGTTAAAGGAATCGCTGCTTAGACGAGAATCTGAATTAAAAACCAATTTAAAATCAAATTTTAATAATATACTTGAATTTCCAGAAATTTTTGAAGTCTCACCGTTAAAACATGTAGAGCAGTTATCACAAATCTGGACAAGTATAGAAGTATCAGGAGAACAACATGGATAAATTTAAAGACACTAACATTCTTTCAGCAATCGGAAACACTCCGATTATCAGACTAAACTCTGTCACAAAGGATATAGAATCAGAAATTTACGTAAAGCTTGAATATATGAATCCAGGTGGATCAATCAAAGATAGAATGGGTGTTTATATGTGTCAGGAAGCCGTGAGAAAAGGTGACCTCAAACCTGGTGGAACGATAGTTGAATGTACCTCTGGAAATACGGGTGTGGGTGTTGCTTTATTTGCTAATACTTATGGATATAAATGCGTATTTGTAATGGCAGATAAACAGTCTCAAGAAAAAATTGATAACTTAAAAGCATTTGGAGCCAAAGTAATTATCTGCCCTACAAATGTTGAACCAGAAGATCCCCGTAGTTATTATTCAGTAGCTGCAGCTTTAGCAAAACTTCCTAACTCTTTTGTTCTCAATCAATATGCAAATGAAGCAAATATGCTTTGCCACTATAATCAAACTGGTCCTGAAATTGCTGAACAAACAAACTGTGAATTTGACACCTTCATGGCATCTGTCGGAACAGGTGGAACTATTTCGGGGATTGGAAAGTTTTTAAAAGAGAAAAAGCCCTCTATGAAAGTTATCGGTGTCGATTGTAAAGGATCAATCCTGGCCCATTATAAAAAGACAGGCGAAATGGGTGAAGCTCATAGTTATGTTCTTGAGGGAATTGGAGAAGACTTTTTACCAGAAAATGTTCATTTCGATACAATTGATGACTTTGTTACTGTTGAAGATGAAGAATCTTTTCAAATGACAAGAAGACTTCTTAAGGAAGAAGGTATTTACGCTGGAGGATCTTGTGGCTCGGCAGTTGTTGGCGCCATAAGATATGCTAAAACACTCGATAAGCCAGAAAAGATATTAACCATTATGGTTGATTCAGGAAACAGATATGCTGGGAAAATTTATAATGATGCATGGATGGCCTCACATAATTATCAGGTCGATACATCAAGAGATGATCTTGATCAAACAATCTTAGGAATTATTGGAGAAAATGGAAGGTTAGTATAATGAAAAAGAAAATGAATATTGCAACAAAAGTCATTCACATGGGTGGAGAGCCTGATAAAGAAACTGGAGCTATAATGCCTCCTATTTTTCAAACTTCGACCTATGTTCAATCTAGTCCTGGAAAACATTCAGGTTATGAATATACAAGAAGTCATAACCCAACAAGAACAAGGTTAGAAACCAACCTAGCAAGTCTTGAGAATGCCAAGCATGCCCTAGTGACAGCTTCAGGCTTAAGCTGCATGAGTCTTATGATGCAGGCATTACCAAAAGGATCAAATATTCTTTGTGGTGACGATGTTTATGGCGGTACTTATAGACTTTTTACTACTGTTTATAACGAAAGACATAACATTAAATTCATTGATACAACTGATTTAAAAACGGTAAAAAAAGAATTAACATCGGATATTGACTTAGTCTGGCTCGAGACACCAACAAACCCAATGCTTAAGATTACTGATATCAAGAAAGTTTGTGGTCTAGCAAAAAAAGCAAAAGCTCAAGTTGTAGTTGATAACACTTTTATGAGTCCATATTTTCAAAACCCAATCGACTTAGGTGCTGATCATGTTGTGCATTCTATGACAAAATATATCAATGGACATTCAGATGTTGTTGGTGGATGTTTCATGACCAATGACAAAAAGTTTTATGATAAGGTTTGGACTCTTCAAAACTCTATTGGCCCAAGCCAATCTCCATTTGATTCATGGTTAGTTTTAAGAGGTATTAAAACGTTAGCGATTAGAATGGAAGCCCATCAAAAAAATGCAATGAAAGTTGCAAAATACCTTGAGGCCCATCCAAAAGTAGAAAAAGTTGTCTACCCAGGGTTAAAATCACATCCACAACACTCCATTGCAAAAAGGCAAATGAATGGTTTTGGTGGAATGATCACGTTCTTTTTAAAAGGTGATTTGAAGAAATCTAAAAAATTCTTGGAGAAAGTAAAATTATTTGCTCTTGCTGAAAGTCTTGGAGGTGTTGAATCTTTAATTGAGCATCCAGCAATTATGACCCATGCATCAGTTCCAAAGAAAATCAGAGAAGAATTAGGGATCCATGATAATTTAATAAGATTATCCGTCGGTATTGAAAACGTAGATGATTTGATTGCTGATTTAGAGAGTGCTTTTAAATAAATATTTTATGAATAGAAGAGTTTAAATAAACTCTTCTATTCACTATTCTTCACTTTCTAAAATTCTCTTTTTCAAATAAACTTTTACTTCTCTACTCAAACGCATACCCTGATCATTAGTTATTTCAAAAAACATATTATGTGCCTGATCTGGAGTAAGGTTCTCATCTAATCTAATTTGAGAAATATATTCACCATCAGTATTTAAAATCATATTCTCAAAACCTATCACCTGTTGGGTAACCATTTCTTCCCTATTTCCACCAAATGGAACAAGAGTAAACTTACCATTAATTTTTTTACGATCCTGAATTCCATAATATAAATTTTTATAAACTAAAAGTATGTCAGGAGCACAAGTATTATAAGTAATTTTAAGTGACTTAATCCTTGAATGAAAAATAGCATCTAATTCAGAACTAATACTTTTTCTAATTTCTTTGTTTTCTACATCATACTTTTTCCCATTCGTATCGGCTAAAACTGATTCCAACTGTGGAAGATCTAATATATAGGTAAATCTAACGTTATCTGAAGAAACACCCCCAGCCAGATTTGCTAATAAAGATTGATATAACCCCATTTTATTTAAGTCTTCGAATATATTTAGAGCTTGTTGTAATCGACCTGATTCTCTTATCGTATTTTGAAAATCGATTACCGATTCTGCAACTTCTTTTGCTATCCTATAGTAATTATAACAATACATAGACTCATAAGCTTCGATACCCTTTCCATTTCCAACAATTCCACTTAGCTCACTATACAGAGGATCATAACCTTCGGTAATGTCTAAGAGTTTTATCAAGCTTGAACACTCTTTATACTCTCTAGAGTTTCGCTGCTTGCGAGTTGTCTTAACTGGTGCACCGGTTATAGGTCTTGCACTATCCCAAGCTTTATGAAACTTTGGTGCAAAAACATTCTCGGCATTTTCTCCAAAAATGAGTTTTGCTAAAGTATGATAAATCTCCTCCTCACTGGCATCAATAATTCTATCAATATGTTTCTTTGAAAAACTTAAATTTGTATAAAGATTTATTCTATCATCTTTTTCATACTCAACTTTTTGAATTTGCTCTCTATGCCTAGAATTCAAATCTTGTAATGTTGTCATCTCCATAAATTCTAAAACATCGCTCTTATGATCATTATCGGCAAACCTATTAAAATAAGAGCATTCAAGATTCATTGAAGAATTATCTTCAACAACCATCATAGAGTTAGAAAATATTTTAACATTACATTCAAACTTCCTATCGACTTCAGGAATTCCCCAAAAAGAAATCATATTTTTAAACTCATTTTTTAAAAATCTTTCACCATTTACATAGGTATATTCATCGTAACTAATAGTTTCACTTTTCTTATAATTTCTTTTTTCGAGCTTAAAAACATTTGATAGTGGAAACTTAACTAAAAATTTATCATCGTCACCATCACTATCTCTATAAACAGGAGAAAAAGTTTTGACATCATCTCCATAAGAAGCCGTTTCCATTAATACATCATCATGAAGAAAGTATTCAGACCAATATGCTGATTTTAAAATTTCTTTAAAAAACTTAACCCCGTCCCCTTCTGGATCATTGATATCAATTTCAAATTTCTGTAAAAGGGATTGCTGCCTAAAATCATCGGCACTCCATTCACCAAAATTCAGCTTTAAAATTCCCAAAAGCTTTGGTCTAATTCTAAATATTTCAGTTTCATTACCAGAAAGAACTGTATCTTCGATCTCTACCATAACCTTATTTAAACGCATTTTTTTAAATGAAATCGTTCTAAATGCTCTCCGATAATGGGCATAAGTCGGTGATATAAAATTAAATAAATCAATCTTAATTCCACCAGGCTTTAATCCATAAAAAGTCGTATGTTCAACTACATCGCCAATCGCTAAGTTATTACTATTCTCATAAAAAACGGTATGATCTAAAGGTATTCCTAACATACTATGAAGTTTTAAAGGAGATAATGGATCTTTTGCATATTCTAATTTTTTCTCAGAATTTACGATTTTTTTAAGCCCACTTCCCAGTTTTTGAGAGAAAAAATCAACAGCTTTATCGTAGTATTTTAAAAAAGTACTTTTATCTCTATACTCACAAGCAGCATCGTAAAATTGTTTTCCTCTTGCTGTTTGTAAGTCTATTATTCGTTTGTATATTTCACATGGAGGGGCTTGAAAATTTGGATAACTTGAACCCGAATGAACTAAACTGACCCCGGCATTTCCCTCAGCGAAAAGATAAGGACCCTCTTTTTTTCCAGCAAACTCAACATCTAACTTGTTCTGAACTTTTAGAGAAAATAAATCTTCTGAAGTAATTGTACCGTTTTTAGGCCTAGGTTGATGATCCCTTACAGATCTTGTAAATCTAAATTTAAAATCCACAATAGGCGAAATACCAAATTCAATCTCGGGCAGGAGCTTATCAAATAAGTCATCCTTTTTCTGTATTTGCTTTACGAGCTCTCCTCTAAGTCCATCTGACCAAGAATCTCTCCAGTGGCTTTTACCGATTTCTCCTAGAACAACCTCTTCACAAGCATTTTGGGAAAATCCACAATTACTGTATAGAAAAAGTACACATGTTAAAATTTTAATCAATTTTTTCATTCTTTTCTCGTCTTTTTACTGTTTTATTAAAATTTAATGCAATTCAAAGACCAAAATAAAATGAAAAAATATATTTAAAAGGATTCTGTACTTGGGGGCGTATAATCTTCTATTAAAGGTTCATCTACTGAAGGCTCCTCCATTAGTGAGTCTTCATTTTTCTCAACCAGTGGTTCAGGCTTTAAAGCTTTCATCTGTTCGATCTTTTTAAGAGATTGAATTCTTTCAAATTCAGCTTTTACCTTTGCAAAATCACCATAAATATTGAGTGGTTCTTCATACTTTGAGAAAACATATCCATCTTCTAAATAACGACCTAAGAGTAGGAAGCTACAATATACCTGCCCATGAGCAGTTTTAAGCTTTTCTCTTTCACCTTCAGCATAAATAAGTCCATAATCTTGCATGGTAGTGGCCAGTTCATTCCACTCTTCACAAAATTCAGTACTCTTTGATCCTGAACACTTATTTACCCTTTTGTGAACCGATGGGGTTCCTTTTGAAGTTAATTTAATATGAATAGGTTCTCGACAAACATCAACTTTCCATGTGGTTTCGAGAACTTCTTTAAACATGACTTCAACTTCACATTCCTTTTTTGAAACCACGAGTTCACTTTTCAATAAACCAAAATACTTTCCTTCATTTGCAATTCTTGTAGAGAAAGTATCATTTAAACAAGTTTTCGAATCAAACTTATTTCCATAAGCGCTTAAACTAAAACCGTAAATAAGTAAAATATTAAAACTATATTTGAACCATGACATTTTCATGTACCTCCAAAATGATTGATGATGCATCATGAGCTAAAAAGTTTTTCTCCGATTGCTTTCTAAGCTGGAAATAAATTTCATCCAGTATATCCAATCCTTTAACTTTATTATTTCTCACGAGTTCTTCAATTAAGAACTTAGGATTCGAGTTACTCCAATTAGCAACAAACCCAGGTGAATTAAAAAGTATTCTTTCACCTCGTTCTAATTCAAAATCAAAACGAGCTGCCTCTATATCACCATCAATATGACAATTTTTAACAATTTTTTCTTTCAATTTAGAAGTAAGAAGTTGAAAGTCCCCAAACATATGTCCAACCATCTTCATTGTATTAAAATCAATAATACAAGTCATAAGTTTTAATTCAATTGGTTTTTTCTTATTCTTATTTAATTCCATTACATCATTCTTAACATCTTCAATAAATTTTACTTCCACATCTTTATTGATTTCATTATCAACCTTAAGAGTTGAGAAATGTTCTAAAATAGAACTAGAAGCAAGATAAGAAGAACTCGCACTCATGAGAATAAAAACTTTTTGCCCATCAGAATAGGTATCAAAAAATTCTCCTCCCATATCTTCGCCTGCAGCGTATTTGCTGTAAACAGTAATACCTTTAAAGTCCTCCAACCGCTTTGGAGCGTGTTTTTCATAAGCTTTTTTTACTCTCAGTAATTGAGTTTCAACTCCACCCATTAAATCTTGGAGTTCAGCACTTAGACTAAGAAGTTGAGACTTAACAATAGTATCTTGTCTTATTGTATCTTCTAAGAAATTTAACTGATTTCTCAAAACATTTAAGTCTCCACTTTGGTCAATAACCGAGACTGTGTTATCAGTAATATTATTCAATGGGACTTCTGAGGTTTTAAAAATTATTACAGCCTTCATCTGGCTTAGTTTATCTAAAGCAATTTTGTCCATTTGATTTAAGATAGTATCTTGAACCATTACTAATTCTGAACCTAAGCCGTTTGCAAGCTCAAAGGTGACTAAGTCAAGTCTAGTTATTCCAATATCATTTATATTATTTTTTTCTAACCAGTCCCTTACCTGACTGCAATCATCTATTAAAATCAAATTTTATCTCCATTCAAAATTTAATTAATTTTACTTTTATATTTTATTATTAACAAGTCGTTTTAGTTATCAGAGTTTATTAAATTAAACTCTATAGCACCTGGAATATAATATTCTTTAACAAATCCAAAACTTAATAACCCACTCGGTCCTAAAGAAATTGCACGGTGTTCAACTCCTTTAGGAATAAGCAATTCATCCCCTGCTCCTAAGTCGTGAACCAAAATCTTTCCTTCTTTTTTTATCTCAAACCTTTTCTTACCAAACAATAAATGAACAAGTACATCTCTATCATCACAATGAAATGGAAATGACTTGGCATCTTTATTTGGAGTTAAATAAAGATGAACATCTGTATGCCTTCCAAGCTGAAAAGCCTTTTCAGAAATTAAGAGATCAAAATTTTCTAAGTTCTTAACAATAATTGATTTCCCATTTTCAAATGACTTTCTAAGAGTTCTAGCTTCCTCGACAAATGAATTAAAGGTTAAATCTGCATCATAGCTTTGATCCTCAATAATAAAGAAGCTCTTCCTTTCAAATAAAAGTGAAGAACAAAAGATGTTATCAATTAAATCTTCTCTAAAAAGGTGCGAATATTTTTGTTTCTTCATGCAGTAAAAATTCTTTTTCAAAATATTCTATGGTTTTTCTCATATTCCAGGAATGATTTTCAACATTCTCTAAAAGACCTAAAGGTATTTTAGAAATAATTTCATCGTAAATATTCTTGGATTCTTGGTAGGTTTTAAAGTAAGGATCTAGCCCGTACAATAAATCAGGGTCATTCAAAGCTGAATAAAATTCCTCATTAAAATGCTTTTCAAGTAAAAGAGCGTAAATGATTGCGACAGAATAGGACTTGCCAGGATAATACCAGTTCTCATCCTCGACCGTAAAATATCTTAAAGCTCTTGAGATCACTGAACTTTCTTCAAACTCTTCTACTATTGGCTTTCCTTTGATATCGTCTTCAAACTCAGTATGAAGTTTATTATAAATTTCTTGGCGTATTTT
Organism: Flavobacteriaceae bacterium; assembly: GCA_964215955.1. GTDB lineage: Bacteria > Bdellovibrionota > Bacteriovoracia > Bacteriovoracales > Bacteriovoracaceae. Next base: position 27,630 of record CAXPDR010000038.1, read on the forward strand.
CCATTCTTTCATATGAGTAATTCCTCTATATGATTTGGGCTATTAATAAGATGCTTAAAAAGTGACTTTGGAGCTGCACAAATACTATCATCCCACTGAAGTTTATAGCAATCTCCATGACAAAGCTCTTTTACCTCACACGTTAAGCAGTCATTTGGCCTAGTCTGCTCTGTACAAATGGCATTTAAACGACTTTCATTCTCTATAAATTTTGTAGGCGAATTTGAAATATGTCCCCAAAGTTGTGTAGGTGCGGAATTTGGGCACCCAGACAAGGAGCCATCGGCATTCATAGTGATAAGTTTTTGCTCACAGTTTCGGCACCTATTCGCGACATGCAAATTAAATTTATAAGACTTTGCAATCTCATCAAGAAACATATTTCCAATTTTTTGATAGTACTTTTTTTCAACTGTTACGTTATACATATTCATCAACCAACGATCAATTTCACTATTATGAGGAAAGATTTGAGGATTTTTCTCGGCATTCCCATCATAGGTCAATCTTTCAAAAAGGATGTATGGAAATCCAAGATCAATGGCATACTCCAATAGTTCCTCAGGTTTAAAGTTTGTCACAGTATCTTTACATAAACCAATGAGCAAAGTTAGTTCAAAGCCATTTTGATTCAAATATCTAACATTATCTTCCCATAACTTTAAATCTTGATTACGACTTGTTAATCCATTAGAACCGAATCGAATATTTGAATCCCATGAGGTTCCTATTCCTTTTTTATCAAGAACTGTCTCAAAAAATTCTAGTTTTTTATCGTTAAGACGATATACAAGATTAGTTTGAATACCATAGTCTATACCAGGCAAGTAGCTTGTCATATTAAAGAATTTCATTAGATTTTTATGAGGAGCAAGCATCGGCTCTCCCCCATGATACATTATACGACAAGAACGGATTTTATAGTCCTCATAGATTTTTTGAATATAATGAGCTGATTGAACTGGATCAAAAAATATTTTTTTCCCTTGAGAACCACTTGTAAAACAATGAGAACAGTTTAAGTTACAGGTCTCGGTAGTTTTTAAATAAACTTGGATATCATTGGCTAATCGCATTAACAGATATTATCAATCAGAAATCACAACTTCACGACCCGCCACATTAAAGCCTTTCAGGAAACTTAATTAGTGGATCCTGTGGAAAAATATAGCGCTTTAGCTTTTGAATTTCAAACTTAGCATTATATGTAATACCGAAAAGCTTGAGCCCATGCGAGTACTCTTCAATCACAGGTAGTCTTCTCTTAAAGAAGGATTCAACTATGGCTTGATCATCATGAAAAAAATAACAGTCGAAAATTTCAAAATCCTCATCAGGATAATGGCCAATTCCAAATTGCGTGGCGATCCTTGAATCAATTGGAAGATCAATTGTTTTTTCAACTTTATGGACTGGAATATAATGTTTCTTGGTTATGTTCCCAAGCTCATCTATCTTTAAAGCAAAATAATCCATTAAGCCATCTTTAGGAGCATGATTTAATACAATTACAGCACTTTCTTTTTTCACTGTTAAAAAATCCACTGGTGCAAAAGAAATTAATTCAATTGATTTAAAGTAGGAGGTTAAAGTAGGACATCTTTGAATAACCCAGTTAAAAATAGGAAGTCCTTCTTCTGAGTTGACCCTATATGAGTTCTCAATAGTACCATCATCATTGATTTGAATTTCAATTATCGTAGTATCTTTCATCTATTTGCCGAAATAAATCTTTATATAAACAGGTTGGGAGACTTTCAAAACCTTTAAAATCATGTTGTAAGAAACATCCTAAACCACAACGTTGATAATATTCACATTGGATACAATTATATTTTTCAACAAACCGATCTTCCATCTTATGATTACTCTCTTTTCCATCGGTGGTTTTTAATTCAGGAAAAAGATAATCATCTACTAAAGCTCGACATTTTCCCCTAACCCCTTGATGACCAACAATAGACGAAGACTGACATGTCATTTCATTTTTTTCGTGCTTAATCCATAAATTCACAGGACTGACATTCGGATAATTATCGATCAAAAAACTAAATGCTTTTTGGATATCTAACTCGGAAGGAAGCATCACTTTATGATTTTTCTCTGGGGAATAGTAATCAAAATAGAAGCTAAAATCCGAGCTATATAACTTTTTAAACAAAGAGCTTTCATTTTTCAACAATTCTGCAATATTTGGTTTGGTCAAGACAACGGAAACTGTTCCAACATAAGATTTCAATTCATAAATATTCTTTTCAAAAATTTTTAAATTCGCTGGTTTGAACCTACCGTGAAAATCAAAGCTAGTTGTTAATCTACAAGAAATTTTTTCTTGTTCCAATCTCTCAAGTAATTGAATAACCCTCGATGTATTATGATAAACTAAATTCGTAACCCAATTGATTGAAAATGATTTACCTTCTGGAAACTTTTGATCAATGATTCTCGCCATTTCAAAGTAATCATCGAATATATAATCTGGTATTTTATCCGCAAAAAGCTCTCCACCCATCAAGTTAATTACAATATGCGAATTCATTTCCTGCCTACAAGCAGAAAGAATATCAAAAGCTCTTTCTTTTATTTGTTCAATACCGGTCCAGTCACTATGATCTTGCCAACAAAACTCGCAATTTAAGTTACACCACTCAAAAAGATTAACGAACAACTCTGAACTTTTCGAACGTTTGTTTTCAACTATTGGATTCAATAAATGCCCCCTGATCGAATTCCAAACCTTCTAAGCGAGACAAGTCTCCATCCCTAATAAATTTATACAAATTATTTATTAGAAAATGATTATTTCGAAAATAATCTTTCCCTTTTAAAAAATAACACCCATGCCCATGATTTATATCGAAAATTAAAAGCTCTTCCCATTTAAGTTCATAAGTTAGTTTAGAGCGCATCTCTTGATCAAAGTTTCTGAAAGGTTTTTCTACCCACTGATCATTCTCAAAAAATTTATACTTATCCATGAAATCTTTATTAATATTTAACTCTTCAAAAATCGTATAAGAATAATGCTCCCTAATATAATCCGTATTCTCTTCCTTAAACTCTGGATCATTTATCCACTTGAGAACAGGAGAAGCACTGATATTTTCTAAGATTGATAACTCTGGTTTCTCAACATAAGATTTCGCAATAAATTTTATCTGTTGAGGGCTACTTAATAAATGTTGTTTGATCGAATTGATGTTACTAAACCATCTTTTCCAAGCAAGTTGTTCAATTCTCTTTAATAGAAAACTAGCATAAATTGAGTTAGGGTTAATGGAATATTGAATCAGTAATTTCTCAAAAGATAAACTTCCTTTATCAAGATTTCTAAAAAAGTCTAAAGGTGAAATAGCTTCAAAGTGTTCAAAAAACTTCTCCTTGCCAATGTAAGGATAGTGATCATCGACTTTAGAAATATTACGATCTCGTTGTGAGCCTCTAACAATTCTGACCAGTTTTTCATTTTCTCTATACGAATTATATAACCAATAAATTCTCTTCGGGTCAGCTTTAATAAAAATACTTTTCCAAAACTTTAATTGAATATAACAATATAATTTGGGGTCTGCATAAATGACAAATTCTCCTCCCTCCGCTTTAGAAAGGACATCTTGCCAAAAAAGCCCCTCATTATCTTGAAAGTTCTTCTTTACCAGATCGAAGTAACAGTCGACCTCACCACAATTAGTATTGACGATTGCGGAAATAGGATGTGCAACATTACGGTCAAAAGCCAGATGAATATGTAACTTCGAAGAAGTTAAATAACGATTGGATTCTAAAAAGACATCATTAAACAGATGAAACATTAAGTTTCTCTAACTCGGGTTTTCCCTCTATTAGTGCATGTAACATTAAATAAGTTGAATTCTCTTCATTCAAAAAATAATGAAAAAGACTTTTCCCCTTAAAAATATGTTCTTCAAATTGTTGTTTAAAATAATACACGGGAAACTTACTTGGAAGAGAATAATATGTATTCAAAAATCCAGGAATAGAGAAAAGATTAACAACATTTTTTCCAATATAATTGATATCATCAATATGAGGATACTTAGCGGAAACCTCCATTTCATTTTCAAGAAATTCAATGGAAGAAATTTGATAAATCATGGTAGAGGTTAAAAATGTATTCCACTTATCAAACAACTCTTTATTTTCATCTAAAAACTCTTGTGCTTCCTCTTTAGAAAGCGCTGGGTTATCGACAAACTCAAACCAATCAATTCCCACACTATGTAACACGAGTACTGCCAAATTAATTGATAAAGAATTCAAAGTATTTAGGGTATTTAAATCCATGTATGACTTTAATATTTCTTTCTTCTCTTCAAATGAGCAGCCATCAAAACTAAGCTCACAATTAAGTTCAAGATTAGCAATATAAACGAGGAGATCCTTCCCTTTAAGTTGGCTATTTTTCACATCAATTAGAAAAAACATTTCTTTGTCTTGAAACTGTTGTTTAACAAGGTCCATTGTAAGGGGTGCTGTACATTCTATCATTGTTATCGTCTCCCTCTTGAACCATGACATGAACTATGACAGCTTGAATGGCATCCATACAAATCCACAGAAGAATCTCTTATTGCTTTTACTTCAAGTTTTAAAAGGTCCATAAAATCTTGAAGATCTTCCCAATTCATCATTGTTCCACCATCCGGTTGAGAAATAGGTAGTTGAAAATATTTCATATAATGGTCACTCATAGCTGTCGCTCTAGACTGCGAAGATGTACTTGGAGTTCCAATCTGGCGCCCAGACATATTAGTCATGTACGTATACGCCCGAACCGTCCTCATACGTGTCATCTCCATTGCCCAGCCATGAATAATATTGAATATATTAGTTGGGGTTAATCCATTTACAGTTATATCAGTTTCAGTTCGATCACCGGGCTCAGTTTGTGAACCAAAATGACTTGGCTGAGAAGGAGTAAAAGGTTGATTTCCTGAGTGCCATACAGCAGTACCAAGAGATGCATTATCTCTTAAGTATTGAACAACTCTCGAGTTAAATTCATTAACGATACTTGTCTTTGTAACTGGGGTACCTAAACTCATATTCACTCTCCTCTATTTTACAAAAATGATATGTTATATTACTATTTTTGTAAAATGGAGCAACTCAGATGAAAATGATTGATAACATAAGTCAACTTTATATCAAAGGCTTCATCCGGGCCATTGACAACAGCTTATTGGAAATGGCCAAAGAATCACGAAATTCTTCTGCTAGATCGCATATTGAATGCAATTACCTTAATCAATTTTTTCAAGAATACCGATTAATTCGCTCTGGCTCATGGGAAGGAATCGATGATCAATCTACAGATTGGCATAACGATCGTAAAGAAGGACATAATATAAGTTTTTTAATTTATTTGGACAAATGTTCTCCCGAAAGTGGTGGCCAGCTTGAAGTTAAAACCAATGATTTCAAAAGCATAATTTATCCTGAACCAGGATTAGTAGTGATATTAAATCAATCAATGCATTTTAAACATCGAGCACTTCCCTGCAAAACAAGAAGAAGAGTTTTAAGTTTTGATTACCTTCTAAATGATTTGGAGACAAAATGAGTTTAGCTCAAATTTTACTTGCCTCAAAGCAAGCTTTGGTTCCGGAAATTGAAATTCATTTATTTGAGGACTGTAACCTCTCTTGCGGTTTCTGCTCACAAGATCATGATTCAGGAGTTAATTTTAACTTTGAAAAGAAATTAAGATTAGTTAATGAATTTATAAATACAAAAAAAGAAGAATACAACACTTTTAAAGTGAGTATAATGGGAGGTGAACTATTCCAAAATAAAATAGAATCCTTTACCCCATATCAAGAATTCATTTTTGAAATAAAAAAAATGCTAACAGGTAAATCAGTAACCTTTTTTATGACTAGTAATCTTATTTTTAATAACCCAACGCGTTTGGAAGAACTACTTAAAAGTTTGCGCTCAAAAGGAATCGATGTTTTTATAACCACCTCTTTTGATTTTGCAGGAAGGGGCTGGACTCAGCAACAAAGAGATCTTTTTAAGAAGAATGTTATCTATTTAAGGAGCTATATATATTCTATTTCAGTCACTTTACATAAGCCTGGAATCCAAGCGATGTTAAATAAAACGGATAAATTATACGAGTTTTTATACGATAACTTTAAAATAAACTTCGATTGGTATGTACCTGATTTAAAAAATGCTGCAACTTTTCTACCTTCAGATAATGATTGTAAAAATGCACTTCTTTATCTCGCTAGAAATTATCCAAATGTTCACCCGATAAAGGAAATTGTAAATCAAGAGCTTAATCAAATTCAATGTTGCTCAGAAAACAGAATACTTATCGCAGCTAATGATTCTATCTCCAACTGTCAGTACCTTGATTATGCTGACAATAAATTCAAAGGAAAACCTAATAAATTCACAACATTTGATATGGCCGACAGATTTGTAGAAGAACAAGGATGTGCTACTTGTGAACATATAAAACATTGCGGTCTTTATTGTTACGTTGCTGCAGACTATGCTAAAAGAAATCAAAATACTTTGAGCTGTTTTATAAAAGAATTTTATGAGGAATTTCCATGCAAATGAAAGAACAAAGCCTAGACTATTCAATGGTTTTTATAATAAATTACAATAAAAATGATAGGAAAGGTGCTTAATTGGAACTTATAATCAAACCAACAGAGATTTGTAATTTTTCTTGTACATTCTGTAGTTCGACAAATTTGGTTGATGATAAAAAAGCATTACTGAATCATGAACAAATTTTTACCTTTCTAAAACGTTATCCAGAAACCAATACAATTATAATTAATGGAGGTGATCCATTAGTTCTCTCTCCTGATTATTATTGGGAAATTATAGATTTTTTAGATCAGCATCAAATGATCACAACTTTAAGTTTTACCACAAACTTATGGGATTTTTATAAAAAGCCATTAAAATGGAGAGATCTCTTTCGTCACAGAAGGGTTGGAGTTTCAACTTCTTTTAACTACGGAGAAACTAGACGAATATCTAAATCAAAGGTTTTTACTGAAAAACATTTTTTAGATATTGTTGAACTATTCTATGATAATGTTGGCTATAGGCCAGACTTTATTAGTGTCATTACTGACGAAAACTATGATACTGCCATTAAAAATGTTGAACTCGCAAAAAAGCTAGATGTGGAATGCAAGCTTAATTATGCAATGGCATCAGGTTTACTTGGTAATCCGCTCCAACTTTCTAGAATCTATCAATTATACATCGAAATAATTAGTAGAGATCTCTATCCTTGGGAATTCAATTCAAAAGAACTCATAAAGAAAATTAATGGAGGTCATAATATTTGCCCTAGAAATCGTAAATGCGATGAAACGATAAGATGCTTACAACCTGAAGGTGATTATTATTCTTGTGGCGCTTTCGGCGATGACAAGAACTTTCCAATTGACTTTAATGCAGAAATGAAAGGAAAAAAACAAACCCCTCTTCAAGAAGAATTAAGTATTCAAACTATGAAGCCCGAGTGTTACAGCTGCCCAATGTTTGAAATTTGTAATGGATGTAAAAAAACAGTTCTTGATCACAAAAAATCAAATATTGTTGAAGATCACTGTCACCTAATGAAGCAATTAGCTCCTAAAATTTTGGATTTGAATGAGAAAAATAAATATTTCGCTGAACCCGACTTATCTCTGCAACTTTAGATGTAATTTTTGTTACCTAACAAGTGAACAACTTGCAGATAAAAACAAACTTCCCCTTCACCTACTGGAAGCGAGGTTACTTGAACTTTCTTCGAAAGGAATAGTGGTTGATCACATTGACCTGTATGGAGGTGAAGTCGCACTTTTAGGAGATAACTATCTCTACGAATTAGACTCTATTCTTAATAAATATTCATCTCCAACGATAAATATCATTACCAATCTTTCAAAAGTCGTGAACTACTTTAATGAAGATTACATAGATCTATCAGTTAGTTTTGACTTTGAAGCAAGAGAACAGTCAGATAGAGTCTTAAATAATATCATTAAATTAAAAAAAGAAATTGCGATTCTAATGCTAGCTTCTCCTCAATTACTTAAGACGGATATAGACTTAATGATAAATACGTTTAACAGTATCGCGAATATTACAAGTGTCGAAATCAAACCCTATTCATCTAACCAAGCCAATCAACTAGGTATTTCCTTTAAGGAATATGAAATTTTTATTGAGAACTGGCTTAGAAAAACAAAGGATGCAAACTTTGAGTTCATTAATCGAAAACAGATAAACCAAGCCATCCAGAAAAAAAACAATGCCTTTTCCGATGACCATATCTACATTACTCCTAACGGAAAGTATTCGGTACTGGAATTCGACGAAAACGAAGATGAATTTTTTCTTGAACTAAATAGTATAGAGGACTATTTCAAGTGGTGTGACAAAGAGAAAAACCGGGTCAAAAAGAACAAGTTTTGTAGTCACTGCGATTTTTTGGGACATTGCTTAACTGAGCATTACAGAACTGTCCATAGCCTTGATAACTCTTGTAATGGTTTTATTAATTTACTAAAAATGGAAGCTATCAAATGAAAATTTTTATTGGATATGACAAAGAAGAAAAAACATCTTTTCATATGGCAGTTCAAAGTATAATTGAGAACTCTTCGAAACCCATTGAAATAGTCCCTTTAGTGAAGGACCAGATTGAAGTTTATCAAAGAAAAAGAACTAAACATGAGTCCTCAGATTTTTCTTTAACCAGATTCTTAGTTCCATTTCTATCCGATTACAAAGGATGGAGTTTATATTGTGATTGTGATTTTATTTTTAAAGAAGATATAACTAAACTATTTGACCTTTCTGATGATCAATTCTCAATTATGGTCTGTAAACACAATTACCAACCAAGTAGGAGCCAGAAAAAAATCTTTTTTCACCAAGAAAGGTATGAATTCAAAAACTGGTCAAGCCTGATTCTTTTTAACAATTCAAAGTGCGGTAATCTGACTCCTGAGTACATCCATCATGCAAAAGGACTAGACCTACATCAATTCACATGGCTAAATCACCAAGATATTGGCTCAATCCCCCTAAACTGGAATCACCTTGTTGATGAAAACAACCAGATTGAACCTGTTTACGGATATCACTTTACAAATGGTACCCCATTAACTGATCAATGCTCATCACCATATAATAAAATTTGGTATAATGCTTTCAAAGAATCAGGAATTTCCTCATCAACAATATTTCAAAAAGAAGAAAAGATCCCACGTTTTACCGAATCTAGGCAAATAAAGCCCTTTGAACACAACAACATGCTTTTTACTCAAATCCCTCCAATGTTTAAAAATAGCAAACAAGATGCAGTTGATTATATTCAACTTATCGAAGCAAATACTGGAGAAATTTTTCATCTGAAGTCTATCGATTGCTTTTATAAGAATATTAAAGCTGCATACCCATCTATACTATCACAATTCCTCGGTTCGTTTATAGCTAACAGTTTAGGCTTTGACACCCAGTCGTGCGAACTTATTGAAGTTGAAAAATCACTATGGTTATTAACTAAAGATATCCGAGGAACTAAAAGTATAGTTCAAATGGATCCAATTTATTACCTTACTGATAAAAAGATTGAAGCGACCGAATCTGATTTTTTTAAAATCTCAGATTGCTATGAAAGTTTGCTTGGTCGAAATATTGATCAGTTCCTGTTAGAAGTCTACCTACTAGACTTTCTCATGGCAAATACCTCTAGAGATGCTAGATCGTTCAGAGTTATTTTTGATAATAACCAAAGAGAAATTATAAACTTAGATGGAAAGATTCATGACTTCTTAATAGAAAATAATTTTGGTTCTCATTATTTTATTCCAATAAAGGGAGCAAATAAATTAGATATAGATTTACTTTACAGTATTATAAAAAAGTTATCATTTGAATATCAAGCTATCAAATTTATAAACAAGATCAGTATTACGCCTATAGAAAGAGAAATTAAAGAAAATGTATTTTTCCCTAAGGAGTTTAAAAGTTCAGCTTTAAGCATCCTCCAGGAACAATACTCTCAATTGTTGACTTTGAAAAAATCTATTGTTTCATAATTTCAGTTTTAAAATCCTCACTACCAACTCAGGCATATCTTTTCAAGTACTTACAAAATGAAAGAGATTTTAGTTTGAGGTCTCTTTCATCTTTCATGAAAAGTGTTACACTAGAGAAAAGGAGAAATTATGAAGTTTTTATTTTTAACCTCTTTTTTATTTTCAAGCTATTTATCTGCTAAGGAACCAGTCAAGGTAAAATGGGCCATAAATGAAGGCTTAAACCACCAAGTTACTGTGGCCAAAGAATTTGCAAAAGAGATGGAAAAAGAAAATATTTTAGTTGAAATTCATTATTTCTCTGAAGATGAACAAGAACTCTACGATGGTCCTCTCAAGAATAAAAATTTTGATATGACTCAGAACTACAGCGCAAAATTTTATGAGCAAGAAAAACGCTTAAAAATATGGGAGGTTCCTTTTTTATTTCGCTCTTCTGAACATATTGAAAACTTTATAGCGAGCCAAAGATCACAAGAAATACTTAATGGCTTGGATAATGAACACGAGAAGGCAATTACTTTTACTTTTGCTGGTGGCTTCTTGCATATGATTACACCAGAAAGATTAACCTCGTTTACCCAACTTAAAGGACAAAATTGTATATTCGATGATCGAAATTCATTTTATAAATATTTTTCCTCTCCACTTGGGATAAAATCAAATTTTGAAAATGAAGCTAAAGATTCTAAGTCAATGTGCCTTGAAGAACTTGGAGCAGAAATAAGACTTCACCTTATCCGCCACAACAATTTCTTTAACATAACTGGTCATAGAATCATTTCTAGAGTCTTAAGAGTTTCAAATAAAATATTGAATAAAATGTCTGAAGCACAAAGAGAAAAATTTATTTCAAGTCTAAAAAAGTATACGAAAAAAGAAAGAATGATGGTCTATAAGGAGCTTGATTTAACTATCGAACGATTAAAGTTTAGACAAATCACACCAAATTTTTGGACTAATGAGATGAAAGATAAAGAAGTTCAGAAGTTGGATCATTTGATGCAAGCTTTCTACAAAGAAATAGGTTCAGAAATTGATTATGTAAAGGCTTTAAACCCAAAAGTTTATAAACCTAGATCTGCATCTAAATAATTACTTTCCCTGAAGTAAGTTGAGATCGTAGGATATATCATATTCTATTGATCTTAAGACCTTTTCGAATAAACGATCAAGTTCATGAGGACTCTCATCTAGCTTATTACGAATATATTGATCCCTAGAATAATCTACAAGTTCATCACTTAGTAAACTCACTTCATCAGTGCTCGAAACTTCTTTCAAATGTGAAATCACATTTGCTGGTAAATTAAGTTTAGAAAGAAGTTTAAAGGTTTTTTTTTCGTATTTCTTTAAAAAGTTTATAAAACCTAAATAAATTCTTTTCTCCTCTCTAGTAATAATTAAGAAATCAGAATAATAATCTATCATTTTAAAATTATTATTTGGACCGACAATAATATTTCCAGGGTGTGAATCGCCATTAATCATAAGTATATAATCATCAAAATACATAATGCAGTTCTTTAATAACCAATTAAGAGAATCATTAAATTCTTTGACAAATAAATCTGGAATCTCAAGACTACGAAATAAAATCTCATATAAAGACACTCCCTCAACATATTCAAGTTCATATTTAACAAATGGAAATTCATACTTCGTATTTAAAATTTTCTGGAGATAATTAGATTTTAAATTTATGGAATCAATGGGATAAGTATTATCATCTTTCAAGTTAACCAGTTTCTCATAGGTCTTTTTCATAGTGGAAATCGAAAATTATGATAGATGCCAGCCATAATATGGCCCGAGGAATTGAAAATTATAATCACCAGACTCAGTAATAATCACTTCGTTCTCTTGTCCATTAATAATTGAGTCTCGAGTGACAACTTTTATTGGTACTTGATCTTTAGAAAAGCTTAATGTCTCGACAGTTTCATAAATCATGGGATCATCAACTAAAAAATAAACTTTTAGTTCCGGCTTATAAGGATAAACTCTTGAAATAAATCCGTTATTTAGTTCTTTTGCAATCAAACTAGGCATGGCCATGGATGCGATACTAAACGTAAAAAGTCTGGTTAATAATTCTCTTCTTTTCATAATTCCTCAACCTATTATATCATTATACTAGAAATAACTAAAACTCAAAAAGGAATGAAATATGGCAGCTGCTGATATCCCATCAAAAGTTCAATCCAATGCCCCTTGGCTCAAGCCTGTTGAAATAAATGATAGCACGAGTACAAGCGCTGGAGACATCACTAATTGGGAAGTTTCTGCCTCAGACTTTAGTACTCCAGCAGGTACAAATAGAGCCTATGGATTAGCAATTACAACGAAATCAGAACAACTAAAAGCGGATCCAGATGATAGAGAGGTAAAAGGACATTTCATTGCAGAAAAAATCTGGAATGCAGTATGGAATGATTATGCCGATTTACAACTTTTAAATGATGAATATATTCCAGGGAAAGCTTATATTGATACCTTAGACGGTGCAAAACTCTGTACACAAAGATGCCAAATGTCTGTAATAGGAATTGCGTCTGATACTTTTGCTCATGCAGTTGGAAAAAGATCTGATATTAAACAGCTTCCTATTGCAGTTGCTGGCTGGGTCCTCGCTTTTGTGGATAAAGAATATCCGTGTGGAACTCCACTCACTAATGATGAAAATGGAAATCTCACAGAGATGACTTTAGAAGAAAAGCGGAATTATCCTGAAAGATTAATTGGTATTTATAAAAGAAAAGAAATGGAAAAGGAATTTGGACCTGAAAAATCCAATAAGATTAAAGTTAATGGTAGACATTGGATTAAGGTTAAGTGATGAGAAGTTTGAAACAAATTTTTTCAAACCAAAAAGGTATGAGTTTAGTTGAAGTTGTCGTCGCTGCTGCCCTGGCCATATTAGTTAGTATAGGGGTTATGAAAATTCAACAAACAACGACTAAATCAAGTATAAAAGCGACCAGTGATTTCGAATATAATAGCCTTAGAAACTATATTAAATCGACAATAGCCAATGGGGGTAATTGTACTCAAACCTTTAAAGAAAACGGCTATGAATATGATTCAGACTATCAAACCAGTACAACTGATACATTTACCTTAGTTAAATCAACTACATATGATGAAACTACAGATACCTATTCAATTGATAATAAAGATGAAATTCCAGTTGGAGATGAATCAGCACCAATTCCAGGTTTTAATAATTGGGCGATGATGGAAGTTGGAATAGAAGCTCTTAGGGACCAAGTTGTAGGTACAGATGGGACGATTAGAGGTGTTTGTCTTATGGAATTTACTATCAAAAGAGTGGAACGACTAACTTCTAAAAATACTTTTGGTGCCCCAGATAAAAAATTTAAAATAGAAACATCCTGCCACTTAAATAAAGATGGTGATGAATTCAAATATTGTATTGAAAACGAAGCAACAACCGTCGGATTTTGGAGATTAATTGATACAGGAGTACTAACGAGTGGAATTGAATATGCTCATGACATCCATGTAGGTGGATTTATCACCACCGATCAAGCTGTTGTAGTTCAATCAGATGAAAGAATAAAAAAAGAGTTTGAAGAAATCCCTAGAGTTTCAGAGAGCCTTGAAGAAATAAGTGGATACTACTATTTTATGCGCCATGAAGAGTTTCCAAATAAGAACTATTCGGACAAAAGACAAATTGGAGTTATAGCTCAGGAAATTGAAAAGATTTATCCAGAGGCAGTTATAGAGGGCTCTGATGGAATTAAGGCCGTCAATTATCAAATGTTGGTTCCTGTACTTATTCAAGCTCATAAAGAACAAGAAGAAAAAATTAAAGAACAACAACGTAGATTGGACAATCTTGAGAAAAAACTAAATAAGCTTTTAAATTAATAATTAGATTTTAAAAGAGCTTTTGTCTTCATGAGATCCATTGATAGTTATCACTTTCACATCTGTTTCTAAACTTGAGACTCCATGAACAAAGCTCTTATTTGTTATATTCATTAAGCAGACGAGTCCAGTTGTTACCTTCTTAGATTTTATAAGCTCTTTATCTTCAAGCTTCATTCCGTATAAAAACTCTCTGCCTTTGAATTCTTCATGTTCACAAACCCAAAATAAGATTTGAAAATCGCCCTGATCTTTAACGTCATTATGTAGGTTGAGAGATTCATTCTTTTTAAAAATATGAGCACTAAAGAATAGGTCATCAACAAAGTCGGTGAGATCTTCCTCACTTCTTAACCAGTCTTTTACATCATTTTCTAATTCTTTAGAGATTCTTGGAATCGCCCACTTACTATCAGTTCCGTCATCTGATGGAAAATAAGAGAATTCAAGCTCTAGGATTCTTTTAACTAAATCTATTGGCATTTCAGGTTGAAAAAATAAAAATCCTTCAACTTGTAACTGATAGAGAATAAAGTCTTTTCTATTCTCCACAAAAGCTCGTATCCCCTACTGAATCAATTTTTTCTTGTTGGATTGTAGTACAATCAAACTCTGAATCAAGTTGGGCAAAAGGATAACATTCAATACTTACTCGCGATTGCTTATTCCATGAGTAGTTTTGTCGACACTGATCAAATGTTTTAACTTCAACGCAGGCCCAATGCTTTCCTTTACAATTATAAACAAGACCTCGTCCTATATTATCATAAGATGGAGCCGATACAGGATTTACAATTTCAACTAAGCGTTGCTGTTCTTTTTCATCTGCAATTTTAGACTCTAATTCTTTTAATAATTTTCTGGTCAAATCATCCCCATCACTCCCTGAATTTAATTCGTTTGAGACAGTAGTATCAACTTTAAATTCATCCGTATTTTGAAATGGGTTATCTTGGTTTGTATTATTCTCTTCCTCAGCATTTTCTTGTGACTCTTCTGGAGCTTCAACTGGTTCTGGCCTCATATCCATATTTTCATTATCAACAACTGGTTCTGCTTCCACAGCAGGTTCCGGTTCTGGCATAGGCTCTGGTTCAACAACTGGTTCCGGCTCAGGCATAGGCTCTGGTTCAGCAACTGGTTCCAGCTCTGGCATTGGCTCTGGTTCCGCAACCGGTTCAGGTTCTGGCATCGGTTCAGGCTCAGTAACTGGTTCAGGTTGAGGCATTGGCTCCGGCTCAGCAACTGGTTCAGGTTTTCTTTCTACTTTTTTAGATGGAGTATTTTTTTTCTTTGTAGGCCGTTCTTTTTTGGCTACAGGCTCCGGTGTCTCCGGTTTTGGTTCTTCAGTTTCCATCAAAAGAACTGCAACTATTATAAAAATAGCAATCGCATGAACGGGTTTTAATTGGATCTTTCTCTTTTTCTTTTTAGAGTCTCCCTCTTCTCCATCCTCGTCTTCGTCTTCTTCCTCGTCTTCTTCCTCATCTTCCTCTTCATCATCATCTTCATCGTCTTTTTTTGAAGACTTTTTTAAGCTTAAACCTTTAAGCTTCTCTATTTTACTCTTAACAATATCAACTAAAGAGGACTTTTCTTCGTCTTCATCATCTTCGTCTTTTAGCTCTTCATCATACTCCTCAATGGAAATATCTTCTTCTAGATCAAATTCATCAGTTTCTTCATCTTTGCTGATAGGAAGACTCCTAGTTAACCTTGTTAATAGTAAACATAAACTCTATAATATATATTATAAACAGATTTTGAGTTTTTTAAACAAAATTGAGGTCTTACATGAGTAATATCCCTAAAGAGGGTGTTATTAAATTTAAATTTAATCTAAAAATGGCTCCAAAGATTGAAGAAAAGCATTTTATCCATCTTGAAAAGTGGAGAGCTATACTATTTAAAATGAATCTTATTGGTGAGTACCCGATCGATAAAGTTGGTTTTGGAAATTTGTCAGCTAAAGTCTCTCAAGACTCAAATGAGTTTATAATAACTGGAACCCAAACTGGAAAGTACCCCCATTTAAATGGAAGTCAATATACTAGAATTACCAAATGTGATCCAAAAAAAATGACTATTGATGCTATAGGTCCTATTGCGCCTTCAAGTGAGACAATTACTCATCATGTAATTTATTCTATCTCTTCTAAAATTAATGTCGTTTTCCATGTCCATCATAAAGATCTTTGGCAGTACATGCTAAACAATGGTTACGATAAGACTCCAGAAAATGTTGATTATGGAACCAAAGAAATGGCCGAAGCTGCAAAGAAATGTATCGGAGATAAATCAAGCGGTATTTTTGTTATGGCCGGACACGAAGATGGAATTGTCTCCTATGCCCCAACAGTAGAAGAAGCTGGAAAAATTATTTTAGATACTTTGAAAAAAAGTCGCTCTTAATTTATTCTCCAAACTAATGAGTTCTTCTTTATCATTAGAAACAATAATAAAAACTAAAAACCTATTAGTTGTGGGAGATAACATAACAACCTTATCACCAAATTTCTTTTGTAAATTGGATTGGGATACTTCCCCACTTTGATTTCTCATTAACAATAGTTTTAGAAAAGAATACTCTTTAAAATATTTCTCTTTTAACTGAAATGCAACATACCCCATAGTTTTTCTTATATTTAATTCACACGCGGGGTACAAGTACTTTTTCGATTTTTCTAAATAACAAAATGAATCAATAGACATCACGCCCTTATAATCTGAACTATAATCAAGTATAAGCTTTAAGCATTTCTCATAATCTTGCTCTATTTCATCATCTAGCTTGAAATTGTCCTCAATCAATGTCCCCTTGTATTGAAAATAATCATCAATGAAGTTTTTATATTTTTTAATAACTTTTCCATTTTCAATTAAAGTAGAAAAATCAAGATACCTTTTATAAACTTTTTCCTTAATTAAAGTTTCACCTAAAGAGAGAAGGCCTAATAGTTTTTTTTCATTTCTTGGATAAAAGTAATGCCCACCTCCACTTAATGATTTAGGATATTTATATAAATATCCTTCCTCAAGCTCATCCTTAGATTTAATGTAACGAACATCTAGCTTCAAAAATGCTGCAAGATTATTTTTATTTTGTAATTTTTGTCTAAGAATTGGTTGATCATACTCTGCACACCAATTCGCAATTTGATTAGGCTTAGTAGTTAATTTCAAATCAAAACCAGTAAACTCTTTTAGAAATTCTCTATATTTTTGAGAGTAAGTCTTAGTTGAAAAAATAGTATAATCAGGGTTAAGTAAATGAATAAAATATTCAAATTCTTGGGTGACTTTTGTGCTTTGGATATTAGTAAAACGGTTTGAGAACAAGCGATCCTCATAATCGCCATTAAATATCCAACCTATTGTTTCCATTCTTTTCTCTTAGTCACCCGAAAGTTATCCTCAAAACTTTTAAGTTTTCCAATGAACTCGGTGTCCATTTTGGCCTTTTCTCTCACATGCTCAATAAAAACCTTCCCCTTAGATCTAGCAGGAGTAAGTGGATAAGGTAGTAATTCATTATAGTAAGTCCATAGATCTTTATCTTGTTTCCACTTTCCTAGATAGTGTACCCCTAGATTTACATGACTAATCTCATCTTCCAAAACGACATTGAGAATACTAGCGGTTTTAGTGTCACCTAATTCCTTAAAAATATGTTTGTAATAGTGAGCAAAGTCCAAATTCGCAGCTTCAAATGTAAGAGACATCACTGCTAAATATTGGGCCGGTGTTTTAATTTTATCCATATAACTCCAAAAGAAGTCATTAAGAATAAAATCTCCAAATTCATAACCAAGATCATTAAGCCTTTTAACATATAACTTAAAATGTTTTTGTTCATCAACAAGTGAACTTATAACACCTCTTTTAAATCGCTTTAATTCTTCAGTATGATGAGGAAAAACTAATAATGCAGTGGCCATCATTTCAGTTGCTAGCAACTCATGGTTAGCAAAACTATGAAGAGCAATAGCTTTTTTTTCATCTTCATGAAAATGCCCTCTTGGAAATTTTTGATTTTTAGGAGATATTTTGAATTTATCGGACCGACTAGGAAGCTTTGGAATTTCAAATTCACTCCAATCATCAAATTCAATTTTATCAAACTCAATAAGTTTCTGATCAAGGTTTTCACCCAATAAAATCTCTTTAGCATATTCAGATAAAAGCATGGCCTTTTATAGACCTAAACTCATGAAATTTAAATAAGTATATGAACTATTTCATTAAGTTTCTTAAGTCATATGTCGATATTATACTAGGAGAACATATGCATAAATATATTATTTCAATCACTTACAGTTTCTTATTTCTTATTTCTCATTCCTTTGCCCTTGATCTTAAAGGAAGATCAAACTTTATGAATGTAGATAAGCTGCTAGCTCCAGAATATGAAGAGCTTAATGATTTTGGATATATTCACTTTGTTCCCCAATTCGAAGAAAATCCAAATCCAGGTAAAGCTTCCAGTATGGAGATTTGGTTCGGGGAATTAGATGATACTCCTGAGGCTTTAGAGAAATTAAAATTTATTCAAGAAATTATAGAGGAAGAAAGATCAAAAGACCCTGATATAAAATTGGCCGTCATGGCCTATGGTCCGGAAGCAGATACTTTATCGAACTCAAGTCAATTTACTAGAACCCTTGAGAAAATTGGAGCAGAAAACGAAAGAGTTAGCATTCAAAAACTGCCCTTATTTTTAAACTATCAAGCAAAAGTTCAAAGAGAAAAAAAAGCACGCTTTCCCTCTAATGATACTGAAACAGTACTACAAAAACTAAAGGGCTTTAGACCAGGGAAAAAGTCTTGGAGTTTTATAAGATTTGCTTCATCTATGGGTGGTGCTTTTCTTGGATTTAATATTATTGAAGGCGTTCCCGCTACCATGGCCGCCGCAGTTACGATCTGGCCAGGTCTCGCTAGTGGTGCTCTAACTTACCACAGTAATATTTATGGGGACTTCCTAACTAATGGTAAGTGGGCTACATGGTTAATGGAATCTGATCGGCCTTTAGCTAGAAAATTTAGAAGTGCTTTTGGTATATATGGGCATGATTTTGAAAACTCATTATCAAGGAATAAAGAGTTTTTTAGAAAGTATTATCCTGACTTTTACAAAAGTAATCCCGTTTTATTTGAATTAGAAATGGTTAGCTTAACTGATGGCCAAAAGCCATCAACGACTCAACTTGCTCAGGATAAACAGAAGCGACTTAATTTGCTAAGTAAGCTCAAACATGCTGAAGAATATGTAAAGTGGTATTTAACAGAAGTGGTATTTACCGGATTAGCGATTAAACTTCCACAAACAGTGGCTGGATTATCTATTGTTACAGGGACTTTTCAAGTAACCTCAGATATTTTATGGGGATCCCTAATTGGAACCTTGGCCCAAGGACCCGGTGATATTGCCGTACAGGTTAGAAAGTACCAACATATTGAGGAATTAAAACAAGGTATTATCGATAAAAAAATTCACGTTGAAAATTCTCAGGCCCTACTAGATGAAATTAAAAAGATTCAAGATCCAAAAATTTCTTACTCTATTCACGATGGTTCCCATCCCAAATTGGTGGAAATTGAAAACAGAGCAAGATTTAAAGCCACAGCTTTTTCCTTTTTTGCTGTATCTGGAGTAGCTTTCGAGCTTGCAGGTGTTCCAGGAGCAAAAATGATTTTAGGTGCAGTAGCAGTTGCTGGAGGAGTTTATCTTGCAAAAGTAAAAGGACTTAAGAACCCTATTCCAACAATAAAAAGCTCTTATAAAACTTATGCTGAAAAAGTTTATAAAGGTACTTTCGGTTTTAGATTTCAAGACTGGAAAACGAGAAGGTGTACCGCTGCCTTTATCCCCTAACCTCTTTTAAAAGCTGCAGCTTTATTTTTAGCCTTCTTTTTCCTAGAGGAACTACCTTTATTACCAGGTCTCCCTCCAGAGGATTTTTGGGCTTTGGATTCTCCATCTTTAGACTTTCGTCTAAAACGTTTCTCTCCAGAGGATGATGAGTTTCCACCTCTTTTAGATCTTGAAAATCTTGGTTTTCCTCTACCACCTCTTCTTCTTTGGGCAAAACAAGTTTCACAAATATTGAAGTTAAATTCATCATCAAGCTTAACTCCACATGATGAACACTTCTTAGAGGTTTTTTCAGATAGAAGTTGATTTAATTTTTCTATGGCCAAAGTTTTATTATGAATTAAACCTTCTTGATCAAAGCTAAAATAATTATTATCAAAATGTCTTGCTAACCACTGATAAAGCTCTACACATTTTATGGCCGTTTCTAAATAATCAATATCATCGGATTCAGCATCTATTTCCTCATTCAGAATCATTTTTTTGCCAACATAATGATTTAAAATCCATACATAATATTGAACATGTTCCATTAGGCCTTGGTTAACAGGTGCACAGGCGAAACCAAAAATCTCAGCATCACTCATGGCCGATAATGAGTCAGCATCCTCCACCGTTTCAGAGAGTTCAATCATTTCTCTTAGATCAACACAATAAAAAGGTTTTTCAAATGTCATTGTATTGAATAGGCGTAGAAACTCAGAAAGACTTAATGTTTCAAGATTATTTTCTTCTAATGCGAGATTTACTGATCTAAAAATATCAAGATCTGGACCAACCATTGCTAATTCTTTTTGTTTCAGATCATGATGAATAGCAGCTCTTACTGTTTCAATTCCATCATCAACTTTTGTTAATGTTGTAACAAAACCCTCTGGGAATCTTTGAAACCTTCCTGCTCTTCCTGCGATTTGTTTTAATTCCGAGTTTGTTAAAGGAAACTCCTTTCCGTCCCAAAATTTAGAAGTGGCAGAAAATACTATTCTTTTAACAGGAAGATTCATTCCCATAGCAATAGCATCAGTCGCCACCATGATGTCAGTTTCCCCTTCATCAAACTTTCTTGCCTGTTCCCGGCGTACTTCAGGAGAAAGTCTTCCATAAACAATAGAAACCTTAAAACCTAAGTTCTCAAGATCTCTTTTGTACTTAAGAGCATTTCTTCTCGAAAATACGATTAGAGTATCATTTTTTTCCAAATCAACTAGCTTAATAGGATGATCCATTACTGTTAATGAAGTTTTTCTCTCATAATTACAGACCTCTAAGGTATCACCTGTTAAGTCTAAAATTCTTTTAACAAGCTCATAAACAGAATGATCTCCGGCCAGGTGGATTTCATCAGCATTAATATTTACTAATGCCCGAGTCCATGCCCAACCTCTTTGAGTATCTGTAATCATCTGGATTTCATCGATTACAACACAATCAAATTCCTCGTTTAACTTTGCCATTTCAATAGTTGAAGAGTAATGGGTAGCCCCATCGACTTCAATGACTTCCTCTCCTGTAAGTAAATTAGTAGGAACACCTTTATCATTTAATGTATCAAATAATTCACTTGCAAGAAGTCTTAAAGGTGCAAGATAGCAACCCTTCTTAGATTTTGCGAGAGCCTCAATAGCATTATAAGTTTTTCCAGAATTAGTTGGTCCCATATGATAGACAACTCTTCTTTTTTTCTTTCTTGCTTCTGCATGAATCCAAAACTGCCCAAGATAATCTCTTAAAATTGTAGCCGAGATATCTTTACGCTTAAAAGCTAATACTGACTTTAAAAGTTTTAAAAATTCTCTTTTAAGGACCTTAGGTTGCTTCCAAATACCAATGCCTAATTGGGTAAAAAATCTATCATACTCATTCTCATTAATGATATCAGGTTCTTGCCCTTCTTCAGTTAGGATACCATTGAAAAAAGTAATTAAACGATGACGGTATTGGAGCCCAATATCAGACTTTGGACCCATAACTCTTTTAAAATGAGATCTAACATCAGATTCTAATTTATTTAATGAGCCTCTTTTTAGTTTATGTCTGGCCCCTTGAGAGATACGATCAAGATGTTTTCTCATCTTACTTACATAATCACTAATATAAGCAATTTTTTCTTCCGTTATTAAATCTTCTAGTTTTAAAACTGCTTCATCAATAACTTTAACTTGTTGATCAAACAAAGACTCTCTCAATTTTGCCCTATAATCAGCTGAACACTTCATACAATGACAATCAAGTTCAGAATAATTTTTTTGAGGGTCAAAATTATTTAAAAGAAATTCTTGAGAAGTTTTGTGAGAAGTTTGAATTTCTACTAACCAATCGAGATATGATTTTTTGTAATTATCTAAGAGCTCTTTACTTACTTGTTGCTCTGCTGGTAGTGGGAACTCCTCAGCATCAGCAATTAAATAATCTTCGGCTATCACAGTTTGAATAAGAGCATCTCGATTAAAGATTTGGGAAAATTTACCAAACTCTTTCTCAAATAATGACTCTAATGCTGGATATTTTTTGAAACACTCTTCACTGGCCAATGCCATTTCTCGTAAAGTGCTTAGAATTGTCTCTGAATCAGAAAGAGATCGAATACTTTCCTCGTCTTCATCGAAATTTGTTCTTACAAAAACTTTTCGTGAAGCTTCAAGGTTTTCTTCGATCTCATCAAATAATTTATTTATACTCAATTTTAATTTTCTACTTTCCCATTTCCACTAAAAATGCAATTCCAAGTTTGGCGAACTTTTCAGCATGATCTGCTGTACCACCAGAACCTGCTGCATGAATAGTATCGTTTTTCGTATGGATTTTTCCGTTAATATCTTCCATTGTTGACTCAAAAGGCATTGAAGCTGGGTATCCAGCATTATGCCAAGAAGCATGATCTGAACAACCATATCCACACTTCGAATAACCCCAATTAACACCTTCAATATAAGTATCAATTAAAGAACCCATGAATTTATTTTGCGCCTCATTAGTATAATCAGACATAAATACAATATCTAAATTTTTCGATCCTTTGTGATTTGTCATATCAAATTGAACAACACCAACAACTTTCTTACCTTCTTTCTTATATTGATTAGCAATAGCTTTAGAACCTAATAACCCAACTTCTTCAGCAGCATATGCCATAAACTTTACAGTTCTTTGTGGCTTATAAGCTGAATCCATCATAACTCTGATAATCTCAGTAATTGTAGAAATTCCAGAAGCATTATCATCAGCTCCAGGAGCTCTATTCGAAGCTTGTCCCCACCAGCCTGCAATTGAATCAGCATGACCACCGATTACAATAGCTTCATCTTTCATAGAAGAACCTTCTACAGTAAGGACGATTGATGGTTGAGGCCAGCTTTTATGTTGAAAATACTCTACCTTTACATCAGTTCTTCCTTGGGCAATTGCTTCCCAAGTAGACTTGATATAGGCTTGCGAATCAACTCCTGTCTGAGACTTGTAATATCTATTTTTATAAGAAGATAACTTTACAATCATATCCCTAATATTTCCCTCTTTCACCTTAGAGATCATATTCGTAACTTTATCAGCTTCAGTAATTGAATAATTCACAAAGTTTAGGGATTTAGCCTTAGTTCTTGAAATATTATTTTGAAGAACTGTAAGAGCTTCTTCTTTTGACTCATGAACAACAAAACCACCACATCTATGAAACTTATCGTGCATAAGTTTTGAAAGTTTTTCTACATCATTTTTATTAATCTTGATAACTGAAATATCTTTGGTACTAGCGATATTCTTTGCTACAGATAAACTCTTCTGAGATGAATTAACTGCATCCGAACCAATAGTGATATAAATATCTTCTGAAGCCACTGAATTGAAGCTAATTGCAAATAGAATAATAAATAATTTTTTCATAGCATTTCCTTTTTTCTTCCTTGATTCTCTAAGTAGACCATATTAAATCCAATGTGGAAACAAACTTCCTCTGACAAATTCAGGTTTCAAATGGGAATTCCGATAAGAACAACATGAACAAGACAATGACTAATTTAGTCGATAAACTCCTAAAAAATGGACAAAAAAAGCCCGTGTTAAAGCTTTTAGAGAAGTTATTCAATAATGGAATTCCATTTAACCTTCCGCACAAGTTTATTTTCAAAGAAATATCCGACAAAAAGATTCAGATAATTCTTCCATATATTAAAAAAAATAAAAATCATCTTGGTGGAATTCATGCATGCGCGACAGCAACTTTAGGTGAATACTCTGCAGGTTTAAGTCTAATTAAGAGATTTGGCAGCTCAAAATATAGATTAATCATGGAAGAACTTCATGCTGATTACATCAGACAAGTTAAAGAGGAAGTTACGGGAGTCGTTGAATTAGACGAGTCCGAAAAAGAAAGAATAGAAAATGAATTAAAAGAGAACGATAGCTGTAAAGTAGAAATTTCTACTAATATTTTAAATCAAAATGATGAAGTGATTGCTGTTGTTCAAACAAAGTGGCAATTAAAAAATTGGAACAAAGTAACTTTCAAATAGTTTATTCAACCCACGCGTATAAATTATCTTCTTCATGAGCAAAGAGCTTATCCTTTAGCAAAAACTCAGCAATTTTACTCTCCGTCGTAGATACTACTGTTAGATCTTCTTGTATCTGAGAAAGACTTACAACAACAAGTACGCAAATTGTAGCTAAAGTTGGCCATATAAATTTTTTACGAGAATTTTTAACCGCTAATTTTTCTTCAAGTTTCTTCCACTCATTCATTGGCTTTTGAGGACTTGAATGGTCTTGTGCTAAAAGATTTTTCAATTGATTGTCATTCATCATCTCTATTCTCCAACTTATTATAAGTTTTAATGAAAATCTCTTTGGCTTTATAAACTTTAGACTTGACCGTACTTTCAGCTTGGTTCGTTAGTTCAGAAATTTCTCTAAAACTATAATCTAATTTGTAAAATAATATAAATAGCTCTTTCTGATTAGTGCTCAACCCAAGAAGAGATCGATCTATTATATCTTTCAATTCAATGTTTAACTCATGTGATATTTCAACGTCTAATTTAATGACTTTCTTAGGTATATTATCTCTGGCAACATTAATAGCAATCCTATAAATCCATGTTTTAAAACTTGATCTTTTTTCGAATTTCGAAAAACTCTTCCAAGCTTTTAAATAAGTCTCTTGTACCAAATCATCAATGTTATCAAGTCTTGTATTCCAATAAATTACGGTTCTTACAAAATCTTTAGTTTCTTCATAATAACTCTTAAAAAGAAGAGAAGGGTCATCCCCTTCTCTATCTATTATATTGAAAAATTCTCTAACTAAAATCTTTACCATGGATTACTTTTTTCTTTTCTTTGCTTTCCTTTTTCCCATCTGCAATTCTTGAAACTTTTTTCTTTGCTCTACTGTTAGAACAGATCTAATAGTAAGCATTTTTTGAAACCTTGCTTCAGCTTTTTGGTCTCTTAAAGACTTAATTTTTGCATGAATAGCTTTCAGTTCAGATTCAGGAGCGTCTGATGCAAATTTTGTTTTCATCTCTTCTCTTAATTTTTTTAGCTCACCTTGGCTCTCGAACTTTTTCTCTTTATTGGCCTTTCTCATTTCTTTAAGTTTCTTTTTTTGCTCTTCGGAAAGATTTAGCTGCTTTAGAGCTCTGGCCATTTCTTTGCCTTCTCCACCGCCTTTTCCCTTACCTGCAAGAGTTATAGTTGGAACTAAAAACGTCATCGCTAATACTAATGGCATCAATTTTTTCATTAAGAAATCTCCTTTTTTATAGTCTTAAATATTAGACTCTAAAAAAGAGAATTTAGTTGAACTTTTTTTAGGAAAGTAGACAAAAACATGTAATTTCATACACTTAACAAAGTGGCAATGAAAACTCGTATCCGGCTTCATTCTTGGAGTTCTCCACTCTAATTTCAGAATTTAAGGCTTTCATTATTTCCTGACACAGAGGGAAGCTGAGTTCAGAAACAAATACTTCATCATTTAACGTATGAATACTTTCATATAACTCATTATAATTTGTAGAGAGATTTAAGTCCGTGCTCCCCTGTTCTTTCAGCTTTATATAACAACTTGATTCCCTTGTTTCTGAAATCAAAAGAATTTTTCCATTCCTAGATAAGTGTTTAAGAGAATTTAAGATAAGATTTGATAAAACCTGATCAACTCTTCCAAAGTCACCTTTAACAATAATGTTACTAAAATCAACTGTTAGGTTTATACCCATTTTATCGGCTAAAACTCCAAACCGACTTTCGATCATTCTACCCAATTCTTTTAAATTAATTCCATCTTCTTTCAACTCAAGACTTTCATTTAGCATGGTAGACATATTAAGTGCATTATTAACTTTTTCACTTAAATCTACTGATTGTGAAAAAATATCTTTTTCTAATTCTAATACCTGCTCTTTATCTAATCCGTAATTATCTAATAAATAGTTACTCTCTTGAAGTAATTTATCAATTGGAGTTCTTAGCTCATTTCTAATGTAACGATATATATGACCAATTCTTTCTGCATATTCTTCTAGTTCACGATTTTGTTTTAGAATCTTTTTCTGAAACTCTTTAAGTTGTTCATCACGAATCTTTCTTTGTGTTATATCTTTAAGAACCGCCATATGGTAACCGGATTTTTCATCAATAAAGCTGACACTTATTTCAATATCCATCCATGTACCATTAGCTAGTTGAATTCGATCTTCCCTAATCATTTTCTCATGGATTCTCAGGTTATCGACGTGAACCCTCCAATCACCTACATTCTTAAAAGAACTCGCTATATCATAAACTGACATCTCACATAACTGGTCAGGCTCATATCCAGTCACTTCAATCACTGTTTCATTATAGTAAATAACTTTTGATGTCGATGAATCTAGAACCATGATCATATCATTGGCATGATCGAGAAAACGCAAAATATTTTGAATTTCTAGTTGGTCTAGGTTTCCCATAAAACGCTCCTAATTAAAGATCATTATAGAGTCACATCCCAAAAAAAATATTAAGGTTTTCAGGGTTCATCAAAACTTAAGGATAAGCCTCAGACAGAGCTTATCCTTAATAGTTTATTTATAATTTACGAAAAAATGATATAGGCTAAGTAAGAAAAGAAGTAGGCCATAAATAGAGTATAGGCTCCAAAAACAAGGGGCATTTTATAGCCATTTGTTTCTTTTTTCATGACTCCAAACGTTGCAATACATTGAGGAGAGAATACAAACCAAATAAGTAATGCCATTAGCGTTCCTAAAGAATAGTTCTTAGTAAGAATAGAAGAGAGCTCTGTTAAAAAACCTTCATCCTCAGTATCATCTCCATCAACAGCATAAACTGTTCCCATAGCTGCCACTAAAACCTCTCTTGCAGCGAAACTTGGAATAAGTGCAGTTGTAATTTTCCAATCAAAACCAAGAGGTCTAAAAACAGGTTCAAAAGTTCGACCTACACTAGCTGCATACGAATAATAAATATCTGGTTTATCTGCATCAGCTGGTGGCTTAGGGAAGGTAACTAATCCCCAAATAATAATAGAAAGAAGCAATATAACGGTCCCTGCCTTTTTAACAAAAACCCATCCTTTTTGAAGAGCACCCCGTAAGACGTTTAAAGCCTTTGGCATTCTGTATGGCGGAAGCTCCATTAATAAATAGCTTGGAGATTGTGGAGCATAAGTTTTCTTAGCAATAAAAGCTACGGCAAAAGCTGAAACAATTCCAAAAAGATATAATCCAAATAAAGCTAATCCTGGAGCTCCTAGAAATCCAAAAACTTTTTCATCTGGAACAATGACAGCGATCAGTAAAGTATATACCGGTAATCTTGCAGAACATGTCGTCAAAGGAGAAATCATCATTGTAATTAATCTTTGGACTGGATTTTCAATGATTCTTGCAGACATTATTCCCGGAATCGCGCAAGCATGAGAAGACAATAAAGGTATCACGGCCTTACCAGGAAGTCCGAGTTTTCTCATCATAAAATCGAGTAAAAAGGCTGCTCTACCTAGATAACCAAAATCTTCTAGTGTATGAATAATAATAAAAAGGAAAACGATATGAGGTAAGAATACTAATATCCCACCAACACCTGCAATCACCCCATCAACTATTAAAGATTGTAAATATCCACTTGGAAGAAATTCTGTGACAAGGGCGGCCATCCATTCAAAACCACCTTCAATTAATCCCATAAATGGATCAGACCATGCGAAAAGTAATTGAAAAACTAAAACGAGAATACCTAATAAAATTAAAGGTCCCCAAATTTCATGTAAAACGATACTATCTAGTTTTGCTGTAAAGTTATCTTGTTTTATCTTTTGAAGAATAACCCGTTCTAAAATAGTATCAATTTTAGCTAGTTTAGCTTGAATATATTTTGGTTCTTTTATTTCTTTTTGAAATTCTTTAGATACATTTAAGGAAACTTTTTCATTATTACTTATGTTTGTAATAGCATTCAGTAACTGATCTAAGCCTTTCCCTTCAGTTGCCGTTGTTGGTATTACAGGGATTCCACCAAGTTCACTTGAAAGTTTAGCAATATCAAGTTTCTGACCTCTTGTTTCAGATACATCCATCATATTCAAGGCAACGACAAATTTTTGTCCGATTTCTTGCAGTTGTAATGCTAGATACAAAGACTTTTTCAAGTTTGTGGCATCCATAACAAGAACAAAGACATCTGCTTTTTCTTCAGTTGCTTTATTGAAAATATAATCTCTAGTAACTTTTTCATCTAAAGTTGAGACATCAAGGGTGTAAACACCTGGAAGATCAACAATGCTATGACTAACGTCACCAGTATTAAAGGTTCCTGATTTTTTTTCGACAGTTATTCCAGGAAAGTTAGCAACTCTTTGCTTATTACCCGTTAAACTATTAAAGAGTGAAGATTTTCCGGAGTTAGGAAGACCAATAAGTGCTAAATTCATCATGATCTCACCTCTGAAACTTCTACTAACGATGCCTCATTCGCACTAATTACAATTTGAGAGTTCTCGATTTCAACAATCAGAGGATCTTTAAACCAGGGCGCTTTACGTATCAATTTAACGCTTGCTCCCTCTAGTAGTTTTAGATTCTTTAATTGAATTAGAACTGTTTCATCCTCTACATTTAGCTTTGAAATAGTATAGGTACGATTTTTTTCAATACTGGTAAGGTTCATACACTCTCGTTTGATATATTAAACTTATCGAAGTAATACCAAACATTACCACTAAAGTCTAGATATTACCCTAAGTATGAAAACCTTATCTATTTAAAATAACTAAGAGTGTAGCTCATTTATTTGATTTCTCATCTCCATCCCTACAGATATTTGAGACTTAGATGAGGTGAAAATATGTTGCAGACTTTCCACAATTTCAGCTTCAACTGTATCAATCTCTTGATCCTTACCTGTGGTAAGCTTCTTAATTGAGCTCACTTCCCCTTCACTAAAGAGAATTTGCTGTTGCTCATAAGAAGTATTGATGTGCTTTATTTTAGATTGTCCACTATTGATAACCATAGAGGCTTTGCTCATCATTAGTTCTAGACTCGTAACTTTTCTATCAAGCTCTTCAGCCTGAGTATTTAATAAATCAAAAGTCTTATTTAACTTATTTACGACTTTAACAATGTTTTCCTGGTTATCTGCTTTTAAATCTCTTTTTAAATAAATATTAACCTGAGAAAGCTCATGCCCTAACCTAGACTTAGTTTCATAAAGGCTTGCTTTAGCAAATTTAATATCCTCTTTTAAAGTATCGAACTTTGGAAGGGCAAATAAAATTTCTTCCATGACCTCACCGTAAACTGAAAGATTAGATGATGAGTTTCTCAAAGCATTAATATTTGCAAATAATACTTCTTTCGCTCGATTACTTGCTCTATCATACTCTCTTACAAGTTGAGATAGATTAATAACTGCATCCTTAAAAACTTTCAAGGATTGAGTTGAAGTCTTACCTTGCTCAAAAACTTTATCTAAATGATCTTTTTGTCCTTCAATTAATTCTTCATAAGAATTGATCTGTCCATGGAGAACTTCTATTTGATCTAGTAGTTGCTCTTCTTTACCACCAATCATTTGCCTTAATTGACTAAACTTTTCAAAGATATCATTTATGCCAGCGATATCAAATTCACTTGCAATATCATCTGTAACTTCCTGACCTGGATTTAACATCACGTCTAAACTTTTTCGAATTGGAGAGATTAAAGTTTGCGCTTGGTCTTGAATTGTTTGTTCTATATTTGTTAGGTCATAAAAGAAAATCATGACCTTGGTCTCTCCCTGATACTTCACCGGGGCAACAAACATTTCGTAAGGCCTAAGCGCTGATTGATCATTTGGCTTAACCTGAACTTGATAAATACCTGCTACACCATTTTTTAAAGCATCTAAAACCGGATCATCACTTCCTATATTTGTAAGTTTAGATAAGAAATCCCAACTCATATAATCTTTTTTTACTTCTTCTTCATCTAACTCCCAGTCATGGCAAAACTGCTTATTAGACCAAACTACTTTTAGATTTTTATCCAAAAGAATAGAAGCCAATGGTAAAGCATCTTGAAAGATACTCCCAAAACTCATTCGCTTATGAAAGTACTTAGAAATATTTCTCGCATAGTCTTTAAATTCATTACTAAAAAGTTCATCATTTAGATTCTTAGCTTCTAAAATTTGTTCAGATACAAACTCCTCAACAAATGATTCCAAACTGTCCTGAGACTTACCTAATAACCATTTATTAACAGCAAAGCTTAAGAAGAAGATCCCTGTTAAAATCCCTAGGATTCCCATTAAGCCCATAACATAGTATTTTCCCATTTGTTCACTTTGTAATTTCTGGTAAGTGATTTCAGGGGAGATTTTGGTAATCCAAAAGTTAAGAGATTTTTTCGTATCACCGTAGAGTTGCTTAAAGAATCTTATTTCATCAGAATATTTTTTAAGCATTTGAATTTCTATTTGTAAGTTTGCAATACGACTAATAATTTCAGACTTATCCTTTCTGGTAAGAATCGAGTTTTCTGTTACTTTAATCATAGTTTCAAAATCACGATTAACGCTTGTGACGAGACTCCCTAATTTCCCTTTATTAATATGCCCTTTAGTTTGAGAAAAAACACGATCACTCATTCGAGTTAAGGTTCTCCAATTATTTCCCTTTACGTAATCATAGAATTTATTCATTTTTATATTAAAGACATTTACAACCTTATCAACTTTAGAAAATGAAATGAGATTAGCTGCAGATGTTTTTAATTTTTGGATATCATTTTTAAGATTTTTATATCCTTCAACTTCAATTTCCGCATGAACTTGTCCTAGTTCAGATTCTATTTCTTTCGCTTTTTCAATTGCTAATCTTGGATTTTCATTAATGACATTAGAATATATCTCACTTAAACTTTTATCTTTTTGATAAGACTCAATTATAAAGCTGGCTTGATGTAGATTCTTAGATCGACTTCCATCAATAAATCCTAATTGCCAAAAGTAAAGTATCGTACCAAGAGTACAAAACATAACTAAGACCAAAGATACTTGATAAAACTGAATAAGTTTTTTTGAAAATTGTGACATCATGCTAACACTTCCTTGTGTTTTTTACCTAATTTTAATAAATTATGACAAATTACGAGTAGCATTGTAAAGCTATAAAAAAGGGAGATCGTCAGATCTCCCCAGTATCATAACAAAATTTTTAACTGAAATTTATACAGCAATATCTTCGTGTGACTCAAAGTCATTTTTAAGTTTGGCTTTAAGTTTCATAATCGCCTGTGTATGAAGCTGAGAAACTCTTGATTCAGTAACGTCTAATACTTGACCAATTTCCTTAAGGTTTAAATCTTCAAAATAGTATAAAGATAAAACGAGTCTTTGTTTTTCCGGAAGAGTTTTAATTCCATCTCTAATTATAGTTTGAGCCCGCTTATAATTGACAGCCGAATAAGGGTTTGATGATCTTCTATGCTCTAAAAGACCCATCATTAACTTCTTATCTCCTCTACTAAAAGTCGTTGAGTCATCAATGTTTAATAGAGAAACTGACTTCGATTTGTTTAGCATTTCATGAAATTCTTCCATTGAACAATCAAGTTCAGAACACATCTCTTCATCTGTAGCAGGTCTTCCTAAGTCTCTTTCTAACTTTGCATAAGCTCTTTCTAAAACCTTAGTTTTTTCTCTTACTGATCTTGGTACCCAATCCTGAGACCTAAGCTCATCAAGGATTGAACCTCTAATTCTAAATTCTGCGTATGTTTTAAATTTATTATCTCTAGTTGGATCAAATTTTTCGATTGCATCCATTAATCCGATAACCCCACAAGAAATAAGATCATCTAATTCAATATTTGCCGGTAGTCTTGCTGCAATTTTTTGCGCTATAAATCTTACCAAAGGGGCATACTCAACAATTATTTTGTCTTTAACCTCTGGATCCATTGTACATCTGTAATCTTTTAAGTTTTTTAATTTAGCTGTTAGTGATGACATGTGAGCTTCTCCTTAAGCAAAGTGGTTACTGAACTTCCTGTTCAAAACAACCTCTCTCATAACTATTTGATCGAAATACGTTATGCGAGCGATCTACCATCTCATCGGATAGCTTTTTAACGACTTTAAGAAAATTCTCGTGGTGGTCATTTTTGCCGGGACTCAAAAAATGTTGGTCAAACAACCTCGATTCAATATCTAGTTTCTTAATTCCACCAAGAATCTTTGTTCTCACATTTAAAAAATTCTCAGTTGTTTCACTTAAGGTTTTAACAATTTTTTCAAACTGTCCTTTTGAATTTATCATATTTACAAGTAAATCGTTCTGATTTACACCAAACTTTTTATTTAATACTTTAATTAATGAATAAGAATCAGTAATTGAAGCTCTATCAGGAGTAACAACAACAACTCTTCTATCGCAATAAGCATTTAAAACTAGTGATTCTCTACTTAGTCCTGCTGGACAATCAAGTAAGATCAAATCATATTCCTGTGCATGTGAATTCATGATATCAATGATGACTTCTTCTAATCTTAAATTACTTTCAAATAAGTCAATTGATCCATTACAAGCTGAAAGTAAATGAAAGTTTCCTTCGGTATAAAGACATTCCTCAAATTCTTTCTGAGCTGAAACTAAATCATAAAATGTGTTATTAACGGGAAGGCCAAGCTTAATGGCCGTATTGGACAAATTATAATCGCAATCAATGAGTAACGTTTTTTGTCCTTGAGATGCCATCTCTTTAGCAAGTTTTAAAGAGACTGAAGTTTTTCCAACTCCTCCCTTTCCGCCAGTGATAGCAACTGAAACTGTCTTTTTTCCAGACATTTTCTTTGTTGAAATAAGTGCATTGATTTCATTTTGATAATTCGAATTGAACGAACTTAACCATTCGCTAGTTTTATCCATAAACTTCCTGTCCTCTCAAACGAAACTTCCTGTTTCGCGATATTAAAAACTAAACTAAAACTGGAACATTCCAGCTAATATTCTTTCTGCTGTTGCGGCCTCTATATCATCAGGAACCGTTGCTCCTGTACTGAAAAAGATAAGAGGAATTTCATTATGTTCTTCATGAACATTTAAAATCTTTCCAAAACTTAAACATTGATCGATATAAGAAATTGTAACACCATTAATAAATGCTTTGTACTTGGAAAGTATTTTTCTATTGTATACTTCTGAATTTATGGCAGAGATATTTGCATAGAAATCAATATGATCAAAAGATCTTTTTAAAGTTTCGAGAAACTTTTTCGATTCATTTACCTCTTTAAACATTAATTTTAGATCTAAAATTAACGATTTACCATCAGCGATGGCCCTTCTCGCCTCGCTCATTAAGTGAGAAAGAGTGCTAACAGTTGTAATATCAATTTTAAAAATTTGAGCAGTGAAATCCGAGTTCACTGCATCTATGTCACTTTCTCTAAATCGAATGACCTTTACATTTTCTTTTAGGACAGCAAGCTTTAATGCCATACTTGATTGTCCAGATGAAGTTTCTGAAATTAAAACTGTAGTCACCGGAGCTTCTGACATATCTACTTTTGAAAAAAGTGGCATTTCTGTTCTTACAATCGAGTTTAATTCTCTTAGAGCAAAATCATTCACGAGATCAAGGTCTTCAAGATCCTCTTTAGAGATTTCAAACAATGCCTTTTTGACAACTTTTTGAATAATTTTCTCACTTAAATCCAGAGACCTAAGACTATTTCGCAAATGAATAAGACCTTTAGGTTCATTGTCTTCAACTCTTTTCTCATTCAATCTCTCAGAGAGTTCAAAAAGTTTCTGTTCTAAAATTTCAATTTGATGTTTTTGAGACTTTATCTGATGTCTTAATTCAGAAGAAACTTCATTATTTTGTTTTTGTGCAGATTGAATTAACCTTTGAGTTTCATAATCATTTTCAACTTGAAAGTCGCTTCCTTGTTCGAAGTGATTTTCTTCTTCTATCACTTCTTGTTGTCTTTTTGGAGGCTGTGCTTGCATAAATTGATCTAGAGAAGCTGACTTTGATCCTTTTTGAGGAGTGGGTTCTTCATCTATTTGCAAAAAGTCATCTAATGAATCTTTAATTTTATTTGAAACAGTATTTACAACTTTATTCAACCCCATTGCTCCGTAGCCACCTTTTCTCTCAGCCGGAGCACCACTATGGTTGTCGTATTCATTAATCATATTGTTAATTCGGCTAGCCGGTGCTTGATAAAATTCCTCTTTTTGATCATGAGTTAAAACATGATCAACTTTAGATTTTTTTGCATAATTTTGTTCCGAAATGGCAGCAGTAATTTCAATGCGACTTTTCTTGAACGCACCTTTAAGACCTTTATTTGTCACAGTCTTTAAAATAATGGCATCTGGTCCTAAATCAACCTTAACAGCCTTTAATGCTTCATCTAATGTTTCACCTTCGAATTTTTTTACATACATCGATTACACCCTCACCGTACCAAGAGATCTTATATTAATTTCTGGACTTAATTCATTATGACTCACAACAACTAAGTTTGGAATAAATTTTTCAGTTAATCGCTTAAAATGCTTTCTTACAACAGGAGAACAAAGAACAATCATCTTTTCTCCCATATTCGTCGCCTCTTCAATTCTTTCATTTAATGATGCTAAAATCGTCTGAGTAAGCTTTGGATCGAGAGATAGCTCTTGTCCTTTCTCAGTTTGAATAATATTCTGAGCGATTGACTCTTCTATTCCTCTGTCTAATGTAAATAATGGGATATCGCCTTGATCACTTTTCACTTTTTCTGTAATGGTCCTATACAAAGATTCACGCACTAACTCGGTTAACATATCTGCGTCCTTAACTATTGTACCATGCTCAGCTAGAGATTCAAGAATTGTTCGCAAATCTCTTACAGGAACACTTTCCCTTAGTAAGTTTTGTAATACTTTCAGAACTCCACCCAAAGTAATTATTTCAGGAACTAAATCATCAACAAGTTTAGGGTAATCTTGTTTAAAATTATCCAAAATACCAACTAATTCTTGTCTACCAAACAACTCATGAAGATTCGCTTTTAGAATTTCCGTGATATGAGTCGCAATTACAGTGGATAGGTCGACAACGGTATAACCATTATATTGAGCATCATCTTTAAGCTCTTCATTAATCCAAACAGCATCCAATCCAAAAACAGGTTCCTTCGCTGTTATTCCATCAATTGGCTCAATGACAGTACCTGGATCCATGGCGAGAAAATGATCTGGCATTAAATCAGCCGAAGCAACTTCAATCCCCTTTATCTTAAGGGAATACCCACCTGGTTTTAATTCCAAATTATCTCGAATTCTAATTGATGGAACAATAATTCCCCAATCAGTTACAAACTGTTTTCTAATATGACTAATTCTTTCTAAAAGATCTCCATTTTGCTCAGAATCAACAATATTTACAAGTCCATAGCCTACTTCTAACTCAATCATTTCTAGACTTAGAAGTTCTTCAAGATTTTCGCTAGTAGATTTCTTTTCTTCAATAGCATCTTTCTTTTCTTGAGCAGCTTGTTCTTCTTTTCCTTTTTGAATTCTAAATGCAATAAAAGCAGTAACTGCTGAAACAGATACAAACGGAAGAACTGGAAAGCCAGGAATAAGAGCAAATAAAAATAAAATACCAGCTGTTATTTGTAGTGCTTTTGGATTAAAAGTAAATTGCTCTCCAAGTTGCTCACTAAGTCCTGTATCATTAGTATTTCTCGTCGCGATGATACCTGCAGCTGTAGAAATAACAATTGCTGGAATCTGAGCAATAAGACCATCCCCAACTGTTAAAAGAGTAAAAACTTTTGTCGCATCAGAGAATCCCATATCATTTTGGGCCACTCCGACAATAATCCCTCCAATAATATTAATTGCAGTAATTAAAATACCTGCAATAGCATCTCCTCTAACGAACTTACTCGCACCATCCATAGAACCGTAAAAGTCTGCTTCTTGAGCAACTTCAGCTCTTCGCTTCTTAGCCTGCTCATCATTAATAAGACCTGCATTTAAATCAGCATCAATGGCCATTTGTTTCCCAGGCATCGCATCTAATGTAAATCGAGCTGCAACCTCAGCGACCCTACCAGCACCTTTAGTAATTACAATAAAGTTAATAATAACAAAAATGATGAACATGATAATACCGACAGCAAAATTACCAGCAACAATATATTCACCAAATGCTCTAATGATTTCACCTGCTGCACTTGAATCTCCAGCCCCACCGCCGGCAGCACCTCTTAATAAAATATTTTTAGTTGAAGCAACGTTCAAAGAAAGACGAAATAAGGTAATTACGAGAAGCACTGCTGGAAAGGTTGAGAAGTCTAATGGTTTCTTAATATAAACAGATAAAAGCAAGATAACGATTGAAGCAGCTAAACTGATAGCGATAAAAATATCCATGGCCCAAGGAGCGATGGGAACAATCATTATCCCTAAAACTACGACTAAGCACAGTGCAACCGCAAGGTCTGCATTTCTACTTAAATCTTTAAACTTACCAAACATAAATCATCCTTAACTTAATGCTTTCTTTTTATTTTTTAGTTTATAAACAAAAGCTAAAACTTCAGCGATTGCTTTGTATAGTGATCTTGGAACACCTTCTCCAACCTTCACCGTTTTATAAAGAGCTCTTGCTAGTGGTACATTCTCTACAATTGGAATATCATGCTCTTTAGCTATTTCTCTGATTCTCATGGCCAAATGGTCTTGACCTTTACCGATGACCTGAGGAGCCACCATGACATTACCATCATACCTCAAAACTATACTTATATGTGTAGGGTTTGTAATAATTACGTCCGCTTTTGGAACATCCTGAATCATTCTTTTTTGGGCCATTTCTCTTTGAATACTTCGTATTTTTTGTTTAACTTCAGGATTTCCGTCTTTTTCCTTGGATTCTTCCTTAACCTGTTGTTTTGTCATTCGAAGTTTCTCAGTATAAGAGTATTTTTCCCAAGCAAAATCTGCAATTGCCACTAAAAGAAGACCAATTAGTATTGAAAAAGCTAACTTAAAAGCAAATATTTTTCCATAACTAAAGGCCTCAGCAGACTCTGTATGTAAAAACCCTACAAAGCTAGTGAGATTTTCATTTAAAATAAAGAAAGTTATTGAAAGAACCACTCCAAATTTAAAAAGTCCCTTAACAACTTCTGCTATAGCCTTTTTGCTAAAGATTCTTTTCAGACCATTTTGTGGATTAAGTCTATCAAACTTGAGAGCAATAGCCTCAGGCGCATAAAGAAGTCCAATTTGAGAAACTTGAGAAATGAATCCTAAAATCATAGAAGTCAAAAAGACTGGAGCAATACTTTTACCAACAGCAATGAATGTCTCTTTAAAGATTCTGGTTCCTAGTTCTTCCGTATAGGCTTTTGTAATTTCTAACCCATAAAGCCATCCAATGTACTCTGACATAACTTCAAAAATATACAATGATGATAGAACTAAAACCGAAAATGCCCCTGCCAGTATTAAAACACTGTTTAACTCCTTAGAGGACGCAACATCACCCTTTTTCCTAGCTTCATCTATTCTGTGCTGGGAGGGCTCTTCGGTTTTTTCGCCAGAATCATCTGCCATTTTACTTTACCTCAAATCCTAAATGACGAACTGAAACCAGTCGCCAAGTCGTTCAACATACATATTGTAAGCAACGTGGAAAAACTCTTCAGAAATTGCATAGAAAACAACTAATCCAATTCCTATAGACACCACGAAACTAACCATTAAAATATTCATTTGTGGGATCGTTCTAGCAACAATCCCCATCACCATATTTAAAACTAAATTGGTAAATAATATTGGAGTTGATAATAAGAAAGCTGCTTCAAAAGCTCCCTTAAAAAAAGAATGATAGAAAATATGAATACTAGCAAATTTTCCAATATCAATCATAGAAACACTAAAAAAAGAGTTTAAAACCCCCTTAAACATAGGAATTAAAGCTCCAGTTGAAAGAATCATAATAAGAATGGTCCATTGAATGATTTTTTCAAAAGGTCCTATATTCGAATCAAATGTTGGATCAAAATAACTTACGGAAGTAAATCCAATTTGCTGAGTCATTAAAGACCCGGCAGCTATAAAAGTCGTCATCAAAGTTTTAACTAAAAAACCAATTAATAACCCAACAACAGTGTTAAAAATTGTTAATCCCCAAAAATTTTGCATTCCAACAGTAAGAACTTCATTAACCATTGCTGCCTCTACAATTGGAAAGAATGCATAGGAAACAAGAAGAGCAGTAAGTATTTTTACCATATTAGGAACGCTCGTATTATCAAAAATGGGTAATTGAAATAGTATTGCAACCCACCTAGTAAAGGTTAACCAAAATGCGATTAGAACGGGATAATCTACAATACTAACATTAATCATCTATTCATTACCATCTGTGGAATTCCCACATATAAATCTTTAGTAAATGAAGTCATTGTTTCCATCATCCATGGACTTAAAAGAACCATGGCCATAACAATAACTAAAATCTTAGGAATAAATGAAAGTGTCTGTTCATTAATTTGAGTTACTGCTTGAAAAAGTGAAACAACAATACCCACAACAAGTGCACCTAAAAGCATAGGAGCTGCTAACATAAGAGTCACTTTAACTGCTTGATTGGTTACTTCGATAACAAAACCATTATCCATAAAAGCCCTCCTGGCTTAACTAAACGATCTTAAAATTGAACCTGTTACTAATTGCCAACCATCAACTAAAACAAAAAGTAATAATTTAAATGGCATTGAAATAATTACAGGTGGTAACATCATCATCCCCATTGCCATGAGAACTGATGCCACAACCATATCCAGAACTAGGAATGGGATATATAGCAAAAAGCCAATTTGAAAAGCTGTTTTAAGTTCACTAATAATAAATGCAGGAATCAAAAAATGAAGAGGAACATCAGCTATAGTATTAGGAGCTGTTTTCCCAGTCACATCATAAAATAATCCAATATCAGCCTTTCTAACTTGAGATTCCATGAAGACTCTCAACTCTTTCTCTATTCCAGTAAGAGCTTCTGTGGTACCAATTGCCTTATTCATATAGGGAGTTATCGAATTATTGTATATATTGGTTCCTGTAGGCATCATAACAAAAACAGAAAGAAATAAAGCTAAACCAACTAAAAGTTGATTTGGCGGCATACTTTGAGTCCCTATTGCCTGTCTCATAAAAGAAAGAACAACAATAATTCTGGTAAAAGATGTACATAATATAATAAATGCTGGCGCGAGTGTAAGAACAGTAAATAAGACTAATACTTGCATAGTATCAACTAAGTCTGTTCCCTGTCCAAAATTCACTGATAATCCAGGTAAATTCATAGAGCCCGGTGTCGCTTGAGCAAATGCCTCAATCGAAAGACCTAAAAGGCCTAAGCATAATAACTTTGTAATTTTCATTGCTCTTCCTAAGCTCATTAGCTACTACTCCAGCCTACTTTATTGTAGGGGTTTAAGGTTTTGAACCTTCTTTTTTAATTGATCAGAAAAACTAACTTTTTCTTTAACATTTGCATAACTTGATGTTGATGATTGTTGATTAGAAATTGTTATATCTTCTTTTAATTTTACTTTTGTTTCTACTGCTTCATCTAACTTCGCAGAATCAAAGTTTGAATCAAAGTTCATTCCAGATATAGACTTCTCACCATCTTTTATTAATCCTGCGACATCCTTAATTTCCGAAATAGGATGAATTCCTTGATCTGTATTACTCACTAGAAAAACCTGATTATGAGCTTTTACCAACATAAGACTTTTCTTTGGAGCAATATAAGTTTGGTTAATAACAGAAATAACATCAGCATTATTTAAGAAACCAAGCTTTCCTTTTTTAAGAAAACCTTTTCTCATTAAAGAGGCTACACCATAAAATAAAAGTAATACTAAGCCCAAGAAGGCAACAAATTTCCCACCGTATTCAAGAAGAGAGAATTTTTCAGAACCAGTATTTTTTTGAATAGAAGCAAGGCTTGTATTCACTTTATCTTGTTTTTTTTCACTGACTTCCTTAGCCGCTTCTTGCTTTCCATTTTTCACAGTTAATAGTTTATTAAGATATGCTTCATCTAAATTTTTCTTAGCAACTTCTTTTTTAGG
The DNA here is from genome assembly GCA_964215955.1 of Flavobacteriaceae bacterium. Lineage (GTDB taxonomy): Bacteria > Bdellovibrionota > Bacteriovoracia > Bacteriovoracales > Bacteriovoracaceae. The sequence goes on from CAXPDR010000038.1 coordinate 68,136, forward strand.
TTGCTTCTTTTTTAGTATACTTCCAAGTGTTGGTGCTTTTTTTAAAGATACTTTTACTCTTGGAACATTTAATTCAATTCGATTATCTTTAATAGAAAGAGAAACTTTCTCAGCGTGCTTTTGAATATCAAATGGGAACTGAGCTTTAAGCTTTGAATCGGTTTTATTTGTTTGATAAGTTCTTAATTGAGTATCAATTAAAGTTGACGAAAAACTTACAGATTTCTCTAGATTTTTTAATACTTTAGAGTTTGGGATCATCACTTGTATTGTTTTTCCAACGATTTTTAATTCAGGATAACCTTTTAAAACTCCAGAATAGTGGATGGTAATCTTTCCAGTTTTATTAGCTTTATTAAAGTCTAATTTTTTAATACTTACGTTGGCGTAAGATAAACTTGTAAAAAAGATTAAAAATGTCGTAACCAAGAGTCTTAAATTCATAGTATCCTCAAATTATTTTAATGTCTCAATTCTTTCTAATGGACTAATAATATCTGTAAGTCTTATTCCAAATTTTTCATTAACAACAACAACCTCACCTCTAGCAACTAATTTTCCGTTAACTAGAACTTCAAGCGGCTCCCCCGCGAGCTTATCTAATTCAAGAACAGAACCTTGTCCAAGTTGTAACAAGTCTTTTATTACAACCTGAGCTCTTCCTAATTCAACACTCACCTTTAGAGGAATATCTAGAATAAAATCTAAATTTTGAACCTTTAATTTATTTAAAGCTTCATCACCAGTTTTAATTTGATCAGCTAAACTAGAAATCGCATCTGCTTGATCTGGATTCATCTCTGTTACATTGTTTCCTGTGTTCTCTTCCATTTCCTAATCCCTTTATTTAATCTGCAATTCTTTTTGTTATTTGTACTGCTCTGTTTCCTTTATACTCTCCGGCTAAACAAGATAATTTTGTTACGCCTTCAATTTCAATAGATAATTCTCCAGAAACTTCCTGACTAAGTGGTAAAACATCTCCAGGTTGAAGACTAATAAGATCGCCTACTGTCATCGTCGTATCACCAAGCTTAACAATCGCTGTTGCATCAGCATCCTTAACATGCTCATGCATTGATTGAGTCCAAAGAGAGTCAACTGTGTCACTTTCTGATTGGTAACTTGAACTTAGTTTTTGTTTAATTGGTTCAATCGTAGAGTAAGGAATAACCACCATGATTGTTCCAGATGCTGATTCGAACTCAACTTCAAAAGTCGTTGTAATAATAACATCACTTGGAGGAACAACTCCTACGAATTGAGGATTGATTTCTGTTCTTATATATTGAGCATCAACTTTATGAACAGGAGCCCATGCATCTTCTAAGTCTGTTATGGCCATATCCATAACTCTCTTCATAAAAGATAGTTCTATAGAAGTAAATTCTTTTCCTTCTATTTTTGTAAATGGTCTATCTGTACCACCAAAATAAGAATCAATAATTGCATAAGCAAGTTTAGATTCAAAAACAAGTAGAGCCGGCCCTCTCAACTCGTTAAATCTCATAATACACATGCAACTAGGAATTGGCAGAGTATTAACAAACTCACCAAACTTTAAAAGATCTGTTGAGATCATTGAAATGGTTGAAATTTTTCTTAAACTATTTGATAGTGATACTCTAAAAGACCTAATAAATCTTTCATATATAATTTCCAAGATCGGCATTCGGCCTCTGATGACCCTGTCTTGGTTAGTGAGGTCATAGGGCTGAATATTATCGTCTTCATCATCATCATATTCGGAGTCAAAGTCCGCTTCCGTTTCCTCATCTCCATCATCGTTAACAGCGCTTAATAGAGCATCAACTTCGTCTTGACTTAAAACCTGTGCCATGGTCCCTCCTAGATACTTTTAGAATTACTTCCTGTAATTCTCTTATAAACTAACAATCAGATTCAAATTAATTAATCTGAAATCCTACGTAAAAAACATCAACAACTTTTCCATCAATTAAGAAAGAGTTAATTGCTGATTTGATCTCCTGCTTTAAATAAAGCTTTCCATCTCTTTTCAAAATATCCTCAGGTCTTTTTGAGTTTAAGATTCCAATAATAGTATCTCGAATCTGAGGTTTCCTAGCTTCAACTTCTGATACTTCAGAGTCTTCGCTAAGTTTTAATACTGTGTTAAGTCTTACATACCTTCTTGGACCATCACCTTGAGCCAAGTTTACAGTAAAGGTCGCTAAATCAACTAATGTTTCCTTAGTAACTTCTTCTGTTGGTTGTTGTTCACCTTCAAGTTCAGCATCCACTTTCATTCCCGCCTCTTTTAATAGATGAGTAAGGTCCGGTCGTTTTGCTTCCATCTCCATAAATTTGTACTGAAAAAAAGCTACAGTTCCCATAGCTGCGATATTTAGAATAAGTAATACAGCAACAAGTGGGTTCTTTTGACTAGAGGCTTTTTCTTTTTTTACCTCTTGCTCTTGTCCTGCTTCTTCATTACCTTCTTCGGCCATTTTCAAATCCTTTTTTTAGGCCCCAACCAAATTCCTCTTGATTGGTACATGTCAAAATTATAGCTCTTATCAAGAATTGAATCAAGTACATCCCTTCCGGTTTGGTAATTCTTGCCTAACAAAATGTAACATTTTCAGAGAAAGGGTCAAACTAATGACTAAAACAGACAAATTGACACCACTATTAAGATAAGTCGATGGAGTTTTTTTCCTATTAAAATACAGGATAAATAAAAACTGATTAAATCAAGAACTTAATTGGAAAGAAGGATATTCTTGGCCAACACCATCCACATCAAAAACATTGCAATACAGCTCACTCCAAAAACGACCATTCTCAAAAGTAATATATTACAAAAAAGGTGAACAATAGAGTGAACTAGTCTAAATAATAAAAATATCCATGCGCAAGAAATAATAAATGAGTCAATTTGTTTAAAGAACAAAGCTGTTAAGCAACATATAAGAAAAAGTAATGGCATTTCAAAAAGGTTTGAATAATGCCTTTCAATTAAAATAAGAAAGCTTGGGATATTTGAACGATCTCTATATTCCTTAAAATATCGAGCTCTAACTGTTTTGTTTTTAACTGCGGTTATTCTAGCAATGGGCATAACAATTAAGATCACTGCAGGAAAAAGCACTTGAAGAAACATCACCAAAAACATTTGCTTTTCAAATTCCACTCAAAACCTCCTTAAAAAAAAAGGGAGACTTAAAGTCTCCCCTATATTCAAAAATAAGCAAAAGCTTATATTAGAACATATCTTTCCAAGCTTTTCCAGGTCTGAACTTTGGAAGAGTCTTAGCTTTGATTTTGATTTTTTCACCAGTAGCTGGGTTAACACCAGTTCTAGCTGCTCTTTTAATTTTTGTGAATGTACCAAAACCAACTAGAGAAACATCGTCACCTTTCTTAACAGATTTCTTGATTGTCTCAAGCATAGTGTTAATGAAAAGATCAGCGTCTTTCTTAGTTAAATGTCCAACTTCTTTGTTCTTTAAGATTGCTTCTACAAGCTCTTTTCTGTTCATGAGAACTCCTAACGTCAATGTTAATAATACTATAGAGAAATGATGACGTGTATTTTTTTAAATGGCAAATAAAAAAAGTAAAAATAACAAAAAAAAAGTTTTTTTAAGAAATTACCAAAAAAAGCACTAGGAAAGGCTTGCCAGTGAATTAAATATAGAATAGTGACAAAAAAAAAGGCCAGTTTATAAAAACTGGCCATTAATACTAGCTAACTTAACACTTATAATGTCAATTTACCTCTTTTCTTTAATTCCTCTACAATACCATCAAAGTGCTCTGGAGGATAAGCTCCTTTAACTGGAACTCCGTTAAATAGGAAACCAGGAGTCCCCTGAAAACCAAATTTCTTAGCTTCAGCAAGGTCCTCATCAATTCTTTGTTTTACAACGTCAGAATCGATATCTTTTTCAAGTTTTTTCATATCAACTTTTAATTTCTTAGCAACATCCTTAAAAAACTTCTCTCCCATTTTAATTTTAGAAAAATTTTCAAAAAGTTCATCATGAAACTTCCCTGCTTTATCTTTAGATTGAAGAGCAATCGCTTCATAATATTTGGCTGCAGGCATAGCATTTGGGTGAAAACTTAATGGTAAATGTTTATAAACGAATTGAATTTTACCTTCATACTTCTTTAAAAGAGCATTAACTGTATCATAACCTCTTTTACAGAACGGACACTCAAAATCAGAATACTCAACAAGTGTAATAGGTCCTCCCTTAGTTCCACGAACTACATCATTATCATCTAATGCAGGAACCATAGGATTATTAAAACTTTCCTCTAGTTTTTTCTTTTCTGCCATCTCCGCTTTCTTTCTTTGATCACCTTGAGCTGCTTTAACAGCTTCATTTAGTGCTTCTATAAATTGTGATGGGTTTTCTTTAATAACATCAGTAATTAGTTCTGGATTTTTCTTGAGCATTTCACCAAGTTGTTTTTTGTTTGGCTGACATCCGACAAAAACCAATGTTGATAAAACTAAAGTTAAAAGTAATCTAAAATTCATTTATTATTCCTTTGTTGTTTTAAAAGTAAACATTAAGATTCTACTTTATTATTATTCACCTTGCACTCTCTTTCAAGATGATCCAAATATTTATTAAAACTCCTTCCGTGAGGTCTAATATGTGCATAGCCAATAAGATGCACTCGAGCTTTATAATTTCCTTTACTATAGGCTCTCATCGTTGAAAAAAATGCAAAAATAGCACCCGAAATCTTTGAGTATAAATGAAAGCTCAAGAAAAAATAACCGACGAAGATTATCAAACTCGTATAAATTAAAATCGACTGAAAGATAAAGTCTTGATTCGTTAATAAATAGCCAATTGAAGTATCAGTATCTAACTTTAATGAGTACACAATTCCAATTATTGATTGCTTCACTTCAGATAATATATAATTCATAAACACTACAGAGGTGCCTGCTAAAATAATCACCAAGATAAAAAAATGAAAGAAAAATACTCTTTCAAAAGGTGGTTTGTGAATTTTTTGGTAAATAGGCGGAATAGTTGTAGTCCTAAGACTTTTATCTTTTTCAATCTCAGAAAGATATTGGAAAAAATATTCGCTAAATCTGGATAATAGTTTGTAGTCAGAAAACAGGTCTGGATTGTACTCACAGGTTTCTCCATTTGTTTTTCTAATACAATAATCTCCAATGAGTTCAAAGGGTCTTAAAAGAACTTTTCCAATATAAGCACCAGCTAAAAATAAAAAAATAAAAAACAGAAAGACAAAGATTAAATTTTCTCCAAAGACTTCTAGGGCCTTAACTAGAAAGTCTTCCCTCATATCTTGGCTTAAACCAAATTTCTTTGATTCGATAAATAAATTATTTAAAGAGATGATATTCCACAGAACATAATACAAATTAATTGCTGCAAGGAAGGAAATACCTACAAATTTAGCCCCACAAGTGATTATAAACCTGCCATCTTCATCTTTGAAAAGCCTAGAAATTCTAATTTTTTCCATAACTTATTCTATTCAAAGATGGTCCTTCTCGATACGGGGTAATTTAAGCTGACCCTGTAAGTTTTACAGTCATAAGCAAGTTTTATTGCTTTTACGACACACTATGTTAAAGTAATTTCACTGACACGATAAAAGTGTTTAGTACTCTCTCTCCCTCTCTCAATTGCGCAAGAATTAACTCCTCTTGCGCTTTTTTTTGTCAAAAAAGTGGAATTTCTTTCTTTGGTAATGTTGCATGATAATTTAAAATCCCAGTAGTAATCGCATCTGCATACGCTTCTAGATACTTCCTAGATCTTAAAGTAAATATTTCTTTTGGATTAGACATAAAGCCTGCCTCAATCAAAACTCCAGGGCGTTTAGACAACGCTAAAACATAAAATAGCCCAGGTTTTATTCCTCGATCTCTAACTTTAAAAGGGATTTTTATTTCTTTTCCCAAGACTGCATGGATAGAGTTTGCTAACTTCTTTGAGGTCCCTACTGTTTGTTTTATTACTAAATCAATTAAAATATGATTCACAATTTTGCTTTCTCCATCAAGGCCTTTGTTCTCAATCGCTTCGACTTTCTTTATCGCCTTATCAGCATGATTATCCAAATAGTAAGTCTCAAATCCATGAGACTCCCTAGCTGTGGATGAGTTAAAATGTATGGAAATAAACAAATCTGCTTTAACGACATCGGCCATAGCTGCCCTGTCTTCTAATGATACTGTTCTATCAAAGCTTCTAGTCAAGTAAGTAGAAAAATGTTTATCCAACTTGGACTTTATTCTTTTAGCAAGCTTTAAGGTCAGATCTTTTTCATATATCTTCGTCTTATAAGTTTTTCCCTTGCTATTTTTTAGGCTTATGGTGGTCACTGCCCCTAGCTCTTTACCACCATGTCCAGGATCAATCAAAACAACAAAAGCCTGAATGCTAAAGCTCCAAAATAATATTAAACTGAATAAAATATTTTTCATCTTCCTCTAGTATACTTTAATTAAGTCTAGTTCGGGAAAATAATGAGCGAGAATTTGTTTGTAAGAAAATCCCTGTAAAGCTAATTCTTTGGCACCAAACTGACACATTCCTACTCCATGGCCATAGCCTGAACCTGATACAATAATCTCATCCCCGACTTTTTTAAGATTGAAATAATTTGATGGCAATGCCTTTCTTCCCATAGTGGACCTTAGTCGAGATTTTTTAATACTTTTTTGAGCTCCATTCAAGGAAACCTTAAGTTTATAATTCGACTTTGAATCCCTATAAAATTGCATATTTGAATTTTTAATTTCACTTCTAGGTCTATTATAGTTTGCAATCGCTCTTTTAATATGTCCCTGGACTTTATCTTCTTTAAAAGTGTGTTTCCAATTCTTTTTTCCATGTTTATGACAAAATGGACAAGGAACAGACTTGTACCCCGGAACCTTATTAGTCCAAACTTGATCAGGAGTTAATGTTTTTCCACCGCACTTAGAGTGGAAAAATACTGGTGAAACCTTCCCTCCAGCAAGAGCAAGAACCTCTCCTTTTGTTCCTTTAGCCGCTTTCATTGTTTTTCGAGTGGCATCGAAATAAGAGCCATTAACCTGGTGCTTTTCAGAATTCTCAATATCGTAATAGGTATTAAAGCCTTTTGTCCTCGAAACCTGATCCGTCATTAGTTTATAGTAAGCATAAGATCTTGCAGCTACAGCTTGAGCTTTTAAGGCTTCAATCGGCCAATTACTATTCATCTCTTTTGGCAGAAGTGTCGCAAGATAATCCTCTAAAAAAAGTTCATTAATGATATCGCATCCATTAAATTTTTCAGAAGTCTGTACATGTACAGTTCCTTTATACTTTTCTCTTTCAATTTCTAATATTCCAGTGTTTGAACTAATTGAAGCGAGCCTAATAGGTTTTTTACGATTAAATCTATATTTCGATTTACAATTAAAATGTATTGTCTTTTTTCCTAAAAACTCCTGCATAGAATTAGTTGGCCAAAGAAACCTTTTCAAGTCTCTACCGCTAACCGTAACTTCATCCAAAGTCTTTTGAATTTTAACTCGAATTTTTGGCTCTACTGCTGAATGAGCACATACAGAATAGAAAAGAATCAGTCCTAGATACTTTTTCAAATTTAACCTTCCTTGGTTCTTTATTCTATTCTATAGATTTTTTATATAATATCAAATATTTGGATTAAGTTTTGAGTAGTCAGGTGTTAGGAAATTATATGAAACTCTTCAGAGGATTATAAATTTAAATACTCCATGGCCTTTTGCATATCAGTCCAAGCTGTTTTCTTCATATTTGGTGCTGTCAAAAGTAAGCTTGGAGAAAATAAGGGCATTAACTTACAGTTAAACAACTCTCCCATAGTCGGCCTCAATTTAGCATCCCTCAATTCACCGTGGGTATCTTTTAACCTTTGAGTATTTCCTGTTAAAAAGTTTGTAGAAGTTGCTCCAAGAGTCATTATCAGTTTTGGTTTAGCATGATAAATTTCACTAAGGATTAAATCTTTATCTTCTTTGTCTCCGAAACCTAAAGCGGAAATATGAGAATTATTTTCATCTAATTTCATGGCCGTGATCATTTTAGAGAAAAGTTCAGAAACATTTGGATCAAAATATAGCTCAATTGGATTTACATCACTGTCAACAGCAAGCTTTTTATAAGCATCTGTAATGAACATAACTTTAATTTCTTTATCTTTTAAACTTTCTAGCAATGAAGATTTTATTCTATAATTTGGTTCAGGTAGACTTTGGCTAAGCGCTGTCAAAATTGAATGCAATTCCATGCAATCAAATAAGAGTTCATTTTTCGCAGACTCTGTTTTCTTTCTAAGTTCTCCACCTTTAAACTTAAAAGTACTTTCAGATTCAAGCTTTTCATTCCCGAAAACATTTAAAGAGTCTAGAATCTTTATTCTTTCAGTAACTTCATTAGCCTTCGTATTTACTTCTTGAGACTTATTAGATTCTTTTCCTTCTACCTTCGCTACTTGAGCTATATTTGTAGACTGAGTATCAGGTGTCGATGATTTAGCCAATAAATTCATGGACTTATAAAACCAACCCGTACTCATTAGTGGATGAATATTTGGGGTTTTCCCTCTTGCCATGCGTAATAATTCTCTATACTTAGAATCCATATATTCAATTAACAAAATGGTCACTAATTTCCTAGTAAAATCTTAAAATCGAATAAATTTAAGCCAAATTTTTCAATCCCGAAGAGTTATATAGGTTCTTTTTTGGGAGGCACAAGTTATGGCCAAAGACGTAGATTTTAGATTTGAACGCTATGAAGAATACTGGGGATCAGCTGAGAATGTTCAGAAGATTATCGGTGAATGTAAAGTTTGTGGATCCAAGCTTTTACTAAGTCACTTACCAGATTATAAAAACCTTCTAGTTCAAGAAACTGCACGATGTATCGATTGTGGATCCGGTACTAGAAAATTGATTCACGTATTAAATTAATTCTCTTCGGCATGTAAGTAATCATAAAGTATTCTTGCATGCCTTTGTTCAATGCCTAAGTAATTCTGTAAATCTGTTATATTCATTTTTCCTAACTCTTCTTTAGATAGTGAATTGTTACTCAGAATTCTTTTTCTCACATTAGGGTTAAGTCCTTTTACCTTATCAACCCATGATTGAATAATTCTCTTTTTTTCTGTTTTATGATGAAGTTTTCTAGAGAACCTATGAGCTTCATCTCTGAGTTGCACTAAAATCCTTAACAAAGAAGGACATTTATTTAAAATGTAAGGATTAGATCGTCCCTGAATAACCAAACGTTCATCCGAACTTTCAACTTCACTACTTTTAAAGTTAAACTTTTTTAAAGTCCTCGATTTAGCAATACCAACAACTGGAACCTCAACTTTAAACTGCTCCAGAACTTTTTTAACGGTATTAACTTGTTGGACTCCTCCATCCACCAAAAAAACATCGGGAAAGTCTCCATGTTTTAACCTTCTTTCAAAAACTTCGCTCATCATAGCAAAGTCATTATTGCCTTCAGGCCTTTCATTCAGGTGATAGTATTTATATCCTGTTTTATCGGGTTTTCCTTCATAGAAGAAGACTTGAGAGGCCGTTGGTGATTTCCCCTGCCAGATAGCAATATCATAACATTCAATTGTTTTAGGTCTCTCTTTCATGTTTAAAAGATCTTTTAATTTATTTAGCCCAATATAAACTGAATCTTGATTTTCTTGTCTTACTCTTTGACATTCTTCTGCATGTTTTTTAGTTGCAGTGAGAAGCGAGTTATACTTTTTAGTTTGAGATTGAACCTTAAATTTTATTCCTTCCCCTACAATTTCTTTTAAGGCCATATAAAAACTTTCAGCATTACTTTTTTCAAATGATGTAATAATCTTCTCAGGGATAGTTTCAATATTTTGGGAATAATATTGAGTCATGGCAAGAATAATTTCTTGCTCTACTTCATCTAACAAATCATCATTTAAAAAATGAAAGTTCTTCTGTCCAATCAAGTTACCTCGACGTATAAGATAAATACTTATATCAACTTCTTCTTCACCTTTATAGTAAGAAACAATATCCGCATGACTGTCGTTTAGTGCTTCTACATTTTGATCAAAAGATTTCTCCGTAAATGAAGTTAATTCTTCTAGATAATCCCTTATCTGAGCTGCTATTTCGAACTCTTCTTTTTCAGCATGAGCCATCATTTTATTAGTTATTACTGCCAAAGTATCTTCAACCGTTTTTTTATTTTTAAATAAGCCAAGAGCTTTATCTAAGTCTGATTGATACTCATCAAAAGAAATCTTGCCAACACAGGGTGCACTACATTGTTTCATTTGATATAAAAGACAAGGTTCTTTTCGATTATTAAACTCGTATAAAGAACAATCTCTTAGAGTAAATGATTTAGTTAAAACTCTTATGATTTTGGAAATATTTGAGCCTACAGGAAATGGCCCATAAAGCTCTAGACCTTTTTTCTTTTTTGGCTTTCTCACATACTCAAGCCTAGGGTAAGCTTCATTTGTATTTAACTGAAGATAAGGATAAGTCTTATCATCTTTAAGCTGAATATTATATTTGGGCTTATACTGTTTTATTAAGTTATTTTCTAAGATCAGGGATTCCGCTTCTGAGTTAGTTAAAATAAACTCAAAATCTTTTATATGAGAAACCAACAACTGAGTCTTTGGTGACTTTGCAGAATTATTAAAATAGCTGGTCACTCTACTCTTTAAATCCTTAGCCTTTCCTACATACAAAACCTGACCAATATCTCCTTTCATAAAATAGCATCCAGAGTTTTTTGGTAAGGTATTCGCTTTATCTAAAAGTGTATTATTAACTAATTCTCCATAAGATTTCTTTACGACTTCTTTTTCTTTGGATAGAATATTCTTGGTTTTTAAATCTGACAAAATTAACTCCCGTCGGGCTTGTCCTAGTTAGAAACTATTATATCCCATTTAAATGCGTTTTAAAAAAAAAGGAAAACCAATGGTATCATTCTCAGCTGGTAAAGAAGTTCTCTCATATTGTGGTAAGTGTAAACTTCCTCTAGGCCATACAATCGTCTCAATGAAAGATACTGCTACAATTGGAAAAGTTCAGTGTAATACATGCCAAGCTATTCATATGTATAAAGATCCAGCTCATAAAGCTAAAAAAGTTAAATCGACTTCAACTTCAAGAAGGAAAACGACTAAAAAATCCGTTTCTGTTGGACAATTATGGATGGAAGAAATGGGAAAAGTTAGTGGTAAAGCTAAAGCTTACTCAATTAGAGAAAAGTTTTTAGAGGGAGATATTATCGATCACAAAAAATTTGGACCTGGAATTGTTCAAACTCTTATCGATGACAAAATCGAAGTTCTTTTTCAGCACGAATTAAAACTCTTAGTACACGGAAAATAAAAAAAGGAAGCTTTAAGCTTCCTTTTTTTTGCTATAAATTTAAGCCATCATTATCTAAAATTAAATCCCCATTGAGCATTGATATTAGCTCCCATATTCATTGGAGAATAAGCTGCGTTATATCCATTATAGTTAATCATATTATTATAAGCATTATTAGCTTGGTTTTGCAGTGCCATTTGCTGATAATATGATCCCTGAGCTGATGCTTGAGCATTACTCTGAAAACTATTATTTACTCGCCACCAATTATTACCATTAGTTGAGTTATTATTCCAATAGGAGGTATTTTGATTATTCCATGGTGCTAATCCATTTGCACTAGCACTCCATTGATTTGGACCCCACGCTGAGTATTGATTATTATTCCATCCATTATTGAAATTAGCATTAAACTGAAGATTAGCGTTTGGATTCCAACCAGGCGTTCTCCAGCTGTTATTATTCCAGCCATTATTCCAACCCCAGTTACTATTAGCATTCACGCCATTGTTCCAGCCGCCGTTCCAGCCATTGTTCCACGCGCCGTTTCCATTCCATCCACCATTTATTGCGATATTTGGAAGTCCTAGTAATTGACCTAAATTAAAATTTCCATTCATTTGAAGACCTGCCTGTGGATTCCCCCACATACCTGTCACATTACCTAGGTTATAATTTCCGTAAGGTCCATACATTGCAGCTTGAAAACCATTGGAGTATCCTGCTGATCCCCAAGTATTACCCCAGCTACCCCAGCCGTTATTTCCCCAGCCTTGGTTATTAGCGTATTGTCCTATACCATATCCATTACACTCTGGAACTGTAAGTTGCTGCCAAGGAGCCTCGTTAGAAGCCATAGAGGCATAAGTTGAATCAAGAAAATTACTTTGCATAATTTGACATTGCTCAAACCCTGTCGCCACAGCTCCCCATTTAGCTTCTTGAGCTCCAAGATGAGCATTGGCCTGAGCCTTCATACCTTTATACATCATAATAGATGGTATAGTTGCTCCTAGAACTTGTGCTGTACCACTTAAAATTCCTTGCCAGCTATTTCCTTGAGCATGAGCATAAGCCGCCCAACTATTTCCACAACTCGCACAGTTTTGAATATCTACTCCACCTGAAATTTGTCCAGATGCTCTAAGTCTTGCTAAACATCTATCTTCATCTTCACTGGATGAACACATAAAATCTCTTCCGTTTACTCGGACATACCAGCCTCTACCAGCTCTTCCTCTGGCTCCAACTCGACCTAGGTCGACGTCACCACCGACAACATAATCAACACCGCCACTAGTCCCAATTCCGGCACCAATACATTCAGTTTTTAAAATATATTCATCTTCACAGAAACCAAGAGTGAAAGCCTCCTGATACCAAGTACACTCATCTTTCTCAACACAGGCACCACTAATCTCTCCTCGCATTGAACCTGTAACATCTGCGTGACCATCAACTTTTGGTCCCCTTGCTCCTAGAACAATTCTAAAACCATCACTATCTCTACCACTTACGGTAAAAGATATTCCGGTCGCATCAATTCCATGTCTTTCTAGACAATCAGCATAGTCTTCACCTGGATTACATAAATACACTTTTCCACCAAACTTCAGAGTATACTTACCGCTAACTCTTCCATTCCCACTAGCGTTTCCATCTCCACTACCATTACCGCGACCATCAGAATCTCCCTCATCAAGAATATCTCTTTCAGTAGAAATCACAGTTTTTTCCCATGTTTTACAAGCATTAGAATCCCAGGCCATACTTTGATATCCTCGATCAACTTCTTCAGACTCAAGTCTGCCAAAAGTTTCATCCATATTATCAGTATTAACTGTTCCCACATTTCCTGAGTCGTAATAACATTCAATCTTATAACAAGCTCTCATTTTCTGAACTGTCTTTCCATCAGATGTAACTGGATCTCCAACTTCCTCTCTAGAAATTTCATTTTTCTTAACAACCGCATCTCGAGTATTAGTACACCTTCTCACTTCTTGACTAACCCTATCTTCATCGGCAAATGCCGACATTGAAAAGCCAGATACTGCTAAGATTAAAAAGCTTGTTTGAATTCCCTTAAACATAATTACACCTATCTTGGGTTTATAATTCTCGTTTAATTATAAACGATTCAATAAAAGTCTTTGAGTCGGAAAAAATTCCGCTTCGATGTATTTTCGGTAGGATTGAACAGGAACTTTAGCTGTTTTAGTTAAGTAGCTATTTTTACATAAAAAAAGGAGGTTTTTAGAACCCCCTTGAAGTATTTTGAAATCTTTCAAATAATAATTATTGAGTGATACCATTTCTTGGATTGAATTTCTTCATCTCTCTAACAAGAAACTCAATTAACTCTTCATCTGAACTAAAAACATCTTCAACTAAGTCAGAATTAAGTAAAAAGTCTTTTACTCTTTTAGCAACATTGTGAAGTGATTCAACCATATAAAGACCACCAAGATTTTCCCCTTGGAAAGACTTAATAATTTCTTTTCTAGCATGGTTAAACATTTCAGTTTCAGTGATATCTTCTGTTACTTCCTCTAACCCAAACTTATCTTCAACCTCTTCAATGGCCTGCTCTCTAATATCTTCATCAGTTGAAAAGCTAACTCCAAGCTCTGTTGCTAGTGAATCAATTAAATCAGCTCTTTGATCAACTTGATATTCTATGATGCTATCTTGTTTAAGGTGATTAATTGTATGTGTTGCCAGAGAAATCAAAGTATTAAAATCCGTTCTCATCTAAATAGTCCTTTAATGCGATTAATTATATACGTTCCTAGTCTACCCTATAGAAAATCAATAGCTCAAGTATTTTTCCTAATAATTGTCAATTTAACGGTTTTTTCTTTTGAAAAACCTTTGAGTAATTGAGTGAACTGCTTTTCTTTCTCCTAAAATAACGCAAGATAAAAAATAACAAGATGCAATAGCTAACAAGTAAATTGATAAGACCATTGCTCTACTAAAGAATGAACTATCTGGAAACGGAAGGAAAGCCTTTAGGTATATTGTCATAAAATAAGTTATGCCCAAAGCAATGAGCAACTTTATAATCCTAAGATTGATAAATGCCTTTAAAGCAAGACCTAGATCTTTCTTAAGAATTACTCCCTGAAGTAATGCATTTAAAAGCATAGAAATTGAAGTTCCAATGGCCAAAATTTCAAATCCATAAATTGGAGTAAAATAAACACAAAAAGCAATATTTACAATTATCCCAAATACACTACACAAGACAGGAATCTTTTGACGATCGATAGCGTAAAAAGTTGGGACAAAAATTTTATAAATAGAATATGCAGGAAGCCCAAGTGCATACCACCTTAACGCCTTCGCAGTCATTAAAGTTGAATTAGAGTCAAACTTTCCACGTTCAAAAATAATATTGATCATCTCATCTGCACATGTATAAAGAGCGATCATGGCCGGGAAAACTAAAAAACACGAAAGAAAAAATGATGTCTGTAAATATCCTTTAGCTTCATCTTCTTTCCCATCTTTCCAAGCATTACTAAAGTGGACTAAATTTGAGTTACCTATTGAAACACTTAGAATTCCCACTGGAAGTTGAAACAATCTAAATGAGAAACTTAACCAAGAAACAGCTCCAATGACTGTAGAAGAAGCAAGTATTGTATTCACTAACAAATTGATTTGCGAAGCTGCAAATCCCAATAATCCCGGTCCTAATAAAACTAAAACCTTTTTGGTTTCCTTAGAAAAAATTTTACCAGGCTTAATAGGCCCATAATTATGCTTAAGAATTAAAGGAAATTGGACTAGCGCTTGTGCAAATCCTCCTAAAAGAACACCTACACCTAAAGAAAGAATCGGTTCAACTCCTTGATTAACAAAATAAGTTGGCAAAACCAACATACAAAGAATCATAGAAATATTAAAAAATACTGGTGCAAAAGAAGGAATAAAAAATATTTTTAAAGAATTTAAAACTCCCATAAATAATGCAGCTATAGAAACCAAACATAAAAATGGGGACATTATTCTTGTAAGAGTAATAGTAATTTCAAATTTCGCAGGGTCTTCTTTGAATGTAGGAGCAAAAATATTTATAAGTTCCGGAGTAAAAACCATTATGAGAGCTGCAATTCCAAGAGAAACAAGGGTTAACAAGCAAACAAGTGCCCATAGGAGTTTTCTAGCACGTTCCTTATCCCTTAAATTCGCATCTACAAAAGTTGGGACAAATGCTGCTGAGAACGCTCCTTCAGCAAATAAATCTCTTAATAAGTTTGGAATTCTATAAGCAACTAAAAAGGCATCAGTAAAACTAGAGGCTCCAAACAAATAAGCAATAAACTGCTCTCTAACTAAGCCTAGAATACGACTACAAAATGTTGCGATGGCCATCTTCAATGAAGATAAAAAGACCTTTAAGTTTTTACTCATTAATAAAAGAGTAAAGATATGCAAAGTCTTTGTAAATGAAGTTTTGACTCACTTCAATAAAATAAAAATTTCCTTACATCTAACATCAACTCATTTCATTTACAGCTCTGAGTGGCCATTATGCCCTACTCATCGACCCAGAGCATCTCTAAGCATTTCAAAGACTTTGCTCAGCCCGCAAAGTAGCAAAGTCAATTTGAGCCTTTTAGTTCTTACAAATTCTCTAAAACTTGCAAGTAAGTGTTGGCCAAAAGTTCGTGCACCAAAGGCTTTTAGTGATATTATCATTGAGCAGGAAGCGCTAAAGGCCTTACCACACTGTCCATGGAAGGACATAGAGGCCCTTTAAACCAAAGCAGTAGGCGTATAAAAATCAGGAAGGAGTCCTGATGATGAGACAAGGAGGCCCATATGAATCTTGCCGTATGTGTTGAACCCAACAAAAACCCGGAAAACAAAAACGATTACAAAGTTTGGTATCTTGAATTAGATGCGAGGTCTAGAGTCGTCAGTATCGGAGTCAAAACGAAAGAAGAATTAATTCAGAGTGTTCTTCTTAACTTTCAAAAGACAGGTGATACCAATTGGCGGTGTTTTCAAAAAGATCGAGAAGCATCCACTAAAATCGAAGTTTACGATTTTATAGCGATGAACAATTTAGAAAACACGCATTTTGGAAACTTGCCAACCCTCTCTGAGTTCCAAACGACATTAAGTGCCTTAGAAAGTAATTTTGAATTACAATCTATAGCCTAATTTTCCCCCCTTTATTAGCTTAGACACGCAGACGGCCTCTTCTTGTAAGAGGCCTATTTTTAATTATAATGATTCAATGAGAAAAATTATAATGATCGCCAACCTATTTATTGTCTTCAATGCATTCGCAAAAGATTTTGTTATTACTCCAAAAACAGAAAAGCTTATTAACATCACAGATGAAAAGTTCTTATCCTTTGGACTGGATACAGCTCAAATTGTGGGAAGTTATTGGTGGGATAAAGAAGGTAAAATGATTGGAGGAAGGGGAAAAAATAAAGTTTCACCTCTTGATCTCACAAAAAGAATATTACTTAAACATGTAAGTGCGCTAGCACCTGCCTATCTTAGAATTGGTGGCAGTGAGGCAGACGCCCTTTATTACAATATGAAAGATAACTCTGATAAAAGACCTAAAAAGTATGACTCAACTCTTACCAAGAAAAGATGGAAAGAAATTGAAAGCTTTATAAAAAACACTAATACTGAATTATTTTTCACTCTTAACCAGGGTCCATCTAGTTGGGACTCAAAAGGTGAATGGGATACAACGAACCTAAGAGAGTTTCTTAAGTTTTTATCAAACGAGGGTGCAATTCCCTACAAATTTGAACTTGGAAACGAGGTCTTTGCTTATTGGGCAATTTTTGGCCTCTCTTACCAATTATCTGAAGAAGATTATGCAAAGAATTTTTTAGAAACAAAAAATCTCCTTAAAAAAAATAATTTAAAGGCTAAACTCGCTGGTCCAGCCTCAGCTTTTTGGCCAATTATTGGTGAACCTCTTGGATTTATATTCAATGAAATGGAGGATTTATTTCCAATTCTCAAAAATGATTACGACATTATTACCTGGCACTACTACCCTACCCAGTCATTTAGATGCCCAGTTGCTATCAGAAGAATGAACAAAGAAAGACTAATAGATCTTGATGTTTTGAATGAAGTAAAAAAATGGGCAAAGGCTCTCGTAAAGGATAAAAACAAATATAGCCCCAAAGCTGAACTTTGGTTGGGTGAAACTGGTTCAGCCCAGTGTGGAGGAGAACCAAAAATATCAGATCAATTTATCAGTTCTATCTGGTGGATTGATCAACTTGGAATCCTAGCCAAATTGGATCATAAAGTTGTGATAAGACATAATCTTATTGGTGCTGATTATGCCCTACTCAACCAAGATGGAACTCCTAGACCAGATTATTATGCTTCCTACTTATGGAAAATGAATATGGGCACAAAAGTTTTATCCGCTGAATCCACGAACAAAAATATTCGAAGCTATCTTCACTGCTCTCCAGATGAAAAATATTTATCCTTAGTCCTCATTAATATTGCGAATAAAGAATTACAAGGACAAATAAAAGGAATTCCTGTGACTTCAATAAAGACAATGGAAGGCTTAGACTTGTACCAACAAGATGTTCTTGTAAACAATGGAAAGATTCAAAACCTGGAAAATTTAAAAGAAGTTACTTGGAACAAAGGTGATAGTTTAACTCTTCCAAAACACAGTATTAGTTTTTTAAATTGGAAAGATAAATCTGGAATTTGTAAGAAAAAGTTGTAATTTGGACACTTTTTGATTTTGTTGATTTCTATGAGATTAACACACAAAAGAGCCTCTGACAAAGCTAATTCGTGATATTTTTTTATTTTCAATATTTCCTTATTTTTAAATGGACGTCCCCAGTTTTACATGTAAAGTTGAGGTGTTTGGACAAAATTTCACAAGGACTATCATGAACACACTCGCAATTATCGGGGCCCAATGGGGTGACGAAGGTAAAGGAAAAATCACTGATTTATTAGGACAAAATGCTGACTATGTCGTTAGGTTCCAAGGGGGAAATAATGCAGGTCACACTATTATTGTAGAAGATAAGAAAATTGTTCTTCATCAAATCCCTTCAGGAATTCTTCATTCAAACTGTACCTCAATTATTGCCCATGGGGTTGTTTTTGAACCTGAAGCTTTTTTAACTGAATTAAATATGGTTAAAGAAAATATAGACTTTACTCCTGATCATTTAAGAATCTCTTTAAATGCAACTGTCATTACAAGTTATCACAAAATCTTAGATGCTAACCGTGAAGGTCAGTCCAAAGTCAAAATTGGTACGACTGGAAAAGGCATCGGACCGGCGTATGAAGATAAAGTTGCAAGACGTGCTATTAAAGTCAAAGACCTTTTTGATAAAGAGGTTTTATTAACAAAACTCACTCACGCCTTAGAAGAAAAAGCATACCTATTTGAGCATGTTTACAAAACGGAATATCCAACCGCTGAACAAGAAGCTGCTAGACTCTTTGAATTAGGACAACAAATTCAGGTTTATGTTTGCGATACATTTTCTTTAATTGATAGAGCAACTCATGAAGGAAAAAAAGTTTTATTTGAAGGAGCTCAAGGTGTTTTATTAGATATTGATTATGGATCTTACCCATATGTGACTTCAAGTTCAACAGGAGCAGCAGGAATTTATACAGGAGCTGGAGTTACCAATGGTGTTGTAAATGAAAAGCTTGGTATTGTTAAAGCCTACACGACTAGAGTTGGTGAAGGACCAATGCCTACCGAAATAGCGGAAGAAATTGGGGACAGAATTCAGCAAATTGGAAATGAGTTTGGAGCGACTACTGGAAGAAAGAGAAGATGTGGATGGTTAGATCTTCCAATTCTAAAATATTCAGTTAAAGCAAGTTCTATGACTTCAATTGCCTTAACCAAAGTTGATGTCTTATCTGGTTTAGAAGAGTTAAAAATTTGTTACGCCTATGAAATCGATGGACAGGAATATGACTGTGCTTATCCAGGACTTGATTTGAGTAAGGCCACTCCACTATATAAAACACTAAAACCTTTTAAAGATGACTTCACCAAAGATCAATATGCTCCAGAGCTAGAAGATTATATCAAATTAATAGAGTCTTCTCTTGGAATTCCAGTTGGGATTTTAGCTTACGGCCCTGAAAGATCTCAGATCCATTTTAGAAAAAACTACTTTCAATAAAAAACTGGCCCTAGAAATAGGGCCTATTTTAATATCGCCATTTGGCTAATAGATTTAATTGCCCACAAACAAGACCAAGTTTGGTCATTCCTTGATAATTGCCTTGTTTGCATTCATGTATAGTCGAATCCAAAAAGCTTGTATCATTTGGAAGAGCTGTGTGAATTTGAGTAAGTAAAGCTCCAGCTTCCTTAAAGTAAAGAAATTGAGCTTGACCTCCACCGGCCATAAGAAATGATTTCGCAGATTGTGATAATTTTTCTTTGAGTTCTCTTAAAAGACCTATTTCTCTTGGATTATTTGAATTAATATTTTCACTCGCCCAAAGCTTTAATTCCGAAGTATTGGAACTTTTGGAATAAATCGGAATGACTTTATCGAACTCCCACCCCCATGGAACCTTTTTCACTTTTACTCCCTCACAGACGACCTGCTTAGCTTCAGCTTCCATATTTTTATTAGTTATATGTAACAGTGCTCTTGGGTTTTCCTGCCCTACTTTGACTGTAGTTGTTGCTGTTACTTTAGAAATTTCTCCATTTCTATCAGCACATTCATAATCACAAGTAAAAACAAATAATTTTGGGAAACTAATCCCTTGAGGAAAATTTAAATATTTCTTAGAGCCTGGATCTGTTTCACACATGCCAGGTGCAAGCGCAAAAGAGTGAAGGCTAAATATAAAAGTGATAAAAAAGAGAGTGGTTTTCATAGACAAGCTTACTAGCACTTATCTCCCTAAAGTTCAGCCAGGTATGAAAGCTTTACTTCCTAAATTAAGTATTAAGACATTAAATTAGAACCCTCGATTTGGGAAAATCTGATTTTTACGATTTGATTTTTAAGGTTGTTATCAGCTTTGTATTTAACCTTTACATAATTAGATGTGTACCCATAAAAATAACCGTCTTTTTCTTGTTCAAAAAGGACCTCAGACTCTCTTCCAAGCATCTGTGTTGTAAACTGTGCCAGTTTATCCTCTCCGAGCTTAATCAAAGTCTTTACACGATCCTTTTTAAGCCCTGCTTGAATATGATTATCCATCTTAGCTGCTGTTGTATTTTGTCTTTTTGAATAAGGAAATACATGAAAATGAGTAATAGGTAATTCCTCTAATAATTTATAGGTCTCCATAAACTGTTGATCTGTTTCTCCAGGATATCCCACGATAATATCAGCACCAATGGATGAATGAGGAAAATACTCTTTAATCATTTTGATCGTCTTCTTATAGAAAGCTACATCATATTTTCTTCGCATTGACTTTAAAACTTCATCCGAGCCTGATTGCAGGGGAACATGAAAATGATCTTGATACTTTCCGGATTCTTTTAATGTTATCAATAATTCTTCAGTAATCGTATT
The DNA here is from genome assembly GCA_964215955.1 of Flavobacteriaceae bacterium. GTDB lineage: Bacteria > Bdellovibrionota > Bacteriovoracia > Bacteriovoracales > Bacteriovoracaceae. The sequence goes on from CAXPDR010000038.1 coordinate 89,061, forward strand.
GGGCTCAACCGAACTAAGTCTTAATCTTTCAAGTCCATCCACAGCAACAATGCCTTTTATTAGATCAACTAGTTTTTCCCCGCTAGTACTTTCATACTCGCCGACATTAACTCCAGTTAAAACAATCTCTTTGAAACCTTTAGCAACTAAATTCTTCGCCTCAGAGATGGCATCAGCAACAGTAATGGTTCTAGAACGCCCTCTAGCAAAAGGAATAATACAAAATGAACATACATAGTTGCACCCATCTTGAATTTTTAAGAAGGCCCTGGTGTGGGAATCAGCTTCAGTTGTAGCAGCTCCCCAAAACTCAGTAGACTTATCTATTTTTACCTGAAGCTCTTCATCTTCTTCAAGGTATTCAAAGACCTTATATTTCTCATTCGTTCCGAGAATTAAATCTACTCCCTGCATACGTTTAATTTTTTCTGCTTCCATTTGAGCATAGCAGCCTGCTACTACAACCTTTCCTTCCGGGCTTGTGTTATGGGACTTTCTAATCAAGTTCCTACAAGTTGAATCTGCCCCGTCCGTAACGGTACAAGTATTTAAAAAGGTCACATCCGCCGTCTCTCCAAATGGGACGACTTTATAGCCCCTATCGACAAAACCTTGCGCTATAGAGCCTGTTTCAGACATATTTAAACGACAACCCAATGTGTGAAATGCAACTGTTTTCAATCCTAACCTCTTAATACGAACTACTGTACTTTAGCGAAACAATTTAAGGAAGATTGAGACTTTTGACAAGATCCTTGTAGGACTTACATTGAAAAAAATTTGTTTAGTGATAACAAATACATACCTGAAAAAAAAATATATTTTTTTAATAAAATAATGTTGACAAGATTCCTTCTAAATATTAAATTAAGTCTCACGTTTTTAGGAACTTTGGTCTCGTAGCTCAGTTGGTTAGAGCATCTCCCTTTTAAGGAGAGGGTCCTGTGTTCGAGTCACAGCGAGATCACCATCCTAAACGTAGAGCACATTTGAATTCGGATATGCTCCCATCGTCTAGCCCGGTCTAGGACATCGCCTTTTCACGGCGGTAACAGGGGTTCGAATCCCCTTGGGAGTACCAAGTTTTTATAAAAAGAGGACAGACTTAGACGCTGTCCTTTTTTTTTGCCTTTAAACTTAAAATTCATAATAATTGTTAAATGAACTACACAATTTCAGAAATAGAATCGATGATCCAGCAAACATATGAGCAAACATTTGCCATGGCCCATGAGCTTAAAGATTATGATTTTATAAAAAATGAATATTCTGCAATAACTAAATCCAAATTTAATGCTGCTTTCTTAAATGGAGTTTTATATTTTGATGACGAAACTCCTGAGTTTGAAAGCAAGATTAAATCTCTACATCAGAAAGTTTCAGAAAATGGAAGGCCATACTTGTGGAGATTTCATCCAGCCCAAGAAAAAGTTTATGAGATAGAACAAATTCTTCTAAGCTTAGGTTTGGTTGAAAGTGAAGCCCATACTTCAGTTTATTCCCATATTGATCATTCTATTTTTAACAAATTTGATTTTAATAATAAGATTGAATTTGTACCTGTTAATCTTGATAATTTTAATGATTGGTATTTAGTTTTTTCTGATGCATTTGAAATACCAAACGAGATATCTTCATTCTTTATGGATTATGAAAAAATAAATGCTCAAAAATCCGAAAAAAATTATCATTCATATATTGGATACTTTCAATCTAAACCAGTTGCCGTCGTTTCTACTGTCATAACAGACTCCCCATTAGGAGCTCTTTTTAATATTGCAAGTCTAAAGTCTGAACGGGGAAAGTCTTTTGGAATGCAAGCTGCTCTATATGGTGTAAAAAAACTATTAGATGCAAATAAAACTATGGTTGGACAATTTGGTTCAAAGCTTGGAGTTCAAAGTTATACCAAGCTCGGGGCTAAGCTTGGAAATGAGCATAAAGTTTATATATGGCAACCATAGATAAAATGTTACGCTAATAAGCTCATTATCTATAAATCATCAACTTCAGCAACAAAATTAATGAATAATCTAGGCTCTTCTGTGACAGACCGCTCACTAACATAATGATAGGAGTGATTGGTATTTAAAAAGAAAATAAAATTATTTGAACTGTACTCCACAGCGTGAATAGCTTCACCGGCAGAGTTGCTTATAACAAACTCCCCTCCCTCTGACTCATCACTTTCATTTCTAAAATAAATAAATCCTGCAATCAACTTATTAGGACGATCTAGATGATTACCTCTAACTGAAGATTTATCAGAAACAGATGAGTTGCAACCAATTTGAGCATCTAGTAAGATATCACATGTATCAAAGTCATCGAGACATCGAATTCCAACCCTTAAGTTTTTTAATGCCTCAATGGAGGGATATTTATTAGGGTACTGCTTAATAATTTCTTCACCAAAATGATCAAAAATCTGATGTAAAAACTCTCTTGAACTTAAAAAGCGAATACAGTCCTTTATTAACGGATTTATTGTTTTATTAAAAAGGGAGTCTTCAGCAGACAAGTCATAACGTTTGTTATTTTGAGTCTTTTCACCTTCTGAAATAACTTCCCAGGGTGGAAAACTTTCTTTTAAAATCAGATATTCATTTTCATTAAAGAAACTCTTTCCAGTAATAAACGGGAATGGATCAAGATGTTTATTTACTGATGTTAACTGTAAAACGTCATATTTATTTTTCATTAGAAAAGTATGGCAATTCTATGACCAATTTTCAATATTCAGTTCTTGAAACCTTAAAATAAGCCGACGCTAATCGGCTCACTAACTATAAATCATACTCTAATAGAATTGTTCCGCCCCCATCTTCTGGAGCAACTAAAAATAAAGTTCTAATATCAAATATTTTAGCTATAGATGAATTCTTTGGACTTGGAACACCATAAGCTTTTACCAACTTAGCTTCTATTCCACTAACGGTTGCTTCAGCTTTTAAATTATAGGCAACTGGAGAAATTAAAAACTCAAATTGTTTAAAATAATTTTGAAGACCTTTTCCGGAATTTACGAATAGATAATTTCCCCCCTTACTCATTGTTATCCCATGAATGAACTTTTCATTAAAATTTAATCCCACACCTATTGCTGTAAGACCAATATCCTCACCTGCAAAATTTGAAACTAAACGAGTTAAGGCTTCAGGGCTAGTATTTCCAGCATTAAGCCCTGCATCTGAGATAAGGATAACTCTATTTTCAAAACCTTCTTTAAATGATTTTGATATTAAATTAAATCCATCTCGTAATCCTGCTTCTAAATTTGTACTTCCCTCTGCACGAATGGCGCTAATCTTTTTTAAGATTTTATCTTTTTCAGATGCCAGTGTTGGAGCAAGAAGGACTTGTGAATTTTGGTTAAAAAGTACAATAGAAATTAAGTCCATTTCATTTAACTTTTCCAACGTTTTTTTAATTGATCTTTTGGCCCATTCAATTCGAGTAATTTCAGTTTGATCTGTTGCAGACATTGAGCCCGATACATCTAAGACAATAGAAATATTTGTTGGCTTTCTCTTAAAGCTTATTTCAGTAACCTTAGTTCCCATCTCTAATTGAACAAAAAGCTTCTGCTTATTTGGGTCTATTAAATAAGCCGGATTAATACAGACAACTTCGGAACAGTTTTGCCCCTCATGTAAAGGCAGATTAAATTCACTTAAAAAGCCTTCAATTGTAAACTGGGAGCTTTGAGGAATTCGACCTTTTTCAATGTTCATTCTAAATGCTTCTATTGATTGGGCCCCTCCGGTTGTCACATTCAAGCCTCCTCTTGGAGCCGAAGTTCGAGCAGGTCCTCTAGGTCCGGGGCTTCCCCCTGTCGGTCGGGCGACAGGTCCAGGTATTGGTCTTGGTCTAAAAATTGTTCCTTTAGACTTTTTAATTAACTCGCTTAAAGATTTTGCCATTTCAATGGTTTGGTCAAGCTTTCCATACTCATCAGAAATTTTTTCGGCAATTTTTCGTTGTTCTAACTTCTTTAATTCTAACATCAAGTTCTTGGCAATAATTTGGTTTTTCTTAACACAGTCCTTTTGATTTATAGGAGTTATATCTGGAACACATCTTCTTGGAATTGGCATAGGTGTTGGTGTTGGAGTTTGCCCAGTCACAACCGGACCTCTTGGCGGACGAGGTGGGATTCTTGGTGGAATGCACCTATTCACAGGTGGTCTCTTACAAGCAGCCTCAAAAGAAGTTAAAGCTTTTTCAATATTATTTGCAAGTTCTACCAAGAATGTTGATTTTTGAATCCCTTTATCTGAAACAGTTTGATGATTAGAATCTATTTCCAATTCCGTTTGTACTGAGTTTTGCAATCGATTTAAGTTCACAGCATCGTCATAGTAATAGCTTATATTTAAGCTTTGCCCATGTGCAGCAACACTTAATAAACTCAAAAAACATGCGGCCTTACCAAGTCCAATTATTTTCATTTTTATCTCCCTTCTTATTTTTTTATCAAAGGTTGCAAAATCATCGCCATTGGCAGTAACAGCATTTCCTCAACTTAACGCGTGACACATTTCCACTAGTATCTTTTTCCACCAGTAAAACTAGGGCCAAGTAGAATTTTCTCATTAGATCTTATTATTTTGATAAACAGACAAATATATGAAATAACTTGAATAAATATGAAAAAGCTAATCATAATTTCAATATCTCTTACCGTGGTATTTTTAATAAACCATGGATTCCAGCTCATAACAGATGCGGGTATCTTTCATAAATTGAGCTACCAAGAATTAAACTGCCATAAGATTGAAGGTCTTATAGGTCCAGAGGATATTGTAAATGTCGATGAACATATTTTTATTTCTTCAACGAGACTACCTTATCGTTATAATTTCGAAATTGGTGATATTTATTATCTTAACGCCAATGCTCCTAAAAATGGTGCTGTATCTTTAGCTAAAGAATTTAATATCTCCCCTCATGGAATACATGCAATGAGGATTCATGGTAATATTTACGTGTGGGCAATCCACCACGCATTCCCAAGGGACTCTGTTTTTATATTTAAATTTGAAAATGAAAAACTAACGCTCGTTAAGAAAATTGAATCACCTTTTTATATTAACTCTAATGATATCCTTCCTTTAGACCTTAATACATTTTACCTTACTCATGATCATGGAAGTTTAAATTCTATTTCAAAAAAACTAGAAAACTACACCAGACAAGGACAAGGGTATATTACTCTGTATAAAGATGCCCAAGTGAATAAGGTTATGAATGGCCTGAGTTTTACTAATGGAATTCAAAGAATTAAAAAAACTCTTTTTGTAGCACAAATGCTTGAAAGAAAAATTACATCTTTTGATATTCAAAGTGACGGGAACCTTTTAAAGGTTAAAGAATTTAAACTAAACTTTCTACCGGACAATATCACGATTAAAGATAGTTCTACACTTATAGTAGCCTCTCACCCAAAGATATTTAAACTTCAGGCTCATGCTCACTCAAGCCATCATATTTCACCATCTTCAATTTCAGAGTTGAATGTAAATAATGGTAAAGAAACCCAAGTTTTACTAAACGATGGAAATCTTATTTCTGCAGCTAGTGTCGCTTTAAAGATAGACTCTTTCTTATATATAGGAAATATTTATCAGAATCATATATTAAGGTGTGAGTATGCTCAATAAACTTTTAAATTCAGCAATAAATAGACCAAACAATTATATTCTTTTATTCATTATTCTTGGTTTACTCGGTATTGGTGGACTTCCTTTTCTTAATCAAGTTTCAGATATTAGCCAACTCATAAGTAAAGATGATAAGGCCATTCAACTAAATAAGAAGATGGAAGCCATTTTTGGAAGTACAAGACTAGGCCTAATTACCGTTAAAGAAGGTTTAACCCTTAAAAATATAGCTCATGTAAAGAGTCTTCATACAAAGCTTGTAGGAAGTGAGGCTATTAATGATGTTATAAGTATATTTTCAGAGGAGTTTTTACAAGATGAAGGTGGAAGCTTTGATGTTCAAAAGCTAGTAGAAACCGTACCTCAAACGTCTAAGGACATAACAGAGCTTAAAGAAAGATTAAAAACATTCCCTCTCTATCTCTATTCACTATATAACAAAAATGCCCTAAACATTCTTGTACAATTCAAATCAGATATATCGGATCAAGAGATGAGTTCGATACTTAGTCAAAGTATCATGGACTCTCCCATAAAAGATCAAATTTATTTAAGTGGATGGCCTGAAATTAATAATAGTATTAAAGGGATAATGGATAGAGATTTATTCATTTTAGTACCATTAATTTTTATAGTCATTTCCATTATTTTCTTTAAACTCTTTGGCTCCCTTAGAGGGGTAATTGTTCCTCTTGTTACCATTGGAATTGCAATAGCAGTTTCTGTAGGTTTTATGTCTCTATTCGGACTTAGTCTGAATGTCGTATCAAACTCTATCCCGCTATTACTAGTGGCCATTGGAACATCTGATGGTATTCATTTCATGACAAAGTATTATCTGTATCAGAAGAATTTTTCAGATCATAAAGAACTACTTAGATATACAGGAAACATTATTGGCCCGACAATACTTCTGACCTCAGTAACGACAATGGGAGGGTTTTTAGCTAATTTATTTAGTCCAGTAGCATCCATAAGTGAATTTGGACTTATTACGGCCGTTGGAGTTTTTACAGCTGGTGCAGCTTCCTTTCTTCTTATTCCCTCACTATTAAGTAAGTTTAAATTTCCAAAGATAATGGTAAAAAATCAATCAAGCAATAATCATATTTTTTCATTATTATCAGAAAAAATGTACCATTCAATCTATAAAAATTTAAAACTCTATCTGATTGGATTGATTCTCATCTTTGGAATTAGTATCTATAAAGTGATTGGACTAGAGGCAAACTACACCCTTTTAGGCTATTTTTCACCTGATACGAAAGTTGTAAAAAGTGCAATTCAAGTTTCAGATGAAATGGGTGGTCTTATTGAGTTTAACATTACAGTGGACACAGGTGAGAACGATGGACTATTAAAACCATCAGTTCTAAAAGCTTTTGACGATCTGTCTTCTCAAATGAAGCTAAAGTACCCAAATGATATCGTGTATATAACTTCATTAGCTGATTTCATAAAAAATATGGCACGAGCTTATAATGGAGAAAAATCTTTTTACAAAATACCTGAAAATCCAGATGCAATTTCTCAATATTTAGAAGTTTATAGCTGGTCAGGTGAACCTGAAGAGGATCTAAAATATGTGACTAACGAAAATTATTCGATAGGAAGAATATATGGCCGATTCAAGCTACAAGTAAATGAAAAGGGAGAACTGAAAGAGCGTAATCTTAGATATTATGAAAAAATTATCAATGAAATTAAATTTGAGCTCAAGCAGCAGCTTCCAAATGCAAAAATAGAGAACTATGGAGAACTCCCTATGTGGATAACCACTCTCTATAATATAGTAGAAGGACAAATATCATCCGTTTTATTGGCCGTAATCTTTGTCTTTTTTATTGCTCTACCAATTTTAAAAAACCTTCATTTAACTTTACTGGCCCTTATACCAATTTCATTTGCAATAAGTATGAACTTTGCATTTATGAATTTATTTAATATACAACTAGATATTGCAACTAGTTTAGTTTCAGCGATGGCGATAGGAATAGGTATTGACGATGCTCTTCACTTTCTTCTTACTTATAAGCGCTTAAGACAACACAATGAAACAGTAGAAGAGACCTTACTTGAAACCATGAAAGTAACAGGTAAGGCGATTATTTCGACAAGTATAACCCTTGTTATAGGCTATTCGGTCTTCTTTTTCTCTTCTTTCACTCCTATTAATAATTTTGGTCTACTAAACATTGTCACCATAATAGTCGCAACTCTTGCAACTCTTATCGCAATGCCAGTGGCCGTATTTCTTCTAAAACCATTAAAGGATTTAAAATGAAAATTCTTCTTTTAATTTTATCTCTACTGGCCACTTCTGCTATGGCCAATAATGCTAGATCTATCATGCTGGAAGCAGACAAAAGAGATAAAGGTAAAACTCTGCTAGCAAAGTATTCCATGGAAATAAACAAAGGAAGTAAAATCAAACAAAGGGATCTCCTATGGTGGAGACTCGATAAATCCCCAAAGGTTTATAATTTGATTAAGATTCAAGCTCCAAAAAAATTAAAAAATACCGGATTACTTATTCTAACGAATAAAGACGGAGAAGATAAGACTTGGCTATATTTATCTGCAGCCGCGAAAAAAATCCCAAGAAAAATTGCGACCAATAAAAAAGATTCAAAGTTTTTAGGCTCTGATTTTTATTATGCTGATTTTGAAGAGGTTGGAGTTGATGAATTTAACCATAAGTATCTAGGTGAAGCTAAAGTTAAAAACTGGGAATGTGATAAAATAGAGTCCCTTCCAAAAGACCAAACATATGTATATGAAAGAGTCATTTCCTATATAGATAAGAAGTCCAAGGTTATTGTGAAGTCCGAACTATTTAAAGAAAAAACGAAGATAAAAACATTTGAAGTACTTTCAATGAAGCTGGACTCCAAGATTTGGACCATTACAGACTCAATAATGACAAGTCATAAGAAAAATAGCTTTACGAAACTTACATTGCTTAAGAACAGATACAATACAAACTTATTAATCGACTTTTTTTCTCAAGAGAGTTTAATCCGTGATTTTTAGAATATGCCTTTTATTATTTACCATAAATATTTTTGCATCAACAGAGTATAAAGGCGAAATTCAATTAACATCCAACTCCATAGAAGATAAAGGTGCATGGCAAGGGTTTGAACTAACAACAGATATAGACTATCTATTTAATGAAAAGAAAGATGATTTTGGAATTCTTATATCTCCTCCTAGTAAGCTCACCCTAGACTTCGATATCTTTTACAATCAATTTCAAAAAAACTCTAATGGATCATTCAGAGGTAATGAAATTGGTCTCACCTATTATTTGAGCCCAAACTTTAGTTTTTTTATTGGAGATAGAATTCTAATCTGGGGAAGAGCAGATAAATTAAACCCAACTGATATTTGGAATGCTGAAGATTTAGAGTTTCTCTACCTTCGAGATAAAACCGATCGAAAGATTGCCCGAACAATGCTTATTTTAAGTTGGAAAGAGTCTAATCAATCCCTAGACTTTATAATTTCCCCCAATGATATAAGAAGCAGAAGCACCCTTCCGAGCAAATCTTCATCCTGGTGTAACCTGCACTGCCAAACTTTTAACTATTACAATTTAAAAAATAAATTAGACGAATATTATATTGAGTCTGAAATTGAAAAGGTAGAAACAAAGAATTTTGACATAGGTTTACGCTACAATAAAGTATTTAAACAGTTTGATACATCGTTCATGTTTTATCATGGACAAGAAAGATACCCATTGTATTCATACGAACTAAAAAACTCTAGTGAAATGACGTTTAAACCTTTATCTGAAAGCTCGACTTCGCTTGGAGCTGATCTGAGTTTTACAACATATGGGTTTACACTCCTCGGTGAAGCAAAATACCAAATCAAAAAGCCCTTTCTCGTAAATCCATCGGTCAATAACATTCTAGAAGATAATGATGGTATCATTTATAGTGATGAAGGATCTTACACAATAGGCGCAGACTACACTCTTCCGTTTGATATATACTTTAATTTACAATATTTCGATCGGTATATCCTAGATAAACCAGAAAATTTATATGATTTTGGAGAGGGACAAACAACTTCAATTCTTTTAAGAAAGAGTTTATTCACTGACTTTGAGCTAGAGTTTAATCGAATTTCTGATTTAGATAATGGTGACTCATCAGATAGAACTAAACTTAAGTACAAGCACTCTGATGAATTGAATATTGATTGTAACTATACCGAAATAAAGAGTAGCTCCCAGAAATCAATTTTTTCCGGTTTAACAAATGTCCAAATTTTATCTGCCAACCTATACTATAGTTTTTAATTAACCAAGTTCTTTAAAGCTTGAATCAAATTCTCTGCAAATGAATTCGCTTCCTCAGAGTTTTTAAAAGAACAGAATTGGTAGTCAATCGTAAGATTGATTTTTTGTCCAATCTTCATGACATTAATATAAATAGGATATTCACTTGCATAACTTGGGAATGTCATAAGATCTGCTTTTAATTGCCCAAATTCAGGTAGTTCGTTTATAGGTTCAACATTTAAAACAATCTCAATCGGATCATCTTCAAGGGCCTCTTTTACCTCTTCATAAGAGATTTCAGAGTTTCTAAATGACTCAAGCTGATAATTCTTTAAATTCGCTATAAACTCTTTAGTATCTGAATTGGCTTGAACGATAAATGGTAATAAATTGACACAATTTCCTACCATAGAGTCTGATATGTTGACATGGCCTGCGATGGGTACCCCAACAACAAATTCGTCCCTTTCAAACTTTACCTTTAATACGTTTACTAATGCAGTCATCATAGTATTCATGAGGGAACTTTTATTCTTATAGCCAAAGAATTTGAGTTTCTTAGATAGTTCATCTTCAAGATCAATTGACAGTCTTTCGCCCTTAAAGCCTTCTTGATTGAATAGTTTAGGCTTTTTGAACTCCCCTAACTGATTAACCCAATAGTCCAGTTGCTTCTGCGCCTTTTCTTTTGGTAAATTATCGGTATCGAGAAAGTCGATAAAGCTTACTTCTTTAAGTTTTAAACTTTTCTTCTCACCTATTAAGTAAGAATACATATGAGCAATATCAAAAGACAACATAGCAAGTGATAAACCATCTAAAGCGATATGATGCCCCATAAAAGTAAGAATTGAAACCTCCTCACTTAATTTTATCAAGTAAATTTCCATACAAGCTTCATCTAAGTCAAACTCATTCCTTGCAAGTGAGTTTAAGAAATCATTTAAAGCTTCATCACTGTTTTCGATGGAACTAAAGTCAATATGAGTAACATCAAGGCTCTCTATTTCGTTAAAAAGAATTTGATCATTACTCAAATCATAAACTGACTTTAAAGATTCATGCCTATTAAGAATTTTTCTAACCGACTCAATGAGTTTTTCCGAATCAAGAACTCCCTTAAGCTCGATAGCTACGGAAATCTTTGAAGCTAAAGCTCCTTCACTTGATTTTAATGTCATATTTTTAAAGCGAAGATGTTCTTTGGTAAAATTACGTTTTTCTTTGGCTCGTAATGATTGGGTGAAGTAATTCGAATGGGTTTCAACACCGTTTTGATTGGTTTTGATATAGCCAATCGAAATGAGTTCTTCAATAATCTCTTTTGTTTTATTGATAAAAAAGCTTATATCATCATCTGAATGAGCTGTAGAAATGAAAAGATTACGTCCCTCCCAAATATAAATACCATTAAGATTTAAGTGATAAAATAATAAATCCATATTCCCAGAAAACTTAAACCGAAATAATGAAGAAAAATAAACTATCCTTAGAGAAATCATTTTTTCTTCAAAAAACTTATTAAGTTTATTTGCAAGTTGCTCAGTCTTTTGATTCAACTCATTAAATATTTCATGACCACTCTCTTCAATTTTAGATAAAGTCGCATAAGAAGCCGCCATGGCCAAACTATGCTTACAAAAAGTTCCAGCAAAAAATGTCATTGGATTTAGAGGCATAGAATCATCACCAAAGTGCCAATCACCACCATCAATAAAATCTAGGTATTCATGCTTTCCAGCAACAGCACCTATTGGCATTCCACCACCAAGCACCTTTCCATAGGACGCTAAATCAGCTTTGACACCAAAATACTCTTGAGCTCCTCTTTGCCCGACCCTAAGGCCAGTAATAACCTCATCAAAAATAAGAGCTGCACCACTTTCCTGAGTCACAACTCTTAAAGCTTGTAAAAACTCTTTTGGTTGATGTTCAGGATACCGACTTTGAACAGGTTCAACGATGACACAAGCAACTTGATCTCCTAGCTCTTTGATTTTTTCAATAGCTTCATCCGTTCCATAATCAAGTACAACTAATCCATCTATTAGAGATGTTGGAATTCCAGGAGCCACAGGGACCGTATTATGACGAGAATTAGTCCTTCCTAGAACACCGTCAAAGTGACCATGATAGGATCCCTCGAAAATGACCATTAATTCTCTTTTGGTTTTTGCCCTCGCAAGTCTTATTGCTGTCATCACAGCTTCTGTTCCTGAGTTCAAAAAGGCGATTCGCTCATTATTAGTTAGCTTACAAAATTTTTCAGCAACTAAAGCCGCCATATGACTTTGGGGCCCTAGGGCCATCCCTTGCTTAAGTTGTTTTTCTATCTCTGAATTTATAAACTCTGGGGAATGGCCAAACAAGTTAACACCAAAGCCCATTGTGAAATCAATATACTTATTATTATCTAGATCCCAAAAATATGCGCCTCTAGCTTCCTTCCAAACAATAGGATAAACCATTTCTTTTAAATTTGGCCTAAAACCGGCACTTACTCTATTATCTGAAAGTACAGACCTATACTTCTCACTCCACTCTTTACTCGTTTTTGTCTTCTCAGTGAAATTTACGATTAATTTTTGCAGAACATCTGGCGCAATACCTTCAGAGAAGTTCAATTTATTTGCTCCACCAGAAAAGCTTCCAAGAACTCCTTTTGATTTCTCATGCAAGTCTGTATCTACTGTTTTTTCAATTTTATCTTGAACTAAGTCTTTATTATTTTTTTCTTCAAAAGAGTTCACATCATCAATGGACTTTACAATATATTCTCCAATTAACTCTATTGTATTGAGGTCCTGAAAGACGTCTGTTATCGCAATTGAAGTTCCGAATTCATCCTTTATTGTATCTAAAACATTTAACAGAAGGAGCGAATCAGCACCAAAGTTCATTATCGGCATTTTTATATCAATTTGTGTTTCTTCTATTTCTAATTGTTTTGAAACGATACTGCTTACAGCACTGATTACTTCCTCTACAGTTAGAATAATATTTGCTTTATTTTCAATCGAGGAAGATTCTTTATCAAAAGAAAATTCTTTTTTAGATAAGCATGTCGATGGCAGTACCAAATGTTGTAAATGTTTTTTATAAAAAGCTGTTTTTGTTTGAACAAAAATCCCATCAAGAAAAATCTTTTTTAGAAAACTCAAAAATGAATGAAATGACTCTCCTCTACTTTGAGTAGCATACACCCCCTTAAGGTCTCCTAGATTCATTTGTGCTAACTGGCACAAAGTAGGAGATGGACCTATTTCGATTATATTTTTAAACCCATTCTTAGATAGAGTCTGACATACCTTTACAAAATCCGTAGGCTTTCTTATCTGAGAAACCCAATATTCTTTATCCACATCTAAAAGTAATTCACCAGAGACTGATGACACAACTGTTTTCAAAGGATTTTTAAATTCAATATGTGATATATTTCTTGAAAACTCCTCTAGAACTTCATCCATTAAATAAGAGTGAAAGCCTTGCTCTACCTTCAATTCCTTAATCTTAAAATCACTTTCATATCTTTCGATGAATCTTTTTACCTCTTCTGTTTTTCCTGAGACTGCCGTTAACTCGGGTGAGTTTATAGTCCCAATGTCTAAAAGAATATTTTCATTTTTTAATAAAGACTTAACTTTATCTAATGATGTATAAATAACCGCCATTCCACCTTTTGGAGATTTTTGCATTGCCTGGCTTCGAAAATATATAAGATCTATTCCCTCTTCTAAAGTTATACCGTCAGCACATATATAGGCGACGACTTCACCTAAGCTGTGCCCAATAAAGAAGTCGGACTCTAATCCTAAATCTTTCAATAAGTGAAAAAGTGCATATTCAAAACAAAACAAAGAGATTTGGCCGTTTCCAGTTTGATAAATTTCTTTTTCAATTTCAGAAAAATTAACATTATGTCTAATTTCGAATATTTTTCTTACCTTTTCATAATGATCAGAAAAAATAGAAAAATTTTGTGACAATTCTTGAGCCATAAAAGAATATTGAGACCCTTGTCCCGTAAAAGCAAAACAAATAGGTTCTTCATTAATTGGCCGTTTAGAATTGTTCTTAGCTTTTAAGGCTTCAAGTTTGTCTAGAAAATCATTTTTTGATGAACCAATAATAACTTCTCTCATAGGAAGAATACTTGTTCGTTTGTTATACTGGTAGCAAAAATCTTCTAATTTATTTTCCTCTAAGCTTTTAAAAGACAGGATTAACTGTTCAATTGTTTGCTTCAGTGTTTCTGTACCACTAGCAGCTACCATAAGTATTAATTCAGATGGTCTATCAAATATATTAAAGGCTTTTAAAGTTTTATTTCCTTCATAGCTTTCAAGAATAAGATGGGCATTTGTACCACCGAACCCAAAAGAACTGACTCCTGCTCTTTTAAGACCAATCCATGCTGTCTCTTTTGTCACAACTTCCAAGTTTGTATTTGATGTATTTATATTTCTATTCATAGAAGAGAAATTTAACGATTTTGGAATTTTGTTGTGTTCCATTGCTAGTAATACTTTTATAATCCCAGCTATACCTGCAGCCGCTTCTAAATGTCCTATATTAGTTTTAACTGACCCAACAAATAATTTGTCTTCCCTAGTACCATAACTATTTTCAAGAGCTTGATACTCAATAGGATCGCCTAAAGGAGTTCCAGTTCCGTGTGCCTCGACATAATCAATTTCTTTTGGCTCTAGTCTTGAAAAATGTAGGGCTTTCTTTATAACTGCTTCTTGTGCCTTACCGTTCGGAGCTGTTAAACCGTTACTTCGGCCATCCTGATTAAATGAAAATCCTCTCACAACACCATATATGTGGTCCTTATCCCGAAGTGCATCTGATAGCCGTTTAAGGACAATAATCCCACAGCCTTCCCCTCTGACATATCCATTGGCATCATCTGAGAATGTTTTACACTTCCCATCAGGAGATAACATTCCTGCTTTCATAAAAGATTGGGTTAAGTGAGAAGTATATAAAATATTGACTCCACCTGCTAAGGCCATATCACATTCACCGCTTCTTAAATGTCCCACAGCTTGAGAAACTGAAACTAATGAAGATGAACAAGCTGTATCGACGGCCCAACTTGGTCCATGAAAATTGAAAAAATAACTAATTCTATTAGCTGCAATAGAATGAGCTCCACCAATTCCATCGAATAAGTCTACTGTATTTTTCCGACTAACTTTTGCAAGTGAATAATCGTTCGTGCTTATTCCAATATAAACACCAGTGTTAGATCCCATAACCTCTTGAGGGGAATATCCAGCATTCTCAATGGCCCGCCATGAAGTTTCTAAAACCTTTCGTTGCTGGGGATCTAAATATTTTGATTCATTTTCGTAAATATCAAAAATTCTATTATCAAATGAGTTGGGTTTATCGATAAACCCACCATAGGCTTTAAAGTCAATGCTCTCTTCACTCCAACGATCAATCGGAACTTCTTTGATAGCATCCTTCCCATGACTTAAAAGTTTCCAAAACTCATTTATATTTTCAGCCCCAGGAAACTGGCACTCCATACCAATGATTGCAATTGGTTCATTTATATTAGTTGATCTTAAAGATACTACATCATCTGCAGAATATTTTTTAGGATCTAGTAAAAACTCAACTAATTTATGAATATTGGGATAATCAAACAGAATCGTAGGTGAATAAGATGTTTTATATTTTTCATTCAGATCATCTACCAATTGAATTCCATCAAGGGAACTTAATCCAAGTAGGTTGAACGCTTTATGGATACTTATTTCTCTTACATCAGTTCCTGATAACTTAGAAATCCGATTTATCAAAAATTTTGTAACTTCATTTCGTTCAACCTTACTCATACTATCTACTCCATAGCTATTTCTAAAATTTTGTCAGCAAATTTGTACCAAGTGTCTATCCATGCCATCACTTTGGTTTCAATTTCTTCATGTTGCTCAGGTGTAACGGCTTGACGAAATAAAGTCCATCCATCTTCAGAATGGTCATCGTCAATTGATTCACCATGTTCATCTTGAACGTGAATAGTATGATAACCCGTACTCGTATCTACGTCGGTAGAACGATCAACGTTATCGGCCCACGCTCCCGCAAAATTATCAAAAATGGATTCAGACAATGCGAGGACTGATACTAACATAGGGTAGTCATCATAATTATCTGTAAACGTTTTTCTTGAAGCAATGGCTTCAGGTGATGCTTCATAAGTGATTATATCTCTCATGTCTCCGTTCATTTTTTCAAACATGTCCACATACTGATAGTAATGAGCTCCAAAAGGATGGCCTTTATATTGATCACCATTTTCCCCAGGCACATAACCAATTTCATCCATAAGATTAATTGCCCATAAGAATCTAGCTGTAACTTTTGCTTTTGGTCCAAGTCTTTCCTCTAATTGTCTAGCCTTCGCCATAGCTTCCAGAACTGCATCTGTAAAAATTTGAGCAAAACCAACACCAAACTCTCTATGTATTCGTAGTTGCTTCTCCTCATTTAAAGTTTCATTCTCAAAAAACTCTTTAAGAGGGTGAGTTGAAATCGGATGCTTTGCTAACATTGCCTCGAGCTTTTTTGAGAATTTTAAATTTTGTTCCCACATTCCAGCCTCAACAGTTTCCTGAACGGCTTTTCTCCCATTCCCTCTCGGGTCAGTTAAATCTAACATAATTTCTCCTATAACTTATTGGATGAGTAATAAAAAATGTCCATATGACATAATAGCAAGTGCCAAAAATCCAGCACTCACAGGAATAACTTCGAGGTATTTAAATGGTAAATAGAATGAAGCTGCAATAAGCAGAGTGGGAACTCCAATCATGCAAATAATCATTCCATAAGAACCAACTATTTTCCAAGTTTCTGTCAGAGGAATGCTATCGACATATTGCCCATAAGCGATATTAATAAGTGGAAGCATAAACATAGCAATATGTGCAAGTCTTACTAGTCTTCTTTCTAAATTATCATATTCCTCGTGTTTTGGTGGAGCTTTAAATGGCCCCGCAAATGCCCACATCCCTATTAACGATCCACTTGCAATTCCAAGTACCATCCAAATCCATCCCCAAAAGATGTTTAATTGTCCAACATTAGTCATGATTTTCCCTTTAATTGATTTACAATAAAACTATTCTAAAATAGGGAGAGATAGAACAAAAGAGGTAAAGTCTGCTTAAATGAGTATCTTAATCAAATTACACCAACATAAAAATGGAAGGCCTAATCTCTTTCTTTTTCCCCATGCAGGTAGTTTACCGACGCAATATATGAAGTGGTCTAAACCATTTGGCTCAAGTTTTAATGTTTTTTATATCAATACGGAAAAACAAGATAACCTTAGTCGGATGATCAAAACGATTCAAGGAGAAATTCAACAGATCCAAAGCCCTCATTCTATTTTTTTAGGACATAGTATGGGAAGTATATTAGCTTTCTTGACCTGTAGAAATATTAATATAAAACCATCACTTCTCGTCTTATCAGGAATGAATGCCCCATCTGAAAAGTCTTTAGATCGGTTTCAGGAAATGGCCACACTTCCCCTGGATGTATTGACTAAAAGGTTAATTGAGTTTGGTGGCATTCCAAATGAACTTATAAAGTCTTCAGAATTATTAAATAAGTTTACCCAAAAATCTCAAACTGATTTCAGATTATTATCTCAACTTAAAATAAACAATTTTGGTAGGTTAGATATAAAAACCCTTTTAATGGGAGCTAACAAAGACCCATTAACTCAAATACCAGAAATTTTGAAATGGGCCGAATTTCTTAAGAGTTCCCCTACCTTCAAACTTTTTGACGGTAACCATTTTTATCTATTTAACTCAGGTAATAGGACCCACACTTTCCTAATTGAAGTATTTCAAGACAAGAATAGAATATAAGAATGGAATATAAAGGATCGATTGAACAAATTATTAAACCCCATAAAAATGTGGATAATATAAACACAAATTCCTTTCAAGAGCTCACAGAGTCTTTACGAAATGAATATGGAGAAAAGCTTTGCTTCCGCTACTTTGAAAATACTTGGAGAGATACAAGCTTTAATCAATTCGCTGATCATGTCGATAAACTGGCAAGGTTTTTCACCAGTAAAAAACTCGAAAACAAGAACATCTTACTCTTAAGTGAATCTAGACCTGAGGTCATTGAAACCTACTTCGCAGCTTTTATGTCCAACTCCGTTATAGTTCCCCTTGATGTAAAGCTTTCACCAAGAGAGATCTCCTTAATTATTAATGAGGTGAAACCAGCCTTAGTGATTACGACTGAAATGCAACATAATTCATTACAAGAGGCTGCTAAGTTCTGTGACAAAAGTTTAGAAGTCATTACAATTAATAAGTTTCCTCAATATTATAGCTATAGAGACCTTCCCTCTTTCCAAGGCGTAACCCTGCCTAAGGAAAATACTCATAAAACAGGAATGATTATTTACACCTCAGGCTCAACAGGTCAAATGAAAGGAGTAGAAACCAAAGGTTCTCAATTACTTTTTCAAGCTCATTCTTTATTAAGAGTTGGCTTTGCTCAAAAGGAGGAAAGAAATCTTTCTATGCTTCCAATGAACCATTTATTCGAAGTCAGTGGCACCATTTCATCTATCTGTGCAGGTTATCCTGTCTGTGTCGCCCACTCTCTTGAAAAAGAAGACTTAGGTTTATGTTTTCAAAAGCATAGACCAACTCAAATTTTCTCGGTTCCTCTATTTTGTAAAAGTATAATGAATGGCATCAAATTAAATATTTCTGACTCTCCTCTTCCCAAAAGAGTTGTTTTTGGAATATTACAACTTCTTTCTAAAGTATTTACTCAAAAAGAAATAAGGAAGAAGTTATTCTCTCCTATTCATGAAAAATTTGGAAATCATCTACAAAGAATCATAGTAGGTGGAGCCGCAGCAGACTTAACTGTAATAAATTTTTTTCAATCAATTGGGATCGATATTTACGAAGGTTATGGACTGACAGAAACAGCCCCAGTCATTTCTGTTAATAGGGTTTCAAGCTCAAATGCAGGCTCTGTTGGACAACTTATCCCTGGGGTCAGCGCTAAAGTTGATGAAGAGTCCGGGGAAATCCTAACCAAAGGTCCTCATGTCATGCAAGGATATTACAAAAGATCAGATGAAACAAATAAGGTCCTTTGTCCAAATGGTTGGTTTAGAACTGGAGATATTGGTTACTTTGATGATTCTGGTTTTTTATATATAACAGGTAGAAGTAAAAACCTGATTGTTCTAGAGAATGGAAAGAAGGTTCATCCAGAAGAAATTGAAAAAGCCTTTGACGATATAGATTATATAAAAGAAATTTCAATTTTTGGAGATAAAGTAAAGAACTCATCAAACTCTAAAAATATTGTAATGGTGGTTCATCTAGATGAAGGATTTACTTCAAAAAATGGTAGACAGTCATTGAGCCTTCTCTTAGAAGATATTCAAGATAGATCTAATAGACTTGCTCAATATAAGCTTCCAACCAAAATATTGATTTCAGCGAATGAACTTCCTAAAACGACAACAATGAAAGTTAAGCATTTTGCCGTTTCCCAGGCCTTAAATAGTGGAAACTTAAATCTTCTCTTCGAGAACCATCGATAATATGATTAAAGTATTAGGTTTAGCTTTTTTAGGACTTCTCGGGCTTATTTATTGGGGAGAATTCGTAATGGTGAATCCATTTAAAAATGATCTCAAAGTTATTTGCGAAACTATTTCATCTAACGAAATGAATAAAACCCCTCCGAGTTTCATGCATAATGAATCAAAACAAGTTTTTAGTATTTTAAAAAGAGTACCTAAAGATAAACAAAAAGAGATATTGCAAGATTTTGCAAAATCGAAAAGAATTGCTGTTCAATGTTTATAATTTTTATTTCTTGAAACGATTTACAAAATCACAACGCTGACACATTTCATGATATAAAACTCCATTTTGAAAGCCTTTTTTCATAGAAACAGCTAGATTCGAATTTAATATTTCGTCTAGAGATTGATCATTAATATTACCCAAATTTATTGTCGCTTCTTTATCCAAGCAACAAGGTACAACTGTTCCATTAGTATGAATTCCGATATGACCACTAAGCCCATAGCACTTACCTTGTTTGCTGTAGAAAGGAGCATCTAAGCTAGGCCATTCAAATCGAGAATCAAAATGAAGATAGATATTTTTCCAAATTCTCTTAGATTTTTTAAATGCGACATCAACATTTCTATTAATATCAATGTCAAAAAAATTTTCAATAACCTCTAAAATTTCGCTATTATTCAAATTATCATCACCTAAATTCCACAATCTATAATTAATATATTTATCAGGATTTTTTTCCATAAAAACTTTAGAGAATTCTAGAATAGGATTAAGATAATTAAGAATGGGTTTTTCGGGGAAATTATCTTGATAGGCTTGAAGAGAAAAATTAATTTGTCTAATTGCTTTTGAATTTAAAAGTAACTCACTTTTTCTTTTAGTTAAGATACCATTGGTCGTCAAATTAATTTTAACACCATATTCACCTGCAATAAGAAGAATCTTATCCAATTCTGGATGTGCTGTTGGTTCGCCCATTAGATGTAAACTTAATTCTTCCGTCTGGTCTTTAACCTTTATAAGTATTTCTTCAAATTGAGCTGGTGATAGGATTTCCTTTTCACGCTCAACAATGGGACAGAAAGAACATTGAACATTACAGATATTTGAAATCTCTAAATAGATTTTTTTAAACATTATTTTCTTATGAGAACAGATCTAATTTTTCCACTTGAATTATCCTGAACGCAACCTCCGATATAATCTTTATATCTTAAAGCACGATGAGTAAACTTTCCGTTGTCTATTTTCCACAACCTTAAACTTGGTCTTAGCGTTCTACTTCCCGCTAACTTTTTTAAATCATACTTAAAGATTAGATGTAAGTTTTGCATGAGAATGAAGTTTTTATTTATTCTCATCTCTGGTAAATAAAAGGCTTCCATTTTCTGGTTTAATGGAATTATTTTGGATAACTCATTTTTCTTTTTATTCCATATAACAATGCCTTCAAAAGCTCTGTTTTTACTTGTATTAGTAATATTATCATAAGCTATAAAAATATTTTCATCATTTCCTACAACATCTGTAGCTTTTGACCTGTGCCCATTTTGAGCATGAGGTAATTCAGGGTTTATAAAGTATCTGTCAGAGAAATTAGTTCGATTAATAACAGCAGTACCATATTCTCCATGAGCAATGAAAATTGAATTTTTTCCTATATGGAATCCTGTTGCGACTCTTTCTTTACCATAACTCATATTTTCAGGAAGAGTTCTCAAACTATAAAGAATAGAAAATGTATCTAAATCTAAGCCAAACAGTCTTTCACTAGTAAGAATATAAAGTTGATCCTCAAATATTTCTATATCTCTAATTTTATCTTCAATTTTTAAAACTGATTCCCCACCTGTTTTCAAATTAATTTGGACTAATGTGGCCTGTAGATTATCTTGGAAATGATAGATGATTTTTTCCCCATTAGTTTCGGTAGAAAATAAGGAATTATTATTTCTTCTACATAAATCCTTTGCTGTTTCAGAATTAAAAAAACGTTCTAAATCAGTATTCGCACTTAGAGTAGAACTCAAAATAGACATTAGTACTATAGTTATAATTTTCATAAAATCTCCTTAATATTTTATCTTAGACAACGAAATACTAAAATTCAAATAACCAACTATTTCGCTTTTTAAAAAGGTTTTCTGTGACAATGAATTTTAAGATCTATAACATTATTTTATGAAAAGTTTTTTATTTTTATTCCTACTTACAATAAGTTGGAGCTCTTTTGCCTTTAAGGTCATGACATTCAACACAATGTGCGATTTCTGCAAAGGATCCAATTTTTTTCAATACGAAAAACGAGCAGACTCCTTAAGACAAATAATTGAGCTTCACCAAGCAGACTTAATTGCTCTTCAAGAAGTTCGAAGCTTTTCCCAGATAGAATTCATTGCTAAAAATATGAAAGATTATCAAATTATTTCTAATAACAGTGGTCTTATTAGTTATGCTGATCCGAGCCTGCTCATTCATAAGGATTTTAAGATTATTGAAAGTGGACAGTTTTGGCTTGGTCCAGACAAAGAGACCCTTAATTTCGGCTGGAAACTTGCCCTTCCAAGGCAAGTCATCTGGGCTAAACTTAGATTTAATAAAAATGAGTTTATTTTTGCTTCGGCCCACTTTGATAATAGATTAGAAAATCTAGCGGGGGCGGCTGATTTAGTTCACAATTATTTTTCTTCTCAATCAACACCAGTGATTTTTGCAGGAGATACCAATCTAACTACTGAGATGCTATCTTATAGATTATTAACCAAGAGTTTTTTCTTAAATTCTTACGAAGTTGTTAAAAAACTAAAAGTTCACGGTAAGAAACTAAAAGAAAGGGACTTATGCTATCTAAAAAAAGGGAAACGTTTTCCGGCCTGTAGAGTTGACCACATACTTATAAGTAAAAATTTTCCTTATACTCCAACTTCTTTCACCATAGATTTGACACGTTTTGAAGATAAATTTCCATCTGACCATAGGCCAGTTATAGTTAACTTCGAAGCTTTGAAACAATCGCCATTGTAAGACTTGTAATCGATGTTAATTGATTAGAATCGTTAAAAGTTTTAATCTCCCAAACTTGAGTCGTTCTTCCAATATGATTGGGTTTTGCAACCCCCCTAACAAAACCATTTCTAACAGCTCTAACATGATTAGTGGTGATACTTAAGCCTACAGCATGGTGAATTTTTGGATCACATGTCATATTGGCGGCTATACTTCCCAAGGTTTCAGCTAAAACACAATTTGCACCACCATGTAATATTCCAAAGGGTTGGTGATTTCTCTTATCTACAGGCATTGTTCCAGTGATAGAATCACTTCCTAATTCTGTAATTTCAATTCCACAGTGTTCAACCATTGAATTCTTATTGCTTTCATTTATTTGCTCTTTAGAATAATTATCAAACCAGATCATTAACTCTTTTCCTTTGGATAAATTTCGAGAATTGGATTTTCAAGTTTCAATTTATCTCTTAGATCTCTAAGCGCTGTTCTTAGTCCTTCTTGAACAACAGGATGGTAAAATGGTAATGCTAACACTTCATTAACATTCATTTGCTGTGAAATAACCCAACTCAACATATGGGCCATATGCTCACCATCAGGTGCAAATAATTCGGCACCAAGAATCAATCCCGTCTTTTTTTCACCGTAGACTCTTAACATTCCTATTTCTTTTAATTTAACAATGCTTCGGCCTTGACCTTCAAATAAAACTTCACCAATTTCAAAGTCGATATTCGAATCCATAAGCTGCTGATAAGATTGACCACTTAAAGCTATATTTGGATCACAGAATGTAATCATTAGCGGAGTTCTGGTTTCAAACTCAATAGGAGAATTAACAGCATTGAAACCTGCAATTCTTCCTTCATCACTTGCCTCATGTAAAATTTGATTTAAACCAGTATTATCGCCCGCTAAAAAGATATGAGGCGCAGACTTTAGTGAAAATTTATGAGGGTGATATAGAGGAACCCCTTTACTATTAGACTCTAGAGATAAGTTTTCTAGCCCTAGCCCCTTATAATTGATTGTCCTCCCTGCTGTTACTAAAACTTTATCTACAAAGTAAGATTTACCACCAGTAACAATTTTTAATTTTCCATTTTCCTCACTTACTTTTTCCATCCCTTCAAAAGATAAATTCATTTCTTTAAAAAATTTATCTGTTACATAATCATTAAGTTTAGGATCAGTCACACCAGCAATATTCTTTCTTCTCGCAATTCCCACGACTTCAACACCGAGATTATGTAATGCCTGGCCAAGTTCAATTCCAATTACTCCTAATCCAATTACCGCCATAGACTTTGGTAATGTTTCTAACTCAAAAAATTCATCCGTAGTTATCAAATAGTCTTTATAAGGAGCAAGTATGTCAGGACAAAAAGGTTTAGAACCTGTAGCTACGATAATTTTTTTTGCTTTAATGTGTTCATTATTGACTTCTAAAGTATGCTCATCAATGAATTTAGCATATCCAGCAATAAACTTATCCTCCCACTGCTTCATTCCCCCAAGGACACCACGAACAAACCGGTCTCTTAGTTTTCGAACATGATTCATAACCATTTTATAGTCGATATCCAACGCATCACTATTTAATATTCCCTCTTCAATAAATTTCTCACGACGTTTAAAATCAGAAGCAACCTGGATCAGAACTTTTGAAGGCATACAGCCAACTCTGGCACATGTAGTACCTAATGTTCCACCATCAATGATGGTATAATTATCAGTCACCTTAGCGACTTCTCGACGTGCCGAAAGCCCACCAGAGCCTGCACCGATAATAGCAACATCAAATTCTTTCATTATTTTTCCTTTATGAAGTATCTTTCAAAGGTCTTATCAAAAAAACTAGAATCTTGGAACTTTCTAAAATTTTCAATTGATAAATTATAGTCTCTCTCTGAATAACGTCTATAATAAGAGGTATCAATCGTATAGGCGGACCTTACCTTTATCCGCCCCTGAACTACCGATATCATAATAACTTTTATTTCAACATATTTTCTTTTCTCAAGAGCTTTTAAAAATTTGGGTTCAAGAGACATTTCACCAGAGAGAACTTTTTCTGTGGCAATATTATTCATTGCTTTTTTATATCCATTCCCATCATTCTGAAAAAAGTGTTGTAATCTATTATCAAAGTTTTTTATAACGATAATAGTGTTCCCATCAGAAATAACACCTTCATTGATACTTCTCATTGGTACAATTTTCTCACAAATTGCTTGAAAGACCCCTGTACATTTCTCATTATTTTTAAGAAAACTCTCAACTACTGCTAGGTTACCTGATTTACTTTTTCTTACGACTCTTTTATCCGTTTTTATTTTAGGCTTCGACGTCTTAATCTTAGTTCTATTAGAAGATTTTTTTTCAACTTTTACTTTACTCTGAGGTTGTTTCTTTTCAGAAAAGCCTTTTTTATATTCAAAGAAATACATGACAGCCAAAGCACCTACTAAGAAAACGCTGAACAATTTTACAAACTGTATATAATCATTTGCCTTCTGTTTTTCAGTTAACGGCTTATCTTCTAAATCTCCCCCATCTTTAGCTGTTTTAGAATGATCTATGAGGTCTCTATAAATGTCCTTTTCCAGTTTTAGTTTTGTAGGTTTGGTGATACCTGTTTTGGACTTAGTCTTTTTTTCCTCAGGTAGATCAAAGTTAAAATTCCTCTCCTTAGAATTTTCATCTTCTGGGCCCCCGGCTGAAACATTTAAAATGACATCCCCGGGTAGGAGTATATCTATAAAGTCAAAAACTTCGACCTCAATATCTTTCTCCATTTTTTTACCCGATATGGAAACCCAGTTTGATAATGTTAAGTCTTTAACAAAAACAGCACCATCTCTTTCAATCAATTCCAAATGCTTTCTTGAAATATGATCGTTATCAATCTTAAGATGACATTGCGAGCTTCTACCAACTAAAGCAATTTTTCCTTCAGGGTAGTGTATTTTTTCTATACCGGCTTCCTTAACAACAACTTTCATTTAAAATAACTTTTCGATTGCTCCTGCAAGGGTAAAATCTTTTTCTGATAATTTATTTCCATCGTCATGAGTCGTGAGATTTATAACACATTTATTAAAACTCACTTCCATATCAGGATGATGCATATGACGATTAGCTTCCCATGCGACAGCATTAACAAAAGCCATCGTTTTTAGAAAACCTTTAAAAGAAAATTCTTTTCTAAGTTTTGATTTATCAATAATTTCCCACCCTTCAGGTAATTTAGAAAATTCATTTTCTACGTCTAACATTTCATTGCTCCCATACCAACATCTTCTGACTCTTCAATTGTTTTTGGTGGAAATAAAGGTTCTCTATCTCCTAACTCTTTCGACTTTTGAATTAAGCCAATTATATCCTCATTCAAAATACTAAATAATTGGTCAAACTCCTCTAAAACAAAATACATTGGCTGCATAATATCAATTCTATAAGGAGTTCTTAGAACTTCCAGAGAATCAAATTCTTGCTTCTTTGATTCATCGGTTAAACAATATTGGGTTTCACCAATAGAGGAAAGAATCCCCCCACCATAAGCTTTTAACCCTTCTGAAGTTTTGAGCAAGCCAAACTCAATAGTGAACCAAAACAACCTAAATAATCTTCTTCGATCTTTAGGGTCGGCTTCAAGGGCTATTTTTCCAAACTTCTCCATAAAGTCTCCATAAGCCTTATTAGTTAGCAATGGTGTATGCCCATAAACCTCATGAAATATATCTGGTTCTTGTAAATAATCTAACTCTTCAGGGGTTCTAATAAAAGTTGCCGCCGGAAATCTTTTATTGGAAAGCAATGTAAAAAAGTGAGCTGGCTGAATAATTGCTGGGACAGGTTCCACGCCCCATCCGGTACACTCATCTAAAATTTTATTAATATGAGGGATCTGGGGAACTTCGTCACTTGGAAAGTTTAAAGTTTTAAGGCCTTCCATAAACTGGTCACATGCTCTTCCTTTGATTATTTCTTTTTGTCTTTCATATAATTGAGCCCAGGTATCATTTTCTGTTTGATTCCAGTTAACAAACCCATCTTTATCTACAGGATTAGAAACATATGTATTTGCTTTCATTTGGCCGCCTTCTCAGATATAATTTAGTCTAATCATTTTACAATTAGTTATGCACAAGCTCAAATCTAAATATGCCATACAAGATAAGAAAACTCGGCTTTATAAAGCTAGCCTGCCTATTATTGGCATTACTGGGGGGATTGCCACAGGAAAAACCACAGCGGGTAAAATTTTAAGAGAACTCGGATTTTTTGTTATAGATGCAGATAAATTAGTAAAGGAAATTTATTCGGATGAACAAACTGTAGAGTTTATCCAAACCATAGCTCCAGATACCGTCTCTAACTTAAGGACAATCAATTTTCCAAAACTTAGAGAAGCTTTTTTTTCGGATCAACGCATCAAAACAAAGGTTGAAGACTTTATTTATCAAAATCTCCCCTCCAAATTTATTAAAAAGGTCATAGAGGCTCAAGAAAATGGGCATGAGTTCCTATTTTATGAAATTCCTCTCCTTTTTGAAAAAAACCTTCAAAACCAACTTGATTTATCCGTATGTATTTACGCATCGCAAGAAACACAAATTCAAAGATTATCATCCAGAGATCAAAACTCGCCGGAACTCATAGATAAAATACTGAAATCACAAATAAATATTGAAACTAAAAAAGAGTTAGCTGATATGGTGATTAATAATTGTCATGATCAAAATGAGCTTCATTCAAATATCCAAAACTTTATAAAAACCATTACCAAGTAACTATTACAAGTTGAGTATACGAATAACTTTCGCCTCTGCTAAATATCTAGAATGATGAGAAAAGTAATTCTTACGTTAATAATTATAACTTCAATAAAACCTATTTTTGCCAAAACTCAAATAGTTCGAGAAAACCATCTTCTTTTTAGACTGATTGGTAACCTTCCAAATGATTGGTTCTTGAATGATCCTCAAGATAATCGTCATTTAATGGGAGTTAATTATTTTCTTCCAAATCATCTTTCGCCGCAACAAAAAACTATAATAGCCGTCATTGATTCAGGCATTGATATCAACCATGAATCCTTAAAAGAAAGCATATGGGTCAATCAAAATGAAATTCCTAATAATGGAATAGACGACGATAAAAATGGATATATTGATGATATAGTGGGATGGAACTTCCTCGGATCCAATGAAGGAAGTATTACCTATGAAATTAAGAATGATAAATTTATCAAAGCGAAAAATGAAAAGTTTGACCAACAAATTACATACGACTCACTTGAAATAACCAGAAGACTTAAAAAACTCTTGAGAGAAAGACCAGAATCTTCAGAGACTATAGAGTTAAAAAAAATCATTGATATCAAACAAAAAAGAGCGAAGAAACTTAAAGAAGAGTATACACAAGATCTTATTATCTTTGAAAAAGCATTTAATGTTTTAGAAATTGAAGGAAGCTTTGAAGATCTTAGTCTAGCCGATCTTAAAAATATATCAGATGAAGATCGAATAAAAACGTTGGCAAAAAAGACTTTGAAAGACTTTCTTCTTACAAATAGAAATTATAGCTATCTTCAAGAACAAATAAACTTGTACTATATCCAAGAGAAGTTTCATTACAATATCAATCTCAACCAGAGACAAGTAATGATCCATAACCTATTGAGTGAATCTTCATCACTTAATTATGGGAACAATAATGTTATTGGGTTTAATTCAGATCATGGAACCCAGGTTGCGAGCCTCATAGTTGGATCAAAAAAACTTTCTCATGATAGAAACCTAGGAATTGCAAAAAACAATGTGCAAATCATGCCCATCAGGGCCATCCCTAATGGAGATGAAAGAGATGCAGATATTGTAGCTGCCATTAAATACGCTGTTGATAACGGTGCTAAGATTATTAATATGAGTTTTGGTAAGTACCTTTCTCCAAATAATATAGAAGTTTCTAAAGCCTTAGCTTATGCAGAAAGTAAAAACGTCATCATCGTAATGGCCGCTGGAAATGACTATTTAAACTTAGATGAAAAGCCAAGCTATCCTTTTCCATTCATAAATAACAAGAAGCTTACTAATACTATTACAGTGGGTTCCACCTCCCCTCTTAGAGATGAGAATATTATCTCTAACTTTAGTAATATTGGATCTATTGTAGATCTTCTTGCCCCAGGAGAGACGATACTAACAGCTGTGACTGGAAATAAATATGAACTCGCAAGTGGAACTAGCTTATCTGCGCCCCTAGTCAGTGCCGCTCTTGGTTTGGCTTTAAGCTATGATCCCCTATTAGACATGAATGACTTAATTCATACCCTTAAAATATCTGGAACAGACCTCTCCGGAATGGAAGTTTACCATCCATCAATTGGTAGAGTATTAGTAGATGATTTATTACCAAACCCTAAAATTTTAGATATAAGAAACTTTTTGATTAACGTTTTACAGCTAAACCAGCTCGCTATGCATGAAGAAGTTCAATAAACTCTTTAACTTTGTTTGAGTAAAATTCTTTGTGGGTAATAATTTTTAAACCAGCTCTATCCCCTCTGGCCCAAACAACTTCAACATCAAGAGTTAAAATTTCTTCACCGATTCTAATAGAAGCTTGTATTTCCTCTTTTGCTGCAACAAGTTTAGTAAACTCAGAAGACAAAAGACCAATTCCGCCAATAGATATATCTCTTACAGAGCAAACAATATCTTTGCCTACAAAAGAGACAGGATACTCCGGTTTTATCATGTATCTAAAACCTCGTTCGATGGCTTTTTTTCTAAAAATTCTAGTAAAAATACTCATGTCTAATATTATATAGGAAATAAAGTTGAGTGTTTTATTTTTTTTGATAAAATATAACATTTAATAAAGAAATGACGCATAACAATCTGTTAAAATATTCGTATTTTAAATTTAAGTAATAAAAGGAATTATTGTGGAAGAAAATAAACGTCAGGCAGCTCTCAATTATCACTCAAATGGGAGAAAAGGAAAGATTGAAGTAAGCCCTACCAAACCATGTATAACGTCAAGAGACTTATCACTTGCATATTCACCTGGTGTAGCAGAACCATGTTTAGAAATTGCTAAGAATCCAGATGATGTATACAAATATACTGCTAAAGGAAACCTTGTTGGAGTTATCAGTAATGGATCGGCTGTTTTAGGCCTTGGAAATATTGGACCTCTAGCTGGTAAACCCGTTATGGAAGGTAAAGGTGTCCTCTTCAAAAGATTTGCAGATGTAGATGTCTTCGATTTAGAAATAGACTGTGACACAGTAGAAGAAATGGTGAACACAATTAAGCCACTAGAACCTACTTTTGGTGGTATCAATTTAGAAGATATTAAAGCTCCTGAATGTTTTGAAGTTGAAACTCGATTACAAGAAATAATGAATATACCTGTGTTTCACGATGATCAGCACGGAACTGCAATTATTGCCGCGGCCGGTTTTGTTAACGCTGTTGAATTAACTAAAAAGAAAATGGAAGATATTAAAGTTGTCTTTAGTGGAGCAGGAGCCGCTTCAATGGCGATTGCTAAACTTTTTTATACACTAGGAATTAAACCAGAAAATTTACTCATGTGTGATAGTAAAGGTGTTATCTATCAAGGTAGAGAAGCTGGGATGAACAAATATAAAGAAATGTTTGCTGTAAAAACTGATGCAAGAACTATTGGAGACGCACTTAATGGTGCTGATGCATTCATGGGATGTTCTGCTAAAGGTGTTGTCACAAAAGATATGGTTAAGACAATGGCAAAAAATCCTATTATTTTTGCAATGGCAAATCCAGATCCAGAAATACTCCCAGAAGAAGTGGCGGAAGTTAGAGATGACGCCATTATGGCCACAGGAAGATCCGACTATCCAAACCAAGTTAATAACGTTTTAGGATTTCCATTTATTTTTAGAGGTGCTCTAGATGTTAAGGCCAAAAAAATTAATGAGGAAATGAAAATCGCTGCCGTTCATGCCTTAGCAAATCTTGCAAAAGAGGAAGTTCCTGAACAAGTAAAAATGGCTTACGGTGGAAAGTCTTTTGAATTCGGAAGAGACTATTTAATCCCTAAACCATTTGATAAAAGAGTTTTAACTAGAGTCTCTCCTGCAGTTGCAAGAGCTGCCTGTGAATCAGGTGTAGCAAGAGAAGAAATAAAAGACTTTAATCAATATGCACTTGAATTAGAAGCAAGACTTGGTCAATCGGCTGAGTTTATGAGATCCATTAGATCAAGGCTTTCCAAAAAAGATAAAAAGAAAATTGTTTTCTCTGAAGGAACAAATACAAGAATCCTTAGAGCTGTAAATACTTTAGTTGATGAAGGTAAGATTGATCCTATTTTAATTGGACAAAAAGAAATGGTTCACGAAAAAATGGATGCTCTTGGATTATCCTATTTAAAAGATGAAGTCACCATCATTAGACCTTCAGAGTCTGAAAACTTTAAAGATTATTATTTTTCATATCATGAAGATAGACAAAGGCTTGGGGCTACTCTCTCCCTTTCAGAAGACCTGCTAAAAAGAGGAAATTACTTTGCTGCAATGATGGTCAAAAAAGGACATGCAGACGGAATGATTACAGGGACAACTCAAAACTACCCTGACTGTTTCAAACCTATGATGAGGGTTCTTGGTCACGATGCAGAAATGAAAGCCAGTGGTATTATTATTCTTGTTTTCAAAAACAGAGTATTATTTTTAGCTGATTGTACTGTACAGATGAATCCTAATCCAGATGATCTTTCCAATATTGCATTATCAACAACTCATCTCTATAGAAAGCTGATGCAGAAAGAGCCATCTGTCGCATTTGTTAGTTACTCTAACTTTGGTTCTAATATGACAGATGATACTAAGAAGATTAAGAAGGCTGTTGAATTGACCAAAAAGAAAATGCCAGAACTAATGGTTGATGGTGAGATGCAAGCAGATGTTGCGGTTAACAATGAAATTCTGACCAATCTTTTTAAATTTTCAGATCTTAAAAAGCCTGCTGATATTATCATTTTTCCAGACCTTCAATCAGCGAATATCAGCTATAAACTCCTTGGCCAACTGAGTGATTGTACCGCCATAGGACCTGTTATTGCTCCAATTGAATATGCAGCTAATATTGTTCAAAGAACTTCTACTGTTGAAGAAATTGTTAATATGACACACTTAACAGCATTAATCTCAGATCTTCAAAAGGACAAAAAATGAGTTTTCAAAAAAATATAATTCAAACTGATCTTGCTCCAGCAGCAGTAGGAACCTACTCCCAAGGAGTTGAACATAATGGTGTTTTCTACTTTTCTGGACAAATAGGAATCGATCCGAAAACATCAACTCTTAAAGTAGGTTTCCAAGATCAAATAGATCAAATAATGAACAATATTGATGGCCTACTTGAAAGTTGCTCCATAACAAGAGAACATATTATTAAAACAAGTATATTTGTTACAGATTTAAATAACTTTGAATTAGTGAACCAAGCTTACATTAAGTACTTTTCAGAGCCTTACCCAGCAAGAAGCTGTGTCGAGGTTCCCAATTTACCAAAAGGTGCACTAGTCGAAATTGAGGTCATTGCGGCCAAAGGTTAGTTTTGTTTACCAAAAAGTATATTTTTGAAACAAGAAAAACACGAACTAAGAGGATAACTGAATCTATTTTCTTTATCCTCATAGCTCTCTTTATATCTTTCTGCCTATTGTGTATTTACTTACCTATTTTTGCGAAAGAACAAAATGAAAAGACAGATCAAGCATTCTTTAAACGATCTCCTGATCTCATCGCTGTTTTTACAGGAGATTACGGAAGAATTGACTTTACTTTAAAAAAAGCAGAAAAAAATCCTTCATCTAAGATCTTTATTACTGGTGTCTACGCTAAAAATAACTTAGAAATTCTTCTCAAAAAGCAGGGTAAAAACATTTCAATTGATGAATACCTTGAACAAGAAAGTCACCATATCGAGCTAGACTACCTTGCAAGAAATACTATAGAAAATGGACTGGCGACTCTTCATTATATAAAAAAACATCACACAGTAAAACGGGTGCTTATTATTTCTAGTGATTATCATATTTTTAGAATTTCTAAGATCATGGAAGCTTTAAAGGATCCAAACTCACCTGTTGAGTTTTATTATGAAAGTATTCCCATGGATTATACGAATTTTAAAAACATTCAAAAATTGATGAAAGAAGTTTATAAATTTGTGAAAGCATCAACGTTTCTATTCTTTTGGGACCGGGAAGGTGTGAGACTATAATTTCAACAACTTAGTCAATTCAAAAAAACTCAAGTTTTTAAATAGTTAAACGATAAGAGCTTATGAAACTTTTTACTCTTATATTATTTTTTTTAAGTATCAACCACTCATTTGGTTCAGAATCACATAATTTAAAACTCATAGACGATAAGTGCTATAAAATTCAAACAACAGGAGACGGGTCGGAAAATAAAGAATCAGTCCCCTACCAAAACTGTAAACCAAAAAACATAGAAAAAGTCTTTAAGAAGTATGACAAGCCTTATTATAGTCGTGAAAGCGGATTTAAATTGGGTCAATGCTATTTAATGGGTAAAACAATTGAAAATGAGATCTATAAAGAACCGATTAAGCTATCAGAGTGTAAACCTAAACTTACAAAAAAAGAGCTTATTGAATTTTCCGAAAATAGGCCTGTCTGTGCTTTGACAGGTGAGAATGGTTATTTAGAAAAAATTGAATTAGAAGAATGCAAACCTGAAAAAACACGATTCATTTTTAAGAGGCTTAGGCCATTAAAAATAGCTTATGATTGTGGATGGGAAAATAACTGCCCTGAAGATTTAAATGTATGGGGATCTTGCTATGAGGAAGGTCTAACTGAGAATGGAAAAACTTACAAAGCTAATGTTTCTTCTAAAAACTGTAAAATTGATCCTGTTAAACAAAGAATTGATATAATTAACAGTAGCAACTGCTTTCTAGTTGGTTCAAACGGTTACTTAGAAGAACTGAGTCCCACAGATTGTAAACCAAAAGATACAACCTTTATATTTACAAGATACACTAAAGAAGATTTAGAAATAATAGCAGCGAATCAAAAAGACCCTACAAAAGATATTTATATTGATCTTGGTAAATGCGAAGAAGTTGACACCCAGACTTTTGGAAAATTGTACAAGGTTGAAACCTCTCTTTTAAATTGTAGACCAGAAAATAAAGCTTTTAAAAAGGGAACATATCATCCGTTTAGTAATCGATGTTTCGAATTTGAGGTAGCAAAAGAGTATTTTAACAAAGACCCCGAAAACATTTTAACTAAGGTCAATGAATCCACAGCCTTCGATACAATTGTTACAAAACTTGTTACCTGGCTAAAAAGTCAGGAACCGCAAAAGTCAAAAAAAGAAAATATCTTTATCAATCCTTCAGACCCTTGGATCGCTTTAATTGACTCACAAAACTGTATCAATTACAAATCAACAGTTGATTCAAATTTAAATCAAAAAAGTATTTCCGTAAGCAAGGAACAAGATGATAATCCTGAAGAAAAGTCTCCAAGAGTAGATAAAGAATAACTATTCTCCAGACTCTAATAACTCACAATCACTATCACCTTCAATAGAGATTAACTCATCATCAAACCTATTTGAAGTATATGTACTTAAATTAACAGCAATCGTGCAATCTTTCTCATCAAAAGAGTTTTCATCGTCATAACCTCTATCACCGGCTTCAAAGGCACATGATACTTTATAGTCATCATTATCGGTGTCATCATCACACTCATCCTCATCGGTAACCTCGGTTATGGTTAAATTACTAGTAGAAGTTTCTTCTTCTTCATCATCTTCGTCTTTACTAACAGTTGTTTTAACTCCATTAAAAAAGAAAAATAACAATGGATAGTCATTATCAATTGTATACTTATCAGTTCTTTGCAAATAATCATCTGCTTCATCATCATCGTCATAAGAATTGATGGTTTCTTTTTTCCAAGTTAATGTCATAGAATCATTATCATCCAAGCCAGAAGTAGAGAAATAGTCTTCATACGCCTCGGTACAAGCCATCGTTTTAATTTCAGATAAGATATCGGAATGATTATCACTGGTAAAAGTTAATTCTTTATCATATTTATCAGAAGAGCTATTAAATCTCATGACAATTTCTGATGCACTCACACTCATAATCTTTACATAAATAGTTTCTTCATCATTGGCATCTTGCTCAATCTTATAAATATTTCCAACTAGGTTTGAGTTTTCAAAATTATCAAGAGCATCAAAAATCTCAGCATCATCGATACATGCCTCTACTGCCATTGTTTGTAAAATTGAATATTCTGGATCATCAGAATCGTATAAATAAATCTCTTCAACTGTATCGCAGCTTAAAACTAAGAACATAAAAAAGAGATAAAGAAATTTCTTCATTAGAAGTACCTTCCAATTCCAACAGATATCATGGAGATTGTCTCAGACTCATTTAAACTTGTTTCATTTTCATCATATTTTACAATTGTTGAGTCTCCTCTAAGATTAGATTCCCCTACTGATTCTCTATTCGCTTTAACAACACCCATCGCTGTAAATTTAAAATATGACATTAAACCTTTATAAGAAATAAAATTTACTCCAACTGAAGCTCTCGTGATTGCAAATTCTTCAGTGACTGTTACATCGTAGTCTTCAGAGCTATTATCCTCGCCAGTTAGACCGACTGTAGAGTATTCAATTTGAATTTCGTTTTGTCCTAGGCCAAACCCAACCTCAATAAATGGTTGAACATCAACAACTTTGAAATCATATATGTAGTTTAGGGCCAAAGATGCTTCAGCCGCATACATCTCATGGGCTATTCGGGTGCTTGAATAATCAAAATCAATATCTTCAGCGGCCTTACCGATAGTTTTATCAAGTGTTTTACTATAGTAAAGATTAATAGATACTAGAGAAGAAAAACCATTTCCTAAGTAAAAGTCACGCCCAACACCAAGACCATAACCATTAAGTTCATCAAATTCGTCCTCTCCAAATTTTTCATGTTCACCTTTGTACTCTGGAAGAACATAAGGATATTTTATATATTCAGCACCGGACTTGAGAAGCCATTTACTTTTCTCTTTAAAGTTACGCCCAAAATTAACATCACCAAACTCCATGAAATTTTCACTAGAAAAAGCATTTACTGACATTAATATTAAGCAAAGAAGTATTTTTTTACTCATGGCAATATTATTTCAAAAACTTTACACTATTCCAAGATTTTAATCTAACACATCGAGTCCTAAGACAAATGTCTTAGAACCGAGTCTTTCATTAAATAAAACCTTAACATGATCAGGAATATTTTTTCCTTCTCCGATGGACTGGACTCTATCATAAATGACCTGTGGATCTGGAAAAACAAATTTTCTAAAACCAGGCTTAGGAGATGCCAATTCCTCAGAATTCATGAGTAATTTCCAAATTGAGACCTTTTTATTATTTACTAAATCCCCTAAAAAAGAATTAGGAATATAAACTTTTTGATTAAGCCAAAAATTTAGATTTTTAATTCCCGCATAATCTAAAACAGCTTCTACATAAGAAGCACATCCCGCTCCCTCGAACTTTTTAGGATCAGCACCAAAGCCATACTGATTTCCTGCTCTCTTACTTGAATTTGTTATTTTTTCATACTTCTGCATGAAGTCTATTGTCTTTTTACAAGATTCTTCATCAATCTTAAAGCTTACAGAGGAAAAATGATTTTTTTTTATGAGTTCATTAAACTTCACTATAGAATCAGAATAATTATCTAGCCCACCTGCAATAGTAAGCAATGGTAAATCCTGATATACATTTCTCGGTCGATTTAGAACTGAAAAGCCATAACCATTCAAAACATGATTTCTAAATCCATTAAGGTCTTTTACTTTTTGTCCCGAAAACTTTCTTATTTTTTTACCACTTAATGTACAGTTCACTTCTGCAGTAACATGTCCTAATACTGCCTTTGTTTTTGGGAAATAATATTTGTTTTTCAAAAGAGAAAAAATAAGACCTTGAGATGTTTTCCAGTTGAGAGGATAGCTTGAAGGAATAATCTGAATAGTAATAGAATTTTCTAGTTGTCTATATGTCTTATTGGCAATTTCATCATACTGAGCAAATGCTTTAAAACTTAAAGCCAGAAAAAAAAATATATAAAGTTTTTTTTTCATTTATGCTCTGGTTACTGAAATAATTTCTTCCATGGCCTCAATTAGAGATACCACTTTCAAATACTCAGAATAATCTTTAACTTCTATCTCAAATAAGAAACTTCCCTTCATATCAGGTAAAGACTTAGCAATTGCCGATTTAATATTTATTCCATGCCCATGAATATTATTAGTGATTCGAGATAAGGTCCCTGGTCTATCATGAGTAATAACTCTTACACTTACAGGATGTCTAAAGCTATAGGCAGAATTCCACTCGACATAGACCTTTCTTGAATCTTCAATTTCATGAATTCTTTGACAAGCTTTGGTGTGAATAGTTATTCCTCGACCTCTTGTAATAAATCCTACAATTGGATCACCAGGAATCGGATTACAGCATTTTCCCATTCTTACCATAATATCATCAAGTCCATCTACGATAACAGCATTATCCTTATTCGATGTCTTTTTGGCCGTATTAGAAATCTCTTTATAAAGTGTATCGAATTCTTTTTCTTTTTTACCTTTTTGCTTTTCATCTTGGTTTTCAAAGTCTATTGATGGAATGAGCTCTAAAACTTGCTTAATAGTAAAACGACCTGAGCCAATGTGAAGATATAGTTCATTCAAATCTTTTAAATTAAATTGGTCGTAAACTTTATTAAAATCATTTTTCTTTTCAAGTGCTTTAACATTCGTACTATAGGTTTTTAAAGCTTTATCTAATAGCTCCACACCCATCTCTCTATTTCTCTGTCTTTCAACTTTTAAAAGATATTGTTTGATCTTAGTTCTGGCCCTAGAGCTTTTAGCAATTTTTAGCCAGTCTTTACTTGGAGTTTGAGTTTTACTAGTTAAAACCTCTACTGTATCACCAGATTTTAAACGATACTTTAATGGTACCATTTTCCCATTAACTTTTGCTCCAACACATCTATTTCCAACATCCGTATGAACAGAGTAAGCAAAATCAAGGGGACTTGATCCATGTCTTAGCTCTCTAACATCTCCATTTGGAGTAAAAACAAAAATCCCACCAATATCGAGATCGTTTTTAACAACGTCCATAAACTCTGAACTTTGTTTAATATCTCGATTGTATTCCATGAGTTCTTCAACCCATTTTAAATTCTTAGGTTTCTTACTTCCTTCTTTATACATCCAGTGGGCTGCAATACCTGTCTCAGCAATTTCATGCATTTCGCTGGTTCTAATTTGAATTTCAATTCTTTCAGCGCCCGGTCCAATGACAGTAGTATGAAGGGATTGATAGTTATTTACTTTTGGAATTGCAATATAATCCTTAAACCTTCCAGGAACTGGGGTGAAAGAACTATGAATAATCCCTAAGCATTTATAACATTCGGTAATATTATTGGTAATAATTCTAAAGGCAAGAAGGTCTTGAATTTGTTCAAAATCAACTCCTCTATTATGCATCTTTTTATAAATAGAATAAAAGTGCTTAGGTCTCCCATATACATCGGCCTTAACTGAATATTCAGATAATTTTTCAGCAACCCCAGCAACTGTTTCTCTAATATACTCCTCACGCTCAGATTTTTTCATCGCTATTTTTTCAGCTAATCTATAATAGACTTCTGGATGTAAAAACCTTAGACATAAATCCTCTAATTCACTTTTGACTGAGTTAATACCAAGCCTACTCGCAAGAGGAACATATATGTCCAATGTCTCCTGAGCTTTCTTAACTTGCTTCTCTTTAGAAACGTACTGAAGCGTTAACATATTATGCATTCTATCAGCTAGTTTTACGATGATAACCCTGATATCTTTGGCCATTGCCACAACCATCTTTCGAAAGTTTTCAGCTTGAGATTCTTCTTTTGTTTTAAATTTAATTTTAGAAATTTTAGTACAACCAATAACAATAGTTGCAATATCATCACCAAATTCTGATCTTATTTCATCTTCAGAAACATCACAGTCTTCTACGACATCGTGTAAAAGTCCTCCACAAATACTTTGAAGATCCATTTTTAATTTAATCAAAGTAACGGCAACATTCATTGGATGAATAATATAAGGCTCACCTGAACTTCTTTTCTGAGGCTTATGATGTTTTTCGGCAAAATGAAATGCTTTTTCCAAAAGTTCGATATCTGCTTCAGGATCTGCAGCCTTAACTCTTCTAGAGATTTCCTCTATTGTGAGATCGCCTTCATGTGAAAAGTCTAAACGATTAAAAATAACTAACTCCCTTTAACTATCCCACTTACGATTTTAAATAATTTTGCATAAGCTTCTTCGAAATTGTCGTTCACAATATTATAATCGAAATCATCTTTTCGAGTTAGTTCTTTTTTTGCATTATTTAAACGAATATTAATAACATCAGTCGAGTCTGTTGCTCTTCCTCTCAATCTCGTTTCTAGAATTTCGACACTAGGGGGTTCAATAAAAATGACATGTGCCTCATCTCCATAAATTTCTTTTAAAGAGTCACAGCCTTGAACATCAATTTCAAACAAAAGATGCTTACCCATTGCTAGCCCTTCGTCCAAAGTAGATTTTTTTGTTCCATAAAAGTTTGAATGAACCTCAGCCCATTCTACAAACTCATTCTGCTCTCTTAGTTTTAAGAATTCTTCTACAGATATGAAGTGATAATGCTGTCCATCAACTTCACCTTTTCTTATACCTCTAGTTGTACAAGAAACTGAAAATTGAAGACTAGGAATGTCCTCCCTTAATTTTGAAATAAGAGTTGATTTTCCTGTACCAGAAGGTGCGGCTATAACAATTAACTTTCCTCTGCTCATATATCTTCCAATTATTGTAAATTTAAACCTTGTTCTCTAATTTTCTCTAACCTAACTTTCATCTGAACCACACTCTCAGAGATTTCAGAGTTTCCAGATTTGGAACCGATAGTATTAGTCTCTCTATTTAGCTCTTGCATCAAA
Source organism: Flavobacteriaceae bacterium (assembly GCA_964215955.1). Classification (GTDB taxonomy): domain Bacteria; phylum Bdellovibrionota; class Bacteriovoracia; order Bacteriovoracales; family Bacteriovoracaceae. The sequence continues at coordinate 128,764 of CAXPDR010000038.1, forward strand.
AAGTCTATTTGTCTTCCGACCTCACCTTTTGTAGCCATCAGCTTATCAAGTTTTTCGAGATGAATAGCAATCCGATTGATTTCTTCATCTATATCCAATTTTTCCAGATAATATATAACCTCTTGTAAAAAACGAGGTTCATCAATTCCTAACTCAGTGTTCAAGTTCTCAAATCGACTAAGTAGCTTTTCTTTAACTTTCTCTTGGTAGCCTTCTTTTAAGATCATCACTTTTTGGTAAAAAGAGTTATATTCTTCTTTATGAGTTCTTAATTTTTCAATTAATTTTTGTCCCTCTTCCTCTCTTGAAGCTTTTAGACTTTCAATGGCCTGATCAAAAGCTGGTCGTAAGAGAGATTTCAACTCTTCATCCCGATCTTCATCTTCCACATAAAAATCTGAACGCATAAAATCAGTGGGAGCAAAATTCATTTGAACCTTTTGAGCTTCACTTACTTCTTTCATTTTTGAAATAAAATTTTTGATTTTATTATAATCAAGCTCTAGTTCTTCTGCTTTCTTTTGATTTTTTTTGTAATTGACATAAACATCAAAAGTCCCTCGGTTAAACTCCTTTTCAATGATTTTTTTTAGTGAAATTTCTTCAGAGTTAAAAACTGAACTCATTTTAAATTTAATATCTTTAAATCTGTGATTTACAGTTTTTATTTCTACGGTTAAAGAGAAGTTTTCTCCTTCGCATTCACCCCTTCCGAAGCCAGTCATAGATTGAATTGACATTTATTTCCCCATATCGATGGTGTTATTTCCCATCTTTCTAAATTTTTCAAATCTCATTTCGAGTAATTTCTCTTTCGATATACTAGACAATTTCTTTAAGTCTTTTTGTAAAGCATCCTTAATATTAGTTGCAGCGACACTTGGATCCCTATGAGCTCCACCTACAGGTTCTTTAATAATTGAATCAATAATTTGTAACTCTTTAGCCTTGTTTGGATCAAGCTTCAAGGAATTAGCTGCATGCTCGGCACGTTTAGGGTCTGACCAAAGAATAGATGCACAAGACTCGGGAGAAATAACTGAGTAAACAGAAAACTCCATCATATGGACTCTGTCAGCAATAGCAATTCCCAATGCTCCACCAGAACCACCTTCTCCTATAACAACTGCCACCATAGGTGTATCAATACCAAACATCTCTTCAAGGTTTTCTGCAATAGCTTGAGCCTGTCCTCTCTCTTCAGCTCCAATACCAGGATAAGCACCTGGAGTATCGACAAAGCAAATGACTGGAATATCAAAATTTGCAGCCATTTTCATCAATCTATTCGCTTTTCTATAACCTTCTGGTCTTGCCATACCAAAGTTTCTTTTAATTTTATCTTGAGTTTTTCTTCCTTTTTCAATTCCAACGATGGCGACCTTTTGACCTTCAAGATAACCAAAACCTGTAATCATTGAGGGGTCATCGCTAAACCTTCTGTCACCATGAATTTCATGAAAATCTTCAATCAAAAGATCAATATAATCTTGAGTATGAGGCCTTTTAGGATGCCTTGATAATTGAACTCTTTCCCATGGATTTAAGTTTTCAAAAATATCTTTCAGCAAGACATCAACTTTTTCCTGAAGAGCTGTTATTTCTTTAGTTATATCTAAACCTGACTTTTCATTGGCTTCTTTGAGTTCTTTAATTTGATTTTCGAGCTCATGGACAGGTTTTTCAAAATCGAGAGTAAAATCCATTATACACCTACATTCGTTTGCTATTTAGTCTTTAAAGCTAGAATGTACCTTGTTTTACTGAAAATGTAACCCTTTCTCCCTCATTTAGTGCAGCGAGTAAGCATTGTTTTTTTAAGTATTTATACTCTACTGCTCAGACCAGCCTTGGACTTTTCCTGATTCAAAGTAAATATACTTAGTTCTTCCATTTTTTCTAAATGCCCATCGCTCATTTTTTAGTTCTGGATTGCCAGCAATATCTCTTCTTTCTGGTGAGCCCCAAGTCGTTACAACGTCATCCATAGTCATACCTAAACTTACATCTCTTTCAAATGCTATCCCTGGTTGTTTAACGTATGGTTGATGAAATCCAACTCTTTTTGGACCATTTGAATAATAACCCCTAGAGTTTCTCACAACATTGTTTGGAATACCTTTAAGCTTAAGATAATTGGTTCTTTCTCTTTGGTTCAGTCTTAAAAAATAGATCTGCTCAGAAACTGAACCTATTTTTTTTCTATTTCTATCAAACTCAAAATACTCATCTTCAGTTAACCTATTTTCTAAATGTCGTAATTCTCTCTGAAGAGAATCTTGATATAAATAATCTTCTTTATTTCGTATCGTTGCAGGGGTCCTTCTTCTTACTTCTTGTTCATTTCTCCAACTTCTTCCAGTATCACCTGCCATCACCATAAAATCGGAATTAGGTTTGAACATAGGATCATCGTTCATCATAAAGTCGTCCATTTGACTTGAATAATCCCTAGACTCAAACATACTACAACTACTAAAAATAATTGGTAAAAATAAGAAATAAAATTTGGTTAACTTTTTCATAATCATAAGCTCCATCCATGGGTCCTAAATGACTTATCGAAAATATGAAAAGGTCGCTTAAAAACTAAATGGAAACAAGAAAAAAATGCCCCTGCCATAACTCACTGAAAATACTTAAATTAATTACCAATCAAGAGTATTAAGATCTAGTACTAACTAACCGATAAGAACTAGAGGTTAGTAATGTTAGATAAACTGGAAAAAATTGAAGAAAAAATTAATGAAGGTCTTGGAAAAGTCTTTAAAAAACTTTCCAGCCTATTATTACGTTTTTTCAGTGCAATCATTCCTAAATTTATTAAAAATTTTTATCTTAAAGTCAAAAATAACGCCCTTTCAACTAAAAAAGCATCTCTTAAAATAACCCAAACTAAGTGGGAATCGGCAAAAGTTTTTATCACAGATAAGAAAACGAGATTCTTTAAGAAAATAGATGACATCCAAAATTTTCCGGTTAAAGAAAAAGGGATTGAAAAAGCTCTGGAGTTCAAGACGTTTTTAATTGAGACCTCACCTCAACAGCATAAAGAAAATTTAAAACTTTTAATTAAAAAAATACTCGAAAGAGTTAAAACAAAACTTTCTTTTGTGAAATCTAATTACTTCAAAATAGGTACTGGTCTAGCTCTTTTATCTTTACTTGGCTTTTACGCCGTTTATCTAGGATCAAATAATATTTTTCAAACTGAATTTCCTAGTCGTAAGATTGCAAGTGTTCAAGAGTACGATTATAGACCAGATTATCGTTTCTATGAAAATAAAGTTTTAAGAATACAAAATGTAAAAGTTCCCATTTTTGTTGAAGAAATTGGTGATATAGATTCTATTACCATAGATTTCAGTTTGAGAGTGAGTACCAAGTTTGCAAAATACTATTTGGAAGAATATGAATATCGTCTAAAAGACTATTTCTTTACATCTGTAGAGCCAGTCTCTTCGGACTTCCCTATCCAAGATGAAGGTAAAGAAGTCCTTAAAGAAGCGATTCAAGATGAAATTAATAATTTCCTTTACGATAATAACGTCGAAGGTGAAGTTCTAGAAGTTAATATCCTTTATATGGTTGGTTCGTAATTAAAGGTTTGTATTGACCAATTAGACCCTTTAATGATTTTGCTGAAATAGAGAGCTTTTTAGCAGCCTGAGTATAATTTTGTCCCGTTTCAAAGAAAACTTTAGCAGCGTATGCAACTTTAACTTCCTGAAGGGTGATAAACTCTTTTTCAATAACCAAGAGCTCTGAAGATTGTCCAATCAACTCTTCATCGATTTCATCAAAATCTAATTTAGATGACCTAGCTAGAATCATTTTTCTTTCTAGATGTCCCTTTAACTGTCTGTAGTTTCCTGGCCAAGGTAAAGTCTTATAAAATTCAATAAGCTTAATAGGAATTGAAGTATTTTTTTCAATTGAAAATAACATACAAAACTTTTCAATCCTTTCTAAATCATCTCTCAGGGAGGGAAGCGCAATTTTATGGCCTTGACTTATACGAAAGTAAAAATCACGTCTCATCAGTCCTTTTTCGACTAAATATTTTAATTTACTTCCAGAGGAAAAAATAACCCTTACATTTACCTTTGTTTCTGAGGAACCACCAACGCTTCTAAACTTCTGATTATCCAAAAATAAAAGAAGTTTTACTTGTAAATCTATTGGTAGAGAATCAATTTCGTCCAAAAATAATGTCCCTCCATTAGCTTCTCGAAAAGCCCCCCTTTTTGCCTGATAAGCTCCAGTAAAAGCACCTTTTTCATGACCAAATAATTCAGATTCAATGAGATTACTAGAAAAAGAAGATAAATTAAGATGAACAAAACGACCAAATAAACCAGACTCTTCATGAATGAGTCTTGCTAAACTGGTTTTTCCTGTCCCAGTTTCTCCTTCCAACAAAATAGGAAGTTGGGAGCGAACGACCTTTAAATTGTCCTGAACTAACTTATTTTGGGGACTAAAATCTAACTCAGGTCTTTTCCTCATCATGATAAGTTTATTATGCCCAATTTCAAATGAGTCATTCTCCTCCAAATATCCTTTAAAGACAAAACACCCATTTAAACTTATAGCTGGCCCTTGAATGACCTCAAAAAAGTATCTTTCCTTATGAGAATTATTTCTTCCAATAACATCAAGTTTTTTAATCTGAACATGGAACTTTTCATTTTTTAGACATGGTAAAGTTTTTGAAAAATTTGATTCAACCTGCTGCTTTAATGTCTCGGAAACAAAATCAATACAAGTTCTATTAATTCTAAATTTTGTCCTCTTACCACTTAAGGGGGAGATTTGAATAAAATCTCCTTCTTTAACTCCTGTATTATCCATGTAGTCTGAAAGTATTGTTGTCTCTGAATGCATTATTTCTCTCCTTTGTTTTAAACTCCAAAATGAGAAAAGCAAGAAAACTTCCTATTTTTAATATGTAATTTTAGCGACTTGTAAAAAAAAGATTGCACAATTTGACCAAAAGAGTTAAACCCATTGCCTATGGATATTCAACAAATAGACAGAGGCTCAGTTAAGTTTATTAGGGCATTTGACACTGTCGAACAAATTCAAGATTGGTGGGCGAATAACCCCATGGCCATTGGCTGCGCTTTCGTAGGTCGGTCAAATGTGGGAAAATCCTCTCTTATTAATTCTCTGTTTGGAAGCAAAACTGCTAAAACATCGAAAACTCCGGGAAGAACACAAAAGATTAATATTTTTACTTTTTCATTAACTAAAGATCCTGAACATAAGGTTTATTACTTATATGACCTTCCGGGTTATGGGCATGCTCAAGTTAACAAGAGTATGGGAAAAAACTGGAAAGAGATTATGAATAGTTTTTTCTATTTCATAAATGGAAAAACTCTCCTGCTCAATTTACAAGATGCCAGACATCCCAATCAAAAAGTTGATCAACAGTTTTATCAATACATTAATCCTGAACTCATAGATATCTTTCTTGTATTCAACAAAATTGATAAATTAAAAAAACAAAAAGAAAAAGCTGCTCTTAATAAATTAAAACCTCAACTGCTTAAAGAATATAAAGCCATGACTCAAATTTTCTTTGCCTCGGCAGAAAGTAAAGAAGGTGTTCCTCCACTAGAGCAATCTCTTATTTCTTTTCTCCATGGAAAGGAACTTTAACCTTTTTTTATTTCTTGAACCTCTTTTTCATAGTCAGAAAGTTGAGAATTTAAATCACTGACCCTGGATATTAATCCTTCAATCCTCTCATTATCTACTTGGATATTTCCAGAGTTATATTCTTCAACTAACCACTTTCCTATTTCCTCATAGCATTCGTGTAGTTGAGAATTAGATTGGGTTGCAGAAATCATTTTCATACCAATCTTTGTTGTTTTCTTTAATTCGGTTTGACAGGTCTGAACAAGGTCACTGAACTTATCTTTCCAGTCTAAATTTTCCTGAGTATTTTGTTCTTCTTTTTTCTGTTCATCGTTCATAAAAGTTTCCTACTGTTTTTTACCCGCTTAAAGTATAGCCATAAATCGATTATAAATGAATAGTAGAAAAAAAATGGAATTTATATGCTTGATCAAATCAGTTTCAAACTAAACGCTCAAGATAAGAAGCAAAAAGATCTTGTTTTTCAAAAATTACAAGAAAAATACAAACATTATCAAGATCCTTGGGGGTTTGACCTACAATCGATAAAAACGGCCATGGAAGTCGTTTTACCCATATACAGGAACTATTTCAAAGTAAGAGTTTTTGGAATCGAGAATGTAAAAGATGAACCTTATATGATTGTTTCTAATCATACTGGTCAAATTCCGATCGACGGTGTTCTCATTACTACCGCATTGGCTTATGAAGTCGATCCCCCAAGGGTTGTCCATAGTATGATTGAAAGATTTATGGCCGGTCTTCCGTTTATTGGAGACTTAACCGCGCAAACTGGATCTATCCTTGGGGATAGAGAAAATTGTAAGTGGCTCTTAAATCGTGGTGAATCTATTCTAGTTTTTCCAGAGGGAGTTAGAGGAATAAATAAAAGTACAAAGGACTTTTATAAAACTCAAAGATTCTCTTCTGGCTTTTACAGAATTGCACTTCAAGCGAAATGTAAGATATTACCTATTTCTGTTGTTGGAGCTGAGGAAATGTTTCCGATTGTGTTTCAAGCAGCTGAATTAGGAAAAAAACTAGGCTTACCAAATCTTCCCCTTCCCCTTAATCTCATACCGCTACCATCTCCGATTGACATTTATATTGGTAAACCTGTGGAGCTCCCTCAAGATCTATCATTTGATGCTCCTGAAAAAATGATTCGTCCACATATAACTGATATTGAAGATGGGATAAAAGAAAAAATTGAATTGGGGCTAAAACAAAGAAGAAAATTTTTAAACTGGTTAAGAGAACCTGTAAATCAGTTTTTAAAAAAAGGAAGTAAATAGTGGACACCAATAATCATAATAGAAAAGTTCTTATTATTGGTATTTCAGGTGGGCTTGCACAAATTTTAGCCAAACTTATCTTAAAAAATAACCCTACATGGAAAATCATTGGAGTTGATTCTAGATCTGTTTCAAAAGTTTCAAGTGAAGTTGGCCTAGAGGTAAAAAAATTTAGGTATTCACGAGGTAATTTTGAAAACCTATTTAGGGATCATAACTTTGATTATGTCTATCATTTAGCCAGAATTTCCCATAGTTCAAATATCCACCAAGGTCTAGCTGAAAGATTAGAACTTAGTGTAATGGGTACCAATCGTATTTTGGACTTAAGCCTAAGATTTAAAGTAAAAAAAGTCATAGTTCTTAGTACATTTCATGTTTATGGCGCACTCCCAGATAATGGTATTTTTTTAAAAGAAGATGCTCCATTAAAAGCTTCTATTAAATATCCAGAATTGAGGGATGTGGTTGAGATGGATCAAATCTGTTCAACTTGGATGTGGAAATATCAAGGCCAGGTTGAGTCTGTACTATTAAGACCTTGTAACATTATAGGAACTCAGATTTCTAATAGTATGAGTCGCTACCTCATGAGCCAACTGGCCCTTAGACCTATTGATTATAATCCAATTTTTCAATTTATCCACGAGTTCGACATGGCTCAAGTTCTTTACCGCTCGATAGCAGAGTTACCTACTGGTATATATAATGTTGCAACAAATGAATTTATAAGCCTAAGAAAAGCCTTAGATATTATTGGTTCTAGAGGAATCCCCTTCCCCATTTCTATGGCTTCAGCATTGAACAAAGTTTTAAAAGTAACGAATCTAGATGTTCCAGAATATCTCATTGATTATTTAAAATACTCTTGTCTAATTAATAATGACAATTTGAATAAATATCTTGGTGAGGATTTCTATCGTTTTAAAATGGAAGAAACGCTACAATTAATTAGGTCTAGTTAAGACTTTCACTTCTTGCATAATTTTTATTTTCTGATTTTCTTCAATTTCTAACAGGTCTAAGTGTTTGCTTTTAAGTTGTTTAATAACAACAATACCTTCATCTAACAGCCTTCTTCTGTCTTTAACTCTTAGTGACTTCAATACAGTGATAGGATAAACTTTATACTTTCTAATTATATCACAAAAAGTATTTTTCTTTGGATAGTTAAGAGAATATAAAACAAGACCAACTCCCTTTGAATACTTAATAGCATCTTCCGAAAATTGAGTATTTGAAATTAAAGCATAATCAAACTTTTCATTGGGATTAGCCTTTTGAATATCTAAGAATCGAGCATAAACATAAAGCGGAATTTTAATATCATTTTTATAGAATTTTCGGTTATGAAATTTACATTCACAAAAAACACTTTTATCATCTCTTCTCGCAATGACATCAACTTCATGCTTTACAAATTCTCCCTTCACCATAACAGAAACTTTAGCTTTATACCCTTTTGCTTTAAGCATTTCTGCACATAAAATTTCAAATGGATAACCTGTCGGACCTAAATTATAAATAGCCCGTTTTATATCATAATTAGCTGCAAATACACTTGATCGCTTTAAAATAGCCTTATATGTCGCTTTATGTAACTGAGCTGTAGAAAAATAGTCTTTAAGCTTAGGAGACAGTTCTTGAATAATTTCATTTGATTTTTCTTCTGACATTCCTGCATGGAGTAAACTTCTTTTTAATTTATCTTTATTAAACCTTTCGAAATCTTTGTTCTCTTTACGAATCAAAAAGACATTATTTTTTTTCTTAGCTCTACTCATAATCTAATTCACAACTTCTTTCAAAACAGAAATACCTTTTACAATTTTATCAATAAAATTCCCCTCACTCTTAACCAAATGGAAATGAGGATGCTTTGACCAAATATCTTTAAGTTTTCGATCCAGTTCTATTGCTTTATCGTTTGATTCGTTTCTATAGATATTATTGGTAGTAATATCTGCCCCCGATTTTGCTGCGGTTTCAAAAAATATAACGGCATCGTATCTTTTTAATTCATGTTCGAAACTAGACTCCATAATTTCAAAAAAAGATTCTTCACTATTTGGCCAATATGCCAGACCATCAAGGGTACCTCTATCACACAGTAATACTTTTTCCGGATTCTGCTTCCTATAAATCATTTCAACATTTTTTTGGTAGTCAAAAATAGTTTTTTGAATAGCCTTAACTATATCAGAACGATCGTCTCTTTTAATTCCACTTTTAAAAATGGCAGTTGCTGACTCGGGAACGACAACGACTTTCTCCAAAAGCTCTCTCTTAAACAAATCTAAGGCGGTTGTCTTTCCCCCACCTGGTCCCCCGGTTATTACAATTCTCATGCTTCATCTCCTAATGAGTAAACATTATCCTTTTCAACTCCAATAACTTCAAAATCATAGATACCTTCAAGAGTTTGTTTAAAATCATTTACAGATTCTATTTCACCATGATTTAGAAAAACTTTTTTTAAATTTTTTGCATTAGCTTCTACATAACTCTTAAGGCCTGATCTATCAGCATGAGCCGACATCGACTTCAACTGATCGACTCTTGCCCTTACTTCCATTTTATGCCCTAATATTTTAAACTTTCGCTTACCATTAACTAATTGATTTCCAATGGTTCCACTACCCTGATAGCCAGATAACAATATGGTGTTTTTCTCATGCTTTGCAAACATATCAAAATATTTAATAACCTTGCCACCACTAATCATACCTGAGGAGCTTATAAGTATAAAAGGGGGTTTTGCCTTGGCGAGTTTATCAAAGTCATTTCCAAATTCCATAAACTTAGCTATTTTCATGGCCTCCCTAAATACCTTCCCCTCGATTTTAAGATTATGGGCCAATCTTTCATAAAGATGCGTGACCTTAACTCCCATGGGACTATCTACAAACACAGGTATTTTAGAGTTAGGAAAATCTCTAAACAACAAAAATAATTCGAAGACTAAAATTTGAGTCCTTGCCACAGCAAAAGCCGGAATGAGTAATACCCCATTAGTCTCTTTTATTTTTTGAATTTGAGCTTTAAGATCCAAACAAGGAAAGCTCAATTCATGATTTCTATTTCCATAAGTAGATTCTAATACTAGAAAATCAATATTATCAGGCAAATTTGGAGAATTATGGATAGCATCATCAACTCTTCCAATATCTCCAGAAAAACATATTCTTTTATTATTAATGTTAAATATAATGCTAGTTGCACCTAATATATGACCAGCTTCTATGAATTCATAACTAAAACTTTGCATTTCATACTTCGTATCAAGCTCCCTAATATGGAAAAACGAAAGAGTATTATCTACATCATATTCATCATATAGAATCTCATTAATTTTTCCTTCTTTTAAATCATATTTCTGAACTCTAGCGGAATCTTTTAAAATGATTTCGACAATCTCTTTTGTCCCTTCGGAACAAAATATTTTTCCATGAAAGCCATTTTTAACCATAATTGGAAGGTAACCACAATGATCCAAATGCCCATGGGTTAAAAAGATATAATCAATCTCGCTATATACGACAGGGATTTTTTTTGAGTTCTGCTCCTGAACTTCTTTTGGACCTTGAAACATACCACTATCAACAATTAGTTTGGTATTAGAAAACTCAACTAATGTTTTCGATCCAGTAACAGTTGAAGCGGCACCTAAAAATGTTAAGTTAATATCTTCCATGACTAAATCATAAACTTAATGGGTCTTAAAACCAATTAAATTATTTAGATTTAGTTCCCCAAATAAAGCCTCTCAAATCACCGATTTTATAACCAGTAGCTTTATCTTTTGGATAATGGGAATCTATCAATTTCTGGGTTTTAGAACTAATATTGCTCCCATGACACTTTAGGCAAACATCATTAATATATATAGGTTTTAAAATACCAACGCCGCCACTAGGTAGATCAACTTTGGTATATGCAGCTGTAAGTTTTTTTTGCTTATACAGCTCTATTGTTTGGCTCATCCAATTTTCATTATGATTATCCTGATTTCTAGGCTTTGAACTAACTCTTCCAACTTTAATCTTTTTATTAGAATACTTTTTAGCAATTTTAGGGGCCATAGAATGACATACTTTCAAGGCTTCTATTTCTGATTTTTTAAGCCCTTTTTTTAGCTCTGCTTTCAATTCTTTACCAAACGCTTTCATGACTTTTAGAATCTCTTTTTCCTCATCAGCAAAGCTAACTTGTGATATAAGTAAAAAAGCTCCAATAATAAAATGTTTCATTTATTTAGCCTTCACTCTTATTTTTGGATGGACCTCAAACTCACAGTTCATAGAATTAGTCACCAAGCACGCTCCCTTAGACTTCTCCAAAAGCTTCAAATAAGGATCTACATTATCCTGACAACAAATAGTCAGAAACGGATAAATGTCTACTTTTGTGAACTTAAAGCCCTCAGGTGTTTTTTCTAACTCAGCGTCTACTTTAACCTCAATATTTAACCACTCCACTTTTTTATAAGAAGCAAAGGCCTTAAAGGTTAAGATATAACAACTAGAAATACTCGCACTAAAAAGATCTTCTGGAGTCCACACACCTTCAATCCCATTAAACTCAGGAGGTGGGGCTAAATGCAAATCCTCTTTTCCCTCACCGGAAGTTTTTAAATTTAGATCATCTGGAACGCCAAAAGAAACAGTTGTATAAGTACTCATAATCAATCTCCTGCTCTCATTTTAGCAAGAATTGAAAATTAAAACTCTGATCTAGGTCAAAATAGATGAGTGGAGTTTTTTTAATAAATACAGGACTTTACGCATTGCAATTATCCATTTCAATTGACTTAAAGCCTACAAATTCATAATATTAAATTTCTCAAAAGAAGGCCCGGTGGTGGAATGGTAGACACAGCGGATTCAAAATCCGCCGGTAGCAATACTGTGCGAGTTCAAGTCTCGCCCGGGCCACCACTATGACATATCCTGAAATGTTTTGAGATGAACTGAAAGACTATGACTTGTTTAGACACATGATATGAGCATCAAGTCTGTGAATAACTTTAAAATCATCTGTTGTGATTTCGTCCAAAAGTATGGAGTGTTCTGAGTTGAACTTTTCTATTGTATCAGGATCCATACTTGCACCGACACCTCTACATGCTCTAATTCTTCCCAACCATGAATCTTTAGTAAAAGGAATTCCTTCATCATAAACAAAGAATCCTTTATATCTAAAATGACTTTCGAGTTGTGGATACTTAGGCTTTATATCACCTTTATAGCTATGAGCCGTCCAATTTGGGTTATGTTTTAAAATTAGTTCTTCTGATGCCCTAGCGACATTATCTAAAAATGGCATCCAAGAGAAATGTGATAAAACTAAAACACCATTTGGTTTTAAGATTTTTTCAAAAATAGGCTTAACTTTTTCAACATCAAAATATAAGAAACATTGGTTGGCAATGATCACATCAAAAGTGTTCTCAGGAAAATCTAGCTCTTCTGATGAACAAACTTGGAATTCAACTTCTAGTTTTTCTTTACTAGCTAAAGCTTTAGCCATTTCAATCTGTTCAGCTGAGATATCAGTACCAATTACATCACATCCCTGCTTACTAAACTCCCTTGCTATAACTCCAGTCCCAGTACCTATATCTAATACTTTTTGTCCCTTAATACCAACATCTAAAGCAGCAAGTTTGCTATAAAAACTTGTAGGCGGTCCTGGTCTGTATTTAGCGTAATCTTCTGAAGTTTTCCCCCAATCAATTTTCATTCCGGGGTCTATGGTATTTGTTCCAATCATATGGATTACATAACACTTCAAATATTTTTTGTCCAAATAGATACTGACTTCTGACTCATAATAATTAGTAAGACATTGAAATTACAATTTTTCTGCAGAGGCAACCACTCACATTCACTAAAGAAATATAGCCTTAAACATTAGTTACATTCATTAAATAGTTTAGATAATTTTTTATCACTATTGATTATTATTTGATCATTGGAGCTGATCCTAAGATTATATTTTTTAATAAAAGAGAAATACTCACACACTAAGAATTCATTAGCTTTACCAGATAAGACAATCTCATTGACTTCATCTATATAATTATCAAAATTTAATTTGCTGCCACTCTGGTCATAATTAATTGGCCGGAATAAATTATTATCGGTATCAGAAAAATCCACAATTTCTCCTGACCTTGAAAAAGCTTCTTCAAATTCTAAAATATCAAAAAGAGATTTTTCCAGTGAATCTATTTGATAATCTAAAATACTTTTAAACTCGGAAGTTTCAAGCTCTAAAGCCATTTCTTTAAGAATATTCAAATTCACTTTTAATAAACTTGTTAGCTCTCCTGATAAAATCTGATTACCTAAAAACAGCTCATTAATTGTACAAGATATTTTTAAAGCTTCTTCATAGACCTCTTTAGCTTTGTGATCTTCACTCTTCTCCAAGATTGAACTAATATTTTGACAGCGATGAGCTTCTGTAAATAGCTGGCACCTACTATTTAAGTGGCAGTCTTTAGTAATATTGTATTCTTCAAATATACTTTTCACAGATGCCAAAACATATGGCTTTGATACGTCTCCATTGTCTTTGTTAAAAGATCCTTGCTCTGTAAGGTAAGTAAATCCATGTAGCTCTTGTACTCGATTAGAATTTGAAGTCCTCTTCTTAATTGTTATGATATCACCAGGCTTTAATTCTTGCTGCTTGTTAATTTTTTTACAGATAGGAGAACCTAGTACTTCCTTGAGTTCTCCATCGTCAACATATCTTATGGAACTAATTGAACCTGCCCCCAATAAAGCTGCATTCCAACAATTTGGCCCTTCATACTTAGTATGATTATATAAAAGTTCTTTATAGATTGAAGGAATTATATTTGAAATGTTTGATTTACAAACTCCATTAGAACATTGGCATGTTGGTAAGCCTAAATTTGATTGCGATAATCTAATAAAAGATGTGGATTGAGAATTATTAAGCTGGCAAGACTTAGATATAAGAAAGACTTCTTCGCCCTTCTTCTCGATTTGAATAAGCCCAGCATATGCATTAAATGTTAAAATAAAAAATAATAATAATCTCACGTAGATTTATCGGTTTTTTTTACCTAAGACTACATTGGAGTTTTTTAGTCTAACAAAATACTGAGCTCAGACATTTTTCCTATTTAAATGCATGAAATTATTTGTCTTTTACCGGAGCCACCATGTCAGTCACAATAAAGACATATACAGAAATACGACTCTAACCCCTTAATAGTGGAACACACCGCACTCAAGCCCTCAACGACAAGCACCTAGCACTCTTAATCGATAATTTTTAAAAGACTTATATCCGTAAGCCCTTTTCTGTACCAGCTTTGCGTTATTGTTAAACGCCTCGGTTCTAGCATTAGTATATTTAAATGTGAAGTAGCGTAATATCTCTTATGACCATCTCAAAAGAGTTCTTCCGAGTCTCTTAAGTTCTTTAATCTCACTCAATAACAATCTATCAACCAGCTTTAAAAATATTTTTTACTGATAACTTCTATAAAAAGCTGACTATAAAACAAATTCAAAATTTCTACTGTAGATTGCACTCTGAAACAAAACTAAAGGTCTCTTTGTCAGTGTTAAACAATAAAATTTTATTGCTTTCTGTAACTGCCAACATCTTTTTCCCATCTTGACTAAGTTTCGAAGCAAAAGTTTTCTCGTTTGGTCTTAAATCACGCACATAAAGCGGATTTTTGGAGCGTATAGTATAAGATGTTCCACTATATGAAGATGAATGAGCCCAAATAGATAAATCTCTTGAATAAGACTTAAGAGAACCTCGAGAAAATAAATTTTCCACGTCTTTAGTCTCGGCATCAAAAACTAAGGCATTGTAACCAGAGAAAATTATTTTATTATTCACCCAGTTCATTCGATCATCTCTACTATAGGTGGACGATAAATAATCTCCGTATAGAATCCTTTGTTCTAAAACGTCAAAGATTTCGATATACGCACTTCTATGATCGCCTCTTTGTGTGACAATGTAGAGTCGACTTAAATCATCTGAAATTTGCGCCTGACCTTTCCTATTTTTAAAGGTCAAAGTAGTGAGGCCTGTTTTTAAATCAATGACATGGTATCCCCACCCGCCATAAAAAAGTTGACCTGATGTGATTACATATCTGCTGTTGCGAGAAAGGTTACTGATAATATCACCGGCCATATCCCTAAAGGTGAGATTATCTAGATTTTTGCTAGACCCAGTCTTTAAGTTCCATACTTGAAAATAAGGGCCTCTACCGTTTCTTGTACCGACAGCTACTAGTTTAGAAGAATCTACGAAAAATAGTTCTTTTATATTTATATTTGGTCTATCAAGCTTTTTCGCAACTCCCGTGGCGATATTCCAAATGGCAATATATTTTTCTTTTGAATTAGTAAACGCAATCTTAGTTAGATCTTCCTTAACAGCAATACTTTCCCACTTTAGATATCCACAATTGGCAGCATTTACAGTCTGTGCGAAGTAAATGAACATACATGTTATAAAAAATTTCATGACACTCCTTTTAACAAAGTTATCGTTTTTGCCTGCTAAAACTCAATACACAACGCACCAGACACAGTTAAATATTTTGAAAGAATGCTCAAGCTTTCGGGTTTTACCGACTTGAAGTGCAAACCCAACACACTAAATCATTAGATCAAATTGATATAAATAATCTCATTTTTAATATTATATATTTATCGAGCTAATTTATACTATTGGACAACCTCCCCCCTTAAAAAAGTAAATTTATCAAGTTATAAAATTTAATACTTAAATAAGTAAAACTCTTGGATTATTTTCCGACAAGACACCTATGGTAGACCAACAAATAAAATTATATCAGCAAAAGCTGAGTAGAAATACTCATCTCATTATGGGAGGATTTCTAACTTGTTTTTTTCTACTTATCGGCACTCAGCAATACATGAATAGCTTAAAAAGTGACTATGATAGTCTGATTAATATCTCAGGTCGCCAACGGATGCTTTCTCAAAAATTGGCCTATCTAAAAACTATTAACTCGAAACCTGTTGAATTCAAAACCTCTCTAAACTTATTTAAGTTTTCCCACGAGCGTTTAAATGAATCAGCAAGCCATGAAATAAAACTATTTTACCAAAATCAGGTAAATCCTATTTTTAATAAATACATCTCAATTATTACATCTCCTGAAACTTCTCACGAGATTATCTTTACCGACTCTCAAAAAGTTCTAAAAATACTAAATGAAGCAGTAACCCTATTTGAAAAAGAAAGTAATACCTATGAGCAATGGAGCAATATATTTAATATGGCCTTAAGTATCATCGGATTCATTTTACTTGCAATATTGTATTTTAAAATACTACTTCCGCAAAAAGAATCAATGCTCCATGGACTTAAGGGCTACTATTACGAAAAACAAAAAGCTGATGAAAGTTCTAGAATAAAGTCAGCATTTATAGCCAACATGACTCATGAACTAAGAACTCCAATGAATGGTGTTATAGGATTTTCTCAATTATTAAAGGAAACTCAATTAAATCCTGAACAAGAATCCTATTTAGGAAACCTTGATAAAGCTAGTCATGCCCTATTAGAAATAATAAATGATATTTTAGACTTTAGTAAATTAGAGTCTGGGAATATTGTAATAAACTCGGTTAATGTCAATCACCAAGAAATCACCCATGAAATTGTAAGTATCCTCCACCCTATTGCAATTCAAAAGAATATTGAAATTAAGTATATTATAGATGAAAATCTTCCAAGCTATGTTCTAATAGATCCTCTTAGGCTAAAACAAATACTAATAAATCTAATAAACAATGCAATTAAATTTACCAAAGAAGGAAATGTCACTTTACATATCAAAGAGCAAGGTGACTTCATTTTATTTGAAGTTTCGGATACAGGAATTGGAATTCCACCTGAACAAGTCAACTTAATATTCCAAGAGTTTCAACAAATAGAGAATACCTACGTAAAGACCCAGGAAGGTACAGGGCTTGGCCTTTCCTTAGTTAAGAAGTTCGTAGATTTAATGGATGGCTATATAGAAGTTGACTCAGAGGTAGGAAAAGGAAGTAAGTTCAGTGTTTTTCTTCCTTTAATTAGGGGGGAAGAACCAAAAAACAAAGCAGTAATAAAGGAGGGAGAGCTAAATATCAAAGTTGAAAAGATTCTAATTGTAGAAGACAACAAAATGAATCAATTAGTGATAGGTAGCCTACTTAAAAAGCTTGAGGTACCTTACGAATTTGCAGACAATGGAAAAGAAGCCGTTAAAGCCTGTAAGAAGAACAGTTTTGATTTGATATTAATGGATATTAGTATGCCAATCATGAATGGATTCGATGCGACCAAGGCAATTAGAAAATTTAATGAAAACATCCCTATTATTTGTCTGAGTGCAAATGTTTTTAGCAATGACAGGGAAAAAGCTATATATGCCGGAATGAATGACTTTATAGAAAAACCTATAAAGAAAGAAAAACTCATTCATTATCTAAACAAATACCTATCTAAGAAAGAAAAACCTTAGTTACACAAACTAATCTGTGCTTTCGAATATTTATCACTATACATTTGAAAAGGTGGAGTAATATGATATTTCTCAAAGATACTTTTAATTAATCCGCTTTTCCTTAACATAAGCATTGTACAATTTAAATCAGTATAAAACTTCTTACTCAGTTTGGAACCTTTAGGAACAGAAAAGAACCTTGGGTTTGTAAAAGAATAAAAGAAATTAATTGGAGTAATTGAATTTTTTAGCCTAGGGTCGCTTAGACGCTCCAACTTCTCTTTATATATTGCATGGTCATTAAAAATAACTAAATCAACTCTTTTATTTGCCACCATTTTTAAAAGCTGTTCATCAGTATCTAATGCATGTAAGTTGCGTTTATCGAAGTTTTGAAACTCAGGAAAATAAAATGAAGCTCGCCTATAACCGATTTTATATTTTTTTAAGTCTTCTATGCTTTTAATATTAAAATTTGATTCTTTATTTTTATAAAAATGAACTTTTCTTTTTTCAAAACCATAAATAATCGGTAGAAGGAAGTTTTGTCTGGAGTCAGTCATTGAATGTCTTATCAGCAATAAATCTTCTTTCAATTCAGCTAAACGTAATGCTCTTGACCATAAGACAGGTTGGAAATGCAAATCTTCATCTATTCCTTGGACTAGCTTTTTAGCAATTTCATAAATTGGCCCACTGAACTCACCATTATTGATTGATAATTGTGGAGGTCTGTCTTGCAATGCCACAATTATCTTTGCCTTTGCAATACTTACAAATAATAGAGACATCAATAGAACAATTAAATTTATCATAAATTAAGTTTAAAGATAACGAATGTTCCTATCAATCTTAGCAGTTAAAATTGAACATAAATGATTGAAATATTAATTTTTCTTTAATTAATTGAAGTTGAGTCTATCAATAATTTTATGAGCTTTAGCATGAAGCATTAATTTTTTAACAAGATTCAACTTTCTTTGGATTTCTTCTTGAGCATTAATTTCAGTTAAAAATTGAGATTTTGAAGATGAGCTAAATTCTCCTGCAACACTTTCAAAAGAATTTAAAAGCCCTGTAGGCCCAACTTTGATGGTTTCTAAAAACACATTCATAATCTCAGATATTTTGTTTATCTGATTGTTAGAAAGCTGGCTTTCTTCAAATAAAACTAATCCACTACCGTGATGAGCACTTTCATCAATAACAATTTGGGAAAATACATCTTTGACATCATTATCAATCGCTGTATCGGCCATAATTTTATAATGATCTAATCCCCACCCTTCTAAAAGAATTTGAATAACAAAAATTAAAGTTTCTCTATCCCCGACTGCAATAATGTCTTTCAAAAACTTTGAAAAATCATTAATCTCAATATCCTTTGACCTACTTCCAATTAAGGTTTTGACCATTTGTAAGTGAGAAGCCTCTTCCGAAGCCACAACACAATATAACTGTTGCTCTTGAAAGCTTTTTGAAAATAAACTCATCTTACTAGCAAAAGTCATCCCATAGTGTTCAATATGATAGGCTTCCTCTAATCGTTTGAAAGCTAATTCATTTAAAAGACTTAATTTTTGTTCCTCACTAAGAGCTTCAAAGAGTTTTGAGTTTTCTAGCCCATAAGAGTTTGCTCCCCAAAGAATATTTTCATCTAATGAAGCATTTAGCCCACCACTAAACTTCCCCTCAAGGATTTTTCCTATAGAGGGTGTAGAAAAGTATTTTTCCTTTACTAAGGAAGAGGACACGTCCATTAGGCTTCCTTTACCATCATTTTATTTCCAATATTCATAAGTTTATTAAAAATAAACTCTGGTAATATTTTTTTCATAAAAGCAATCATATTAGCATCTAACCCGATAGGTACCTTTACCGGAACAGAATCTTTTTCTACTAACTTAATTAATCTTTTTGAAACATTTTCAGCACTAGGTGATTTGCCAAGAGCTTGCAGCTTATCCATAAATGACTTAAGCCCATTACTTTGACTTAGATAAGGTGAATCAGGACTAAAACTCTTTTCAGCCCATTTAACGGACTTCATAAAGTTTGTTTTATGTCCGCCCGGCTCTAAAGTTACAATTTTTACTCCATGAGGTAAAAGTTCGTATTTGAGTCCTTCGCTGATACCATTTAGTGCATACTTCGAAGCTGAGTATACAGCACCCGCAGTGAAGGAATATTGCCCCATAATTGAGGAAATATTGATCACCATACCTTTGCTTCTTCTTAAAAATGGTAATAATTCTTTAATTAAAATTGTAGGTGCAAAAAAGTTCACTTCCATTTGTTGTCTTATTTCTTTCTCAGAAAAGTCCTCTAAAGCTCCAAAGGCACCATAGCCGGCATTATTAATCAGGATGTCTAGTGATCCGTTAAGTTCTTTATTAATATACTGAACAACAGATGCGCGATCTTCAGTTTTTGTAACATCCAACTCTATGACATCAAGATGATCTCCATATCGATTTTTAAGATCAGAAAATAAATCCTCTCTCTCCTTTAAATTTCTAAGTGTCGCTATAACCTTATGTCCACTCTCAAGTAGATCCTCTACAAACTTAAAACCAAAGCCTGAAGATGTTCCTGTAATTAGAATTGTTTTCATAGTTTCTTATATCCTCTTTGAGCTTCATATGAAGTCTCTTTTGAGAAACCTTTAATATTTCGAATAAATAATTTCTTTAATGTTTTGAGAAAATACTGAACAGGAAGAGCAAATGTCATTTCAGCAACACATGCTAACTCGTCCCCTTCAGTCCACTTAGGGTTTACCTTAGAAAAATAAGCAATCCTAGGGTTATTATCAATCATTTCTTTAGAGATAGGAGCGACTCCTACTTTTAAAAAGTCTTTTTTCTCTTCAGGCGAGAAGCTAATAATTCCTGTTCCATTTTTATAATTATGAGGATAAAGAGTATTAGAAAAACCATCGATAATTTTTTTAATATTTCGTGGAGTGCTTTTTTCAAACCTTGGGTAATGAATTTTAAAGTTGTTGGCCATTAGGAGATACGTTTTATGTCCTTTTGAAATTAAAAACCAGTAAAGAGGTGTCATTGGCTTTTTTAACTTTTGTTTAAATAAATGAATAAGAAAAGCGATTCCTAATGACCCTTGACCCCAAAACTCTTTATCGATGACAGTATCACCACTAAACATACCTCGAATATGATTATTATCAAGACTCAAATCTAAATTAGTAATAGTGGAAAAACCTTTTAAGAGCCCTGTCTTTTTTTCAAACAAAAGAATAACATGGCTTTTTTCTAACAAATCTTTTTTAAAAGTATCTTGATCCACATTATTGTAATATCTATTAAATAAATGAAACATTGAAAAAATTATTTTATCTTCGATTTTTTCAACTGGAACTGTTTTAGTTTTTAATTTAAACATCATTATACTTCCTGTAAGTTATTTTTATCCAATGGACGAATGAGGCTTTTAGACTCTTTGGTCTTCTCTCTCCCCCAGTTTGCTAGTTCTTGCTTTTCTATATGTTGAATAAACTTTATTATCGAGTAGTCTTCTTTTATTGGTGTTTTAAAATTAAATTTAATTGTTTTAAAAACTTCAGTATCACCTTTTGCGAAATAATTACCAACCAACTTTGTTCCAAATAAAATAACTGGTGTTGCAAGCGACCAAAAAAAGCCCTTTCTTTTTTTATTTACCAATATTGTGAGACCTTCAGTTTTACCTTCTAATGTAGGCCTTAGAGCAAAAATGATATGACAATGTAAAAAGTCAGGACCTACAGTAACTGATCCTGTTGTCCCTGCAGTGTAAGCCATTGAATAAGTTAACGCATTCTCATAAAATTTGCTAAAAAATTTAAGATACCATGTGGTTTTAGGAATATGGGTTGTATTATTAAACTGAATTGTATTCTTACTTATTTCATTAACTTCAAATTTAACGTCAACAGGTAAGTTGTGAACAGATGTAAAGTGATGAGCATCGATTGCATTAATCATGACAATATTTGGATGGCACTCCTTAATAAAAGTGTTTCCAAAACTAGAAGCTGTTTCTAGATTTTTTAATTCAGGAATATCGTGAACATCATGAGTTGGATTTTCTCCAGTATAAATCCAAATAACTCCATATTTTTCTTTCACTGGATATTGTTTTATTTTGGCATCTAGTCCAAGTTTTTTTCGACATGGTATATCTATAAGAGAGCCCTGTTCATCAAACTTCCAAGCATGAAAAAAACACCGAATACCTTTACCGTCAACTTTACCTTCAGCAAGATGTGCACCCATATGTGGGCAATAAGCCTCAACTGCTCTAACAACACCATCTTCTCCACGATAAACGGCCAGCTCTTCACCCAAAAAGGTTAAATGCTTAATTTGTTTTTTCTTTAGATCTTGAGATTTGAAAGCCCAATACCAACTTTCAATTATTGATTCTTTCCTTCCAAATACTTTTACATCTTCGAGTGATGACATGACTTACCCTTCCTCTGGAGCATTGTTCCAAAGTGAGTATAGCACAGCCAAATGCAAAGTTAATACCCATGCGCATTATTTTACATCTGTTAAAGGCGACTTCTAAAGGTGTTAACCCCTTAAAATTAGGTTTTTATCTTTTTCTTAAGAAGTTTTTAATTATTTTTTTTTGATAAATTTTAGAAGCTTATCATCATACTCTTGCGCAAGAAGGATTTGATCTTTGATATCTCCGATACTCATTCCCTTTTCTGTAATAAAATAATTCAGCACAATCTTTGAAATATCATTTTGAATAATAATTTCATGAGGCTTCAATTGTCCTAGCATTATAGAGTTTAAATAGTGAAAGTTTGATTCTAAAATTGTTTTAAAATCGGTACCACTTTCAGAATCGAGTAAAATATAATATTTTTTCTCACTCAATGATGGAAGTATTCTTACATAACCCTCAAAACTTGATAGCTCTTTTTTTAAAAATTCTTCGCTCATTTTTTCCCCAACAAGATCGGAAACAGAGTTTTCTCGCCCTAAAAATAAAAGTGAGGGAGTATTTTTTACAAAATCATTAACGATGACTTTATCACCAATAGCATACCTAAATAAACCCGACTTTTGGGTTATGACCAAGTTATATTCTCTGTTTAGTTCTAGTTCATGTAATCTATAGATCTTTCCGTCTTTAATAGAAATAAATTCAAAAAAAACCTCTGTCTGTAAAGGAACAAAAATATTGGAAGACCACGGTAGAGTCATAGGAGCTTCAGTGGCCATAAGTCCCTTTTCTTGAATGACACAATGATTACCAAAAACTTTTATGATTTGGTTAAAATCCTTTATTGATAAAGAACTCCCCCAACAACTAATAAGTTTTAAACTTGGAAATAACCTATCAATCCTTAACTCTGCAAGATCTGTTTTAGAAAGCTTTAAATCTCTAGATAATCTATCTGCATTAGATTGAATCAAGTCTAGAAGTCTCAATAAGAAGCTTGGTGACCAAACTGAAATAACTTCAAGTTTTGAGTTTCTTAAGATACATTTAATGGTCTCATAAAAAAAAGCCTCTGGATCTTTAATTGTTTTTATATTCCTAGGAGCGACAGAAAAAAAATTAAAGATTAAACCTGTCAGTCCACTTAGGTAATCAGAGTCATCCTGGATAGTACCCAATTTATTTCCAAACTGAGGAGATATTGAAAAATACAACTTACCTGTTTTAAACTTTATTGATTTAAGAGTCTGATACATCCATATTAAAAAATATTGAGTAAAAGATTTAATTAAATCCTTAGAGTAAGGTATTTTCTTCTTCCTACCACTTGATCCGGATGTCTCTTCATAAAAAGAAATAAACTTCTTATCAACATAAAACTCCGCATCTTCGAAGCGACAAATTGGAATTACTTTTTTAAACTCTTCATAAGACTTAATATGAGAACAATTTGAGCATCTTAAAATTTGTTGTAGAACAGTATCTTGAGTTTCTCTTGGATTTAGAAGAGATTTCTCAAATTTAGAGAATGGAATATAACTCAGAGATCTAAGAAGAAGGTTTAGCATCTCAAAATGATACCGAACTTCTCTTAGTATTTAAACAATGATAAGTTGATTAAATTAAAAAACGTGATGCAGAAATGATAAAGATAATAACTATTATATTAATATTAGGATTGATTCTTACGGGTAGTCCATATTTGGCCAGTACCGTTTATAAGTCTAAAATTCAATTCTATTCCTCGATAAACCTTATTCAAGATCACCTATTCATTATTCTTATATTTAATATGGCCTTTTATTTATTTGAAATTTTAAGATTTAAGCTATTTGCAAATATCCTAAATATCAAATTAAGTTTTATAGACTCCTTCAATTCAATTGCAGTAAACCTATTTTTTGGTTGGCTAACTCCTAGCGCTTTTCTAGGAGCCCCCGCATCTGCCTATTATTTATATAAAAGAGGAATAAGTCTTCACGAAGCTCTAATTATTTCATTTATCAGATCTTTTACTATTATTTTAACCTCGTCATTAACAACAATCATTATATTTGCCTCAAATTTACAAGGCTCATCTCATAATCCTGAATATAGGGATTTAATGTTAAAAATTTTAATTGGTCTTGCCCTTTATATTGGAACTCTCATTCTAATTTGTTTTTTACCAGAGAAATGGCTAATTAAGATTCCTACAATTTTTAAAACGACTCAAAAACTTAAACTCTTTTTCAAAAATGGCATTAAGTTTTTTCCACTCGTTCTTGGATTATCTTTAGCAACAAACTTCCTCTTGGTAGGTTTCATATTTTACTTAGGCCTTAACTACACCAACAATGTTACAGAACTAGTTTCCCAGACTTACTTATTTCTTTCTTATTTATTATTGGCCCCTTCACCTGGAGCCACTGGACTCGCAGAAATTGGAGGTCCACTCTTTTTTTCGCAATCTATACCTTTAGATCAAATAGTGAGTGGGATTAGCTCAATGAGAATATCTACATTTCTATTTCAAATGGTTATAGGACTCGTCACAATAGTTTTTATTATAAAGAAACCCTTTGATCTTGAGACTTTAAAAGCATTCAAAGATAAATCAACTAAGAATTCTTAGACCAAATTGAAGGTTTTAAATTTCGATTTACAAAAGAAATCCATTTACTTGTCGTTTCATCAACACCTGGAATCAGACCAGACGCTGAAAAGCGTAAATGTCCATAAATAACACGCCCATCTTGATAAGCTAGAAACCACATTAAAATTTTATGAAATGTTACAAGGCTTTTAGAGAAAAGATAGCCAATTGGACCTTTTCTTTTTTCAGTGACAATAATAGGCCAAACATAGGTCTTTCCCTCTTCAACAAAAGGTTGAGAAAAAAGATAATGACCACTTGGCAATGGTATTTTATTGAGAAGTTTAGAGTTAAGCATGATATTTAAAATACCAAGACAGCCATCGATGAGTTGGACTTGACTCTTCCACTTATCACCGAGTAGAAAGTTTTGAATTTTACCTAAGAGATTACTTCTTACAACTTTACCTTCAAAATCAACCGTAAATTCAGAACCTTCCTCTTTTGTTTCTAATTCAAGATCAATTTCTAACAAATGTACAGTTCTCATATGTTGCTCATCTATTGAGTTCATCATCGTAACATGAGGGTGAGCAATTCTTACAAAAGGCTTCAAATGAGTAAATACAATGTCTTTCCCTTTTAAAGAAGGGACTTCATAAACAGGGTAAGGTGCTTCTTTATCTGTATAAACCCAAATGAGTCCATATTTTTCTTCTACAGGATAGGCTTGAGCATTAACTTTCTTAAGATTTGGAACTTTATCTAAACATGGAATTTTAACACAATCCCCTTTTTCATCGAACTCCCAATGATGAAACATACATTGAATTCTCTCTCCGACAACTTTTCCCTTAACCATATCCATTCCCATATGAGGGCAAAAGGAATCAATAGCATGAGCTTTTCCATTAGCTGTTCTATAAACTGCCAATCTATGGCCATATATAGTTTTAGAAATTATTTTTTTCTTTTTTAGTTCTTTTGACTCTGCAATAACCACCCAACCTTTTGGAACAAATTCCCAGTTATTAAAACATTTAGAATTAATTTGAACAGGTTGAGTTGTTTGATTAGTTTCAAAAAGCGTTCTAAAGGTTTCTTGCATTTTTTTGTTCCTTATTACGAGTCAATAAATGTTGAGGAAGATTTTGAATCTCAATTTCGATAAGATCAAATGCCTCAATTACAAATGGATATTTTTTAATAAATTTTCTTAATGAACGATCGTAAACACCAAATAATGTTTCTAAATTAAAACGGTGAACAGTACCAAAGGTGTCACCAAAATGATCTGGCGTAGTTTTACCAGCAGCTCGATCATAGACACAGTGAGAAATCACTCCTGAACCGTAGTAAAAAAATATTCCAACCAAAAGCCATATAATAAATGGTATCACCATTAAATTTATTGCTAAATAACCACAATAGATATAAATCATATAACCAATCACCATGCCTAAAGCATGAATCCATCTTTGAACTGGGTCGATATGGGCAAAATAAAACCAATCTTGATATGTTTCAAAAAGTTCCGGGCCATATTTTTTAGGAATAGACTCACTTATATCTAATTCTAACTTTGTTGGAAAAACCCTTGAATGCCTTGGTACTAGTACTTTTCTCATTTCGAAGAAATCATATAATGCTTTTAAAGTCGAATCAAATAATTTCGAATATAAGTGCTTTTTTCAAGATAAAATAATACGGCAGGAATTAAAATAAGGTCTGCTATAAGTGCTAAAACAAATGAAAGTATAACAAAAACACCTATTTGACGGGTTAAGTAAAGATCTCCAAGAAAAAAACAACAAAAACTTAAGCTCATTAAGAAAGTGGTACCAATCAATGCCTTAGAGCTAGATTTAGACCCATTTATAATGGCCCTCATCAAATCTTTATCGCTCTTAAGAGATTGTTTTAATTGATATAAAAAATGGATTGTATCATCAACAGCGATTCCAATCGTGATACAGACTAAAATTGCAATATTATTTTCAATCTTTATTCCCGCTAAACTCATCGCAAATGGAATAAAAAAAATTGGAACCAAATTTGGGATCATTGCAATTAAGGCCCATAAAAAAGACCTAAATAAAACGGCGAAACAAACAAAAATAATAAGTAAAGTTATAGAGAACGAAATAATAAATTCATCTAAGATCTTTTTATACAGAAACTCTCTTATACT
This sequence comes from Flavobacteriaceae bacterium, assembly GCA_964215955.1. Classification (GTDB taxonomy): domain Bacteria; phylum Bdellovibrionota; class Bacteriovoracia; order Bacteriovoracales; family Bacteriovoracaceae. Next base: position 155,463 of record CAXPDR010000038.1, read on the forward strand.
AATGAAACCAACTGGTGAGTGCTCAACATTTTTCTCATTTAAAACTTGAGAAGCATTTTTCATAATTCTTCTGATCGCAACACCGGAGTAAGAGTCGACAAAAAGCAAAATTCGATGCTGGTCTGACTCCTTGTTATAAAAGTCTCTAAAAATATTTCTTGAGATCCCCATATCTAAAATACTTTTAAGTATTTTAGAATTTGGATCATTTGGAATAATATCTTCTAGATAGCTTTTGATTGTGAAAAGGCTTCTAACATTAACAACTCCTTCAATACTCAAAAGTCTTTTTTCTATTTCTTTAAAGTTTTGGCCAGAGTCTTTAAGAGTAATATCTAAACTACCGATATAAGAATAATTATCTCTAAAATGATTAATTGAGATGGACATTTTATGCTCAGGAACAAATTTTTCATAAAAATTATCGTCCATTTCCAGTTTAGGATAGGAAATAACCATTAGAATTAAACCAAGAAAACTCCCCCAAACCCAGTACGTAGAGTATTTCTGAATGAAGTGATAATGTTTCTCTTTCCTGCTTTCTTCTTTTTCTATACATAGATGCTTATCCTTTGGTAAAAAAATAGTAAGGATGTAGGGAAGGAAATAAAAAACAGATAAAAAAGCGATTATAGAAGCTACACAGCATAAAACACCAAAATTAGTGACAGGAACAAATTCACTAGTCCCCAAGGCCATAAAAGCCCCACCAGTGGTGATCGTCGTCAGCAAACAAGGAACAAAAATGTCTTTTCTAATTTTATTATGATCACCATTAAACTTTTCATAAGCACAAAAGTAGTGAACTAAATCACTTGTACTGACGACTAATGAGAACAACAAAACCAAACTGCTAAATGGCGTATGTCCACCTTCAACCAACAAGACACAAATAACTGTAAGTCCATAAATAAAAAATAAAAGATAATTAAAAATAAACACTATTGATATTTTTCTGAATAACCAAAAAACGCCTGCACTAATTATTAATATCAATAATGGAGTGATGTATTTTTGAGTTTTAAATACATCCTGAGTCAAATAGTGAATGGCAACTTTTGTTCCAATTCCATAGAATGGAATCTTGTATTCATTTTCTAATAAATTGAAATACTCAATAACTTTTGCTACTGATTTTTTTTCAAGTAAAGGTGGAATATTTTCATGAAAGCTAATTTTAATTAAGGTATAATCTTCTTGCTTTGAAAACAAACTCCATCGATAAAGATCTGAGCTTCTTTCAATAAACTTAGTACTTTTAACAGGTTCGGCCACAAAACGGTTATTTTTAAATCTTAAAACTTCAAAGTTTTCCGGTGTTACAATTTGGTTTACCCCCTTTGTATTTAACAAATCGGCATAAACCCTCTTTGAAATCTGCTTTACTAAATTTAAATCTTTTGCGCTAAAGCTAAAATAAATGTCATTATCTAAGGGAAAATCCCTTTCAAACTTCTCATAGGCTATTCTTTCCGGGTGATCTTTCCCCAAAATTGAAATGACTTTAAATGGAATCGTGTTCTTTCCCAACAGAGAAAGAAAATAAACTATTGAAAAGACGATAAATGTAAGCCCAAATAGGGCCAAAACTTTTTTGCTCATGTATCTAAATTATTATTTAGGCTTTAAAATTATTTTAGAAACTCAAAGCCTTTCACTATTAAACACATTACGATAGGATTATATAGTCTATTAATCAAGGGAGGATTATAAGTTATGTATAAGTATGTATTCGGTTTCTTAACGGCAAGCGTTATCGCAATAATTGGTTTTAACCTCAAAGAAACAAATCCCACTCAAAAACAAAATCAAAAATTAACTAGTATCCAAAAATTTGATAGGTCAATTGCAAGTAAAGGTGAACAACTTGTGCTTGATATCAATGACAAAATCATAAGTATTACAGATCCAGATCAAATCATTCCACTTATTGATGAACTTAAAAGTTTAGCAACTGAGAATCAAGACAATTATACTGTAAGACTTTACAACGCCATTTTCTCACCTTTAAAAGAATTAAAAGGTGTTATATGGAGAATGAGACCCTTTGTTGAAGATTCTCAAGCCATGCATATTTTCTCATTAGGACAAATTAGAAAGCTCTACTATGCTGATTATTTATATGGACCTCATATTAAGGCCGTTTTAGATTATTTAACCAGTCCTGTTGCAGGAACAGACCAATTCAATACTGTTTCGGATTTACAATACTTTTTGAAACATAATTTACAATCACAACTAGACAGATCTCTGGAAGAAGTTGATAAAATTATTGCCGAAGCTCCTGAAGAATGGAGATTCAAAATAGATGCTTACCTAGCCACTGGTTATCAAAAAGCTAAAAATCCAGGTGAAAAAGATATAACATATATCTCAGATAGCAAAAGATACGAAAAATCATTTATTAAAAGCTACTCGTTCTACGTAAAAGGAGCCCTTCATAGAATCATCGGTGGAATCAATTATATCTATAACTATAATCTAGATAATATTGCAAAACTAAGTAATGATATTCTTATCGAAACAGCCTTAAACAGTAGAACAAAATGGAAGAAAAAGCCTCTAAAGAGACCTGCACCTTCGACACCTAAAGAACTTGTTCGTATTTTGAACTACGCTAAACACAGTAAATTCTTAACAAGAAGAGTTGACCAAGATGAAGCCGATAAGAACTTGCAAGTGGCTCTTGAACATTTTATTGCTGCAACTGAGTCTGACTTAATGGCACTAAAAGAAAGTCATAGAAATAGTGATTTAAGTCTAGCTGATACTTACTTTATCAATCCTCATCTTATTCATATTGATTATAATGACAACTTAGCTGATATCGAAGGACGACTCAATATTCTCAAAGAAGCAAAGACGAAACAAACATCTTCCGTTGCGTCAGAAGCGACAGGTGAAACCATAAAAATCAACACTCATGTTATCTTCACATCACATGAAGATTTAAAATCCTTTCTTCCTTTAAGCGGAACTGAAGGGTTTGGAGATATTAAAGCAGGAAGCAAAGGAAATAAAGGTAGAAAGCCAAGCTCTGGATCTCAATCAAGTGGAATGGAAGACCTTTGGGCATGGAACTACTATTATGGCTTACCTGTAAGATGGAAGGATCCTACATTTGGAAATCTTCTACCGACAGCAACAAATGAAAATATGTACCACTTAATGAGAAGCTTAAAACTCTCAGACGTACTCAGCGGATTTACAGATCTACTTCCAATTCCTTAATAATAGAGCCAGCTTTAAAGCTGGCTTTTTTTATACCATTTTATTAATAATATCTTTGTGAATTTTATGATCGTTTATATAATCACCCTTAGTGAAATGCCTATCAATTTTTCCCTTTGTTAAAATTGGAATGGATACATCATCATCAAGAATAACTCCCGGGCCTAAATCACTTCCAGCCCCTAAAAAGCATCTATTTCCAATTTTTATAGGTTTTAGAAGAAGCATGAGTTTATCGCCTTTAGGAGTAATCACATGAGGATGAAAAGAAAACTTATGTCCTATAACGACTCTGTTTCCAAGTTCAAGCATCGTTCTATCATCAATTTCTACATTTGGTGTCCAATAAATGCCTTTACCAACTTTACTTCCCCATAATCTCAACCAAAAACTGTAAACACCAGGAATAATTCTAAGACATGACTCTAAAAAAGGAAGAGAATAGTATACGAGTTGAATCTGATGACTTCCCCACCAAGGATTATACCTTTTATCTAAAAGATCTGATTTGCCAGGCTTTAAGGGAAAAAATATATTAATAAACCTAAAAGTAAGCACGGGATAGAAATAAAGAACAAAAAGTACTCCTATAGTACTTACAAAACCAGGATTCTTAGCAAAATTAATAAATGAAATAATTGATAAGATATAAAAACTTAACGGAAATAAAGTAATAATTTTACCTAAAATACTCATATTAATTCCTTCTTACTGGATATAAAAGTTTTTGCCAAAAATTCAGTTTTAATTGCACACCCATTTTATCTTCAATTGCATTTTTTTTCTGATAGGTTCCGTGAATTTTATCCCAAAGATTTAAATTTGCTCCATAATTGTAAAATAGCCCTCGTCCATGATGAAAACTATGTTCAGCAGGGGTCATAATAAAAAAATAATCTGTGACAATTTTATTAATTTTTTCATTTGTAATGACAAATCGAGAGTGCTTCCATAAATCTAGAGCACCTGAAAGAGCTGCACCAACTAAATAACCATATGGATTATCGAGTAAAAACAAAAACAACGCTCCCATTGGTAAATAAACCAAAAAAAATGAAGTCCAAATTGTATTTTTTGAAGTGGCAAAAACATCAAATTCCGTGACTGAATGATGAACTACATGAATATTAAAAAGCTTCTTAAAATGTAGAACTCTATGATTCCAATAGTAAAAATAATCAACAATAAAAAAGTTGATTATGAATCCTCCTATAAATCCTATAGATAAACTATTTTCAAATTGAGGTAAAAAAGATTTTACCCCCTGATAAATAATTCCAACTTGCAATAAAGGAATAATAGTTCCTTGTAAAGAAAGATTTGATAAATCTAGAACCCAATCTCCTAAGGACTTAGTACGATAAAACTTTCTTAATTTTTTATTATTAAGGCTGAGAAATAAGAGAACAAAGAATGAGCTATAGATAATTAAATCGTTAAATCCAAAATTCAAAATCTACACTCCGTTCAGGCAGTAACCTAGGATCCTTACCTTTGGAAATCTCATTTCTTATTGATTCAATAAAGACATGGACAATATCAGCTGAGCTATTGCTAAAGTTTTCCCCATATTTTTTTATCACTTCCATCTGAATATCTAAAACTTCAATATCTTGATCAATTACTGCTTGCCCTTGATAAGCAACAATAGGCCCCGCAAAAAAGTTCAACCATCCAAAGTTAAAAGTTAGATCAGTATAGACATGAGTTTCCGTATCTGTAACAGGTATACAATGAGATGAAATAAAAAAACTCTTTTTTCCAAATTGATATTCAACGCTAGTCATATTTGGGGCGAGAAATCTATCGATATGGATAATGGGTGCTTTACTAGGATTCAAAAACCAAGAAAACCAGCCAAGATTATCCGTTTCATTTCTGTAATCCACTTCTACCATTCCATCTTTACGAATTACCGTGGCATCAATTTTTTCATTCTTTGAAACTCTAAAGATATCAGGATGAACAAAAACGGTATGAGGAACATCTACATAGTTTTCTGCACAATTGGTCACATTATTTTTAAATTTGTTAAAGAGCCTTATGGTTTTAAAACCTTTCTCACCATAATGAGGCATTCTATGTGGAGCAATATCGAAAGCCTCATTTCTCTCAAGCCTAACATAGACAAAGCCATCTTGAATCATAGACTCGTACCTGTGAGCACATCGACTACTTATTTTCTTAAAATTCTTTCCTTCTGCTGGAATTTCACAAACTGTCCCATCTTTATCAAAAGTCCAACCATGATAGGGACACCTAAGAGTTCCATTTTTCACAGCACCAAGGGAAAGTTTAAAGTTACGATGGGGGCACCTATCCCTTAGAACAGTGATTTCATTTGTTCCTGTTCGAAAAAGAACTAACCACTCATTAAGAATCATTCTTTGAATTGGCTTATCCTTAGGTACTTCCTTCTCTTCACAGGCCACATACCAAAAATTTTTATAGTTCAAATTATTTTCCGACATATTTTAGTTTTGCATTCCCATTAAATTTAAGCTGGCAACCAAGACGAATATTTTCCCTTCCCTCACCATAAATTTCAATTATTTCATTTTCATCATCATCGGCCGGCGATAAATTATCAATACCTTCAATAACTTGAACACAACAAGTACCACACACTCCTGTTCGACACCCAAAAAGAACTGGGGAATTTGCAGCGGTTAAGACCTCGGAGAGATTTTGGCCATGAAGTAAATCAACACTCATTAAATCGCCATTTGAGTTTTCGATATCAACTGTATAATTCATAAAGCTTCTGCCTTTTAAATTTATTAAATTTTTTATGATTATCTTTCAAATACCTATCAATTGTAACTTTATTCATTATTTCCATATCTCTGTTACTAGCATTTAAAAATTCTAATTCATTAACATACTGTTTATAAGACTCCCTAGCTTCTACATGAGTCTTATGAGCATATTGAACTCCAGCATTTTCAAAGCAAAAGCTTTTTTCCATAAGATTTATGGCCTCTTTATTTTCAAGCCCAAAAGCCCTAGAAGTTAACACATCATAAATTGATTTAAATAATGCCGGTTCGTACCAAAAAATCCCATTTACACATATATTGAAATTAGAGTGATCCTTTTGACAGCCTTTAATGGCCATATTAGTAACTAGTTTTTCAAATACAGTAGGCTTTTTTAACGACCTTACAACATCATGTCCTATAATTGTTGAACTATTAAAATGATAGGACTCATCTAAGAAATGATGATAGCTTATTTTTGCCGGGATGGGAGCATTTTCTTGGTCTTCATGTTTCATATAATATTGACTAAGTTGATGCTGAACAATTTTCCCCTTCAAAGTACGAAGCCCCCTTACTGTCAAATATTGAGAAGCAATAAATGCATTTGAAGATGATAGATAAGAGAAAAAGTGAAGTTGAAATTTTTTCCAAAAGTCTTTCAACTTATTACTGTCTGGAAAAATCATAGTCTGAGTAGCAAAATTTTTCATTGGATAAGTAAAAATTCTTTTTCCAAAAACTTTTTCTTCCACTTGTTCACTCACCTGTTTAAAGGCATTAATATGGGCTCGCTCTTGATAGGACTCAAAATCTAAAGTATCACAAACAATTCTAAAATCCTCCATTCCATACAGACCTGCTGCTGCAGTTTGATTTAAAAAAATGGTTGCGATCTCTGCTGAAATAATTTGAGAATAATATCCAACCCAGTAGAGCTGATTTAAAAGAACTCTTTGGGATTTGGTGGCCTGATCCCAAATTGGTGTCCCGTATAACAAACTAAACTCTTCAGGGTTCCAATACTCATCCTTACAATCCTCAAAAATAAATTGGTTAGCGAGTAGGTCTAACTCATCACCATTGTCTTGTTTTTTATTTCTTCGATTGTTAATTTCAAGTTTTTTGAATGTCTTTGTATCGTTCAGTAACGATATCTCTTTTTCGAATGCCACTTAATCCCCTCAAAATAGCTATACAATAGTCTAGAAAAGGGTTTAAACAATGACAAGGTGCCATTTTCCCCATAAATACTTCCTTTGCGCACCATTCGGCGCATTAAGTACTTGAAATAGACTAAGTTTATTGGCCTTACGTTGCTTACAAGTTTGCAAAGAAAAATTCTAAGGAGAAAACAATGCGTCAATTTTTACTTATGACACTTCTGTGTCTGACAACAAACCTTTCAACATTTGCAAATGATTCAAGTGAAGAATATTGTGAAAGAAATCCCTACGCCTCAAGCTGCAGCTAAATAATAATAGGCACTAATGTAATTTAGTGCCTTTTAATTTAATAGAATAAATACGGGCTAAAGTGATACCTATTACCTAAGATAGAGCTTTTGATAACATTATTTTTTAAACTTTTGTTTCCATGTATAATGTTAGAAGTCAAAAAACGACTTAAATTAGAACTAGGAAGAATGGCCTTACTCTCCCCATAATTAGTAGTTATAAGAGTAAAGTCAGATTTTCTTATTCTAAAGTCACTCAATATTAATGAAAAGTTAGGGTCTTTATCTAATAATTTTTTAAAATCATCTTTGTTTTTAATTTTATTAACACCAGTATTTGGATCATAAGCTCCAATATAATAAAATTCTTCATCTTCAGTTATTTCATTAATTAAAATACTATGCCCAATGCTTTTATTCTCAACTTTAAAAAATATCATAGGTTTAATATTTAACTTTAATAGGTTTTTCATTGAATTGATTTCCTCATCATCAATCGTTTTTTGAGAAAACCAACCTTTAAACTGGTTATAAAAATCAAATTCTTTTTTCTGCCTTTCAAAGATTATTTTTGCAAACTCTTCTTCATCTAAAGACTCTGTGAATGACCTAATGGAATCATACCCAGGAACAACAATCATTTCTCCTCGATATAGTTCTTTTACTAATTCAAAGTTCTTCTCTTTTGATAATGGTTTTGCATTGGGTTCAAACAAAACTCTATTAAACAGTAAAGACTGCATTTCCACTAAAGCGTGGCACATGGCCATACCGTAAGAACCATTTTTGACACTAAGAATATCATCATCTGTAAGATCTGCTTGAATGTCTAAAGGTTCTTTATCTAACATTAAGGTAAATAATACTTTATTTTTCCTTTCAACTTTAACAATTTCAGCCTTTAAAAATGAGTCATGTAAAGTGAACCCAGATTGACTCATATTTTCTGGAATCGTATATGCAATGGTACTTCCTTTATACTTGAACACTCCCTGCTTGTATGAGAATGAATCTGAAAGTTCCAAATCAAACTCTTTGACTATTCTTTTATCTTCTTCTCTAACCTCAGCCTCAATTAGAAAAATAACTTTATTGCCATTGTTAGATAATCTAATCGTCTTTAATTTTTGAAGTTTATCGTTACTTAATTGAACAGGCTCAATCGTAATAAATTTCATTTTAGATTTTTTTGAATTGAAATAACTCATCAAAAAACTCTGAGTTCCGAAACTTTCAAACTTTAACATTTTTATAGCAAATATATTAAGTTTAACTAAAAGTTTAGTTGGAAGAAGTGTTCTTAAATAATGAATTTTATAATATGCATGTAATCTGTCACTCAAAGAGTTAGATGTTAGCTGTTCTTCAATATTTTGCAAATAAAGCTGATAAGTGTCCTCTAAATTCAATTGTTTGGGAAAAGCTTTATTGAATAAGGCTTTTCTTCTGCCTTCAACAGATAGTTCTTTATAGGTAGCAATAACAAGATTTTTTTCTTTCAATAAATCAGGAATAAGAATTGGTACAACAGTTGAAAAACCTGAAAAATCAGGAATAATCTCTTTAAAAATATCGCTTACTAATTTTGCACAATTAGAATAAAAAAATGAATAAGTCTGATCACTTTTCATTTTAATTTCGCTATTGATGCTGTCAATAACTTTATTTTTTTGTTCAATTGGTAAATCTAATACATATGTCGTTAGATCTCTATTTTGTTTAAAGTTATGTTCATCTTGTATTTTTTTAAATGAACGAATGACAGTTCGTACCCCATAATTTTCACCAATTCCAATTCCTCTAGCATAATCAATATCTCTCGCTTCAACATCAGCAACAAACTCAACTAACAAATCCTTCTCACTTGGCTTTTCACCAACCATAAAGTGAAGATAAGCATGGCCGAATGTTGACTTTCCAATACCTTTACTTGCAGCAACGGTATAAGCAATCTTTTTAAAGTCATTTCCATTCAATTCAGATATTGAATAAGACTTAAAACTAAAAATACTTAAAAATACAAATGTGAAAATGTTTAAACTTTTCCAAGACATATATCTTCCTCATTAAATTATTAATACTTAATTTTACAGGAAAGAGATCTTAGTTTACATTTCTTTGAAATATATTCGGACCTAGAAAATGGGTGTATAAAGATTCGACAATTTTATGGATTTAAAGTTAAAAAGAGTCTGAGAGCTGAAGCTCCCAGACATTAATTATTATAATAAGCTTTCAATATTTCCAACAGTTACGGCTTCTCCAGCTTCAAAAAGCTCAACAACTGCATCTTGGATTGATTCTGCATCTAATACCAAATAAGTTAAAGGTGAAGTCGTACTTGTCATGGCCTCAGAGTCAATTTGATCCGCGGAACAAATTCTATTACCAACTAAACAGCTACCTTCTAGGGATACTGCACCAGCAAAAGTAGATGAAATAAGTAATGATATAAATAATACTTTTTTCATTTCAGTCTCCTATAGTAACCCGTTAATGTTTTCAACTGTTACAGCTTCTCCAGCTTCAAAAAGCTCAACTACTGCATTTTGAATATGCTTTGGAGCTACTTCTAACTCATTTGCAACCGAGATTGTTGTCTTCATATCTGACTCCTCATCAAATGCTTCTTGAACTAATAAAGCTCCAGTAACTTCAGCATCTTGGATTGATTCTGAATCTAATACTAAATAAGTTAGCGGTGAAGTTGTACTTGAAAATTGATCAAGAGCTTTAGTATCACGACTGCAAGTACGACCGAAACATGTATCACCCATAATAGTAGCATTAGCAAAAGTAGATGAAATAAGTAATGATATAAATAATAATTTTTTCATTTCAGTCTCCTAAAGTAATCCGTTAATGTTTTCAACTGTTACAGCTTCTCCAGCTTCAAAAAGCTCAATTACTGCATTTTGAATATGCTTTGGAGCAACTTCTAACACATTTGCAACCGAGATTGTTGTCTTCATATCTGACTCCTCATCAAATGCTTCTTGAACTAATAAAGCTCCAGTAACTTCAGCGTCTTGAATTGTTTCTGAATCCATTGCTAAATAAGTTAATGGTGAAGTTATACTTGAAATCTCTTCAAATCCTCTTCCGACTGCATCACAAGATCTTGAGTGACAAGTTTCTCCAGCAAGGAAGGCATATGAGTTAATTGATAATAATACAAAAGCAAGCGTAGTTAATTTCTTCATGATTTTCTCCTAGTTTTAAAGTGGAGATTATCTACAGCAGAAACCAATGCGACGCAATAAAAAACGAAAAAGAATGTAAAACTTACAAAACTACTGAAGAATAGAAATACCACCCTGAATAAAGCCAAAGTCTCCCCAGCTATAAGGGTTTTCAGCTTCCCACTTTTTGATTTCTGAAAGATATATATCTTTATGTAGTACCTTTAGAATGGCAGTAGCTTTAATAAGCTTTGGCCATGCACCTACTGAATGGGCCTTACAAAATAAAACAGGGGCTTCTTTTAAAAGGGTTTGAAAAGCACTTTCACCCGCTTTTGAAATGAACTTTAATTTATCCTCTTCACTATAGTTACCATTAATTAGTTGTCTTCTAAATTCATTACATTTTAGGTAATCCCAGCCGGTATATTCATTTACAATATAAAGAAGATCTTCTTGATAAATTATAACTCCGTGATTAGTTGAGAGATACTCATTAACAGTTAAATTAAACTCATGATAAAAATGTCTTTGTTTTTTCGCTTTAGGATAACGCTCTATATATTCTTTCATAAAGTCTAACTTATCAAGATTGTCTGGACGAAAAATAGCTTCTATTTTAAGTAGGTCTTCAAAATCAAAAATTTCTTGAGATTTTAAATACTCACTTAACATTTTGGTTGCCTTTCCTTCCCTATAATAATTTTGATCTACCAGACGAGACAAAATAGTATTAGGAGGAATATCAAAAGAAAAAATATAGTCTATATCCCCGACTCGAAATAAATCTAAAATTCTTGGATCATCATTATCAATAGAATCAAAATTGATTCTTCCTTCCAATTGGTTCTGAACATTTTCAATAATATCAATAATGGGTAATCTGAAGGCCTCAATTTTTCCAAAGCTTAATTGACTAGAAATCCCTTTGCAATAATCAACAAATTTTTTTCCTTTATTAAATTCAACATCAATATGCAGGTCAAAATTTGTCGCCATAAATCTTTCGGGAACAAGATCATACTCAATAGGATCAAAGTCTCCCCATCCAAGAGCATAGAGAGATAGTAACGCCGGCGAAGAACCTCTTGCTGGTCCTAATTTAATACCTTCTTTCTTTGCAAACTCTAAACAATTTTTAACGGCTTCTAAGAACTCCCTTTTTTCTTCGGTATCAAAAAGATATTCTTCTCTTTTTAGATACTCTAAGTCCTTTTTAGTTAAGCTCTTTTTTTCTTTAAGTCCTTCAAGAACTTCTTGTTTTATTGTATCCATGACAATCCTCCTATGTTGTTGGTCAATAGACTCGCCTTTTAATAGCTTATTTGTGACTAACAACTGGAGTTCAATTTCTTGTTGTAGATAATCTAATTTACAACGCTCTTTTTGCACTTCTTCTAATCTTGTTTCTAACTTAAACTTTAAAACATCGATTAATCCATTATCCTTTGCGGCAAGATAATTTTTTATCTCCTCAAGGGAAAACTTCATCTGTTTAAGTTTTCGAATGGCTTCTAACTTTTCAAGAGCATCTGGTGAAAAATATCTATAACCGTTATTACCTCTATGGGAACAACTCACCAAGCCTTTTTCAACATAAAGTCTTATGGCCCTTGCACTAAGGTTTGTTAATTTAGAGATTTCACCTATTGAATACATTCCAACCTTTTGTTTAGTCATGACTAAATCATAAGGTCTTCCCTTAGGTCAATCTCAAGAATAAACTTGTATTTTTAATTGTTACTAAAGTACTGAAAATACAAGTCTTATCGTTTCTGCACAGCAAAATAAGTTTACTCTTTTTTTCCTTGGATAATTTGGTCTAAAAGAAATTTTAATTCTTCATAATCAAACTCTTCCCCAACATCATACTGACAAATCAATCTTTGTGGAATATCCGAAGCCTCTTCTCTCATCCTCTCACCTTTTGCTAGGAGATAAACTAATTTGCTTCTTCTGTCTTCTTTTGAAGGCCTAACTGAAATAACTTTCTTCTCAATAAGTTTTGATAGAAGTGTTGTTAAAAAGCCCTTATCTAGCTTAGATCTCTGGGATAACTCTCCTAAAGTTATGCCATCTTCCTCCCATAAAGCCATCATAATAACGTATTGCGGATAAGATATACCTAATTGATCCAATAATGGCCTATAAGCACGAGTTAAAGAATTACTCGCCACATACAACCTATGACAAATTTGATGTTCTAGTTTTAGATGCTCATATTTTTTAGATTTCATAAAAATATTATAGTTTGTATACAAAACACTTGCAAGAAATTAAGATATAGAATATAGTTTGTATACAAACAAAAATAAAGGAGAAAAATATGAGTTTATACGATATTACAGTTAATGACATTTCAGGTAACCCAGTAAAACTAGATACATTTAAGGACAAAGTCCTTCTCATTGTTAATACTGCATCAAAGTGTGGTTTTACACCTCAGTACGATGGCCTTGAGGAGCTCTACGAAAAGCATAAAGACAAAGGATTAGTTGTACTTGGTTTTCCATGTAATCAATTTGGAGGACAAGAACCAGGTGATTCAAATGAAATCCAAGAATTTTGCCAAGTTAGATTTAATATCAAATTTCCAATGTTTGAAAAGCTTGAAGTTAATGGAGCAAATGAACATGCTCTTTATTCATTTCTCAAAGAAAAAGCTCCAGGTCTAATGGGATCTAAAAAAATAAAGTGGAACTTTACAAAATTCTTAGTTAGTAAGGATGGAACCAAAATCGAAAGGTATGCCCCAACGACTAAACCTGAAGCAATAGAAGAAGATATTTTAAATCTTTTAAGCTAGTTTTTTGGTATATGTGACATTGCATACTCTGAAAGAGCAGTAATGGTCAGGCTTGGATTAACTCCTAAATTACATGGAATTATTGATCCATCACAAATATACATATTTGGATAGCCGTGAACTTCCATCTTTTCATTGATAACACTTGTCTCGGAGCTCTCTCCCATAGGAGCTCCTCCTAATATATGAGCTGTTGAAGGGATATTAAACATAACTTCAGGTAAGATGTTTTGTTTAACTCCTCCAACCTTTTTAGCATAGAGATCCATGACTAAAGCACCACCAGGAATATAGGCAGGAACATCATTTCCTTGTGAATCAAGTGAGATCCTTGTGAAAGGGAATTTCTTAATTCCCATTTTCATCTTACTATCAAGATGTTGCATCACGAGAAATATAATTGAATTCTCCGCCCACTTAGAATTGAAATAGTGCCTTAAATATTTAATTGGATGTTTAGTAAGAGTTAAAACAGTATTAGTAAATCTAACAATTCCCCTTCCTGGACCAACTGCTGGTCCTGCAAGGTGTCTTAATGCATTTGATCCACTTGGAAATTTACAAATTTCAACATGGGTATTGTCATCAGGATTCATCACTGAACTAATGGCCACCCCGTTACTTAACTTCTCATTAGAAGTGATCCCACAAAGCATTTCAGAATTAGTTCTAATACTTGAACCTAATTCATCAGAAATTAAAGGTAGAGTTTTATGAATATGTTTTTGCTTTAATAACAAATCCATTGAACCTAATACTCCACCAGCGAAAACAACACCTTTAGAAATATAAGTTCTTTTTTTAGTTTTAAACCAAGAGGTACTAGAATGAGTATGAATATAATACTTTCCATCTTTATGTTCGATCTTATGAACATAGGTTTCTGCATGAAGTTCACAGCCTTTTTTTCGAGCAAAATAAAGATAATTTTTGACTAAAGTATTTTTAGCTCCATGTCTACAACCAACCATACAAGCCGCACAAGCCGTACACCCAGTTCTAAGTGGTCCTTCACCATTAAAATAAGGATCTATTGGCTCTTTTGTATCCCCAAAATATACGCCTACTGTAACATTTGAAAATTGATCTTCTCTACCAAGATCTTTTGCAACTTCTTTTAAAAGTTCATCTTCCTTATTAATCCAAGGATTTGGTGTCACTCCTAACATGAATCTTGCTTTTTCATAAAAAGGAGTTAGTGTAGATTTCCAATCCTTTAAATCTGACCAAACTTTATTTTCAAAAAAGGCATCAGGAGGAGTCATAAGTGTATTAGCATAAACAAGACTTCCGCCGCCCACACCGACACCACTTAATACAAAAATATTTTTAAAGGGAGTTAATTTTAATATTCCGAAACATTTAGCTAATGGGGCCCAAAAAGATTTTTTCAAATTCCAATTCGTTTTTGCAAAATCTTTATCTTGATACTCTTTTCCTTTCTCTAAAACGAGAACCTTATAACCTTTTTCTGTTAGTCTTAAAGCACTTACTGAGCCTCCAAAACCGGAGCCAGTAACAATATAGTCATAATCAACAGATTTATTCATAATGAAGACTATTCTTGCTTAAAACCAATGCTTAAGCAAGAATAGATATAGATGGGTATAAATTATTTAAGTAAGCCTCTTGCTTTTAAATGTCCTTCAATAAACATTGGTAGACTGTATAAGAAATTTCTAGGGTTTTCCTCTGCATTTGATGCAACCTCTAAATCTCCTAATTTTTGTAAAGCTAGCTCTGAACCATTATTCTCTAGCATTTTTAAAAGCATTGGCGGGACATCAACCTGAGGATTAGCCTGCACATATTTTGATAAAAACCCTAAAACATCTTTCAGATCATTGTTAGCGTAATCAATATAGTTTTCTCTAATAGAAGTATAGTTAATATCAAAGTTTTTAGACTTATTGTATCCCATTGAGAGATCTAGAAGATCAAATAATCTATTCGTACAATTATTTGTAAAAAGATTATAAGTTTGATTTCTTCCGTAATCATTACTAGCAAGAATAGAGTTATAAAGAAAGTAATCTACTGAACTTTCTGCTCCATCGTGGTAACTCATAGTATCGGAAAAATCCAAAGTATATTTTGAAACTTCGGCTTCAGTCTCTTTTTCATAGTTTTTGGCCCTTTCATCCAAAGAGTAAACTCTATAACCAACAGCAAGACTATCTTTTAGACCAGCAGGCATAAAACCAGCATTTCTGTTTTCTTTACTTCTAATTGCTTCAATTGAAACAACTAAACCATTTAACGAAATATTCTTAACTGACTTTGCTTTATCTTGATTATAAACTAGATTTAGCTTTGCGCTCTTATAAAAATCCAAAACCATTTCAGCATGAACTTCAACGGAAGCAGTCTCTGGTCTTGTTTTAGCTCCCCAGTGTTTCTTAACAAAAGTCGCCTTCTCTACAAGCTTAGTTACTGAATCTAAATTATTTCCTGCATCCACATTCATAGCAGGTATAGTTGCGATATAGAATTCGCCATTATGTCTGAAATTAGCAAAAGCAATATCCGATTGATCAATATTAAAAATTTGCTTTTGAGAGTTATCTAATAAAATAAGGGTTCTTTTTTCATCATTCTCTACCGTCTCGCCAGCATAATCACCAGATGGAGGCATCAACTCTCCTTCCTGAGTAAATTTTTTAGTCTCTAGGTATTGAGCATCTGAAATACTATTTGCAAATGAGAAATTTGATAAAAACATAAAGCCTGTTAAGGCAAAAGCTAATCTTTTCATAAGTCATCCTTTATTTTTTTAGACAACATATCAAGAATCGGCTTTTTGACACAGAGCCGCTATATTTTTTACATACCAAGGTTATATAACTAACCTACTTGAATGGGGATGATCTTAAAAACAAAGTCTGGAAGTGAAAGATTAACCTGTTTTTACACCAATAATTTCGACGGTTACTAATCTCATAGTAATTCATGACACTTAGCTGGAAGCTTTGGAGTTTCTGGATCTTTTCGATGGTTTAAAGCTTCCAGCTTTGCTTCCTCTGTAAACCACCATTCAAGGTTTTCATCACATCCATCACCTATGGGTGGATCAGATTGGGGCTCACAATATGGATTCTTTTTATCACAATAAAGCCTGACATGAGCATGATCATCGTGCCCATACCATGCTCTGATTTTTCTCATCCACTGTTTACCGGGATACTTATGGCAAAAATGTTTTTTAACGACTGGGTTCACTAGGACTCTCTGAACTCGTTTATCTTGAGCTGATAATTGGATCATTTTCTCAATTCCACCATGCCAATCATCAGTAAGGTTTTCACCAGCTACATAAGATGTGGCCGCCCAATTTTCAGATTCTTCAAGAGTGAGAACCTTTTCTTTAGAGACCATACGAAACCATATATCTACATCTAAGCCTATCTGATGAGACGCATGGGCATAAATCATAGGTCCCCCTTTGGGCTGTGAAAGGTCACCTAGCAGCATTATTTTTTTTTCACTTCTTTTTAAATCTCGTCCTAGGTCTATTAAGAATGATAAAAGCTTAGGATGCCCATAATACCTTTTTCTAGAAGGTTTCATTACATAGTAAAACGGTGAATAAGTCTTTAAACTTTTTCCTCCAGCTAAGCAACCTGCAGAGTAATAACCAATAGATTCTGAAGCCCCAGGGCTTGGTTTTTCAACCTTTTCCCAAGGAATTTTTGAATTGGATGCACAACTACAAAGGATAAAAACCAATAATAAATATCTCATATTTAAATGATAAAAGAACTTAAACGACTTTAGCAATTTATATTTAAATTTAAGGACTTAGCCTATTCTAAGAGGTTCAAATTTTCACTGATATTCCTATATTAATATTTAATTAACACTTAAATTATATCTTATTCCTATGAAAAAAGTTTTTAACCAACTATTAACTAAGATATTACAGATCACAGATGCAGATGAAGCAGTCTTAGAAACTATTATGAGACTGTATGCGGAAATCAAAACAAATCACCAATTAGCATCCATTGGAGTTCAAGTTCCAAACATTAACAGCATTTATTTAATCACGCTAAAAGAAAAAAATCCTCTTTATCTTCTTTTTAACTCTCCTCAAATTCAAGTCATAGAATTAGAGGATGTTTCATTAGATGAGAAGGAACTTTACGATTTGAGAAACTGCCCTATTTTAATCGATCCTGTCCTAATTGAGGACTTAGGAATTGAACTACGACCAAACGTTATTCCCATTGGAGAATATAAACTTATAGGTAATAACGAATCGGGAAAATGTCAGTATTATACCTATTTAACTGATAGACATGTTATTTTAAATTATAAACAGGCCCTAGAAGAATACGCCAATGAAAATTTTGAAGTTTCAATTGAACTACTTCATGATTGTTTATATTTTGGCCCGGCTAAAGCCTTATTTAGAAAGTGTATCAAAAGACAAATGACAAAAGTTTTAAACTATTAATTATCAACTCGATAAAGTTTTCCATTATCAGCTCCAATAAAGAGCTGTCCGGCTTTATTTAAACTTAAAGCTCTCATCCTTAAACTCTCATCTTCAAAATGCTTTTTCTCCGACTTATTCTTAATCACAAACTGATTCAAATGGGTAAGAGCAAGTGCTCCTGAAAGTAAACTTCCTTTAAACTGAGGATGGAAATCTGAGGTATAGTAAATAAGATCTGAAGGGGCAATACTAGGAATATAAACTTTAATTGGATCAATCATACCTGGTAATGATTTTGCCTCACCTACCATACTGAAAGAAGAGTATTCCTTACCATGAGAAACTCGAGCCCATCCGTAATTTTGTCCCTTCTTGATAATATTTATTTCATCTCCCCCTCTAGGCCCATGTTCATTATCATAAAGTGTATTTGTCACCTTATCATAAAATAAACCTTGAGGATTTCGATGCCCATAACTCCAGATTTCTGGCAATGCTCCTTTTCTTCCGATAAAAGGATTATCTTTAGGTACGGTACCATCTTCCTTGATTCTCATGATCTTTCCGAAATGATTATCAAGTTTTTGGGCCATAGGTCTCTGTCCCCTGTCCCCAATTGAAAAAAAGATATGCCCGTTACCGTCAAAAACGATCCTAGAACCAAAATGGTATCTAGTCTTTGATATTCCTTTTCCGATAAAAATATCTTTGAAATTATTTAATTTATTATCTTTAAAAACTCCAAATCCAATCGCCGTAACATAAGTCTCTCCAAGGTCCTTTGAATAACTCAAATAGACTCTTTTATTTTCTGAGAAGTTTGGATGAAGTGTAATATCTAATAGGCCACCTTGTCCCTTTACAATAAGATCTGGAACACCTTTAACATTTATTTTCTTTTTTGTTTTAATATCATAGACCAAAAGATGTCCACTTCTTTCTGTCAGCATTATTTTGGTGTCAGAAATAAACTCCATCCCCCAGATGATATTAAAGCCTTTTCCAACTTCAGTTAATTTCATACCAAAACAGACACTAGAAAAAATACCAGTGAACAACAAACATAAAAGAGTTCTCATTTTAGACCTTTATGAGAAGTATTTTTTTAACTTCTCTTTATAAATCCCTTTAGCCAACAAAATAATAAGAAGAATCGCGCAAAGAGTCTCCCACCATGCTGCACCATGATTATGATGCTTAAGCATTTCATTTAGCTCAAGAGTAAATACATTTATATATAAGTAATCCGTTATAAATGAAAAAACCAGAGCGACAAAAACAATTGAGAAAATATTAAGAAGAACTCCCTTCTTACCAATATATTTTTGCAAAACTGCTATATTTGAAATATTGGTTGCTGGGCCTACCAATAGTAGCAATAAAGCAGAACCAGGAGATAAACCTTTTAACATCAAAGAAACTGCAATTGGAGTTGATGCCGAAGCACAAATATATAAAGGAACTCCGATTAGAAGAATCATAAGTCGATTTTCAATCATTCCCATAGATGTAAAGAAGTTTTCTGGAACTAAGAAATCAATCATGGCCCCTAACAAAATCCCAATAGTAAGCCATCCAGAAATATCATCACTTAGCTTTCCAAATCCATACTGTAAAACTGAGCGAGCTTTACCTATAAATGAGAGCTCTACTTTTTCATTTTTCATTTTTGAGCAACAGGTTTTCTTCTCTTGCTGCTGAGTTTCTTCCACATATTTAAAATCATTAAACAAAAATTGTAATACTCCAGCAAAAAAAGCTGAGAGAAATGCAGCAATAGGTCTTATGATCGTCATTGGAAGATCCATTAAGGCATAAGTTATAGAGATAGAATCCACTCCAGATTCTGGTGTTGAGATCAAAAATGCAGAAGTTGCGCCATTAGAAGCACCGCTTTTCTTAAGGGTAACCGCAGTAGGTATAACAGAGCAAGAACACAGTGGAAGTGGTACACCGACAGCCGAGGCTTTAAAAACAGATGAAAAGTCATCTTTTCCCAACCATTTTTTAACCTTATCCATAGGTACGAATTGATGAATGACTCCAGAAAAAAATAGGCCAAATAATAAATATGGAGCCGAAACTAATAAATATGACCATAATACAGAGAAATACTCCATAAACCTGCCTCCGATGGTTTCAACATACCATATCAAAGATTTTAGGTACACTTTTTAGAAAAATGAAGATATTTGTCAAAAAAATGTTGACGATAAACGTCCGAAAACTTATATTCTTTATTACCGAAAACGGGGGTGTAGTTAAGTTGGTTATAACGTCTGCCTGTCACGCAGAAGGCCGCGAGTTCGAGTCTCGTCACTCCCGCCATTTTTATTTAGATACAAAGATGCCAAGCGAATGCTTGGTTTTTTTGTGTCTAAAATTCAATCACAGGACTTACGATTCTTCTTCCTTCATGGTCTCCTGCACTGCACTCTTAACCACTAGATCGGACGTTTAATATTTTTAACCTGTAGTTTTCAACGTTCTTGAATCCATAAGCATTCTTAATCATTGACTTTGGCCGAGTCTCGTCACTCCCGCCATTTTCGAACTTTATTTAGATCGTAAATAACTGAAATTACCCGAGCTTATCTCGTTATTTTTTGTTTATAGCGTGTAAAAAGTTCAAAAGTTCATAAGCTATTTACTACTTCAACCATAAATGATTAAAGAAACTATGAAAAAAAGAGATACACTTAATTTCTATGATCTAAATAGGTATGACTTAGAGGTTTCTTATATACTAAAGAAACTACAATCAGGTTTTGATTCCAACATTGAAAATTTACATCATCGTTTATTGGAAATCGAAGAAATTGTTGGTCAATCTTTTATCAATTTAAGAATTAAAAAGCTTGGTCTTAAGCTTGTTTCTTCCTTCGAGTAGAGACTTTTCTCTTTTTAGAAACTTTCTTACCTTTACGAATTTTTTCAAGAATTTCTTTATGCTTTTGCTCAGATGAAATCATCAAGTCTGATCCCATATGACCTGCCATAATTCTTCTTTCTAAAGAAAATGAAACTGCGTCTCTTAAATCTTTTACAGTAATCTTAGTATCTATTAAAGATAATACTACTTTATCAATTTCTTTTAGAGATTTTTCCTTCTTTTCAAAGTCTTTATTTCTATCAGAGTTTATTAATAGATCATAATTCTTTTCGAGAGTTGCTATGTTCTCTTTTGATAATTTTTCAATATCTGGGAAAAATAAGTTTTGAGCTTCTTGAACAGTAATCTCATTTCTTGCCATAGCTTGGCCAGAAGCTTCTCGCCCCATAGACTCTCTCATTAACCACATAAAATTCGAACTTAGAATTGCCCCAACGGCTTTGCTATACTTTGAGTAAGTACTTTTGAGAAAAACTGGATATAAATGTTGATCACATATCATTTTATCGAATAAAATAGGAACCCTATATTCTCTCCATACTTCTTTCGTCATTGCATAAGTTGGTAAGGGTAACTTCCCTAAGTCCCACCATACTTCTCTATTCATAATCGATGGTATCTCGTTTATCTTTTTATGCTCACCAATTTTTAGATAGTTTACAAGATTGTTGTGCCCCTCAGACTTCAACCATTGCTTCACTGACTTATTCAATTTAATTTTAATCTTAGATATTTCATTTTTAAGTTTTGCTTTATTTTTCTTATATTTTAGACGCGTATTTTTGATTTCCTCTAAATATTTATCATACTCTTTTTTCTTTTTAACTTTAAATTTCTCAGCAAATGAATTTAAATCCAAAACTCTCCACTCAGTATCTTGTCGTTTAAAATCAGTAGATTCTAATTGCCCAACTGACTTTAACAAAGGCTTAAAATATGTCTGTTTTAAACCATAACTCTTAATGTCTTCATCTCTCAAATAGAAAAATTCATTACTTCCCGTTTTAATACCAAACTCAATGTCACAAAAGTCAGATACTTTTTTAATCGAATTATCATGCAATAATTTTTTAAACACATTGTGAGTAAATAGATATGATCTCCATGATATATCTGACTCTTTCAAAAATGCTACTGAACGAATAACTTGAGAATACTTTTCATTATCTTCTTCTATTTCATTTTTTACTTTTTTGTTTACCAATTTCAGAACTGCACTTTCAGTCATATCCTCTTTTATTCTAATAAATTTAACATACTCTTTCGTCGAATTTATATTTCTACTTTTTGAGTTTAAAAATAAGCATACAGTTCCAATTAGTGCATCTGAAAAAACATTCTTATCAAATACGACAAACGCGCTAGGTGTACAGTAATCTAACAAATACTTCTGAAACTTATCTCCATAATCGGTCATTAACCAACGGTTAGATACGATAAAAGCTAGCCTTCCATTTTCTTTTAACATCTTCAAACATTTGGATATAAAATATATATAAATATCTGATCTATTACTTAATAATTTATCGTTATCTAAATGTTCTCTACATGTATCTTTATCATTAATTAATTCTTGCCTTATGTAAGGTGGATTTCCAATAATACTATCTAATTTTGAAGACCCGACAGAATCTAAAAGGCCTCTATTAAAAAAGTCTTTCACCGTAATATTGATAAAATTTGTATGACTATCAAGTTCCTTTAGCGCTAGGTTCATTGCTGATAAATGAGCAGGAAATCTATTTATTTCTATCCCATGTAATCTATCTAGGACTTCTTCATGAGTGAGAGATTTATCTTTAGATTTTAAAACATCATAAGCAATATTTAGAAAGCCTCCTGATCCACATGCAGGGTCAAGAATTGCATCACTTGAGGATCTAATCGCCCAACTACTTAATAAACTGCATATTTGAGGAGGGGTGTAATACTGACCTAATTTATGACGAACCTCTGGAGGGATTAGTTTCTCATAGATTGTTCCTAAAAGATCACCGTCTAAATTATCCAAGCGGATTTGAGATAAATCATTCACAAACTGAGTAACTTCTTCTTCACATTCTTGAAACAAGAGAGTTTTAGAAAAAAGAGTATCCGGATGAAATATAGGTAAGTAATCAATTTCCAAAATTGAAGCAAAGCACTCTTCTATAATTTTAAAGATACTTTTATTACCAGAGGTTAGTGATGGAAGCTTTCTGTATTTCTTTTCAAGTACTTTATAAAACAGAAGTTTATCAAGAAAAACATAAGATGCTTGCATAGCAAATGATGGCAGTTTTGACGATAAAATATCTGTTTTCTTTTTATCATCCCAATCAACACCAAATGAATGAAACCAACTCTTAATATCTTTAATTAGCTTTGACGCTGGTTTTTCATTGTAAATTTCGATTAGTTTTTCAGTAATAGCTGGGCATAAAATAGAATGTATTGAAGACATTCTACCAATGAATTGTTCATCAATATCTGCCCATTCTAAGTTGTCTTTATAAGCTAAAGAAGTTGCTTCACATATTAAATCACTAAAAAAGCTGTGGTCCTGATGTATATCAGTAAAGACTTTGTAGTTCCTGTCATACAGATTTACTCCAGGCTGAAATGTTTGAAATAATGCTCCAACTTCACCATTATAGGTACAAAAGTAGGAAGCTCCTAGCTCTACAGCATACCCTAGAGCCTGGCCTATTACATCGGAAGATAAAGGATCTATTTTTCGTGAAATCTTCCCCTTTACTGTTTTTTTGCATTCGATCACGAGTAAAGGATTAGATTTATAATAAACAACTAGGTCAGCCTTCTTGCCACTCTCAAGTTTTAACTCAGGTGTTATAGAGGTGAATATATTATTAGGAGATTTTATTTCAGATTTAAGCTCTGCAAATAAATTAAAGTGTATTTCTGCTTCATGGATATTTTTTCTTAAAGATCTCAAATCTACCTCGATATAAAAAAACTAATGTGATTATTTTACTAAATAGGTTTTTACTATTCATCGAGGTAATATATTCTCTTAAGAATACTTAATCCCAGTCACAATCTTTGGCCCTAATCTCTCTCATCAATGCTTTATAAGTATGCAAATATTTTGAATGAACCTTCTCACTTGTATGACCTAGCCAAGAAATGGGGCTCACGCCATTTTCTAACTTAAAACTATATTCAACATACTTCTTATTTTTATAGAAGATACTCATTAAATTGCTCCTGATTTTGATTACTTATCGATATTCCCAGGAGCATATTTACTTAATTTTATTTAATTGTCCACTTCACTTAGTAGAGCTGGTATTAACATATTTGATTTTTTATCTCGGACAATTTTTGGAGATTTTGAATGACTCATATAAAGAGTAGTTAAAACGATTTGTGTTGCATGATTATCATTTATCTTTGGAACAATACGCTTTATTCCAAATAGATAAAAGCCATATTGATTCATTCCCTTTAGTTCTTTTGTAAGCTCAATTTCTATATCAAGTCGCTTTGATGGATTTGCATCATGTAAGCGAACAATATCACCTTTCATTAGCTTCATAATATCTTTCATTGCACCTATTGCTCTTGGATCGTCTGATTCATCATGCTCAAATTGTATTTGATCCATGTTTTTAATAACGTCATACAAGGCCTTACCTGAATTAATATGCTTCAAGTGATGAACTTTCTTTTTTGGAACATCTGTATTTTGTTTCTTGGGAAATTCATTTAGTTCACGGACATCAATTCCAAATGCATCTGCAACACCCATTAGAGTGTCAAATGATACTGCTCCATCACGCTCTAATCTTTGGATAGTTCTTGGATTAACATCTACAATTTCTGCAAGTTGGGCTTGAGTCCAAGCTCTCAGTAGACGTTCTTTTTTTACGAATTTAGCTCTATCTAAGCTTTTTGACATTTCTGTTTCCATGTTTGGCTCCTTGTTAGTTTTAAACAAGGTAGCTACTTCTCAAGCAAATCAACACGACACTAATACGACACTAATACGACATTAGTCAATTAGATTAAAAATTAAGGAGTGTGTCATAAAGTGTATGATGTTGGTTAAAAATGGCTACTTTAATATCAATAAGTTAGATAAGTTGGTAAGAGGTTCAAGTGGAGTCACTCCCGCCATTTTTCTTTCGGTAAAGAGATAGATCGCTTAAGCGGTCTTTTTTTTTGCCTATTTTTATAAACTCAAATCTAATATGAAATATTCTTGCTTCATAAATTCTTGTACTGCAATTTACACGCCCTTACTCTTAGACTGGTTCAAATAATTGAGTGAAGTGCATAAGATATAATTACCTATAAAGTTGGTTTCATTTTTTATGTTAGAATGAAAATGAATTCTATTAAAATCAAGAGGTATATATGAAGTTTGGATTTTTATTACTTTTTCTAACTATTGAATGATTGGAAAAACTTCAAAAAAATAAGCTTTACAGCTCTTGATGGGTATAAACAAATCTCAAGAGTAAAAAAAATGCTTAGTTATGCCAAAGGAAAATCTGGCTTTATCGCTTATACAGAAACTGGTAAAAATGGTTTCTCTAAATTTAATTTAAAAGAAAAAACAATCGATCCTGGCCCATTTTATTTAGTCTGGAGTAATTTCAGTAATGATGATAAAGCATCGCATGGCGATCACCTAAAATGGCCTTATCAACTAGAAACAGTTAATTTAAAATCAAAGTAGCTGATTAAATTCTATATAATCATCGGCTTGTATTTATGCTAGTACAAAAATTAAAAACAAGAGTAATACAGTCAGGATAAATACAAGACAGGTAACTTTTTTTCCATTTAAAAAGTCTGAAATATACCGATTAGAAGATATGAGGTCGATCCTTGCTTACCCTATTTTCCTTATCTTCTTTGTCGGTGCTTCACAGGCTAATGACTTTCATATAATTGAAAAGCCGCATAAACTTAGTGGTTTTGGAAAATGCCTTAACAAAGCCATTGCTTCTTTAGTTAGTGGTAATTCATCTTCCAAGGGAAACATTTTTCAAAAATTTGCCTCAGGAGTAGATCAATCTCTAGGTAAGAGAGTAGCGAGGGTAAATAAATATAAGATTTCAAACCTTTTATATGTACCTGCCCATCACGAACAAGCCCTTATATTTTCCAAACTCGCCAGTAGTCTTCCAGAGATTGACTTAAAAACGAATCCCATAGAGATGGCCCAAGCGATGGTGAATTTTTCAAAACAAATTCCAGACACCCATAGATTAATTCGAGACTATACAGGACCTCTAACTGGGTTGAAATATACACTTTATGAAACTAAAGTAGCCCCAAAAGAATTAGTAGTGAGCTTTGCCGCAACTAAAGACTTAAATGACTGGATTGCTAATCTTAGTTTTGGAGTAGACCAAATTACCCATCCAGAAATTAATCGACTTTTAAAACTCATCGGAGATCAAACCGATGTAGAAAAAATTATGATTACAGGACATAGCTTAGGAGGGGGCCTTTCGCAAGGTTTTAGCTATCGACTTCATGATTACTTTAAACATTCTGGGGCAGATTTGAAAGATTTACCAGAGATAGAAGTCGTCAGTTTTAATTCTCTCGGGGGTAAACATCAAATAGAACTTTTACCCGGAAACTCAGATAGACAAATCTTGACCCAAATGAATGCCAGTCATTATTATACTACTGGAGATTATGTTTCTTCAATATCTCAACATGTAGGTCGTTTACCTGATGAAATAAAAAGCCAGATTGAAAGTTCTGATGTTGACTCATCTATTGCAACCTTAAAACTTGTACCTGATAATACAAATGTTGGTTGGGTCCAACATAGAATGGATCAGCTTGAGAAAAATTTTAGAAATGCTCTTAATCCTGAACACTCCATGTTTCCAGGGGTTGATCATCCCATTTACTTTCCTAATAGTTTAATGAGTGTTATCACGAACTTACGTCCTCTTGTTTTAGACTTACGCTATATTTACATAGAACAAAATGCGGTTCCAATAGCAAAACGAATAGTATCAGCACGAAAAGAGTACTTAAAACAAACTCAAATAAGAGGAGAAGCGGGAGAAGAAATTTATAAAGATTGGCTAGTTAATGAGATAAATGATTTAACTAATTTTTTTATCAGTACCCAAAACCAAGCTGGTTTAGATATAATATCTTTACTTTCAGAACCTCTCTAGTAACAAAATCAGACTATTAGATATTTCATATTTACTTAGCATAAAAAACCTAGTGGTAAAAACCACTAGGTTGCAAAAACTTAGAAACTCATATCAAACGAACTTAAATCTAAGATACTATCTGATTCAGGGTCAAGATCAGTAATGTCCCTACCCGACCATGTATAGAAATCAGAGTTATAAGTTATTGAACTTAAATTACTGTAATCTGAGTCTTGAGAACTGTTTACATAATGATCATAACTATCACTAGATCCATCAAAATGCATCATAACGGCCATCTCACCACTACTAGCTCCTTCAGTTCCTTCTGTATGTATGTATAAGGCTTGAGTAACAGAAGAAAAGGTCCCATCACTTCCAAAAGTTCCAACAGATGCGATTCTAATATGACGAGTATTTCCATAGTCTCTATTTTCAAAATACATAGAATTGGTGTTTGAATCTAGCACAAATTCAATTTGACTCTCGTCACTTTCTTGATACATTCGAGCAGCAATTATATTATCCGAGTCTTTTAAATATAGTTTAATATCCGCTGATGAGAAGCTCGATGCACCCAACTGAATCCCAATATAGTAGTCATAATCACTTCCAGTTATAGCTTGTTCTGTTATCGAGATAACAAAAGAATCGTTTGTATCACCATCATCAGTTGCATCAAAACCATCATCACCAAAACAAGAATCATTTTCATTAAGAGTAATTCCATTATGCTCAGTTGCAGTTGAAGCATACTCGAATGATTCAGTTTTTTCTATGGCACATAGAATTTTAGAAACAATATAGTAAGAGCCTTGAACAGTATCAGGAGACTTTGAGTTAGAATTCAAAACACAGTATACATCCTCACCTGCAAAGTTTGCATCTCCCTCAGAGCTTGAAGTAGGAGCTCCATCTTCACAAGTAATTGCAGAAAACCCAACCAAATTCGAAGAAGACTCTGAATATGACGAAGTTACAGCATTTGTTGCAGCATCAAATAAAGAACTAGGCTCAGAAGCTGAGATACTACTTCCCCCACCACCATTACTGTCATCATCATCACTCTCTTTTGCACACGAAATAAACAAAGTACTAACAAGTAATAATGTTAGAATTTTACCTAAAATAATTTTCATCTATCCTCCAATAATAAATTTTCATTTTATTATTAGAAAAACAAATCATCACTTCAAGAGGCGTTCAGAAAAATGGATTGAACGACTAACCTACTCAACTATCCGCAATCGAAAAGTTGCGCTTATATTATTTCCTATATATTCAAAAAAAGAATTATTAGCAATAGCTGCATTCCTAGCATTCATAAGGCCATACCCCATACAGCCTTCTGAGTTTATTTGAAAGTTTTTATTTGAAAAAACCTGATTTTTAAAATCTTTAGGAATATTAGTTCCATTATCTGAATAAATGATTTGAGTCTCAATGGCCCCACGCTTTAACTCTAATGATATGACATCACCATTTGAATGCATTAATGTATTTTGAATAAGATTCGAAAAAATAATGTATAAATCAGAAAAAGAGAATTCAATTGGATCACATACGCAACAGTTGAGTTTTATTTCAATATTTTTTTCCTTTAACTCCCGATCAAATACTTCTTTTGTAAAATTGAATACATCCAAAACATTTACTTTCTTAAGATGCATATTATTATTCAGCACACTTAATTGAGACTTAGAAAATTTTTCTAAATCCATCAC
The DNA here is from genome assembly GCA_964215955.1 of Flavobacteriaceae bacterium. Taxonomy (GTDB): domain Bacteria; phylum Bdellovibrionota; class Bacteriovoracia; order Bacteriovoracales; family Bacteriovoracaceae. Next base: position 184,089 of record CAXPDR010000038.1, read on the forward strand.
ATTTTTGTTAATCGCTTGATTCTCTTTTGCATAATCATGAAATAATTGACTTAAAATTCTTGATTTATGGGTATGTTGTAAAGATTCAATTAAACGATTAGAGTATTCTAATTTTTCAAGATAATCCTGAGTTACAATATACTTTAAAAAACGAATAATCTCAGGAATAAGCCCAATAGCCATCAAGGGGAACAAATATTGATTCTGAGTAATCCCCAAAGCGTTGTCATTAAATATAAAAATTAAAGAAATAGTAAGTCCAATAAACAGTAAACGTTCCTTTTTAATGACTGAGAAGTTTAAATAGATTAGTGAAACAAATAAAATTATATTAGCACAAACTTCTGAACCTAATATGATTTCTCCAACAGTTGTAAACTCTATTCCCCCCATTCCATTTATAAGGATTGGATTTAGATATTCAATATTTGAAAACTTTAAAAATAAGAATTTACCTGTTACAAGAAATAAGATTAGGGAAATAAAAATTATAAGTAGTAAAATATAAATAAATCGCCTAAACAAGAGTGTTACCTTTCTAGATCGTGGTAATATATATTCAATATTTAAAGTATAAAAAATTGATGCGAGGATTCCAAAAATATTTAACAAGGTAATATCCACTAAATTTTTTGTTGGTGAGGACCCTGGAAAACAAGCTTCTAATGACATTAGAGTGTAGAATAAAGAAAACAAAGAAAATAAGCTGCACATTACAGCAAAGGATTTTTTTGTAATAGTACTATAAAAAATAGATATGATTAGACTTAATGTATAAATACCAGTCGACATTGAATAAAGGATAATTATAAAATTCACACATATTTACTAACATGTATAAGATCCTGTTTGAAGGAAAAAAGGTCCCCCCAGAGAAATGACAACTCAAGGCAATATAATTTTAATTGATGATGATAAAGAGCATCTGAAAAAGATCTCTCTATTTAGAAAAAATTTATAACCTAAGAACCTTTGATTCACCTAGACATTTCCTAGAAAGACTAAATAGTGACATTATTAAAAACACTCAATGCATTTTAATTGACTTACACATGCCTGAAATTGACGGACTGAACTTAGTTCAAAAAATCAAAGAGGTCTTTATTTACACACCGGCTCTAATTATTTTTACAAATTACAATACACAAAACAACAGAATATCTGCATATTCAAAGAATATTTCGGACTTTATTTGTAAAACAGTTTCAAATGAAGAATTAAGTATAAGAATAGCTAATGCTATTACGACACATAGCGGATTTATAAAAACGAATATAAAAAATAGTCAAATTAATGATTTACGTTATGACTCTGAAAGTATGTCATTTAAGTTTCAAGATGATGAACTTGATTTAACAAAAATTGAAACCAAGATCTTGTATTCATTAATCATTCAAAACTATCTCAGCAAATCAAAAGAAGACCTTATTTCTCGTGTTTGGAACGAAAGAGTAGTTTCAGCTCAAACCTTAAGATCTCATCTATATAATTTAAATGAGAAGTTGAGTATTGCTAAGATAAAGTTTTATATTGATGAGAAACGAAAAGTTCGTATTGAGCATATATAGAAATATTTTTTCAAGACTAAATACTGAAATAGTAGCCAACCACTCCCTTATAAACTCCGACCTTTGCCTTATTAATACCATCAAATTTTGGCCCTTCAAGACATACAAAGTAACTTAATTTTTCATTCTTAATTGCATAACACCATTTTTTTCCAAATCTTGAATTAAAGTTTTCTCCAACTTGAATAAAATACTCTGAAGTCTTCATTTGAGTTTTTGCGAAATGAGTATCATATAAATTAAAAGTACCGACAGTTAAAGGAAGGCCGATAACCAATGGAAAAGAAACTAAATTAATCATTCTCCCCATTCGTGGAAGATGAATGATACCATGATTAAGTACCAAAAACTCAGAGTCTTTATAAAGATTTGAAAACTTTTTAATAAAAAAATAATAAAATAAAAAGAAGATGAAATAGGAACATAAGAGAATTGGAATAACTCCACTATGGTATCTAAAATAAGAATACTCATTCAAGCCTATATTACTATATAAAAAAAGGCCTATGGAGGAACATAAAGTTGTAAAACTTAACCAATATCTCTTCCAAAAGCCTTTGGGTAAATTTTCAAAGTTGTCCATACTTTTCTTCTCAACTTTATTGAAATGTTAATATTTTAATGCACTAAATTCTAGAGGGTCAACAACACTAACATCAGTAAAATAAACCTCATTAATACAACCATGTTTAGTCTCATTACTACCGGTTGAACCTAATGTCAGATTTGTCATTGGATTCATTTTTTGTGTTGGAGAATCACCAGATTCGTTTAAAATATGCATTAAACCATTTATAAAAACCTCAGGAGACTTACTAGAATTTGTGAAGAAATTAATTTGAATCTGATTCCATCGATCTGCATGAAAAGCTAAATTATCAGTGGTATATACCACTGTTTCTGAGCCTCTAAACAAGGATAAAACCAAGCGATCCTCATCGCTACTATCTGTTTTAAGAGAAAAAGCATCAGAACTTAGAATCGTTTTATCAAGTTCGTCGGAATGATTATAAAAAGAAAAAAATAAACTCATGTCATTTTTAAAGTTTAAGCCTGAATATTGAACATAACCATTAGCAACAAGCTCAAGGCATCTAAAGGCTTTGTATTCATTATAAGATATTAAATTTTGCGCATCAATACTTATCCTATTATCTTCTTCAGTTAAAGAATCAAATAATTTTAATCCAAGTAGATTGTTAAAATCAAACGACTCTTTAAAGGATTTACCAAAAAAAGGCGATACTGAATCGCTCCGTGGTTCAAATATAACAACTGCTCCCTCTGCAGCCAAACTGACGCTTGGTAATGTATGGCTACCAACGACAAGATTATCATTTCCAAAAAACAATGAAATCCCAAAATAAGTACTAGAGGCGTTATTCTTTTCATTGACCTGATTCACTTTCAGTTCTTGCTGAATGGTAAAGTTATCCGTTTCATAAATGTATACTTTACCAGTATAACGAGAATCAAATCTGTAAGTAGAGGAAATAGCCAAAAGACTTCCAGATGGATTAAATGCCATTTTCATTCCAAAATAAGTGTTACCGTTCACACTGTATTCTGGGGGATTGATGATTCTGTTAATTTCAAGATCTTGGTTTAAAATATAAACCTTACCTAAATTAAGACCACCAACTGTTTCTTGTGCTCTAACGGCAATCGTTTCACAGTTTTTAAAACACACAACATCTCTACCGAATTTATAATTTTCTTGATCGACAGGTGAAATGAGTTTGTCTTTTAAAATATACTCTCCATTTCCAAGGGTATACTTGAAAATCATTCCAACATTTTCACTATCTTGATTAAAAAGAGGATGCGTAATTATTAAAGTATTTTTGTCTTTAGAAATAGAAAATTTTGTACCAAATTGAGTAAATGATTCATAACCAACAGGTGGTTTAATCTTTTGCCACTCTACATATTGGTTAGAATCAGAGTTATATTTAAAAATATAGAGAGCTCCCGCATCAATAGTTCCATCAACATCTTCCTTAAGTGCGTTAACAAATAAAAACTCACCATCATAGGAAAACTCTACATGACGGCCAAAAGCGGCTTCATCTGATAAAGTAATATGATCAAGTGTAATTCTCTGTTTAAACTCAATTCCACTTCCAGAATCCCAATAAAGATAAATACCTCCTGTATTTATGGAATTTGTATTATTTAAGTTTTCTACTCCTGCAGCAATTCTATTATTGGTTGCTGATAGAGCTAGTGATTTACCTAATTTTTTATAATTTGAAATATCTGGGATTTCTAATGAATAATTACTAATCTCTTCCCACTTCCCTAAAACTTTCTTATAAATTCTAATACTTCCTGATTCTTCCGAGACAACTTCATCAGACCAAGCACTAACTACTAATATGTCTTCTTTTTCATTTAGAGCAACACCACTCCCAAATCGATCCCAAGAACTTAGGATTTCAGAAGCATTTTTTCTAAGCTTTTGACTTGAGTAAAAAAATGGTCTTTCTAATTCAACGATATCTGAATCTGAGCTAGAACGAGGCTCTAAAAGATCAACAGAAACCTCTGATCCACAAGAAATGAATAAAAACAATATAAAAAGGATCACACCATCTAATCGGTAAAATAGAAGGAAAACTTGATTTTTAGAACGACATATTTCAACAGGTTAGGTTGCAACAAACATTTATATCCAAGTATATTTTACTAAATCCCTTGTTTCTAGCGCTAAATCTGGTAATGATACATCAAAAAGCGACTTGGAGAAATTATGATAAGGAAGAACAATTTGGCATTATCAACCATGGCAGTTTTACTTTTCCTAGTGGGTTGTGAAGGCAAAAAATCTTCAGATAAAAAATCTCCAAAACCTTTAGAAAAAAAAGAAGTTAAAGGTACTCAATGTTCTGATTGGACAGAGTCTTTAAAAAAACCGGTCTTAAAAGATTGCAACTTGGCCAAGATCCTTTCTACGGATGATTACTTCCACAACGAGATAACCAAGACTTTAAAAGTTGATAATAAATTAGTTGTTCTTACAAATAACCTTATCAATAAATCTCCTAAAGATAAAAAAGTTCGACTTTATGATGCAAAGTTAGACCTCAATGAAAGTCTTTTTATTTATGATCTAGAAACAAAAGCCAAAAAGCTTCTAATGAATGATGGATATATTCAAGACTTTACGATTTCAAAAAATAAAATTTACGTTTTGTGGAATTCATTTAAATCAAGTATTGCCCAACTCTCAATCTATGATGTTAATGGTAATTTAACGTTTACATCAAATCTTCCAGATCCTGGAATTCGAGAAGATGCTTGTAAGTTTAGATGCGATAGTAAATATCCTGAATTACAACATATTATTGATAAAGAGATTGTCTATTTTTATGAAGATCGTCATTACAACTTTATGAAATTCGGTAAAATCTTAGTTAACGACAGCACTGATGATATAATCATTTACGCTGATACACTTTTTTACAACTCAGGAAATATATATTCTTATAGATTAAATAATAATAAGCTTGAACAAAACTTCAGAAGGCAAGTCTTTCATGAAATTGCAGCTTTTCACGCCGTGCCTATTTGGTTAAGGGGGGGAACTGAACTTTTTGCCTTTAAGAGATTTGCTAAGCACCTAGATAGAAAAATTAATTTACTTCCAAATGGTGAAATTCTTTTTACCTATCGTTATGATGGTACTCCTGAAGAGTATGATGAATTAAATATTTCTTACACTAAAGATCTTGTCCAAGCTTTAAACCCAGAAGATGATATCTATCTCATAAAATCTCTTAATTTAATAAAGCTAAATAATAAAGGAGAGATTGTTTTCTCAAAAGCAATTCATAACACATCTGATAATAGTTCAACTCAACTTAATCCTTTGACCTATGAAGATGATATTTATATTCCAATTACAAGATCTATGGGTTCAAGTAATTCAAGTTCGATATACAAGTCCTATCTTTTAAAAATCTCTGGAGTAAACGGTAATCTCATCAGAAAAATGCCTATAAATCTCTATACGAACCAACTGGCAACTCACACGGCCGCAGCAAAACTAGATTCTAAAGGAAATATTATTTTAACAGGTAGAACAGGCTGGGGACAAAACCCAAGTGGAATGAGTACAAACAATAAGGGTCTTTTATTTGTCACAAAAATGAACCTAGAAGATGAAACACAACAAACAAAATATATTAAATTTTCTAACCGAAAAGACCTTGGAACGGATCTACTTATTAATAAAGATTCTCTAGATCTTTCTGTTATATATGATGGACCTTCAACCCATAGTGCAGATAAGGACATCAGAAAAGGTTTCCAAAAAAGTGCTATCTTCAAAGTAAATTTATCAAATTAATTTAAAGATCAAATACTTTTTTAAATTTCATTTTTTGTTATAATAACGAAAAAGGAATTTATATGAAAAAGATTATTTTACTTACTTCTACCCTATTTGCAATAAATGGATACGCGCAAAATTATGCGGCAGGAATTGTCCTAGGAGCCCCAACAGGTTTATCTGGAAAAATGAAGATAAATGACATTAATTTTTTCAGCTTAGGCTTATCAGGAAATTATTCGTACCTAAATTATAACTGGAAAAGTAAGGAAGGAATTGGGGTTGACAACACAACAGTATATTATGGCCCGGGTATAGTAACTAAAAAATCATTTGGAGCAAGAGGAACCCTAGGCTTAGAGTACGATATTCCAAAATCTCAGTTTCACGGTTTTGGAGAAGCTTCAGTAGATCTTTATTTCAGTGATGATTTTGATACATCTGCCGTAGCTGCTATTGGTGCCAGATATACTTTCTAAAAATAGTAATCGATAAAAATTTTATTTTTATGAGACAAATAGCTTTGCCTTGATTCAATACCAAAAGAGTAAGATTTCATAAACCTTTTAAACTGAATTGAATAAGAGTTTTTTAAATCAAAGTCGAAAAGAGAATAAAAATAATCAATGCCAAATAGATAACTATTACTTTCAAACTTTGAGCCGATATTAATTTTCGGTATCAACCTCTTTTCTTCAAAGTCAATATATTCCCCTCCAATTAACATAAAAGAATTATCTGAGCTTATCCCAACTCCACCAAACAAATGACTTGAAGTAGAGCTATCTTCTTTGAGATAGTAATTTTTCACCCTCCATGAGAAATCTTTCATTTCGATTCTAAATTTTTGAAGTGATAAGATTTCAATTAATTTAAATTCCAGTGACTCTTTATTCTCCTCTTTTAAATAGCTTAAATCTGAAAACGTAATATAAGAGTTTTTATCTTTTCCAACGGGGTTATCAAAAAAAGAACTAAAACCATAACGTGTATTCACACCAAGAAAATCCCTCCCTCCAAAAATTTGGAGCTTATGAAACCCCTGTAGAAGAAGAGGATTTTGATTCTTCATTTTATCAAACTTATATATAATAGTTTCACCACTAACTTGCGATCTTTTTTTCATGGCGGTAAACAGAAGATCTGACTCTTCTTTTTTTATATTAGTTCCATGTTTATAATTTTGATATTTCCAATAATCGATAATAGTGTCTAACACTCTTGGGTCTTTAACTGTTTTTAAATTTTTGTTTGTGTGCAAACTCTTCTTTAAAATGTCCCTTCTTTCTTTTGATAAATTATCAATTTGATGGTTTATTTTACGTTTAATTGATGGTTTAAAAGCTATATTCTCTTTTCCAAAATGAGAATAAATATCAATCATAGTCTTTTGAGGAACGACAAAAAGATCCTTACCACTTTCAAAGTCTATCTCTGGTCGAAGAACCTCAAGAATCTTTAAAATATAAGTAGAACAATTTTCATCAAAAAAATAATAATTATAATAAACAGAATGGGATAATTCCCAGAGATGGGCAATCAATAAGTCTTTTTCGCTTTTCTTTAATTCAATAGGAAATTCCCACAAATCTCTACTCTCTTGGTTGTTATAGATACCAATATCAATATAATGAGGCTTCACTTCTAAAAAAGCTGGATATCCTCCGAATAAGCCTTTAAAAGTGTATACGAGTGGATTATCTTCATTGGTGGTTTGCGCCTGAAACGCAAAAGAGTATCCAAGAATAGACTTCGTGTTTTCTGATTGACCTTTTGAACTTCTATCGGAACGCAAAAAGGTGTGACCAAACATAGAAGCGGGATTATTAGGATAAGAACTGGAAAACACAAGATAAAAACGTCCAGCATCAACCCCAGACTTCCATTCATCAAAGTCCTTACATAAAACAAATTGAGTAAACTCATTAGGAAAAGCATCTTTAAGTATTTTAAACCTAGCAGGAAAAAGGCATTGATAATGAAAGCCTTCAGGGTTCTTTTCCTGATTTTTGAAAGCTTTTAAACTTGCTTGAAGTTCTTCTAGAGGATCTAATTTCTTAGGATCACTTGTTGATAAGAAATACCTTTCACTTTCAACAGAAGTTTTTCCATTTTCGATATAGAGTAATTTGAGCCATTGAGAAGAGGATGAGAATTTTTTTAGAATGCTGGGAGTTTGGCCCCAGCATTTATAGATTATACAAAAATTAAGAGTAACAAGAATTACTAAGTACTTCATTATTTATAATTACATTATAAGTTTCCTTAAGTAACCTTTTTGGTTCAACTTTTTTATCTGGAAATAACTTTCCAAAGTTCTTTTTCAATTCATTCTTAAACAAGATGGAATTCTCCGAACAACCAATTAATGTACTATAAGCTGAAAGAAATTGTCCCTCACCTTTAGACATATCAGCCGCAATTTCATAGTAGTTTTCAGTGGCAAATTTCAAATCTTCAATATTACTTTTAACAATTGAATGTTTAGTACAGTTCGATGTACCAAAAGTCATACCAAATGTAACTGTTGGTGCAAGAATACCATTGGTTGTCCCTCTTAAAGAAGAAGATAATAATGAGTTCTTTTTAGCGACATACCAACCAGGTCCACATCCAGAAGATCCGTCTTTTGCAAAAGTAGTGAAGCTAAAAGCTACTAAAATTAAGGTAATAATAATTTTCATAATTGTCCTTTGTTTACAATTTCAAAATTATTTTACCAAATGTAATAATTGATTAAAACATGAATTAAATGGAGTATTTGCCTCTACTATCTTTAATAACTAGGATTAATTGTCGTTACACTAGGATTAGTATAAAAAATTGATTCCATGGACTCTGGAGTCTTTTCTGCCAGCACCTTTGCCTCTTCAAAGGTTTTAATATACATTTCGTTTAAACTCGTTCCAGTATCTAGGATATAAATTTTTCCCTCTATCTCTAGTTCTACCCAAACATGGCCAAACTTTAATTCATCTACAAAATGAGTTTTTAAGTTTGCCTTATAGCCTGCTTCCTGCAGCACTGTAGCCAAAGCAATGGCCTGATGGCGACAAACACCAGTACCTTGACAAAAAACTTCATTAATTTTATTCCCTGTTCTTCTCTCAATTGCAGCAGCTCCATCAGGTGTCTGTAAAAATTTCTTAATATAATTTCCCAAAAAATTTACTTGATCTATTTCCTCTAGAAATTGATATTCACTAGTAGAACTTAATCTCGCTGCTCCATCTAAAATTTTTCTAAAAACGCCCTCAGGCTTTTGTGAAAATTGAAAAACAGCTTCACTTATTTCACCACGAGCATAAGTTGAGTTTTCATAATAAGGAGTTCTAGATCTAGCATGGACTGATCTAAAAACGTCTTTTTGATTTCTTTGAATAATACGATTATCTTCCAGGATGACTTCTACTGATTCTTTCGAAGCTTTTCTAACGACTCCCGTTCGCATTAAACCTTCATTATCCCTTATTCTTACTAACTGATTTACTGAGAAATCTAATTCAATATCATCAAGAAAGGAGAGCCTTTTTAATACTTCTTCTTTAGTTGTTATTTTTGGGACACTTAAAAATTGATGAGGAACCAAGAGTCTTATCTTTTGATCATTGAAATCTCCAGATACTAGAGAATGAGTTTCATTATAAACACGATCAAATTTAAGCTCATATTCATCATATGTTCTCAAGGGAAAATTCGATTTCCCCATTTCTATGACTCTACCATTTTCCATAATTGCAATTCTAATATCTGCCATAGCTGGATCTAGTGGAAAACCGGGCCATATTTCTTTTACGATATTAATCTCTTCTCTTTTTGGGATATCAATATGGCTTTTAATATCTATACTATGAACTTTATTTTTCAATTGATCCGGATGAGCAAATATTCTTCCATATTCTTCAGTTTCAAACACAATCTTTTTGTTAGCATCATCCGACAATCTATTTAATTGAGCTCGAATGGAAACTTTACTTGTATCTTCAATCACCTTAACTGGAATTTGATTTATCCCAGCTTCTCTTAGTTTTTTAAGCTTCAATTTATTATAAAATGGACTAGCTTGCTTAATAGCAATATCAATATTCAGATAAGCTTTAACTCCGGGTTTAAGGTCTTCCGCCCTCATAGTGTAAAGTAGACTTGAATCAAACCTTTTAACCTTTGGACTATTTGTAGAAAGATCCGACAGAACCTTTTTTAAACAAACATTCGACCAACAAGGCACGAGGAAAATAAGGTTAATTAAAATCAAGGTGTTAAAGTATTTCACACCTTAATTATCGGAAATTAGGATAAGCTTGTTTAAAACCATTTTTTGTTTTGATAAATTTTCCTACCTATAACGCTTCCACCCTAATTCTGCCAAATTTCCTGAAATACACCCATCGGATGCGTTTATCACTCCGCCGGAAGGACAGGCCATTAAGGTAAAAGACTGAGTACATAGGGCTCCTTTAGGTGGAATACTCGCTTTTTTAAGGTCTTGCTGACACTTTTCAGATAATTCTTTTACCTGACTTACCACAGGTTTCGAGCATATCTTACGGTCTTTGATTTCTTTCTTCGGTTCTATCCCTGGAATGATTTTTTCTAATGCTTTTGCATCTATCAAATCATCCTGAAAACTAAGTAAAAATTTACATGTTTTACTTTCATCCTCATCAGAGCATTTTATTTCTTTTAGTTCTTGAAAACAGTCTTTAAATATTCCTTCCATTCCATTAAGAGAGAACATAGAGTTAGCGTTTCTTATTCTATCTTTACTAAAACACCAAGTTACAAATTGATTAATTTTTGTCCGGCTTTTAAACCGAAATAATCTTCGATGCGCATTAAAATGGTCTTTTTCAAGGGAGAATCTCTCTGGCTCATTTTCACTATCCATTAGTTTATCAGTAAATTCATAAGACCATGAAGAAGGAACATAGAGAAACAGTATTATTAAAAGTTTTTTCATTCTTTAATGGTAACTTTTCCTACAATTCACAGCGAGCTTATATGAGTTAATAACCACTTACCTCTTTAAATAATATTCTTAATGCCTTAAAAATAGGGCGTTATCTGGCTGCATTCAAAATTGACTCAATAGCTGCACTCATTTGATCTAGTGTAAGCTTTTCATTATTAAATATCCCATGATAAAGGCTTTTATCATCAATTTTTTGTGAAAAGTATTTATTAATGAATCCAATTCTTTGCTTTTCATTCTCCTCTATAAAACTTTTGGCTTCAGGTAAGGATAAGTTTAATCTTTTTGCAATTGATTGCTCCCTAAACTCTTTTGATGCCTCTAATCTAAAATGAAAGCAATTATCAAAGTTTCTTGTAATGATACTTGAGCCTCTCCCGACAATTATGGCATTTCCAAGAAGCGCAACCTTTGTAATATAATTGACTATTTTTTGATAAGCTTCATCATGAGATAAATCGTCTACCATATTGGCCATTATGATATCAAAAACCTGAGACGAATCTCCCAAGTTTTTCAAAAATCCTTCAGAAATATTTTCATTTTTAGAGATTTCTTCAATAACGGCTTGATCGAATATGTGCCATTTCTCACCTGTCATTTCTTCTAAGGTAGAGGATAAGTGTTGAGCCAAAGGATAGGCCTCACATCCAAACTGCCTTGAGATGGTGACTGTATAGCGAGTACCAATTTCGGCTTTTTTAGCTAAATTATCATGAACTTGAACCCATGTATCAAGTCGTCTTTCAATTTCAGGAATTAATGTTGAAAGTTTCATACATCACCTCATTTCAAGTATTTAAGATAACTAATTATACCTAATGAATATATGAAAAATATTAACTAAACCTTTTTTAGAAGTTTTTTATCAAGGATTAACTTTTTAAGCATAAAAGAACATAAAACACATAAAAAGGCACTAAAGCCCAATGCTCCTCCTTGAATCGGAAGAATTGGATAAACAAATTTAAATATAATTGGATATGAAACCACTAAAAAAGGAATAAGCTTTTTAGTGGTATGGGATTTATCAGTCATTCCAACAAAACTTGCACCAAAAATAAGTTGCAGATAATAAGAAGGATTATCTATTTTAAAAACTAAAATAATTAACCCTGCAATAAGAGTACAAGAACTAGAAATCTGAACAACACTGAAATTAGTTTTTCTTTGAAGAAAAATACTAATAAAAATAATAAAACTAGAAATAATAAAACTTAAAACCAATTCGATGCCCCCCAAACAATTAAGGAACTCACAAAGGCAATTGTTCCAAGCTTTCCACCAAAGCCTACAGCATAGGATTTCGCAAGATTAAATAATGAGGTAATTACGATTGCTAATACAATGATAAAAATTATATTAGGAGCGACTTTTAGAACTCCAATTGCTGCAAAACTAGCGCAATAAACAAGAGAATCGGCATTAATTTTTTTAAAAGTCTTATTTTTAATCAATAAACTTCCTAATAACCCCGTTAAAGCTGAAGCCACGATAGGGTTTATCCCTATTTTTTGAAAAGAGAAGCAACAAAAAATGGCACTAAAACTTATTAGAATTTGAAAACAAAATAGTTTCAGAAATACCGCCGTTTACTTCATAATAAAATAGGTTGGAGCATCTGGCCCAACAGGTAAGCCAAATAAAAATACCCAAACATAAAATAATACAGACCAAGCTAAAATAAAGAAAAGAGAATATGGAAGCATTGTACTTATAATTGTCCCTATCCTAATTCTTTTATCAAAGTTTTCAGCAAATGCTAGTATTAGTCCAAAATAGCTCATCATTGGAGTAATAATATTAGTCGTACTATCACCAATTCTATAGGCTGCTTGTATTACCTCTGGAGAATAGCCCACAAGCATTAGCATAGGAATAAAAATAGGAGCCGTGACTGCCCATTGAGCTGATGCTGACCCTAGCATTAAGTTTACAAATCCACACATGATAATAAATGGAATGAAAATTCCTGGACCGGTAAGCTCCATACTCTGCATAAGGTTAGCTCCACTAACCGCTAGGATGGTCCCAAGGTTTGACCATTTAAAAAAAGCAATAAACTGAGCAGCAAAAAATACGAGTACCATATAAAGGGCCATTGTACTCATAGCTTTTGTCATTCCATCTATAACATCGCTATCATTTTTAATACTTCCAGTAACTTTCCCATACACAATTGAAGGGATGAGAAAGAATATAAATATCCAAGTTACAATTCCCTTCATAAATGGTGATTTTAAAGCATCTCCAGTTACCGGGTCTCTTAAAATTCCCCAAGAAGGTAAAATGGTTATGGCCGCGATGGCAGTTAGGACAAAAACAGAAATAGCTGCAAACTTAAGTCCCTTTTTCTCCTTATCTGTGAGTGGTGCCATTGCATTCTTACTATCAATATTTTGAGAGTGCTCCGGATCATATGCTCCAAGATTAGGCTCAACAATTTTCTCTGTAACATAAGTTCCAATAATCGAGATTAAAAAAGTCGAAACTATCATGAAATACCAATTGATGGCAGCATGTGTTGTATACTCAGGTGCAATTAATCTAGCAGCTTCTTGAGTAATTCCACTTAAAAGGGGATCTACTGTTCCAATAAATAAGTTTGCAGAATATCCACCAGAAACACCGGCGAATGCTGCGGCCATACCGGCTAACGGGTGTCTCCCTTTACTCATAAATATATAACCACCAAGTGGTATAAGGACAACATAACCTAACTCTGAAGCTGTATTGGAAATAATACCTGCAAAAACCACCGCAAAGGTAATGAGTCTTCCAGGAGCTTTTAATACCATTCCCCTAATAAATGCTGTTAACATCCCTGAATATTCTGCGACACCAACTGCCAGCATGGTGACAAGTACAGTTCCTAGAGGCGCAAAGTTTGTATAGTTCTTAACCAAATTTACAAAAAGTTTTCTTATACCTTCGGCATTAAGTAAGCCAATAGCTTCAATAATTCCATTATCAGCTCTACCTTTTGCTCCTACTGGTCTAGGGTCTAGGACCTGAAGATCTACCCATTCAGCAATTTGAGAGATAACTAATATTAAGACGCATAGAATAGCAAATAACGTGACCGGGTGTGGCAACACATTCCCAAGCTTCTCTACCGCCGACAAAAATTTTTGAAATGTTGTTTTCTTTGAATTTTCCATGATGCTTTGCTACAACAGTTTCATAAATCTTGTCAAACTTGAAAGGGAGCAAAATCATGATCTTTGGAGGATTATCAGAACAAGAAGTAGAGGCAATAAGTACTATTTTATCTGATGCAGATATAAAGTTTGAAGTCAAAGAAGATTCAATGATGATGGAATCTAATGCAGATTCTATGAAATACGATCTTAGACACCTTGCGAGTCCATCAATTTCAACTCATGTTCTTTCTATACATATTGACCTACAATCTTTCGAAAATCTTGATCCTCGTGTCAAAGAAAAATTACTTAAACATGGAATAACCGATGAAGTCCCAGAGGAACTTAGCCATCCAACCGATGAAGTAAGACCCATTCAAAGTGAGTTAAATAGAGGTACGAAGCGATTGGTGGGACATAATTTTTTACACCAAATATTAATAGGATTAGGTGCATTTATAATTTATTTTATTTTAAAGAAGTTATTTTAAGAGTTTTTTTAAATATTTTTCAAAATGACTAAAAGACTTTCTAAAATGCCTAATTTCCTTCTTTGAAAAATGTCTTTTTTCAATAAATTGTGTTTTATCAAAAAAATGGGATAGCTCAAAAGCTATTTCCTTCACTTTTTTTTCACTGAGTTCCCTACCGATGATCATTGAAGGTGGTGCTTCGACTCCCTCAAAATGAATTTCCTCCATGGCAAAATGAAAACATCGATATTTCGCTAAGACCTCATCTTTAAAGCTTGGATAACGCTTATGAACACTGCTAAGTTTTACCTTCAATTCATTTTTAATTTTATCAGAAAGCTCAACTCCAGAATGAACAACTTTTTTCTGGAAAATTAGGTTTTTCAAATACAACAAAAGAGAAAAAAGACCCAATAATATTAAAACCTTTTGCCAAACCTTTTTCTCTTTAATTTCCTTATTCCTCTTTTCAGCTTTTTTTATTTCATTCTTCAATTTTTCTGTTTTACGAATAATTTTTCTGCCAATTTTGTTTGTGGCTTCTTTCTCTATTTTTAATAATTCAGTTTTAATTTCATTTAATTTTTTATCCGAAACTTTCTTATCACCCTTCAATTCTTTAATTTGAAGCGATATCTGCTCAAGCTCACTATTGTTCCTTTTTAGAGAGATTTCCTCAGAAAGTTTCTGAGCTTTGGTAGAAAATTCTTTTTCTAAGTTTTCTAATTCATTCTTTTCTAGTGGTTTGAGGTTTAAAGCTTTATTTCCACTTTTTAATTTCAATTTATATTGTATCTTTTGCAGATCCTTAATTTTCTGATTCAGATCCTTTTGTAAACTTAAGTCTGAATGACTATTCATTTCTTGTTTTAGCCTTTTAAGTGTCTTTTCTATCTCATTAGAATTAAGTTTTTGGGTTTGAATAGTTTCGATTGATTTTAAATTTGAAATGTCTACAGTGATCTCTTTAGATGTTCTCTTGTTTTCAACAATTTTACTCGAAGTTGATAATTTTTCATAATAGTCTAACAGATTTTTAACTAAGTTTAATTTAGGATTTAAAA
Source organism: Flavobacteriaceae bacterium (assembly GCA_964215955.1). GTDB lineage: Bacteria > Bdellovibrionota > Bacteriovoracia > Bacteriovoracales > Bacteriovoracaceae. The sequence goes on from CAXPDR010000038.1 coordinate 199,642, forward strand.
CTGAGCTAAGAATCACTGCTAAAAGACAACAGGCAATGATTATAGACGCGCTTCCCTTTAAATTTGAAACAAATTTAACTTGATTCTTTGCGATTTTCCACCAATGAAAGGTGACCAAAAGTTTTTGAAGTACAAAAAAACTTCCAATAACACAAATCAAGATTAAGACATGTGACGATTGCTTAACGCTAAATCCAAGAGCAAATACAAAAAGATTTATATATAAAAACGCTAAGACTTGTCCCCATGTAGCAATTCGAAATGAACAAAAAGCGATAAAACATACCAAAGGAATATTAATCATTCCAACTTTACTACTTAAATAGATAATAAGATAAATTAGTCCTAACAATAAAATAACATTTAAAATTTTTCTTTTTTCACTTTTGTATTTTTCAATAACATCAAAGTTAAGCTCCCAGAATCTAGCTTTGACAGGACTTATCTTTACCCCTGACACACTTTGTTTATTAATATTTTCAGCATCAATAAAATGAGAGATATTATAAATTTTATTAAAATTAAGTAACGCCCTACTGGTTTGAAAATATGTACAAAAAGAGATTAAAGTTCCTATCACTAGAGTCTCCCTTAAATTCCCAGTTAACGTTGGTAAAAAAGAAGGAAGTAAACACATCAAAGTGAAAAATACAATCCCAAGACTAATAATATGGACGATCTTATTTTCTCTTAGCAAAGGTATCCTTTAAGATATACTTATATTGAGTTTTGGAGTTTAATTCGACGAATGACAATTTTAAGTTTGATCTTCTAGCTTTAATTTTGATTTTTTCTATGGTCTCAGGGTATTGTTCTAAAACTTTCGATACCCAAACCTTATCCCCCTCAGGAACCTTCTTTAGAAAGTCTAAGCCCACATAAGTTAACACGAGATGTGTTACTTTCACATGTTTTGAAATTTTAATAAGCTCATCAAGATAAATATCAATAAGCCTTCCAGGAACAAGTCCACTAATTAAGAACAAATGACTTTGGTCACTAATATTCTTTCTCATTTCCTTAAATAGTTTTACAACTTCCAGAGGGTTAACTTTTTTTGAAAAAAGTGACTCCCTGCTAAATTCTAAAGGATTCAAATCTGTAACAAACCTTTCTATCGCCTTAAGATGTCTTAATCCAGTTTTGGCTTTGAAGTTCTTATCAAAAGTTTTTAAAGAAATGGAATTATTAGAATGAATATGCTTTTTCAATATTGATAACGTTAAATCTTTACTTGCCTCAAAAGTAGATAAATGGCCAAATCCGACATGAACTCTTTCATCATTTAATAAAAGAATATCGATTTTAGAATTAGTGTTATTTTCGAACTCATTAACAATAGGAATATTTGTTTTTAAAGAAAGCTTCCAGTTTATATGCTTTATTGGATCTCCTTCTCTATATTCCCTAGTGCTAAAAAAATTAATGCTATCTCCTCTTGACTTCGCATCAAATAAACCGAAATGACTACTATAATCATCACTTGTGGTTTTAGGGACTGCTAAATTATAGACATGAGGATAAACAATAATTTCTTCAGTTCTACTATTTGAGCATTTTATCAAGTTAAAACCGAGTAAGTCAGTGCCAATAAAATTAAAAGGACCAAAAGAGTGTCTTCCCATACCATTATTTAAATGAAATGACTCTTTAATTGACTTTAGACTTTTAAGATCGTTTTGATTTAAATAAAGAATTCTCTTTGAGATTTCTCCTCTTTTACTAGTCTCACCTGTAAAAAAGTCAATTAAGACCAAATTTGAAAGATTAATCCTAAAGTCTCCTATAAAATCATAGCTAACCAATTCATTTTTATTTTCCTTAGACTTCTTACTAAAAGACCTTTTAATTTTCATGCTTCTTTCAATCTTTCTAGAAGACAAATAAACATGAAAATACGCCATCAAAACAGGAATTAATATAGCAAGAGCATCAACCTTAAACAGACTTAAAACTACAAGTAAGATGGTCATAACGAAAAGTAATTTTTTGGGATAAAGAGCTTGAGTATTATTTAACAATAAATTTAAAATTTCTCGTTTAGAAAAGCTCCAATGTATTTTATAATCGGAAACTTTATCTAATTTGATTTTCATTTTATTTTAGGAGCTGGAGTTTTTTTAAGAATCTCTTTTAACACATCCTCAACATTTAAATCTTCAAATTCAGCTTCCTCTGTTAAAATCACTCTATGATTTAAAACTGGAATGACGAGATCATAAATATCCGATGGAATAACATAACCACGTCCTGATAGGTAAGCATAAGCCTGCGAAAGTTGAGTTAATGCTAAAGAAGCTCTAGCCGAAGCTCCATGCTGAATTGTTGAATGAGATCTAGTAGCTGCAATGATTTTAACTATATATTCAATGAGACTATTATCAATGGAAACCTTACTGATCTCATTCTTTATGGCCATAAGTTCTTCTTCATTCAAGATTGGTTTGAGTTGTTCAACTTTTTGATTCTGCAGATGGTTTTGAATCATCTTAGCTTCCCCACTCAAAGATAGAAACCCCAAATTAGTTCTAATAGTAAAACGATCTAGTTGAGCTTCTGGTAATGGAAAAGTTCCATGAGATTCAATAGGATTCTGAGTGGCCATAACGAAGAAAACCTCAGGTAGCTTCGTTGTTTTATTCTCTACGGTAATTTGCTTTTCAGCCATGGCTTCTAGAAGAGCTGATTGAGTTCTAGGTGTTGCTCTATTTATTTCATCCGCCAGGAAAAAGTGAGAAAAAATAGCACCCTTTCGAAACAAAAATTTTTTAGACTCTGATTCATAAATAGTATTTCCTAAAATATCAGAAGGAAGTAAATCTGGGGTAAACTGCACTCTTCCCAGTTTTAGGTCACATGATGAGGCAAAACATTTCGCAAGTATTGTTTTTCCTGTTCCAGGAATATCTTCGAGGAGAACATGTCCACCCATTAACCATGTGGCAAAAATTACTTTAACCTTATCTTTTTTTTCTAAAACAATGTCATTTATTTGATCTAACAGGGTGTGAATTTTCTCTGTATAAGATAACATTTTTGATTTTATCGACTATTTTTTTCGTTTAACATTTTATCTAATCCATCAAAGACACCATCACTTCCCCTTTCCATTTCTTTCAATGCTTCATCAAGGGTTGAGTAATTAATCTCATCCTGGGCTATTAAATCAAAAACTTTTCTTGTTCCATTGTGAACAATGGAGTGTGGTTGCTCAAGTTCGGGATAAGATCTAAGATGAGAGAAGCTATCCTTTCCATCTCCCTGATAATACCACTTCCCAAGTCTACAATTGTGATAATCTACAAATTGAAATACTTCTTTTTTCTTTATAACTGATAAATAAGTATTCACCTTCCAAACCACATGATCCAATTTCGCGAGACTCATAAAAATTCTATCATTGGTCATTGAGACTCTTTGAATAGATCTTTCATTAGCACTATTAGTAGAGTTTAACTTCTCAGTAAATCCATTAATAATAGTATTCACATCATTACAAAGCTTGGTGGAATCCTCCATACTATCTTTGACTTCTACAGATTGTTTATTAATCTCTTCTACCGCTTCAGTTATATCTTCTGCTGCTTTTTTCGTTTCCTTAGAAAGCTCTTTAACTTCTCCAGCAACAACAGCAAAGCCTTTTCCACTCTCACCGGCCCTAGCTGCTTCTATAGTCGCATTTAACGCCAAAAGATTAGTTTGATCCGATATTCCAACAATAACTTTGAGAAGCCCATTAATGACTTCAACTAACTCATTCATTTTATATGTTTTTTCTTTTGAATCTTGAAGCTGTTGAGAAAGCCCAGTAATATCCTGCGAGATTTTTTTGGAATTTGAGACTAGCTCGGAGAAGTCTCCTCTAATCTGGTTGAACTCTCCAAGAGATTCACTATTGATACTCACAGAGTCGGCTAAATTACTTTGAATATTTACCAAGCCAGCTTTAACTCTTTCATTTTCATAATCTAAAATTTCTAGCATTTTCTTTTCATTCATTTTTCTAATTATGAATGAAAATTTAATAATTTCATTAGGTAATATTTTCTAGACCTTAAGAAAGTCCTCTTTTGCAAACTTCAGTTTAATCGTATCAGGAATATAATTTTTGTAATAGCGGCTTTGAATCCATGCTTTTAATTTAAAATCTAAATCCTCTCTCGTTACGGCATAAAAATTGGCATTTTCGTTTTTAATAAAAGCAAACAGTTGGTCGGGCCTTTGCTTGACCTTTACTACGACAATGGTACTGATTGGTTTATCACAGACTTTTAATATAGCATAGAAATGGATTGCTGCAGCTAAACTAACAAAAATATGAAATACATCATGGGCATCAATAACCTGATTATAAATGACTGGCCACTTCGTAAAGTCAAAGACAGCTCCAATCGTGTATAAAACACCACCTAAGGCAATCCTCTTTACTGTAATCATATCAATCTTTCTAAAAAAATTAACACTAAATATACTAATCCACCCAAGACTGATAAAAACACTTAGTTGAAACCACTCTGGCATTGAGTCGAAAAAAACGGCACTTAAAGTTAACCCTGTTATTCCTAAAGACCAAATAACTAAAATAGGAAACCATCTTTTCCATCCACGTAAAAGGATAATTTGAAAAGGAGTGAGAGTCCCACAAATCATTAAATATATCCCAGCATGGTCAAGGATTTGGAGAACATAGTTTGCTGAAGTTCCTTTTTCTAAAAGATGATAAACACCACTCATAGCAAATAAAAAGACACCACAGAAAATATAGACGATATTCCCAAAAGTTCTTAGGGGGTTTCCCCTCCCCTTCCAGATAAGATAGACTCCAAAAATTAAAAACATAAAAGAGCTAAGTAAGTGGGTAAATGAACTAAATGGCTCTGAGAATCCTAAAAAAGCAAGTTTATCCATAGGTTTAGAAGTTAATCATTAACAGATATTTTGTATAGTTAAACTTATGTAAAGTTTAATTAAGAGTGGAATTATTACAACACTACTTGTCAATTAACGATCATATCAGCTAAACAACATAGAATATTAAAAGGATCATTTATGAAGTTTTTACTTATCCTATTCATCGGTCAAATAAGTCTACTTGCACACGGTAAAATCGAAACAGCTAAAGCTGATAGAAGTGCATGGGGAGGTTTCTGGTGGTCCATGAGAAATGCGGAACTTGCTCTTGGCTGGGACGGTAGTTATGAACGGAAAAGATTCACCACTCAGCAGGTAGAATTATTTTCAAATTGCTTACATGATTCATCGCAGTTTTGTCAGAATATTATTTTAGAATTTACCAAAAATAATGCAATTTCACTGTCTCCTTTAATGAAATTTGACCTTTTCATGAAAAAATACGTTGATAAAGAGTTTGGAGAAAATGCGCCTGAATACCTTTACTCAAAGTCAGCGATGAAAGAACTCGAAATTCATTATATAAATAACGATCCATCTCACAGGCATTATAAAAGTAAAGCATTTGCAGGAAAATGTATTGGATGGGCCTTATCTAATTTTGATTTCAACGAGCCCACCAAAGTTAAGACAATAAATGGAATTGACTTCACACCTGCCGATATAAAGGGAATCCTAGCTGCTATTTACAATGGAGCTCAATTTTTTATTCCCGACCATCTCGTTGTGGGGACAGAATATAGAAACCAAGGAAAAAACTCACAAGCTTATAAAGATGTAACACCACTACAATTTTTAAAAGGATTAAGGAGTACTATTGGGCAAGGTACTTTTTTAGAAGCAGATTTAGATCCAGGGTTCGGAGTTTGGAATTACCCAATTCACTCTTACAAGCTGATAACTGAAGATATAGACCTTGAAGAGAATGTAGCGAAAGTAAAGATAGAAATTGAATTTGCTAATGATGAGGTTGCCATAGATACTGTCTTTTCTACTCAAACTACAAGAAAAGATATGAAGCAACGGACTTATACTGCAAATTTTACTTTGCCTGAAGATTGGGATCATAATTTAGCTTCTGTAATTGATTCCGAATGGACAGGAATCAGTGTAAATAATCATCCTGATGCTATCATTTTTGGCTTAGAGGATGACTGGAGAGAAATTATTCTTGAGTATGAAGATACGGAGATGGCTACAGAAGTAAACTTCGAGCTTTTAAAGTCCCATGATGGCTTTACCTCAGTAGTTGATACCTTACTCAAGAACTATTACAGTAATTCAAACTAGTATTCCCTACACTCTTGTATTCTTTCAAAAACATAAGAGAATATAAGAATGGTATTATTTTTTTCTATTTTCTTCTTTTTTACCTCATTTGGATTTGCTAATACAGATGACCTAGATAAATTAGCCGGCGACTATATGTGCTACGGTGGTGGGATGGACTTCAAACATGAAAAAGCTAGTGAAGTTTATACCTATGAGGAATTTAGAACAGCTTATTCAAACTGTGAAGAACTAGATACTCCTCAAGCGCTTGATCATGAATTCGATAATATCAACCAAAAAATCTTAAATTATGCGAATGAAAATGATTCAAAAAACACTTGTCCTGAGATCAACGATTTTTTAAAAGAATACATTGAAAGGGAAAATAAAATCAGTGCCCATGTAGCTAGTATTAATCCCTTAAGACAAGAAAATATTTTTAAAAAATCTCAAACTCTTAATTCAAAATTTGAAAAGATTGAAGATATTTCTGAATCAACAACTGCAGAAAATATGACCATTCGCTCAGCAGCTTTGGCCAATACAGCTGTTTATTGTGCAGCCTCTGATATAAGTTTAAAAACAAACCCAATGTGGAGGCTTAAGGTTTACCTTTTGGGCGGAAAGTTTGCGAGTGAAGTCGAAGAAATAGTAGAATCCGGTCAAACCAGTAAAGGTTGTGCTAATGTCAAAGCCTCTGGTTCTAAAAATCTAGAAAATTTCTATGTGAATGTAGAAAATGCTGATACGACCCAACCACTAGTGATCACATACGACACAAAATCAGTAAAAGACCAGGTTAAGGTTTCTAAAAATGGTTCATCTCTACATGACTCAGGCTGCGTAGGAACAAATGGAGATGTCATTCAAAATCTAACTCTTAATGAGGGAGATAAAAAGGTAAAAATAGATGTTGGTGCAAATTGTGAGACAGGTGGACAAGGAGGGACCTACTGGGAGGTTCTTATTCAATGTACTGAAAAAGGTATTGAACCAGATCCAATGAATGAAGAGTGTTTAAGGCAAATGAACGAACTTTTGGATTATATAGATCAGGGAGTAGTAAAGAGTAAAAAAATTCATAATCACTACTGGATGCAATCTGTTTGCTACGTGAAATCCCATAAAGATTTCAAAGATGATTACAAAGGGAATCATACCCATCTAAAAAAGATTGCGGTCGACCTTTGCAAAAATAAAAAATGTAAAGCAGCTCCTTTTGAAACAGGAAAGATCAAATACACCAGTATTTATTTTGATAAAACCACAAGAACAAAAAAATTCACAGCTAAAAAGTCATCTCAATCAGTGAATAATGGAAATCTAAAAAAAGGCAAAGCAAGTAAAAATCTTCAAAGAACCACTAAAGATAAAAAAGACTTAATTGCGATTGGTTGGTTTAGTCAACCAACAAAGTCTAATGAAAAATCAGATACAACTAAAAAAAGTTCAGATGTCGCAACAATTTCAAACTTAGATACCCTTAAAACTGGATTTAGTAATCTACTCATAGAGAGGCCGGCTAGTAAAGAACAGTTAAAGAAACTAAATATAAACAAAGACAAAATCGCCAGTAAGGATCTTGATCTCAAATGGTTCAAACAAAAAAATTTAGAAACAAAAGATTTAGCTTCAATAAAGAAAGATCAAGATCTGAATAGAAAGAAGAGTGACAAAAAACTGAAAAAAGCTTTCAAAGAACAAGACGGGCTTGTTTATATCGACTTACGTTTTTTTAATATGTTTAAATGGGAGCTTTGTACACCTCTTGCAAATGCACCGGAAATATTCTCTCAGGTTTCAATGCGATATTGCTTAAGTGCATACCCAATCCTACTTCCTAGGTTTAAGTAGTCTTAAATTTATTGAAGTTCTCATAGTTGATCAACATTCTACCATCATCCAAGTGCTCTATAATATCTTCAAAATATTTTCCCTCTTCAATATCCGAATAATGATAATTTTTTTGAGCATAAATAGTACTTGAATATGTTCCGTCGTGTCCTACTAAGTTTGCTAAAAAAGATACGACTTTGCCAGATGTTAAATCAATTTCATACAAGGGGGACGTTTCATCAATTTCATGAGTAATCAACCAGGAAAGCCTAAAGAAGGGAGTTCGCTTTCGAACAAGCTTCAAGTCCTTAACCCTCCTAATAAACTCTCCTTCTGTCGTTATTTCATCTATCAAGACAGAAAAACTCATGGAAGCCTCAACAATATCGTTTCCACGAGTATTACTAACTCTAAAAGAAATGGCATTTTTGCCGTTAATGGGACTATTAATCATTTTTTCTGAAAATAATATTTTAGATGAGGGCCGAGAAATTTTAGCAAATAACATCCCTGTAATTAATGCTACCCCAACGATTCCAAAAACGGCCTCAATTGTCACAATTAAATTTGAATAAAAGCCTGTTGGAGATAAGGTTCCATACCCTATTGTAGACATAGTCTGAACGCTAAAGAAAAAGGCATTTGAAAATGAATTTAAACCATTTGAGATACTATTTGGAGTTAACAAATAGAGACCCGCAAAAAGAACGTTACTTAAAATATAAATAAAAAATAAGGCTACAAAAATTTGAAGCCACGTAGCCTCGACGAAGTAAAAATACAAATCCTTTTTATAATTATTGGGAAGACCTTTCCTGATTGGGTTTAGATTAAAACTATTTTTAATTGTCTCAGGTTTTGTATGTATTTTGCGCTTATGAAATTCATGAGATGGAGTTGTTTCATCTTTGTCACTAATATCAACTGGGGAATAAAAAATATCAAATAAAACTTGGAATAAACAAATAAACAGACATGAAAAAATGAACCAAAATGTTGTAAGGCTATGTGAAACGAAAGTAAGTAGAATTATCAAAATCCCAGACAAAACTCTTACACCTATTCTCGTTCCATCCCCTAACTCTGAGTATTTTCTGGAGGTCACAGAGTCAATAATCGCAGTAGAGATGAGAACAACTCCGATAGCTCCACCTAAAGTAATAGCGTATTTCATTATGATAACGTCATTTATATCAAGACTGACAATTTTTTTTATTCCAACCCCTATAAGAACGATAGCAAACTGAAGAGGCAGATGAGTAAATAGCCATGTCACCATGGAAAATTTTCCCTTTTTCAACTCCGCTCCAGCAATATCATCAAAATAAATCCACCAAACGGAACAGGTTAACAAAAGAGCAAAAGAAGCTTGTAAAATTTCAACACCACCTGTCCCTACAGCAGTTAGGCTGCTTAGAACTTTTACAAATGACTCCCCTAAAACGATTATAGTTAATAGACCATATCTTTCTGACAGATGTTCGAAATCAAGTTCATAAAATTCATTCATCTCTCGAGCTTTAATAAGAGTAGGACTTACAAAAACAATTAAAGCACCTATTCCCCAACCAATAAAATACAACTGATCAAATATTAAAGAGAAAAGCCAAATAAGGCTTACGCTTAGAAAGACACTTCCCCAAAAGATTTGATAATCTCTTCCAACCTTTTGTTGAAGGAAGGCCCTTAGATGCAATAAACTAAGTAACATCATAGAACTACTATAAGAAAGTCCGAAGATGAGGTAATTACCATTAAGGAGATTAGGTATAGACATGGCCATGGCACCAACACAAAACATCTTCAAGAAAACAATAATCCTATGAGGAAAATCATCTACTGTTAACCGGTTTGCATAATACGTAAAACCTGTCCAAGACAGCCACATAGAAATAAATATACCAGCTGACTTAAAAAAATAATCAATGGAAATATTTTTAGCAAATGTATCTCCAAGCTGAATGAATGCCGCCACATAAATAAGATCATAAAACAGTTCTAACCAAGTGACTTTTTTCTCTTTATCATGATTTAGGATATGAAATTCAGGGGTATGAAAAAAACGTTTCCTCATTAAAAACTCTCATTAGTTAAATAGAAAGTAATTTTATATCACTTTCATTCAGCTTAAGACAAAAAAAAAGGGAGTCCAAAGACTCCCTAAAAAGTTATAATATAAATTACTGCTTTGTGTAATAATAAATGGGGTAGTCACCACTTTTTGTACACTTGTATTTATTTATTGTGTTTGGATTCCAAATTGTAAGTTTTTTACCAGAGACTTTATAATTAAAAACCCCATACTTTTCTACACCAAATTGCTTTTTCTTGATGATGTTTGTCCATGTTTCAGCATTACACTTTGCCTTTACCATAGGTAACTCACCTTCATATTTGTTTTCAGCAGTATAAACAATCTTTCCACGGTTTACTTGATCACAATTTAATTTAAATGGTGCCCAGCTACCAGACTTTGCTTTAACACTCATAACAAGTTCAGTTTCTAGAACATTTAGCATGATTGAATATTCCATGAATTTTCCACCAAGCTTTAGTGTATATCCAGATTTACACTGAATTTTATCTACTTTATATAAGCCTCTTGGAATTTCAGCACCAGCGCTCAAAGTAAATGTTGCTAAAATTAAAAGCATTAATGATTTCATTCTTCCTCCTAAAAAGTATTTATTTTATATTTTAAACCTAACTTATAATCTCTTTGAGATTCATATAAAAATGAAGCATGTTTACGATATTTTAAGTTTGTTACATTATTAATTCTAAAATTAAAATTGAAGTTATTAAATCTTTTTGAAACCATGAAGTTATGAACAAGATAACTAGGAGTCTCTTCCGTTCTCTGTAATGTCTCTTCATTGACTCTATTTTGCTCTTCAGTAAGAATTGATTCAAATCCAAATTTTAAATCATATTGATCAAGATAATATTTCACAGAGAGTTGATACTGATCTGCTGGAAGATCTTCTAAGAATAAATCTTTACTCGTAATTTTTCCTCTTACCTTGGTATAGCTCAAGCCAGTTTCCACTTGATCATAAAGATATTTAACTGAAGCCTCGACACCATAAAGTTCGACTTCTTTTTCATTAACAAATTGGGTCGTTCCATTTTCTTCATCTAAAACGGAGCGATCTATTTGTTCTCTCGTGATATAGTTTTTAGCCTCGGTATTATAAAAACTTAAACCCAACTCTAAAAGATCTTCTCCAGATAAAGATCTTGAGAACTTTGTTCCAATCTCATGAGTAATAGAAGTTTCATGTTCAAGCTCAGGATTTTCTTTAAAGAAGTTATCTCTTACAAAAAAGCCATCTCCAGGAAAGTGTAAGCCAGATGGATAGACTTCAACTAAAGAAGGAGCTTTAAATCCCTCGGAATACTTTGCATAAACATCAAAACCTTCGCTTGGAGTTGTTGTCATGATAAAACTCTTTGAGAGTTTGGATGCTCTTTTAGATTCAGAAAAGTCATTTGAGCTCATTTCATAACTATCTGCTCTTAAACCTAAATCTAGCCGTAAGCCCTTTGCTAGGTCTTGTTGTTTAGAAATATAGCCCATATAGTTTTTGGATATGGCCTTAGGGTAGGCAGGAGTAACTGAACCATCAACGTCTAGTGATGAGGTGTTTTGATTCACACTATCCAATTTATCTTGAAAAAACTCTGCACCAATCTTTATAGTTTTGATTTGCTTATCAACTGTAAAATCGATAGTCTCAATCTCTTTAGTAGTTGACTCATCAGTTTCTCTATCAATTTTTTCTTGTTCGTATTTGCTAAAAGTTGAGTTAATTTTCAAACCAGATTTTTTATATTCTACAGTAAGGTTTTGCTTAGTTGTAATATTATCTGATTGCAAATCTAAAAACTTATTTGGCGGGTTTAAAGCCGGATCTGTTGGAGCATCATCTTCCCTTTTAAAGTATTCTAATTTCAAAGTATAGTATTTAAGGAGATTTGCTTTATATAAAGCTGCAAAGTCTTTAAAAGAGGAGTTATCCAAGGTACTTCCATCACTTAATTTTGTATCACTGGCCCTTGCTGAACTTAAGCTGATATAACTATCGAAGTTTTTAGATACTTGAATAGCTTTTGCATTAATATTTTCTTCTCTATTAGCACTACTTGTTTTTAATCCAAATTCACCGCCATAGGATTTTCCTTTTTTTAAAAAATCCTTTGCATCCTTGGTAATGAATTCAACCCCACCGCCAATAGATCCGGTTTGAGATATATCAGAAGAGGACTTTTGGATTTTAACGGTTTTAAGGTTTTCAGTGTCAAGGGCAATAAAAGCGCTATGTCCGCTTTGAAAGTTTTCCCTTGCTCCATCTACTTTTGCATAAATCTTGTTTTTATCCAAACCTCTAACTTGGGGGGTTTCACTCGAGCTTCTAGGGCCTCTAGAAGTTGTTGCAGCTGGTGAGCTTGCTAATATTTCATCTAGATTTGAACTTCCAGCGGAAATATTCTCAATAGTTTCAGCGGTCAAACTTCCTTCGTCTTCCTCTTCCTCAATTATTGAATCTTGGGTATGGACAATAGTCTCAAGTTTAAACTGAGCATAAGTAAAGCTGCTTAGAATGAATCCCAATAAAAGGAGAAAGAACTTTGTCATATAAATTAATTACCATAGGTCATTTAAATTTTTGTCACCAAGCTGTCATATAGCTTTAGTGATACTCTATTTCAAGATCTATGGGTAATTCTTCCATATCTATTTCATCAGGCATTCTCGGAAATGGCGCAGAGCGCAAAACCGAATCAATGGCCGATTTATCCAAAAGCTTATGACCCGATGTTCCAGTGACCTTTAAACCAGATATCTCTGAGGGTTTCTTAATCATGAATTGAAGTTTGACTTTTCCTTTAAGCTTTAGCCTTTTAGCTAATCTAGACTTATATTTATTGGATGCAATGATAACTCTTACAGCACTGAGATATTTCGCAACTAAAGAATTTTGTCCAGAATCAAGGTTTTGCTCCTTAGCTGAAGAACTTTCTAACTCTTTAGTATTTTTCTCTTCTTTTTTAATAAATTTTTCGTTTTCAGATTTATTTTCCTCCACTTCAACAACTTCTTTCTTAGGATTAGTAGCACTGAGCCTAATTTTTATTGAGGCCTCACCATAATCGAGTTTCGAGAAATTGACTTTTTCATTGGAAATTTGGAAGTTAAACATACCCAAAATAAGAAAGCCGTGGATTCCAATAGAGAATAAAGAACAAAAAATTAAATTTCGCATAATAGCCATCTATTCTAATTGAAAGTCGTTTATTAGCAAAAGTTTCATGAAAAAAAATTAAGGAACTAGGCTAAAATTCAATAGTATTAGATTCCTATATATAGGACTTCTTTTATCAAATAATTAAAAACCTCTCCCACAGGCTAATCAGGACAAAGCTTCATCTTAGTAAAAAAATTTGTCGAACTTAAGAAATCTAATTTTTATCTATCTTTTATTAATTGAAGAAATTGCCTCTTTGTGATGAAGGTTTTTATGTCATAATTTCTCTATAATTTATTTTAATCTTTTTATGAATTAATTAAGGATGTCAATGATGGAATTAAAGAAAGAAAACGATCAAACTCAGGACTTACAGTTTTTAAATGCATTTCATGGAATTGTAAATGACAACTTTGCAGTCATTCAGTTTGAAACAGATGGTACAATAATCTCAGCAAATGAAAATTTTTGTGCAGCTCTTGGTTATCAATTATCTGAAATTCAAGGTCAACACCATAGAATGTTTGTAGATCCAGAATATGTGAATTCTATAGAATATAATAACTTTTGGAAAAACTTAAAAAGTGGAATCGCTTTTAGTGATGAATATAGAAGAATAACAAAGTCTGGTGACGACATCTGGATTCAAGCATCATACTGTCCAATAAAAAATGAAGCTGGCGCGGTAACAGGAGTTATAAAAATTGCTTCTGATATAACAGAAATGAAAATGATGTCTAGAATGAAGCAGATGGTTGATTTATCTCCAGTAAACACAATGATGGCCACTCCAGATGGTATCATGACATACATGAATGCTAATTCAGAAAAAACTCTAAGACAATTTGAAGAGTTCTTACCTGCAAAAGTGTCTGAGCTTGTAGGTCAATCTATAGACTGGTTTCACAAGAACCCAAGAGGTCCGAAAAAAATCATATCAGATCCTGCAAATTTACCTCACAAAGCTGTTATTACTGTTGGTCCAGAAAAACTAGATCTTCTCGTCTCTCCCATTTTTGATAACAACGGAGAATACCTTGGACCAATGGTTACTTGGGAAGTTATTACTGCAAAAACAGAGCTTATTAAAGATCTAACAGATGCATCTAACCAATTAGCTTCAGCATCAGAAGAGCTGTTATCAGTGGCTGGAACCATGAGTGCAAATGCAGAAGAAACTTCAGCTCAATCTAATACAGCCTCTTCAGCATCTGAACAAGTTTCAAACGGTATTCAAACTGTAGCAACAAATATGGAAGAGATGACAGCATCAATTAAAGAAATCACAAAAAATACTAATGAATCTTCATCCAAGTCAAATCAGGCAATGAGTATGTCAAAAGATGCTAATAGCATTATTCAAGCTTTAGGTGAAAGTTCTCTCGATATTGGAAATGTAATTAAGGTTATTACCTCTATTGCTCAGCAAACCAACCTTCTAGCACTTAATGCCACGATTGAAGCAGCCAGAGCCGGTGAAGCAGGAAAAGGATTTGCCGTTGTTGCCAATGAGGTTAAAGAATTAGCGAAACAAACAGCAACAGCAACAGAAGATATCTCTAGGAAAATTGAAGCGATTCAAAATGATTCTCAATCTGCAGTTACATCAATTGGCTCCGTAACTGAAGCTATCGCTCAATTAAATGGAATCGCTAGTAATATTGCAAGTGCGATGGAAGAACAAGCTGCAACAACTAATGAAGTTGCAAGAATTGTTACGGAGTCGACAACTGGAGTTCAGCAAATTACAGAAAATATTCAGCAAGTTTCAACCGCTGCAGCTCAAACAGGTAAAGGTGCTCAAGACATGCAAAGTGCAGCTCAAAACCTTGCCGATCTTGCAACAAGCTTAACAACGCTAGTTAATAGAGTAAAATCAAACTAAGTAGAAATAATGTACTAAGTTTAAAGAGGAGTCTTATGACTCCTCTTTTTTTATAAGTTCAATTGTAGCCTTTCTATTTTTAATTTCGCCATTAAAAATAAGCTTTGGCTTTCCCCCATCACTTAAAGCTTCATTTAAAATATTTGTAATTATCACACCTGAGTTTTTAAGTTCTTCAACCAAGTCATCCCCTAAATATTCCTCAAGTTCAAAGATAGCAATAAAAGGAAAAGTTAAATTAACTTTTTCAATTTCATTTTCAACTAGTTTTACTGAGATATGACTCGCCTTCTCAGAAAAGGAGTCATTTTCAATACTATTTAACGCAAGTAGGGATTCATCAAAGTTATCTTGGCGAAGTAATGGAGCAAGAATTTTTTTGAAATAGATATTAATTTCTAATTTCATTAATAGTTCTTTAAATCCCATAAAAGATTTCATAAAAGTAAAAAACTCAGTTCCCCCTGCAGATCTAAACCACCACTTATCTTCTCCTAAAATCAAATCTATTTCTTTTTTATAATTCCACTTCTTGAGATCAAAGGCATAATCTTGAGTTAGTGGAGTAAATAAAACATCAATTAATAAATTCAATCTTTTATTTAATGGTTTAAGCTTATTTGCATCAAAACCAAGAGATTCAAAAAATAAAAGTCCATTAATTTCTGTGCCTTGCTCTTTTGAAATAAGATAGGTGCTAATCGCCTTAGTGTAATTAGGACTTAGTTTTACAGTTTGGCCTAAATCTAAGATACAAACTTGGTTAGGAAATTGACTAAAAAGAAAATTTCCATGATTAGTATCCCCTTGCATAATTTGGTGATTTAAAATCAAATCAAAATAAAAAGTCACTAGATCATTAGAAATTTCCCGTTTTTGGCTTTCGGAAGCACGAGTAGCATAGTCTTCAATATAAAGTCCTTCAAATTTCTCTGTCGTTAAAATAAATTCATTACTCAGTTCATTAATTGGCTTAGGAATCACCACTAAGGGGTAATTAGTTGCTAAAGAGTGCCAATGATCGAGTTCATTCTTTTCATTTTGATAATTACATTCTTGCTCAAGTAATTCTCTCAACAAAAGCTGGTATTGTCGTAAATCAATTCCCCATTTTTTTATAGGAGTATAATTCATCGCCTTAGGTAAAACATCTAACAACTCAAGCTGTTTAATTAATTCATTCTTTATGTTTGGATATTGAACCTTGATGGCGATATCAATGTCATTATATTTTGCAAAGTGAACCTGTCCAATGGAAGCCCCAATGGCTTTATCAGATATTTGAGAAATTTCAGTTGAGAAGTTTTCTTTTATTAAGCTTTTAATTTCATCTTTAGATACAGTCGTGATTTCCTGAACTGAATTTTTTCCACTGTTAGCGTGCTTCGTATTCTGATATTGCATAAATTTTGCAAATATCCCCCCTTCTTCACTAAGAAGGTTCTTAACCATTAATACAGCTCGTTCTCTTGCAATTTCATCCTTAGCTTCTGCAAGTGTTTTAAGAGATTTAATATTTTTTAAGGCCTTAAATGTATTCTTTATCATTTTAAAATACTTCTCCCTACGATAATATTTGTTATGGAAAATTATCAAAAAATAAACACAATTTGTCTTTTTATATTAACCACAATAGCGATAGCTGGAGTCTTAAGTCTGACTAAATCGATCATGATTCCATTTACACTCTCAATATTTATCACTCTGATATATAGTCCATTAATTGAATACTACCAAGAAAAACTTAAATTACCTAAGTCAGTGGTTCTCAGCGTAAGTATCGCTATTTCAATGGGAATTTTAGCCCTTATTATATTTTTAGTGACAAATTCAATTGACAGTTTTGTACAAGGAGCAAATCAATACAAAGAGAAACTAGATTTTATGATGATTGAAGGTTCAAAAGTCTTAAACCAATTTGGCATAAGTCTTAGTGAAGAAAGTGCTTTAAACATGGCCAAGAAAATCCCTGTCAGTAAAATGTTACAGGGACTCACTGGTGGAATGGTCGCAACACTAAGTAATGTTTTTCTCATTGTTGTCTTTACTCTTTTTCTCATTACTAGTGAATCAGCAAGTGAAAGAAAAAGTAAAACCTTTGAAGAAATCAAAAGAAAAACAGCAAAGTATATTCAGGCTAAGCTCTTAACCTCGGGAGCAACGGCACTTATAAGCTATATAGTGCTTCTTTCCTTTAAAGTCGAAATGGCATTTATGTTTGGTGTTTTAACTTTCATGCTCAATTTTATCCCAAATGTTGGTTCTATTTTTGCAGTGGGTATAACAATTCCCGTTATTCTTTTACAATTTGGTTTTGGAGGATCACTTCTGGCTATTCTCATTTTACTTGCAGTAACTCAAATAGTTATCGGAAATGTTATTGAACCAAAAATTATGGGTGATTCAATGGGTCTTCACCCAGTGACAATATTATTAATGCTAACTTTTTGGGGATTTATCTGGGGCGTACCAGGAATGTTCTTATCCGTTCCAATTACAGCAACCCTGAAAATAGTCCTAGCAAAATTTGAGCTAACTCAACCTGTAGCTGATCTCTTTTCAGGGAAGTTTATTAAATCTATTTAACTAAGTTTCGCTAAACACTCTTTCATTCTTCTAGCCGCTTCGATTAGCTGCTCATCAGAGTTAGCATAGGAAACTCTAATATTATTTGGACAGCCAAAAGCATCACCTGCAGTTGTAGCGATTAATCCTTCTCCGAGTAAATACATGCATAGATCATCAGAGGTATTAATAGTGTATTCCCCATAAGACTTTCCGAAATAGGAAGAAACATCCGGGAAAATATAAAAAGCACCTGTCGGTTCATTAAGAACTAAACCTTCAATTTCTTTTAACTTTCCTAAGAGTAAATCTCTTCTTTTATAGAAAACGTTCTTCATTTCTTGCAGTTCTTTAGGGTCTTTTTTAACAGCGGCGATAGTCGCCTTTTGCGCTATAGAATTTGCTCCTGAAGTAAATTGTCCTTGAAGTTTTGTACAAGCTTTAGCTATTTCTACCGGAGCTGCAATATAACCAATTCTCCATCCTGTCATAGCAAAGCCTTTGGCCACACCATTTACAGTGATCACTCTATCTTTTATTGAATCAATTGTTCCGATACTGAAGTTTTCACCTTCAAAATTAATTAATTCGTAAATTTCATCTGATACGATAAAACAGTTAGGATATTTTTCAAAAACATTCGCTAATGCTTTTAGCTCATCTTTTGTATAGACACTTCCAGAAGGGTTACATGGATTACTAAAGATAAAAAGCTTAGTTTTTTCAGTTAATGCATTTTCTAGCTGCTCTGCTGTAATTTTAAAATCTGATTTGATATCTGTATTTATAACAACTGGCTTACCTTCCGAAAACTCTACCATGGCAAGGTAACTTACCCAATATGGAGCAGGGAGGATAACCTCATCTCCTGGGTTGATCATAGACTGGCATAAGTTCATTAATGAATGTTTCGCACCAGTGGAGACAACGATTTGCTCTGGTTTAATTTCTAAATTATTATCTCTTTTAAACTTTTCACAAATAGCTTCTTTTAAATCTTTATATCCAGGAACTGGTGGATAATGAGTATGATTATCATGAATTGCTTGAATAGCTGCCTCTTTAACAAAGTCAGGTGTATCAAAATCTGGTTCACCTAAACTTAAACTGATTATATCTTTGCCTTGATCTTTTAATTCCCATGCAAGATTTGCCATTTTAAGGGTTGCTGATTCGCTCATGTTTAAAATTCGATTTGCAATGTGACTCATTTCCATTAACTCCTATACAATAAATCAGTAAATAAAGTGCTATTCTCATCAAAATAAAATTTACTCTCCCAAATTCTACTCGAAATATTAGTAAAATGCCTACTTAACTTTTGTCTATAAAATGAACGACTTCTTCTCAAAGCATAAGTATCATCAAAGCTTAAATCTTCTATTTGCCTATCTAACTCTTTGTCTGTCGGTACGGTTAAGTATAAATACTTAACTCTCTGACTTAATACGGGAAGGACAAAATCCAAAGTCTCTTCATCTAGATATTGAAAAACTGAAGTACACAATCCAAAATCAAATCGAAGCTTAGCAGTACTTTTGCGTCGACACCATTGTTCGATGGTCTCATTATATATTTTTAAATCAGTCGACTCTACACTTTTAAGTTTTTTCTTTTGGAGTTTATCAAATGCATATTTAGAAGGTTCTATCGCACAAGCTTTATAAGGAATAAACACTTTGAGTGTTTTTTGAAAAAGATGTCCATAGCCAGCTCCTAAATCAATTACGCTACTGACATCAATCATTTCTAAGTCAAAAAACGATTTAATATATTTTGCATGCTTATTAGCATTACCAATTCCATCCATTGTAGATGGTTCTGAATAATTATGTTTCCAATAATCTTCTTGAAATACAGGCATTAATAAAAAGTAAGTGAAACTGGGCAGTGATCGCTAACTTCTTTATAGCTTAAGCCTAAATCATCTGAACTCACAAAGTCACAAGAGTTTTTATAACAATGGGAACTTACACTTGATCTTGACCTCTTATAAGACAAGAAACCTGAAGGATATAAAATATGATCTAATACTGAGGACTCTTCAATATCATCTGCTCTATCCTGGCCAGACCAATAAGCTGTACATTTTAAATTTTGAGAAGATGTTTTCATCCCTGTTGTAGCAAGCATGTTTGTGAAGTTAAGATAGTCTTGATCAAAGTGAACATAGCCAGTGCTATTAAAATCACCCATTAAAACTATATTTTTATAATCAGCTAATCTTAACTCTTCAACCATTCTTGAAACAATTTTGTATTGTGCTTCACGCTTAAGATAATTTCCAGGACTTCCACCTGCTTTTAAATGAACACCAATAACAACAAATTTTTTCTTTGATTTTCTTTCTTTAAAAACCCCTACTAAAGCTGGCCTAAGTCTTCCACATCCATACTCACCAACAACATGGCCTGGATCACTTAGTCTTTTATCTTCATAAGCATTTTCAAGAATGAATTTATCACTTCGATAAACAAAACCAATCTTTTGTCTTCCGCCTCCACCGCAAGTGGAAAGGTGAACCTTATAACCTTTAAAATTTCGGATAATAAATTGTTTAAATGAATTGTGATTTACGATTTCTTCAACAGTGATAATGTCTGACTTTAAACTAGAAATAATTTTTTTAAGTTCTTTCTTATTGGTATAAGAATTTTTTACATCAAATGTTCTTATATTATATGTGGTAAGCTTTATTTTTGCGAAACTAGACCATGAGAAAAGCACGACAAAGACAGTTAAAAATACTCGGGTTTTTTGATTCATTTTCTTCCCTTGAAAAATCACAATATAATCAAATAACTTATTTTGTATTTTGTAAATAAGATTAATATTTCAGTTTTTTCTTTTGAATTTCAAATAAAAGTTTATATGATATTGGCAAAATAATGGGAGAAGATCATGAGGATTGTATTAATATTTGTTTTATTTTGTGTAAACGTCCATGCCGCAAAGAGTCCAAAAACTGAGTACCCTTACAAAAACTGTCTCTCAGCTCGAGAATATATTACGACCGTAAACTTTTTAAGAGAAAAAAAAGAATTTGGCTTGAGCGAAAAAGAAATTAGCAATGTTGCAGATCAAGTTTCCTCTGGCTGCTCCAAGGCTTCAAAGAACTTTATTAAAATACTTTCAGTACTTAACAAAATGGGAATTGATACACGAACAAGTCTTAAGTTTGCTATAGAAATCGCAAACAAAGGCGAAGATCATACTCACGCTTTTTTAAAAGTTTTCAAACAAGTTTATGATCCGGAATATCTTGATTTAGATGTGCTAACCTCTTTAAACCTAAGTCTTAAACTAGCAAATTCAAACGATCCTAATGTCAAAAAATCTCTCAAGGACTTCAAAAACCTTGTTGAGTTCTGCATTGAAAACAAGTCAATGGAACTTTCATCTTTGAAATGTGCGAACTTAGCTACAGATGTAACCGTCATAGGTAAACAATTCAGAAAACCTATTTCTAAAACCTTTATTGAATTAATAGAGTTTATTCAAAATGATAAAGAGGGCCCAAAGCTTGATCGAAATGCTTCATATCAAACTGCGATTAAGGTCATTAGAAACGGAGAATTAAGTAGCAAAAACTTTAAAGAAGCCTTTATTTTTGCCAGTTCTAAAAAAGGACTTAAACTCCCCGTTGCTGATGCAGTAAAATTCGCAATTAAAATCTCTCAAAAATCAATGCAACAAATTTAGAATTGGTACATTAAATTTAAACCAACAGCCTTTTTCATCTGGAAAGGCTCATGAGTAACTGGAATAATGGCAACAGGAGAGAATATTTTCTTCTTATACTTTGCCTGTTCATTTCCTACTTTCTCCCAATGAGTTTTGAAAAATAATGGAGCAAGGGAAACAAGAGCTGAGGTTGCGGCCATCATATTTGCATCAGTTTTAGGCTCGACATTTTCAAGAAGCACACCGGAAGCTATTAAATTAGAAGCAACAGATAAATATCTCATCTTTTTCCCTATACTTCTCAAATTATTAATTTCTTCTTCGGCTAATCTTTCAAGTGTTAACCTATCTCTTAAACTTGTTCCTTTAAATCCCTTAAGTTTATTATAAGCTGTTTTATACGGACGATATTTCATCGATGCCCAAACAGTTGCACCTAACCAGCCAAGTCCAACTCCCATCGCTAATAAGGGCGCCTTATCCCCACCTTCATCTTCTTTATCTTCCTTAATTTCAGAACTACTCATCCCCCCGGCAACTAAGGTTGCAACCGCTGAAAGTTGTATTGGTAAAAAGCTTGAATCTAAATTTTGCTTCTCATCTTTAAGTTCAAGTTTAATTCTATCAGAAGCCCTAGGTGTAACATTAAGTTCAGGGTATTGTAATTCCTGAGCGATAGAGTTGAACATCATACAAAAAGAAAACATAATTCCTAATAATTTCATTTTTTACCCTGTTTAATAAAAGTTTTTAAGATTCTAATATATTATCAAACAGCAATTAATATAAAAGGTTATTCTTATCATGAAAATTTTTCTATCTTTCCTATATGTAATTTTCCCTTTGTTTTCTCTAGCAGAAAGTCCTAACGTTGGGATGATCATTAAACGGCAAGGAAAAGCAGAATTACTTACGAACCCAAGTAAGAAGCTTAATGGACAAAAAAATCCTGTCCTCTATGAAGGGATGTATTACGAGGTCAAAAAAATCCGTCCAGGACTAAAAGTAAAAAACAAAAATATTGTTAGAACAGGAAAAGATTCGAAAGTAAAAGTTGTATTTAAAAATGGAGATCAGTTTAATGTGGGTGAAGCCACTGCTTATACAATATCATGGAATAAAAACCCTCAATCAGATGATAAAGGATCAACAGTTGGAGTTATTTATGGATCAATTAGAGGTATTATTTCTAAAAAAGGTCCACGTAATAAACTAAAAGTTAAATCTAGAAGTGCCGTTATGGGTGTAAGAGGTACTGATTTTCATTTTTATCAAAAAGGAACATCAGGGGATAGTCTTATTTCTGTCATAAGAGGAAAAGTAGAAGTTGCACCTACAGAAGCTCCAAAACAAATAAGAGTAGTTAAGCAAGGCTTCTCAGCAGAGACAAAGTCAAAGCCTCTTGAAGTCGATCAATCTAAAAAGAAAGATCCTCCAAAAACGGCCATTACTTTGGTACAAACGAGTAAGAATGATTTAGTTTTTATCCAAAAAGATTCTTCAGTAAAAACTGAACCAGAAGATCAAAAACTCATTACTCCTGAAATTGAAAAGGAAATTAAAATATTAAATGATAAGGCAAAAGAAGTAACCCTTACAGATATCAAAACCTATCAACCCGAAGTTTATGAACAATTGAAAACAGATAAATCTAAGACTGTTCACGAAATTAATACAACGGTTGTTAAGAATGCCTTTAAACAAGCACCAATAAAAAAGAAAAAGAAAGGATTTGATGAGTTGATTGAAGACTTAGATGATGATGCTTATGAAAAATACTTTAAATCGAAATAAAAAAAGCTCCTAAATGATCTGTACCCCAAAAGTGGGACGGATTAAAAAAGGCTCTTTAATTTAAATGCCTCCGATATTCACTCGGGGGCATTTTTTTTAGAGCTAACTGTGGTCGCCTATGATTATAGTAATTTATTTGT
>CAXPDR010000039.1:0-67239 GCA_964215955.1 Flavobacteriaceae bacterium
TGCGGTTATTTTTGAATAAGTTGGAGCTATTTTTAAAGGATACTGGATTATTGGCCAGTTAACGCATGTGGGTGGTCAAAGTCGCTTCTATTTTAAACTAGGTCAGAATGCCAACTACTGGACACAAATTCTTTGAATATTCTATACTGGCTCCTTTAAATTAAGTAGTTTATCATAGGGTAATAAAGTGAAAGGAAAGGAAAATGGATTTAGAAAATATGCTGGTTGGAGCTGGACTGGCCGCTAAAAAAGCCGAAATCAAAAAAGTTTTTTTTTACAGAATTTGTGGAACAGGAATGGGAGCTTGTGCTTGTCTGGCCAAAGAAGCCGGATTTGATGTCGCCGGAGCTGATATGACTTTTTCTCCTCCTATGAGTACCTATCTTGAAAACTCAGGAATTCCATTGCAGTCTTTAAAAGATTTAACCAAAGAAGAGCTTCAAAAATACGATTTAATTATTGTCGGAAACTCAGTTCCAAGAAAAAGTGAATTTGCCCGTTTTGTTGAGGAGACAGGAGTTCCTTTTACATCATTTCCAAGTTTTTTGGGAGAGTTTGTCTTAAAAGAAAAAGAAGTTATTGGGCTTGCTGGCACCCATGGCAAAACAACCACAACATTTTTTCTAGCACAAATGCTGGAGACTTTGGGAGAAGATGTTGGCTATTTTATCGGAGGAATTATAGATGGAAGAGCACCTTCCCACCTAGGAAAGAGTAAGTATTTTGTTATCGAGTCTGATGAATATGACAGTGCATATTTTCAAAAGATTTCTAAATTTAGGTTATACGAATTAAATGACATGATTTTGACTTCACTTGAATTTGATCATGCAGATATCTTTAATAGTATTGAAGATATCAAAAATGAATTTGCCTCTGTTATTCCAAATTTATCTGGTGAAATTGTTGCAAATGATGACTATCAAGCTATTGAGGAACTTCAGCAAAAATTTGAATCAAAATCATGGAATATTTATGGGGAAAAAGCTTCTTCTTTGGGGCCTGCAAATATAGAAGTACTTGACGGTAAATCTCATTTTCAAATTAAACTTGGCAATAGTTGGGTTAAATTTGAGACAAATATCATAGGAACTCACAACCTTTTAAATATTTCTTCTTGTATTCTTCTTCTACATAAAAAAGGATTTAATACTTTAGAGCTTCAACAGTCTGTTGCTAGTTTAGGGATGGTTAAAAGAAGACAAGAAGTAAGAGGGCGGTTCCAAGGGGCAATTGTCATTGATGATTTTGCTCATCATCCAAAGGCGATTAATCTGACATTAGATGCTCTAAGAGTAAAATATCCAGAAAAAAAATTGGTGACTGTTTTTGAACCTATTTCAGCGACAGCTCGAAGTTCTGTATTTCAAAAAGATTTTAAAAATGCCTTAAAAAAGTCAGATCGAGTTATTCTTGCTGTAAATTCTTTGGCTACGACAGTTGGTGATGGTAAAAACTTAGATACTAAGTTAATGGTAGAAGAATTATCGAATGAAGGTACACCTGCAGATGAAGTCTTTACTGCCAATGAACTTATTTCTAAATTAGAAAATCTATGTAATCCAAATGTACTAGTTGCTGTTTTAAGTAATAGAACATGTATTGGGCTTTGGGAGTCAAACTTTGTTAAATCTCTTTCTTAGTTTTTGTTGTTTGTTTTTTAGTTTTCTTGCGTTCGGAGAAACTAAAGCTCCAGTAAGTTGGAGCGGGAATCAATATAAAATAATTAATCAATACACTAAACTTCATAAAGAATTTTTTAGGAAAACATGCTCTCCTAAGGAAGATGCAAACTATTTCACCTTACTTAAAAACTATCGAGGGCAGGGATATTATTTACCCAAAGTGGAAGGGAAAATAGATCGTCTTGCTATAATTAATAACTTTCATCATTTTAAGAAAAAATTAGATTTTATTGAAAGTACGATTAAGAGATTGAAGAAAACGGATTATCCAAAGTTTGATTTAATTCATTTTGAATTGGATAAAATCGTTGAGAATCTGTTAAATTTAAAAAAGGAACATTATCTCGCAATATCGAATGAGAGAAAAGAAGCAATTCGAAAGGAGTCTGCAGCTCAATTAGTGAGACTTAAAAAACAGTTCAAAATTTTTATTGATCAAATTTTCTTTTTGAAATCTTATAATTTTCCTAATGATTACTTAAGCTATAGGAAAACGTATGAGGACTATAAAAATAAAGAGGGAGTGAAGGCTAAGCGCATGGCCAATAAAACTTTCTTCTTAAGAAAAATTCTTGAAGATGGTGCATATGACCCCAATAAAACTAGACCTGATAAATTTTTAAGAACAACAATGGATACTCTTTATTTGAGCATTATGAAAATGGAAGATTTTATCAGTGAGAATGTTAGATATGATTTAGAGTGGGTTGAAAGACAATTAGATCGTGTTTTAAGGCGAGGAAAGAAAGTTCAGTTATCTAGGCTTAGAGAGTGGAGGGATAGAACTAAGGAAAATATGAAGTTCTATTCTGATTTGATTGAAATAAAAAATAAGAATAAAGCAGCATTTCTAATAAAAAAAGAAAATGATGCCACTATAAAACTCAAGGAGTTTGTTTATAAAAAACAAGCAGAAGTGTATGAGTTTTGGTCTAAACAATCTGAACTGATGAAGGCATTATTTACTTTAGAAACCATCCTTGTTCACGAAGTTGGAGTGATTGATGGTGAACACGGTTTAGAGCGGATGGCCGTATCTCAAGTTGTCATGAATAGATATTATGATGATTTTTATTCAACCTTAGATAAGGATCAGATGCTTGTTAAGTTCCTTGATCCACAAATAGATCAAAGTAAGAATAAATGGTTAAATGTTTTATTTCGCATTGGTGAGTTCTCATTTACTTACCATTATATTTCAGCCGTTGCTGGAATTCATTGTCCAGATATGAGTCGAAGAGGAAGAGGGATTAGGAAAAAGAATCTTAAAATAGCTCTAAAAGCGATTAAAACTTATGATGGAAGTTTTAATGCATATAGATACTTTTCTAGAATCTCTATGCTAGGAAAAATAGATATGTCGACAGTGTGGACTGGTTACCAAAGGCTACCAGAGTTATTGGGCTATAAGGTTAGTAGACAAAAAAAATTAATTAGCCATTACTTAGCTGATAAGTACCAATATCTATATTCATTTGTGGATGCCAGAGGGTTTAAGTTTACTGTAGTAAGGATTAAAAAGAAGACTTATTCAGTTACTTGGGAGAAAGGTCATCCGGTATTTTATGATTACAGAAACCCACATTTATTTGCCTATTTTTCGAAAAGACCGAATTAATTCATTGTTAACTTATAGCATAAAGTGTATAACTTCGTGATTAGTGTATTATTTGTTTAATATGGAGTTCGTTATGCTAAAAAATTATATTTTTACAAGTGAGTCTGTTACTGAAGGTCATCCTGATAAAATTGCTGATCAAATTTCAGATTCAATTTTAGATGCTTTATTGGAGCAAGACCCATCTTCAAGAGTTGCATGTGAAACTCTAATTACGACCGGAATGATTCAAATTGCTGGAGAAATTACGACCAATGCTAATATAGACTATCATGAGATTGCTAGAGAGACTGTCAGAAGAATTGGTTACGACCATTCCGACAAGGGATTTGATGCAAATACTTGTGGTGTAAACTTAGCTCTAGATAAACAATCACCAGATATTGCACAAGGAGTAAATGAAGGTGAAGGTGTTGATCTTGATCAAGGAGCAGGAGATCAAGGGTTGATGTTTGGTTACGCTGTGAATGAAACAGATTCTTATATGCCACTTACAATTGATTTATCTCATAAGCTAGCAAAAAGGTTGGCCGATGTGAGACATGAAAATATTGTTCCTGGACTTAGAGCGGATGGGAAAACTCAAGTTTCTGCACAATATGTTGACGGTGTTATAAAAAGATTAGATGCAATTGTTGTTTCAACACAACATGCAGAAAGCATTACTCAAAAACAATTACATGAAGGAATTAGAGAAGAGGTAATTAATAAAATTGTCGACCCTTCTTTAATTGATAACGATACAAATATTTATATAAATCCAACTGGTAAATTTGTTATTGGTGGACCAATGGGAGATGTTGGTCTGACAGGTAGGAAAATTATTGTTGATACCTATGGTGGACATGGTGCTCACGGTGGGGGAGCTTTCTCTGGGAAAGATCCTTCAAAAGTTGATAGATCTGCAGCTTATGCTGCTAGGCAAGTTGCTAAGCATGTTGTTGCAGCTGGTTTAGCTGAGAGAGCTTTAGTTCAAGTTGCATACGCAATTGGTGTTTCTAAGCCAATGTCATTTTTAGTTGATACATTTGGAACTAATAAAGTGGATCAGGATGCTATCACTGCAGCTGTTAATGACATTTTTGATATGAGACCTAAAGCCATTGTTCAAAGATTAGAGCTTTTAAAACCTATGTATGTTCAAACAGCAGCATATGGACATTTTGGAAGAGATAATTCCAAAGGTGGATTTACTTGGGAAAATCTAACTTACTTAGATGAACTTAAATCGCGTTTTTAATTATTTGATAAATTAAATATTTTAGCTAAACCCTCGCTTGCCGAGGGTTTTTTATTTTTAAAAATAGATTAAAATAGTTTTATGGATGAAATATATTTTCTAATTCGTTATACCCCATTTTGGTCAATACCTGTGTTTATTATTTCTGCAGAGTTTACATATTTATTATGGCTGAGAAAAAAGAAAAAGTGGGTGTTGATGTTTTCAATTTTTGCGATCTTAAGCTTTATATGTACTGTTTTCTATTATATTAATGGAGGACCAGAAAAATCGGTTCAAAAGATGATGAATTTAGTATGGTTCTTTACTCGTTAATGTGAAATTAAATACTTAGATTATTGAAGTCAGTCAGTGATAGAATTTTCTTAGTGTCTAAAATTTGACACCAATCCCTAGATTAGCTAGCATTTCCTAGAGACATTTAGGAGAAAAGTTAATGGATGACTTAAACTACTTACACACCGCGTATCAAAATCCAGTATCTTCAAATAAGGACGAACTTGAAGAATTTGGATTAAACCCAAAAATAATCATCGTAGAAGATGACAAAATCTTGGGACTTAGTATTAAAAAATATTTGATGAAGACCCTTTCATGCGAGGTTGAACTTTTCACCAACTCAATGGATTGTCTTTCTCATTTAATGACTTTTGCCAATAGAAACTCCCCATTTTGTTTAATAACAGATATCAGTTTAGAACAAGGTGGTGATGGTTTATTACTCGTTGATAATTTAAAAGAAAAGAATTTTAACTTTGTCTCTATCGCCATGACAGGTTTTGCTTCAATTGAAACGGCCATTTCCGCAACAAAAAAGGGTGTCTATCACTATTTAACAAAGCCTTTTGAGTTAGAAGTTTTACAAAAATTAGTTTTGGAAGCAATTTCAAATAAATTAGGTATTTCGAGAAATCTTATAAAAGAATCAAAGCCACTTAAAAGAAAGCATCAAGAGTCCACAGATACTATGAGACTTGAATTGCCTGAAGAAGATGATTTCTTTTGTGGAATGATAGGACGTTCAAAAGTCATGAAGGATGTTTTTGAAAGAATCAAAAAAGTGGCTTTAACAGAGTCAACTGTTTTAGTAACTGGTCCTTCAGGAACTGGTAAAGAATTGGTTGCTGGTGCTATTCATAAACTTTCAAGTAGAAAAGATAAAAACCAAGTTTCTGTAAATTGTGGTGCCATTCCTAGAGATCTTTTAGAAAGTGAGCTTTTTGGCCATATGAAAGGCTCATTTACTGGTGCAATTTCTGATAGAAAAGGGCGTTTTGAAATGGCAAATGAGGGGACAATCTTTTTAGATGAGATTGGTGATATGCCTCATTTGTTACAAGTAAAAATTTTAAGAGTATTACAAAATAAAACCATTGAACCTGTTGGGGCAAATAAAACGATTGGAATTAACACAAGAGTTATAGCTGCTACTCATAGAAATCTAGAGAAAATGGTTGAAGAAAAAACTTTTAGAGAAGACTTATTTTATAGATTAAATGTTATTCCAATAAAGATTCCTGCACTAAAAGAAAGAAGAGATGATATCCCCCTTTTAATTTCTTACTTTATTAAGAAGTTTGTGAGTGCTGATAATTCTAACCATATAAGTTTTTCGACTGAGGCATTTCAAATGCTTTTAAATTATGATTGGCCTGGAAATGTTAGAGAGCTAGAAAATATAATTGAAAGACTTGTTATTTTAAGAGGTGGTAATGAAGTTCTTCCAGAGGATTTGCCTGCAAAGGTCTTTAGGCATAACCCTTTGGCAACAAATCATTATAAACATATTTTTGAACTGCCTGAGGAAGGAGTTGATCTAAAGAAAGTTCTATCTGACATAGAGGACTCACTTATTCTTCAAGCCTTGAGCTTTACAGAGGGAAATAAAAATCAAGCATCAAAACTCTTAAGTTTAAATAGGACTACGCTCATTGAAAAATTGAAGAAAAAATCACTTCACATATAAAAATGAATAAAAGATTAATAGAAGAAAGGCTCGAAAGAGCCTTTTTTACATTTGAAGAAGTACTTCGCTTTGACAAAGAATTAGATGATTTATTCTTTGGAGACTTAAATATAATTGAAAGCTCTATTAGGTGTTCAGATAGTGCTAGTTACGCAAATCTTGATACCAGAGCTCTTCTTACTTCTTATGTAGATTACTTTAAAATTCTTAAACAAGTATCTCTTGGGGAAACACTTGTTGACTTAGGATCTGGGTATAGTCGAGGAACTTTTTTAGCAAAGATTTTGGATCTTCCAAAATGTTTAGGTTTAGAGTTTCAAAAAGAAAGGGTTGATTATAGTAAAAGAAACTATGAATCTTTTTTTCATGAAGAAGCCAAGAATATTTTCTTATGTGATCTCAAGTCTGACCAAATTCCAATTTCTAAAAATTATTTTTTGTACTTTCCCAAAGGTCTTGTTTTAGACCGAATTCTTTTTGAGATCTATAGAATGAAAAACAATGCAAAATTATTTGTTATTGAGTCTCACGGAGATATTATTCCTTATCTAAAAAACTTAAAGTTTTTAGACTTAAAAAAAGAAATGAAGTGTTCGCTTCCAAGACATAATGATAAAATTTATATGTTTTCCTTTATTACAGATAGATATAATTTTGATTTAAAAAAAGATTTATCTTCGTGGCTAATTCAAAACTATGATAAACCAATGTGCTTTCAAATCCGTTTGCATAATTATCTGAATGGTGATGATGTCATTTGGCTTGTACCAAAAAATATGTGTTTTATAGAAGAGTATAGAGAACGGCCTCATTTAAACTTCAAGGGAAGGCTGATTGATATTTTTTGTACAGAAGAACTAGTTGGTCTCTCCTCCGATGGATATAATGATCTATATCAAAACTACCAAAATTTAAAAGTTAAAAAAATTATTCAGTATGAAAATAAGCTTTTAATAGAGACTTTAGCAGGAGAATTTCAAGCTTCATCCTTCTTGATTTCGCCCTAGTTTAGATCCAAAACATGACCCTAGTGTGAATGGAAAAAGTTGTCCTGGGATTTACTCCTTATAGAACCGTAACTACTTGAAAAAACATGCTTTCTTAAGAAAACTTATAAATTTACCGATAAACCGTTGAATGGTTAGAAAGTACTTTTTGTGGCAAGAGCATTTAAATTTTTTAGTTTTGATAGGTGCCTTATCAATGGCATTCTCATGCAATTCAAGAATCGAAGTTGATTTAAAGGATAAAGATTCTGATTTAGGAATTAAATCTATAACTCTTCTAAACCCCTTCATTAAAAATATAACCTATAATAGCTTTCAAGTTGAAATGAGGTTTTCGAACGATAATAATTTAAACGCATCAGCGACTTTATATTTTTGCAACCATACTAGTTCACCTAGTTGCGATCCATTAGCGGGTTCTTTTAAAAGCATGACCCTCGTATCCAATACATTTTCAACCTCTCTCTCTTCTTTACCAAATTTTAAGGAAGATCAGTATTTAATTCAAATCGTAATTACTGATCCTGATGGAGTTATCAATAATCCTTCAAAGTCTTTAGTAAGTCTTTTAAGGGCTCCTCCAAGGGCCATTTATAGGTCTGTTGGTCCTAGTAGCACAACAGCGCTTGATACTAATGCAACAGGAACTTTAAGTGTTAGTGGGTCTTTGGCAACTTTTAGTGCTCCGGTCTCTGATAATATTGGTGTCGGAGACATTATCGTATACAACTCTAATGGAAACTTTGCTGTTATTTCTGAAAGAATAGATGCTCAGAACTTTTCAGTTTATCTTGCTGATGGAAGAACCATACCAACCGCAACGACATCAGATAATACTTGGCAAGTTTTTAGGGCCTACACAAGTTTAGGCAATGCTGAAAATGGAGATGAAAATACTGGTATTCCTGCTATTACTGAGCTTTCAGGGGGGCGTGATTTTGATTCATGGAGTGGTGGAAGAGATCTTGTTGCCAATCATGAACAGTGGAATATTGCTCTTTATGCAGATGCTGATGATAGTGGTGGTACTCAGGTTAATGGCTGGACTACTAGTAATGATAACTTTTTAAAAATCTATACACCCACAGCAATTAGTGAGGTAGGTAATTCTCAAAGACATAATGGGACTTTTGCAAGTGGTTATGTGTTTAAAAATATTCTTAGAATTATGGATACTAATGTCGTTATTGATGGAATTTCTCTTGATAGGACTTCTGGGACATATCTTGATGGAGCCTTATCAACATCGGGCCTTGATAATGATGATGGTTTTATAAAACTTCGAAATTCATTAATAAGAACATTCTTTGTTGACGGTAATGAGAATGCTGTAGACTTTCGCGGATCCGGCTTAATGAATACTAAGTTTTATGCTTATAACAATATTGTCATTGGATCTGAGGCAAATGGGCTATTTGTCGCAGCAGGAACAAATGATGTTTTTATTTATAATAATACAATCCATGCTAAGGGAGGATTTCGAACTCTGACAAGAAGTTCTGGAAATGCTTACTTTAAAAATAATATAGCTATTTCTACTGGGGGCGCTATTGGGATTAGGGATGATGGTGGCTCGGGAGCGGTTATGAGCAGCTTAAATAATATTTCTAATGCTGGAATTTCAAGTCAATTTGATCACGTTTCAAATAAGGAAGATCAAGAAATCGCTTTTAATTCTCTAGAAGCTTATGATTTAAGGCTTGCTGGGAATAGTTATGCCGCTATTGGAACAGGATTAGATCTTTCTAGTGATCCTAACCTGGCATTTTCTGATGATATCCATGGAAACACTAGAGTTCGCTGGGATGTGGGGGCAAGTACAGCCCCAACGGCTATTTTTAGATCTATCGGGTCTGGAAATACTTTAAGTTTAAAAGGAACATCAGATAGGGAAATTAATATTGCTGTAAATAGTGATGGGCATACTCAGATGACCTTATCGGGAGGAACAACAGATCTTCCCTTAAATGTTGGAGTGGGCGATGCCGTTCAATATGATGAAGATGGTGCAGGGGGAGTTGATAATATAGCCTTTATTTCTGAAAGAATAGATCAAAATAACTTTATCGTTAAGGCTGCAGATGGCTCTAATGCAATAGTTACAAGTGCAAACTCTACAAGTTGGGATATATTTAGAGCGTACACGAGGTTAAGTCATATAAATACTGTAACTGAAAATACTGGTATTGATATATCCCTAGCTGATTTTGACTCTGCTTCTAGGTTAGACCTAGTTTCAAGTAATTCACAATTATATTTACCGCTTTATGCTGATGGAGCGGAAGGCAAATGGAGAATAGATAATATTTCATCTGCGAATAATAATTATTTAAAAGTGTATGCTCCTAGTCTTGCATCTGAAGTTGGTTTAACTCAAAGGCATAGTGGAGTTTGGGATAACACAAAATCAAGAATTGAAGACTCGGATTATTTTGGAGCTATTTATATTCCGTCTGGTGCATGCTTGAATTGTCTGTCGATTAGGATGGATGGATTGCAAGTAAATAATACCTACACTGGAGCAGGTCAGGGGTATGGAATACATATAAATTCGAGATCTTCAGAAGATATTTTTTATTTTACCAATAATATTATTAAGAAAACGGTTGAGCAAAAAGGGATTGGAGTTCGAATTAGAACCGGTAGCGGAACTTCATATATGATTAATAATATTATTTACGGTTTTGATATCGGTATTAATCATTATTTTCAAGATGGAAATGGAGCTAGTACTTTTATTTATAACAATACAATTGATGATAGTTTGCTAGAGGGATTAGTTTTGGGCGGCTACGGGTCTAATGATACTGCATATATAAAAAATAATATTTTAAAGGATGCGATTAACGAGGATTATAAAACTCAAAGTGGTATTGAAACTCTAAGTACAAGTACAAATATTACTTATGATGCAACTTCTCCAGATGGGGGATCTTTTCAAAACCAAACAGTAGGTTTTGTTGATTCTTTGAATGAAGACTATAATTTACTTATGAGTGATACCTCCGCTAGAGGAAGGGCCACAGATTTAACATTCGATTCAATTTTTTCTTTTGATTACGATATTAAAGGAACTACTCGTTCGACTTGGGATATTGGTGCTCATGCGTATTAATCAAGAGGAACTTTTTTTCCTGACTGAAAAAGTAAGTATTAGCTCCAAGCAGCACTAAAACCCATGAAAACAATTATTTATGTTTAATGTCGGACAATTGACTGGAAAAAAATTGCCTCGGAGTAAAATTTTCCTTTTTTCCACAAAGATTTCAGGTACAATTATATTAAGATCGATTTGACAGGAAGTTAGATCGAAGAATACAGGAAGTTGCAACCAATGAAGCTATGTTTCAAATTATTGACATTCTTCTCTCTTTTAATCGCTAATACAACGGCGGTTTTTTCCCAATCTATTGAACAAAATGGACAAGCTTCTTTTTTAAGATGGAAAATTAATTCAGCTAAATCTCAAATAAAAGTCTCTAAAGATAGAAATAAAGTTACTATTCAAAGTTTGGACCCAGATTTCTTTGAGTCTTTTGCTGGAAATATCTCTAAACTAAAAAGAGATGCTAGATATCATAAGAATTTTAAGTTTAATAAACCAGATACTCCTGGTGCTCCTTATAAATTAGATATTACTTTAAATGATAGCTCTATAGAATTGTTTAGCTTTTATAAGAATGATGAGAAAGCCTATATGCTAGACTTTTGGGTAAATCAAGATGTTGTTGCCACAAGAAAAGCCTCTCTAGCAGCAACACCTAAACTTGCTAAACTAGAAAGTTCTTCAGGGAAAAAGAAAACAGTTAAGAAAAAGCGCTCAGCAAAAGTAAGTAAAGTTTTTGCTCCTGCAAATAATAAAATTAATTACATTGATCCAAATGCAACATCTAAGAAAAAAGATACAAAAAAGTTCAGAGATTTTAGATATGGATCTTCTTTTATTTGGAATTACGATGCTTTAATTCCTCCTTTAAAAGATGATATTTCTTTAAAAGAAAAAGCGCCTGATTATCTATATGAAATAAAGGATAGAGAACTCTTAGAAGATAAAAAAGAATCTCATATGCAATTAAGCATTAATTTTTATAGAAAAGAGCAATGGGGTTTAATGACAAAGTCCATAAAACTCTATGATGAGAAATATGGAAGAGACAAATATAGAGATTTAAATGAGTTTATGAAAGCTGTCTCTATGATCAAAAATGCAATCAAAACAAAAGTAAAACCTACATACACGTCAAAAATAGATGAGAACGGGGATATTGTTGCTGGGAAAGAATTTTCTCAAGCAGGAATCTTCGCTGCAGCTAGAAATATATTAACTAATGTTGTGGAAAGCACTCAAAACTATGAATTAGCTAAAGCCACTCTAAGATATCTTATTCAGTATTCTCGAAATGAAGATGATTATATTCAGGCTTTAAATTTAGCCAAAAACTTGTACGTAAAGGCAAGTGAAGATTTTGATGATGAGATGATTATATTCAGTTCTAGAGTCATTCTTAACTCTTTAGCTCACTTAAAACAATTAGATAAAATTAAGCAGTTTCTTGAAAATAAGGCCGTTATCAGAGTTTTACCTGGGCAGGAAGGTGCAGCGTATATAAGTTTTATAAATTTATTCAATGATAATACTAAACAAGTTATTTCTAATTTCATGGCCAATCAAAAGTCTTATGGAAGGTCTATTCATCCAGCGATCTTATTTAATACGGCTGAGGCTTTTTTTAGAGAGGGAAGTTATAAAAAATCAGTAAAGCTTTTTGATGAGTTTTTAGCTCAATATTCATCAATGCCAAGCTCAAGTGAAGTTAGGAGCCGAATCGCTGTTGCCTATGACCTCCTTGATGAAGACCCAAAGAAAGTATTAAGGCTTTACAAAGATGCTATAAATAAGTCTCCAAATCTAAAAGTAAGATATGAAAGTAAAATTAGGTATGTCGGATTAAGAGTTGCAAGAAAGAAAAAGTTAGATGAAAGAGACATTGAAACCATAGTATTTCTGGAAGGATCAGATGCTGAGAAAAGAAATATTGGTCCTAATTTGAAAAAGCTCTTATGGCTTACGAGATTAAGAACTTTTATTAGCCAAGGAAAATATGAGGATGCCCTCGCTTATCTAGCTTCTCTTCCAATTGAAAACCTCAGGAGAGTCGAGCAGAGGACATTTAATGCTGATGGCGCCGAAATCGTTTTAGGAGTAATTCAAAATAGCTATAGTAAAGGTGACTATGCTAAAGCTGTAAAGTTTTGGGAGATCTATAAGGATAAATACTCTGACAAAGTGGCCCAAAATCCATACTTAAACTTTGTTGTTTCTGACAGCTTTATTAAACTAGGTTTACTTAAGTCTTATAAAAGAGCGGTAAGTGAATTAAAAACACTTAATCCAAAAATGAAAAGAAGATATCCGCTCTGGGTTGATCCTCTTAAAAATATTTCAATTGAAGATTATGTAACTGAATTAAATCTAAGTGCTTTATTAAAAGAGCATAAGTATAAGGAATTAGAACAGTTCTTAGAGCGAAATAAGAAAAATAAGAATATCAATTATAAATTTTACAAAGGTCTTGTTTCCTATAAGCTTAAAAATTATACTGATAGTGTTACAAGCTTTGAGTCATTACTTGTAACTCCTAATATCAACAATGTATTAACAACAACCCAAAACAACCAAATGCTAGAAGCCTATCTTGAATCATTGTACGAATCAGTTGAAGGAAAACGTTTTAGAAGAAATGTTTCAGCTTTAACTAATGATATGAGAAGAAGTACATCTAAGGAACACAGAGCTCTTTTAGAAAGAGCTGAGTACTTATATATCGAATCACTATTCTCTGAGTCTCAAGTAAACACGAAGTTACTTGAAACAAAGTCAAAAGAGTTTTTAGCTGAAAATAAAAAATCATCAGTTTTAAAAAGAGTTCAGTTTTTGAATGCATATGCAACAATCAGAAATGGAAATGAAGAAGATGGTAAAAAAAGTTTAAATGAATTACTGGAGGATAAGGAAACACCAGAATATTTAAAAGGATTAGTGAGGTCGGAGTTAACCACACTAGAGTTAATGAATAAAACTATTTAAGAATAAGTTTTTAATTAAATAACAAAGACAGGAGGTCTAATGTTTGCATCAGAAGTAAGGTTGGTAGGAAATCACCCAAAATTTATCAAAGCTATGGAGTTCGCAGGAAACGTAGCAGTAACCAAAGCACCAGTGCTAATCGTAGGTGAGTCTGGGTCAGGAAAAAAATCGTTTTGCCAATACATTCAT
Organism: Flavobacteriaceae bacterium; assembly: GCA_964215955.1. Classification (GTDB taxonomy): domain Bacteria; phylum Bdellovibrionota; class Bacteriovoracia; order Bacteriovoracales; family Bacteriovoracaceae. Next base: position 13,794 of record CAXPDR010000039.1, read on the forward strand.
CAAAAATCAGTTAGAGGTAATTCTCCATTACTTGTTGTTGACTGTTCTCAGGAAGCTCAACAAGTAGAGAATGAAATTCTTGGGTTTAGAGATGCAGATGGAAAATTTAATAAAGGTGTTTTAGAAAGAGCAAACGGTGGATCCATTGTTTTATCAAATATTGACTCTTTGGATGAAAAATTTCAAAAAAGACTATTCCAAATTCTTCAGGAACTTGCAGATTATGATCTTGATGTAAGAATTATGGGAACAACTTCAAAAAATTTATCAAAATACGTTGGAGCAGGAAGATTCCATAGAGCTTTATATACATATTTCTCAGGCTCTCAAATTTCATTAATTCCTTTAAGAGAGAGAGATTCTGATATTGAAACTCTTGCTATTCATTTTGCAAATGAGTATGCGAAAGAAAATGAAAAAGGAAATGTTGAGTTTTCTGATGAAGCAAAGAAAAAGATTGCAAGCTTTTACTGGGCACATAATGTGGCGGAGTTAAAATCAGTAATAGAGAGTACTGTTGAAAACTCTGAAAATGGTTCTATCGATGTAAGCGCAATTGAGATTGGAGAGAAGAAAGCAGAAACGGTTGCTAATGACCTTGACGAAGATGGGTTAAGATTAATGTCACTTAAGGAAGCTGAAAGACTTCTTATTAAGAAAGCACTTATTCATACATCTGAAAATAGAACTCAAGCAGCAAAAATTCTTGGTGTATCAATTAGAACATTAAGAAATAAAATCAATGAGTACAGAGGCGAAGGAAATAACTATTTCGTTAATTTGAGATAGTTTTTTTAGGATCGGATAAATTATGGACGTTAACGACAAAACATTACAAGCTTTAGCAGCAGCTACAAAGTTTAGAGAGATGAGACAAGAAGTTATCTCATCGAATGTCGCAAATAAAGATGTTCCTGGTTATAAAGCAAAAAGAATAGACTTTGAAAATGCCTTAGCCAGAGCATTAGATGTGGATGGAAATCTTACTATGAAGGTAGAGGATGGAAAGCATTTTGACGTAGGTAATGGTGGTTTTAATAATTTAGAACCAGAGGTTTATGAAGATCCAAATGGTGTTGTAAGTGAGAACGGAAATACAGTTGATGTTCAGGAAGAGATGGCGATGATGGCAGAAAACAAAATTATGTATGATGCCTTAGTCCAGTTAATGAACAAAAAACTTGGGTTAATGAAATACACCATTAACTCAGAAAGGTAGGAATAAATGGACTTACTAAAAAGTATGAGAATTAGTGCAAGTGGTTTGAGAGCTAACTTGAAGCAAATAGAGGCGAATAACTCTAATATTGCTAATGCTCAAACAACGAGAACTGCCGAAGGTGGTCCATATCAACCTAAAAGAGTTGTGTTAGGTTCAGAGCCTGCCCGAGAAAATTTTTCCGAAATCTTAGAGGGTGAAATTGATGCTCAAGCTCAAACAGTACATGCAACTGAGGTAATTAATGATAGTAAACCTCCAGTTTTAAAATATGACCCAAGTCATCCTGATGCAAACAAGGATGGCTATGTTGCTTACCCAGATATAAATGTAATGGTTGAGATGGCAGAGATGTTAACTGCTCAAAGAGCTTACGAAGCAAACATGAATAGTTTAAAAATAACAAAAGGTATGGCGCAAAAAGCGCTTGAACTAGGTCGCTAATTAAAGCGCTTAAAAAGGATTAAGTTATGGCCATTAATACGGTTGGACAAATGTCAAATACATTGCAAAACTATGATATTAAAAATTGGTCTAAATCAGTTGAAATTGGTAGCAAAATGGACTTCAGGGGAGATTTTCCTGAATTAAATGAAAGCAATTCAACTCAATCTTTTGGAGACTTTTTAGCAAATTCAATTGCTAAAGTTAACGGCTTACAACAAGATGCAGATGTAGCGATGCAAAGACTAGCTAGTGGGGAATCTAAAAATTTACATGAGACCTTACTTGCAGTTGAAAGAGCGGATATTGCTTTTAAACAGATGAACCAAATTAGGTTGAAAGTGATAGATGCATATAAAGAAATAATGAGAATGCAGGTTTAATTAGTAAATTAGATTTTTGAATCAGGAGGATTCACTTGCAAGAATTTTTAAATCAAATTACCCAAAACTTCTTAGAGTTCTATCGTTCGCTAGATGCTAAACGTAGAATGAGTTTGTTTGGAATAGCTGGAGCAATTGTTGTGACCATGACGCTTTTGGTTGTCTGGGCTACAAAAACTCAATACAAACTACTTTATTCAGATCTATCGAAAGAAGATTCAGCAAAAATCCAACAAATCTTAAACAATGCAAAGATAAACTTTCAACCAAAAAATGGTGGAAAAGAATTGTATGTCTCAGAAGATCAAGTTGATAATATGAGATTAGAAATTGCTAAGATGGGAGTTAATTTTAATTCAACAATTGGTTATGAAGTGTTTGATAATCAGGCTTTTGGAACAACTAGTTTTGTTCAAAAAGTTAATAAGCAAAGGGCCCTTGAAGGGGAGCTCATGAAAACTATCAAACATATCAGAGGTGTTAAGAGGGCCAGAGTTCATTTAACTCTACCTGAGGATAGTCCTTTTGTTTCAGAGAGAAAATCTCCTAGTGGGTCGGTTGTTCTTGACTTGGAAAGAGGTTTTAACCTGACAAAAGAAGAAGTTAAAGGAATTCAACATTTAGTAACTGCATCCGTAAATGGAATGAGAATTAAAGATGTAGTTATCTTAGATTCAAAAGGTGAAAAATTAACTGAAAATGTTGGGGATGCTATGTCTCAACATACAGCAAATAGATTAGCTTTAGAAAAAAAGGTTAATAGAGAATATGAACAACAAATTGAAGGTATTTTAAAGAGAGTTGTTGGTGAAGGTAAAGTTATTGCAAAAGTTAATGCAAAAATGGATTTTACTGAAGCGTACGAAACAAAAACAACGTATGATGGTGAAAATACAGCTGTCGTATCGGAAGTTGCTAATAAACAAAATCTTCAAGGTTCGAGACCTTCCCCGCAGGGAATTCCTGGAGCGAGAAGTAATCTTCCTGGTGAAGCACCACAGCCAGGTATCCCTGAAACCCGTAATAATGTTGATAAGTCACTAACGACGAGAAACTACAACGTACCAAAAACCATTACGAAATCTAAGAAACCGACTGCTGAAATTCAAAATATTTCTGTTGCGGTAATGGTGGATGGAAAGCAAGTTCCTGTGCTAGACGAAGCTGGAGAGGTCATTCTTAATGAAGATGGATTACCTGTGACAAAGTATGAACCGTGGACAGAAGCTGAAATTGCTAATTTTAAGGCTATCGTTGCTTCATCAATAGGTATTTCTGAAGCTAGAGGTGATCAACTCGTTATTAAAAACATGGAGTTTGCAAAAGAAGATTTATCTGAAGCGGAAGCCATTCTTAGAGCTAGAGAAAACAGAGAAATCATTAAGAACTTAACTAAATACTTAATGATAGGAGTGTTGATATCATTACTTTTCATTGTTGTCGTCAGACCATTTATTCAATGGGTAACTGAGAACACCGTTGAATCCATTGAAGACTTCTTACCAAAAACTATTGAGGAATTAGAGAAAATTCAAGCGAATCAAAAATTACCTGGCTTAGAAGATGCTCTTCCTACAATTGAAGATAAAATGAATCCAGAAAAGATTGAAGGAAATATGATTAGAGAGAGAATCATTAATCTTGTTGAAACCAACCCTGCCAAAGCAGCTCAAGTTGTTCACGAGATGATTCATGCTCAGGATACGAATAAGGAGATCGCGTAATGTCTGATGCGAAAACGTTAGATCCAGAAGTTGAGTATGCGCTTTTAACAGGTTTGGATAAATCGGCAATCTTAATGAGTGCCCTTGGTCCTAGTCCAGCAAAACTTATCTTTAAACATATGAAAGATAATGATGTTAAAAGACTTATTAATCAAATGTCTATCTTAACTAAATCTCCAATTTGGATGGTGAAAAGAGTTTTAGAGGAATTTTATTCTGCTCTAAATGAGGATAGTGATTTATTATTTTCTGAAAATAAAGGACGAGATTTTATACTTGGTACTCTAGGTGAAGATAGAGCGAAACAGCTTCTTGGCCAAGTCGTGGAAGTGGGGACAGCCAATACTTTAGAGTCTTTAGAATTAGTCGATACCAGAACATTAGCAAACTTTTTAATTAATGAGCATCCTCAGACGATTGCCTTAATTATTGCTCATTTAACAACAGAGAGAAAAGTAGATGTGTTAAGAAAGCTTCCTGAGGGACTTCAGGCGGAAGTTGTATTGAGGGTTGCTAATTTAGACTTTGTTTCTCCAGAATTAATAGCACAATTAGACGATGTTCTTAAAACAGAATTATCAACACTTGGATCAATCGATACACAACAACTTGGTGGAGTTGAGCCAATTGCTGATATGTTAAATATGATGGATAAAAACTCTGAGAAGAATGTTATGGCAAGAGTTGAAGAAAAAGATCCTGAACTTGCTGAAGAAATTAGAAAACTCATGTTTGTATTCGAAGACCTTGTTTATGTTGATGGTAAAGGGATCCAAGAGCTACTTAAGATTGTTGATAACCAGAAACTTACGATTGCTCTTAAAACAGCACCTGAAGAAATTAAATCCATGCTATTTAAAAATATGTCAAACAGAGCCGCTACGCTATTACAAGAAGATCTGGATGCACTTGGACCAACAAAACTGTCAGATGTTGAAAAAGCACAACAAGAAATTGTTCAACAAGTTAAAGATCTTGAAGCTAAAGGTAAAGCAGTTATTAGTAGAGGTGGAGAAGGCGATTCATTCGTATAATCGTTGGATTAATTGGAGTTTTAAATGGGTACAATTAAAAATTTAAATATGGATATTGAGGAGTTCAAATTTGGACAACTTATTCCTAATGACGATGGTCATGTGAAAGATACCGAAAATTTCAAATTAAAGTCTCTTAATCAAGCACAGGATTTTAAACACAATATATCACCAGAAAAAATTAGAAGAGAGAGAGAATTTGAATCACGTTCTTCTTTTGAAATTCTTGAGTTAGTTAAACAACATAGAGGACTTCAAAATCAAGCAGATCAAGATTATGAAGAAAGAGTCTCTGCGGAAGTTGAAAGAAGGGTCTTAGCGCTTAAAGAGCAGGCCGTAAAAGATGGCTTTGAAGCAGGAAGAGAAGAAGGTTATCAACAAGCCTATAAAGAAGCGCAAATTGGTTTTGAAGAAAATCTTCAAGGTTTTGCTGAGCAGATTGAACATGTACAAAATGACGTTAAAAAGATTTTTATTGACTCTACGAATAGTGCATACCTTATGGTTAAAAATTTAACTAAGTGGATTATATTAAAAGAAGTTGATGAAAAATATTATTTAGCAAGATTACTTGAAAAGCTTATTCATGAAATAAATTCAAAAGCTAATTTAACAATTCATGTAAATGAAGATTCCTTTGGTTATATGCCGGAAATTGTTAAAATTGTTGAGAGAAAAGTTGGGAAGCTTACTAATGTGAGAGTTGAAGTTGATTTAGACATGCATGAGAATGGAATTAAATTGGAATCAGAGAATAATATAATTGATGGATCTTTAGAAGCTCAATTTGAAACAATTGATCGTTTATTTCAAAATGTGGGGCTAAATGAATAATGAAGGACCATTAGACTTTAAGCAAATTTACAAAGAGTTTGAGTCAAGAACTCCCTATCAAAATATTGGAAAAGTCCTATCAAGCCAAGGAATGCTTTATGAAGCAACTCTACCTCGCGCTGTTATGGGATGTTGTGTTGAGTTTGAAACTCAAGCTGGGGATAAATGTCTTGGAGAGGTCGTAGGGATTAATGGTGATAAATGTAAAGTTATGCCTTATGATGACCTGCCAGGAATTAATTCTGAAACCAAAATATATCTAAAAGATTTAACTACGACTTTAAAAATTTCTACTGGAATGCTGGGACGAATTGTTGACTTTCAAGGCGAGCCTATTGATGGCAAAGGTCCAATTGAAGGCCCATTTGAAGTTCGATCTATTTTTGGTGAGCCAATAAATCCACTAGATCGACCTCCTATAAGACAACCTTTGGATACAGGAATTAATGCTATAAATTCTTTTATTACAGCCGGTAAAGGTCAGCGTTTTGCCATTATGGCAGGTTCGGGTGTAGGTAAATCTACTCTAATGGGGATGATCGCTAGAAATACGACTGCCGATATAAATGTTATCGCACTTATTGGAGAGAGGGGACGCGAGGTTTTAGAGTTCATTGAATCAGATCTTGGTCCAGAGGGTTTAGCCCGTTCCGTTATTGTTGTTGCAACTTCAGATAAGTCTCCACTTATTAGGGCCAAGGCAGCTTACACAGCTACTACAATTTCCGAATATTTTAGAGATTTAAATAATGATGTCATTCTAATGATGGATTCAATTACTCGTTTTGCCATGGCCAATAGAGAAATTGGTATGAGTTCAGGTGAGCCCCCTGGGCAAAAAGGTTATGGACCATCAGTTTTTGCAAAACTACCTAAGCTGATGGAAAGAGCTGGAACGAAAAGAGATGCAGGAACTATAACTGGTGTTTATACTGTATTAGTCGAAGGCGGGGATATGGATGAGCCAATTGCAGATGCTGTAAGAGCGATCGCGGATGGACATATCGTTTTAAGTCGAGAACTAGCTTCGAGAAACCATTATCCGGCTATTGATGTTTTAGATTCTGTATCTAGGGTTATGAGTAAGGTCGTTTCAAGAGAACATAATATTGTCGCAAGCCATTTAAGAGACTTAATGGGAGCTTATAAAGAGTCAGAAGATCTTATTAATGTTGGTGCTTATGCACGTGGAACAAATCCTAAGGTTGATAAAGCAATGGTCGTTCATACTGATTTATTAAATTTACTGCAACAAAGAGTAGAAGAAGCCTCAAATATTGATGATACTTATGATCGAATGGTAGATATTGCGAGGAAGGGAGAGACTGAAGTTGACCCTGATTATTTGGAGAATTAGGTAAATGAAAGGTTATAAATTTAAATTGGAAGCTGTTCTAAAAGTTAGAAAATTAAAAGAAGAACAATGTAAAATGGAAATTGGTCGTATCCAAGTTCAAATTAATAAGCTTAAAACTGAAGTAAAAAACCATGAAGCAGGTATTCAACAAGCATACGATTCTCAAGAAAAGTTGATGGAAGATGGAGTGAATGGTACAGAGATAAAATTTTATCCATTTTTTGTCTCTGGGAAAAGAGCTCATATTCAAGCTATTCAAAATGAAATCCAATCTCTTACAGAGCAAGTAAACGATAAATATGAAAATCTAAAAATTCTCAGAGGTGATGTTAAGGTGATTGAAGAGATGAAAGAGAAAGATGTGTTAAAATATAAGAAAGCACTTCAAAAGAAACAATTTGAAAATATTGAAGAACAAGTCCAAAACTGGAATCAATTTAAAAAGGTTATTTTATGAGAATTGGAAGTTTTTTATTAATTTTTCTTGTAACACTTACCGTTTTTGCCAATGAGGAAGGTAAGAAGTTTAAAGAAGAAATTATTAATGAAAAAGTGAAGAAAGAGGTTGATCGACAAATAGATTTGATCAAAAAGAAATCTATAGCAAAGCTAACGAAAGAGCTTATGGATAAGGAAAGAGAGCTAGAATCACAAAGAAAAGAAATTGAGAAAGAAAGAGAGCAATTGAAAATAAGTGAACAATCTTTACTAAAAAAAATGGAAGAGTTTGAATTAAGAAAGAAAAAAGTTATTGGTTGTATTGACGATAATAAAAAAGGTCAGTCTATGCGAGTGAGACAACTTGTAGATGTCATCTCTAATATGAAACCGCAGAAGGCAGCAGACTTATTGTCTGTTCAGGAAAGTCAAATATCCATTAAAATATTGGAAAAAATTGAAGCACAAAAGGCATCAAAGATTTTTAACCTTATGGATAAGGAAGTTTCTGCCCGACTTCAAAAACAGTATCTGAATATGCAACAATAATAAACTGAGAGTAGTATAAGGAGTAAATTACTTGAATATAATGAATACACCACATTTACCAATGCAAGGAAAGGGGATAAACCCTGAAAGTGGTGATTTATTAAGTAATCTTGGCTCTAATATAAATTTAGATCCAGAATCCCTTAAGCTTTTAGAGCAGTCGAGTCTAGAACAAGGTGTTGATTTCGGAAAAGTTTTGGAAGCTACTCAAAAGGGGCAAGATCCTAAAGCCGTTATTGAATTACTTAAAAGCGAAAAAGAATTAAGTACTAAAGCAGGTAATGAGCTCATCCAAAATGGAAAACAATCAAATATTTTGGAGAACAGTCAAGGTGCTAAAATCTCTGAAAATCAAGCAGAGTTAGCTAATATATTGGGAAAAAATAATCAGCTTAAACCGGAAATGTTAGGACATTCTTTGAAGAATGTAGAGCAAACCCAAAATCAAAATTCAGTTCTTAACAATTCAGGAACAGGGAATAAACTTGATAATACTTTAGGTCTTGAAGGAAAAATCCCACAAGTTCAAGTAAAAGGTCAGCAAGCTCTTCAGACAAAAAGTAATGCTTTAGTAAGTCAGGCGAATAAAAACCAAGCTAAAATTTCAAATGAAAGCCAAAAAGGGTTAGTGAATTTAAATGAGTTTATTTCTAAGCAGAGCCCATCAATGCAGGCTAATATAGCAAAGAAAGCTTACAAACCAATGACAGACTCTATGTTCAATAAAAAAGTGGAGGCTGGATTACCAGAAGTTACTAGTATTCAAAGAAATCAAACCAAACTTCAAGATATAATGTTTAATCAGGCTAATGCTGAAGGTAGCATGGAAAATGGTTTCGAAGGTTCTCAATTTGATGGCCAAACTATGGCTTCAAAAAATAATACGTCGAATGAGGTACAGCCAGTCGGTAAGGTCTTTGATATCAATAGTCTTTCAAAGTTAGATTCAACGAATCAGGTTATCTCAAAAGTACAGGACTATATCATTCAAACAAAAGCCGGTAATAATCCAGAGGTCGAAGTTTCATTCCATCATGACGAATTAGGAAAAGTTGATTTGTTAGTTCAAAAAGATAAAGGTGATCAAGTTAGATTGATGATTGGTACAAATTCTAAAGAAGGAAGTCACTTCTTTACACAAAATCAAAGAGAACTTTTAAGTACTTTAAACAATTCTGGGATTCAAATCTCTGATTTTAAATTAGAAAGTTCAAATCTAAATAATAATTCTAATAATTCACAAGATAGCTCTAGTAGAGAGCAGTTTGCGAAAGGAAATGGACAACAACAACATAATTCAGAAAGCGGTAAGAGAGATCAAGAAAGTAGGAAACGCTCAGAATTATGGGAACAATTTAGTAAGGAAGCTGCTTAATGCCTGAAATGGGAAAACCCATTAATTCAACTGCAAGAAACTATCAAAATGTTCAGATGGCGCCTAAGAACTTTGCTGGAAGAAGCGAGGATCAAATTTCTGGCAATCAAAGACAAATTAATGCAAGAGAGAAAGAGAGACTAATAAATAAGATTACTGGTTATAAAGAGAAAGATCCTTTAGTTGTTGATGGTGAGAATCATAACAAAATGGGGAAGGATGAATTTTTAAAACTACTTACAGTTCAGCTCCAAAATCAAGATCCATTAAATCCAATGAAACAGGATAAAATGGCGGCTGAATTAGCTCAGTTTTCACAATTAGAACAATTATCGAATTTAAATAAAAAGTTCGATGGTCTAACTAAAAATCAAAATGTTCAAGATAAGTTTTACGGTGCAAGTTTTCTTGGAAAAGAAGTCGTAACAACTGGATCTTCTCTTAATTTTGCAGGAGAAGGAACGGATGCTGATATTTTATTCACTTTAGAAAAACCAGCGAATAAAGTCCTTGTTAGAATTTTTGATAGTTCTAATAATATGGTCGGGGAAATGTGGAAAGAAAATATTGGACGAGGAAATCAAACTGTTTCGTGGGATGGTATGCAATTAGATAATACCATGGCCGGTGCAGGAGAATTTCGAACACAAGTTTACGCATGGGACCAGTATGCAGATCCAATAGATGTAAAAACTAAAACTACTGGTAAAGTTGAATCCGTGTTCTTTGAAAATGGTGAAACTGTCCTTAAAGTTGATGGTAAAAAAGTTTTCTTAAGGGATGTTGATAGCTTTCATACTCCTGGTATGATGAAGCCAGCGGCTCCGAACATGCAAGGTGGGCAACAGGTTCAAGCACCTGCCGTGAATACAGGTAGAAGAATGGATTCTCCACTTAACGGGGTAAAAAATTCTGGATCAAATTTGCCTCTTGCGCAAAATGTTCAAGCTAAAGTAAACTTAAATAAGATTAATAACCAAAGTGGTATGAATCGTTATCAAGAACAAATTCCAACAACTGGAATAACTTCTGTATACGATGAATAAAGGGTTAAATGACTAAGGATATTAATAACATTCTTATTCCTAATGTAACGAAGACATCTACTCAGAAAAAAGTAGATCTTTCGAACCGTCTTCCTAAAGCAGGGGAGAAGAGTGAATTTAAGAATATTCTTGATGCTAAAGTCGAAGGTAAACCCCTCCACGGTGGTATTAATTTAAGCTCACATGCTGCTAAAAGGTTAGAAGAAAGAAAAATCGATTTTAACGGTGATGAGTATACAAAAGTAAAAGATGCGATGGCGAAACTCAAAGCTAAAGGTGGGCAGAATTCGTTAATTGTATCAGACAAAGCAGCCTATATTGTTGATGTAAAAAACAATAAACTGGTAACTGCTGTAGATAAGGGAAGTATGTCGGATAATATTTTTACAAAAATAGATTCGACTATGTTTATAAATTAATTTTGGGAAACAGGAAGTTTCTAAGTTTTGAGGAATTGGTAAAGAGGTTGGTCCTTTCCGGGAACCTTTAGCTGATGGTTTTTTATACCAGGCAAATCATTTCTTCTTTTAGTTCTAGGAGGGACATACATGGGTATTCTATCGTCTTTTAACATTGGTGTTTCAGGTTTACATGCTGCTGGTTCAGCTATGAGTGTTACCGGTGATAACATCGCCAACGCAGGAACATTTGGTTTTAAAGGTTCAAGAGCAGAGTTTCAAGATCTATTATCTAAATCTTTAAAAGGAATTGATGGTGGAGATCAAATTGGTTCTGGTACAAAACTGGCACACGTTACAGCAAAGTTTACTCAGGGTAATATTAATAGGACTGAAAGCATCACAGACTTAGCTATCAATGGTAATGGATTCTTCTCATTAGAAACTCCAAAGGGAAGAGGGTTTACTAGAGATGGTTCTTTCCACTTTGATAAAGAAGGACAACTTATAAATGGTGATGGTTATCCAGTTCTTGGTTTTCAGGCCAATGACGAAGGTAAAATCACTCAAAAAATGGGGAAAATTAAATTAGGAAACACAACAATTCCTGCTGAACCTACAAAGAAAGTCTCAGTATCTATGAACTTAGACTCAAGAGCTGACATTCAGCAATTTGATATAACAAATCCTGAAAAAACGTCTAACTTTAATACTACAATTGCTGTATTTGATAATGTCGGTACTCAGAGATTAGTGACAATGTATTTTAATAAAGTAGCTGATGGGCAATGGCAATACCACGCAACAGTTCCAGGTGAGGATGCACAAGGTGGACAACCAGGAACACTTGTAGAAATGGGAACAGGTACTTTACAGTTCGACCCTAAAGGTAAGTTACAAACAGAAACTTCGACACTTAGTGCGTTTAATTTCAATAAAGGTGCTGAACCTGGTCAAGCAATTGAATTTGACTTTGGTGAATCATTAACTGAAGGTGGTGAAGGTGATGATGCAACTACACAATTTGGATCAGCCTCTTCTATTGCAAGACACACACAAGATGGTGCGAGTGCAGCGACTCTTTCATCCTTATCATTTAATGACGATGGAGTTCTAACTGCGGCATATGATAATGGTTCTATGAGAGACGTAGCACAAGTTTCAATTGCAAAATTCGAAAATAATGAAGGTTTATTTAAAATGGGTAAAAACCTATTTAAAGAAACTAGAAAGTCTGGACAAGCTGCAATTGGAAAGCCAGGAGCTGATGGAAGAGGTGATGTTATGGCCAAATCAATAGAGCTTTCTAACGTTGATATCGCAGATGAATTTATCAACCTAATGAACGCTCAAAGAAATTTCCAAGCAAATACTAAAACGATTACAACTGCTGATCAAATGCTTCAGGAAGTTCTTAATATTAAAAGATAATTAGATTACTTATACACACACACAAATTAAGTAAAATTAAGGGCCTTGAATGAGGCCCTTTTGTTTTTTCTCTCTATAAATAATATAAAATTTTGTCATAATGTTCTTATGGATAGTTTTTGGAATTTTATAGATAGAATTGGGCCTCAAGTTGATGAAGAGTCTAATTACAGTAAATTATTTAAAGTAAGAATGTTTACTTTCACCCTGATGTTCATTCTTTTATTTACTGTAATATTTTCAGTTATAAGTGTCCTTTTTTCAATGCAAATACAGCTTGAAATTACTTTTATCTTAATTCCTGAATGTTTAATCTTATTATATTTGAATAATAAACTTAATAGAACAGAAGAAATGATTACTTTCTTTTGTTCTAGTTTTCTCCTTCTTGTGACTTATTTTACGATTGAGGCAGGAGCATTTGTTAACTCAACAATTCTATGGTTTTCTATTGTTCCTGTTCTCGTGACTTTTATTGGTGGAAAAGCATGGGGAGCATTTGTAGGGCTATTAACTGTAGGTTGTATTCTCTTTATTGATTATAAATTAGCAGCAAATGGCTTCATCCTCAGAGAAGGATTAAGTTTTGATAATTATAGAAAAATTAATAATACTAATTTAACAGCTCTGACACTTTTTATTTATATTTTTATCTCAGTTGTATTAATGAATTACAAAAAAGTGGAAGAGTCTTTGATGAGAGTTAAGACTTCAATTTTGGATCAATCTAAAGCATATTTAATTACTAAATTATCCGCAGGAATTAGTCATGAAATAAATAATCCTCTGACCGCTGTGAGATTTGCTAATGAAATTATAAAGATGAGTATTAAAAAAAGAGAAAATATAGACTTTGATCGCCTAGAGAAAATGTGTGAAAAAATAGATAATAACATTGATAGAGCTTCAGAGGTAATTGGTGCATTAAAAGATTTATCAACAGAAGATCAAGATTTAAAATTTGAATATGTCGAAATAAGCCAAATTATTAATGAGGTTCAATCTATTCTAGGTCGTGACCTTCTTCGAAATAATATAGCTTTAAAAGTTACTAATGATATTTTCTTAGATGAAAAATTATTTTGTAATAAAAATAAGATCGTAGAGGCATTAGTGCTACTTATAAATAATTCTATTTTCGAGATAAAAAAAGTAAATGCTAAGCAGCAAATAGATTTGAACTTATATAGACAGAAGAATGATTTATTATTTGATGTTGTTGATTGGGGAAATGGCGTAGATAAACATAATGAAGATAAAATATTCGATCCATTTTTCACTCTTAATGATATTGACGAGGGAATGGGATTAGGTCTCACAATTGCCTCATATATTGCCAAAAAACATTCTGGTGAAGTAAGTTATTTTAGAAATAAAGATACGACTCATTTTAGACTAAAAATAGCTGTTGTATAAAGAATGAACTGCATGCTTTTCTGCAATTTTGAATGCCCTTTATATTCTAGTTAAATTGGAGAATAACGACTTGGAGAAATGATATTGTTGGGATCAAATACGTCTTTAATACCTTTTAAAATCCTGTCATATTCTTTATTTGTTCCGAAAAAAAGGTGGTAGTTTTTAATATCAGTTCTATAGGGAGTATGGCCATTTTGCATGAGAACTTGATTCAATTTGCGAATACAGTCATGGGCTTTAAAAGCTTGATGACTTTCAAAGTCAATACTCACGACAGCTTCTAATAAGTCTTCAGTTATGGGATTTAAAGTTATCGAAGGAGTGAAATTAAAACTATTACAAACATCTTCAATGATAAAAACCATATCATTACAGGAATCTTTTTCTAATTTTGTTATTGGGAGACAGTAACAAAATCCTCGCTTTGAATGGTCGACCTTTTCATGTAGTGAATCTTGAGTCTTGTAACTATTTAAATCTAAAACGCTACTTAGTGCCGCGTCCGTTGGATGGCCATTGTATAAAGTTCTAAATGGCTTTGTTGCTTGCATTAAAGATTTAATCTTTTTTACATTGAAAACTCTAAGAATAACTTCTAATACATTTAATAAGTTATAATTAAAGAATGTAACCTTACAAAAAGGTTTTAATTTAGCTCTAAGAATTATCAGTTTGATTATATTTACAAGATATATATTAGAGGAGATCACTCCTGTAGCCACCCATGGGGTTTTAAGTGCCTTCGTAAGTAGTATTCTTGGGTCTGTTTTCTTATGAACTTTATTTTGCTCTAGAACGAATTCGAGGTGATTATGAATGGCACCTATTGCTCTTTCTCTGTTAGCAAGATGAAAGATAGAATCAATAATATTATCATCCATCAGATATTTAAAATTAGTCAAACTATTTGAGAAATGATTGATTGAATTATAATTTAGTTGTACTAGTGTGTTATATTTTTTTCTTTTATGAAGTTTTAAATTTACTTTAGTCACTATCCCAAAATTACTTTGCAAAAATAAACCTGTAAGTTCTGGTCCAACACCATGTTTATACAAAAACTTTGTTTTACTGTTTGAAAATCTTTCCTGACCTGTATGAATAACTTCTCCGGAAGGTAGAAGAACTTCTAGGCTAATTAGACTTGAAACTCGTAAATCGTTGTACGAAATACCTCTTTCTAAAATATTCCCTATAATACTGGTATCCTTTGAACTTCCTGTAACATCTATAAAGTATTTAGAATTATTTTTTTTAAGAAAGTCTGAAAGCTGTGCTTGGGTAACACCAGGCTCAATGGAAATGACACCAAACTGACTATCATAGTTCGTAATTTCAGTCATTTCACTTAGGTTTAGTATAATGGAGTCCTTATCTGGTGGAACTTTTGAACCTAAGCCCCAGTTTCGACCAGTGCTTATAGGGTAAATAGTTAAATTATTTTCATTTGCATGTTTTAAGACTTCTTTTATCTCTTTTATGCAAACGGGGAAGAACTCCTGAGTATTATCGGCTAAAAATTTTGTTACGTTAGATCCATTAAAATTTCTTGATTTTGTCAACATACTCATCTTTGAATCATATGATAGCCTTGGTCTTAAAGGCAATGGGAGAAGGTGAGGAAGTGTTTCCTAGTGTTTCCTATAAGACAAGGTTATTCGAAAATGTACTCTGGCTTATTGGTAATAGAGATACCATTTAAATGAATATAGCTAATGTAGTAAACGCTTAGCTGGTAATTAGTATCTATGATGTTAAACTGCGAGGAAAGAAGTCTATCTTGTTCTTGAATTAGGTCATTCGTTGAAATAATTCCTCTTTGATATCGTGATTTTAAATTAGTTAATAAATAATCAAGGTCATCTTCTATCCCCTGAATGAGATCATAAGTAGCTAAGGCGTCTTTAAGGATTGAGTAGTTGTTCTTTATTTTTTCATTAAATGATTGTTTAGTATATTCTAGTTGTTTTTGTTTGATGATTTTATAAGCTCTTTCTTGTGCAATGGTCGTTTGGTGAGAGAAGTTTTCAAAAATAGGAAGTGTATAAGTTATTCTCCCACTCCATCCATACAAGTCCTCTTCATCTTGAAGTCTGTACATATCCCTGTTAAAAGATAGATCAAATGAACCAAAATAACTAGCTTTTAGAGCAGTTAGGGAGCTGTCTATCGCAATAAGTTCATTTTGACTTTGGGCTATTGCAGGATATTGAGATGCTTGAATTTTTATACTTTTAATTTTTTGAAGTTTTGATTTTGAAATTTTAGCGTTTAATAAAAATTGATTTGGAAGTAAGTCTAAATCAAGTCCATAGCTTCTGATTTCATTTTTTAAACTTGTTAGAGATTGATTTTTGTTTAAAAGATTTAGCCTCGTACTTGAAAGATCGACTTTTACTCTAATATAGTCATTTTTTGATATCACTCCATTCTTATATTTCTTCTGGGCTACATTATTTAAATTTTCTTTAAGTTTTATAAGTTTTTTTATTGTTTCAAGCTCATTTCTGGTACGGGTATAGTTGAAGATAAGATTTAAAACCTTTTCTTCTTCATTTAATAAAGATTGCTTGGACTCTTCTTTGTAAGCTTTAAGTTTAGATTTACTTGATTTATAATTGTGAAAATCTTTTCCAAAATTAAAAAGAGTATAGCTAAGGCCTATTCTTGAAATGGTTGAGTCTATTATATCACCACTCCCATAGGCATTGTCCTTGGATCTTGTATGACTAAAGTTTAGAGTTGGAAGATAAAGTTTGCTCGTATTGGCTTTATGATTTATATTTTGAAACTCTGAAAGGTCATTAACTGTTGAGTATTCTGGAGATGTGTTTAATGCTTTTTGGAGAATTTCTTTAAGTCCAGCAAAGCTATTTAAGGGAAGTATAAAAATTAAAAATGCAATAAATCTCATGTTAAGGAAACCTCTTGGGTTTGGTCTTGATTTGGTTGAGTGATAATTTCTCCAATAAAGTCTTCTGTCGAGGCTAGATTTTCTTCCCTTCTTAAGAGTAGTGTCGGTACAATAAATATTGATAAGGAAGTTGCAAGAAACAAACCACAGGTAACAGCAATTCCTAGCGGTTGGAGAATTTTTCCACCATCACCGAGTCCAAGTGCTACTGGAAACATTCCTAAAATAGTTGTGAGAGAAGTTATAAGAATAGGTCTTAATCTTTTTCTTACTGCAGTAATTATTAAGTCTTCTCCTCGAAGGCCTTTTGCTCGTAAACTATTAGTAACCTCAGTGAGAAGAATGGAGTTGTTAACTGTAATTCCATTTAGCAAGATTATACCTAGAGCTGAATTTAAGGAAAGATATGAATCAAATAACCATAAAGAGGTAAGAACCCCTATAATCCCTAATGGAATTGTCATCATAATGACAGAGACTTGTTTTACTGACTGAAATTGCATCCATAATATGAAGAAAATTAGGACGAGGGAGAAAATAAGTGAATTTGTGAGTTGAGATAACGAATCTTTAAGTTCCTGTTGGGGATACTTTATTTGAATCGTAGATTTAGTTCCTTTGGTTAAATTAGGAATCTCAGCCTCTAACTTCTTAGAGACAGATTCATATATTTTTTCCCAATCCTTTTTGTTTTCATCCAGATAAGCCCTTATTCTTATAAGTGGTTGGCCATCTTTTACAAAAATTGTTCCTGGTCGTTTTATTGTTTCAAAACTCCCTAGAGCGCTTAATGGAATCACAACATTATTTATGTTTAAAGGATAGGCCATTAAACTATCTGCATTAGTATATCTTTTGTCATGTAGGCTTAACTTTATGTCTGTAATCGACTTATTATAGTCTAGCACTCCAACATTTACAGGCGATTCGGAAATCTTAGAAACTTCCGCAATATCTTGTAAATTAACATTATAATTATTCGCATTTAAGTTAAGCATGAGATCTTTGTTAGGTGAAAAATTAAAATAATAATTTTTTCCTAAGCTTGGTGTATGTCTAAACCTTTCATAGCTATTTTCTTCTCTTAAAAATGAATTAACTTTGGATGCAGTGATAAAAATATCTGATTTATTGCCTTTGATATTAAGATCAAAATGTTTTTCATTTGGTAGTGGTAATTCAGCTGGATTCCAGTCACCAATATTAAAATATCTGCTTGGTGTATTTTCAAAATTATCCTTAAGAATTTTCTCTATTTCTTTCATGTCGGAGCGATTAAATAGTTTAAACATGAGTTGCCCATTATTTCTTGAGTTTTTCTCAAACCAAGTATAGTCAACTTTATCTCCAATCAATGCTAGCGCCTTACTCTCAGCCTCTTGCATAATGTTTTCCATATGCCGACCTGATTTTGTATCATAGGCATTGATACTCATATAAATCCAGTCTGATCCAGGCTTTCCTATAACTTCTTTAGGAAGATTTGGAAGAATAGTTATAACTAATAAACCTAAGAGTAAAAAGGGTAATAAGATAGATGTAATCTTATTAAACTTAAATCGAAGGACTTTTATAAGAGCTTTTTCATATATGGCTTGAAACTTGTTATAAGGTTTTTCAAGTGGTGGAATCGTAGGTGAGTAAGATTTTAGCATTAAGACTCTAACTGTTGGAACTACAATAAGAGCAATGAAACCGCTTACAGCATGAGAAAAAATTACAGCTCGGGCTAAATCCCCAAGGATAGCATTTGTTAAGTCAGAGGTGAAGGCCATTGGTATAAATACAATTAAAGTTGTTGTTATACTTAACATTATCGGAAGAGCAACTTCGGAGACAGCGGTATGGACGAGTGATAATCTTTCTTTAAAGGTAATGCAACTCTTTCCTTGTTTGAGCCAGTTTTGTCGATGTTTGAATATATTTTCTAGGACAACAACTGAAGCATCAACATTCATTCCAGCCGCTAAAGCCAGACCACCTAAAGAAATAAGGTTAAGGTTCATGCCGGCTATTTTCATAGCAATAAATGAAATAATCATACTTAAAGGTATTTCGATTGCTGCTGTTCCAACATTCTTAATACCACCGATAAATAGATAAAGGACTAAAACGGCCATGGCCGCAGCTACAAAGACGTCTTTAATCAAATTTAAAATACTTTTATTAATAGCAGCAGCTGGGTCTACAATAAGCTTTGTTTTTAAGGATTTTGGTAATTCTAGTTTTGACTCTGCCATGACACGTAAAATATCTTCACTCATTTTTTTTACGTTCGCACCAGACTTAGGTCTTGCGAATAATATAAGGGAAGAGAGACCATTTGTTTTAAAGCTTCTTTCTCTGTGGAGATCTTTACCGTAATCAACTTCCGCTAATTCTTTTAGGAAAACAATCTTTTTTCCAATTCTAATTTTTAAATCCGCTAATTCTTCAACTGTTTTTACAGATGCACTGACTTCAAAACGTTGGTTCTGGTTTCCATTACCTAGTTTTAGATTAGAACCAGTGAAGGAGTACAAGCTATCTTTTATTTGTCTTTTTATAAGAGAGGGATAAATCCCATATTGAGCTAATTTATCAGGATACAACTTAACATTGATAGAGTATCTTTCTGGATTCCATAAAACGGCCTGTTCGGCATCAAGAATTTTATCTAATTTAGGTTGTAAAATAGGTTGGGTTATATCGTATAATTCTTTTAGACCTATTTCTTTAGAGTAAACACTTGCCGCAAAAAAACCTGAATTTCTATTTCGTTGCCAAACCGAAAGACCATCTGAGATCTCTTTAGGTAGGACCCCTGTTATCGAAGCAGCAACGGCATCGACTTCTTTTTTTGCCAGATCAAATGGTGTATTCCAATCAAAGTCTATTTCAAAGTAAGCCCCATGCTCTTCATAGAATACATATGTCTCGGATACTTTTATTTCTGAGTTCGTAATCTTTTTTATACGAGATTCAATTGTTTTTCCAAAGTCTTCTCTAAATTTATCTGAAGAGTATGTTCCATATGGGACCCACATCCTTACACTTGGTTTAGAGGTCGCAGGATACATGGAAACCGGAAGGGTGAAACCAGCATAGATACCAAGTCCAACAACAATGGCCAAACAGACGAATAATCTTTTCGGGTTACCAAATATTGACTTAAGCACAGTTATTTCTCCGATTTTGATTTAGAGTCTTCTTTACTTGCTACGATTTCGCCATCTCTTAAAAACTTTGGTGTTTCTGCAACAAACTTTGTACCTTCTTCTAGTCCTTCTACAAGTTCGATATTCTCTTTATACCTTTGACCGAGTGTCACCTTTACTTTTTTAACTTTATTTTTATCATCTACTGTCGCTAGGAAAGTATCTTCTCCAACATAAAAAATAGATTTCTCTTTAACGAGAATTTTTGATGTTTTACTTAGAAGAAGAGTGGCATTACCAATAATCCCTGGGATTAATCCTTTTGGGTTTGAAAGTTCAATGTCTACCGGAATTGTCCCGGTTAATTTATTTACACTACTGCCTTTTCCCTGAACTTTAATCTCAAGCTTTTTTATGCCAAGAGAACTTATACTGAGTTCTCCCTTAAGGCCTTTTTGTATTTTTGAAAAATCGTTGGATGGAATATTTATCCTGCCATAAAGATTTGCTGGATCATTTAGGAGGATCAGAGGTTTTCCTTTTGAGATAAACTCACCTTTACCTGCCTGAATCTGTGCAACTGTACCATCCACAGGTGACTTATAAACTCTATTTTGATAATGGACAGAAACATCTTGGTTTCTAAGTTTTAAAAGAGGTGTTCCTTTTTTTACTTGTTGGCCTAAGCCTACTAGGATATCTATAACGATATAATTATTGTCAGATAGTATTTGAGATTCCAACTTACTTTTAATTTCTACTGGATAAGTTAGGCTTTTTGCTAACTCTGTCTTCTTGATAGTATCAAATGTTACTATTGTGTTTTTACTTTTAGCACTTAAAAGTATTGGCGCAGATATGGCCAACATTGTTATAAACAATTTCATTTTTGTCTCCTGAGTAAGTAATATCTAACTTAAAAGGGAGCCATTGTAACTGAAGTGTGTATTATTTTTAGGATTGTAAGTTATCGAAACTATTATAATTCTTTCGTTTGTGATGTTAAGTGATCATTAAGTTTTCCAAGAAGATCTTTACTTGGAATTAACTGCCTATAATTAATTTTAGCCAATTCAAATATTTTCTTGGCAATCTTATTACTCTCAGTCCCTAGGTGCTTATCTGAAAGATAGATTACTTCTTTTACTTTTACACTGGCCAGGAGTTTCGCACACTCATTACAAGGGAATAGTGTGACATAGCATTTAGACTCCTTAAGGCTAACAGGAGAATGTAAAATCGCATTGGCTTCAGAGTGGACAACATACCCATATTTTTGGTGTTCGAGAGGTTGTGATTTATCTTTTCCCCAGGGAAGCTTTTTCTCATCAATTCCGGCCACAAAACCATTGTAACCCATTGTTAGTTGATGATTATTTTGATCTACGAAAACACATCCTACTTTGGTCGCAGGATCCTTCGACTTAAAGCTGGCCATCATTGCTTGAAGCATGAAATATTCATCCCATGATAAGACAGATTTAACTTCAAAATAATTAGGATTATTCTCCATTTTAGTACTCTATATTTGTTTCATCTGGGCTCTCTGATTTTATATAATCTGGGGTGATCTCTGCCACGCCATAATTGTCTTCAGATTGATTATCGTTTTCATTCTCAGAGAATGTATTTTGGTTTTCTTTTGCTGTTAATGTTAAAAACTGGTCAAAACTTAATCTTAATGTGCTCATTTGATCCAATATATAACTAACATCTTGGTGTTCTGATCCCATTTCTTCTATCAGGATTTTTGCTAAAACTTTATTCGCTCTTTGTAACAAAGTTTTCAAGCTTTTATATTCTTTGGGAAGGTGAGGAGCATTTACATATTCATTCATAGCTTCTTGAATGCCATTATCATTAATGCTTTTAACCATCTCCTTAACCTCTTTAGCTGATTTATCTTTTACTAGATCAGCTACTTGGTCTTGATATTCTGGATCAAGCTTTACAATTTCATTAGTCTGAGAAGCATTTAATTCTCCAGTTGCTCTTAACTCTTTTACACGATTGGAAGACCTTTCTTCTCTATCAATTGCGGACTTTATAACTCTTTTAGATAAACCTGTTTTTTCAGCAGTTAAATCAATAAATGATCTCTTCTCATTTGGTTCTTCAAGTTGAAGTTCATTATTTTCAGGCTGGGTTAGATCTTCTTCAGTAAACTTTATGGCCTCGGGATAAATATTTTCATAAATTTCTTTTCCACGGCTAAGGGATTGTTCAAGCTCTAAATTATTTAGATCTTTTCTTACTAAGTTTTCATCAATAGAAATCAACTCTTGCATGAGGTCTGATTTATCAATTCGAATGATAGGAACTTCTGTATGTCCAAGTTCTTTAAGAGCTGAATAACGTCTACCTCCAGCTATGAGAACATTATCTAAATTAAGAACGAGAGGATTGATTACCCCTACTGTTTCAATACTTTTTTTAAGTTTATCAACATTTGAATCTAGTCTTAGATATTTGTTGTTGGTTTTAATTGAATTAATATCAATAAATTCCATTTGCGCTCCTATCTCTTGTTCTGGGTGAACTAAATTACATATGAAGTAGGAAAATGTCATTGAAAAATAAAAGAGAAAGTAAAATTACTATAGTTAATGAAATTTATTTATAAATTATTAGTGAGATATTAGGTACTTACTGATCACCATCTTTTCCAATGGCCTCTACAGGACAGGCTTGAAGAGCATTTTCACAATCCTCAAACTCTTGTTCTGAGCTGGGTTGTTTGGCCACATAAGCATGGCCTTCATCGTCATTCATAAAGAAAAAGTCTGGGGCTTCAACACAGCAAGCATCGCAAGCGATACATTGGTCATCAACATAATATTTGCCATCAGTGTTTTGATCCCATTTTGCAGACTTATCCGCCATATTTTCTCCAAAAAAAAAGGTAGGTTTAAAACCTACCTTTTACCTGAAGTTATAAAAAAAATCTACTTATAAAAAGATATTTGGGTTCGTAAGAACTTTTGATGTCTTGTTTTTATAATCAATAATAGAATTTCTAAGGATTTGTCCATTTCTAGCAGTTGAGCCTTTAATTGCAGTTTTGAGGGCTTCGTCTTCAATATTTGCCTTTTTAGTAGATACTAATTTTATTAAAGCAAAATTATTAGGATTATCGACAGTTACTACGGTCTTTGTGTCCTTATTTTTAGCTAGATTTAAAATCTCATCCTGTTTAATCTCAATATTCTCATATCTAAGATTAAATAGTCCCATTTCGTATTTCTCATTAAGATTTAAATTGTATCTTTTTGCTAGCTTTTTAAGTTCACGAGAATTCCCAGACTCCATGGCAGCACTAAGATTCTTTTTTAGATCTTCAGTCAGTGTGGTTAATTCTGTTCTCATCGTTTTTTGAATATGCTTTTTAGCCAGATCTTTTTTTACCTTATCAAAGGCTAAAACTTTTTCTGCTTTTACTTTTTTATCATTTTTTGCCATTTGGTTTTTAGTGTTAATTTCAGATTCATAAGTTCTATAAAGAGACTTTAAAATAGCTTCTTTCCCTTTATCGTTTATAAATTCTGTAACTTTCTTTTTATCTACAGGGATGAATTCAGTTAGAGCCTCTTTTTCAAATGATACTGCTGTTGTGATAAGCTTAAACTCTCTAAGTTTCATGATGTTTTCTGTTGCACTTTTTGAGTCTTGAATTGAGCTTAGTAGATTTTGTAATCTATTTGATTTAATTTGGTTAATAATATCTTCTTCAAACTTAGCAGGACTTAATCTATTAGCCTGCAGTAAATTTTTATATTTATTTACATCTAACTTTCCACCAGTTTGAAAGTATTCATAATTTTTGATTTCTTCTTTAATATGCTCTTTACCTGCATCAAATTTTAGCTCATTAGCAAAGTTCAACATATGCTTTTGTCCAATTAAACTATCAAGTGTTGATTCCTTAATTTTAAATTGCTTGATCTGTGCATTTGTTAAGCTTTTTCCCCCAAACATTTGAGCATATCTATCTAAATTGAACTGAAGTGCTTGATTGTACTCCCTTGCAGTAATTGGTGTTCCATCTACACTTGCTACTTCTCCTGCATTAGATCCAAGCCCAGTGAACCCTGTTAAAACAAAGCTTATGATAATTGCACCCATAATAATTGATACAGCAAAGTATGAGAGTTTGTTTGATACGTTTTTCATTTACATCCCTTTAAAAATAATTCGTCATAAAATTCTATAATGAAATTCTTTAAAGTCAATTTAATGCTTAGTGTAATTTTCTTTAAATATTGGCATTAAGTCTTGTATTCGTTACCCTTTAGTATGTTGAATAAAAACGGAGTTTTAGCTTGAGAAACTTAAATCTTGATTCCTCCAGATGGATCCTGGTGAATAATATAATAGTAAGTATTATATCTTTGTATGGTGTTGCCGTGCACAACTATAAGGTAGATGATACTTCAATTTTTCAAAAAGTGCTTATTGAAGTTATGGCGCCGCTTCAAAGGGGAACATTGTCTTTTAAAGAAAGTATCTCCTCGACAATTGACCATTATATTACAATCGTGGATACCAGTAAGGAAAATGTAGAACTTCGAAAATCTGTAGATGTCTTAAAGAATAGAGTTTTTATTTTAGAAGAGTTGGAAAAAGAGAACACGAGACTTAAACAACTCTTAGAGTTTGGAAAAGAAATTCCTAGAAAGAAAGTTTTGGCGCAAATTGTTAGTTGGGACTCTTCGAATGAATTTAAAGTGCTTAGAATTAATAAAGGTTCGAATCACGGGTTAAAGGAGCTTTCTCCAGTTATTACCATGACTGGACTTGTTGGCTATGTTTACCGTATTACTCCAAACTATTCTGATATTCTTACTATTTTAGACCAAAACAATAGAGTTGACGCCATTGTCGCTAGAACCAGAACACATGGTATTGTTGAGGGACATTCAGGGTTGAATTGTAATTTTAAGTATGTTTCTAGGACTGAGTCAGTAGAAATTGGTGACGAAATTATTACTGCTGGCCTAGGAGAGATTTATCCGAAAGGAATAAAAGTAGGAACTATCACCCAGATCGATAAACAAAACTACGGAATAACTCAAACAATAGAACTCACTCCAAGTGTCGATTTTTTTAAGTTGGAACAAGTTGTTGTCCTTATTGAAGATGAAAGTCTTATGAGTAAGGTTCCTAATGAGGAGAAGAAATGAGATATTCATTGGCAGATATTATAATTGGCTTCATTAAAACTTTTGTCTTACTTGTTGCTTTAGAAATTTTAACTTCAGCTGTATTTCCTGCAATTGGAATAAGTGGTTTTAAACCGGCATTTAATGTTTTAATCGTTTTATATTTAGCCTTTAAAATTGAAGTTCCATTTTTACCATTTTTGATTTTATTTTTTCAATATGTTCACTCAACCTTTTCTATCGAAGGTTGGGCCGCTGGAACAATTGTCGGTGTTTTAATGGTTGTTTTAGTTAGGTATGTGAAAGATATGCTTAATTTCTCTTCGGCCATAAGTACCGTTATTGTCGTTCAAATATTTCAATTTATTTGGTTTTTAGTCATGGCCATAATTTTATCTCTTAAGTTAGGAGACTTTAATAATTTCTTTTTTATATTCTTTAAGTATATTCCTGAAAGTATTTTTCTTTCTTTAATCTCACATCATTTTTTCATGATTCTTGATCGCTTTTGGAAAGTTAATAAAGGCTCACATGGAGTTGCTATCTAATGTTTGGTGATGAACAACTTATAAAAATTCATAAGTCGAGAGGAATTCAAGTTGCAAATATTATTGTTTTTTGTTTTGGAATTGTTCTTGTAAGACTTTGGTATTTGCAAGTCTATAAAGGAGAACTTTATCACTCATTCTCCATTCAAAATAGATTAAGAGAAGAGGTCGTTTGGGCCCCCAGAGGAATGATATATTCCCGAAATGATCAGTTGTTAGTTGATAACACTCCAAGGTTTGATGCGGTCGTTACAAGGCAATTCTTATCAGAAAAGGAAACGACTTTAAAGCGACTTTCAGAAATTTTGGATATGGATATTGATGAAATAAAAAAAATCATAAAGAAAAATTCTTTTCAAGCAAGGTATCGACCAATCATTATAAAGAAAAATATTGACCTGGAAGAAGTTGCAAAAATTGAAACGGAAAATGCGTCTTTACCTGGTATCTCTGTTCAAACTTTTATTAGTCGTGACTATGTTGATAAAAATATTGGAGCCCATGCTTTAGGCTATATTTCTGAAATATCTCAAAATCAACTTCCTAAGTATAAAAAACGAGACAATATAGATTATAAGTTAGGTGATTTTATAGGTCAGTTTGGAATTGAAGAAATTATGGATAAGACCTTACGTGGACGCAATGGCCACGAATTTGTTGAGGTTGATGCTCTTGGAAGAAAGAAGAAATATATAAACACTGATAACTTATTTAAAGGGATAGAAAATAGCAAACCTCTTCCAGGGAAAAACTTGCGATTAACATTGGATAGAGATATGCAAAAAGTCGCTTATGAGGCCTTAGGTGATAGATCTGGGTCTGTAGTCGCAATAGATGTTCAAACCGGGGAGCTTCTCACCATGGTTTCGACTCCAGCATTTGATCCATCTCAATTTTCTAGAGGGCTGACTCAGGCTTATTGGTCCTCCTTAATAAATAATACTGAAAAACCTCTTAGGGATAGAAGTATTCAAAACCACTTTTCTCCTGGATCAACCTTTAAGCCTTTTACTGCAATTACTGCTTTAGAAGAGGGGATAATAGACGAAAAATCTAAGATAAGATGTCATGGTGCTTTTAAGTTTGGAAGACGAGTTTATAGAAGTTGGAAAAGATATGGAACTGAAAAAGTTGACGTGACAGATGCCCTGAAACATTCATGCAATATTTTCTTTTATAAAGTTGGCGCAGAAATGCAAATTGATGATCTCGCAAAATACGCAAAGCTTTTTGGACTTGGAGAGAAAACAGGTATTCAACTTCCAAGAGAAGTAAGTGGTTTAATACCAACAGAAGAATGGAAATTAAAAAGAAATGGAAAGCCTTGGCAGCAGGGGGAAACCTTATCATGTTCAATTGGACAGTCTTATGTTTTAGTTTCAACGCTACAGCTGGCAAATGCCTATGCAGCTATTGCTACGAAGGGGAAACTCCATAAGCCTTTTATTGTTAAAGAAGTTGTTGATAATCAAGGAAATATTCTTAAAAAGTTTGAGCCGGAGCTTATTCGAAATATTGAGCTTAATGATAAAACATGGAATCTAATACAAAAAGGGCTTTATAAAGTTGTGAATGATCCAAAGGGGACAGCTTGGTATAGAAGAGGCTTAGGAAATCAGATGGCCGGAAAAACTGGTACCTCGCAAGTTATTAAGGCTCAGAGTGAAGAAGATCTTTATGCAAAATGTGTGGATAAAGAATACAAGTACAGGCACCATGCCTTATTCGTTGGATTTGCACCATTTGATAATCCGAGAATAGCTGTATCAGCTTTTGTTGAGCACGGTTGTAAGTCATCTGAAGCTGCAACTGTAGTTCAAAAAGTCGTGAATACTTATATGAAAAAATATTTACCTAATGAGTATGAAGAGAATGTAAAAAAAGAAAAAGCTCAACTTGCAGAAATTAGAAGAAAAGCAATTAGGGCCAGAAAAGCAAAGGAAGCTGCTGAAGCTGCCCAGACTGAAGAGTCTCAAGAAGATCAAGAGGAATAGTTTGAAAAGGCAAATTTTAGAATTTCTAAAAAAGTATGATTTTAGTTTTATTGGTAGTATGTATGCCTTATTTTTCTTAGGTGTATTAAACCTCTATTCAATTACTTTTGCTCAAACATCACCAAAGTTACAGAGTGTGTTTTCCTCTCAGATGAAATGGTTTGTTTTAGGTAACCTAGTCATAATTATTGTAAGTTTGTTCTCTCCTAAAACGATGTTTCGTTTATCCTATTGGGCATATGGTTTTAATGTCTTTCTGTTAGTACTTGTTCTCGTTATTGGAGATAAAGGTATGGGGGCACAGAGGTGGCTCGTTTTTGGTGGCTTCAGGTTACAACCTTCTGAATTAATGAAAATCTCTTTAGCCCTAGCACTCAGTCGATATTATTCTAGAGCTAGGCCAGAAAAAGAATTATTTTTAAAAGATCTTATCATTCCTTTTATAATAACTATTGTCCCAACGATTTTAATTGTCATGCAACCTGACCTTGGGACGGGGTTATTATTAATTTTAATTTTTTTAGTCATTTCTTTTTATAAGAAACTTAGATGGAAATCGATTGGAATTTTAGCATTAATTGGTGTTGTTGCCGGTATGCTTATGTATAATTTTGGATTAAAAGACTATCAAAAGAGAAGAATTCTAACTTTTATCGACCCTCAGGCGGATGCTAAAGGTTCAGGTTATAATGCAATTCAATCCCAGATAGCTATTGGATCTGGTCGATTCTTAGGAAAAGGTTTTAAGAACTCTTCTCAAGCTTCTCTTAATTATTTACCAGAAAATCACACTGATTTTGTTTTTTCTATATTTAATGAGGAACATGGTTTCTTTGGGTCAATCGTATTAATCTCTCTTTATATTATATTATTCCTGAGGTTTATCTGGCTGTCTGGCTCCGTTTTACGCTTTTATGATTCCGTCTTGGCCATAGGTATAATGTCCATCTTCTTTTGGCATACTTTTATTAATATGTGTATGGTAATGGGCCTAATGCCTATTGTTGGATTACCTCTTCCATTTATGAGCTATGGAGGATCAAGCCTAATTACCTTTGCTATTTGTATAGGGATTGCTACTAGCTTAAGTAACTCTAGGAACCTTTTTTAATCTGCCCTAATAAAACTCATCATTAAGCAAATGGGGCAGGTAAAGGTATTTTGAGTAAATCTCTCTCAATTTTAATTAGATATGAAGTTGTAACTCATTGAAGGAACATACTTAGGTTTGATTAGAAGATGTTCCAAACTATCAAAGACTTCTAAATTAAAGAGATTTAAAAAACTTTATGAGGGTAAAAGTGAGTATAGATATAATCTAGATTCTTGAAAAAAAAAGACCCGTTTTATGAACAGGTCTTATAATTTTTATGGCCATGCTCTTTCGAGCAGTATTTGTATTCTATACTAGTGATTTATTTACAAATCACAGCATAGCCATCAACTCTTAGAGTCATATTTTCAATTTCATCTTCACCAATCATAGAACGCTTTAATTCCAGTTCGAGCTCAGAATGAACAATTGGCTCGTTAAAACTGTCACCACTCTCAGTACCAAATTGATCATAATAACGCACTTTCAGTACGCCTGTTCTTTCAGATTTGCGAAATCCAAACGCTCTCCACTTCCATTCATCTGGATAATTGAACAATTTTATTTCTTTGAAGCTGTCTGACACATTTACGCTACCGTAACTTTCTTCTTTATCGCTTCCAATCCCTTGAACTTCACAAGTTAGATTGCTTGCGTGAGCATTGACTATAGAAAGTAAGACTGTGGCAATAAGCAATAATTTCATAATTATCTCCATTCATTTAACTAATGTTTTTTAAATATAATATATTCATATTATGCCAGAGATAGTGAACAGAACGAGCACTCTTGAAATCATTACAAATCACTGCAAACGAAATATACACGAGAAGCGTATAGAATTTAAACACCCCTAGGTAACATATTCAATTGGGCTGCTTTAGCTTTCTTAATATGGGAAAATGAAAGTGTAGAAGAGGTGTAAACCTCTGGAATGTAGTAATTAAAAGGGTGAATTATTTATGTTAAAGTTGCTTTCAGGTATTATGATTATTATGGCTTCAAGCTCAGTATTTTCTTTCGAACATTTAAATTTAAATGGTGCTTTAAGAACTCAAGATGTTGTAAAAATGAAGTTATGGTATGAAGGAATTGAAGTTCAAAAACAAGAAAAACAAGTAGTTAAAGCTGTTGAATTACCTGAAGAATTACTAGTCCCTCTTAGTAAATATAAGTTTTAGACTGGCCATTTGTTCTAATATCGTACTATTATAGATAAATGAAAAAAGTTGCTGAAATTGGTGGTTTGCTAAAGAAAATTTATCGAATTTATTCCACAGACTTATTAAATGAGCTACAAACAAGAGGTTTTCTTGATCTTCGTCCGAGTTTTCTCGAAATTTTAATGTATATAGCTGAGAATAATGGCTCATCAATCAAAGAGATCGGCAATGCCTGTGGACTTAAAAAGCAAACTATGACGAGTCACTTAAATGAATTGGATAAAAGAGGTTACATAACACGTAAGCCTGGTGAAAAAGACCGAAGAGAGCTTCACGTTTTTCTTACTCAATTTGGAGAAAAATTTAAATTATCTTTATTAGAAGTTGTTGAAGATTTAGATCGAGACTATCAAGAAATGATAGGAGAGGTTGAGATTGATAGAATTCTTCATACCCTAAATAATTTCCAAAATAAATTAAATCAAAAAGATCAGCTTGAAATGAATTTTTAATTTTAGGCGACGAAGGTATCTTCATCTTCCTTATTGTGGTTCTTTCTAAAGCCTGGCCAAAACTTATAGCCACCAGAGATATTATTTAGGTTATGGTAACCCATTTCGTGTAAAGCTTTACACGCAAGTATCGAGCGAACACCTTTTTCTGAAATGACTAAAATAGAATGGTTCTTTCCTGGGAGTCTATGGTTAGAATTCTCTAACTCCTCAAGAGGAATTCTATAAACTTCTGGAAGTTCAGCTAGCGGCTGGAAGCGGCTCTCACTTACATCAAGTAAAAAGAAGTTTTTGTCATTATTGTTATAGAACTCAAAGGCTTTTTCAGGGGACATATCAAGATAAGTAAGTTTTTTTGTTATATAATCATCTGAAAGTTCATCACCATTTTTTAATCTTAGAATCTGTGAGTGAAGAATTTCATTCTCTCTTTGGAATTTTAATTCTTGTGTGAATAGACTCGTTTCAAGAGAATAGATTTTCTCTCTCATTTTTCTTAAGTCTTCTTGAATGGCCTCATTAAATATAAACATAACTTTTAAATCCTACTCTATAATTATATAGAACGGATAAAGTCATTAGAAGAAGGGGTAAATAGTACCAAAATGTATTTGGGCAATGATAATAGAAGTTAACAGCGAAGCAGTTAAGTAAATTGCTCCAATGTAAATACCATAACCTAGGTGAGGATGATCTTCTAATAGTCCTTGATTTTTACTTTCTGTAATTTTAAAGACATAGGTAAGGCCATACTTAAAAATAGGTAAAATTAAAGCAGCAAGTAGAGTCTTTAATACAACTTGAATCATATAAGAAGTAATATCATGGTGCTCATGAGAGAAGCTACTATTGATTATAATAGTGTTTCCAAATAAAAAACCGGCATAAGCGACACCTAAACCAATGTTTTTTTGTATCATTAAGCTGTTGAACGAGAGTTTTGATACATACTGGAAAAGCTTAGTACTAAAGCCGAATAGTACAAGAGCAAAAAGCCATAGTATTATGAGAATCACGAGAGAGTTTTCTGACTCTCTAAATATTGTTTTGATGATCAAGGCAAGGCAAATCGCATTGGTAAAACTGACAATTCCGTAGGAAGGATTCTTTTTTTTGAGTACTTCATCTTTGTATTCAAAATTAAAGAAAATAATATTTTCCATGATATAAATCGATAATAAATAAAAACTAAATCCTATTACACTCCAGACGAAGAAATGAAAGGTACTAATAGAAATCCCTATATATTCATTAAACTCTAAGGTCGAAAATATTAAAGCCACCCCAATCAATCTGGAAAAAATGTGGAGAGTATCTATATAATTCTCACTGGGATAAATTCTTTTTAAAATTTGTTTTTTATTTGAAGGGTAAAAGAAAATATGAGCATATTTATACAGAAATAAAGCAAGGCAGATAAAAAGCGTGAATAAAATTCTGATAAGCAATTTGTCGAAAATTTCGTTCATATTATTCCTATTTTATAAAATTCTCATTTAAGTATGTTTTAATAAATTTCTTTAGATCTACAGGTTCATTTTTTTGTCTGTTAAAGTACTTTGGAAACGCTTCCTTGGTAATTGAGCCATTGAGACCAAATTCATCATTGCTTCCATAATAAGGGGTTCCATCATCTAAAGCATCTTGAATTTTTGTGTAAACTTGGAAGCTGGGTTTAAAGTCTCTCCAGC
Source organism: Flavobacteriaceae bacterium (assembly GCA_964215955.1). Taxonomy (GTDB): domain Bacteria; phylum Bdellovibrionota; class Bacteriovoracia; order Bacteriovoracales; family Bacteriovoracaceae. Next base: position 45,656 of record CAXPDR010000039.1, read on the forward strand.
CAAGATATATTGGAATTTGCCGGTAAACCCGAAAAAACTTCCACGTTTTACTCCCGTTAATGTCTACCCAGTTTCCAAAATTAATATCTCCAATAAAGATACTGCCAGGAGGAAGAGGAGTGAAATCTTCTTTACCATTATTCTTAAATCTTCTAAAGACTGACATTCCTAGAAAAGGTTTGCTTTCTTCCATGAATTTTCTAGGAGTTCTTATAATAAGTTCTTCAAATGATTGAAATCCATAAACAACTTTATATTTATGATAATAAGTTTTTATAATGAAACCTGTTGAGTGTATATCAGTTAAAATAACTGAAACTGGGGAGCCTGGAATATTTTTAGAGAGACTTTCTTTGCTGTTAACATATTTTATCCCAAATTCACTTGGTGATAAGCTCTTGGATAAACCAAGATACAAAATAAGTAGGATCCCGTAGGTAATTAGTTTATTCATCTTAAGATTTAATTATCTTTTGAATCTCTAATTTTTGCAAATCTGAAAGCTCATTATATTCACAGTGAACTCGATTAACGGTGTGGGAGTGGCTAAATTTCTCAAAAAGATCTGTTGCCTCATTTATATTTCTAATCATAAGGCTTTCAGGAGTTATACTCGACTCTCTAATAACCTTTAGTGGGTATTTATTTGAGGTATCCTGACTATCTGAGTAGTATTTAGATAGTCTTCCACTGGATTGGCATTTAATATAATCAATCTTCTCAGATAATAAATAATTTTCAAGAATATCCATTTGATTCAATTGAGCAGGTCCAAATGTTTCAAATATTTTTGCTGGTATAGAGTTTCTTACGACTTTTTTAGCCCAGTAATTATCACTTCCTCGCAAGACCCTCCATAAAAAGTGATCATCATGTTTAAGATACTCTTCTATATCTGCTGGAATAGAGTATTCACTTGGTGAGGAGGTGAAGTATCTTTCAAGCATTTTTTCACTGCATACAGATTTGTAATGAAAATAAACCATTAAAAACATATGGAACCGACTTAGCAGGAAGTCATCAAACGTAGCTACAGCTCTTTCTGAAATCCCAAGATAGGCTTTTGAGTCTACAATTCCGGATCTGAGGTTATCGATTATCCAATCCAAATCAAACTTGCCATAGCTTACACCGCAAAAATAACTATCTCTTAATAGATAGTCCATTCTGTCACAGTCCATTTCACTTGATACGAGCTGATGTAGCATGGGGAAATAGTTTATTCCTTTATGGGTGAAGTATTCTGGAGTATGTGTTTCTCCAATAATGAGTTCTGCAACTTGGGCCGGGATAATCCCATATTTTTCGCTAACACCTTTAAAAGATTCAGTGAAGCTCGAGTCTATAATCGATTTAATTGTATAGTCTTCATGCGTCGCCTGTCTTGTCTGATCATGTACAAACATGTCGGGAAGTTTGAGCTCTGAAACTTTTGGCATGACAAATTCAGTCGTGTGGGAAAGAGGGGCATGCCCAATATCATGAAGTAGACACGCTAGTCTGACTGTTTCTTTCAATCTCTTGATATCAGAGTCATAATGAATATTTTTAAAGACTTGATTAAAAACTTTAGTGGAGATGTCCATGACACCTATTGAATGAAGATACCTTGTATGTGTAGCCCCTGGGAAAATATTCTCAGTGAATCCAAGTTGTTTGATACCTTTGAGTCTTTGAAAAAATGGACTTTCTAGAATTTCAATCTCTTCATCTTGAATTTTTATTGAGCCATGGACAGGATCTCTGATTTCCATTTTATGCCTTTATTTTATCTTTATTTTGAGTAAGCCATTCCATAATATCTCTGGATTCAAACATTGGCTTTCCATCAATATAGAGACAGGGAACAGTTGTTCTACCTGTTGTCTTGATATGGAAGTCTCGATTTGCAGGGTCTTCTAAGGTGTTTTTGAAAATAATTTTCTCTGTTAAATCGAGTTTTTTTATATGGGAAACCACCATATGACAAAATGGGCACTGAGCGTAATAAAATAGTTCTAATTTCATAGGTTCTTAATAAAAAAAAAGTGGCCGATTGGCCACTTTTAAAACATAAATATGTGTAATAAATAGATTAATACATATCGTCATCATCATCTGATGGATTTTCGAGATCGTATCCTACAGGTTTTCCGCTATTTGCATACTCTGCATCCTCATCAAATGGCTCGTCTTCTTTTTCTACTTCCTCTGGGGCATCAAGGCCTTCGTCATAGCTCCATCCATAACCAAATGCATTTGTTGACTCTTGCTCGTCATCCGGGTTGTATTCATCTGCTAGAAAATTTGGATTCTCTGTTGTTTTACTTTCTGGTTGCTCTTTTTCAATATCCTCAAGAACATCATCACTAGAATTTTCTGGTTCATATGAAATTGGGGCATTAACTGCAGGTGCAGGTGCAACTTTCTCTATTTTCACTTCATCTTTTTTCACTTCCGCCTTCTTAGTTGTTTTCTTAGGTGTTACTTTTTTAGTAACTTTTTTCTTCGTTACTTTCTTCGCTACTTTTTTCTTTGCGGCTTTTTTAGTTATTTTCTTTTTGGTGGCTTTCTTAGCAACTTTTTTCTTTGCTGCTTTCTTAGCAACTTTTTTCTTTGCTGCTTTCTTAGTAACTTTTTTCTTCGCTGCTTTCTTAGCAACTTTTTTCTTTGCTGCTTTCTTAGCAACTTTTTTCTTCGCTGCTTTCTTAGCAACTTTTTTCTTTGCTGCTTTCTTAGCAACTTTTTTCTTTGCTACTTTCTTAGTAACCTTTTTCTTTGCTGCTTTCTTAGCAACTTTTTTCTTTGCTGCTTTCTTAGCAACTTTTTTCTTTGCTACTTTCTTAGCAACTTTTTTCTTTGCTACTTTCTTAGCAACTTTCTTTTTTGCTACTTTTTTAGTTACTTTCTTTTTCGTTGCTTTTTTAGCAACTTTCTTTTTTGCTACTTTTTTCTTTGCCACGTCTTTAATCCTTTTTAATATTTTCATCATAATGAGATACCTTTAAAGTATAGTATGCCTTTCGAAAAAATTTCAAGATAGTTTAGATAAATTTTAATGGGAAGTTGAATTGATATCAACTGTTGCTTCATTTGGGTCTATCGGATTGAGAAAAGCCTTTCTGTTAAGCCCTGCGTTAGTGCTTCCTGTTTTATCACCCTCCGAATAAACTCTCATTTTACCAAGGCCATAAGTAGCATCACTATTACTGCTTACACCTCTGAATGGAACTAATTTAGTAGAATAATAATTTCGAATCATTTTCTCTGGACTAGGACCGATAGGATTACTCTGTGCACCTGTTGCAGCATTGACACCATGAAAGGAGCCTGGTCTGTAGGCAGTAAAAAACCTTTCTTGTAAGTTATTTGGTAGGAAATAATCAGCTTCATAAACATCTTGAGTTAAGGATGTATCACCCCATCTGGCTTGAAGAAGAGTGGATAAAGATGCTGGACAGGTCGCATCTGGGTTTGTGTCACTTACTTTATCTGCCTTACCTGTGTAAAAGTATATGAATTTTCCTACAATACTTTGGCAACTTGGAAGCATTGACGGGTCTCGAGCTTTGGAAGAGTCTGATCCAATGGCTGCATATTGGGAATCAAGTAAATCACTAAGGGCCCTTGCAGCTGATTCCCCAGTGTTTTGTCCTGTTGCCTGTGAATTGTTATTATTAAAAATATCAGCGGCTACTAAATTCATAGACGACTGGTATTTTAAAATTGCTTGTTCTTGATTATCTATATAATTGCTAAATGCGCCGACGACAGCAGAAGACTCTGTGTAAAGGCTGTGCGGAGAATAAAGAGGTGCATATATTCTAAGCTTGTAAGGTGTATATGAGTTTCCACTCCCATCGGTAAGAGGACTTCCTGTCGGTCCAGAGCTAATAGCACCCCATGAGTCTACACCCAAGCTTCTGTTTAGATCTTCTGGAGTTGGGACGAGATAGTTGTGAACTTCATATTGAGTGGGGGCTTTGGCCATATTAATTGCTGCTTCAATACTTCCAGTATCTACGACTCCACCAATACCATTGAGATAGCTTTTAAATCTTTCAAAAGTATCTTTATTGTATAAACCTGCTGTTGGCGTATCACCATTTCTTGCGATGACTTGGACATTTCTATTGGAGTGGAAAGTTTGTTTGTTCGTTAGATTCCCATTTGGATAATCCCAGACGAGATTGGGAACACCATAAAATATTTCAGCTCCGGTGACCCAACCACCTACTGTGTCAGATTCATCAGTTTGCCAGAATTTATCAATTCCAGAGCCTGCATTTATTGGAATTGGCATTCCTGGTTTGTACTCACCACTTGTTCCGCCTCCAAATGTTCCTCTAAAAGATGCAGTATCAAGTGCACTAAGAAATGAAGAAGATTTTAAATCGTTTCTAGACTTGAGATATTTACCATCAGAAAGATCAAATAGTGCCGGACCAATTCTGCCACCGAAAGGCTTTGCTGCCGCATAGGTTGTGAGAACAATTTCGGCATCAAATGGATTGAAAAGACCAGTGAACTTCGCTTTTCCTTCGACTGCATAGTAAGTAAGAACATCGGGGTTCTTAACGAAACCTAGAGGGTAACCAGGAACGGGAAGTCCCATTTTAGTCGCACTACACTGACCTTCAGTATTAACCGTTAAACTATCGACTTGAAGTTGACCATCACTCCCACTTACCCCAGAGGTGAAACCTGTATAAAAAGTTGCGTAGTTAATTGGCATTAATTGAAGGTCTAAATAATACTTATCCACTTTATCTGGTGGAATTAATAAATTACTCATTAAACCTATATCATTTGGTTTATATAGAGTTGGAGAAACTTCTCTTAGAGTGTAAGACTGCTTAAACCTATTATCTTGTCCATCGTTTCCATTTTTTCCAATATTTCTATATCCGGTAGTAAAAGCTTTAAGCGCTCTCTCTAGTCCCGGCGTATTTAAACTGGTGGCATTGGTAGTACAATCAACTCCAACTCCTGGATTTACACAAATACTTCCTGCTGGTGGTGTGTTGACTTCATATTCTAGGTTTCTAATTCTAATGGCGAGTTCGAAAGCCTCTGGGAAAGCTCCCATAAAACCTGCTGCAATTTCAGGAGATTGTTCAGTAATGTTGGAAAGAGCGGGATCATTTGTTTTAACATTATAAGCCCAAGTATTTGCGGTAAAAAAATTAAGAGCCGTTCTATCGGAACAGTTTCTTGCTTTCTCTTGAACAATAGTATCGATAAAGGCATTGGTCGTTTCATCCATGCCTAAAACGTTGGAAGATTCAAATCTAGGAAGACCTGGAATTAAATATTTGGTACATAAACCAACACCACCAGTACTAGCAAAATCAATACACACTGAAGGGAAGTTATAAAAATCCTCTGCATCAGTTGAAGTTCTAGTATAGGATTCCATGGTAAAGTCCATGTATTGACCAGGGTTTCCACCTGCAACATTTTTTAGTGCAAGACCACCTAATACATAATACTTAAACATCCATTGTTTATAGACATTTCTCATTTCCCAATTAAGATAGGCGATATTCGTAAGTTGCCTCGCTTGGACAGAAGCTCCCGCATAAGCAGCCGCATCTGTAGCATTTTGCAAATTAATTTTGGCTTTAACAAAAATTCCAATATTAATAATGAAGGCCATAAATGTTATTAAAACAAAGATAGTGGTTGAGAAGAAAATAGAGATCTGGCCCAACTGATTGTGAATTTTTAAATAAAATTTATTTTCTTTTTTCATCTCTAGTTTCATTTAGGGGGCAACGTGTCACCACTCAAGTGTCATAATATCTATATTTTCACCAAAATAACATTATAAGTCACGGAAATTATACTTGGCTAAAGTTGGTATTAGTATTGCTCTAACTAAGGTATTCGCAGGGTGCCGATCTGCGAATGTTGGACGTTAGTTCAATTCGGCGTTCCCCCTTATTTTCTTTTTTTCGTTTTATTCACCCCTGGGGTATGGAGATACCCCGGAGGTCCTTTTTTTTTCAATGAATTCATTGTTTTAGCCGATAATAGTCTTGGGAGTAAATCACAAGTGAGACTATTTTATATCGTTATATTTTTGAGCTTTGAATTAAGTGCAGCCACTTTGGATTATAAAGGGCAAAAGTTTAATTTAGAAATTCCAAAAAACTGGTTAGTAAATAAAGATTTATTTGGTCTGCCTGTAGCTATTGTGGGTCCTAAAGTTGGGACTAGTAGAATTGTGATAGGAGTTATACCGACAAACAAGTCTTTTGATTTTCTTAACAAGGCAGAGCTTAGAAGAAGTGTAAATAAGTATTACGAAGGTAGAAGAAGGTGGGTCAAAAAATATAAGGGGAAAGTTGAGAAACTTTATTCTTTAGCAACATTAAAAGATCAAGCTGGTAATAATATTTATAAAATTGGCTATCGATATTCTGTCACTGGAACGATTCATGAAGAATATACTTACTATTTTAATTGTAGAGGAAAACTATTTAATTTAAAGAGTTTAAGAAACCTTAAAAATTTTCCTAATTTTGATAAACAAATAGATGACACTATTAGGAGTTTTCAGTGCAAATAGTAAAACTCTTTCTTAGATTCATCATTATTTTTCAAATGAGTTTTGTGAATACAAGTTTTGCAAGTGAAGAAGATATAGCTCAGGAACAAGGCTTTATTGTTTTAGCTTTTCAAATGAGTCAATGTCAGACGGAGCAGGGACGATGGAAGCAAGGAATTATAACTGTTGAAGTTCCCTCAGAGCTTGAGACAGCAGCTTCTCCAGATATTGATTGTACTGAACTTTTACAGCTGCAAATGTCTGTACTCGAACAGGATGTTGACAAGGAAGAGTATTTTCAATGTGCGACTCAAGATTGGGCAATTGAAGATAGTTTACCATTAGCTAAAAATCTCGTTTTAAAATTAAATAAAGTTTATAACTGTCCTGGTGAAAAGCAAGACTTCATGGATTGTGCGGAAGACATTGGCTGCAATATTATGAAGTCTTTGCCAATAAGTAAGGCTGCGATGAAAGCGGTAGAGTACTTTAGTGATGGTAAATATAAACAATGTCAAAACTCAACAGATACAAATTGCCTTTCAGAAGTTTTTTATGGAATTGTAAAAAACCTCACAACCAATATTGGTGGTATCGTAGATGGTGCCGTCTGGGTTAAGGATAAGCTATGTTTTTGGTGTGAAACTGAAGAAGTTGAAAACGCCTCTTCTGAAAGTATGCATATGGCTTCAACTCAAGAGGATGGATTTTTTGATCGTTTTATGGAAGACCCATACGATGCAACAATTGGTGCCATTGGAAGATTATTTTCAGGTCTAGGATCTATGATTCAAGAAGGAATTGAAAATAATTTTGGTTGTGCTAAATGGGCAGAGCCTCGTTATACATCTATGTATGGGAATGAACCTAAATGTGAAGAACCCATTATAAGTTGGGATTGTGCAAGTTGTTCTCAAAAACTAAATATGGCCTGTGGAGTTGTTGGCTTTATGGGTGGAGAAGTGGTTATGGCACTACTGACTGGTGGAGTAGCTAATGTAGCCTCTAAAGTTGGTAAGGCCATAGGTGCATCTGGAGTTATTGCTAAAGTGGCTGAAAAGGCTGCTCCGTTGGCAGATAAAGTCTCCAACGGATTTGATAAACTTGGAAAAATTCAGGGTGCTTCACCAATGTCCAGTATAAACGGGTGGGGAATTGTTAAAGCCGGAGATAAATTTGCTTTTAAGGTTGGAAATAGATTAATACCACTGAATGATAAAACACTTGCACTACTAAGAGGTACTGGAGGGGCTGCAAAGGGAGCAATCGATCTTGCCCTTTGGACTCCTAAAAAATATTTACAACTTTTAGAAGAGGCTTTTATTTTAGGACAAAGAGGACCAAAAGGTTTAGCTCTCTACCAAGCTTCTAAGTTAGGAGATAAGGCTGAAAAAGCTGCTAGAGCGGCAGAATATGCTTCAAAATATCCTGGAAAAGAAGGTCTGGCTCTTGAAAAACTTGAAAAACAGGTAGGTACACTACAAGACCAGTACGTAGCTAAAGTTCAACAGTTAATGAGTAAAAAGCCTTTATCTGCAGCTGATGAAATAGAATTAAAGCGAATTGAAGATCAAATAGACAAGGCGAAAGTTGCTGCCAGTCGAATGAAATCTAATTTAGATAAAGTAGCAAAAACAAAAACAGAACCTGTTACTGAACAAGTGAGGTCAAATTCACGCTTGAGCGATTCTGAACGAAAAAATAAAGCCAAGCAAGAAATCAAGGCTAATAATCCGAGAATGTCACAAGAAGAAGCTGAAGAAATTGTCAGAAAAAGAAGTGAAAAGGTTTCCTCTAATGTTGAAGTGAGTAGAACCTTAACCGATCGGGCTAGAAATAATGCCAATTTAAGTGATCAACAAAGAAAAAATAAAGTTTCGAAACTTCTTAAACAGAGAAATCCAAAAATAAAAAATAAGCAACTGAAAGAAAGTACCCAAGCAGTTATGGATGCACATGAGAAATTTCCTTGTGAAGTGGGAAGATGTACTACTCAACAGCTAGCAGGAAAAATAGAAATCATGAAAGCTGCAGGTATTCCAAAAGACATGTATCGAAAATTTTTAAAAGAAGGTTTTGCGGGTTATTCGCAGCGACCATCTATTGCTGAAATTGGAACTCCTGTAAAAGTAACTAGGTCTAATGGGGGACATTCTAATGCACAAGTTACTGATTATGATCCGTTAACAAATGAAGCAACGGTGTCGTTTATTGAAAATGGAGTTATCCTTCAAAAACGAGTTAATGCTGGTACTTTACAGCCCCGAACAATCGATGCAGGAGATGTGAATATAGAATTAGGAATTAGAAGGACTGGTAATCCTGAATACTCTATAAGCAGACAGGCTCAGCAGCTAAGTTCATCGACACCGAGAAATATGGAACAAGCCAGGAATGTTGCAGGCACAACAAGACCTAAGCCTCAGTTAGGTGATTCGGTCCAAGGCTCCTATCATAATGGGAATGAGTTTGAAGGGAAACTTATTGGTATTGACCGAGAAAATAAAACCATTACAGTTGAAGTTGATTTAGGAAATGGAAACAAAGTTCAGCAAGTCGTAGGTGGAAATCAGATAAGAACTTTAGCAAAGGTAGATACATCTGTCCGAACTCCAACTTCCAATTCAACTATCCCTGCTCAGAAGCCAGTTATTGAACAGCCAGTTGTTTCTCCTCAAAGAATTAAAGAAGATGTACCCGTCGTCCAAACAAGTCCTGGAGTTTCTGATGATGTAATAAAAAGGGCTGAAGCTAAATTACCGGCTGATTTGAAAGACCATTTTAGAGGTTTAGATCCAGAAGCTCAAAGATTAATGGCCCAAAAAGTAGATGGGCTTAGTGATCAAGGACGTGAGGGACTTTATAATTTTGTGAGACAGGAAATAAAAGCTAACCAGCCAGTTGTAAATGTTAAACCTGTGAGAATGTTAAATGATGATCAGGAGCAGTTAGTTGTTTATAGTGTCGATGAATATATGGCAAAGCAAGAAAGGTATAACAAATTAAAGAGAAATTTGAGGGAAGAACCAACTGTAGATCGAGCATGGCGTGAGAGTAAAGTAGCTAGTCTCAAACAAGAAATGCGAGAAATGAGAGAGAAACTTCGATCAGAGCACGGGCAAGATGTAGGGGACGAATTTTCTGAGAGAGTAAACGAGAGAATGCAAAAAACAAGATTGAGTAATTCAGAGCAAAGATTAGTTAAAAATAAAGCTCAAATGGAGATGAATGAAAGAATTTCTCAAACAGCTGATGAAATGCCAGATGATTTAAAGGCCTATTATAGAAGTCTTGGTCCTGCGAAACAAAATGAGATTGCAGGGCAGTTAGCAGGACAAACAGATAGTTGGAAGGAAGGTTATTACAACTTACAAAGGCAACAAATGTCGGTTGTTAATGCTGAAAAATCAAGAAAAGTAGTTGAAACTCGAGGGGACCCTAAGAATCTTAATTTTAATTCAGTAAAACTTGAAAAGGAGTTGAAAAGCTTAGGGGAAAGTTTAAATTCTGCATCGAGAAGTGGAAGAGCCGATGTCTATACAACACCAGGACAGACAGGTCGAAACATAAGAACTGATAGTGGAGAAATTGTACCTGTTCATACAACTAACCAAGAATATCGATCAATGGCTTCGGAGCTTGTTGAGAAAGGCTCTGACTTTGCTAGGCCTCATAGTGTAAGTCGAATGGAAACAGATATGGCAAGCAGTAATCTTTCGAGAAATGAACTAAGTATAATGCATGAAAGATTTGGGGAACTTCCTGGTGAGACAGGACTAACTTCTGCTCAAGCAATGGAAAAAGCAGTTAAGTTTATTGAAAAAATCCCTCAAGGACAAAGGACTCAAGCCCAAAGTTATATATTAGATAAGTCTAAAAAATATTCCCAATATTTTAGATTAAGTCAGGCACAGAAAAAATTTAAAGAAGCTTCAAAAATTACTGATAATGAGAAGAGATTAGAATACTCTGAAAAAGCATGGAAGTATGCTGAAGATTATTTACCTCCAGAAGTTTTAGAAAAACTAAAAAAGACTTTAAAATCAACACAAATGCCTTTTGGACTTTAAGGTATTTTATTTAAAATCTTTAATCTTATTCCAAGTCCTCCAGTCTCCAATATTTTCAACATTGGTAAAACCTTCTGATTCAAGGAGTTCTTTTGCGGCAGAAGCTCTACCTCCTGCTTCACAGAAAATGAGGATTTTTTGATTCTTATCGAGTTCATCAGTCTTTTTTGATAATTCGTTTAAAGGGATATGTTTTGCACCTTGAGCTGGATTTTCTGTTAATTCTTGTGGTGTTCTAACATCTAATCCAACGGCGTTATTACTTTTAATTAAATCTTTATATCTGGCCAAGTCCTCAGTACTTTGGCAAGAAGTTAAAGAGAGTAGCCCTAGTAGAGCTATAATTAGTTTAAACATAATTTTCCTTTATTTATTTTCTAACCAAAAAGCACCATCTTCAGTAGCTAACATGAGTTTATCTTTATAGCAGACCAAAGTTTCCATTTGAGAAATAAATGGTGAAACGTTAATTGTTTGAGTTTTAATTGGTGTTGATATTTTCCAATTTTTCAATTTAAAAGTTCCATAATAAGTAAGAAGATAAATATCTTCTTTCTCATCCATGCAAGCTGCCGTTATAAGTCTAGTTTTTAGACTATCGATATAGGTCATATACTTTGCCACTTGTTTCATCGGTGCCGTTTGTGAAATATCAACAGAATAGATTTTGGCTTTTGATGAAAAAGTTTTTTCAATCAAATAAATTTTCTCTTCAAAATAATAGGCCGCTTCCACATCTTTAGGACCATCTGGGTAAGATAGCTTTATTGTTCTTTTCACGGTTAATTTGTTGGTATGAATAAATTCAGTTGGGTCAATCATATTTATTTCAATATCATTTCTAACACTATCATTATCACCCACACTAAGAATCCAGATATTACCTTTTGCATCACTTACAAGTTCTTCACGATCAGTAGCAATAGGATGGCCAATAATAGGAACACTCTCTGTCTTTTTAGAGCTAAGCTCAGTTCTTCCCATGATTCTTTTTCCTGAATCTCCAATGGACCAGATGACATTCTGATAACTATCATAAACAGCTCCTGAAACTTCTGGGACAATTAAACTTACGTTAAAATAGTCTTGATTCTTGGAGGAATCATTAGCCAACGAATAAAATGAAATGCTTGAGAAGAAAAATAAAATAAAAGGTTTTTGAAATAATTTGAAACTTATCACAATCTAGTCCTAGTCTAATTGATTTGTTGAAAATGTTAGACATTTATAATCCTTTTGTAAAAAAAGGTGATCATATTGGTACAGAAATATCAAATTTCCCCTATTTATAGAGCACCAGCTAATTCTTTCCCTATTAAATAGACCCTATAAATATGGTCTAATATTAGAGTAGGAGGAAGGAATGAACAAAGTCAGTCCATTACAAACAGGCCGATTTTATAAAGTGAAAAATCCAAGGAAACATTTTCTTTGTGCTTTATGCTCAGCTCCTCGTTCTATGAAGTACTCAAAACACTTATCAGCTAAGAATTATCTTCAAATTATAATCCTTTCGGCTTTTATTAGCTGGGTCGGTTTTCCCCTGATGGGTGTGAAGTCATTTTTATTGTTATTTCCAGTCTGGATGTTGATTGAAATTGCCAACAAAATTCTTTATCGAAAAGAAGTTGCATGTCCATACTGTGGTTTTGACGCTACTTGGTATCGAAGAGATGTTAAGGTGGCCAATAAGATTGTAAAAGAGTTTTGGAAAGAAAATTACCCAGAATTATTAGAGCCTAAAACCGAAAGTTCACCGGAAGTAAAAGATACTGGTACTGCCGGCACAAAAAGTAGTGCTGCGTCGAGTAGTGAAGCCCATGTTTAAATAACTTATAAACTCCTAAAAGAGCATTCATATTGAATATTTCTCCATTCAAAATGAGAATTATACTTTCATTTTGATGTAATTAGTTATAAACGTATCTGTACACGAAAGAGTTTTAAGGAGAAGTAATGAGCGTAAACAAAGTTATTTTACTTGGTAGATTAGGGCAGGACCCAGAGTTAAAGTATACACCATCTGGTGCTGCTGTGTGTAATTTTTCATTGGCAACAAGTGAAACATGGAATGATAAAAATTCTGGTCAAAAACAAGAAAGAACTGAATGGCACAGAGTCGTTGTTTGGGGAAAACTTGCAGAGCTATGTAATCAATATCTAGCGAAAGGAAGACAAGCTTTTGTTGAAGGAAGACTTCAAACTAGATCTTGGGATGATCAAAATGGTCAGAAAAAATATACAACAGAAATCAATGCAACAACTGTTCAATTCATTGGTGGACAAGCTGGAGCAGGTGCTGGAAATTATCAGCAAAATAATAATGCAGCTCCTTCTCATAATGAACCAGCTCAAGATTATACTGTATCAACAGATTCAAACTTTGCATCTGACGATATTCCATTCTAGAAAATATTTTTATAATGCATAGATAAAAGGTCTACTAATGTAGGCCTTTTTTTTTCTCTATTTTCTTCTATTCCCGGCCCATGGTAAAATATCTTTTATTTGCTCAAAGGGATCAGAGTTGGAAGCCAAGAAAAGTTATTTTTCAGTTAGATACGATTTAATAGTTAGGGATAAAGTTGTTCCGTATAATTTATATGTAAATGCGTCTTCAGTTGAAAATAAACAAAAATTTGTACGTATTTATCCTGCTGATGAAGAGTTAACGACTGATGATTTAGAGACTTTTAAGAAGAAGTATTTACAACTATATGTTTGTGAAGATGAAAGAAATAAATATATGAAAAGCTTGGTCCAAGCTGATAACGTTTCCGATGAAGAAACAGTGACTTTTATTAAAGATTCAGCAATTCAATATCTGCATAATGTTTTTGATCCTGAGAAAGAATTTAGTACCGAGATTCTTTATGACACTATAAAGGGTTGTAAAGATGCCGTTGAAAATATGATTGATGTTCTAGATGATTACAATATTGATGGGTTAAGAGCTTTGATTGGTAATTTATCAGGTCATGATTTTTATACGTACGACCATTCCGTTAATGTTTCAATGTATTGTATCAAGATTTTGAGAGTTATAAGACCTGAGGCAAGTAGAGCTGAGCTTGTTCATGCTGGGCTTGGTGGATTGCTTCATGATCTTGGCAAAATTAAAATTCCAACAGAAATTTTAAATAAACCAGATGGTTTATCTAACGAAGAATATTCAACCATTAAAACTCATCCAGATCTTGGAATTGGTCTTCTTTTAGAGAATGAAGAACTTATTAAATTTGATGATCTTGACTTAAGAATTATTGGGAGAGTAGTACATGAACATCACGAAAATTGGGATGGGAAAGGTTACCCTAGGGGACTTGCGGGAAAAGAAATTCATTTACTTGCAAGAATATGTGCTATCGCAGATTTTTTTGATGCTATAACAACTAAAAGATCTTATGCTGAAGTCATGCCTATTTCACAGGCGCTAGATGTTATGGGAAAAACTGTAAATAAGAAAATCGATGAGAGACTCTTTAAGCTTTTTGCAGCTCATATTGGTCAAATGAAAGTTCAGGATACAAAACAATTAAAAATTGCAGATGATTTTGATCCTTGTTTGCCTCATTCCGTTTTGCCTATTGAAGAGATTGAAGAGATGTTTGCAGAAGAAGACTTTGGAAAAATTCGTATGATTGACGATGGACCAAAAAAGAAAAAGAAGTAAGAATGGAACTAGATTTTAAAGGCTTTGAGAAAGCCTATGAGACTCTTAAAGAGCATAACTTAAAAACTCCCTTAGTCAAAAATGAATGGCTATCAAAGCAGTATGGATGTGAAGTTTATCTGAAATTAGAAAACTTGCAGCCGGTTGGTTCCTTTAAGTTAAGAGGAGCAACAAATATGATTGCCAATCTTTCTGAAGAAGAAAGAAAAAAAGGTGTTATTGCTGTGAGCGCAGGGAATCATGCACAAGGGGTTGCTTGGGCTGCAGGTAAATATGGAATTGATGCCACGATCATCATGCCTAAACCTTCTCCTTTGGTAAAAATTATGAATACAGAAGCTTTAGGAGCAAAGGTTATCTTAGAAGGGGACAATGTTGATGAGAGCTTTGAGTTCGCAAAAGAATACTTAAAAGAGCATAACAAAGTTTATGTTCATCCTTTTAACCAAGAGGATGTTATTTATGGTCAAGGAACTATTGGCTTTGAATTAAAAGAACAAATAGGAAAGATTGATTATATTTTTGGTAGTATTGGAGGCGGTGGCCTCATGAGTGGCGTTGGAACTGTTGTGAAGGAGTTTTTTCCTGGTATTACTGTTGTTGGTTCTCAATCTACAGGTGCAGCTTCAATGATAAAATCTCTTCAACAAGGAAAACTCATCGAAAGTGAAACAGTTGCCACCTTTGCTGATGGGATAAAGGTGAGAAAACCTGAATTTAAAATGTATGAACTTTTGGATAAAGTTATCGATGAGGCCGTTCATGTTGATGATGATAAAGTTGCTATGGGTGTCCTACAATTAATTGAAAGAGCAAGAGTAATTGCTGAGGGGGCTGGAGCTATTAACCTCGCAGCATTTCATGAACTTTATGAAAGAAACCCAAGACGTTTTAAAAATAAAAAAGTTGTTTTAATGATCTGTGGTGGAAATATAGATATAAATCTTATCGATAGAATTATTGAAAATGGTTTAATTGAATCCAAGCGGAGAGTGAAAATGAACGTCCTTTTAAGTGATGCCCCTGGAGCTCTAAATAAACTAACTAATATTTTAATGAATGTTGAAGCTAATGTCTTACAAGTTGATCACAAAAGAGATGTTCCTTTTCTTCAATTAGATCAATCTGTTGTTGAGGTTACATTAGAGAGTAGAGGAAGCGAACATACAGAGGAAATATACTCTGCAATCAAAGATGAATTTAAGCTTTTACCGAGGGTTTAGATATGGCCGACTTAGATGTCTTAACTAAAAGACCAAAAAATTCATATAGAGAAATTGCTCCAGAAATAGATTCTAAAGAATTTCAAAAAGTCATAGAAAGTAGACGCTCAGTTCGAATCTTTACTGATGAAAAAATTCCCGATGAAGTTGTGAAAAGATGTTTAGATAATGCTTTACTCGCGCCGAATTCTTCAAACCTTCAACCCTGGGAATTTTATAGAGTTAAGGATGAAACAAAGAAAAAGGAATTAGCGAAGTATTGCTTTAGCCAGCTAGCAGCAAGAACAGCCTCCGAACTTATTGTTTGTGTCGCACGTATGGATAAATGGAAATTAAGACAAAAAGAAATGATTGAAGCTCTTCAAAAAGAAGACGGTTCAGTCTCTAAAGGTGCCATGACTTATTATAATAAAATAGTACCTATGGCGTATAATCAAGGACCTTGTGGTCTTTTTGGTGTCTTAAAAAAATTGATATTCTTTTTTAAAGGGTTAAGAGAAGTTACACCTAGGGAGCCTGCCTCAAAAGCAGATATGCGAGTGTGGGCCCATAAATCCACTGCACTTGGCTGTGAGAACCTTATGCTTTCATTTAGAGCGTATGGATACGATAGCTGCCCTATGGAAGGGCTTGATTCTAAGCGTGTGAAAAAACTATTAAACCTACCTAAAAACGCAGAGATATGTATGGTGG
The DNA here is from genome assembly GCA_964215955.1 of Flavobacteriaceae bacterium. Lineage (GTDB taxonomy): Bacteria > Bdellovibrionota > Bacteriovoracia > Bacteriovoracales > Bacteriovoracaceae. The sequence continues at coordinate 61,847 of CAXPDR010000039.1, forward strand.
TAGGGGCTGGTAAAAGGGCAGAGGACGGGGTTTTCGGGCGACAACTAAGAATGGCATCTTCGAATTTTATATTCGAAGTTTAGTATTTCTTAAGCGCCTATGTAGTTAATTTTAGACTAAAATGTATTGTTGTTAAGATTTTCTTAAGGAAAAGATTTAAAATGAGTTCAATGGACTTTATTAGAAACATTATCATTCTTGGAGAAGCGACTGAGTTTAATCAAGCAGTGGCTGCGAATTTAAAAGAAGCTTCAGATAAGCTGAATGTTATTTCATTGGCGGATAAGAATTTGGTCAGTCAGACTTTATCTGAAAAGAAAATTTCTCTCGTTTTTATGAACTTATTAGAAGCTCAAGATTGTAAATACATCTTCAGATTACTTGGAATGTATAAAATGAAAACCAACGATAAACTTTCGATTGTTTTTACATCTGAGAACTTTTCAACGTTTCAAGAAGTCATTAATAATTTATCTTTGGATGGAGTCGATGTTATTCCATGGCCTGTAACAAATGAGGATATGGCAGATAAAATTCATCATTTGATTTTTGATAAGCAAATCACAAAAACCGTTGTTAAGAAAAAAGGTAACAAGCTAGATATCGATTTGGAGTTTATTCAAGTTTTTATTCAAAGTACGAGAAATGTTTTAGCTGAAATGGGTCAAGTTGAGAATTTAGTTCATGGTAAGCCTACCTTTAAAGATAAAATGACAGATCCTATTGAGGCAGGGATTGCTTCTAGAATTATGATTTCTTCAAAGTTTTTTACTGGAAGCTTTTATGTTATTTTCCCTGAGAAAAGCTTTTTGAATCTTTATGCTAATGCGGTGTTTGAAGAATGTGATAGCATCAATGAAGAGAACAGAGACTTTGCTGGTGAATTGGCAAATATTATTTATGGACATTCAAAAAAAGTTTTTTCGGCATCGGGTTTAAATCTTGATATGGCCATTCCTAGTATCCACCCATCTTCTAATATTGAATCAGAGTTAGTCGTAGTGATTCCATTTGATAGTTCAATTGGAAACTTCTATATCGCTGTTGCTCCAGGAAATCTTTAATGAGATTACAGAAACTTAACTCTGCAAATGAATTTCTAATATTATGTGAAGGAGTTCTTTTAAAAAATGAAACTCAAAACAATTTAATTTTAGGATTAGCTGATAGGCTTGTTTCACAACCTCAGATAGGTGATGCAAAATTATTTTATGCTATTTTTGATGATTCTGACTCAGTCGTGGGTGGAGCACTTAGAACAAATAAGGATAAACCAATTTCATTATCTCAATTAAATAATAAAGAAATTAATTTGTTAGTACAGGAATTGAAAAATATTAATCCACCTTTAGAAGGTGTTGTTGCTGAATCTAATACTGCTGAATATTTTTCTAATGAGTTCAGTCGAGTAGCAAATTTAACAACAGAACTATTGATGCATCAAGGAGTTTACGAGTGTCATGCATTGAAAATTCCACCAAACAATAATTTAGTACTTCATAGAGCTTTAATTCAAGATGTTGAGACTGTCGCTGGATTAATAATGGGGTTTATAAAAGATGCCTTACCAAAGGAGCCAGTCTCCACAGTTAGGGCCCGTATTTTAGCTCAAGCTCATATAGAAAATGGAAATTTATTTTTATTGAAAAATGATAAGGATGAATTTGTATCAATGGCCTGTAATAATAGAGAAACCAAAAATTCTGGATGTGTTAGTTTCGTTTATACACCAAAGGAATACCGAGGTCATGGATATGGTTCACTAGTTACTGCTTTGGTTTCAAATGAGGTTCTAAAAAAAGGAAAGAGGTTTTGCAACCTCTTCACCGATCTTTCCAATCCAACTTCCAATAAAATTTATAATAATATTGGCTATAAAAAAATAGGAGAAAGTAAGCATTTCTCCTTTCTTTAATTACTTATAATTCTCCGCCATTATAGAACTCTCATGACCAATTTCATCTAAAAGATTTAAAAGAGTATCAGTATTTGCTGCTCTATTATAAATTGGTTCATAAGATTTCTTATCTCTTAGATAACTATAAAAATGATAAACTTGTTTAGGCATTACAATAAAGCTAAGAAGAGCATTATTATCTTTAGGCTTCGTTTCTTTTGTTACGAGCTTTGTCCATTGCTTCACTGTCATAGGCTTCTTACTCATAGCTGGATCAATAACATATGGAATCTCATTTCCTTTATGATCTTTAATCATAATAAGGTTTGAATAATGGGATACCCATTTATGATCAACTTTCCCATTGTTAAATCTCAGTAGTCTAGAGTTATTGGCCATCTTTTTAAATACTGGTTTACTTAAGGCATGAGGAGTAATAACCACAATTTTAGATGTTTCAATCCCTTTCTTATCTGCTTCTAAAGAGGCGACATGTGCCCTTAGAAAACAACCATCACTAGTGTCTTTTAGTCTTTCATTGAAGGTTGTAAAAAGGTGATTTACAAAATTATTAGCTTCATTCATTGAGATAGCTTTTAGTTTAGCGCCAGATAGAGAATATCTTAAACTCACGGCTTTATTATTTGCTTGGCCAGTAGTTAAGCTGGTATTTAAGTCTTCTAAAAGTTTTGGAGTTAACGAAGAAAACATTTCCTTTTTAAACTCAGGATCATCTCCTTTAAAGAAACCTTTATCAGACTGAATATTAAATACATTATAAGTTCCAGTTACTTTTGTATTTCCTGTTAGGTGAGTTTTATTTCCCCAGACATATGAGCTATCACTTAAGGCTACTTGATCTTCAAAAGTCCCAGCATAAACTTGGGCTCTATCATTAAAACTGGCCTTGTCTGTTGCTTTAACTTTTCCAGAAATAACAACTTGATCATTCAAACTGACTTGATCATAAATCTTTGCATTTCCATAGATGTTTATTCCAGCATTATTAGAAACAATTTTTATACATTCCTTATTTTCTTTACAATCACCTTTGATCACTGCCTTATCAGATAAGGTAAGCTTACCTTTAACTAAAGCCTTTGAGATTTTAGCTTGTCCCCACATATTAGAAGTTCCCATCATCGTTGTTCCGTCTCCAACTAGAACATTTCCGTTAATAGTATGAGTTCCGCTAATAGAAATTTTATCACCGATAATATTAGCATTATTATATAAAGTGATCTTTCCATTTTCTCCTAAGAGTTTTATCGAATCTTTATTTTTCGAACCAAGTATTTCAACATTACCAGAGATTTTATAAAGGCCTGATAGAGTAGAGTTTAGGATTTCGGCTTTCCCCCATATACCACTGGCTTCTTCATTTTCTTTGGTTCCAGTAATTTGAGAATTGATAATAGTCACTTTTCCAGTGATTAAGACATTTCCAGAAATTTTGGATTTGGGACCAATATAAACAGTTTCATCAGCTTTAGCTAATCCACAAATTTGACCCTTTCCATAGCTGTGAATTCGACACTCACTTGCTCCTGAAGTGAGGGAGATACTGGATAATGCTAAGCCTAAAAAAATGTATTTCATGTTGTCCTCTTTATTTTTTGTAACTCCTTAATTGTGGATGAGGATGCTTTGTAAAACAGCTCGATTTATAGAAATTATAGGGGATGTTAGATTCTTAACATATCTAAAGGGTTGAAATCTTTAGGAAGGACTCTCTCTTAGATCACGAAGTTATTGTAATTAATTCACCAGATATAGTGATTTTTAGAGACTATGCTATAAGGGCGCCAATATGAAAATTTGGTTATTTTTTATTTTTACAGGTGTCTTTTTAGACCTAAGTTGGGCCAATGAAGCCTATAAAACAGAAATAAAAATCAATTTAGATATTAAGCCTGAAGGGATCAAAAAACCTAATGTACATTTTCCAGTTCTAGGCGATAAGGCAACCACTGTTAAACCTTGGCATCTAAATTTTGATAAAATGCCTGGGGGGCAGTCAACTGATTCCATTGTTATGAACTCACTATCATTGGGGGTAGGAAGTAGAGTTGAATTAGGTGTTATTCCATGGGTGTATACTACTGGTAACGAAGCTTTTATGAGGTATGGTGTTACTGCAAAATATAATTTTTATAAAGGGCAAGAGTTTCAGTGGGCCGTAGGTGGCAGTCAAATTAAAGGTGAGATGAAGGAGAGTACTAAAGAGTTGGATGAAAAAGGATATGGGCCCGATTATCAAGTAAAAATGAATCAATTTTGGAATTATCTTTTTTCTTCAGTGAACTACACACCTCATGGGAGTAGATATAACTTTGGAATAACTCTTAAATATACAGAAATTAAATCAAAGTCCCTCGTTCGTGGTGTCTACAATACCGAAATCTATGATAAAAAAGTTCCCTATCCAGTGAGTAGCAGTAATACAGATACAACCTACCAAACTACTACCACATTTGACATGAATTACCAGTTAAGATCACATCATTGGGTTGGAGCTGCATTTGGAACTGCTAGTCTTACGACAAAATTAAATACAGATAGTGTTGGGGACGATGAAATGAATGAGGAAGCGAGGGTTCGTTATGTCATTGGTACTTCATATATTCATAAAAGAAAACTTGGTATTATTGAAGATCCACGACTGTCACTAATTGTGTTTGAAGGTGATGGGGCCCAGTTTGGTTTTTCAACAACCTTTTAAAAATATCTTCTACAAAGCTTATAATCTATTCTTTAGGCTAGATTTAATAGACATCATTTATTTAACAGGATGAAATATCTTCTAACGACTTTTATAGGAGATCTTATGAGAAAATTAAAATTTATTCTCGGAATAATGTTAATGAATCCTTTTATGGTAATTGGGGGAATCTATGATTTAAGCTTCAATGCCTTAAACGGGAAGGAAATTAAGTTCAATGAATTTAAAGGTAAGGCCTTATTAATTGTAAATACAGCTTCTGGTTGTGGATACACACCACAATTAGAAGGGCTCCAAAAACTTCATCTAAAATATAAAGACAAAGGTTTGGTTGTTCTAGGATTTCCTGCTGTTGATTTTAACCAGGAGAAATTAGAGAATTCAAAAATTGGTGATTTTTGTAGAATAAACTATGGGGTAAGTTTTCAATTATTTGAAAAAAGCAATGTAAATGGAGAAAAAAGAAATTCCATTTATAAAGAACTATTAAGTGAAGATGAAAAAATTGGTTGGAATTTTGAAAAAATATTAGTTTCAAAAGATGGAAAAGTTATCAGTAGATATAAGTCAGCGGTGAAACCATTAGGTTCTGAGTTGGTTAATGATATTGACAAGGCTTTGGAATAAATAAGGAGAGTCCAACACTGGGATCTTAATCAAATAAGTTGATTCTCTTCCAATTTTTTAAGCTCATCTGTAATTTCTTTCATTTTTGCTGGTCTTATCTTGAGGAGTAACTGGTCTATTTCATGATCTTCAATTATTCCAAGTTCA
>CAXPDR010000040.1:0-24056 GCA_964215955.1 Flavobacteriaceae bacterium
TATCGTTGGGGAACTTTATTAGATCACAAAGGTTTAGGTATGGCAGCTTTACCACTTCGATTCTCTAGATCCCTATAAATAAATGTTCTAACCTCCTTGAGTGTTCGCGATGTCTCCGATCACTAGAATCGTGTTTGTGTCAAACGTTTGGAGTACTGACTAACTTTTAGACAGTGTCATATACCTAAGTCCAATAAGAAACGAAGAGGTTTTGGTATGAAACTTGCTCATTATAAAAGAAAAGGTTTTTATTATGAGCAATTTCGTTCTCGTTGTTCTATTTATTGTAGTAACAACAGCACATTCAGCAATTTCGTCTATCTAAAAAAAAATGGCCCCATTCGAGGCCGTTAATTTATAGAATAGAATCTAACTCTTCCTGTGTTGTGTGGGGGTGATAAGGATTTTCTGGAAAATCTTTTTCATGAGAGTGATCATGAGTATGTTGCTTCAACTCTTTTCCACCAAAAATATACTGACTAAATTTTTCCCCAAAACTCATACCAGCATAATCTTCTAAATCATTTATAAAATCTTCCGTTGTAACTGCTGTGAATTTTCTTTTTTCAAAATATACTTTTAGGAAAGCTTTTAAACCTGACTTACCACTATCTTTTAAGAGGTAGTCTAAGTAGGCCATAAAAGATCTTCCATATTCATATGATCTTTTGTCTGTACTTCTTCTGTATGGGCTATGGGCCCCGAGATTTACCATTTCGTAAAAAGGTTTATCGTAAGTCTGATGACCTTTATCTCTCCAACTTGCAATGGCCTCATCTAGCCAACCAGCATTTCCATTTGCTGGGTGAATGGCTTTTGCAAAATACATATGCTGTAACTCATGTCCTAGAGATACAATTGAAGTTTCAGTAGCTCCAGCATGTTCCATACCACCCTTAAGTCCTGTTCCGTAAATGATTAGCTGATCGTGTGGATAGGGACCATAATCATTTTCTAGTTCTTTTAAAACATTCCAAGCTTTAGATTTTACATATTTGTTATAAAAATTGTATCTAGAGTAGATTGTGACTGGAATCATTCTCCCATCAATTGATGGGTATTCGAGATACCATCTGACAAACTTATTTATTGGAACTAAATGAAAGAAAACAGAAGATGAACGGTACCAGTTTGGTAATTTAACGCGATAATGATTTTCTGTAATCTTAGTCTTTTCTCCATTAACAAATAGGCTGTGCCATCTTTTCGTTCCTGTTACTTTTACTTCCATTTCCATTTCGTATTGATCATATTCGTAATTTGATGGGAGATATTTTTCAAGGAACTGTCTGCCTTTTAGATCTCTAATAAAAAAACCTGCAGAGACATTTCCCCAGTTTCTTCGTTCTAGATTAAATTTAATTCCATTCTCTATCGGTGAGTGGATTTCAAGGCTATGGTATCCTACATTTAATTCTTCGTTTAGAAGGCGCATCACAGTTTTATTACCTGGAAGGTATCTTAAATATTGCTTTGCTTTTAAACCATTGATCTTCACTAGAGTAGGTTGCGAGACTGAATCAAATAATGGATATCCAACCTCAGGCATGTAAAACTCTATGGTAGACACCACATTTGCTTGACCAGACTTTGCATCAAAAGTCATTTGATATTGAGCTTTTTGAAAATCTACAAATACTGCTTTTTGCCCTTTTGAAATAAATGACGGAGGAGCATTTTTTAAATCAGCGAATACTGATTGAGATAGAATAAAGCTAATAAAAATTAAAAATTTCATTTATTACCCTTTTGAGTAAGCTTCTTACCCATAACTTTATTAAAACAAGCTCTTTTAAGGAGCCATCTATAGATACCTTTTCTTGTATTTCCAAATGTATATTCTGGATGAAACTGGACGCCAAGCACTGGTCTATTATAAAACTCAAGAGCTTCTGCGATTTTATTTCCATTTGATAAAGCAGTTACATCAAGGTGTGGCCAGTTTTCTCGGTGCTTGTAGAAATAGTCTAAGTTTAGACCTTGATGGTGTAACTCAACAGCTCTGAATTTCTTTCTACCTAGAATTTCTTTTATGAGAGACTCTTCTTTGTGAATGGTGACTCTATCTAGAGTGTAATGCCTGTTTTTTATACCTAATTCATGTTTTATATCTACATATAATGGAATACCCTGGGAGACCGTAAGCGCCTGCATTCCTCGACAAATACCAAGCATAGGCTGGTATTTTTGAGCTGGGTTTTTAAAATACTCTTCTATGATATTAAATTCAAACTCATCTCTGATTTTCCCAATTTTGGAATAATTTGTAAGGTGCTTTATTCCTTCTAGGTATTCCTTAAATTCAGGTGTGACAGCTTCCATATACCATTTGGGATCAATATCAGATCCACCAGGAATAATAATGGCATCAACTTGAGAATGGTCAATCGTTTGTTTTTTAGACCTTAGATTAATAACCCTAACTTTGTAGCCTAATCGTTTTGCATGCCACTTTATTGCCCAACGGTTAAACCTACCACAGTAATTTGTACATCCAATTAAAAGGGTTTGATTTTTGGGAAGAGAGCATTTAATTTTTGAAGTATTAAGAACACTAACTGATGCTATTGAATAAGAACTAAAAAACAACAACAAAAAAATAAATAAAGACTTCATATCCATCCTAGATTAAAAAAGTTTATATCCTATTTTAATTTGCTCTTAGGTTCATAGCAATTTACTAGGTTGGACGGAAAAATTTTCGAATATGCAGTGGGTCTAGTGCCAGTCTATTTCAATCTCTGAGGCGATTTCAATATCTTCTTTTTCATCAAATAAGACTACACTAAAAATGATTTGTTTACCTGGATCTAATAAAATCTCTTGACCGGGTTTATAATTAACTTCTTCTTCGTAACTATAGATTGAGGCATAACATCCTTTAAAGTAATGTTCATATGCAGGAAACTCTTCATTATCAACTTTTATAGAAGAATAGTCACATCTAATGCTTTCAACTTCAGAGGTAATTGATAAAGTATTGGTATTAAAAAATATTGATGATCTAAAGCTTTCAGGTTTTCCAGCTACAACAATGGGCTGCTCAGGAATTACTGCCCATCCAGCTCTTGGGATAGTATAGAAACGATTGTTTTCATTCATTTTATATTTTAGTTCTATTGCATTTGAAATTAAGGGAGCTTGTTCAGTTACTCTTTTTTCATTCCCACTATTAGATATCTCTTTTCCACAAGAAATGAATGACAGTAAAAAAAGTGAATTAAAGATAAAACTAAATCTCATAATAAATTAACCTCGTTGTTTTTTTACTTTTCGGCTTGGTGTGTCATTGTTTTAGGAAAAGTTTGCCGGTTTTTGCCTATGTTGTAGTAAAGCGATCGGGTACTACTGTTTTTTTGGATGCTTAGCGCGTTAAAGTGAAATAATCGGTTTTTTTCAATTTTTTTAATGCTCTGGCAATTGACATTGGTCCGTTTGATATTAGATTGTTTTCAGATAAATTTTTTAAGGAGAAAGAAATGACTGTTAAACCATTACACGACAGAGTTTTAATTAAAGTTGTTGAAGAAACTCAAACAGCAAGTGGACTTATAATTCCAGATAGCTCTAAAGATAAGCCAACTGAAGGTGAAGTTGTAGCAGTTGGGTCTGGATATAGATTAGCGGATGGTTCTGTTAAGGCTTTAGATGTTAAAGCTGGAGATAAGGTCCTTTTTGATAAATGGGGTGGATCAGAAGTTAAAGTTGATGGTCAAGAATACTTGATGATGAAAGAAGAAAAAATCTTAGGAATTCTTCAGTAGAAAAAATAAAACACAAATATAGGAGAAATACATGTCAGCAAAAGAATTAAAATATTCAGAGACAGCAAGAAATTTAATCTTAACAGGAGTAAACTCATTAGCAGATGCAGTGAAGGTTACTCTTGGGCCAAAGGGGAGAAACGTAGTTATTCAAAAATCTTTTGGTGCCCCACACATAACTAAAGATGGAGTATCTGTAGCAAAAGAAATTGAATTAGAGAATGCTTTCGAAAATATGGGTGCTCAACTTGTAAAAGAAGTTGCTCAGAAAACAAATGAAGACGCAGGAGATGGGACAACAACAGCAACAGTTTTAGCACAAGCAATTTACAGAGAAGGTGCAAAGCTTGTAGCAGCTGGTCACAACCCAATGGATCTTAAGAAAGGGATTGATCTTGCTACTGAAAAAGTAATTTCTTACCTAAAAGAAAACTCAAAAGAAATTGCAACCAATGAAGAAATTGCTCAGGTTGGTTCAATCTCAGCAAATAATGATTCTGAAATTGGGAATATGATTGCTGAAGCAATGGAAAAAGTTGGTAAAGAAGGTGTCATTACGATCGAAGAATCTAAGACAGCCACAACATACTCAGAAGTTGTTGAAGGTATGCAGTTTGATAGAGGATACCTATCTCCATATTTTGTAACTAATACTGAGAAAATGACTGTTGATTTCGAAAATCCAAATATCTTAATTACTGATAAGAAGATCTCAAATGTTAAAGAACTTCTACCAATCCTTGAGAAATCAGTTCAAACTTCTAAGCCACTTTTAATTATTGCAGAGGACGTTGAAGGTGAAGCCCTTACAGCACTTGTTGTTAATAAGTTAAGAGGTTCATTAAATGCAGCTGCTGTTAAGGCTCCTGGTTTTGGTGATAGAAGAAAAGAGATGCTTAAAGATATTGCCATTTTAACTGGTGGAACAGTTATTTCTGAAGAACTTGGAATGAGTTTAGAAACAGCTGAATTAGAACATTTAGGAACAGCAAAAAAAGTTGCAATTGATAAAGAGAATACGACAATCGTTGACGGAGCTGGTGATCAAAAAGCTGTTGATGATAGAGTTAATGCTATTAAAGCACAAATCTCTGAAACTTCGTCTGACTATGACAAAGAGAAACTTCAAGAAAGACTTGCTAAGTTAGCTGGTTGTGTTGCTGTTCTTTATGTTGGAGCACCTACTGAAGCTGAAATGAAAGAGAAAAAAGATAGAGTTGAAGATGCATTAAATGCAACAAGAGCTGCTGTTGAAGAAGGTATCATTGTTGGTGGTGGTGCTGCCCTAGCTCACGCGACTTCTGCCCTTGATGGTTTTGCAACTGGAAATGAAGAGTACGACTTTGGTGTAAGAATTGTTAAAAGAGCAATTGAAGAGCCATTAAGACAAATAGCATCTAATGCAGGAAAAGAAGCTTCTGTTATTGTAAATGAAGTAAGAATTAAAAAAGATTTTACTTTTGGATATAATGCTAGAGAAGACAAATTTGAAGACCTAGTTAAAGCAGGGATTATTGATCCAACTAAGGTTACTAGATCGGCTCTTACAAATGCTGCTTCAGTATCTGGGTTATTATTAACTACTGAAACTATGGTTGCTGATCTTCCATCTAAGGATGATGCACCTGCAATGCCACCAATGGGCGGTGGTATGGGCATGCCAGGAATGATGTAGAAAACCGAGATAATTTCATCTGAAGTCGTCAGTCTTCAGGTTTTTTGTCCTCACGTACTAACTGTACGCTCCGGGAAAAAACCTTTGACTTCCTATTCAGATAAAATTCTTTCGATTTTCTAATTTTCTATAGAAAATCTGCCAAACTAAAGCTGTGAAATAATAAGGGACTCTAAGGAGTCCCTTTTTTGTTTTTAACTTACAAAAGCCAGTGGATATAGTGGGCAGATCTATGTCTTTGATATTTCATATACACGAAAAGCTATCAACTCTAAGTTTTATTTATTCTCCAATGAATTTTGGCAGAAAGAGCTATGCAGCTAAGGCCTTTTCAATATCACCTATGAGAACAGGTTTATTTAGAAAATGAACATTTTTTTTGGTCTGGAACTTTTCTTGAAACTCTTTAGGGATAAAACCACTGCAGACAATAATCTTTATATTGTCGGGGCACAAAAGAAGAGAGTTTATTTGCTCCATAACATCCATTCCATTTCTATAGGGAATGTTTAAATCCAGTAGTATATTGTTTAAATTTTTTTGAGTTACAATTTGATTTAAACCTTCAAGCCCATCATAGCAAGCAGTGATCTGATATGTTTTATCAAACCAAATAGTGTAAATATCAGCTATGTCTTTTTCATCTTCGATAATTAAAAGGTTTTGCATAATTACCTCCATAGTTTTTGTGTAAAGATTTATCGTTAAAATTAATTAAATTTTAAGTTAATTCGGTGCGAAATAAAGTGATTTATATTAGTTTTTAAATTTAAATATGAAAAAATAAATAAAATCAAATACTTGATAAAAGCTATTCAATTTGTCATTAATTTCATGGTGACAATATGGTGGGGGAAAGTTGCTACTGGTGTCATTTTAAGTTTTCTTAAGTTTGTTTGATTTCAATGACTTAGTTTTGGCACAGTGCTTGCTCATAGATTAGTGCCCACGGAAGGGCAAAAAGAGTCCAAGGACGGACACTTAATTACAGGAAGTAATTAAGCATTTACATGGAAGTAAGCAAGGTAGTTTTTTCCCCAATTTCTTTGTTTCTCCTATTAAAGTAATCCAGCGGTTTATCTTTCCGATACAGAATTAGTATGGAATCGAAAAACCGCTGGATTTATTTTTTAAAGCTATCAAAAGAACTCCCTGAGTTTTATTTAAAACTAGATCAAAATTTCAAAAAATTTGATAAAAGTCTTGTTCCTATAACTTTAAAGTCATTAATAGAGAGCTCTAAGAGTGGTGAGGAACTCCATTTAGTTATCGTAATTAGATCTCTAAAGGAATTTGAGTATTTTCAGAAAAAAGTAAGAAAAATGCTTAAATTTATAGCAAGGCAAGAGCGAATTAATATTTATATGACTTCAAGTTACTCAAATGTTAATGATCCCGGAATAATGCGAAAAGATTTTTATAACTATGTTAAACTACCTATAAGTATGAACTTATACTGTGAATCCGTGGCTACAATGATTGAAGTTAAAGATCAAAAATTGAAAAAATGGCCAGGAGGTGTAAGGCCTAGGATGAGTTTGGTGGCTTAATTATGAAAACAGAGCATAGTGAATTATCACAAAGATATATGGTCCTTATTAAGATTGATGCATTCAATTTGTATCAACGAATTTTGGAGCGTAAATCAGACTATCTTGAAATGTTCTCCTTAAAAAGAGACAGAAGTATTTTTACTTCAATTTTTTCATGCCGGTTTAATAAGGCGACCTTGTTTGATTTAAGTCACTTACCACTAGAGGTTATTGAAGTTAGCAATGACTTCTATACTGAGGTTGATAATCTTTATTGGTACTTAATGCATACCCAAGATATGCCTAATACTATTGAGGACGAAATTATTCGTTACCTTCATATGGTTGGAAAAAAATATGAAGTACTTTCTCTTTACATCGATGCAGAGCTTAGTGGTACTAAAGTCGATGAAATCGAAACAGAGGAAGAAATTCCGCCGACAAACCTTGGACAAGAGTTTTTTACTTTCGAAGGCGAAGAAGAACCTCCAATTTCTGAAGAATAAGTTCCTAAATTTACAAGGCCTTTTGCAAAACTAGGGAGAGTATTGTACATACCCCAAGATGGAGTATTTATGAATTATCTTTATTGTTTAATGAGTTTGTTTATTTTTAATATGGGATTTGCAAAAAGCCCACTTTCTACTAGTCGGTTAAATAAGCTTTCTGGGGATGGAACAAAGATTCATGACTCAAAGACTGTTTGGGATAAACGTTATAGCAAAAGAACTTATGTGTATGGAAAAGCTCCCGCTAAATTTTTAGCTGAGAATTATGATTATATCCCTGAAGAAAGTAAAGTTTTAGATATGGGAATGGGAGAGGGAAGAAACGCCGTTTTTTTAGCTCAAAAAGGACACAAAGTTACTGGGATTGATATCTCCTCAGTCGCAGTTAAAAAGGCGCGTAATTTAGCTAAAGAATTTGGAGTTAAAATCAAAACTGTCGTGGGAACTCTAACGAAGTATAAAATTCCAGATGAAAGCTTTGATGCCATAATTTGCTTTTATTATGTCGATCGAGAGCTAAATGAAAAAATTCAAAAATGGTTGAAGCCGGGTGGATTATTGATTTACGAAGCATATACATTAAAGGAATATTTGAAGAATAAAAATGGAAAAATTAATTACTTTTTAAAAGAAAAAGAGTTGCTTACAATGTTTCCAAATATGACTATCTTAAAATATGAAGAACCTATCCATGAGGATGAGTTTAGGGCCGGTATTATTTTAAAGAAAAAGGATCAATAAAATGGAACTATATACCTCTACAAAAAGATTTTCAGGCTACCCATGTACACATAGACAGTGGAAAGCTGATTCTCACTGCCGTTTTGTACATGGCTACTCAAGAGAGTTTTACTTTGAATTTGCTTGTAATGAAATGTCTGATGAGTTTTGGGTTATGGACTTTGGAGACCTAAAAGATGTAAAAAAATTTTTAGAGGATACTTTTGACCATACTTTTCTTATTGCCGCAGATGATCCTTATTTAGAAAAGTTTCAACAAATGGATAAAGATGGTGTTATTCAATTAAGAGTGCTACCCAATCCTGGAATGGAAGGAACTGCAAAATTTGTTTATGAAAAGGTAAGTGAAATGATTCAGGAAAAAACGAAGGGAAGGGTCTGGATCACTAAAGTTGAGGTCAGAGAAAATGAAAAGAACTCAGCATTTTACTGCCCTAAAAAAGTCAACTAATAGATAATTCTTTAAAAAAAATCAGACCATGGCATAATAAATGTATGAAACTTTTGTACTTTATTATTAGCTCTTCGATACTTTCTTTGGCATTGGCAAAAGATTATCGCTTGAATGAAGAGACTGTCATTTTTCCAGCTAGAGTTTCTAAAATTAACGAGACTGCGAGATTAGTTCGTTTAAAAATTGAATTTGAAAATTCTAAGTTTATTACTAAAAATAATAGAATCGAGTTATGGAACCCTTCTGTATCCGAAAAAAAATGTTTAGGTTATGTTGAAGGGACTTCTCCCGATTATATGTTAGTTCGTCTACCTGAGTTTAATAAGTGTGAGAGAAATGTATCCTTTACTGTTGGTTCATACTTAAATTTGTATTCACCTGATCTTGAAGATAATTTGATCGTGGCAAAAGAATTAGTTCGTATTTTACATCGTAAGAGAACAGCATTAGAGGCTAGGCTTAGTCGTCATAAAAAATCAGTTGATTCGTATATTGAAAAAGTTGATGTCGTGAATCAAAGATATGAAGTTTTAAAACAAAAATTAGAATTAGAATGGCAAAAAGAATTAGCGGCTTTGGAAGAAGATAAAACAAAAAGTTATCTAAATTACAAACAGACTCAGGCGAGAATAAATGAGTTAGAATTTAAAATGCAACAATACCGTGTTAGGGACCAAAATATGATTGAAGATAGATGGTCTCTAGATCCAAAACTATATTTCAAAAAATAGGAATGATAAATGTATAAAACTCTATTATTGATGACAATTGCATCACTTTTATTTTCATGCAATAAAAGACCAAAAGCTAATTCAGCTTTTTATTTCAATATTGGGTCTGAACCTTCTCGGTTAAATCCTGTAGGCTCAACTGATGCCTATACAGGTAAGGTTAGTGAGTACATCTATGAGACCTTATTGGATAAACATCCAGATAGCTATGAGTGGATACCAAGATTAGCTACCTCGTGGGAAGTCGCTGAGGATAAACTCAGTTTCACATTTAAACTAAGAGAAAATGTGAAATGGCATGATGGAGTAGAGTTTACAGCTGAAGACGTTAAATTTTCTTTTGATATTTTATTTCAAGACAAGTTTAATACTGCTACCGCAAGGGCCTTCTTTCAAGATATTAAAGAAGTTCAAATTATTGATAAGCACACAGTTAAGTTTATAGCCAAAAATAAGAATTATAAAAACTTTGATGTCATTGTTGGAACTTTAGATATTTATCCTAAACATTTTTATTCACAAGATAAGAAAAAAAGCTTTTTTAACAAACATTTAGTTGGAACAGGGCCATATAAACTTCAAAAATATTATCGAGGCTCCAGAGTTGTTCTCGTACAAAATAAAGACTGGTGGGGGAGAAAAGATTCTAGTTTTAACAGACCAACGCATAATTTTGAAAAGGTCGTCTTACGTTTTGTCTCTGATAATAATGTTGCTTTAGAAATGTTTAAGAAAGGGTCTTTTGATTTTCTAGGTCTTAGTCCTAAGAATTATTTAAAGCAATCAGAAGGACCGATGTGGGGAAAAACAGTTCATAAGTATAAAATTCAAAATAAGACACCGAAAGGATCTAGCTTTATCGGTTGGAATATGAAGCATAAAATCCTTAAGTCTAAAAAAGTTAGAAAAGCATTATATCATTTGATTAACCGCGAACTTATGATTGAGAAATTTGAGTATGGTTATGCCTATCCTGCAGCTGGACCAATTTACCACGAGTCTCCTTATCATAATAAAGATATTAAACCTATAAAATTCAATCCAGAGAAAGCATTAAAACTTCTCAAGGAAGATGGATGGTCAGATACCGATGGTGATAACATTCTCGATAAAAAGATTAATGGTCAAAAAACTAAGCTTTCAATTACAATTCTTGAACCATGGGATGGTTTTGTTAAGTATCTAACAATTTTTAAAGAGGATGCTAAGAAAGCTGGTGTTGAAATAAACATCAAAGTCATTGAGTGGAATTCATTTATTAGTCTTTTAGACGAAAGAAAGTTTGAAGCTGTTAGGCTCGCTTGGGGAGCATCTGTAAACTGGGACCCCACTCAAATTTGGCATAGTAAATCCATTGCAAATGCTGGATCAAACTTTGTAAGTTTTAGTAACCCTGAAGTTGATAGGCTAACAGATAAGGCACAGTTTATTTATAACCAAGAAGAAAGAATTAAAATCTTAAAAAAAGCTGAGCGTTTAATTGTTGAAGACTATCCCTATGCATGGTTTTTTTACAGAAAGTTTTCCCTATATGGAAATGCAAATCGAATTGCAAAACCTAAAGATACTTTTAACTATACAATTGGTTATAAATTTTGGGACTTTAAAACAAAAATGAAAAAGGAACAATAACAGTGGCACAATATTTATTAAGAAGACTTATGTTAATGATACCAACATTGTTTGGTATTACTCTAATAGTATTTTTTATTGTCAATTTAGCTCCTGGTTCTCCTATTGAGCAACAAATTCAGGCTTTAAAATATTCTAATAGTTCAGATGCCGCCTCTGGAGAAGGCCAGACTGCAGGAGTTTCGAAGGAAATATTAGATGCTCTAAAGAAACAGTATGGCTTCGACAAGCCCGTCCATGAAAGATACTTTATCTGGCTTAAAAATTTGTCTAAACTTGATTTCGGAGAGTCTTTTACTTACGAAGAAGAAGTAACAGATGTTATAATGAGCAAATTCCCAGTTTCTCTGCAGTTTGGAATAGTAAGTTTGATTTTAAGTTATCTTATTTCAATACCTTTAGGGGTTTATAAAGCAGTAAAGGATGGCTCAACGTTCGACTTTATTTCAAGTTTTCTTCTTTTTATTGCTTATGCTATTCCTGGCTTTATGTTAGGGATTCTTCTTATTGTTTATTTAGCAGGTGGAAGCTTTTTGGACATTTTTCCAATAGGGGGATTGTATTCAGATTTTTATGATGAAATGAATTCTTGGGAAAGAATAGTAGATCGAGCTTATCACTTTATTCTACCTACAATCTGTTACACGATTGGATCATATACGACTTTGACATTTCTTATGAAAAATTCCCTTATGGAAGAAATTCGAAAGGATTATATTCGCACGGCGAAAGCCAAGGGTCTTAGCGATAAAGTTATCTACCTAAAACACGCTCTTAGAAATGCATTAATTCCAATCGTTACTGGGCTCGGTGGGTTTTTAGGTATCTTTTTTGCGGGATCTCTTCTCATAGAAAAAGTTTTCCAATTAGATGGAATAGGACTCTTAGGTTTTAATTCAATCTTGTCTAGAGATTATAATGTGATCATGGGATTGGTATTTATTCAGGCCCTTTTAATGTTAATTGGAAATATTATTTCAGATATTATGTATGTACTAGTCGATCCTAGAATCGATTTTAAATAATGAGTTAAATATGATTGAAAATAGAATAAAGAATGATGAAACTTTAAAGAAATGGAGAGCCTTCAAAGCACACAAGGCCGGCTTCTTTTCTGTTTGGATAATATTAATAAGCTGCTTTTTTAGTTTTACTGCAGAGTTTTGGGCGAATTCAAAGCCATTATATCTTCATTATAAAGGAGAAAGTTATTTTCCTGTGTTTAAGGACTATAGTGTTAAGGAGTTTGGTATTACTGAATCTATGCAAGTAGACTATAGAAACTTAAAATTATCTGATAATGATAAAGTTATATGGCCAATAATTAATTGGGATCCTTATGAATCCAATAAAGATGTTGAAGAATATCCTGCTCCTCCAAGTTCTCAAAACTTACTAGGAACCGATGATAGAGGTAGAGATGTTTTAACTAGACTACTTTATGGATTAAGGTATTCAATTACTTATGCCGTTGGAGTATGGATCATTACATTTATTATTGGAACCATTCTAGGAAGTATTCAAGGATATTTTGGTGGATGGGTGGATCTTGTAGGGCAAAGATTGACGGAGATCCTCAGCACCGTACCGGTCTTATTTTTATTAATAATACTCATCTCTGTATTTGAACCTTCTTTAACTTTACTCGTTGTGATCTCAAGTATATTTGGTTGGATTTCTATCAGTGTCTATATGCGTGCAGAGTTCTTGAAAAATAGGAAAAGGGAATACGTCGAAGCTGCTAGAGCGATAGGTTTGAATAAATGGACCATAATGATTAAACATATTTTACCAAATTCTTTAGGGCCAATAATCACGTTTTCACCATTTGTAATCGCAGGAGGAATTTCTGGCCTTGCGGCATTAGATTATCTTGGTTTTGGATTGGCTCCGCCAACTCCATCATGGGGGGAGTTGTTAGCACAGGCTCAAAAAAACTTTACCCTTGCCTGGTGGTTAGTTGCATACCCGTTTATTTCATTATTTTTAGTTTTAGTCTCATTCAACTTTATTGGTGAAGCTATTAGAGATGTTATGGATCCCCATAAGATGAAGTAAAATTTCTAGGCTTCTTTAATATCTCTTAATAATCTAGAAAGCGAAGGTGGTTGAATTCCAAGGAAGGATGCCAGATAAGTTTTTGGAATCCTACTAATGTCAATTCGTTTATTATTCATAAACTTCATGAGTCTTTGTTTCGCATTAAATTGGACAAACTCAATTTCTCTTTTGGTTTTAAACATGTAGTTTCTAAGGAGAACTTCTCTATATACATCGTACCACTGACGGTCAGTATTCATATAATTTAAAAAACTTTGGTATTTGAGAGTATAGATTTCACTATCCTCTAAAGCTTGGACCGATACCATCGTTTTAGACTTTTCTTCCCAAGAAAGAAAAAAGTCCAAAATAAAAGATTGCTCAGGTATAAAAGAGAATGTCTTTTCTTCCCCTTCATGATCCGTTAAATATATTCGAAATAATCCTGAAGAAACAATTGCAACTTCATCACAATGATCAAAATGTTGAAAAAAATGATCACCTTTTTTTATTTTCTTTAATGTCATTAAAGATTCTATAGGTTCCCAGTTTCTAATATCCGATTGACTTAACGATTGAATATAATCTCTAATTCCAGGGTTTAATTCTGCCATGCTTATGTCTCTTAAATTAAAATTAATAAATCATTAAAGCTTTTAAGAAACATAAAGTCTAGACTTTCTTGTATCGTGTATGTTATTTCAGGCACTTACTAGAGCTGTTCTAGTTTAATTTTAACAGCTTCCTTTTTACCCTCTCTTAGATATTCAACCTCGATTGAATCCCCAATCTTATATTTACCAACTTCATAATAAATTTCGTCTCTAGAGTTTACGGCGTTACCATTTATTTTCAGAATGACATCACCAACGTATATCCTTCCAAATCGATCTCTCATCATGCCTCTAAGCCCAGCTTTACCTGCAGGTCCATCTGGATCAACAAAAGAAAGGGCGACACCATTTTTACCAACATATCGATCTCGTACATGATCTTCAAGAACTCCTACTCCAAGGCCTGGTCTTATTACTTTTCCATGTTCGATAAGTTGAGGTGTAATTCTTTTTACTGTATCTACAGGTACAGCAAATCCTAGTCCTGCACTAGAGCCTGATCTTGAAACGATCATTGTATTAACACCTATTAGTTCACCTGAGGAATTAAGAAGAGGTCCTCCAGAGTTTCCCTGATTAATAGAGGCATCAGTTTGAATCATATCGTGGATTTTGACGCCGCCAATCCCATCAATTTTTCGACCAAGGGCAGAAATTATTCCTTGAGAGAGGGAGTGATCAAAGCCATAAGGATTTCCTAAAGCCAAGGCCATTTGACCTACTACTAAATCTTTTGATGTACCTATTTCGATTGGTTTTAAATCCTTGGGTAATTCCTTGAGTTTTAATACAGCTATATCCTGCTTAGGTGCAATTCCTACAACTTCAGCTTTGTATTGCTTTTTGTCGTTATGAAAAGTTATGACAAAAGAGTTTCCACCTTGAACAACGTGGAAGTTAGTGACAATATGGCCTTTTTTGTCCCATACAAAACCTGTCCCTGTTCCTTGAGGAACTTCTACTTTTCCATAAAAAAATGAATCAGCAAACTTGATATTGGCAACGTTAACAACAGAGGGAACAGTATTCTTATAGACTTGAGTGAGACGCTTTTCACTTTCTAGTAAATCAGCAGCAAACGAAATATTAAAAATAAAAAGGGATAATATAAAAAAAATAGATTTAGTCATCAACAGATCCTTTGATTTGTTCTTCTACTAAGGCTATATTATTCAAAATTTTAAAAAATTTCCAGTAGTGTTGGGTCAATTTATTGTCAAAAAATTGTCAGGTTAAGGAGTTAAAGCGTGAGTGAACCATTTGAAATTACATTTTTTAATCGATACAGCCAAAAAAATGAAGTGGAAAAGGTTTATGGATATAAAGCCGTTGAATTTGCATACAATAGTTTTTTAGGAAAAATGTTTTCACCAATTATTGCCAGTAAGTTTCTCAGTAAAACTTATGGAGATTTGATGGATAAACCAAAGTCAGCTAAAAAAGTACCAGAATTCTTAAAAAACTTTGACATTAAAATTGATGATTATAAGAAAGGAAGTTTTCAAGAACAAAATATTGAAAACTCATATAAATCATTTAATGAATTCTTCATTAGAGAGTTTCAAGATGGAAAAAGACCATTTGTTAGTGAGAATAATAGAATGGGCGCTTTTGCTGAAGCTAGATATTTTGGATATGAGGCAGTTTCTAATGATTTAAAAATTCCAGTGAAAGGGCATTATTTAAAAGCCACAGATTTAGTAGGAGATGCAGAAAAGGCAAAACCATTTATTGGAGGTCCTTTGATGATAGCACGGTTATGCCCAGTAGATTATCATCGTTACCATTATCCAGATAATGGTAAAACAATTGATAGTTTCCCTGTTCATGGAGACTTTCATTCTGTTAATCCACTTGCTTTAAAGCACCGTGGAGATATTTTCATTAAAAACGAAAGAAGAGTTTCAATTTTAGAGACAGAAAATTTTGGGAAGTTAGCCTATATTGAAGTTGGCGCTACCTGTGTTGGAAAAATCGTTCAGAGTTTTGATGAGTCCCTTGAGTTTAGTAAGGGGGCAGAAAAAGGGTACTTCCTTTTTGGAGGAAGTACCGTAGTCCTTCTTGGTGAGCCGGGAGTTTGGAAACCAAGTCAAGATATTTTGGATAACACTAAAGAGGGGATAGAAACTTATATCCATCTTGGAGATGAAGTCGCATTAAAGTGATTTTCCAGAAACTTTTAGCTCAAACATAATGTCTAGGATTTCTACATTATGAGTTTTTATAGGAAATATATTCAAAGGCTTTTCTTTAAAAAAATATTCTATAAGGATAGGAGGAATATTCGTTTTACATTTTTTACTTTTCAATACAAATCCTGTTTTATAGGAATGTTGTATAGGTTTTATTAAACGAATTCCTAACCTTCTGTCTTCGCTATCACTAAATTTAATTCCAGAATTCAATTCTTTGTAAGTAACCTTTTTACCATTTAAGGTGAATAAGAAATTTTTAAACCAATCCTTTAAAGATATAGTTTCTAAATTATTGGAAAGCTTTACCTCTTCAACTTTACATCTGTTCTTTCTCACTGAAGAGTTGAAAGCATTCTTTAGGTGCTGGGAAATTGTAAAAGTCTTATTTATAGATTTTTTAAATAAAATTTGTGGTTTAAACTTTAGTTTCAAATGTGTGAAATGACCTAGATTGATCTCTGACGGTTGGGTTAAACTTAAAGTGCTATTGCGATAAAAAGTTTTATCACTAAGAATTAGACTTTTTTTAAATTTAATTATAACAATTTGTTTTCTGTCTTTGGTATGAAGTTTCAAATACAAAAAATCATTCTCAGTGAGATCATTTATTTTATCAATACCATTGGACTCTTGAAAAATTTCGTATTCTGATAAAATTGGGCTTAGAGTTCTAAGGCTTGAAAACTTATTATGAGGAATTTGAGTTGAAATATAGCTTTTGGTTATTTTGGGCGACTTCGAATTTGAATAGTCGATAATCAATATCTCATTAGTCTTTTCTTTTATAAAACCTAATAATTCTTGTTCTGAATAATTGGAGTCATTTACCTTTAGAAAATAATTGGTAAATTTAAAATCACTCTTTCTTAATTGGATTGGAATTATAGTCGACTGTGCATAACCATGCTCAGAATTTAATTTTAATAAGTTTAAATTACCATTCCATAAACTTAGAAAGAATTCTGAATTATCACTCGATTTAAAAAATAATTTTTGGCTACTTAATGAATCTTTTATTCTGTACTCTGTTTTTATGTAAGATATAAGGTGATTTTTTTTATTTAAACTTGATTTTATTATTTTTTTTAGATTCTTTTCATTTAAAGCTAATACTGTTTCGAGTATTTTATTCTTCTCATTTGAAATGATTAATTCAGGTCTCGAAATATCAGCAATATAGGGGCGCGGATCATCCTTATCATTGATTTTGTCTCCATCTGAGTCTTTGTCATTTGTTATGGTACTAACTTTTTGAGTTTGTGGTGGGGGAGATGAAAAATCGTTTTTCTTTTCTCCACAGGATAATAAACTACTTGTTAACAATAGTAGACATACATAATTTTTCATAATCTTCTTCTCCCCAAAATATAACTTTTCTCTTCAGATTGTCCTTTTTCTTGTAATCTAACCCTGAAATAAACATATCTATTTGGGCCATCAGGCCTTTAAGAAATTTTTCATCTCTCTCGCTTATAAATATTTTCTTGAATGTTGTTTTTTTTCGCTGACTATTAAATAGGGATGCCATCAACTCAGTGGCTTCATGCTTTTGAGCTTCAAGTGAGTTTAGCTCTTTTAGGGCATTAGAGTCTTTAATTTGAATGCTCAGACCCTTGTAAACGACAATCCCACTTGCTATAAAATCATTTACAATATTTAAAATTAACTTTCTTGAAAAATTTGTCTTACTCATTAATTCATCTATGGAAGGAGAGTAGATTTCAATTAGTTCAATGATATACCGTTCAATACTCGTAAGCCTTTCCATTCTATTACCCCACCTGATTGATATTTATTTGATAATCTTGCAGATAAGAATATCTAGCTAGTTTTATTTGTTTTTTCATCAAATCTTGAATTTCCTTGATTTGTGAACTTTGCAATTGTTGAATACATTTTTTAGTTAGATTCAGAAAAGTTGACTCAATCTTATTATCAAAAATTAAATTTTCGATTGTTTGAAACTCGGATACTTTCATCTCGTGTCCATTAAAAATTCTATAGACCCGTGTTTTCTGGATAGATGTCCTTTCTGAAACTTTTCTTAGTGAATCTTTAGGATATTTTTTGAAGTAAGCTTCGATTAAAGCTGTTTGTTTTTCGTTCATATAACCCCCTTGGTGAACAACTTGATGTTATTCCAAGCAAGGAGGGTGCCAATTCTTATTAGTAATTCAAATTATTAAAAATTCTATAAAACGCTGATGCGGAAATTCTTAATTCCTTGATTGTATGGGTTATTTTTCCATTGTTTTGCTCAAGGATCTGCTTTAAGCTTTCTTCCTCCACCCTTTTAATGAAATTTCTAAGGCCTTCTTTAGATATGAATTCCATTTGGTCAGAAGTAATCCATGTGTCTTTATTATATTCAACTCCTGAATTAAACTCTATATCAGAAGCTTTAATAATCCCTTTCTCTTTTGTTGAAAGTAAATCTATTTGTTTTTTCAGTTCTCTAATATTTCCTGGCCACTCATGAAAACTTAATTTCTTAATAGCACAATCTTTAATGATAAAACGCCTATGAGATTCATTGATAAACTTTTTTATAAGTAGGGGGATATCACCTTTTCTGTATCTTAAAGGTTTAATATCTAAATTCAGACCACTAACTCTAAAAAATAAGTCCTTTCTAAACTGATTATTGGCAATTTTTCCAAATAGATCCTCACAGGTAGCAGTGATAAGAGTAAATTCTGATTTGACTTCTTTTTGAGCGCCCACTGGATAAAATGTTTTTTGGTCGAGTGCTTTTAATAACTTATTTTGCATACTTTGTGGCATAGTTCCAATTTCATCTAAAAAAAGTGTTCCACCATTGGCAAGTTCCAGCTTCCCTTTCTTTGCATGAATTGCACCTGTAAAAGCTCCTTTTTCATGACCGAATAGCTCCGATTCAATTAAATTTTCAGGTACTTCTGAGCAGTTTAAATGAATAAATGGGGCATCATCTTCAAATGTTTGCTTATGAAGGAGTTCACCTATAAGACTTTTTCCAACTCCGGTCTCTCCAGTTAAAAGTACTGTTTTATTTTTCAAATTCATTTTACAAAGTTCTTGGACTCTTTGTTTGAGTTCTATATCCTCAGTAATGTATTTGGATTTAAAAAAGTTTTCTATAGAGTCTGAAGTGTCTAATTTTCGGAGTTTTTGAACATATTGAGGGAGATGATCTCGATATTTAGTTTTGGATAAAAAATGGTCGCAGCCTGCCTCATATGCTTTTTCAATAATTTCTTCACTATTTTGAGAACTAAGAATTATAGAATGAATCTTTTTTACTTTCGAAGATTTGAGGATTTTTAATCCGGATCTAGGGCCATCAATATCCATGTCAATGAGTGCTAGATCAAAATGGTTGTCTTTAATAAGTTCAATGGCTTCAAGCTCATTACTGGCTTCTTTAATAAGACCAAAAGAAGAAATTTCGCTACTTAGGGCCATTCTAAAGTATTTATCATCGTCACATATTAAAATTGAAAGTAATCTCTTGCTCATAACTCAGGTATATATATAAGAAATATTCTGTTTTCAATGAGAATATTCCTTTTCCGAATTTTTTACATAGTGTTAATATTATATCTATGGAAATTAAAGTATTTAATACAGCTGTTGAAGTATCAGAATTTGTGGCCAAGAAACTTATTGAGCGGGTTAAGTCTAAATCAAACCTTAATATTGGTTTTGCCACTGGTAGAACAATGGATGCTATTTATTTAAATCTAATAAATAATGTAAAGACAGAAAGTTTGAGCTTTAAAGACTGTAAGGCATTTGCTGTAGATGAATATATTGGGCTCCAAAAAGACAGTTCGAATTCATTTGAGCATTATTTAAATCTGCATGTGTTTGATAATTTAGACTTTGAAAAATCTAACATTTTCATTCCCGAAACAAGTTTAGAGGCAATTGATGAAAAATGCCAAGAGTATGAGTTAAAAATTAAGAATGCTGGTGGAATTGATTTTCAATTATTAGGAGTTGGTTTAAATGGCCATATTGGATTAAATGAACCTGGCTCTAGTCTCGATTCAAGAACAAGGATAGTTGCTCTAAATAGCTCAACTCGTAATTCAAATAAAGCTCTTTTTAGGAATGAAAGTGTTCCTACTGTCGCTGTCACAATGGGAATTGGCACTATTTTAGATGCAAAAGAATGTTGTATGGTCGCAACCGGAGAAACAAAAGCAGAGATTGTTCAAAAAATTATTAATGGTGATGTGAACTCTAAGGTGCCAGCAACCGCTTTAAAACAGCATAAAAATTCAGTGCTTATTTTGGATAAAAATGCAGCGAAATTAATCTAACAATTTAGGTGTTTTTTCTTTTACTTGCTTTAACAACTCTTTCACATTTTGACTTTGACCTTTTTTACCGATGAGGAGGACATCTTCAGTATCCACTATAATAAGGTCTTCAACATTAAAAGTAGCAATTGTTTTTTTCTGAGAGATTATAAGATTATTTTTTGATTTAAAATGTAGAGTTGAAGGAAGTGAAGTATTTCCATTTTCATCCTTTTCAAGCTCTTCAGACAAAGAATCGAAAGAGCCGAGATCACTCCAGCCAATATCTGAAGCTATAACCTTAACATTTTTACTTTTTTCCATAACAGCATAATCAATACTATTTTCAGGGATCGAATTCATGTCATTTAAATTAATGTTAATAATATTTTCATTTAAATTTGCATTGTTATAAGCAATTTTTGCTTTATCAAGTATTTCAGGGGAGTACAACTCCATTTCCTCTAAGAAAACTTCACTAGAAAAAAGAAACATTCCACTATTCCAAAAATAATTACCAGCCTTTAGATACTCATTAGCTGTACTCAAATTTGGCTTTTCTTTAAATGATAAAACATTTATTCCATTAGCCTGAATATAACCATAACCAGTCTCGGGGTATTTGGGAGCAATTCCAAAGGTAATCATATTTTTTGATTTTGCTAGAACTTGTGCTTCTTTTATACAGCTTTCATATGCTGATTGATTTCTAATTATATGATCGCTTGCTAAGATAAGTAACTCAGAACCTTGGGTGCTGATAGCAGCTAAGGTAATTGCAGGAGCAGTATTTCTTCCTATAGGTTCAATAATGAATTTAACTTTATCTTTAATTATTGATGGTATTTGTTCTTTGCATAATTTTAATTGTTTTTGATTTACTACAATTATAAATTCATCTACAAGGTTTAAGTTTCTTTCTATTGTAAGTTGAAAGAGAGATTTTCCATTAAAAATTTTTGAAAACTGTTTTGGATTCGATTTTGTACTTATTGGCCATAATCTTGTTCCAGCACCACCGCACATAATGACTGCTTTCATATTTTTTTTCCCAATCTTAGAGATGAAGTGAATTTGATGCTACTCCAAAATAGATTAAAAGACCAGTTATATCAACGGTTGTTGTTATGGCTGGGCTTGCAGCAACGGCTGGATCACCTCCAAGTCTTCTTACAAGTATAGGCAATCCAGCTCCAACAATCGCGGACGTCATGACTTGCATTGCAATTGCAAGAGAAATTATAAATCCTATGAATTGAAAAGTCATTCCACTGGGAAGTAGTGTGGTCGAAGTTAAAAAGGCAATCTTTATAAAAACTAATCCTCCAACACAAAAGGAAAGCATAAAAGAGATCTTTGCTTCTTTTAAAAGAATTTGGAACCATTCTTTTTCAGATGCTTGATCGAGTGCCATTGCTCTGATTACAACTGTAGCTGCTTGGCTACCAGTATTTCCACCAGTGGCAGTCATCATGGGCATATATAGAGCTAAAATAATTAATTGCTCTAATACATTTTGATAGTGGTGAATTATAACTCCCGAAATAAGGCCGACAGCAGCTAGGGATACAAGCCAGACAACTCTTTTTTTGAAATGTTGAATTGAGGACGTTTTTAAATAGGTTTGTTCATCTTCTGATGGAACAATACCCATGAATTTTTCCATATCCTCTGTGTGTTCAGCTCGGATAACATCAATGGCTTCTTCATGTGAAACAATTCCAACAAGTTGGTTCAAAGAATTTAAAACGGGAATTGCGACAAGATCATGTTTTTCAATTTTTTGGGCGACTGATTCTCTATCGTCATTAACATCTGCAAAAATAAAGTGATCATTATAAAGTTCTTTAACGATATCTTTTGGATCTGCCATGATGAGATCTTTTATTGTAATTATTCCTAGCATCTCCATGTCATCATTAACGACATAGATATAATAAATCATCTTTTGCGAGGGAGCATCATGTCTTATTTTTGCTAGGGCTTGCTGGCAGGTCATATGGTTTAGAACCGTTGCAAAGTCGGTATTCATAATACCACCTGCAGTCTCTGGTTCATAGGCACTTAATACAATAACATCTTCTCTCGTTTTTTTATCAAGATAAGGAAGGATTTCAATCTGTTCTTCCTTGGAAAACTCTTGATATAAGTCAGCTCTATCATCAGAGTACATATGAGTGAAAATTTCGGAAAAGAATCTTTTCTCGCAGATTTTGTAATACTTATATTGCTCTTCAATGCTAAAATAACTGAAGATTCTACCGGAGTCTTCATAATCTAAGTTTTTTAAAAATTCTAAAACTTCAACTTCCGGCTTATCTGCAAAGGCATCGATAACAGTTGCAGGAGGAAACTCTTCCAATGCATTTTTTATTTTATCTTTATCATTAGACTCTAAGATCGTTATAAGCTGATCTTCAGTGTCAGGTAATTCTCTTTCTTCCATAACTTCCCATCGAGTCTTTTGGAAAATTAGTTGAGTCATTTTTTCTTTAATTTAATGGGAGACTATTTTGGTATACTATTGAAAATATTAAAATTTTCCTTATGAAATGAAATCTGTTTCCCGATAAAGGTAATAGATTATAAGGATAAGGTGAGTCGAAACATATGGCACATAAGATAAATCTAGTATTTTTCGCATTTGGAAGTTCTGTTCCATTGGTTAACGAATTAAACGCTTTCTATAGAAATAGTAATAAATTTGATGTTAATAATTTGAGTAGTGTTGAAGAGGTTAATCAATTTTTAGGAACTTCTGGTCAGGGAATTTTCTTTTTTAAAGTTACAAACAAAGCAGACCTTCAAAAGGCTGTTTCTGTTTTAAAAGTTCAGAAAAAATTAATTAAAAATGGATTTGTTAAACCTGCATGTGTAACTACAATTAAAAATAAAAAAGTAGAAGCCGTATTAGCAAAGTATGGATGTGTTGACTTATTAGAACCAGACACTCGAGCTAAAACAGCGAGCTTTAAATTAGACTTTTGGTCGAAACCTATTTCAGCTCACTTAGATCAAATCGCGAAAGAAGAAGAAAGGCAATTAAAGAAACAAGAGTCAGCTCAAAATAATAACGAAGCAAAAGAAGCTGAATTATTTAAGTTTACAGAACCACTAAATCTTGAAAGTGATTTTTGGCTTATTAAATCTAAAGCTGATTGTAAAAAAGTTCTAAGAAGGTGGCTTGTAAGAGTTCTTGGGCCTTCTACATTCGTTGGTAACTGGGTTGAACTTCAACCACAGCCAGGTGACAAACAACCAACGTGGAAATTCGTTTTAAAAGATCCTAGTAATACGGATTTTGTTAAAAATGATGGAGCTTGGTATTTTTATGGAGCTAAACCAGAGTTTGATTGGAAAATTAATAGGTGGAGTTTTTCTTCAGATCTTCCACATTTATATTTTTATACCAAGTCAGGAGAAGTTTTCTCCAGGTTTAAATATGTAAATGGACAAGTCGAAATTCCTATGAATTCTGAGTTCGCTACAACAAGAGAAGAGATGATTCTTGAGACTTGTGATGCTCAATATAATTTTGATGCTGAAAAGAATAAGAGTGAGGATCCGGAAAGCCTAGAAGGACAAGAGGATGAACACAATCCAGGTCATATGGAAGGTGAAAATCATGCTGAAGAGGATCTTGCCGGAAATATGGAAGGAAAAGGTTCTACAGATGATTTGGGAGGAGATCCTTTATCCGGAAAGTCATCAACAGATGAGTTAGGTGGAGACCCACTTTCTGGAAAAGTAAACCCTGGGGAAGTCAAACCAGGAGATGAGAAAAAAGATCCAACATTTAATGAAGATCCAATTCCTGGACATATGGGTGGAAAGTCATCAACAGATGAGTTAGGTGGAGATCCACTTTCTGGAAAAGTAAACC
>CAXPDR010000041.1:0-284760 GCA_964215955.1 Flavobacteriaceae bacterium
CAAATAAATTACTATAATCATAGGCGACCACAGTTAGCTCTAAAAAAAATGCCCCCGAGTGAATATCGGAGGCATTTAAATTAAAGAGCCTTTTTTAATCCGTCCCACTTTTGGGGTACAGATCATAAAGCGGGCTTTTTTTATATCATATCTTCGCCAGGTTGCTTTCCAATTGGAACTTTTAAATCTTTTGAAGGCTTAGGTCTTTTCTTATTTGAATCCATTATTTTTTTAACTTTACCATTAGGTACTAAACTAATTTTGAGTCCCTTACCTGCAGCCACAGGAGCTTTTGCACTGTAACCTTGAGGTATAGCAATAGAACGACTAAAGCTACTACTAGAAAAACTCGTGGAGCCGTTTTCCTCAATTTTCGTTTTCATATCCGATTTAATTGTAATCATTCCATTATCTGTTTTTATATCAAGAGAAATATTTTCAGACTTAGGAGTAATGATAATTGAGATACTTCCATCATCTTCATATTTTTCTTCGATCTCAACGTTTGTTCCACCACCTTTGAAAGACTTCATTGAGTCAAATGGATCAAAGTCGTCTTCAAAAAAATTATCCATGCCAGAAAAATCATCACGAAACATCTTCATCATTTGTTTCATCATTTCTTTTCTCTCTCGCATAAACTGCTCAATCATTTCTTCTCTAGTTTGAGAAAAAGCCAACGTCGAATTTAAAATAAATAATAGACCTAAAATTAATTTCATTTCAATTCACCTTTTTGCCATTTATCAAAATAATCAATTAAAATATCAATACCATCTAAAATTGGAGCGGGCCCAGGTTGTAAGAATATTTCTGGCGCTAATTCAAACACTAAATTATTTTTTATAGCGTTTACTTTATCATACCCTTCTCTTCCTTGAATTTCATTTATTTTTACTTTTTTGCCGCACCAACATCCAAAAATTATATCTGGATTTGATTTTATAATATGCTCATCCTCAACAAACCTTTCTTTAGCCAAAACTCCTCTTGATTTGTCAGAGTTAATATCGATACCGCCACAAAGCTCAATTAACTCACTCACCCATTGTATAGCAGAAATCTTAGGATCATCCCATTCTTCGAAGTAAATTCTTGGCCTCTTATGTAAAGTTTTTGCAAACTCTTGAGCTTTTAAAATTTGTTTTCGAAGTCTTTCAAAAAGCTTATTCCCCTCATCATTAGCATCAACTATCCGGCTAATTAACTGAATATATTTGAAAATGCCTTCTATAGACCTATGATTTGCAATATAAACATCTTGCCCTAATTCAATTAAATCCTTTGCAATATCCTTTTGGATATCTGAATGCCCAATGATCAGGTCAGGATCTTTTGCTAAAATTTTGTTATAATTACTTGAAGTAAAAAATGAGACCTTTGGAAGAGTTTGAGCTTCGACTGGACGCTTCACAAAAGCAGAAACTCCAGCAATCAAGCCCTCTTTTCCTAGAAGGTAGAGTGTCTCGACGGACTCCTCTGTAAGACATATAATTTTACTTGGATAATTGTAATTTAAATCAGGTTTCATGCACTCATTATAAGAGTTTAATTTAGGAGTTAAAAGTGCAGATAAAAAAATATTTTAGTCTATTAGTTGGATTTCTCTTTTTCAATATTGCCCATGCCCAACAACAATACGTTGACATGGGTGCTAAGGCGCTTCAAATTAATGGTAAAAATATACTGGCCGTAACTTTTTCTAATACTAAAGATTGGCATACCTATTGGAAAAATCCAGGAGATGCAGGACTAGAAATTAAATTAAAAATATTCAAGGATGATCAAAAGACCGATTTAAGAGATTATCCCTGGCCTGCCCCAAAAAGATATATTGAACAGGGTAATATGTGGGCATTTGGATATTCTAACAAGTATGCTCTTTTTTATGATCTAACTGATGAATTTAAAAATTCTAAGTTGCAAATTATTGGTGAGTGGCTTGTTTGTAAGGATATATGTATCCCTGGAACTCGAACAGTTGAGTTAAATGTTGATAACAATCTTAATGGAGAAATAAATCCTATAATTTCTGCTTCTGAGCTGGAAACGAGATTTAATAAACTTCCAGCTCCCACTTCAAGTAAAAATATAAATATCTTTCTTACAAAAGTTGAAAACGAAGATAAATTGGCGTTGTATTATATAATTGAGAATGCTGATTTTTCTAAGATTGATAAAAAAACTAATATTTTAACACCTTATTTAAGACCCCTATTCGATTATAAACACGAAGAAGTGTTTTTAGATACTAAAACGAATACCATTTATGGAAGAATGTTCTTAGACTGGGATGGTGTATATGAAGAACCTCCAATAGCACTTCCAAGTGATGGTATATTTAAAGAGCCAATCACAGCAAAGTACCTACTTCATTACCCAAAAGATGACAAAGTTAAAATCATCTCTCATACGTTTAATGAATTTACCTTAACAGGAAATAAGGAGTTAAGCACTCAATTAAACTCTTATCAAAAGCTTGGAGAAAAAAATACGACGACAGTATCAAGTAAAAATGAGAAGTCGGTATTATACTTTATCCTATTTGCATTCCTAGGCGGTTTAATTTTAAATCTCATGCCTTGTGTCCTACCTGTAATATCTTTAAAACTATTTGGCCTTATTGTTCATAGTAACGAATCAAAAGGACAGATCTTGAAACATAACCTTGCTTATACAGCTGGAGTTTTGATGTCTTTTTTAGTCTTAGCACTGGTTGTTTTAGGGTTAAAATCAAGTGGAGACCAAATTGGCTGGGGTTTTCAACTACAATCTCCTATTTTTGTTCTAATTATGCTTTTAGTGATATTTGTCATGGCCTTAAATATGCTAGGACTATTTGAATTTGTTACACCAGGTGGTAAGACCTTAGGAAATGCAGAAATTAAAAAAGGTGTTGGAGCAGACTTTGTAAATGGAGTCTTAGCTACTATTTTATCCACACCATGTTCTGCACCCTTTTTAGGCACTGCTTTAACTTTTGCCTTTACTACAAGTTATTTAAATATCTTTTTAATTTTCATATCAGTTGGCCTAGGCCTTTCTTTTCCATTTATCCTCACAGGATTTTTTCCTTCACTAATTAAATTTTTACCAAAACCTGGTCTTTGGATGGATAAACTCAAAAAGTTTTTAGGATTAAGCTTAATTCTAACTGCAGTTTGGCTTTATGATGTATTCTTTGCCATTGTCGACCATGGCTTTGTTGGAATATATTTTAATACTTTATTGGCCACTTTATTTTTTGCTTTCTATTTTAGAAAAAATATTTCAAAGAAACTCATCTGGAATGTATTAGTATTTGCACTTCCACTTTATTTCACAGTTAAAGTCATCAATTTTTCAAAGTCAAATCCAGCAAGTGTGGGATCAGCGAAATCAATGGCAGGATTGGAATGGAAGAAATGGACTTCGGCTAAGATGCAAGAACAACCAGGTAAATATCGGTTTATGAACTTTACAGCAAGTTGGTGCTTAACTTGTAAGGTTAATAAAAAGGTGGTTTTAAGTTCAAGTGATTTTAAAGATCTTGTTAAAGATAAAAACATCGAACTTATTGAAGCAGACTGGACAAAGCGAGATGATCATATCACCCAGTTTCTAATGAAGTATAATGTAGTGGGTGTTCCTGCTTATTTTATCCAAAAGCCAAATGGAGAAATTATTCATCTTGGTGAAACAATAAGTGTTGGTAAGATAGAGAAAAATATTAAATAAATAGGGAGCCTATAGCTCCCTCACTCACTTTGGAATTTGATTTTTAAGTGTTAAGTTTTCAAGACCATTATTACTGTCTATATCAAAAATTTGATAGATAAATGGGTAAAAATAGTAGTCTTGATTCTCATTAATTAGACTATATAATAAATTAAAATTCACATCATGACTAAATATGCTTTTTTCTATCTCAGTCATGATAAATTCAAAATATTTTGTCATTTCTAAACTTCGATCGAATGCTCCCTCTCTTTGAACTGCATCTTGATAATTCCACAAAAAAGAATGTTTCAAATTATCATTAAAGTACTTTATTGGGATTTCCGTATTACCTCTTATTATGTACAAAGCCTTTTGGTAAAAATTATTCCATTTAGGATTATCAAATCTTTCTTTCATACCTTTTACTGCATTTATGAATTGATTTATATTTGCTCCAGAATATTCGTATCCTTCGCCTGAAAGAAGTTGCTTATATTCAGATATCAATTGAACGATTGCCTCATCCTTATATGCTTTATCCATAAACTTTAAAAATTCGTTTAAATATTCTTTACTAAAATTTGAAAAAATTTCCATTGTTTTAGAGTTCTGGTAAAAAGCATATGGAACTCCATTTCCAGTGAATTCTGATTTAAAAAAGCCTAAATTATAACCAAGCTTTGATACACTTCCTTCGGTGACTCCACTTGAGTATGAGATAAAAGCACTTACCATTTTCCTGGTAGAACTAGATTCTTCTTCATTATTAAAAAATCTTGCATACGCATAAATTAGTTCATGTAAAACTAATGTAGCCTTTGATTGTTTAGAATGTTTTGAATGATTAAACAGCCTTTCATCAATATGGACTTCAAAATAGCCATTAATACTTACTTGCCCTGCCATCGTTGATATTACACAGTGATCTTGTGGAAGTGTTACGGTCCCTAAATCATTTTGGTATTTGATAGCTGCTTCATGAAAAATAAAGCTACTTTCTGGAACCATAATCTGTGTTTTTTTAACAAGCTGATTCATACTATCAACTTTCCCTATAAATCTTCTCCCAAGACGATCTAGATAATCGTAAAAGCCCTCATTTTCTTCTATAGATACTATTTCAGGAGCTTTTGCAGATAATCCTCTTTTCTTTTTTGCTTCATATAAATCAAACATTTCAATTGATTTTATAAAAGGCAGTAAACTATTTGGTATAGTATTATTATTTTGTTCAACCCATTTTTTAAAATTGAGAGTTCGACCTCCGATCTCGATTTCCTCTTGAATAAAACAGACAAGAGCATTTCCTCCGCCAGACCCCCATTCTCCTTGAATACTCTTCTCATCAAGTATTTTTCCTTGAGCCAATTGATTAAAAAGTAATAAGGTCAAAGCAACAACAAATCTCATAAACTCTCCTCAGTTCTTCATTTATATCTAAATCCAATTTAAATTAATAGTAGACGCAGGTAAATTAATTAGATATTAACTAATCGTTCCTAGTTCACTAACAGGAAACAACGAAGGGTAAAGTATTGAAAATATATGAATTTTCAAATTATAAAAGTTTTTTAAAAGAGTATATTGAAGTTCGTAAATCTATTGGGTCTCCATTAACTTATCAAGAAATTGCTTCAAAACTTAGAATTCAAAAATCTTATCTATCAAAAGTTTTAAATGGAGATGCCAACTTAAATCGCGACCAAGCTTTTCTTTTAGCTGAATACATTAACCTAAAACCTGATGAGCTTATTTTTCTTAACCTTCTCATTGATTATGAGAGATCTGGATTAGAAGAAAATCGAGCATATTTATCAAAGCAAATTAAAAATATTCAAAACGAAAAAACTCAATCTGTAGATTATCTTGAAAAGCAAGTTTCAAATTTATCAAGTAATGAAATTCAAGAATATTATCTTCTTGCTGAGACTCAACTTATTCACTTATCTTTATCCATACCAAAATACCAAAGAGACCCACGTTCACTTATAAACGATCTTAGAATTAATGAGCAGACTTTAAATAGTTCAATAGACTTACTTGAAAGGTTAAACTTTATTGAAATTAAAAATAAAATTATTAAATTAAAGAAATCCAACCTTCACTTATCTCCTAATTCACCATTTTTCTACCAATGGCAAACTCAGTTTAAACAAAAATCAATAGAATGGAATAAATCTCTTAATCCTGAAGATAAATATAATTTCATTGCAAGCTTTACTGGGGAAGCTAAAGATAAAGAGAATATAAGAATAGAGTTTATGAAGTTTCTTAAAAAAGTCGAAAAGATTGTATCGAAGTCTAAAAGTAATGAACTATATCAACTCAATTTTGATTTATTTAAATGGCTATAAAACCCTACTCAATCGCATTAATTGGAAGTTCCATTAAATGTTTTAACACTTCTTTAGGATCTACGTTATTGTATAAAATTTGATAAATTCCATCAAAAAGTGGAGCCCTAATTTTATATTTTTGAGCTAAATTATAAGCAGCTTTTGTGGTTTTATACCCCTCAACAACCGAGCGCTGAGAATTAATAATCTCTTCCGGAGACTTTCCACTTTTTGCAATATCAAGTCCAAAGGTCTTATTTCTAGAAAGTGAAGAAGTCGTTGTAAGTATCAAGTCCCCCATTCCTGCAAAAGAGTAAAATGTTTCAGGTCTAGCGTTAAACACTTTTCCAAAACGTAACATCTCATTAATCCCACGAGTGATCATTGCTGCTCTGGTATTATGATTGTATCCAAGACCTTCTAAAATTCCGCCAGCAATAGCCAAGATATTCTTTAAAGCTCCACCAAGTAAAACACCTTTGATATCATAAGTTGGCATACACTTAAAATAATCAGTGTTCATCATCTCACAGACTTTTAAAAGAGTATCAGGTGTTTTTCCAGCTAAAGAAACAAGAGTGACCTGCTTATCAACAATTTCTTTCGCAAAGGATGGCCCTGATAAATACGTAATATAATCAAGATACTGTGGAAAATGATCTTGAAATAAGTCATCAGACATTTCTAAAGTCTCCGGATCAATACCTTTTGAGATCGATACGAAAGGTATCCCTTGCTTAAAATAGTCTTCAATTTCTTTTTTATTTTGGGTATAAAAAGGATTTATAGCACTAGTGGGTAATCCATTAACTACCAATTCAACTTTACTATTTCCTACAATCGAATGAAGTTCCCCCCAAGACATAGCGGGGATAATATTAGAAGCTAATTTTTGTCCAGGTAAATAAACAGAGTTTTCACCTTGCTTTATTGAGTCATATATATCTTGGGATCTAACCTTAACAATGACCTTTTTAAAGTTTTCTGAAAGCACAGATGCGATAGATGTACCGAATGCACCTGCCCCCATCACGATGGCAAAGTCTTTCATTAAAACCTTCCTTTTAGGTTATAAGGTAATAACTCCTTCAACCTTACTAATTCTTTGGTAAACTTCAATGACTTCATCGGAAGAATTGAGAATTTTTCGACTAGAAATACTGGTGTATTTTCCATTCTTAGAGAGTTTCTCTACAACTTTATGATCCTCAAGTAACTCTATTACCTGATGTTTGTTATCTGTTTTAGCGATGAACTTGAATTGATAATAATCAGGCCAAGTCATTTGTTCGTCCAATAAGCTTTTAAATTTATTGATATCCATAATTATTTATCCCGCTAGGCAAGTTTTGCCTTAAGTACTATTTTGCCGATTCCGAAAAGGATATATAGCACTCCAAGTAAGGAGCTATCAAGGAAGATATGAATATTTTGTCAAAAATTCTCATTTTTTTGATGATGATCACCACATCGTCTTCCGTTCTTTCAATGGAATTTCAACACTTTAAGCTTACTGATAAATTTCAACAAAAGACTCAAAGACTAAAGGCAAAAGCCGCGAGAAGTATGAGATCTTTAAAAGCAAATGGAATTATCGAAGATAATAATTTTGAAGTCTCCCCACTCCTCGCTGAAATAGCAGGAATGCTAGCAGGAAATCACGATAATATTGGACTTGCCCAAACCCAAAGACTTCTTGACAACCATGACCTTGGTGGTGGAACTCTAAACTTTAGCGGCTTCACTTGGTATAAGCCCATGCTTAATTACAATCTAGCGGCTCACAGAGAAGTCGCGCCTCATTTATATAGCGATCAATGGATTGTACAAGATAAGTTTGTTATCTATATAGAGGCAGCGACCTTATTATCCAATTTAAAAGATGATGGACTGATAAACATTTCAGAAAAAACCATTGGTGCATTTGCGGGGCTTAGCTTCACAAGAACTTATCATTTTTATCATTTTACTGATTCTTACTTAGACGGAATCGGCGCTGATTTTTCTAAGCTTTTTTTAGGCTTTCAAAGATTTTCGCCAGAGAAAATTTTGGATTTAACGGATCATGAAGTTATCAAAACGACTGACGAATTTCAATTTAATGCTGGCGGTATTGCCGCTGCTCCAGTTGGAGCCAATGCTTTATTACAATTTGGTTTTCTAGCTCGAAAAACTTTTAAAAAAGAAATTCAAATTCAAAAAGTAGCTCCAGAAGAAGCAAAATATGATGATGAAAAAATTAGAGTCTCCATCACAAAAGATAAAAAAGCCTCATTTAATAGCCACCTAAGTTTACAATATGATTTTTACAATCTTTTAAAAATCACTTTACTCTCTTATGACTTAGAATATGAATATGGGAAATCTCTAAAAGAATACTCGAGTTTTTCTAAACAGGACCTAGTTCAAATCAATTCTGATGATTATTTAAAAAAATCTTTTAGAAAAATGATTGAAGGAAATTCCCAACGAGTATTTAAAGAAAATTTGGTTGGAAAAGAAGAAAGAATGAAAGAGAACCTTAATTCAAAATTCTCTTTTCTTTTATTTGGAAGTATGAAAAAAAGAGCCACTGAACAGATTACAATCATTAACGATAATATAGAAAAAACATTTTTTAAGGCTTATTCTGAATCTGTAAAATATGTAGATAATCTTTTTAGTAGACTATATTCAAGGGTCATTAACAAAATTTTTGATTTATCTCCCATTGTTTCCAAAAACTCTCAGGAGAAGAAAAAGTTAGAAATGGAATATGAAAAAGTCCATCACCTTAGGGCCAATATGGTGGAAAATACCGAACAATTTTCACTTGAACTTGGTTTTGAATGGCATGCCCAAAAAACACATAAATGGTATAACCGTGGGCTCAGAAAAAGAACAGTGGCAAATCTAAAAAACTTTGCCAACCTCTCAAGTGATTTGGTCTCAAAAGTAAGCTCAAAAATAATAAGAGGACCTCTTACTCTTTCTACAAAGGTACAAATTGGTCAAAACGCTCTAGACTATTTTATGGAAACCTCAGAAGAAGAATTACTTAGTTCCATTCTAGAGGTCTGCTCTATCCCTTCAAAAGAATGGAAGCCATTTTTTAATAAAAGAAAGAGAAATAGAATTTTTCGAAAACGAGAAAATCGAAGAAATAGAAATATAAAATGTGTAAAAATACTTCATCAAAGACAAGAAGACTTCTTTTCTCATTATCAAAGATATCAAGAATTTGATTTATCAAAGTTTAAAAAGTTCCTAGGCTATTTCTATAGTAAATCAAAGGGTTTAGATAACCTCTACAGCATTTTTGGAAAAGAAAATCTTTTTATTCATGGAAGCTTAGGGGCCAAAACCAAATCAGGTAGAAATTTTCATACTTTCTTTAAATCTGGTCAATTCAGTGGCCTTGGTGTAATAGATTCCTTTAAATATAAAACAATGTAGAAACCTATTATGAGCGAAATTGATAAAGCTGTGGACATTCTCAATAATGGTGGTGTTGTTGGCATTCCAACAGAGACGGTTTATGGACTCGCGGGATCAATTAATTCTGATTCTGGTATTCAGGCGATTTTTAGCACAAAAGAAAGACCATTTTTTGATCCCCTTATCGTTCATGTCAATAATACTGAGCAAGCTAAAGCATATATTTCAAGCTTTCCTAGTTATTTTGATAAATTGGCCAAAAAGCTTTGGCCAGGTCCCGTGACTTTTATTTTACCAAAGTCTCACTTAGTTTCTGATATTATAACTTCCGGTCTTGATACAGTTGGGCTCAGATGCCCTAGCCATCCAGTGGCACAACAACTCATCACCAAATTAGGTCACCCAGTAGCTGCCCCTAGCGCGAATAAGTTTAAAAAAACTTCTCCGACAAGCTATACCCACGTGAAAAATGAATTTCCAGAGATCTTTGTCCTAGAAGGTGGTGAATGTGAAGTCGGAATTGAATCAACAATTTTAGGCCTTGAAAAAAGTTCTATAAAAATTTATCGACCGGGAATGCTAAGCCGCGAGTCTTTATCAAAAATTTTGAAAGAGCTAGACTTAGAAAGTATTGATATCGAGTATGAAGAAAGTCCAGTGGCGCCAGGACATCTCAAGCATCATTATATGCCTAACAAAAAGGTCATATTGTTTAAACTGGATCACAATATAGAAGTACCAAAAGAACTTCTTTCCTCTCCTCAGGTTTGGGAATTACCAAATAATCCAGTAAAGGCAGCAAGAGAACTTTATGGAAAGTTTCGAGAACTGGATAAGCTCGACCCTTCAAGCATAATGATAAAGCTCAATGATGATCAATTAAGAAGTGATGAATTCAGAGGAATAATCAATCGCCTGCAGAAGGCCGCTACTTTCAGTTTTATCTGAAAATAAATCGCATCAAACCAAAATGCTGGATCAGGGCAAATATAATTCCAAAAACGAGAAAAATAAGTACTAATTTCTTATGGGCAGATGAGTCTGACTTTGCTTTAGCTCCCAAGTCTCCAGAAATATGTTGTTGATCAAAGATCGCTAATACTCTATCAATACTGTTTACTGTAAACATAAACTCATCTTCAGTATCTTTCAATTTTATAGATACAAAATGTTTTTTGTTAATAATTTCAAAATTTTTAATATCTGAATAATTAATAAAAGTATTAAAAAAAGGTAAGCCTTTATTTATTAGAATTCCAGAATCGTAAA
This sequence comes from Flavobacteriaceae bacterium, assembly GCA_964215955.1. Classification (GTDB taxonomy): domain Bacteria; phylum Bdellovibrionota; class Bacteriovoracia; order Bacteriovoracales; family Bacteriovoracaceae. The sequence goes on from CAXPDR010000041.1 coordinate 10,722, forward strand.
ATCTGACCCCTCTAATAAAACCGTAATATATCGATGGAATTAGAATTGTTAAAATATACAAAATAAGGTCTTCCGGATAGAAAACATGAAAATCAACAACAGAAGAAAATGATGCTGAACCACTTTGAATAAATATAGGATCATTAAATGTTTGGTAATAAAGGTTCAGTAACAAAACAAAGCTAATAGTAAATGCCATAACCTTTATTGATGGCATTGAAGTTGATCCATAAAGCTTTTTTCCCTTACTCATTCTAGAACTCAATCTCAGGAACTATATCTTGAACATATCTAAGCATATCAATGACTTCTCTGACAGCCCCTTCTCCCCCTGCTTTATTAGTAACATAATCAACAGCTTCTTTTACTTCTAAACTAGCACATGGAACGGTGGCAGAAAATCCAGCTTGCTTTAAAATTGGTAAATCAAAAAACTCATCACCAACATATAAACATTCTTCAGCACTAACATTCTCTTTTTCTAAAATTAAATTAAAGGACTGCCTTTTATCTTCACTTCCCATGTAAAGATAATCAACACCAAGACCTTCAAATCTTTTCTTTACACCTAGAGAATCCCCCCCAGTAATAATTCCAACTTTAAGACCGGCTCGCATGAGTATTTTAAGACCATATCCATCATGTGTATGAAAAAAGCGGTTAAATCCTACCTCTTCACCGGCCCAATAAAGCTTACCGTCAGTTAAAACGCCATCGACATCAAAAAGACAAACCTTTATCTTTTTTAGTTTTTCAGCGTACAGTTTTGAAATTTCTCTTAAATCTTTATTGCTCATTAACTACTTCTCTTATGTCTAAAATTATCTTTATTAAATCTTTTGCTTTTTCAATAGGTAGCTGACTTGTCGCATCTGAAAGTGCTTGTTCAGGGTTTGGATGGGCTTCCATAAAAAAGCCATCAGCACCTGCTGCAGCTGCTGCTTTTGCTAAAGTAAAAATTTGCTCTCTCTTACCACCTGTTGATTTTCCTAAGCCCCCTGGCATCTGAACACAATGAGTAGCATCATGAACTGTTTTTACCCCGAAGCTTTTCATTATTTGAAAACTTGCCATATCAACAATCAAATTATTATAACCAAAACTTGTACCACGCTCTGTCAGAAAGATCCTATCTTTTTCAATAAAGTTTGCAGCCTTTTCAACAATATTTTTAGTATCAGCAGGTGCTAGAAATTGTCCCTTTTTAACCTTAAGGCTTGAACCATACTTTTTACAAGCTTGTGCTCCAGCAATTATCATATCTGTTTGGCGACAAAGAAATGCAGGAACCTGTAGGACATCAACAACACTCGCAACTAACTCAGCTTGTGATGGTTCATGATAATCAGTAATCGTTTTTAAATTATAATCCTTTTTAATTCTTTCTAAAATTTTAAGCCCCTCATCAATTCCTGGTCCACGATAAGAGTCAATAGAACTTCTATTTGCCTTATCAAAGCTTCCCTTAAAGTGAATATTAATTTTACTTTTATAGGGTTCTAAGTCTTCTAAAAGAGTTTCAGCAACGGTTAATGCTAATTTTTCACTTTCTAAAACACATGGTCCAATAAATAAATCCATTTTTTCCATTACTTTCTTTCCTTATGTAAATTTAATCCAGCTTCCACAAAAGTTCTAAATATTGGATGAGGATTAAATGGTCTTGATTTAAACTCTGGATGATACTGACAAGCTATAAAAAATGGATGTTCATTCAATTCAATCACCTCAACTAGATTCAATTTTTTATTCATCCCAGAAAATACCATGCCTTTATCTTTCAGTTGTTGAGTATACTCATTATTAACTTCTAATCTATGTCGATGTCTTTCAGAAATTTCTAAATCGTTATAAATTTTTGAAGCCAAACTTCCTTTAGCCAGTGAGCATTCATACGCACCTAAACGCATACTTCCACCTTTGGCCATATCTTTTGATTGTCCTTCCATAAAATGAACAACGAAACTTCCTTTAGTCGAAAATTCCATAGAAGTAGCATCTTTAATCCCTGCAATATTTCTTGCATATTCTATAATAGCGAGCTGCATTCCAAGACAAATACCAAAGAAAGGAACTTTCTCTTCCCTAGCATATTGAATGGCCTTAATTTTTCCCTCTGTTCCTCTTTCTCCAAAACCACCAGGAACTAAAATTCCATCGACAGCCTTTAGCTGTTCAAGGTTACCTTTTTCAATATCTTCAGCGTCTATATACTCCATATCAAGTTTTACTTGATTATGGATAGCACCATGTCTTAGAGCTTCATCTAATGACTTATATGATTCAATTAGTTCTGTGTATTTTCCTACAATTCCAATTTTCACCACATGTTTTGGATTTTGAACGTTGTAAACTACCTTTTTAAGTTCTTCAACATCAGGAGTAGTAGACCAAATACCTAAGAGCTCACAAATTTTTTGATCTAGCCCTTGCTTATGAAATTCAAGTGGAACTTTATAAATAGAATCAGAATCTAGAGACTTAAAAACATTCGCCTTAGGCACATTACAAAATAAAGAGATTTTATCAATAATTGATTGATCAATATCTCGTTCAGCCCTACATAAGATAACATTTGGAAACAATCCAATTTCTCTAAGCTCTTTAACTGAATGTTGTGCTGGTTTTGATTTTAACTCTCCTGCAGCACTTAAATATGGAATTAAAACTAAATGAATAAAAAGAACATTTTCTTGTCCCACATCATGCGCAAATTGTCTGATTGACTCCATATATGGTAAGGATTCAATATCTCCAACAGTCCCGCCTATTTCTCCAATGAGTAGATCACTTTCCTCTGCAGCTAGATGAATTCTTCTCTTTATCTCATCTGTAACATGAGGAACAACTTGAACTGTTTTACCTAGATACCTGCCCTCTCTTTCATTTTCAATAACCTGTAAATAAACTTGCCCAGTAGTAAAATTATTCTTTTTAGAAAGAGTCAAAGATGTAAATCTCTCATAATGTCCTAAGTCTAGATCAGTCTCTGCGCCATCATCGGTAACAAAAACTTCTCCATGCTGAGTAGGACTCATGGTTCCAGGGTCAACATTAATATAGGGATCCATTTTAAGCATGTTAATTTTAAGACCTCTCCTTTCTATAAGAGATGCAATACTGGCTGCAGCTAATCCTTTCCCTAACGAACTTGAAACCCCTCCAGTTATAAAAATATACTTTTTTGTTCTCTTGTTCACATTAAAACCTTTTCAACTCTTTTTATATCTTCTGGAGTGTCTACTCCAATTAAATTTTCCTCTATTTCAATGGCACCAATAGTTAAACCATTTTCAAGCGCTCTTAACTGTTCAAGTTTTTCGATATTCTCCAAACCTGAATCATCTAGTTCCACAAATTTTTCTAGGGCGGCTACTTTATACGAGTAGACTCCAACATGCTGAAACCAATTAGGTTTACTTCCATCTCTATCATAAGGAATAGTCGACCGAGAAAAATATAAACATTGATGAGTAATATCTGACTTTACACATTTAACGACATTAGGATTTTCTCGTTCTGAATAACTCCACTCACGTTTTTTTAAAGCAGTATATATATCAAAAGGAGAATTAGCATGAGCCTCACCTATTCTTTTCATTGTTTCACCAAGAAGTAGAGGTTCATCCCCTTGAACATTTATTATATAATCATAATTGTTATTTTTGAAAAAACGCTGATATGCCAATGCAATTCTAGCTGAACCGGTAGTGACATCATCATCAACTCTTACAATATTACCACCAATACCACGAATACCTGACTCAATCTCATCACTATCAGTAACAATGGAATAATCAAAACCAGAACTTTTACAATTTTGAATGACATATTCAATCATCATTTTATTGTGAATTTTAGCGAGAGGTTTACCAGGGAATCTACTAGACCCATACCTAGCTGGAACAAGGATAAGAAACTTTGCCATACGTTTAACTACTTTTTCCATAATGATAGCTAACCAGCCTCTTTATGGCCAATTTATTCTCTAATTTCATATAGTTGATTTTGATGATAAAATGAATGTAATGAAGTATTTTACATTAATTATATTCATTATAATGGCAAGTCCCTGCAACGCGCAACCAGTGCAAATAAAAGATGTTATTAGAGACCCTGTGGTCTCAAGACGGTGTAAAACATTATTAAAACGCAGATCTGAAAAAATACGGGTCCAACAAAAACTTAACGCCCTGATACTTAGAAATAATAAGGCTCAAGAAGAGCTTAAAGAGTCTCAGCAAGTAGCAAAACAAAAACTTACCCTTAATAAGACACAACTAAAAAATGACCTCAAATTAGTTAAATTTAGAATAAAGTCCATGGAAGAAAATATAGTCCGCCAAGGTTGTCCAGGCATAACCCTATAACTTCATAATTTCCCCAACAAAATAGTCAATTTTTCCTTTTCTACCCATTCTTGCGATGCTAGAATTTTTTCCACACACAGCAAACAAGGAAGAGATGCGTAAGGTTATAGGAATACTATATTTAATAGTCTTTTGCTTTAATAGTTATGGGCAAACGGACTTAGACCAACTCGAAAAAGATATCAAAAACAACAAGCTTTCAACAGCTATCAGCAATGATGCTATCCCCTTAACCCTGCTCGATGCCATTGAAGAAGGGTTAAGAAAAAATAGCAATGAAATTGAAAGAAAGTATGAGTTTCAATTAAATGAAATCGTTTTTAAAGATGCCAAAGATGATTTTTACTACCCTAAATTAAACCTAACGATGAGTACTACAGCTGATCATTTTACCGAGAATCTTTATCGAGATAATCATGATAATGCTGAATCCGCTCAAACTCCAAATGGTAAGATTGGACTCGAATTCGATGATTACACCTTGTTTAACTGGGGAAAAGATTACTTAGATTTTTTAAATGCTAAAAGTAATTATAACCGAACAAAAGAAAGGCTTTCTGAAAATAAAAGAGAATTAAGGTTTGAAATTATCAGTACCTATTTTAACCTTGCAAGACTTCATCAAATTGTCAGAGCCTACAAAAAACAACTGGGACATACATCATTTCTATATAGACTCGCTAAAGAGAAAATGATGCTCAGAAAAATCAACTCCCAAGAGTTTTTACAAGCAAAAGCATTATTTTTAAATGCTCATAAAAACTACCATGATTCACTAGTCAATTACTACCAAGGCCAGGAATCAATGGCGACCTTACTAGGAAAGGATCTTAAAACAATTTTTAGACCTATTACTTTTTTGAAGTACAAACCCATAAACTTCAGTGCCGCTGAGTCCTATCGTTTTGTAAAAGTAAATAACCCTGACTTAAAGGATGCCAAAAATACAATGTTAACTTCCCAAAGAAGCTATCAAAAAGTTCTAAAGGAAAATATGCCCTTACCTAAGTTCAGTGTTAAGCTAGGAAGTTATACAAGACCTTTTGATAGTGGCGGCTATGATGACAACTACCAAACTCAAAGTGGCAGTAAAAATATTGAAGTAGCTGCAACTCTAAATATGTCCTGGACGATTTATGGAAGTGGTGGCTTTTTTAATTCTCGAACTACAGAAACTTCTTTTCTAAACAAGAAACTATCTGAAATAAAGCTAAGAGAGGCACATCGTAGTATTGAAGTTGCTAACAACTTAACTCACAAAAGAATTATTTTTCTTGAGAAAAAATATGAAGCATCATTGGCCCAAGTAAAAAATTCAAGAGAAGTCTTTGATAAAGCCATTGATAACTATATTGCATCTAAAACACACTTCTCTAATATAGACTTTGTCTTAGATGAGCTTCTTGAAAGTAAAATTGATTATGAAAATACAAAGTATTCACACTTAGTAGAAAAACTGAATATGGCTACTCTTATGGGCGTTGACGATTTCGCAGGTGAGAAGTTTGACAATCTGGTGGAGCGATAATGAAAAGTTTTAGCCTAGTTTTATTTTTTCTAATTAATATTCAAGCTTATGCATCAATTGAAAGAGACCGAGAAGTGCTCTTAAAGCAAAATCCAAAAGAAGCAGTCAATCAACTAGATATAGAAAAATATCCTGGAGTATATGATTTTTCAGATTCCCTTTTAAAAGAGCTTGATTCAGGAACCGGAACCTATCGCGAAAGATACTACACAAGACATGATGATGGATACATATCATTTAACTATCACTTTTCTCAGGACTATCAAGCCCCTAACAAAATTCAATCTTTTGAACTAAAATTTCTCAATAGAAAGGACGATTCATACCATGATTTTTGGTATGCCCTAAACTTCAAATTCACGACAGCTGAATATAGTGCTATAGCGGATGAAAGAACCTCAAGTTCTGGTGATAGCAACTCAGTTGCAAATAAAACAAGACTAGACAATGAACAAACCATCAGCACAATAGGTGCAGGATTGGCCTACCGATTTAAAGCATTAAGTGATGTTTTCAAGCACAACCGTTTCTTTGAAATTATTACAGTGACCCTTAATTATAATCTTCACCAAGACTCAACTGACAACGAATCTTATCAAGGCTTTGGGTACTCTGCGGAATACTCCTTAACTTATAGAATAAATGAAACTTATTTTTACGGTGGAAAAATTAACTACAATTGGGCATTAGTAGAAAGAGAAGCCGTTGATGAAGAAAAATTAGATGATAGAACTTTAGTATTTGGATGGACCTCTTTAGGTATAGAACTTGGATATACATTTTAAAGGATATTTATGATAGAACGATATAATTGCCCTGAAATTTCTGATATTTGGAATGAAAATAATAAATTCAAAACCTATTTAGAAGTAGAATTAGCGCTAATGGAAGCCCTTGAAGGAAAGAGAATCCCACAGGGAGTAAGTGCGACCATCAGAGAAAAGTCTAAAATTGATCCTCAAAGAATTCAAGAAATTGAAAAAGTAACAAGACATGATGTTATTGCTTTTTGTACCTCCATAACTGAGGACCTTCCTGATGATATTTCAAAATACTTTCATTTTGGTTGTACCTCATCTGATATAATTGATACTGCCACAACATTACAAATAAAAAGAAGTACTGAACTCATCAGAAAGCAATTAAAAAAACTTTTGGAAGCCCTTTTAGATAAAGCTGAAGAGACGAAACATATAATATGTATGGGAAGATCTCATGGTATGAATGCAGAACCTATGAGTTTTGGTTTAAAGTTTTTATCCTCCTACGCAGAGTTTGCAAGAAGACTTCAAGACATTTCCTTATTTCTAGATAAAGATATCACAGGACAACTATCAGGAGCCGTTGGTAACTATACTGTCCTTACTCCTGAAATTGAAAAAGAAGCACTTACAAAACTAGGACTTAGAGTTGAGCCAGTTTCAAGCCAAGTCATCCCAAGAGATAGAATTCTAAAAATGACATCAATCAATGCTTTAATTGCAAGTGCCATTGAAAGAATTGCGACTGAAATTAGACATCTTCATCACTCAGATATAGGAGAAGTGTATGAAGGCTTCTCTAAGGGACAAAAGGGCTCCTCTACAATGCCTCACAAGAAAAACCCTATATCAGGTGAAAATTTAACAGGCTTAGCGAGAGTAATAAGGTCGCACCTTAGCATTGCTCACGAGAACAACTCGCTTTGGCACGAAAGAGATATTAGCCATTCAAGCGCAGAAAGACTTTTCCTACCAGATAATTTGGGGCTTACTTTTTACGCTCTAAGGAGACTTACTAGCACTATTGATAATCTCGTGATTAATCAAGATGTAATTCAAGATAAAGTTTATGAAAGCTTCACCTACCTATCGAGCTACACTCTTCACAGACTTATTGAAGAAAACCCTTACTCTCGTGAAGAGATTTACAAAGTTGTTCAAGAGGCTTCTTTCGAAACTAAAGACATCTCTCAGTTCAAAGAAAAGCTAGAAAAATCTGAATTAACTAAAAATACAGACCTTAGCTTTTTAAACAGTTTAAATGAGACAACAATTAGAAATATCTACTTAAATCATGTTGATAAAGTATTTTCAAGAACCAAAGAACTCTATAAATAAAAGGTCCTTCAATAGAAGGACCAATTATTCGAAGGATGATATCAAGAGGCCGTTACCTCTTTATATTTGTTGTATAATATAGTTCTTATTTTGAAACAAAGACTTCTCATTTTCTAGATAATCCTTGGCTTTGTTTACGTTATCAAAAATACCGATACTGACTCGATACCATTTTCCTTTCCCGGGAATGATCACCTCATTAATGATGACATCATAACCTTTTGAGATAAATCCATCAGCAAATTCTTGAGCTGTCTCTTGAGATTGATGAGAAAAGAGTTGAATCGTATATTTTCCTGTAAACTCGTTACTTGAAGTGTCTTCATCACTTCCATTCATTGGTTTTACCGTATTTTCAGAAAGAGAATTCAAATTAGCTTCTTCCTTGGCAGGAGCTATTTTAACATTTTCGTTAGCAAGCTTTTCCATTTCTTCTTTTAATCTTTCTTCCATGCTTCCAAGATTAGAATCTTCATTCGCTTCTGGCTCAACTGCATCTTCGACAGACTTTTCAAAACCGCTGACATCTTTATCATCTACAATTGTTTCAACTTGTTCTTCATCTATAGATTTTAAGTCAATTGTCTTAATATCAGTTTGAGTGTATTCATCCGCCTTTAGAGATAGTTTTTTTCCTATCCTTACACCCAAAGTAAATGAAATAATAGCGATCAAAATGATAAATAAAAATATCAAGACCACTTCTTTTTTCTCAAAGACAAATAATTTATTTTGTTCTTCCATACAAATATTTTATAACTGCTTGCAATTTCGTGCAAACTCAAAAATTATTTTTACTATTTTAGTAAAAATGTCTTACCAGTTTTTCTAAACTTGAAACAATTATTAACTAGTTAAACCTACTTGAGAATTGGCATCCATAGTGCAAAACAACTCAACACCCCCACTGAATGGGGGCCTAAAAATTTAGTTTTTTAAATATTTCGTCTAGAAGAGGAGTTAAAAATGAAAAAACCAAAAAGTTTTTTAAAAAATCAAAAAGGACAAGGAGTAATGGAATACATAATTTTAACAGGGTTAATAGGTATATTTTGCCTAGCTGCAGTTAAAACTGTCGGGAAAACTCTAAAAAAAGAATTATTTGACATAAATCATAAGATAAGAAAAGAAATAAGAATTAATACCTAAATCATGAATATCTTATCCCTTAGCATTATATTAGGTATCAGTTTCTTTCTTTTCTTAAGTGCATACAAAACAACAGTATTACAAGACTGTAAAAATAGTCACTTTTCAAATGCAATAGAAAATAAATTAAATCGAAAATTCAAAATAAAAACTCCTATTTATCAAAGACTGAAATGGGAGTCATTATCATGCCAACAACACTTAAACTTAAAAATGAGCTTAAAGACCAATATAGACTATGAAAAATCAAACAGGTAGTGTGAGTCCCCTTTTTCTTATCTTTTTAATCACCTTGTTTTTTTCAATACTCATGGTGATAAAAGTAAGAATTAATAATATCCATAAGCTCAATCTTAAAATGGAACATTCCTTATGTGTAAAAAAAACGAATGGAATTCTAAAGGAATTTAACTTTAAAATGAAAAAAAGTAACTCTGCTCTAAAATTTGCAACTCTGGGGAAACTAACAAGTATTGCAGCTCCTCCTGGAGTTAATATAGCTCTAAACAGAGGTTCTAAAGCAATAATAAAGGGATTAAAGCTCTATCAACTCAAATTATACATTTCATTATTGAACCATTTTAAGAGTTTAGTATTAAAAAAATGTTTCTTATCTACAAGTTTTGTTAAAAGCCCTTATCGATTCAAAATCAATGGTTTTGAAAGAGATCAATTGAATCAAGCAATAGCAAGGGAGTCAATTTGGAAAATATCCTTAACAAAATTACCATTTATCTCAACTATAAACTTCAGATTAAAAGACTCAATGACAAAAACATCAATGAAGAAGGTTCCATTTTTCTAGAGTTTGCCTTATTTAGTTTTTTTCTCTTTAGCCTCTTAACAATTTTTGTGGAGGCATCTATGAATCTGAATAAAGTTCAAATAATTAATCTAAAAGAGTTTAGCTCTAAGTGGCAACAGATGGATAAAGAATATGAAAGATTTAGATAAAAACTTTAAAATCAAAGTGCTCGCCTTATTTTTGATTTCAAACATATCAACTTACTTACTATGTACTGAGCCTGAACAGAACTATGACCTCACCTCTCCATCACAAGTAGAGCCGTTTAAAGAAAGACCAAATTACATCAAAATAAAAATAAAGGGCCATTCCCTTTCCCCAGAAATGAAGTCCAATACCATCAGTCTTTTAGATGAAAAAAATCGGGTCATAATTCCTCACGGCTTTTATATCAAACAATTACCTAGTCAATACAATGAAGTTCTATCTGAAAGAGCTCAAATGGAAGAATCCTTTCTTATATACGTTCATACCAAATATATTTCTAAAATAAGCCCAACTAGGCTTTATAAAATTGTTCCCTATTTATCAGAGTTAAATATAAAACCTAAAATAAGGAGGGCTTATGAACTACGGTATTAGATTTTTTTTTCTCATGTTTATTGCACTAAATTCTAATGCATCGACTTTAAGAATTTCATATTTTAGCCTAGAAACAAAAACCTATGCTAATAGCTTAAAAAGATATCTTAGTCATAAGTATCAAATACCAGATGAAATTATTGGAATTGAAAAAGAAAAAACGAGCTGCAATTCAAACTATCGTAAGCTTTGCCTAAACAAAAAAGGAGAGCTTAACCAGCTCTCCTCTAAAGATATTATTTTTTTTAAAAAATCTTTTTTAGTTTTTAGCCAAAGGACCAAAAATGAACTCTAAAGATTATTTCGCATCCTTATGGATAGCAAACTTAGGAGTAGTTCCCTTGTTTTCATTAGCGTTCTTTCTTTTAGCTCCAGCTTTCTTTCTTTTTAACTTTCTTCTAATTCTTGTTTGTGTAGTGTTTGAAGACATATCTAAATCCTTATTAAGTTATTTTTATAATTATAATAGGGGAATATTTCTATCTATTTTTCAGGTATTTGTCAAAATGTTTTTAGCTCTATTGCTGTGCGGTATAACTCAAAATTCCCACTCAAAGGATATTTTTATTTCAAAAGGAGAACAACTTGAAATATCAGCATTAAATCTTTCAAGTTTCTCAGTGGGTAATAAAGAAGTCCTGAAATATAAGTATTTGAAATCAAAAGGAAAAATTTTCATAAAAGGTAAATCTTTAGGATTTTCGGATCTTATCATTTGGAATAAGAAAAACAAAAAAGAGACTTATCAATTTTATGTAACATCAAAAAGAGATCAACTAAAGATAATGAGCATAGCTCAAAGTCTACAGGGATCTGGCTTAGTCGTAAAAATTCAAGGAGATATTATCAAGGTCTCCGGAGATATTTCTAGGTTGGATGACTTGCTTCTAGTCAAAACTCTAAGAAATCGAAAAAATGAAAACCTCATTCTCAATATAAAATTAAACTACAAACTCAAAAATTTTATTATTAAAGAAGTTTACAAAAAACTTAATCAACTTGAGCTAGATGGGTACTTCTGTGAAGTTTTTGGAATTGATATTGATTGTTTTTACAAAGGAACAGAATCAAATCTAAAAAAGCTCAATCTTATCGAGATGACATACGGTGTAAAACTCTCCCCGATAAAGCTTTATCCCGAGAATTCTAATTTTGTTTTAAATTTTAACATTCTATCTTTCGAGGAAAACTCAACGGCCACAAGTGATAGCGGTTTCAATAAGATTGATGGCGAATTAAAAAGCCTCTTACACGATGGCAAATCAGAACTAGTGACAGGGGATTTCTTTTTCTTAAATGGTCATCAAAAAATTAAATTAATTGGAAAGCCAAAAGTCATTGCAACTATTGACTCACCTTTCCACATTGAATTAGGAAAAGAAATTCCAGTGCATACAAAGACAGATGATCAAGTCAGTATCACTTGGAAATTTATTGGGCTTAAAATTACAGGGAAGCTTAAAATAATTCAGAACAAATTAAAAATTGCCTATAGTTATAGTTATACTTACGGTGGTAATGATAGCGTTAGTGGGCCAAAGGGAAAGTCCCAAGTCTATATGGGCTTAAATGAGCCTATTAACCTTTTTAAGATAAAGTTTAACCATAAGGACATTGCAAAAGCTGGAGTTCCTGGGCTTAAAAATCTTCCATTAATAGGTTCATTTTTCACAGAAGAAAAAAATCAAACATTAAATCAAAATATTTCAGTTTATTTAGATATAAGTCAGAAAGAATAAGGCCAAACATGAACTACTTAAATGAGATGAGAAATAAATTCAGTGAAAATATAACGAAAGGAAAAATTCTAGATTTTGATGATTTAATCAATTCACCTTTGGATGAGGATGAAATAGAATTTATCCCCTACCTGAAAGATTGGTACGACACGATTATAAATTCATCATTTCTACCTAAAATTGAAAATGGTATGGAAGAGATTTTCATTCACAATTCCAATAACTTTGTTATTAAAAGCAAGAACACTAAACAAATATTTGATAGTGTTATAAACCAGTATGACCTAAACATTTTCTTTGAATTATTAACCCTTAGAAGAGGTATCGATTGGAATTTCCAAGAACCTTTTGCTAGCTTTAAATACAAGTTCCAAGGTTTTAATACAAGGGTGACTCTTATTCATCATTCTATGACTTCAACTGGATCATCTAAAATGTTTATAAGGATTCTTAATAAAGATATTATCCCAATCCAAAATTATTCCCATAACCTTCTTCTTAAAGATATCATTAATAAAAAGAAAAATATTCTCATAGCAGGAGCCACAGGGAGTGGGAAAACAACTTTTGTAAATTCGCTATTAAATTTAACCAAAACCGATGAGCACATCATTATCATTGAAGATACGGAAGAATTAATTGAACCAAATAATAAGACAACAAAACTCTTAACTGATCCTAAAGTACCCAAAAAAACAATGAATAATTACCTAAGTTATTCGATGCGAATGTCTCCTGATAGAATTATCCTTGGAGAGATTAGATCTAAGGAAGCAGAAACCTCTTTACTAGCGATGAACACAGGACATAATGGATTTATAACTACGATTCATGCAAATTCTGCCCATGATGCCATTAATAGACTTGCCCTACTTTTTAAAATTTATTCTAATAAAGAACTAAGCTACAGCTTAATTCTTAAACTAATAGCTTCTAATATTAATTATGTCATTTATCTTGAAGATAAAAAAATTAAAGAGATTATCGAAGTTTATGGTAGCAATGAAGAAAACTTATTTTTTGAATCTATTTCAGATTCTAATAGTCTTTAAATACTTTCTTTATAATTCGAGCCTATAATAAAATGATAGGAATAATTTATGACTGTAAACCATATTAAGAGCTCTGCCTTTTTCTTGAGTTTGATTGCCATTTTTTCCATTGAAGCTAAACCATTAAAGTCTGGTTTTGGTAAAGAATCTTTTTGTTCTGAAATTAAAGTGATGAAAAATAACTACATCACAACTTCAAGAGATAAGATAATAATTATTGATAAATTTGACTCTAATTTTGAAAGAAACAAAAAGAACCGGAGCTTACTCCTGGTTAAATCAATAAATAATAGAATCCCCCCAGAACTTAAATTATTAAATACACAAGAGATTTATCAATGCACTTTAAACTCCCAAAATTGCAAGTTTGAAAAAAGCCTAATATTAGAAACTCACAGGTCCCCTCGAAAGAACTTTATAGAAATTAAAGATAAACAGAAGATATTCATAGATCGCATTGAAATCAGAGCTCAGATTAAAATAAAATCCCAAGACTTCGTTAACTTTAATAAGATTTATAATTTAGAAATTACATCCCCTCAAAAGGATGTGCTTTCAATACTGCTGTTAACAAAGATCCATTTACAAGATAAAAAGTTTAAAGATATTGAATTAAAGACTAAAGCTGAAATTGTTCTTTTGAATTACGACAAACCTCAAGATTTATTAAATCAAGAATTAAAGATTCACCTTAATTCCGATAAATATAAAAAAAAATTTGAGGCTTTACTAGTGAAGGAATTGGCACAATACGACCTACACATATGCAAAAAAAAGCCCCTTTAAAAAAGGGGCTTTCGTTTTATCTTTTAAGTTTTTTATAACTAATTCGGTGAGGTACCTCAGCTGCATCACCAAGTCTTCTTTTCTTATCTTCCATATAATCTGAGAAGTTTCCTTCAAACCACGTTACTTGAGAATCACCTTCAAAAGCTAAAATATGAGTAGCAATCCTATCGATAAAGTACCTATCATGGGAAATAATAACCGCACAACCAGCATACTCTTCAAGAGCTTCTTCTAGTGCTCTTAATGTATTTACATCAAGATCATTGGTTGGCTCATCTAGTAAAAGAACATTTCCACCTTCTCTAAGCATCTTAGCTAAGTGAACTCTATTTCTCTCCCCACCAGAAAGTTCAGATACTTTTTTCTTCTGATCTTCACCAGAAAAGTTAAACTTTGAAACATAAGCTCTAGCGTTGATTTCTTTTCCACCGACTTCAATAACATCCAATCCATCAACAGCAGCTTGCAAGATGGTACTTTCAGGATCCATCTCCCTTCCTTGATCAACATATGCAACCTTTACAGTATCTCCTACAACAAAGTCTCCTCCATCAGGCTTTTCCTGACCAGTAATCATTTTGAACAAAGTTGTTTTACCTGCACCATTTGGCCCAATAATTCCAACAATTCCTCCTGGTGGAAGTTTAAAATTTAGATCTTCATAGAGACATTTATCTCCGAAAGACTTTGAAACATGCTCGGCATTAATAACAACATTACCTAGTCTTGGTCCATTAGGAATAAAAAGAGAATTTGTCTCATTTCTTTTGTCCGAGCTACCTTCTTCTAGCATTTTGTTATAGTTATTTATTCTTGCCTTACCTTTTGCTTGTCTCGCTTTTGGAGAAGACTTAATAAATTCGAGTTCCCTTTTTAATTCTTTCTGTCTTTTTGACTCAGACTTTTCTTCTTGGGCCAGTCTTTTTGTTTTTTGCTCAAGCCAAGATGTATAGTTTCCTTCGAAAGGAATACCATGCCCTCTATCTAACTCTAAAATCCAACCAGCAACATTATCAAGAAAGTACCTATCGTGGGTAATTGCAATAACTGTACCTTTATAGCTTTGCAAGTGTCTTTCTAACCAATAAACAGTTTCTGCATCTAAATGGTTTGTGGGCTCATCCAAAAGAAGTACATCAGGTTCTTTTAATAAAAGTCTACAAAGGGCCACTCTTCTTTTCTCACCACCAGACAATACACCACATTTTTGATCAGAAGGCGGACATCTAAGTGCATCCATAGCTAAATCTAACTTAGAATCTAAGTCCCAAATATTATAGGCATCCATTTTATCTTGAAGCTTTCCTTGCTCCTCTAAAAGAGCATCCATATCCGCATCAGGGTCAGCAAACTTCTCATTAATGGCTTCATAATCATTTCTAATTTTTACTAATTCTGCACAACCTTCTTCTACAATTTGAAGAACTGTCTTTTCTGGATCTAATTGGGGTTCTTGTTCAAGGTAACCTACGGTAACATCTTTATTCATGTTTACCGTTCCATTGAAGTCCTGATCGATTCCTGCAATCATTCTTAAAAGTGTTGATTTACCGGCACCATTTAAACCAAGAACTCCGATTTTAGCCCCTAGAAAAAATGATAATGATATATCTTTAATTACAGTTTTCTTACCTGGATAGGTTTTAGAAACTCTATGCATATTAAATATGATCTTTTGACTCATAGCATATCCCTTTGATTAAAATTTTTAGTATTTAATCAGATCTTATCTAAGTAGTCTATGGCCCTTATTTCCAGACCATTACTTCTTTAAGAGCGCTCATTAGAGTAATTAAGAAACCAGGAAAAATAAATAAAGTGATAAAGAATAACTTAAGTACTAAAACCGATTTTTTAAAACGGCTAATTTGATCTCCATAAACATTCCATAAGTCGGAAATAACACCTTCAATATCCGAAGAATGATAAATTCCCTTAGACTTTAAATTCTCTAGAATTACTCCTAAAAAGCTATGGATAAACTCTAATTCATTTCTTTTTTTAAGTTCTGACACCCTCGCCTTCTCTATGGCCTCTGAAATGGGACGACTTGCAGTGATTATCGACTTAAAGACATATAAAGAGGTAAAATAATCAGGAAATAAATCAAAATATTTTTTTTGGAGCTTACGTAAAAGGATTGAGACTAAAAACAGTCCTAAACCTTGCCAAAGAAATAAAAGTATTAAATTCAAAAAGCTTAAGCTCACCTGTAATTGAATTTGAAAGTTTATTATGAACACCCATGTAAACAAACCTATAAATATGTATTGAAAATATAAACCTTTGATTTCACTTTTAATGGCTTTATTTTCATTATAGTCTTTTTGAGAAGCAGCTTTTACTTCTCTACAAGCCGTGTCAATTTCGCTTCCATACCTCTTTCTTAAAGACAAAAGCTCCAAAACAATACAAGTGAAAAACTTATAGCGCGGCACAACAGGGTTTAACTTATCACCTAACAAATAAAACTGAAACTGATGATAGCTTTGCATATCGCTATTAGACTTTATTACAAAGTCCCTTTTAGTTAATCTCAATAAACTCCCAAGTAAAAAGAAGCTAATAAAAATCAAAAATATCAACATACCTAAACACCCAACTATCTAAAATATACTTGACAACTAAGAGCGTCATATGGAAAGTTGCTCCCATGGAAAATGAAAGTAAATTAACTTCAGGGCTTAATCCACAGCTTTCCGACGAGAATAAAAATTATTTCAAATTAGAAACAGAGAGCAAAAGCCTTGAGCAATTAAAATTAACTCATAAGAAATTAAGCTATTTATGCCTTAATTTTGACCCCTTCAGCTCTGACATGAACACTCAGGAAGTTGAGAACTTAATAAATGAATTCAATCTTAAAGAACTTGCTAAAGATCCTTATAAACTAACAAACTACCTTCTACAAAACCTGACTGACTTAGAAGAAGCAATCAATAAAAAGATAAACTAATTATGTATCACCATCAAAGACAAGCAATCAAAACTTATGACATTCACCCTATCTCAATAAAGCAGATACAGAAAGGGCATCCATGGATCACTCTAGATAAATTTTCTGAAAATTTTCATCCGAAAGAAAAATTTATTGTAGCAGCAAATAGAAAAAGACCATTTGCACTTCTTTTACATGATCCTGCACATAAGTCAGTAAGAGCAAGAGTATGGGCAACGGATGGAAACTTTCAAAAACAAATGAAATCATTCAAAAATGATTTGGCCAAAAGAATTAGAACATCTATTCAAAAAAGAAAAAAATCAGAATATTCCAAAGACAGAAACCATTTCTATCTCATTTTTGGTGAAGCAGACCAAATTCCAGGCTTGCTTGTTCATTTTTTAAATGGCGAACTACTTTTACAATCTTATATGGATTTTTGGACTCCATACCAAGATTATATTGTTCAAAATGTTATAAAAGCTACAAATGAAGTATTTGACCTAGATCTTACCTTTGAAAATATTTGGATTCAAAACAGATCAGCAATAAAAGAAAAAGCAAAATGTCTTGATCCAAACTCCTCTTTTAGAAATATAGAAATTAATGAGTTTGGAGTTAAATACAAAGTAACTTTAGGTAAATATTACGATCACGGTATCTATACAGATATGGCATCTGTAAGAAAAAAAATCGCTTCACATTTAGAAAAATCAAAAAGCGTTTTAAACCTTTTCTCCTACACTGGAGCATTTTCACTATTTGCCTTAAACAAAGGTTCCAAAGATGTTGTAAGCGTTGATTTATCTCAAGATTATCTAGATTGGTTAGATGAGAACCTAAAACTAAATCCAGAGATAGATGAAAACTTACATCAGTCTATTTGTGATTCGACTTTAAATGCTTTAAATAAGTTTAAAGCAGAAGGAAAGAAATTTGATTTTATTATTTCTGACCCACCATCTAGCTCATCTGATGGTAATAAAAGAACGAATTCTCTAGCAGACTACAAAGAAACATTACCATTAATGAATGAAGTCTTAAGTGAAAATGGAAAGTTACTCATTTTTATAAATACCCACAAAGTTTCCATGAAAAAGTTTGAAGACAAGATAAAAATGGCAATAGATAAAAACAAGCTTCCATTGAAACTTGAAAGTAGACATTATCTTGGGGAAGACTGTCCTTATAAGAAAGGTTTTCCAGAAGGAAACTATTTAAAAGGAATACTCTTAAAAAGAAATGATTAAAGTTGAAGGGTTAAATAAAACTTTTAAAGTACATAAAAAAGAGCCAGGTTTTTTAGGTTCAGTAAAGTCCTTAGTCTCTCGAAACTATATTGAAAAGCATGCTCTTTCCGAACTCGACCTCCATATTCAAGAAGGAGAAATTATAGGCCTTATTGGGTCCAATGGTGCAGGAAAAACAACCTTAACTAAAATACTTTCAGGAATTATTCACCCGACATCGGGAACAGTTGAAGTCATGGGATACAACCCATGGGAGAGAAATAATAACTATAGAAAATCAATGGCCGTTATTATGGGCCAAAAAGCCCAACTATGGTGGGATCTCCCCGCAATGGATGGTTTTTTACTCTTAAAAGAAATTTATCAGATTCCTTCAAAAGACTTTTATGAGTCCATTGAGTATTTATCAAACTATTTGAATATAAAAGAACAAC
The DNA here is from genome assembly GCA_964215955.1 of Flavobacteriaceae bacterium. Taxonomy (GTDB): domain Bacteria; phylum Bdellovibrionota; class Bacteriovoracia; order Bacteriovoracales; family Bacteriovoracaceae. The sequence goes on from CAXPDR010000041.1 coordinate 29,460, forward strand.
TTAATATCCAGGTTCGACGCTTAAGTCTTGGTGAGAGAATGAAAGTTGAATTAATGGCCGCTCTTCTTCATAAGCCAAAAGTCATTTTTCTTGATGAGCCTACAATAGGTTTAGACTTAACAGCACAAAAAGCCGTCAGAAACTTCATTAAGGAATATCGCAAAGAATTTAATCCAACCCTTATTCTTACCAGCCACTATATGGATGACATCGAAGAACTTTGTCCAAGAATATGTATTCTTAAAGAAGGAAAAAGTATATATGATGGAAAACTAGACTTTTTACATCAAAAATATGCTCAAGAAAAACTAATCACAGCAAATCTGAAAACAGAAATAGACCCTCAACAATTACAATCAAACTTCCCAAATGAGTTAGGTAAACTTGAGCTTACCAGCAGACAGGTAAAAGTTTTGGCTCCAAAATCAAATATAATGGAGGCTTGCAAGTACCTATTGAATAGTTGCGAAATTCTAGACTTTGCCATAAAAGAAGAAGAGATTGGTGATATAATTGAAAAGATTTTAAGTTCAAGGGAAAATACATGAGAGGCTGGAAGCGACAAGTCTTTCTCATGGAACTAAGAAATTTAATAACCTATAGATCTGATTTTTGGGTCAATTTTTTTGGTCAAACCTTTTTCTCACTTATTATTGCATACTTCTTATGGAATTCGATATTCGCCTACTCAGGAGAAAAAACTCTTCAAGGCTATACAATACAGTCCATGATTTTTTATTATCTCGCAGTACCTTTGATTTTTAGAATTCAACAAGGTCAGGGAATTGGCTTTATCAGTCGAGAAATTTATGATGGAAGCCTAAACAAATACATCCTATATCCCATAAGTACTTACCAATACAAAATCTCTACCTATTTAGCGCATAGTAGTTTTTTTATTTTACAACTAGGTTTAATGGTTGGTGTCTATAATTTGTTTTTCTACGACCCTGCGATTTATTCATTTTCTTTTTTTAATACATCCCTATTTTTAGTATCTATATTCATTTCTAGTTTAAGCTTCTTTTACCTTTTCACATTGTGCGAGGTTTTAGCCTTCTGGTTTGATAATATTTGGAGCCTGGGCGTTATATTGAGATTCTCTACTTCATTTTTTGGAGGAGCACTCATTCCTTTAAAATTCTTCCCTATGGAGCTCCAAGAGATATTAAAACTTACACCATTTCCGTATCTCATCGATTTTCCAATGAACTCCCTTCTTGGAAGCATTAATATAAGCCATTATGGTTATAATTTATTCATTTCCATTATTTGGCTACTTCTCTTTAGACAATGCTCTCTTTACCTATGGAATAAAGGTCAATACAAATACACAGGAGTAGGAATATAATGAGATACCTACGTTTGTATTTACACTTTCTTCGTTTTTCTTTTTCAAGAGCAATGGAATTTAGAGTGGACTTCTTTTTTCGAGTAATCATGGATATTGTTTTTTATATTATTCAGTTTTACTTTTTTAAAATTATCTATCTCCACACACCAATATTGGGTGGATGGAATTTAGATCAAATGACTGTTTTTGTCGCAAGTTTTATTTTTGTGGATGCTCTTCATATGACAGTTTTTGCTAATAACTCATGGTGGTTTCCCATTTCAATTAACCGCGGAGATTTGGATTACTACTTAACAAGGCCGGCCAGTACCTTTTTCTTTTTAAGCCTAAAAGAATTTGCAGCCAACTCTCTTTTAAATTTTATCCTGGCCATAAGCTTACTGATGTACTGCTTAAGCACCTATCCAGGTGATTTATCTGCATATAAAGTCATCATTTTTCTTTTCATGTTGTTAAACGGAGCATTTCTCTATTTTATGACTCACCTCTTATTCTTAATGAGTGTCTTTTGGACTCAATCCCCCAGAGGATTTGCAGATGTATTTTATTCAGCAGAAAAAGTGTTTCATAGGCCTGATGGTATTTTTACTGGTTGGATAAAAAGAACATTTCTTTATATTTTACCATTTAGTATGATGGCATCCTTCCCTGTTCGTTTTTTGTTTGAGGAGAATGCTACAAGTTATCTAACTGAGGTTATATTGGCTTCACTTGGATTATATTTTATTGTTTTTTTACTGTGGAAGAAAGGGCTTAGAGATTATTCTTCTGCCTCAAGTTAAAAGGATTAAAAAATGAGTTTCTCACAAGTTGTTATTATTGGTCATATAGGAAATATTCCAGAGCTGAAATACACCAAAAATCAAAACGCCATTTTAAATCTTTCAGTTGGAGTTCCAGAAAGGCAATCACCTAGAACACCTGTGGATATAAAGCCCAAAACTTTTTGGCATAAATGTCGAAGATGGGGAAAGCAAGCTGAAAGTCTCAAACCAATATTAAAAAAAGGTGATAAAGTTTTTATTAAAGGAACTTTGGTCTATGATACTTGGCAAGATAAAGCTGGAAATTTCCATAAAGACGCTGTCATTGAAATAGAACACTTAGAAAAAATGTACTATGAGAATATATCAATAGATCTTGAAAGCTTTAAGGATTAATTAAAGTCAGCACATCTAGACTTATAGCTAACTTCAAATTCTCTTATTGAAGCGGGTGATCTCCCTTGATCTTGTTTAAAATATCCTAATCTTTTTTTATCATTATGACATACTTTACTAAGAACACTTAGATATTCCTCAAAAGCAGCTACAGGATAAGGAATCCCATATGCTGAAGAGACAAAGCTTGGTTTTTCACTATTTACATGATGGAAACGTTCTTCCAATCCATGCTTATGAAGGACACCTGTAAAAGAATCGTAGTATTTACCTACCTGATAGAACCTTTTTACGGCCAGATCGTAAGACATTTTCCCAGTCCTAGGATCCATTATTTTATCGCAATTATAACGACTAACTTTATGCTTAGAAAAAAGCTCTTGATGAATTTTACATTCCATTAAAAATGCTTGAACCTCTCCACCTTTTCCCTCAATAGTATTAGATATAAACTCTCCCAAAGAAAAGTTTCTAACATATGGATTAAAACCATCTCGGTAAACATAGTGGGTTAATTCATGGGCGAGATCCAGCAAAGCATCGTATTGATTTAGCTCTTTGTTTAGAAAAACTTTTGATTCTGAAACATAAGTTATTTCATCTGGAGAACTTGGGTGAAACTTCCTTATCAATGTTGTATCAGTTAAAGATCCATTCCCAGCATCCACAATATCATATAGGGTCTTATTTGACTTTTTAGCCTTATCATTAGCTAATTGAAGTAAATCCCTTCCTGTTTTGGATTTTAATAATTGTGTAAATAGATTTTTAAAATTCAACTTTTTATCTGTGCTAAACTTAGTCCATTTTTTATGAGGCTCATATCTTCCTTCAACAAAAAGATACTCTGCTTTTGCACTTAAAGAAATTATGTAAATAAATAAAAGTATCGCCAATCTCATTAAAAATAAGATCGGTAAAATTGACTCTACATATTAATTTAAAAAGTTCTATAGGTAAAAAAGGTCTTTTGTCCATTATTGATAATTATATTGCCCAATGAAATCTCTCGGTTTTTTGTATCTCTAGTGGACTCAACATAATAAAGGTCATAATTACCGTTACTTAAGGCCATATCTACGAGCATATGCTCTGATGGTAAACTAGACCAATGTCGCACATCTGCTTTTTCAGTCTCTTTAATCCCCTTCTGAGAGATTAAAAACTGGGCCACGGCAGCTGGTTTAGCAAAGAGCTCACCACTCGTTTCTTTCATTGTTTCATAGGTTTTATAAGCAGCGACAATGGCCAAAATATACTTAACGCCAACTCTTGATGCTCGTTTGTTAAAAGAATTAGCAATCATCTCTTGTGCATGAATAAATAAAGTATCACTTAAAGAACTAATAACATTGATTCTTTCTTTTAAAACGACTTTATCTTTTTGCTTAATAACTAAATAAGCAGTTTTATCAAATTCACTCGCTTTGGCATATGGCAGTTCAAATTCAATTCCAACTTCTTTAGTAAGTAACTCTCCAGCACCATGTCTTGAGTAAACAGTGACATTGCCATGATGTGAGGCATAGCCAAGCCCTAAAGGTCCTAAAGCGAAATAAGTAAGAATCGGAACTCCTATTCCATTGACCAAGGCCCTCGTATTTGGGTCTTCAATACTATCAACAGCACTTCTTAAGTTGAAGCTGAAATCTCTTCCTTCAAGTCCTGTAATAAAACCCCTTTCAATGTGAAGAGAAATTGTTTTTTTATTAATTTTTTTAAGAATGTTATTACTTGGTTTAAGCTTATTTTTTAATCTAGAAATTAATGATGGCCTATAAGCTTTAGCCAACTTTAAAATTTTGTATTTCAAAAAATCATTTGTTTGCTTAAAGTTGTTTGTCATTGTTTTGGCTACAACACTTGAGCGCTTAATATCTTGATTATAAAAATCTTTAAGTTGTTTATTATAATTTTTATATTCTTTATTAAAGACCTTTTGAGTTGGTGCTAATTCAATAAATATATCATATGCATCTTGATAGAGTTGCAAAGCAATCTGGTTATCTCTTTTTTCTCCCAAAGCTTCATGCAATTGCGCTGCAAATACCTTTGCTAAGAAGTCATTTTTTTGAAAAGTTTTGATGCCTTTTATCCTACTAATGTCTTGAAAAAATGAATCCCAGGCTACGAGAGTTGCTCTCACCCTATCCTTATTTTTTCTTATCTCGTTAGTGGAAAGTTCTACTTTTAGTTCCTTATCTTGCCCATCAACTTTCTTCGTTTTAAAATAATATCCCCTAGTAGCAAGCTTCCAAAAACTTAAAGCCTTCATCATATAAAGCTGAGATCTTTCAAAAATAGCTCCATAATAGGACTTACTATTATCATTAATAATGGAACTCGCTAAAGCTTCTTTAATACTTTTAGTATAAAGCTGATCAACGAACTCATTAGCTTCATTAAAAACTCTAGCAGATTTACGATATTTTTCTTGATAGTAATATAAGTTTCCAAGCTCCATTAAATAGAGAAGTCTATTTTCCTTCTCTTTCTTAAGGGAACTTTGATTTAAAAAGGCTTCCGCTTGATCGAAAGCCTTCGTTTTAAAATATTTTTTTAAAGAATCCTGGTCTTTTCTTGATTGAACACTACAACCGAGTAAGCAAAAAAGAAGAATCCATATACTTAAATTAGTATTTACCAACCGTAACTCTTTTTATCCGAGAATTTATTAACTCTAGTTCTTAGTCTAAAGACTTCTCCTGCCGTCTCAACATTGGTCATTCTTAAGTTTACAGAATATTCCTTTAAAGTTTTTCCATCTCTTTTCTCTGGCTTCATATACACGTTACCAAAAATCATAAAATCAGCACCTAATTGCTTTCCAATTTGTTTCGCTTGATTTGGATCTACCATTCCATCATTTTGATAAGTAATTTCCTTCAAAATTTTATCTCTTGCTTTTGCATCAACTAGAATAAACTCTCCACTTGCAGAAACTTCGTAAAGAAATTCGTCGTTTAAGTCATCAATAGGAAAATAAGCCTCAGAGGTATTGTTTTGAACTTCAGCAATAAAAACCTTTGGTTCTCCATCAAACCCTCTCATCACTCTTTTATAACCTTTGTGATTTTGCATTTGTTTAATAAGTGTTTTAACTGATCTTCTTGTATCTTCACTCATCCAGTTATCGGTAATCTCCATACTTTTTTCATCTGAAGTTTTGTTGTCAACTCTTTGAGCTTTAAAGCTTGAACATGACATAAAAAATAAAAAGACTGCTAAAAATGATAATGTTTTTTTCATATGCTCCCCTATTTAAGGTTTAATTTATCAATATTTGTTTGAAAATCATTTATAATTTTTCCACGAACTTTCAAAAATGCATCTTTCTTGGTTCTTCCAGTAGATGTTTCCAGCACTGAATGAGTACCTACAATTTTTCCCTCTGAGTCTTTGGCCTCTATTGAAAGTGAATAGGTATATTTTTGAAAACCACGAACATTTATATATTCTTCTTTATCCTTGTAATCCAAAGAGATTTTGTAGACGGCCTTATCTGCTTTTGTAATTTTATAGCCTACATCTGTTAAAACATTTTCAATTTTCTTCTTAACGACACTTGGAACTTCTGAAGCTGCTCTAACATAAATTCGATTTGGGCCTTTAGCCTTGAATTTCAAATTATTTATTTCTGTAAAACTAACTGGAGAATTTATTCCTTTGGTAGCAACAATTAACAGTTTTTCATTAAGGATTTCTCTTTTATTCCAGATTACATTTAGCTTCTTTATGTAGACACGACTCTTGAAAGAGTAAAAGTGAATTAACTCCGAGTCTAATTTTTGAATTTCCTGGGTAAATAGTTTTTGAGATTTCTCTTTATCAATAGCAGCTAATGAATAATGCTCTTTATCTTTTTTAAACCTTTCAAGTATTTCAGAGCCTTTTAAAACACCCGAAACAGTCTCGACAATATTTCCTTTCACCTCTTCTTGCATTTCATTAATCTCTCGATCAGAAAAACTATTTTGGCTGAAAATATATTTTGAATTTATTTTGGTTTCGAAAATCGCTGAGAGATTTTTTTTGGCAGAGATATCGGCATCCTTTTGGGTTTCCCCGTTTCCAGATGCACATAATTCATTTGCCTTACAACCATTTGCAGGAGCGTAGATCCACTCAGGTTCACCCTCTGGAACTATAACTTCTCTTTTGTGAGATGTACTTGAACAAGAAACAAGACCAATCAAGGCCATAACAAGCATTAGACATTTCATAAAAAACCTCGCAAATAACTACTCAAATAGCTTAGATTATTACTATTTAAAGTCATTACTTATCGAGTCATAGTCAAGTATTTGTTTATGCGTGTGGCTAACCAGAAATAATAAAAATGTGATACAACTTAGCATATTCGAAAATGTTATTTTAAACGGAGGAATTGTATGGAACACAAACTACCAGAATTACCATGGGCACAGGATGCTTTAGAACCGCATATTTCAGCTGAAACTTTAAGCTACCATTACGGTAAGCATCATGCTGCGTATGTAACTAAACTAAATGCAGGTATTCAAGGAACTGAATTTGCTGAAATGAGTCTTGAAGATATTATCATGAAATCTTCTGGCGGATTATTCAATAATGCAGCGCAAGTATGGAACCACACGTTTTACTGGAACTGTTTAGCTCCTGGAAAGGGTGGAAATGCAACAGGTAATATTGCAGATAAAATTAATGCGAAATGGGGATCTTTTGACAAATTCAAAGAAGAATTCTCAAATGCAGCAGCAACAAACTTTGGTTCAGGTTGGACTTGGCTAGTTGAGTCAAATGGTGATCTTGAAATTTTTAACACTGATGATGCTGACATCCCGATGAAACACGGTAAAAAAGCTCTTATGACTATCGATGTTTGGGAGCATGCTTATTATGTAGATTATAGAAACGCTAGACCTAAATATATTGAAGCTTTTTGGGCTTTAGTTAATTGGGACTTTGTTAACTCAAACCTATAATTAAAAAAATTTAATTTATAAAGAAAGGGGGTTTTTGAAAGCCCCCTTTTTTTTATTTTCAATAACTTAAGAACTCTGTTTAAGTTTCAAACGGCCCCAGAATTAATTACAACCAACATAGTTCAAAAAATCTCCTTATGAAATAATTAGGAAATACAATTACAAGGGAGATTTTAAATGAAATTATTTGTTACCGTTTTTCTTTCGCTATACTCTACAATGATTTTAGCGGGTGCTCTAAGTAGTTTTCATCTAAACACCCGAACAGAATTACAAAATAATCCAGCCACAAGATTTGAACTCGGTGAGATAACCTCCCCTCGGACAGCTTTTTACCTTGGCTCACTCTTTCAAAACCCAGAACAGCCCCAATTTGCAAGTAATGTTGAAACCAATATTACCTATATTTATGCACGAATCGATTATCATTTTAATGGAGTGTTAGATGATGGTTTTTATATGGGTGGAGTTCTAAGTTATGCAGAAATTGAAACCATCCTAGATAATGGACCGACTAATACTGAGGAGGATAGGGCCACAGGAATTGGACTTGGTATAAGAACAGGCCATAATTGGAGCTTTGGAGATCTTACAATTGGTACTAGCTTAAAAGCACAAGCCTATGCTTATGATACAACAACAAGCCTTCAATCCTCAGGAGATGATGAAGATATCACTATTCCTCATCATGAGAACTTTGCAGGCTCTATAGATCTTGGATATAAATTCTAGAATTCTGAAAAAAATGAATTTTCTTAAGAATTAACACAATCCTAACATTATCATTTCAGTATTTTCTGATATAACTTGGCAAAAACAGGGGACATTTTTATGAACACACGCATCCTAGTTATTGAAGACGATCCTGATATTAGTGAAGTCTTAAAACTTCAACTTCAGCTTAAAGAGTATGAACCTATTATTGCGGGTTCTTTTCTAGAAGCCCAGAAGTATTTCAGTGATAGTTCTATTGCTCTCTTTTTAGTAGATCGAATGCTACCTGATAGTTCAGGTATTGATATTTGTAAGTTTCTTCGAAAAATGGATGAACATAAAGAAACACCAATAATCATTGTAACCGCCATGGCCGAAGCCAGTAATATCATTGAAGGCTTAGACGCTGGAGCTGATGATTATATTACAAAGCCATTTGATATTAATATTCTGCATGCCAGAGTGAGAGCTCAACTACGAAAGAATAAGAAGCCATCTGATTCTGGTGAGATGAAGGTAGGTCCACTTTCTTTAAACCTCAACAAGTGCGAAGTAAAATGTGATGAAAAAAACCTTCATCTAACAAATACAGAATTCCAAATTCTTTCCCAACTTTTTCAAACTCCTGGAATTGTTTTTTCTAGGGAGAAACTTATAAGTACAATCCTTGGTAACGAAATTCACGTAACTAATAGAACTATTGATACTCATATAGCTGGACTTAGGAAAAAATTAGGGAGTGCCTCGAATTTAATTGAAACTATACGAGGTGTGGGGTACAGACTAAAGGAGCATGAATAATTTAACTCCTTTTCCTTGGCATTATTTTGTAAGGTCCGTTCGGGCCAGAATCACATTAGTGATAGTATCCTCAATTTTAACTTTTACTATTACACAAGTTTACACTGATTATTTGTTTCCTAAAGTCATCTTTCTTATTCTAGGACTTATTTTGTTTTCAATCATCCAAGGATATTTGAGAATTCTACCAGTCAGAAAAATTCTAGCAAAAATTGATCAGATCCAAGTTCAGCTGCCTCATAACAAAAAACTAAATATTATCTACCAAAAAAATGAGTGGATCCTTATTCAAGAGATGCTTAAGCTGACTGAAAAGTATATCCAAGAACAATCAAAACAAATTGTTGAACAGAATACCCAATCTCAGATTGTTTTGGAGTCAATTGCAGATCCAATTTTAATTGTAGACCAGTTCATGAACTGTAAACAATATAATACAGCTTTTAAAACTCTTTTTATTCAAGGTAAAGAAACTAAAGTTTTCCGAGACGAGAAGCTATGGAAAATATTTGATGATCAAAAGATTCTAAAACTATTTGAGAAAGCCAAAAGAAAAAATAAAGTCACAAGATTATCAGCTCATCAAATTGGCTCTCAATATTACAATATTTCCATAACTCCAATTACCAATAAAGAAAATAAGATTGAAGAAAAAAACATCGGTCTTCTTTGTCTTTTTCACGACGTTACAGATACAAAATTATCAGAGAAGATGCGAGTGGATTTTGTTGCAAACGTTTCTCATGAGATTCGAACTCCCCTTACTTCGATCAAAGGGTTTTCTCAATTGATTCAAGCCCAAGAAAAGGATCTCCCCCCTATGATCTCCACTCCACTTGAAAGAATCGTTTTTAATATTGGACGTTTGGAAGAACTTTTTAATACATTATTAAAACTTTCCGTAATTGAAAGTAATCACTCTATAGAGAGGAATCCACTCAACCTCACTGCACTACTAAGTTCAATAAAAGCAAATTTAACTCAAAAGTATAAAAAGAACTTCAAAGTAAATATAGAAAATGGACTAACTGTTTTAGGCGACCCTAAACTATTAGAACATGCTTTTACTAATATAATAGATAATTCTATTAAGTATAATAATAAAGAATTAGCAATTGTGAATATCTCCTTAGAATCGGATCAAAAATATGATCATATTAAGATTTCAGATAACGGTCCTGGTATTCCAGAATCAGACTTAAAAAGAATTTTTGAAAGGTTTTATCGAGTCCAAGGTCAAGAATACAAAAATATTGAAGGAACTGGTCTAGGATTATCTATTGTCAAGCATGTCATTAACAAGCATAATGGAGTCATTCACGTTGAAAGTAAGCTTCAGGAGGGGACTGAATTCCATATCAGCCTTCCCAAGCAACAGGTATAAAAATGCTCTATTATGTAAGATATTTATTATATGTCATCCTGCTTTTTGTAGGTCTTTTTTGTTTAATACCCTTTGTAATTATAAGGCCTTTAAGTAGCAAAAATAATACCGCCTTCTTTAAAATATTTAAGTGGATAATGGAAACTTCTGGTCTATTCAAACTTCACATAGAGGGTGAAGAAATTTTAAAAGATAACTTCCCATGTATTCTAGCAGGAAATCATCAACATAACTTTGATGTCTTAACAGTTGCAGACTTGTTTAAAAATAATGTCGCTGTATTAGGTAAGTACGAACTAGGTTTCCTTCCATTTTTTGGTCAAATCTATGTGTTATGCGGAAATATATTAATTAAAAGAGGAAACAGAAAAAAGGCCATGGCCTCGATGGACCTTTTGGTAAAAAAGATCAAGGAGAAGTCCCTTGGAATCCTTATCTTTCCAGAGGGAACGAGAAATCCAGCAAAGGAACTGAAGCCCTTTAAGAAGGGAGCTTTTCACACAGCTGTAAGGTCTCAAATTCCTATTATACCGTTCTCTGCTTCGCAATTTGTAGCTTATTGTGACTTAAACTCACTTAAACGAATCCATATTTATATTAAGGTTCATCCCCCTATACCGACGGTAGGATTAACAAATAAAGATATTCCAGCTTTAATGGAAGAAACAAGAATTGCAATTCAAAGTGGAATTGAAGAAGTAAATAAAAACTATCAATAAATATAATCTAAATTTAAGGTGATCAGATTTTGATTATAATTATCTGTATCCTCATCTGCAGTTTGTGAAGCCATAGAAGCATCAACAGTTAAGTATAAATTTTTTCCCACGGGACGATTTAAATTCATTCCATAAGTTATAAGAGAAGGAGTTCCTCGGTCTGTGTCTTCTGTATATTCAGTTAATGTATGACTTAGATAGAGAGTTGGATTAAAAAGTTTATAAAAAGTTGGAAAAATAGCATCTACCCTATTTGTTAAACTTGTTGTGTTGGATGATTCAGAATCAGGATACTCAGTAATTGCATAGCTATTTGAAAAGAATAAAGTTACTTTTGGCAATAATAATACCTGCTCATACGAAAGAGTCATAGAGCTATTCGTATCAGTCTCTTCTTCTGCAGCAACTGATTCATATCTAAATCGGAAGGTAGAAGGATTATTCGCCCAAATCTGGAGCTCTTCAGAGAATGTAATTCCATAAGTATTATCTGCAGCAGCAAAGCTTTCATCAGCATCTGCATCATCAGCATTATAGGTATAATCAATATCAATATAAAATGTCGCAGGTAATTTCTTATAAAGATGCTCATAATTCATTTTTAATGCTGTTTTCAAATAATAAGCGTTATAAGGAAGTATATTTTCAGAGTCACTTGAATATTGGGTTAACTGTCCACTTACTTCTGGAGCATAACTGAAACTAGAGTTTGGATAAAAAGAATATCTTGAGAAGAAACCTGCTTGATAATAACTTGAAGAATAATCTTCTTCATCTAAAGAACTTTTAGAGTCTTCATCTGTAGCAGTAACATTGTCATTTATTCCATAAAGCACATTCGCTCTAAAATAATGTGGGGGCCTTGCAGTTGGCTTTCCATTTCTCATTTTAAATAATATGAGTTCATATTTTCTTTGAAGATTTTCTATTTTCTCTTTTATTTTTGAAGCTAAAGCAGATTTTTTATCATAACTTAAAGCATTTTCGTATTGAGGTATCACATATTTTTCTACCTGTTTAAATGGGTCTCGTTGCTTCTCTACTTGCATTAAATAGATATCACCGATCTGCATTCTTGCTGCTTGAACAACTTCCTGTTTCTCTTCTTCAGGAAGTCTCTCAATCATATTATAAAAACCAACAGCTTTTTTATAGTCTTTTAGTTCTTGAGAAATAAAAGCAATATAGTATAGAGACACTCCCATTTTATATTTAGCTTTTACAGATTTTTTAAATGCAACTCTTGCCCTTCTATATTTATTTGAAACATAAAGGACTTGACCATATTCATAATAAATATCTTTACTAAAATATCCAACATCTAAGGCCTTAATAAAGTTCTTCTCAGCTTCTTCAAACTCATTCATTCTTGAAAGTGCCATGGCCTTCCAATAAGAAACGAGACCAAGAACTTCTTTCGCTTTTTTAGAGTTTTTATTTTTCACTCTGTTTTCAATCAAAATTAAAGTTTTACTTACTTTTTCATATTCCCCAGCATTAAAAAGGTCATAAACTTTAGAGATAAGGACCTTAGTATTAATTCTTTTACTCTCCCCCAAAGAAGAAGAAATCAAAAATATTTGAGATAAAAAAAGGATCAAGAAAATTCTTAACATGTATAATTCCTAATATTGAGCGCAATATATTGAAATTATACAAGAAATTTTGAGAATAAAAATAAGCAGAAAAATAGGCCATTACTGGCCTATTTTAATTAATTACTATTTTTTGTTAATTCTGAACTTAGTTCTAGTCTTACCTGGTTTTGGCGGTGGTGGTGGCGGTAAAGCTCCCCCTGTCCCGTCTGGATTAAAGACAGCATCTGGTTGATTACATGTTGAACAGTCTGCTGGCTTAGGAGGTGGAGGTAAATATCCCTCTTTTTCTTCTGGATTGACTAAACTTCCATCAGGTGATCTATCAAAAGTTTCAGGATTATTTTCAAGAATTTTTTCATCTTCGATGAGAATTTCTTCAAAGTTCTTCTCAAATTCTTGATTTATTTCATCAATTGACCCCGCAGGAGCTGGCCCTTTAATTGGCTGATCATTTCTAACAGGAGCTTTATACTCAACAGTTGGAGCAGCTTCAATTGGTGGCATTTTATCAACTGGCTTAATATCAATAACGACGACCTCTTTAGGTGCACCTGTTTCCACATCAACTTTTAAAAGTTGACCTTCATCATTTATAGTGAACCCTTGAGGTGGTGTATATTCACCGGCAGCATTTATTCCTCCATTTGTATTACTTACCCATTCTCCAGAGTTTTTATCAAATTTAGAATCAACACCTGGTGGTATAACAACTCCTGTATCAACGTGAACCATTACACCATCAGCAGGTTTAATATCGTCACCCTGTACAAAACCTTTGTTTTGTTCATTAGGAGTTTTCCTCTCATCTTCTTTTTTATCTTCCTTAATATTTACGTTCACAACTTTTTTAATTTCTTCTTTAAGATTTCCTGAGTCACCCGAAACAACCTCACCACTTAATCCTGGCGGAACAATCGATTTCATTTTTTTAACGTTCTTAACTTCGGAGACTTTAAAGCTTTTATTATTATTGAGCTTTTCAAATTGTTTTGAACTTAGCTTTGCAGGAACAGTCGGCTTTTTTCTCGCTCTCATTGCGATGGAAACTTCCCCTGGCTTAATCATTCTTCCCTTGCTAACTATAGATTCTAGATTTCTAAGGTTATCGCCTTTATTTACCTTATTAAATGCAATACTCCCTTCGAATAGGACTGTTGTTGTAGCTCCTGTTCTCTTGTTAGTACTAAAGAGAAAGTCAGTACCTCTTACGCCCATGACAGCGTTTCTTGATTTTACAAATAGTTTTGATTTATTCTTGTCCATTTTCAAATAATCTTTAGTGACCTGAGATCTGATTTTACCAGTCAGAACATTAATAACACCGGCTTCTTCTTTGCTAAATTTTTCTATTTTTAACTCTGATTTAGGACCAATATTCATATTAGATTTATCTACAAAGTTTAGTCTTACGAAACTTTTATTTCCTGTTTTAATAATAGTTCCTTCTTTCAACCACATACCTTTCTTTATCTTCCCTTGATTACCATCTGGAGATAAGTGCTCAGCATCACCTCTTACAAGCTTTACCATTGCTACTTTTTTTGAATTTTGAGCTGAAAAAGCAAATAAACTCAAAAATACAATCATACTTCCTAAAATTAAACTTTTCATGGTTTTATATTCCTCTTTATTTTTATCTCCATCTTACTTGTCGGAATTAAGTCAAATAACTTCAACTTCCACATTCAATTATGAGACAATGTACCACTCAGAGGTTAAAATCCAGTATTTTTATGTACTTAAGCCCTAGAATTTGTAAGTAAATTCTTAATGATGACCGCTTTTTTTGGCAATATAAGCCAACTAGTAAGTCTTTTTAGCTTTATTACAATAACTTGCAGATACGGCCAGAGGATTGAATCCCATAAGATGTTCAAGCTCAACTGCGCGTTTAACCGTTTTTGAGTTTGGAAAAACTTCTTGAAAAACACAGGCAGCAAACATTTCAGCATGCCATTCACTAATTTTTTTAAGAGAATAAATTGACGGAATCTTAAAAAGACTCAAAAAACTTAATTGATGTTCAAGTAATGAACTTTTAATTTTTGTTTTATATTTAGTCTTCCTTATTAATTCGAGTTGCCTTTGCCTATTAGGACTCCTCAAGATCAAATTAACCTCTTTCACGTACTCCTTATAATCATCCAACCACTTGTCAAACCCCTTATTCAAAAAGACTTGTGATATTGTTATTTGATCAATAACCTTCTCTTTTAATCGATATGAGTTTAGATACTTACCTAAATAAGGTTCCTTTTTAATTTTCCAGCGCTTAGGTATTTCCCTATTTTCTATTATATGTCCGACTTCATGGGCTAAACTATGAACAATAATTGGAATCACAAATGATTGAACAAAAAGCTTAAAATCAGTTCCTTTAAATTTTAGTTGATATTCTTGATTTAGAAATAAACTTAATTTTGCAGGGTAATACTCAATTGTTTGAGACTGAGGTATATAAGAGAAAAAAACCCTTTTGCCATAATTAAAAACGGGATCTGTAGCCTTAATATATTTCAGTTTTTTAATTCTTTCTTTAAACTTAGGAGCAAGTTGATTAAAAACTTCTAAAACAATTTGCTCATGAGAAACCTCTTTGCTGGAAAGAACTTTCACATATTTTTTGGTTCTATTTAAGACTCTATTTTTCTCTTTTTGAGAGAAATAATTATTATTGATTCTAATCTCATTTACCTCTTTACCAACAATATATTCTCCAACACTTGGATCTTCAAGGTTTCCTATTCCATCATTATCCCAGTCAGAGTCTTCAGCACTTAAAATAAGATCTGTCCCAGTTGTTGAAAGGGTAAAGTCTCTAATTCCATCCTGATCAAAGTCACTTAATAAAAGGTCAAAGTCCAACTTCCCCTTAATAATAAGATTCATTTGGTCTAATTCATCATCACTAAAAAGAAGAGAGCTATCACTAATTTTATTGGAAACAGGAAATGTCTTATGTTGAAAACCATTAGGCACTTGAAAATAACTCAAATCATTTACAACCTCATTTTCAAGAATTTCTTTAAGTCCTAAAATTAATAAACTTTCATCTTTTGAATAATTTTTTAAAGTTGTAGTTTTTGTGATAAAGCCCTTTTCCTTAGCTCTGGTTTCTAGATCTAAGCTATGAAGACCACCAATAACAACCACAAAATCTGATCCTTTTGATTTAGCCAACCTTTTAATAAAAATACTATTTCTCTTCTTTAGAAAAAGCTCAAATCTATTTAAAGCATCTTTTGCTTTATTTAAGCTAAACCTTAAAATATTTTTCTCAATGGCTTCAGGGTAAATTTCAAGGAGCTGATTCTTATATTTCAAAAACTTCTCAGGATCTGTTTTTTTAAATAACTTTAATTTTTGATAAAAACCAGTGAAACCTCTTAAATCAGATAAAGCCTTGAGATTTTCTTTTATTAAACTTTCGCTATCACCACAAATAATATTAGCATTAGGATATTTGGCCAACAATTTCATAGGAACAGGTGCCATAATATTTTTAAATTGTTTAGACTCAGTATAAGCTTTGAGACTCTCTAAGTTCCAACCATTATATTTAATTTGAAATTTCTCTTTTATACTACCTTCACAACCTTCGGCTAAAACAACGAGATTTCTATTCTCTAAATATCTTTTTTCTAGATATTTATAGATTTCCTTTTGATTTTTATACTGGGGCAATTTTTTTGATTCTTCAATATTTAATGTCTGTTCATGGCTTGCTAAATGCCATTGCTTTATAATTTCAAGCTTCCTTTCATTCTTGCAAGAGACTAAAGAGATCAGGAAAATGGGTATCAAATATGTTTTCATTTACAAAAGTCCTCTACAAATTTATTACGACTACCTTGAAGTTTTGCTTTCAGTCTTGATATACGACACTCATCCTCAGAAACGGGATCAATTTTATTCCAAGCTTCAAAGAGTTTCATATTTTTCTTAGATATAATTCCCCTACCAGGGTAAGTTTCATTCATATAAAAGTAAATTCTTGCGATATCGCCCTTTATATCTTTAGCCACATTGATTTTTCGTTTTTGTTTCCAAAATCTATTTTTACATAATTCTTCAGATTTCCCCCTAAATTCTGCAAACGATAGATTACTCCTTAAAGCATTAACTGCCCCAACACTGGGGACTAAGTTATGAAGGTTACCTTCCATTTCCCGAAACGTAGAATTCAATTTAGCAGTACACTTTCTTTTACTTTTTTGCTTTGGGCAGTATTTTTTATTATCTCTCCACTCTTTAAAAGCATTCCCAAATGCATGAGCAGGTACAATATGTTCCCACTCCAACCTTTTTTTTCTCTTCTTATACTTTTTAGTCAAAATATCACAAGACTTTGCCTTAATTGATTTCTTCTGATACCGACATTTGCAATAAAAAGTTTCATTCTTTTTTCCGTAAACCTGGTTTGCCAAAATTGATTTTGCCTTCCCAAAGTTCAAAACGGAGTCTTTTGACCAGCTTACAGATGAAATGAGAAGAATCTCAAAAATAAAGCATATCTTAAGAAAATTGTTTAAAGTTTGTACGGCCATAACAAATTTTACACTAAAACTGTTTAAAATTATATATTTAGGCATAATAAGATTATGGATTGGAAGTATTTAATTATCTCATTTTTTATTTTTAACAACATGAACCTGGTTTTAGCTAGTGAGCAGTCTTCTTTTAAACTTAATTATAAGAATTTGAACACTATAACCTCACTGGTTTGTAAAAGTATTGAGATAAATAGATCTCACAATAAAATCCATTTAAACAACTTTAAACTAGATAAAACCAGCTTTGATTCAAACTCGATAAATATTAATTATGAGATTTCTGGCAACTGTAATACTGAATACTCTCTTAGTACTGGAAAACTTCTTGCCCTTGGAGACGAAATTAACATTACCGCCAAAAAATCCAAGAATATTTTAAGTTATTCAGGAACAATAGGTTTATTAAAAATAGATGTTTTATTTAACTCAAATTCGGAACCTCATAAGCTAGTGGTGACTAATACATTTCTGAATGAGAGGAGTACACATAATCTAAATAAAACAGTTTGGGCAGAGTCTGATTCCACATTCTCTTTTAATAAAGAAAGAACAATTGCTGTAAGAAAAAATGGTAAAAAAATTGCGATTGAAAGAGATCTTGCTTTAATTTATTCGAATCACGATAAGCATTACAATATCTGGAGTTTTTCATCTTTTGGTTGTTCTTCGAAAACAACTATAAAGAAAGAAGACTGTGAAAAACTCTTAAGAGATAGCTAGACCTAAGAAGCCTTAAGCTTTCGTTCTAAATTTATGAAAACATTCTTTGAAAACTCATCAATATTAGCATGCTTAAAATACATTACTAGCTCAGAGAAACTCTCTAAGTCATCTTTTGGTAATTGATACAGTTCACTTGAAATATTATTTTTTTCACTAGTTTCTTGGACTAGTGCCAAGAACAACATTTTAAATAAGATACGCCACTGTTTTTTTAAAGAATGATCTTCACTCATCTCTTTAATCATTTTAATTGGTAGAAATCTTAGGATGGGTAAAAAATCCAACTCAATATTCATTTTATTAACACTATTAACGAGGACTAACCTTGAACCTTCCCCTATGAATGGCAATACAAAGCGAAAATGCCCATAAAAAGCTTTTTGATTAACTCCTTGTTCCAATCCTATGTGAATTTTGCTCAAATAATAATTATTCAAAAAAAGACTTGAAGGATTATTATGCAATAGAGGTTTTAGTTTATTTAAAGATTCAAAGATATCATGCTCTCTATCAATAGATTTCCATGATCTATACTCATTAATGGAAAAAAAACCTTTTTTATAGACGCCAAGAAACTTTGAAAAATGTCCCAAAAACAACCCCAAAGTAAAACCTAAAAAATGAGCTCTTCCAGGAATGACAGAGGAGAACGATAAATAAAAAAGTAAACTTCCTAGGATATAAATAACAATAGAGCAAAGACCATAAGAAATTTTATGGGAATTTATTTGAAACTTATATCCCCACATACTTGTTGTAAAAATACCACTTAAGTAACTTAATAGGATTCCTCCCCCTAGAATGATAGAGGTTGAATCACTCGATAAAGTTTCTACATAATATTTTAAAATGAAAAAACTTGGTATCAATACTATAAATGGAAAATAAAGTTTTCCAAACTTAACCTCCATAAAGATACCAAGGAATAAAGTTGATAAAACAACAAATATAATACTAAATGTCCCTTCAACACTAAAAAGCGAGGATAAAAGTCTTATTAAACTTTGATGTTGTTTAGTCAAAAAAGTACTTGAATCAGTTAAGGAATGTAATTTAAATTTCTTTTGGTCTAACAGTTCATTAAATCTTTCATAAGATGGAAGTTCTTTAACAGATTTATCTGCACGATGTAGCTTTTGGAAAAATTGTTCATAGTGCTTAGTTGCTGAAAACTTCTCTCCCATTCCTTCGAGAAGAACTTCGATATTTTTGGTACGACTTTTCTCAAATACAAAATTATCTCTTCTTAACTTAAAAAATGGCTTCGAAAATAAGCAGTTCTCTCTTTCGACAACTCTACTTAAGCAAAACTCTAAATAGAGCTTACTCTGGATAAGATTGAGATCCTTCTGAATTGGGAGACTTTTTATATGACTTGTAAGTGCATTTGGATTTACGCTAAAGACGCTAACAATCAAAAATGTCAGTGCAACTAGATAAGAAAAATATGTTTTCTCTTTAGGTCGAATCCCGATGTAATTAAAATCCATAACCCTTTATCGGATAATTCTAAAAAAATTCAAAGAGTTATGGACCTATTTAAATAAAAATATTTCAGGCAGCTTTATCTTGATCATTTTCATCAGATTTCTCTTTATTTTGAAGATCTTTTAAAATTAAATATTCTGAAAAATTAATGATATTATCCATGTTTGTCTCATGATTCGGATCTCCTTTATTAATATAATAATCTACTGACCATCTTCCGGAGCCATGATACAGAGTCACACATAGTAAAAAGAACATAAGCATAGAAACTTCTAACCCTTGTCCCACAGTAAAAAAACCTTCCTGTAAATGAACGAAGGTCACAGCCCCAAATAAAATAGGTAAATTGGCCAAAACCGCAATCCGGGTTAAAAGACCTGCAGCGATACATAGCCCACCAACAATATGAGCGAAGATAATATAGTGAGAAATAATAAAATCCCCATAAGAAACTGCAGTACTAGTCAATTCGAAAAGCTCTGTTAAATTTTGAATGAAGTATATGCCTTTTCCTATAAGAGCTATACCTACGTAAGCCCTTAAAAGGTCCATCGACAATTCTTTTGATTCCTCGATATCAGGTAATTTTAGATTCATAAAAACTCCTTTAATTTTAGATATTTAAGAGCTTAACAAATCAAGATTAAGGAAATATAAAAGGCCTCTTACGAGGCCCTATATAGAGTGAAAATTTAGTTTTTAGACATTAGGTTTTTCTTCCCTACTCATGACGAAATGCGGTTCATCTGCATCACTGACGTGAGGTTCGCCTAATTGACCTTCCTGATTAGCGATAACAACTGAAACTGCCGCATCACCTGTAACGTTAACAGTAGTACGAAGCATATCTAAGATACGATCAACCCCTAAAATTAACGCGATTCCAGCACTTGGAACTCCAATAGCTTCTAATACAATAAGAAGCATAATTATACCGGCTCCAGGAACTCCAACAGTTCCAACAGAAGCAAGTACAGCTGTGAAGATAATTGTTAATTGATCACCAAAAGTCAGAGAAATTCCAGTTGCTTGAGCAATAAATACTGCTGCAACTGCTTGGTATAATGCTGTACCATCCATATTAATTGTAGAACCTAGTGGAAGAACGAAAGAAGTTACTTCTTCTTCAACTCCAAGATTCTTTTCACACCTCTCCATAGTAACTGGTAAAGTCGCTCCACTTGAACTGGTAGAAAATGCTACCAACTGAGCTGGTCCAATTCCTTTAAAAAATGTCTTTAGCTTCATTGGAGTTAAAAACTTGATCATTAATGAAAATGTGAGACCTGCATGAAGGAATAAAGCTAAAACAACAACAAAACAATAAAAACCTAAAGCAGAAATGAGTTCAGTTATTGATGATAGGTCATCACCGGCAACGGAGACGATGGTATTTGCCAATAATGAAAAGACCCCAAATGGAGCTAATAGCATGGCCATATCAACAACTTTAAGAACCACCTCATTTGCATTATCTAATATGGATACTAATTGTTCTGATTTCGAATTTTCAATTTGAATCAAGGCAATCCCAAACAGAATAGCAACAATTACAACTTGTAGCATATTTCTATTGTTAGCACTTGCTTCAACAATATTTTGTGGAACCATATCTACAATAGGCTGAAGAGGTCCCCTATCCTTTGTTGCTTTCTTAGCATTTGACTCTTTATCCTGCACTTTAGCCTGATAACTTTTTTGAAGTTTATCTGTAAGATCCTTTGGAATCGACTCTCCTGGCTTTAAAAGGTTTACGGCCAACAAACCAATGGTCACTGCAACTGCAGTAGTCCCCATATATATTGCAATAGTTTTTCCACCCATTCGAGATAATTTTTTAATATCACTCAAAGAAGCAACTCCAACCACAAGTGAAGTTAAAACTAAAGGAACTGCTATCAACTTAAGCATATTGATAAAGATTTTTCCCCAAGGAGAAATCCAATTAAGAGTAAACTCTTGCCATCCCATCCCAACGGATAGAACACCCCATAATAAACCTAAAATCATTCCAATAATGATTTTCCAATGCAGCTTTTGGTACCACTTCATATTAATCCTTTCTAAATGTATTTAATAATTCAATTCTAAGCTGATTGGTTTTATTGATCAAGAGGAGTCCCTTGTTTCATAATAAATTCCAAAGCAAAAAACTCACGTATAAAAGAAGACAGAACCAAATAAGCGACAAAAGTCTTTACCTAAAGGCTTTTAGAAAACTTATAAAAATTTCTATTTTATGAAGTGTCCCGAGTAAAGGAGTCAACAATTTTATTCATTTAACAAAGATCAAATTTTAAAGATTTTCAAAACCATTAAAATAGCCATCTTGATAAGCTTGTTCCACCGAGGCCATTACTAGATCTTCAATGGCATTCATAACTTGGTTATTAGGAGTTCCAGTAAAAGGTAGTCCTAGGATCATAAACAATTGATGCCAAGTGACTGCCTTATCAAAAGCTTCTGTCATCCCAACCAAAGCATTTTTATTATCATAAAACTTAACAGTGACAACAATTTTATCTTCAACACTTCTTGGAATAAGATAAAGACTTAAAGGTGTGACCCATTGCATATTCTCACTATATTTAAGATATCTTCTAACCTCTACTACTGCTTTATAGTCCAATTTAGAACTTTCCTCTTTGGTTAAAATTTTAAAAAGTTTAGTTTTTCTAAATCTATCAAATATAATTTTCTCAACTCTTGTTTTTTTACTTTCAGTCAACCAATCCTTATTTAACTCTTCATTTTCGTAATACTCATATGCTCCAAATTCTACGAACATTTTTACTTTACTTTCTTGCTTTTCATGCCCATCGAAAGAGAATTCGGTATCGATTTCTCCTGTTCTCCAGGTGGCACAAGAAGTAAGAATAAATAAGATAGTAACTAAAAGAGCATTTGTTTTCATATAAAAACCTTAACAACGAAGATTGAAATTGTCACTGAAGATTTGATATGTTAATCACCATTTATGAATAAAGACTTTAATCAAACCAAACTTTTAAGTTTTTCTGAGGAAAAACAGCTCAAAGTTCTCTTTGACCTAGCAAGGTTCATAGAAAAAAATAATCTTAATATAGATGATAAATCTTTTCTAAAATTACAAAAATATCATTCTTTTCTTGAACACTCCAAAGAAGATAAGATTCAAAGGATGAATAAAGAGTTCAAAAAAATAGTCTCCCTCGATAAACAGTTTACTCTTTACTTAATGTTACTTGAAAGACTATTGGGTCAATCTTCCAAAGAATATGATAATGTCGTCAAGACATCAGACAATAATAATTTAAAAGTAAAAAATTTTCCGATAATTCTGATTCTAGATGCCCTTAGATCAGCTCATAATGTTGGTGCAATTATACGTAATGCTGAATGCTTTGGAGTTTCTAAAATTATTTTTTCAGGCTTCACACCTACACCAGATACCGAAGCAGTAAAAAAAACTGCAATGGGCTGTGAACCAAAAACCTGGATTGAAACAGATGATTTAAAATCTACGATCCAAAGTTTAAAGAATCAAGGTCATGCCATTATGGCCATTGAAACTGGTCGAGATGCTAAAAACATAAATAAGATAACAGTATTAGATGAACCCATAGTTCTTATTTTAGGCAATGAACAATATGGGATTGATTTAGAAATCTTAAAATTAGCTGATGAAATTTTACACATTCCGATGCATGGGCAAAAAAACTCATTAAATGTTGCTGTTAGTAGCGGTATCGTATTGAATAAGATTACCGATCTTCTAACTAGATAATTCAAGAAATAACGAACAAAGAATCTAATAATAATAAACAAAAGAAAGATCTAAAATATTAGAATCAACCTTAAATTCATCGACCTCAATCATATCCCTAATATATTTCAGTTTTCCATCCCAAAGCTCACTAAATGAATACACGGCCCCCAAAGAAAGACGTTTGATATCACCGGATACCTCTGTATCTTCTTGCTCTTCACCAGTAATATCTTCAATGATTTTATCAAATAAATCAGAGTTACTTTCGTAAGTTCCTGCTCCACCATATAAGCTTAATGCAAGATGATTATTAACTTGATAAAGCATTTCCAATCCAGTTAACTGCTTCTTTTCATTATAAAATAAAAAGTCTATTTGCTCATTAGTAAACGAAGGTCTTAGAGAAACTTTTTGATTTACTCTGTACCAATAATCTACTTGATACTGTGTGTAGATGAAAAAAGTAACCCCACTTGCTCCAAAGGTATGTTTCTCATCTGAATAAAATTTAGCCCTCAATCCAATTGGATAAACCCAACTTACAGAACTATTAATTCCATCTTCAAATCCCATAAGGGTTGAGCTATATGTTTCGCTTTCGTCCTCAACATCATTCTCAATCTCAGAGGTCTCCACACTAACAGATCTTACTCCAATTTCTGCACTAGCGACATCATGAGGTAAAGAATAAGGTCTCTCTATTTTAGTTCTCGAGTACTCCCCTTTTGGATTAGTACTACAACTCACTAAGATTATACTTGATAAAACAATAAAAAAACTTTTCATAAATAACTCCCTAAAAAAATCATATGAAGTTATTTCTTATAAGTAAATTTTCTTTTTTAAAGAAATAATTCAGCTAAGAAGATCCCTATTAGGCTCATCCCTGAAGACATATAACGAATATCTCCATTTTCTAAGAACACCATTGTAGGCGTTGCAGTTATACCAAGTCTTTTGACCAAACTTGGAGAGCTTCCAAAAGTAAATGGATAAGGATTTCTTTTCAAAAATTTTTTAATTTTAGTTTTTGACTCAAATATATTTATAAAAATTAAATTATCCTTATTAATTTTTTTATCATCAACAGATGCCTTCAGCCTTTTCATTTCAAGTTTGCATGGAGCACAATTAGAAAACCAAAAAACGATCACTTTATTCGCATCCAATGGGATAAGCTGTTCTGATTTAGAAAGACTTCGGATTTTAATATCATTGAGATTCATCCCAATATTTTGAAAATTATTAAGCCAAACCGGAGCTTGCATAACTATTACTATGATTAATACCATAGTAAAAAGGATATTTGATAAAGTAAATTTGTCTTTTATCTTATTTTTAAAATTCCTATTCATCTAAATCATAATAACATTTTGATTCATGTAATTTCAACGAATTAAAGTAATAACAAGACCATTCTTCCCCCTAGTAAACGCAATCTTGAAACTGCTAAACTAGCAATAGCAAAGGTTTTTAGGGGGTTCGATGTTTTTTCGTTTATTTTTTTTAGTTCTGACAATTTTACTTACTGGGTGTGAAAAAGAAGAGACTCAAGTCTGTACGGATAACTTTTTAAAAGATAAAGCCGGACTGGAAGAGGATTTTAAAAATATAAATAAAATCGATCCCGACTTAACAGTTTTCAAAGAATCTTTAAGCCAATTTTTAAATAATTATCCAGATAAAGCCTGTACTGTTGGTGAATTAAAGCATCACCCACATGCAGAAGTAAAAAAGATGATTAATGAAATTGATAATGCCCAAAACACTTTAAGTATCAAAGTGATATACGGGGATGATAACCGCGTAGATCTCGCGGACTATCCAGACAGTGATGTTCAAAAACTTGCGAGTTCAGTCGCCGCAATGATTCCAAGTGAAAATATCGACAGAAAAGGAAACTTAAAAAGTGATACTCTAGAAGAAGCTTATAATCTTTGTAGTGACCAAAGATTTAAAGAAGAGCTTGTAGCTGCCAATTGTACTGGCTTTTTAGTGGATGATGACTTACTTGTTACTGCTGGTCATTGTCTTGGAACAAGAGCAGTATGCGGAAATGAAAAATGGGTTTTTGGATACCATAATGGAAAAACAAAAGTTGATGTACAAGACATTTATACCTGTAAAGAAGTTGTAGGATTAAGTTATTCTCCCAATAAGGACTTAGATTTTGCAGTCATTCAGCTAAATAAAAATGTCTCGAATAGATCACCTCTTCGCTTTAAAAGAAAAGGTCTTGTTAATTTAGGTGAAGAACTTATTATAATGGGACACCCAACAGGAATGTCTTTAAAGATTGCTGATGATGCTCAAGTCAGATCAATTGAAGATGAGTATTTCGTTGCGAACCTTGATTCATTTGGGGGGAACTCCGGATCTCCTGTATTTAATGCTCAAACACTTGAAGTCGAAGGTATCCTTGTTCGAGGTGAAGTCGATTATGTAAACAGAAATAGCTGCACAGTTGTGAATACTTGTGAAAACAATGAGTGCCGCGGTGAAGATGTTACTCATATGTCTATAGTATCAGGACTTGATCAGTTTAAAGCCCTTGGTACAGAAAAAGATTTTCAAAACTTACTTGTAGCCGAAGCTAGCTCAAATAATAATGTCTACCCACTCAAAGTCAATCAAAAGAAAGGATTTGACTATAACCTAGCTGGAAAGAGATTTTTAGATACATGTATTACCCATGTTTTCCAAAAAGATAATAATCAGATTGTCTCTAAAAAAGAGTTCACATGTTCCGAGGTTGAGTTTCAAGAAATATATGAAGACTTTATTGAATTAGAAGGACTGTAAATAGTTCACATATATTGACGATTAATCGTTTGAAAATTAACTTCTCACATCAAAGTGAGAGATTAATGAACCTAGTCTATAAATACCATAAATATGGCCATGACTTTTGGAAGTACATGCTGGGACAATTTATCTCTGTTGTTGGTGATATTTGCGGGCATGTGGCATTTACTTGGTGGATTCTTGATAAGGAAAATGGAACTGAAGCAATTGCAGCAATAATGGCCCCCGCAATGTTCTTTAGAATATTTCTTATGCCATTGTTTGGTCCTTTTGGTGATAAGTATTCAAGAAAGAAACTATTGGCATTAAGTGAAGCCCTAAGAGGAATCACTTCAGCTGCCTTGGCCATTATTATCATTAATAACTATTATAACCTTCCACTTCTTATCGGGTTATTTTCCTTACTTTCTGTAGGTACAGCACTCTACACTTCTGCTTCAGGTGGAATTATTCCACAACTTGTATCGGCCAAAGTGTTAGAACCGGCCATACAACTATCCCAATCAGTCCTCTCTATCGGAAATGTACTAGGAGGAATAATTGGAGGAAGCTTGGTTGCATTTATTGGAGTTGAAAAAACTTATATCCTTGATTCACTATCTTTTTTCATTGCGGCCCTAGCGTTAATTACCATTAAACAGTCTACTCTTCCAACAAAGGCCTCTTTGCCACATAGTGGCGTTTCACAATGGCTTGATGAAATCAAAGAAGGCTTCAAAGTAATGTATAAGATTAAAGTTCTATTTAGTTGGGCCATTTTGGCAATGATCATGAATTTTATAATGGCACCATTTGCAATAGTTCTTCCAGCACTTATAAAAGAAGCAAAGCAAATGCCTGCTTGGAGCCTTGGTTGGGTAGAGATGGCCGGAGGTCTTGGCGCAATTGCTGGAAGTTATTCGGTAGCCTTTCTATTACAAAAAGTATCTCGGGCAAATCTTATTTATTGGTCAATATTTGGATTAGGTTTAAGTTGTGCCTTTTTACCAATAGGAAATAGTGTTTTTATCCTAATGTTTTTTATGTTTACGCTTGCTGCATTTGGAGTTATCTGTAATGTTCCAGCATCAACTCAAATTACGATTGCCACTCCTGATCACTTAAGATCTCGAGTATTTTCAATACTAGGATTCATGTGCCAAGGAGTAACACCTATTTCCATGGCCATAGTCGGTGTTTTAATGGCAAAGATTGGAATTGAGGAAACAATGATGGTCATGGGCGGAGTCCTATCATTTTTGGCGCTCCTTTCACCTTTAGTTCCACAGTTTTTTGAATTTTTTAATTCCTCCCAAGAAAAAGCCGAATCCTTTTTTAAGAACCATTATGGACTTAACTAAGCAGAGAATTTTGAGAAGCCTATTTTTGTAAGACCTGCTCTATAAACTATTCTTTAGAACTGTAACATCTACCTTCCAACTGTTTATCTTTTTCTGTATAGGTACCAGAAAAATTTCCACAACCATCGAATGTTCTACAAGTACGTTCTTTGATAATTATACCTGCATACCTATTAAATGAAAAGCCACAGACATGAATATCATTATTGTATTCCCTTGTTCGCCCTACTTCTACCCAATCATCACATTCATATGTAGCTGGTTTTCCAATACAACTGTTAGCCTGGTCCGCATTTTCAGTGCACGTATACGTACGGCCATTTTGTTCAATGGTGAAAGAATCTGCCTGCACAGAAGCTATAAACAATGTAAATAAAATAAAAATTAGTCTCATATCACTCTCCTATTTCTTCAAGCAAACTTAGAATACCTATAACAATCTGGGAAGACCCCAAAATGGCACCACGATAAATTTATTACTTGCATTTAATGAAACCCTGTTGAAACTTATCAATAATTCAAATAAACTGTTCACAAAAAAAGAATTATGGACTTAATTAAAATAGATCAACGCTTTTACTCAGAAATTTTTCAATGGAGAAATGATCCCTACGCTAGAGAACATAACCCATTTGCCCCGTGCGAGTTTGATGAATTTACGACAAGAATGAACTCCTACTCTCCAGATATTCAAAATATTTATGCGAAAAAAGATATGAAATGGGGATATTTTAATGGTGAAGAAATCCTAGGAATTATTGGTATAACCAATATTAATCAAATGATGAAAACTGCTGAGTTAACTTATCAAGTCAGCCCTCTAAAAAGAAATCAAGGACATGGATTTGATATGGCCAAAGCTCTAATTTCTAAACTCTTTTCTCAAACTGACTTAAGAAAACTCATTGCACTTATTTCAGATAACAATATACCATCATACAAAATTGTAGAGAAACTAGGATTCCAAAAAGAAGGCCTACTTAGATCACATTTTCTTATTGAAGGAGAAGAAGTAGATGAAAGGATTTATGGTCTTTTAAAAAAGGATTTTATTCCAACTCTTTCTTAACTAACCTTTTAGGATACTTAGTCCTCTTTTTATAATCTTTTCTCAGTCCATAAAAGAAACTATTACTAAGTTTAATCACATTCATATGTTTCTTTAAAAACTTAATATAAGTTTCACTTAGTCTCATGGTTTTTTGGATTTCATCGATATTATCCAGTATTATTTCAATCTTTTCATAATACGGGGTTTCTAGATTAAGATTAAATTCTTCTTCTAGTAATTGTTTTTTCTTATGACTTAAATCATGCCAAAAGGACTCTAAAAAGACGGATGAACATCCTAAAAACTCCATATGATCATAGAACTTATGTTCTTTATAAAACTCCAATTCCTTTTTTGAAAGATGGTAGTTTTTATCAAGGGCCAGGCCAAAGTCTGTAAGGAAGACATTTTTTCCATCGGTCAAAAGGTTTCCAAAATGCGTATCAAAATGAATAATTCCTTTTGATTGTAAAAAATCAAAGATTTTAAAAGACTTTGCTTTCATTTCGTTTATTCTAGAAATATTTGGCTTTAACCATTTCATCATGACATGGGGGAAGTGCTCTAAGAAAATAATAATCTCATATTTAGCCTTTTTTCTTTCAAGGATGTATTCATCAATACGTTTTGAACTGTTCCAATATCTGACATAGTCATCATGGGACTTTTTATCTACTTTAGTCCATTTCTTAGAGGTTTTATCTTTTTTTACAATTCGGTAATGATACATCAATGGAAAGTTTTCAATTTCTCCAGACAACACCCAATTGGTAGTTTTAACATGAGTATTTAATTCTCTAAACGCCCCCATTCCAGCAGAAGCCACCCCATAGTTGTAATACAGAGGTAATTTGAAATGATTTTTAGTACTAAATTGATTTTTATATTCAAGTTCAGTTAGTGGGATTGATTTAACAAAGACCTTTGTTCCCCCCAGTTTAACTTCAAAGTTTTTACCCCATCCAGAGCCTACTTCATTATTCTTAAGCATTGTTTTGATTTCCGAGTTACTTAATGAGGATAAAGTTGAATTCAATTTATAGTGGGTTGAGATTCTGTTATTCATAAACCAATCATAGCAGGCTAAAGCTAGAGTGTCTGTATTGATGATTATATAATTAAAAGAAATGATGGGATGTGAGGGATTCAAACCCCCGACCAAATGGTTCGAAGCTCCCAATTGTATCCAAACACAAATTATCATGTATTTAACCCATTGAAAACATTGGTGATTAACTCGAGCTGGTTTAAGTTGAGTTGAAACCAGCTGTTATCAACATACCCTTCTTCAAGATAACCAACAAAAAAAATCAAGCTCTAGAGACTTTGTTCAAATCTCCGATAAGAAACCAATGAAATGGATAGTAATCACATTAATAATTTCTACTAATCTCTGTGCTAAAATTTCCGCTGTTCAGAAATACAGAGAAGCAATTGGTGATAACGTAGATAAGCCATCTTCAAAATACTTTGCTCATTATGAGACATTTTTAAATTCTATCAATACTGAAATTGGAAACAGTAATTTTTCAGCTTATGAGTTCTTGGGATACTCTGGTGCGGGTTATGAAGATATTGAAAAATTTAAATTAGAATTTGCAAAACGAGTGATTAATGCTTATGAACAATCAAAAAAGTTAGGAGGAGCAAAGGCAAAAACGGTGTTCATTTTAGGTGGGTCTGTTGATGGTTTTGGAGAAGGCTACAAGGTTATCGATGAACTTCGAAAAACAGGTAAAATTAAAGACGTCATTGTTACCGGAATGATTTCGGATCAAATAGTCGACTATCATATTGAAGGATTGGAGAAAGGATGGGGAGATGTTGTCTCTCCACATAATGATAAACTACTACTTATGGAAACTTTCAAAGATAAAAAAGATGTCTCCAGTTGGGAGCTAAAAACAAACAAAGATGATATTTCAAAAACAGTAAGATTATTAACTGATTTGGGAGAGAAAGAAAATGCCCACCGAGTTCAAATGGAAATATTTGAGGGAGGAAAGCAAGCTTTTAAAGAGGGCCTAGAGTTTACGCTCGAAACAAAAGGAAAAGCTCAAAAATATGGGCTAAATTTGAATGTAAATTATGCCCCTAAAAAAGCAACTAAAGATACAGGGTATAGAGCTGCAACTTTCATGACCTACACTCCGCAAGAGTTACACCATAAATCTATTAATGTCACGATAACAAATGGTCAAACACTAGACCAATATAACTATAATCAATTTTATAATTCAGACTATGGATTGAGAGTTCGAATGGATAATTTAAATCCCATAGCTAATGTTGAAGCTGCATCCATGAAAATCAAAGAACTTGAAACCCAATTAAAACGAGATCCAAGCAATGAAGTTTTACAAAAAACATTAGAAGAAAAAAGAGCTGAAAAAAGATATTTTGAAACAATTTTAAATATCAAATCTGAAACATCAGATGTTGTAAGTGGTTATATAGGAAGAGAAAAATTAGCCGGAAATCTTTCTCAAGCACAAGAATATATTAACAAAATTCCAGCTCCGTACAGAAAGCAGAAAGGCATGTTGTGTGATCTAGAAATGGCCCTAAGTCAATTATTAAAGTAAAGATGGCGGGGCGTGAGGGATTCGAACCCCCGACCAAATGGTTCGAAGCCATCTACTCTATCCAGCTGAGCTAACACCCCGTGAAGATAATCTTAACTTAATTTATTAAGAAGGACCATTAAAATTTAATGAGATTTTTTATTTCCAAGTTTTTCAATCACAAAAATCAAAGCGAAACCAATAATCATGATAACAAATGCAGTAATGACTTCAGCTGAAAATTCGCTCGGAAAAAAGACTTGGTCTTGTAAGACTTTTGTTTTGCCTCGTATAATAGTTGATTCTAAAACTTCTCGCCAGGGCCAAATTTTCTTTAATGAACCAATCATAAAACCAGTTAAGACACACATCATAATATTATGAAAATTCTTTAATAAATAATTCAGGACCTTAGAAAATGATAACAGCCCTACTAAACATCCCATTACGAATGTCATAATTGTGGTTATCGCATCTATATTGAATGGATTTTTTAAAGCTGAAGTGACAAATAAGTATTTTCCTAAAATAAGCAAAATGAAAGAACCACTAATTCCAGGAAGTATCATGGCACAAATTGCGATACAACCTGATAAAAAGGTCATTAATGCAGTCTCAGGAGTATGAACAGGGACAAGAGAAACAATGGCATAACCTACTCCCGTTCCAATGGCCACAAACACCATACTTTTGGGGTGAAAAATATTTTCAACAGTTTTACCTACATAAATGATGGAAGCCAAAATAAGTCCGAAAAATAATGACCATGTATAAATACTATAATTAGTCATAAAAAAGTGCATTACTTTTGACATGGAAACGATGGCCAAAATAATTCCAACAAATAATGGAATAATAAAAGGAGCATTAACATGGTTAAGAACTCCTTTAACATCAAACTTAAATAATTTTGTTATAAACTCTTTATTTACCGAACTAATGGATTGAATAAGATCATCATAAACACCAGTGATAAGAGCGACGGTCCCCCCTGATACACCAGGAACTATATCGGCCATTCCCATAGCAAAGCCTTTGAGCCCTACTAGTATTTGGTTTTTATTGGGCTTCACTATTCTGTCTCCTGATCCGCATTTAGAAGTTCATCAATTTCTTCTATATCAAATTCAGTAAGACCATATGGATTTTCTTTATCATTAAGATCTTCATCAAGATAGCGTTTTCCAAAGTTTTCTTCTAACTCATCAAGTGAATCTTGTTCTGTTGTATTAAAATCTTTTTCGATATCATTAAGATTTTCATCCTCTAGTAATCGATCTTCATCTAATCTGGCTTCATTGAGCATTTTCTCTGCTGTCTCAAGTTCGCTTTCTAATCTTTCCAATGCTCTTAAGTCTCTTTCGTTTTCAGATATAATGGACTTTTCTTGCTCTTGTCTTTCCAACTCGGCAAGTTCATCTTCAGTAAATTGAATTTTATCTGCTTTATCAAGAAGACTATCATTTAAATCATCCAAGTTTAATTCTACATCTAATTCATCAATGGCTTTCTCAGTCATTCGAGTAGCATCTTTGGACATTAATTTATTTTTAAGTTTCGCTGTTCTAGCGGCAGCTTCTTTTGTTTTAGTAACTGCTATATCTCCAATTATGAAATCTCGAACGGAGTTTGTAACGATTGCTGTAGAAAAATTATCCGTGACTGTAATGACAGTTAATTCTCCATTCTTATAGGTTGGATTTGGTGCAATATTTTTATCGGTTCCTCTATCTTTAAAACCGTAGATTTCAAAAACATTACCGACTTCGACTCCATCAGCTCGTCCTCTATCTAAGTATACAACATCACCAAAAGAGACAAAGGTCTGTAGATCATAAAAGGATGAAATTAACACGGCTTCAATTAATCTAGAATTATACGTTCTCGTTATTCTTTCAATTTTAGGAGTATAAACGGTAACTCTATCACCTCTGGATATAGTTCCTGCATTTTCAATAATTCTTACTTCCCATAAGCCTTGGTGTTGTTGCACAACTTCGAAACTTCCTTTGATTGTGTACTTATAGCCTTTACGGTCTGAGTTAGCATGTGATTTTTCACCATCAGCTGAATACACGGAAAATTTATCACCTACGACGACATCTATTTTTTCATCAAATCTGACGAAAACTGTATCATGAGCTGTGAAATACCCTTTACTATCTACCGATGACTCAACTTTTCCAAAGTCTTGAACTATATTATTGGCCAAAAAGGTATTTAAATAAAATCCTTCTTTAAAGTTATAAGAAACTTTAGAGTCTTTACTAAAACCACTTGAATCAAATTCATCACTTGGAATACCAATGAGAAGATCTGTTTTTGGAGGTTCATATAGCTCGTATTCTTTGATTAACCCTTGATCCCCAATATATTTTAGATCTTCTTGGGTATCACCTGTTGAATACTGTAAATAAAAGCCATCATTTTTAAGTTTTATACGCTCATCGATCCATGGTGGCTTAGCATTGTCACCCCATTGTTCAAACTCGCTGGAGGTATCTGACCCTCCAAAAACTTTATTTTTTGCACGCTCTCTTTGAATTTCTAGAGATGGAGTTGAGCTATCACTTCCTGTAGAGAAAGTTAATATCATTCCCGGCTCGATCTCATGGGGATTGGTAATATAAGGGTTTAATGCCCAAATTTTTGAATAATAAAAACCGGACCCAAAAATATTTTGAGAAATTTTCCATAACCAGTCGCCCTGAACAACTTCATAAGTTCCACCAGATGACTTTCCTGCAATATTATTCCATTCAGATTGCGGAATTTTACCTTGCATATTCTTGGCAATTTCTAAAAGGTCTTTTTCAACCTTTCCAATTTCAAAAATCTCTTCAGCTTGCTTTTTATTGATCTCTCCCCCCTCAACAATCTTAACTTTATTAGGGTTTTCTCTTCTTTCAATTTCTTCTATTTGATCAATTTCTAGTTCTTTATCTTCCGGCAGCGTAAATTCAATTTCTCCGATATCTTCTTTTAGTGAGTCTAAGTCATCGCCTAAATCACCACCGTCAAGTTGTTCATCAAGGCTTTGTAAGTCTTGATCTTCTTTAATTGAAACTTCTTCAGAGTCTTTTTGATCATCAGAACTTTCAAATTCTTTTAAGAGAAGTTCCATATCCTCTGGGTCTTCTAGATCCAAGTCAAATTCATTTGATTGCGCATAAACTATTGGACTCCCCAATAAGGCTATCAAAGGGAAAAGAAATTTGTGTTTTCTACTAATCAAACTTGAACCTCAAAAAAGTCTCTTAAGATGGATTCATATTTTAACTGTTTTTCAGATAGTCCCAATTGCTTACTACACTTTGAGGCATAGTCTAGTGCTGTGATAACAAGTCCTGAAAACGAGTTTTTACGAATAATACTTTCATACACCTGAAGAGCTAGGTCATATTGTTTCTTCTGAAAATAAATAGATCCAATGTGACTTTTGGCCCTAACACTTATTTGCTTCGTATTTGATTTTTCTAAAAATTGGAAAACCTTTAAAGCTTCATCAAGTTTTCCAGCTTGTTTATGCTGTAAAGCCCTCTTAAAATAATCCAACTCCTGATCAATTTTAGTTGCGTCATCTTGGATAGACACAACAGGAGGTTTAGCAGGAGCAGCAGTTTTACCATTTGCTAGACCGTCCTTACCAAATACATCTATTGTTTCAGATACACCGTCGGACTTTTTAGATTTAGTCAGTTCAGAAACTTGATCATAGGCATTGCCTGCGCCTAAATTCTCGTCTTTTAAATTTTCATACTTTATTGATAGGTTTTTATATTTGGCCAACAGGTCGTCATACTGAGACTTACTTACCCATTGTTTCTTATTGGTAGTTTTCTGCTGTCGCGGTTTCTCATCCCCTAATAAAGATTGCCTGGTGGTTTCCACAAGATTTGAGCAGCCGGCAAAAGTTGTTGCTAATAATGCCGCACCTAAAACTGATTTTTTCGATACCATTTGTCCTCCGTGACAAATCAAAAATAAAGAGAATGCACTACATTAATATTTTAAGGCTTGTGATTGTGCTAAGTCAATGTTATTAAACGCAAATATGATGAATACCAATATACCCTACATTGAGTCTCAAGTTTTATGGGAACATACCCTAAGAATGAGTAAAGATTTTACTAGTTTTTTCTACTTCACCATGGAAGCCAATGAAAATATCGCATTTTATTCGACTTTACCCTTCGAAAAAGGTCAAGCTTTTCGTGATATCGTCGTCTACGTCACACCAGAATTGAATGAAACATTTCTTAAAATTTTAAATCATTGTCATAAAAGATCAGAAATCGAAATACTTTCACAAAAGCAAGTCGAAGATTCTTGATTGATTTTTCCTATTACCCCATAGGTTTTTAAAATTAGAAACCAATCAAAAAATAAAGTAATTTATCCTTAACGAATCAAACAAGATTCACGAATAAAATTAAAAAAGGATAAATTATGTTAAATATAGTAGGAATTGATCATTTAAATTTTTTTGTAAAAGACTTAGAAGTAAGTAAAAGGTTTTATAAAGACCTTTTTGGTTTTGAAGTATTTGAGTCAGGGCTTAGTGGAAAAGGCTATCCCTATGCTATTATCGGAAAAAGTAATAAAGCTTTTCTAGCTCTATACGAGAATGCAAAAGAAGTTAAAAAGTCTCACTTAAACCATATTGGAATTAATGTTAAAAACTTTGAAGACGTTAAAAAGGCCATAAAAAAATTTAACGTGAAAGAGGCCATATGGGGCGAAGTCAATTATGGCCAGTCACAATCGATTTATATTGAAGATCCAGATCAAAATGAAATTGAAATATCTTCCAAATTTGGTGGTGGTCTTTAAAAACTTATAAAAAAATTTAACACAAAAAGCAAATGGCCATAACCTTGGCCATTTGTGCTTTCAATTGCAATGAGTAAAACTTCCCATTAAAATAGACCCCATGATTTACAACTATAATGAAGCAACTAAAAAAAATCTGGGATGGATATCTAAAACAGAACAAGAAAAAATAAAAAACACTAAAGTGGCCATAGCAGGTCTAGGTGGTGTTGGCGGTGATCATTTAGAAACATTCGCCCGATTGGGGATTACCAAATTTCATATCGCAGATTTAGATACCTATGACTTAGGAAATTTTAATCGACAGAGTGGGGCTCGTATTTCCACGGTCGGAAAAACTAAACTCGAAACGGCTGAAAATACACTCAAACAAATAAACCCTGAAATACAGGTGAAAAGCTTCTCACAAGGTGTTACAACTGAAAATATAGATGAGTTTTTGGAGGGTGTTGATATTTATATTGACTGCCTTGATATTTTTGTTCTTGAAATGAGAAGAGAGGTTTTTAAAAAGTGTGCAATAAAAAAGATCCCTGCATTATCTGCAGCTCCTCTTGGTTTCGGTGCATCACTTTTATATTTTCATGAAAATGCTATGACATTTGAAGAATATTTTAATTTAAAAGATTATGACCCTGAACATATAAATAAACTTAAAAATAACAAGCATATCAATGAGTTATATAAATATAAATTTGATATTTTTTTTGAAAATATTGTTAGCTTTCTTGCAGGTGTGGGTCCAAAGGCCTACCAACGACACTATTTAGTATCTGGTGAAAAAGTAGACTTGTTTAAAAAAGACTTACCTTCTGTAAAAATGGGGATGAACTTTGCTGCAGGATTAATGGGAACGGCCTTATTTAAAGTTATTGCACAAAGAGGTCAGCTAAAACCAGTTCCACACGTCCAACACTTTGATGCTTACCTAGGAAAGTATTCTAATAGTTTTACCCCAGTACCTAAGTTAAATCCCATGAGAGTACTAACCAAAGCTTTAATTAAAAAGAAAATAAACCTAAATGAAAGAAAAATAGAATTATTTAAGACTATTGATGAGCTTTATAAGCAGGGAAAACTGGGAACAGAAGTTAACCATAATGATTTGATTAATGTTCTCTTCCCAGCTAAAAACTAGCTTCTTTATAATAAATTTTCTTTAATATAATCTAGTACATCATCATGATGAGATTTGGTTTTAACTTTTGTCATGGCTTCTTTTAACTTTCCATCTTTACCAATAATAAATGTTTGTCTCAAAATTCCATCATATTCTTTGCCCATAAACTTCTTTGGCCCCCAAGAACCATATTTATCAGCAATTTTATGGTCCTCATCAGAAAGAAGGTCAAAGTTTAACTTATCTCTATCTAAAAATCTTTTTAAACGCTCTGGAGCATCAGGGCTAACACCTAAAACAACGGTATCAACTTTAGCAAATTCCTTTTTATAATCTCTGATCCCACAAGCTTGGGTTGTACAACCTGGAGTCATAGCCTTTGGATAGAAATAAAGAACAACATTCTTTTTTCCTTTAAAGTCCTTAAGTGCCACCTTCTCTCCATCTTGATTCAAGAGTGTAAAAGCCGGTGCCATATTTCCAATTTTTGGTAAACTCATGTTTCCTCCTACCACTTATCACGAAGAGATCGTAAATATACGAAAAGATCTTCTTCATTTTTATTATGTTTTTTTTGAAAATCTGTATCAAAAGCTCTGAAAAATGGATTATACAATTTTTCTTCGCCAATAGTACTAATATAAAACTCGCCATTATCCGCCAATTCTTTGATTTTAGCTTTATATTCATCAATATGGGAATTTCCTTCATCTACTGTCAAAGCAAAATTCAGATTGTTAAAAAAATAGTCATGGCTTGGATAAATTTTAACTTCTGAATCCAGCGGGATAAAAAAGTCTCTTATCGATTGATATAGGATATGAGGACTGCCTCCACTTTTAGTATTACCAACACCAGCATTAAATACGGTGTCTCCACTAATAACCCCAGTAATTTTATTATTCTCTTTTAAAAAATAGCAATAATGCTCTTTAACATGACCTGGAGTAAAGCGACATAAGATCTCTTCACCTTCTCCCAACTTAAAAACTTCTCCATCTTTTAGGTTGATCTTTTCGGTGTTTGGTCTTTCTAGAAATTTTTCATTATCTTGAATATGATCATAATGATCATGCGTGTTAATTAAAAATTGAGGGATAATTCCAAGTTCAGTGATGTTTTGATCAATTATGTCTAGATTCGTAGGATCAAAGACAATTGCCTGTTGGGCTTTTTCACTGTATAAAATATAATTAAAATTTCTAAGTGAATTATTAATATAAACTTGAATTACTTTCATTTTTGACCAAGAGGGTTAAATGCTAACAGCAGATTTTATAAATTACTCATTTTTAATATTTTTCTCAATAACAATTATCATAAAAATAACGCTACTTATTCTGAATATCAAGAATATTAAAGATCATGCCAATGAAGTGCCTAAAGAGTTTAGCGAAATAATTACCATTGATGACCATAAAAAAGCTCAAAACTATACAATTGCTAAAAATAATTTCAATATTCTCGGAATTATTTTTCATGCCATCATTTTAATGGTCTGGCTAAAAACAGATTGCTTAAACTTACTTCATAGTTACGTAACAAGTATGATTGATGGAAATATTCTACAAGGTGTAGCTTTTATTCTTTCATTTAGCATAATAAACTCTATCATTTCAATTCCAGAGTCATTATATTCAACATTCGTTATTGAAGAGAAATTTGGTTTTAATAAAATGACACCAAAAATTTTCATTCAAGACTTAATGAAACAATTTGTCTTGTCTATGGTTATAGGTGTTCCTTTTCTCTCTTTAATTCTGTGGATACTTTATTCATTAGGGGCTAATTGGTGGATTTACACATGGGTTTTTATCATTTGCTTTCAGTTCTTAATCATATGGGCCTATCCCAAGTTTATTGCCCCCCTATTCAACAAGTTTACAAAACTTGATGATGAAAAGCTAATTGAAGAAATTTC
This sequence comes from Flavobacteriaceae bacterium, assembly GCA_964215955.1. GTDB lineage: Bacteria > Bdellovibrionota > Bacteriovoracia > Bacteriovoracales > Bacteriovoracaceae. Next base: position 68,300 of record CAXPDR010000041.1, read on the forward strand.
AGGCTTAAGCAAAAAAACTGATATTCAATTTAAAGATTATTTTATCATGAATGCATCTATTAGAAGCTCTCATGGAAATGCGTATTTTACTGGTTTTGGGAAAAATAAAAGAATTGTATTCTTTGACACTCTTCTAAAGTCTCTAGCTCATAACGAAGTTGTTTCTGTACTTGCCCATGAGTTAGGTCATTTAAAGAAAAAACATATTTTGAAATCAATTATTACGAGTTCAATTCTATTGTTAATTGGATTATTTATTCTTGGTCAAGTTTACAATAATCCAGCTTTATTTGAAGCTTTTGGGATAAAAACCAATCAAGCTTATATGGCCCTACTTGTATTCACACTCATCATTCCTTATTACACATTTTTGATGACTCCGATTTCATCTTGGATGTCTAGAAAGAATGAATTTGAGGCCGATGAGTTCGCAGCGACATATGCTAGTGCAAAAGCCCTCATTTCTGCTTTATTAAAAATGTATAAAGATAATTCCTCAACATTAACACCACATCCAATTTATTCGAAATTCTACTTTTCTCACCCTCCGGCAAAAGAAAGAATAGAATTTCTCAATAAATTTTCCAGCTAGTTTAATAATGAGTCTTTAAGAAACTTAAAATAAGGTTCACGATACTTGGTTATCTCATTATGAAGTTCATGATAACCACCTTCTAATTTAAACAATTGAGCATTTTTTTCAACCTGAGAAAAATAATTAATAACAGAAGGAGGATCAACTAGTTTATCACTCAACCCTATTGAACAGTATAAGTCACAGCTAACTCTAAGTGGCCTAGAAAAAACCTGCTTGGCTTCAGCTAATAATTCAAAGAATAATTTTGAATGAACTTTTAAATGGTTTTTATCATCAGTAATATAGGTTTCGTAAACCCTTGGGTCATGAGAAAGACCTGAGAGATCTAGTAATCCAGCCAGCTGAATAGAAAGTGGTAAGGTCTTTAATCCTAGTAAGACCTTATTAGGAGCATGTTTAAAAGCTTGCCCAAGTAAACTTGATCCCGCTACGGCGGGACTACTTAAAAAAACCTTTTTGGGATATAGTTCTTTACTTACTTCGTTCTGAACATAAGAAGCTGTAATTAATCCCCCCATCGAATGCCCAAATAAAACATAGTTACTCATAGCAAACTGCTCTTTTAAATAATGAACAACTTCATCTAAATCCCTAACATAGTCGCGATAGCTTTCTACATAAGCAGGTTTTCCACCAGACTCTCCATGTCCTCTTAGATCATAAATACAGATATTATAATATTGAGAAAAAAGGTCATACATATATTCATGTCTACCACTATGTTCTCCTAGTCCATGAGTTACAATTAGCCATTTATTACAACCCTTTTCAGAGATTCGAGCCTTTAACTCAATTCCATCTCTTAATTTAATGTTCTTGACTTCAGTAATCACCTATTGATCCTTTTTTCCAAATTTAATTCATCATTATTTCTGTTAAAATTGTATCATGTATTGTCCAGTTTGTTTTAATGATACCTTAAAAATCGCATCTAGTGGTGTAGTCAAATTTAGCTTTAATAGTAAGGCAAAATCCACGAGCCAAATGTATTATAATTTAACTCAAGACAGAGATGAGGATCTATTAAAAAAAGTGTCTGATGTTATTGAGGACTATTTTAAATACTACTCTGGCTTTCAAAATAAAGATCCTATTCAATACATAGAAGCTATTTCGATCGATTTTAAATGTAACAATAAATGCGTTATTAATGTTAATACGCGAGTTAATGTCATTGGTATTTTATTTTCTCAAAATCAACTTCAACAGATAGTCGAAGAAAATGCAAAGAAATATAATATTCCACTAGATTTAAAAGATCCAAATTAAAGAGGAAGATCAAGTTCTAATTCTACGTCAAGATAACCATTATACTTAAAATCAGACTTTCTAAGATTTCTAACCTTCAACAAAGTATCTATCCTGATATCTTCGGACTTTTCAAGAATATTGGCTAAATTGATTCTTGATACATCTAGGTCCAAACAATTTGAGCGATCACATTTATCTACTTTGTAAATATCAAGTTTATCAAAAAAGGATTCTTTATTTTTTTGAAACCTATTATTTAGAATATGATATTTTTGATTAGGTTTCATTTTTACATACAAGGATCTACCAATAATTGTCACATCATCTATTAAGTCTCTAAACAATGCTGATTTTAGATATGCTTTTCCTTCTGGAATTTTACTGTTTAACCTAAGAATGACCATATTTTTAGATAACTTAGGCCTAAAGCTTTCTATTTTTCTAAAAAGCATCATGGGAGTTACATTTTTTCTGAGTTTTATTTTTATGCCATCTTTAGTGAACTTTAATCTTTTATGTTTTACGCTAGGTCTCAATGTTGTTTTTACTTTTTTAACATACGCTTTAAATTCTTTTCTTAATAAAAATGTTTTTACATATTCGAAACCTCTATCAAATTTTAACTTAATAGTTCTAGCTTTAGGATCCATCCTTTCCATTTCATCAAATGATAAATACAACCAAGGATTTTGATTATAAAAATGGATTAAATTTATGTTTTTATGTTTTCCATCGGAAAAGTTTTCACTCAATATATTCTTTTCTTTTTGATTTTCCTGTTCAACCCCACTTTTAAAATGTTGATCAAATTCTTCATCTTCTAAATCGGTGATCCGTGTATCTGAGACCTCTTCTTTTCTAGCTCCTGATACATTTACAACAATCTTATCTAACAGATTAAAGTTACTCCCCATTTTATCTAAATCATCGCAGTTTTGTTCCTCTTTTCTGCAATCTTCAGTCGTAAAGAAGGCTTTTTTAACATAAACACCTTTTATATATTTTCGATTTATTTTAGGAAATTTAAAATATGAGGTTACTTTAATATTATTTGATGACCCTAATCTTACGAAAAGGTTATATATTGAATACTTAAGACTATCCAATAGTGAGTCAATAAACTCTTTTTTGTCATGATCCAGCTCTCTATTACCCAGGACTTCTTCTAAATCATAATAATGAATAGATGTTTCTGTTAAAGGAACTTTTACATTAAACTTAACAACCTTTCCGTCCCCATATCTCTCAGCTAAAGTCTTAGGTTCGGCCATGGAATCAATTTCTGTTTCAGTTTTAAAGTCTTTATTAACTGCTTCAAAGAATGAACAACTTATAAAAACTTTAAATAAAATAAATATTATTAAGTACTTCAAGTGTTTCTCCGATTTATGATCCAGAGATACTAAAGTAAAAATGAAAATTAATCACCCCCTCTTTTCGCATGTTGTCATTTTTACATAATTTACATATATTTCTACCAAAATTTTAAATCTAAATTATATTCAATCCTCAAGATTATTTTGGAGATCAAAGTGCCTAAATTTTTAATATTTATAATAATTTGTATTCAAAGTTCGATATCTTTCGCTCAATATTACGATACCCTTCCAAAGGGTGTTCGACTCATTTCAACAAGATTCATCCAATCAGAGGTAAGCTCCTCATATAATCAAAGCCAGAGTGAAAGTCCTTATACTTATCAAATCAATACCGACATAGAAAACTTAGAGGACATTGATAACGAATTTGTTCAGGACGCTTTAAAGGTTTTTGAGGAATATCCTGAAGCCTATTCTAAACTTTCACTTGGAAATCACAAAATTGATGCTGATGCAGAAGTTAATGTGGATGTCTATGCATTTGGCTATGGGATTACTAATAGAGTCACTGCTTATATAGGTCTTCCTATATATAAAGCTGACGTCCATGTTAATTATAAACAAACTAAAAATAATTCAAATCAAGAAGTAGCCGAAACTCTTCAAAAACTTTATGGGGATGATTGGGCGCAAACCCTAGGTAATGCGATGGAAAATTTTTACAATTTGGATGATACTACGATCCAAAGTGGAATTGTAAACTCTCTTGGTTATGAAGAACTCGGTGATTGGAGTGGGAATGGAGTTGGTGATGTAGAGTTAGGTGTAATGTATAACTTCTCAAGAACTTCCCGTTATGGATTTATGGCCACAACAGGTTTAGTCCTACCAACAGGTTATGTTGATGACCCTGATATTATTCAAGACATTGGGTTTGGAGATGGTCAACTTGATGCTTTTTTAGAGTTTGGAGGTGGTATCTTCCTAAGGGATAATATAGTGTTCAATGCATGGACAAGATATACCTATCAATTTGAAAGTGAAAAAGAATTAAGAGTGCCATATAGTAATGAGATTTCTCTCTCTGATGAAAAGGATACTTTTAATGAAAAACTGGGAAATAAAGTAGATGTAGGCTTTGATACTGAATTCTTTATTACAGACTGGTTAAAGTTTCAGCCTGGGTTTATTTATAAATATACAGAAAAAGCAAAATATGAATCTAAGAACAAAAAAGCTAACGAATATTTAGCTAATAATACTGACTCTGAATCTCAGAGTATAAAACTATTAACCCAACTAAGTAGTGTAAACCTTTTTAAAAGAGATAAATTTGTCTTACCGGCTCAAATAAACTTTTCAATCCAAAAAATGGTTAGAGGAAGAAATACAGCGAAGGTAGATTTGATTGAATTAGACTTTAGAATGTTTTTTTAGATAAGCTTATAGCCCTTACCCCATACTGTATCAATAAACATTTCAGCTTCTTTTATTTTTTTTCTTAAAGAAAAGACGTGAACATCTATATTTCTTATTGTCATTTTCTCATCATTATCAAAGCAAAGAATCAATTCTTCTCTGGTCACAGGATTTCCTGATTCATTATAAAGTTTATCAAAAATAATAAATTCTCTTTGAGTTAAATTTATCGTTTTACCTTGTTTGATAAATGCAGAGGCTTCAGGAATCAATTTAAAATCAGATGCTTCGATGTCTTCATTTAGAGCTTTGAATTTAGTTTGAGCATTCTCAATTCTTGCCAGTAACTCTTCTAAAGAGAAAGGCTTAGTAATATAATCATCTGCACCAGCTTTAAGTCCAGTGATTATTTCTTCATTTTTTGAATACGCAGAAACCATAAAAATAGGAGAATATTTATCATCCTTCCTAATTTTCGAGACAATATTTATTCCTGGTTCTCCTGGAAGATTCCAGTCTACAAGATAAAGACCTTTAAAATCCTGTCCATTATCGCTATAAAATTCTTCTGCATTATTAAAGCTAACAACATTATAGTCTTTTGACTCTAAGTATGTTGTTAAAGCATCCACGATATCTTTTTCATCTTCAATTATACAGATGTTACCTAGTGACATTAGAACCTTATCCTCTTTTAATTATTCGACAACTAGATTGTAACTTAATATTCCTTAATTTCACAATATAAATTAACTTTCTTTGTTGAATATTAAGTATCGTTTAACAACCTGACACAGGTCTTTTCTAAGATAATATTTTCATAGAAGTGTTTAAACTTTATACAAAACTAATCGAAAACCCCTCGCCTTTTCTCAAAAATCGATTTTTTTTAATCAATTTTATTTTTTCTGTAAAAAAAGATTGCAGCAGCGCGTCATTTTTCATATAATTACTGTATTATTTTTAATTAGTTCTTGCGACGGAATGCATGTTACTGAAATTACATTCATCAGAGGTGCAAACGTGAAAGAAACTGGAAGAAAAAGTCAAAGAAGAAAGTACAATCCAAACTTAGGTTTTATTGGAAATGCTGAGGTTAAAGTTTCAAACTATCTATTTTCAGCTAAAAGGTTAAGGAAGTCTTACCAGCATGCCAAGCCTATTACTGAAAGATTAATGAAAAATGAAATCGCTGATCATTATTCTGAGAGTAAGAAGCTTACAAGATTTTTAAAAAACAGAGACCTAACTTTTTCTAAGAAGACCAGCAGTGGTGAATACAAAACATTTACCGTCCCTTGTACGACAACAGTTGTTCCAATGGAGAAATCCTTATTTAATGATGTGGAAGAAGCCGCTCAAAAGCTAATGATTTCCCTGAGAGGTGTTATCCAGGATATTTATGGATCTAAGGATTTAAGATCCTCAAAGTTTATCAAGAGTCTTCCAAAAGATGTAAGGGAAATTTTCATTCAAGCGATAGAGTCTTCGGCAAACTACTTTCCGCAGTTTCATCACCCTAATATGAAAACATATCCATTCCTAGATAATGTTGGATTAGATTTAGTCTTAGTTGAAGATTATTTAGAGAAATCAGAAGAGTTTCCTTCTCTACTCAAAAAGAAAAAAGAAGATCAACTACCAGGTCTTCCTTTTAGAATATTAGAAATCAATGCAGGATCTCCATCAGGTGCATCTAATAATATGAATGTTCTTCAAGGTATTCATAAACAAGCACCAGAAATTTTAGACTCATTAGGAAAAGTAATGCCTAATGATCATTTCGAGATCCTAGGAGAAACGTATAGATCACTTGGAGAATCTTGGACAAAAAGAAAAGATGGTGTTCAAGTCCTTCTTCCACCAGGTGGTGCAAATGGTGCAGCTCCAGAAATTCATCAACTCGCAGCATACTCAGGGTTAATCTATGCTGATGCTGATCAACTTTTTAGAGATGATGAAGGATTTATTAGATTAAGAACTGTTAGTAATGAAAACCCAATTGTTACTGCAATCTATTCTAGAGTAAATGCTGATTCAGCTCTTTTCGATGCAGAAAGAGAATTATTTATGAAAGACCCCGATTCTGCAGAGCCTCTCTACTTAAGAGATAATTTAATCAAAGACGAGGAGGATGAAGGAAAAGTTGTTTTAGATGAAAATGGAAACCCTATTCCTCAGCAGTCTGCTTACGCGATACCAGGATTGATTGATGCAATAATTGAACGAAAAATATATATGGGTGGCCTTAATAGAATCCTAGATAACAAAATTATCTTAGCGACTCTCACATATTATGCTCCAAAGTTTTTCAAGAAGAGAATTGAAAAAGTTGGATTAAAATCAGGTGGAGCTAAAATTATGCCACCACAAACACTTCCACCTACAGCAAAGTCAGTGGAAACGATCCTTAAGAACCCAGACGAGTGGGTTGTGAAAGCGCCATCTCTAGCTGGTGGACAGGGTGTTTACATTTTGAAGACAATGCCAAAAAGTGAAAAAGAAAAAGTATTGGAGGAGATTCAAAAGAATCCTGAAGAATATGCTTATCAACAACTCGTTAAAATTGCGAGAATTCCAGTTGCCGTACAAAGAAAAGCCGAAGGTTATAAATTTGCAAATCTTGCGGCTGATATTAGAACATGGGTATTCTTTGGAGGCGGCAAGAATGCAGTCCCAAGAATGTCTCACAATGCACTTGTTAGATATGCTCCTCAAGAAAAAGGAAAAATGAGTTCAATAGTGAATACATCTGCAGGTGGAGGATATGCTCCATTTATCATTATGGACGATACTAATGATAAGAAAGCCGTTACTCCATCAGAAATGGTTGAAGAAAAGCCAACAATACCAGTAAATACTCACCTACCAGTTTTTGTTGCAGCCCAAATGGTTCAGATTTCGAGAATGCTTAAAGAGATAAACTCAATGCTTAACCAGGACTCAACTTATGCTTACGGTCTCCTTGAGCAAACGATTGGGATAAAAACTCAATTAAAAGAGATTAACTCTTTTATTCACCCAAGAAGTATTGCCCATATCTATAAAGTGATAGATTTGCTTGAAACGCGGGTAAGCAAAACAGAAATAAAAGACCATGATACAATTATTAATGATAATCAACTAAAGCTAGTTGCAACTTTAAAAGAATTTGATGGTAATCCTGAAATAAAAAGTATCAGAGATATTATTGATAATATTAGAGTTTTAAATACTGATAAAGTTTATTCTAACTACACTCAGGAAGATAAAGCCTTAGACTTAGTTCTTATTGATGATTTAATTTCAGCAGGTGAAAGAGTTGCTGATAAAGACTTCGGTCAGGCGATTTTTAAAATCGCAAGAATCATCAAAAGGTCGATAGGAAAAGATATTCCTAATGTGATTTTAGGTCCTCTAACTAAGAAGACAATCAAACAAGAATTTGAAGCTTTTTGTACGAGTGTAAGAAATGAATTGGAAAGAGTTCCTAAAAGAGCTGCATTCTCAAAACTTTTCTCACTTGATGCAAATGTAACTCAGTTAAGATTTGAAACTCTTTACCTTGGAGAAAGAGATAAAGATAAAGAAATCAAAATTGGTTCCCAGGCTGAATATAGAACAAATACCTCTTTAGTTGGTGATGATAAAATTGCAGAAGACTTGGCAGAAGCAAGAATTGAATGGAAAAAAGTCATAGCACTTGCGAATACAATGAACGGTGAAAAAAGAGAACAATTCATTCAAGCTAAACGTGAATCTCACTTTGACAGATTTCCAAGATTAAGAAGATTCCAAAGACTTATCAACTCAACAAGTCCATCAAAAGAGGATCTTATCGAACTAATGGAAATTGTTCCTTATGCAAAATTCAACATTGAAAACTTTGCCAAAGAAAAAGGAATTAGCATTGAAGAAGTTTTTTCTTCTAAACTTGAAGAAGATAGAATCTCAATCCTTACAAATGAAGAGTTAAAAAAGTTAAAACTTTTCAATAGAAACCATGCCGGTGAATGTTTTGCTAAAAAGAATTCAGCCCATGGTCTTTATTCTGACAGTAAAATTTATATCTGGATGAGAAAAGAACTTAATCCTTTTGTTCTTCTTTATACAGCTGGACATGAATTAATTCACTATCAACAAATCAAGCATTCTATGAATGCAGAAAGAAGAGCACTACAAGATGGTGGTGTATCTATCGCCAAGTTCCTTAACTATTATGGAAACTTTCTTGGTGCAAACCAAAGAACGGTCGACAAAATTGAATTTGATCTACAAGAGGATAGAAAGCCGTTATATGGATATGCCGATAGATTAGGAAATAAGGATGAAACGAAACTCGTAATCAAAGATCTCGACAAAGCGATTAGAACTTCAAATGATGAATGGGATGCATTAGTTAGTCAATACGGATCTCTTTTTGGATATATGATGCCTAATTCAACAGGAACAAGAGTTAAAGCATTACAAGAGGTTTTACCGGCTTTAGAAAATGCAAAAAATATAATTTTTGCTCAAGAACTAGGACTTGAAACTTTCATTGATCCAATTCAAGCTGCCTTACCAGCTGCGAGTGACTTTCAAACAAGATACTATGCAGATGACGTAAGACTGGCCGTGAAAGCAACCCAACCACTTTGGGAGTCTTTAAGAATTATCGCTTCTCACCAATATCATGGAGTCTCTTTTTATAGAGCCGATATTGATAGGGATAGTTTAAAACTGATACCAAAGGTAACTCCTATTGCCGTAGGAAGTAGCTATAACCAAACACAACAATAAGAAAGGATATAAAGATGAATGTAGGTCATTCCAATGTGAAAACTTATATTTCAAACCTCGTGATGAACAAGGCCATGACTCTGGAAGAGAAATTGGCCTTATTTCTTTCACCAACTGAAATAGAAAGTAATCTCCCCATAGGTTATAGTTTAAAAGAAGTTCATAATTTTAACGGGCTTTGTGGTTACAATTTCTGGGAAGGAGATAATCTTGTAGGCCAAATTAGTCTAGGAACATTACTCAGTGGAACTTATGTCATTTATAAAAGAACATTCCTAAATAATATCATTACTGAATCATATGATTATTATGATCACCAAGGAAACTTCTTCTACGAAAGCACGAGTCTTGATGGCCAATGTCTGGCATATACTAATGTTGAGATGGACCTAACAAATCCTTTTATAAACCATATCTATAATGTTCTTGCATTTGAATATGACGGAACAACATTTAACTATGGAAACACTAATAGAATCCAATTTCTGGAAGACTATCTAAATAAGTTATATAGATCAAAAGAAATTCAACTTTCAGTAAATGATGGTATTAAAGACCAAGTGATTAAGAATATAGCAAATGAAATCATTGCAATTGAAAACGATTCAGTTTTAAAATGGTCTGAAAGACAAACAATTTTCAAAAGCCTTAAAGAAAAAAGAAGTAAGATTCTTTCTACGAAGAGAAGAGTACATGGTTTTCAATATATGCTTTATGACTTTGTCATTCTCATGACTGATTTAAGTCTTAAATTAAAGACTTTTAGCCAAAGACCAATTAATAACTTCTTTGGTTCACTTTACCGCTATACTTTAGGTAATTTATTTTGGTTTGTAGGAACCGTAAAAAGCAATTTAGGTTACTCTGTTGCCTTGGCCATCTATGGGCCATTTACATTCTACTTTATTACCCAACCGATGAATCCTCATGCCATGTGGGCAGTTGGAAAAGTTAGAAATGCTTACATAAAGGTAGAAAGGGCCCTTACCCCTGAAGAGCCGGTCGAAGCCTTAGTCGCAAAGGCTGACAAAACCCTTAATGAAGACTCTGTATCCACAAAACAGGCAGCTCCTAAAAGATTAGTTTATCCTAGTAAAGATATATCTTGGGATGAGAGAATGGATAATTTTAAAGCAATGCAAATTGGTTATGAAGAGGCCATGGTATTTGCAGAAAGAATGGGACGTATTGAGCAGTTTGAAACACAATTAAACTTCCCTCTCACAGCTGAAGCAGCATGGATGGAGCTCGAATTATATCTCAATGATGTAGAGGGAAAAATAAAATACATGAAAAACCTAGATAATAGGTTGGTAAAATTCTTAAACAATGAAAAAGAGCGAACTATTGAACTTCAGTTCTATATTTGGCAGAAACTTGGACAATTTTATATTGATTACCCTTTCATTGTTGTAGATGAAAAGGATGAGCAAACTCAAAGAAACTACTATCTAGGAAGACAGTTTGTATTCTTTCAAAAAATAACAGAAAGACTTTCAGATTTAGGAATTGCAAACTCTCCTAAAACTCATAAAAATATTGAAATGCTAGCTGAGAAGTTTGAGAAAATGAAAATTGAAGGCTCAAGCGTTCTTGATACACTTAAAAAGAACTCCAAAGTGTTTCAACAAAAGAACTACCTTAGCTCAGATGAACATCGAGATTATATGAAAAGACATTGGGAAGTACTTTTCATGCAACAAAACAAGAAACAAGAAGCTTCATCATTCTCATTACAAGCGTACACATGGTCTATAAAAAATGCGATGTGGTTAGTTCAAACAATTTATTCAGCTAAACGAAGTGAGCTTTGGAAGCTTGTAGGAAATTATAATTTAGATAATACTGCTGCTCCAAAAAATGAAGCAGATGAAATTATGAATGAATATCTAGCTAATATGTTCAACAATCTTGTTATGGAGTATGTTTCTGTAAAAAAAGAAATGGTTGAAAACCTACCTGGCGATAATGAATATATTTTAAGAGAAAATGTTATCAATAATATTAAAGCTTATTTGATTGAAAGAGATAAACTATTTAAGACAAGCGTATATGCTTCGAATGATTCAGATTCTAATACAATCTAATCTGGGGATTAATTATGAATAAACTAGGATTTATAACAGCTTTAGCATTCATTCCTACCCTGGCCTTTGCTAATAGTGCAGGCTTTACTCTAGGACATAATTATAATTCGACAAGTAAGATAGAGAAAAAGCTTAAAGAGATTGGAAAAGATATTGGCTTTAGTTATAGTTTGAAGTATACAGGGCCTAGCTTATCACCAGACTATCAAAATGGAGCAACCTATAAGCGTTCTAGCTCAGGTCAGGCTTGGCATGGTGGAGATAATGATCCTACTGCTTCAACTCAATTATACCATTCGACGGCTTTAAGCTATAAAGCTACTAAGAATTTAAAACTTAGCTATTCCTATACTTTTCAAGAGGATCTAAACAAGGGAATAAAGTATGAAAGCTACTTTGCAGATGGCTCTAAAGCTGGTGAATACGAAAGATCAAATGGACTTTCTTACAACAATCAAAGAATAAATGCACTTGTAACAAATATCTACTCGAACAATTACTTTTTTCTAATGTCTAGTTTCTTTTACGAAAGACCTACAACCGATGGATCCCAAGCAGATGAGATGACTCACGGGCTTGGAATACAACCCTTAATTGGAATCTACTCCTCAACCTCTGGCTTATACCACGGATTAAAATTATCTATTCAAAGATATTATTATAAACGTCAAGACTATAACTATAACTGTGGTGGTTATACCTGTAATACCAAACACCAAACATTTATCGCTGGAGCAGGCTTTTATATTGGATATAATATTTCTGATAAGTTAACTATTGATGGTGAATTAAAATACGATTGGGATATGGATGGTGATCAAGTCAATCAATTTGATGATATTGAAATTACGAACCTCGGTGCTATTTTTGATAAAGAATACAATGCTAATATGGATGATGTCCTAGAGTTTGGACCTACTTATAGATTTAATAAAAGTATGAAACTGGGTAGCAAATTACAATTTGCGATAAACAAGCCAGACATCAGAAAATCAGCAATTCTAGTGAATTTTGGCCTTAGTATTTAATATTCCAAACAGAATTTATTTTTAAAAGAAATAAATTCTATTTATATTATTAATTTGAACTTAAAAGTTAAAGATTCCACCTAAATTCCCTTTATTGAAATTTAAGATTAGTCGATAATCTATTTGAACTTTTAATGGGAGATTTTATGGCCGACATAGCCTACGTAGATGATAATAAAGACTGCTTGGAAATAGTGCAAACGGCATTTGAAGATCTCGGTATAAAAGTAGACACCTATGACGATCCAATTGAATTCTACAATATTCAAAAAGATTATAAATTAATTATTTCGGACTTTGATATGCCTAATTTAAACGGGCAAGACTTTATTCAGCTAGTAAAAGAAAAAAATCCTTCGGTAAAAACTATAATTTATTCCGGCATGGTTGATCAAATTAAAGAGTTAAATTTAGATATAGATACCTTTCTATTCAAACCACTTGAGTTTGAATCTCTATTAAAAGTCGTCAGATATCTTTTACATGAGTATGAAAATGAAAATAGAGTTGAGGCTTCTTAGCTAGCAAGATTTTGAAGAACAATCCTCTTCTTCACCTTCTTCACAAATTTCTCTTCCAGAGGATTTACACTTATCTTTAATAGCACAAATATCACATGCTGACTTTCCCATTAATGCGCCAATACCGCCACATGATCCTTTTATGGCCTTGTTAGAAATGATTACTCCAATGGCCATTCCTGTAAATGCAATGGCAAAAACGCTAACGGTGATTAATAGTGTATCCATATATTCCTCTAGGCTCTAAAAAAACTTGGTAAGTTCCCGAGAGCCATACTTTTTAATTAAAGACTGATTCTTCTTTTTAATCAGCATAATAAGCTTTTTATCGAAACCATTTCTAACATAAATTGAGTTAGATTTAAAGTTAACAAGTAATGTTTGATAATCATCTTCTCGCATATCCAGCTTTTGTATATAATACATCCAAGACGCCATAGAAAAAACCCCATAGCTAAGCCTTTTTGTTTTGAGACTAAGAGCGATTTGTTCATAATTTAGAAATGGAGTTGATTTAAAATCATATCTATCGAATTCATCTCCATAGTCCGCACTACTTACAACTCCAACATTCTTACCTTTAATTAAATTTAAGCCTGAAAAACGAGACTTCATTGAACGCCTTACAACGATATTTCCATTGCCAAATGTTGTATCAATCGCCATTCCAACTGAGGATACTTTAGGATTTTCATACATGACGGTGAGATCAACTTGTGATTCCTTTAACATTTGGATCACTCTTCCATAAGGTTCTAACCTAAACTCAATATCGAAATCATCACTAAGTAATTCCTTGATGAAGTTATACGTCAGACCTTTGATTTCATTATTTTCTTTATAAGCAAAAGGTTTAAGTTTAAACAAACCAACAGTAATCTTTTCCTTTGCAAAAGAATTCAAACTAAGAATCAAAAGAAAAAGAAATTTAATATTTTTTAAATTCATGGCTAGGAACCTGTTTAATTTTACCATCTTCTTTTACCTGAAATAAAACAGGTAGATCGTATTGATTTGCAACTTCAATACCTTTTTCTACTCCCATACTCATAAGAGCTGTAGCCCAGGCATCTGCATCTGCACAGTACTCTGATAATACAGTCACTGAAATAGTTTTATGCTTAACCGGATAACCCGTTTTTGGATCAATAGTATGATTAAAAACGTCATCCCCATATTTAAGATAATTTCTATAGGACCCGCTTGTGGCCATACTCATATTATCAAGTTCAATAACTTTTATGATTTTTGCCCCTAGATTCTCACTTGGTCCTTCAATTCCTACTTTCCAATTTGTTTTATCAGCTTTCTTTCCTCTTGTTCTTACCTCTCCCCCAATTTCTACGAGTAAATTGGCATGGCCACGGAATTCAAGAAACTTTACTAATTCATCAACTCCATACCCTTTAGCGATAGCTGACAGATCAAGTTTAACTCCAGGCTTTCTATAAATTCGCCCGTCTTTAACTTTAACAAGGTTATATCCAGTATATTTAAGAAGTGATTTTATTTGATCTTCACTAGGTTTCTTTTTCTTCCCATCTGGACCAAAACCCCAAGCATTAACTAAAGGTCCAACAGTGACGTCAAAATAGCCTTTAGATTTATTAGAAACATCATGAGAAATATCTAAAAGCTTCTTGAAAGTATCTGAGATATCTAAATATTCAAATTCTGATTTATTTATCTGAGAAATTTCAGAATCAGGGATATATGTTGAAAAAATATCATTAAAGAATTTCAAAAACTTATCTACATCCTTTTTTAGGGTCTCAGGCTCAGTACTTCCATAAGTTTTCACTTTATAGTATGTCCCCATAGTTTGCCCTTCAATATTGATAGGCTTAACTTTAGAGTTACAACTTATAAAAAATAAAAAACTGAATAAAAAAAGAAATAATTTCATATCCGAAATATAGAACAATTCTTGCTAAACGTTAATAAAAAAAGGGAGCATTAAAGCTCCCTTCTCTATATTTTTAGTGAAATTTTTGATCACTTGAACTTTCTAGCCGCCAAAGTCGTCTAGCATAATATCTTCTGGTTCAACTCCCATATTAACAAGCATATCAATTACACACTTGTTCATGATTGGAGGACCACATAAGTAGTATTCACAATCTTCTGGAGCTGGGTGATCTTTAAGGTATTCTTCTTGAAGAACATTATGGATAAATCCAGTGTATCCATCCCAGTTATCTTCAGGAAGTGCATCAGAAAGAGCACAATGCCATGTAAAGTTATCATTTTCTTTTTGAAGCATATCAAAATCTTCAACATAGAACATTTCTCTTTTCGATCTTGCTCCATACCAGAAAGTCATTTTTCTCTTAGATTTTAATCTTCTTAGTTGATCAAAGATATGTGATCTCATCGGCGCCATACCAGCTCCACCACCAACAAATACCATTTCTTTATCAGTATCTCTTGCGAAGAACTCTCCATAAGGACCAGAAATAGTAACAGGATCACCTGGCTTAAGATTAAAGATGTATGATGACATCAGTCCAGGAGGAACATTTGGCATACTTGGAGGAGGAGAAGCAATACGCACGTTTAGCATAATGATTCCCTCTTCTTCAGGATAGTTTGCCATAGAGTATGCTCTCTCAACCATTTCATCTGATTTAGAAACGAATTGCCACATATTGAACTTATCCCAATCCCCTCTATATTCTTCTTCAATATCAAAGTCTTTATAGTTGATTGATAAACCAGCAGGTCTTTCAATTTGAATATAACCTCCAGCTCTAAATGGTACAGACTCACCTTCAGGAAGTTGAACAACAAACTCCTTAATAAAAGTTGCAACATTATGGTTAGATTTAACTGTACAATCCCATTTTTTAACACCAAAAACTTCGTCGTGAACGTGAACTTTCATGTCTTGCTTACAAGTAACCTGACACGCCAGTCTCCATCCCTCTCTAGCTTCTTTTTTAGTGATATGAGAAAGTTCTGTTGGAAGAATATCTCCTCCACCTTCATCAACACGAGCTAAACATTGACCACAAGTTCCCCCACCACCACAAGCAGATGATAAGAAAAGTTTTTCAGCGGCCAAAGCACCTAATAACTTTTGTCCTGGAGATACAGTTAAATTCTTTTCTCCATTTACTTCTATAGTTATATCCCCTTGAGGAACTAACTTTGAACGGGCGATGAGGATTAATCCTACTAGTACTAGGATAACCCCAGTAAACATCGCAACACCTAAAATAACTACATTCATATTATAATCCTTTACCTATGCTCTTATAGTGAGATTCCGGCAAATGCCATGAATACGATTGCTAATAATCCACAAGTCATAAATGTCATACCTAAACCTCTTAAACCTTTTGGAGGATCTGAGTAATCCATTTTTTCAGTGATACCTGCTAATATTGCGATTGCAAAAGCCCAACCAACACTTGAACCAATACCGTATGCAACAGACTCACCAAAATTGTAGTCCCTTTCAACCATGAATAACGACCCACCAAGTATAGCACAGTTAACTGTAATAAGAGGTAAGAAGATACCTAGACTGTTATACAAAGCTGGAAAAAACTTATCCAACGCCATTTCAAGGATTTGTACCATTGCTGCAATTACCCCAATGTATGAAATCAAACCTAAGAATGATAAATCCACATCTGGATAACCGGCCCAAGATAGCGCACCTGCTTTTAAAAAATATGTATATAAAAGGTTATTTGCAGGAATTGTTATTGTTTGTACAACGATAACTGCAACACCTAAACCCAAAGACGTTGATACCTTCTTTGAAACAGCTAGAAACGTACACATCCCTAAAAAGAATGATAGCGCTAGATTTTCAATGAAGATCGCCTTAATGATTAAACTTAAATAATGTTCTAACATCAGTATCTCCTAATTAATCTTCAACCTGAGAAGGATCTTTAGTTCTAATTGCCCAAATAATAAAAGCAATTAAAAAGAATGCACTTGGAGGTAAAAGCATTAAGCCGTTAGGCATATACCATCCACCATCTTTCGTTAATTCGAATACAGTAAAGCCCATTAACTTTCCTGACCCAAATAATTCTCTAAAAAATCCTACAATGATTAATATAAATGAATAACCTAGACCGTTTCCAATTCCATCGAAGAAAGATTCGATAGGTCCGTTTTTCATACCAAATGCTTCAGTTCGTCCCATAACAATACAGTTAGTTATAATAAGACCAACATAAACTGCCATTGTTTTCCACTGATCATAAACATATGCTTTTAGAAATTGTTCAGCAACAATAACTAGAGAAGCGATAATCGTCATCTGAACGATAATTCTAATAGAATTAGGAACATGGTTTCTAATAATTGAAACCCCCATATTTGCAAAAGCTACAACAAGAGTAACCGCCGCACACATGACAAAAACATTTTTCAATTGAACTGTAACCGCAAGAGCTGAACAAATACCAAGAATCTGTAAAGCGATTGGATTATCAGAAATAATTGGATTTACAATTAACTTCTTTACATTCATTTTACATTCCTCCTGATTTAAGCTTACTTAAAAACTTAGCGTATCCATGCTCACCGAACCAATACTTCATAGAGCTAGTTACTCCATTTGCAGTGATTGTAGCTCCAGAAATACCATCAACTTGATGTTCACCAGAACCTGGCCCTTTTGCAACCTTCATAGCAACACTTCCATCTTCATCAAAAAGCTTTTTTCCAATCCACTGGGCTTTCCAGTTTGGATTATCAACTTCTCCACCAAGACCCGGAGTCTCACCTTGAGCATAATATCCAAATCCTTTAATAGTATTTAGATCTTCACCTAAAGCGATAAATCCATACATTGTTGACCAAAGACCTTTTCCCCAGTGGCTTAAGATTACTGTATCATAAGCTCCTGATTCATTTTTCTTAGCGTATACTTTTGCATATTTTGATCTCATACTAAGACCTGCAATGTCTTTTTCAGCTGGAATTCTAACAGAATAAGATTTATCTTTTACCGCCGCGACTTGATCATAAGAGCTAGCTTCTACATCAGTAACAACTTCACCTGTTTCCATATCTACAATGATTGTTTCTAATGTTGCAAAAACGTCTTGAATTTCTTTCGCTTTTGCTGTCGCATCTACCAATCCCGCACTCATTAGAATGTTTTTCTTCATGTCGACTTCAGCATTAATTGCTTGTTGTGGCCTAAGGGTAACAACAATACCTGAAACGATAATCGAACAAACAAAACATAAAAGTCCAGCCACAGTTAGCGTCTTAATAGTTTCATTTTTCTTAGACATCTCTTGCCATCCTTCTTTTAATATTTTTCTCAACAATAAAGTAATCGATTAAAGGAGCACATGCATTCATGAAAAGAATTGCAAGCATCCATCCTTCAGGATAAGCAGGGTTAACAACTCTGACTAAAACACCCAAAACACCGATTAAGAAACCGTAAATTAGCTTACCAGTATCAGTAATAGTAGCACTAACAGGGTCTGTTGCCATGAAAACACAGGCAAAGGCAAATCCACCAAGTACTAAATGCCACTGTGGAGATAGAGCAAACATTTGATTTGTTTCACTTCCAACACCGTTTAGAATTAAGGCCATAACAACCATTCCCACCAGCATAGAAAGCATAATTCTCCAAGAACCGATTCCCATAGTAATCAGAACTCCAGCTCCTAGCAAACAAAGGAGTGTAGAAGTCTCACCCATCGAACCTGGAATCAATCCAACAAATGCATCATTCCAAGATACAGTAATTGCACTTGGTCCACCCGCAGCAGCTTGCGCAAGAGGTGTAGCTCCTGTAAATCCATCAACAGCAGTCCAAACAGCATCTCCAGAAATTTGTGCAGGATAAGCAAAGAATAAAAATGCTCTTGCTGTAAGTGCTGGGTTGAAAATATTTTTACCTGTACCACCAAAAACTTCTTTACCTACAACAACACCAAAGATGATCCCAACAGCAGCTTGCCATAAAGGAATTGTTGGAGGAAGAATTAATGGGTATAAAAGTCCCGAAACAAGAAAACCTTCATTAATTTCGTGTTTTCTAACAACTGAAAACAGTAACTCGCAAAGACCACCCGCCACTTGAGTTACTAAAAAGACAGGAAAGAACCACATAAATCCGTGAAAGAAATTATGAATAATATTAGAAGGATCAAAGCCTAAGCCGATCATTCTGATAATATCTGCTCTCCAACCCGTCGCTTCCATTCCTGCTGCAGCAAGTGCATTATTAGCCTGAAAACCAGTATTGTATAATGCCATTAGAACGATTGGTCCTAATGCCATTGCAACTGTAATCATTGTTCTTTTTAGATCAATTCCATCTCTTACGTGTGTATTTCCACTTGCCTTTTCACCTGGAGTGTAAAGAAAAGTATCAATAGCTTCATAGAGAGGATACATTTTTTCTAAACTTCCACCTTTATGAAAACTTGGCTCGAGTTTATCTAGGGCATCTCTTAAAAACTTCACTTACCCCTCCTTCTCAATAACTGTTAAATTATTTCTTAATCTTACTGCGAAATCATTTTTACAAGGATCAACAAAGTTAATAAGTGCTAGATCTTCTTCGTCTAATTCAAGACCCCCAAGTCTAACAATATTCTCTGTGTTTCCACTCATAATTGATTTCATCAAAAATGTCGGTAGAATATCTAATGGCATAACTTTCTCATAAGAACCGATTGGAACAATTGATCTTAAAGAACCATTAGTATCAGTATCAAAACCAAATTTTTTACTTGGCATTAACTTAGAAACATAAATATTTTTAACTGAAAACTTATTAAATCCAGGACTATGCCATCCTAGAAGTTCTCTATTTCCACCTTCTTTTAGGATAGAAACTTGATTATGAAATCTTCCTAGAAAATCATGAGATCCAGCTGCCGTTCTACCGCCAAAAACTGACCCAGAGATTAATCGACACCCCTCGGACTTGACCTCATCCTTACAAACTTCAGAAACAGCTGCACCAAGTCTAGTCTTAAGTAGTCTTGGATTTTTTGCTTCTGGACCTGCAACTGAAATAACTCTATCAAATGATAGTTTACCAGTTTCAATTAGCTTCCCGATAGCAATTACATCTTGGTAACCGATATGCCATACAAACCTTTTCTCACCAACTCCATCCAAGAAATGAATATGTGTCCCAACTAATCCAGCAGGATGTGGTCCAGCAAATTCTTCTTTTTTAACTCCGTCAACAGACTGGATAGACGATCCGGCTTTTGTACATAAGAAAACTTTTTCATTAAGTTTCTTGATGGCGCTTAAACCTTTAGCGAATGCACTTTCATTTGCTTTAACAACAACATCAACATCAGCAGCTAACGGATGAGTGTCAATTGCAGTAACAAAAATAGAAGTCGGTTTTTCATTTGGTTTTGCAACCATTGAAAAAGGTCTTCTTCTAATTGATGGCCACATTCCAGATTCAATTAATAAATCCTTCATCGCTTTTTCATCATAAGAAGCAACGTCACTACCTTTATAGGTTTCAAAAGATACGTGATCATCACCTTCAACTTTAATAACAAGAGATTGGAAAATTCTTTTTTCCCCTCTGTTAATTGCAACTACTTCCCCACTAGCAGGAGCTGTATACTTAACTCCCTCAGTCTTCTTGTCGGTGTAAACAACCTGGCCCGCTTGGACCTTGTCTCCAACCTTTACCAACATAGTAGGCTTCATTCCAACAACATCATCTCCAACTAATGCAACATGTGATACTTGTGCGCCTGATTCGATTTCCTGCTTAGGTTCTCCCTCAATTGGCAAATCAAGACCCTTCTTTAGTTTAATCATTGGTACAAAATCCTTTGTAAAATTTTAAATTTAATTGGATATGCGTTATGAATATCATATTCTTAAATATAATGACAATTAAAGTCGTTAAGACAATCTAAAAAAGTTGAATAAGACTCTCGGATATTTTGGAGAATAACTATGAGCATTAGAGAAAAAATAATTGATGGTAAATATAATTATTTTAATAAAGGCAATATCTATACCGAGGAAATATTTAATGTCCAAAGGGAAGGTGGTCTTCAAGGTAATCTCATTTTTAATTCTGAAGTTATGTCTAGGGTACATACAGGTGAGTTTTTAAAAATTATAGTTGAATATGAAGTGACTAAATCCTTTGAGCCCGTGAACGTAAGAATAGTAAGGCAGTTAGGTGCAAAAACAAGTACAGAAGAATATTCAATTAACGACAAAACCAAAAATTATGTTTACAGTTTTGATAATGGCGGAATGCGTCCACATTATTACGAAAAAATTATGAGTCATATGAATCACATTATAGCTCCCAGCTTTGTGACTTCAATGCTTATGGTTAATCATAAAAAAATCGACCCAGTGCAAAGAACTCCATATCAATTAATTTCAAGTGAAAATATCTGGGATTATCAAGGAAACTTCTCAGAAAAAGAAATCTACTTAGAGCTTATGGAGTTAGAGCCACAAAATATCCAAATTGATGATAATGACTTAAAAGCAACTCACTGCAAAATGATGCAAGTGGATGATAAGGGAACAATCATTGATGATGAACAGCATATATGGCTTAGTAAACACTTTAATATTCCCTATATGGCAAAATTTGGTAATGACTTCGAAATTATGGTTGAAACTCTGAAAAACTATGAAAATAGGGCCGGAAAAATTTTTTAGAAAATAAATCCGATTTTGAAATCAATCAAAATTGCCGACTCAGGTAATTCTTCATCTACATCTTCGCCAGTACTTTCATTTTTAACTTTTAACTCAGCATCCAACTTTCTCCCATACTTGCCTACAAACTCGATAAAAAAATCATCCCAAACAATTTGATACCCTCCAAAAAGACCATAGGTTAATACTTTCACTTCACCTGTTTCGTTTTTTCTATCATCTTGAAACTCCAGACTACCATAACCGATACTTGGCCCACCAAACCAACCGTCTTGAAAAATACCAGCAGTATGAAAAGAATAAAGAACACCAAAACCATAACCTCTAATATCAATATCAACTGCATCAAGATTCGAATATAGACCAAAAACGGAAAGTTTTTGATTGAGATCTATTCCCTCAAAATCAAAACCAAAGTCTTGAACTCCGATCAATGAATAAATAGGATTAATTTTAAATGCCCATTTTTTAGCAAAAACACTTTGAGATACTGTCATTAATAAAAGAATAAGAACGGCTTTATTTTTAAAAATCATATCTATACCCTAATGCTAATGAAATATAGTTTTGGATTTCAATAGCAGATCCGTTATTAAAATAATTTACTAAAACAATATCATTAACCCCTGATTCAAAATAAAAATGATTAGCCAAATACTTATTATGACTAAAGTCCGCTCCAAAAAAAATCATACCTCTTACACTACCAATCCTATAGTAATCCTCAGGATAAGCATCATTTCTGGAAGTTTGATAATGACTTCCTCTAACATGGTAAACATTAAAACCAGCATAAGGCTGAGTAAATAAATTAGCATATTCAAACTTTAGAAACTTCCAAAAATTCTTCATAGCTACAGTGTCTATATTTATTCCACCTTTTGACTTGGGCACATTTCCATAAAAAAACTCCATATTATATCTATCAGATACATCTTTACCTAAACCGATTGCTGCATAGCCAATTTCTCCAGCATGTTGGAGTTTTAAATAATCTATTTTTTTTGCATGTAATTTATTAAAAGATAATACAAAAAGTAGAAGACTAAAAATTAATAAATTCATGAGTTACACCACTGTCATCAATAGATAAAATAATAAGCTTTCCCTTTGGAGGACTTCCTACAGTTAGTCTTGTCGCATTAGAAAAACTCCCAGATCCAGGATTGTGATTATGTCCATTTATGACATGGCTAACACTATAGGTTGTCACTAAATTTTCCATTTCTTCTATTTCAGCATCTGAATACCTTACAGAGTCATCGAATTGGACATGTCCAAGTAATAAATTGTGAGTTTGACTAGAAGAACTTAACTGGTCTTCAATATAGTTTATGTTTGGAGCCGTTTCGCTACTTTCCCAATTATTATTATTAAACATTATGAATCGAGTTTGTTTAAAATCTAAAGTAAAGTTTAGATCATTCCCAAATAATTGCTTGAAAAGGATTGTTCCATTAGACAGCATGTCATGATTTCCTATCAAAACAAGAAATGGAATATCTAGCTCCTCCAACTCATCAAGAAATAAATCGTACTCCTGAATCATCCCTAAGTTAGTAGCATCTCCTGTATGGATAACAAATGCAATTTCATTCTTCCTTGAATTGATATATGAAATTTGTTCCTCAAGTTCTTTATAGTAATCATGAGTATCAGAGATTACTGCAACTTTAAATGAATTGGTAAAAGATGACTCTCTATTTGTGATTTCGACAAGGTTTTTATTATTCAGTTTCCGATTATTCGTTTCAGCAATATATGGAGATAAATTCAGTTCTCCACAGGATACAAGCGCTATCATACAAGAAAAAATAATTACCAACAAACCAAACATTTTCAAATATTACGGCATGGACTGTCAGATAACAAGCTCATATAAAATCAAACAAAAGAAAAATTTCCTTTGAAAAAAACAAGAACTTACAGCTCAATAAATTTAGTAATTCCAAAAATATAACTTTTTCCTAAATTCATATTTCTCCCTTTCCCCCAAAAGGTTTGATCATTATAGGTAAAAAAATATGATATAAGATTTCTATGATAGCTAAAACTTAAACCAAGATCAGTATAGGATTTTGCACTAGAGATACTATTTGATAAATTACGGTTTATTTCTTTTTTTTCTTCATAAAAATTACTGATATTGATTCCAATTCGATAAGCCTGGTATGAATAACCAGTTGCAATCCCATATGTATTAATATCTCCAGGAACAACTTCAATAGACTCTTCATTAGATTGAAATGTACGACTTTCTCTCAAGGCCTTATTAGCAAATAATGAAAAATCATATTGCCTATAAACCTTAAAGAAGTGTGCACCAATATTAAAAGTATTAAAGCCAGTCCCCAGAGCATCAGAGCCTAATTCACTTTCAGCTTCATAAATAGATTTGGTAATAGAAAAGGTATGACCCAAATAAAAAAAACCTCTTGGCTTCCACCAAGAATATGTCAATTCAGGTAAAAACTCATAACCCAGTTGTAAAGTGGGATCACCCAAATCTGAATATTGCTCATTTTCATTTAATACTTCGTGAGAATTAGTTATATAAGGAGCTTCAACCCCCAACTGAAAATAATCTTTAATCTGGACGGCCCCTTTAAAGGTTATCGTTTCTTTAACCTCACGGTTATTTTTTGACCTCGCAATAAAGTCCCCATTTTCAGTAACTGTATGAGTTACCACCTTATTAGCATAACTAAGACCAAATTGCGCTTTATAGTCTCCAGTGATTAAATTTGGAAGACCTATTCCCCCTCCACAACATGCAGCGGAGAAAGCATTAGTTGAGAAAAATAAAAGAAAGATTATAAATTGATAGGCCATTTTAATTCATCAATAAGGCTTTCACCGTCTTTTAGTCCAATATGAAGATCCCAATACCCACCCATAGTAAAAAAGACTTCAGACAATTCAATAATTCCAGTTGAAATTTTCTTAATTGAAATAGGAAATGAACCATGCCCCATACCAGGCATCCACAAATAAATTTCAAATTCTAATGGTAAATCGACCCTATTCCCATCACTATCTGTAACAATTAAAACTAATTTGTTTTCAGCTTCTAAATTTGGGCCAACTTGCCAAAGACCATCAATTTTATAATGGGAAAGTGAAATGTCATTATTTCTACTATCTCTCACATTTCGGTTAATCTTTTCAAAAGATACTATCCCATTATACTTTATACTCTGTTTTTCTGCTGAAACATCTTTCTCATTTAGAAAAGGTGAATTGCCGCAACTAACAAGTATAAAAAGAATAAGACTTTTCAGGATCATTTTAACTTAACCCTTTTAGCTCCAGATGAAAAAACCTTATTGTTTTGGCTTAGATCAATTTTTATTTGCCAAAAACCTTTCATTCTTCCCATAAACATTCTCACCTCTTTAGCTTGAAAGACTCCAGGTAAAACTTCTTGAGATGAAAACTTAGGACCACCATGAGAATGACCATTATTCATAACCATCCACGAGTAGATTTTGACATCAAATTCTGGGCTTACTGGTTCATGGGAATGATCTCCACTCTCCCAAAATACAACTT
This sequence comes from Flavobacteriaceae bacterium, assembly GCA_964215955.1. Taxonomy (GTDB): domain Bacteria; phylum Bdellovibrionota; class Bacteriovoracia; order Bacteriovoracales; family Bacteriovoracaceae. The sequence goes on from CAXPDR010000041.1 coordinate 93,500, forward strand.
CCATTTGAGAAGTCTTTCCATCATAGGGTCCATCCAACCATGTAATATCTGCACAAAGATTCGTACTTTTAAAAGTAATAGGACAATGAGCTAGTACATCTAAAGAAAAAAGTGAGAGGAGAATAATAATGATTTTCATTTGTGTTTTTTACCTTTGAATATAACAGCCTAATGCTCTTGCATTAGTAATTTTTGGTGTTTCGCCCTTTGAAAGTGCAGTTAACGCATCTTTAAGGAAAAATTTGTTGGCCTTCTCAAAAGTCTTTGAGTTAGTTGCGCCTCCCTGAAATAAAACCTCTCCCTCTGGTGAATAAACAAAAACATGAGGCGTCTTCACCGCTTTAAACTTATCAGCATAGATAACTTCTTTATCCTGAATAATAGGAAAGTCGATCTTCAACTTGGAAAAGTACTTAAAAGCTTCTTCAGTTGGAATAACAACACTAGAATGAAACCCGATAAAATTAAACTGCGGGAAGTCTTTTTGGAGTTTATTTAAATGAGTAAAAGTTCCTTGAGAACATGGACACCAAGCGCTTAAAAAATAATAAACGGTTGGTTTTTCCTCGTCGATTCTAACTTCAACTTTTTTATTATCTCTTAAATCTAGTCCCTTAATAATTTCCGCTTTTACAACACTTGATAATAGTCCAAATAAAATAATATATTTAACCATGATATGCCTCTTTAATAATGATTTATTACCCTCTGAATCAAGGAGTTTCAATGCAACAAAATGTTGCGCTATTCGATTTTTTTTTCTGAATACTTTTTGAGCTTTCTTTGGAGACTTTGTCTTCTAATCCCAAGGACTTCTGCCGATTTTGAGATATTTCCATTGTTCTGCAGCATGACATAATCAATATATTCTTTTTCTTTTTGATACAGATCCATCATTTGACTGTCATTTGAGCTTTTAACTTCGCCACCTTCATTTAGTAACACAGTAAGTAACTCATTAAATTTACATGGTTTCAAAAGGTATTCATCCGCGCCCTTTTTAATGGCTTCAACAGAAGTCCTGATGGAACCATAAGCAGTTAATAAAACCACAAAAGCTTCAGGGTATTTCTGGCGCAAAATAGGAATACAATCCAATCCCGATTCAATACCTAGTCTCAAATCCACAACAGCATGAGTCACATCTTCTGTATAAGATTCTAATTCAGAAATGCACGAGACCGTATGAGCCGAGATATTATGATCCTTAAAGTTATCAATAAGTGTCTCCGAAAAATCCTTGTCATCATCAATGATTAAAACCTTCAAACCTGATTCCTCCTTGGAAAAGTCAAGCAATGATAAGCTCCTCCCTCGTTTGTATTACTTAGAGTCAAGTGACCACCAATCATTTGCATTAAATTATTTAAATGATACAGCCCAAGACCTGTCCCAGACTTTTTTGATGTCAAGAAAGGAATACCAAATTGATTTAGGACTTCATCAGGAAATCCCATTCCATTGTCTTTAAATTGTATCTTAACCTTATCAGGTGTTGCATTAATAGATATTTTTAACCAATCAGCACCAGCTTCTTTTGCATTATCTAAAATGTCTTGCAAGGAGTTTATTAATAAAAGCTTTGGGATTTGAACCAAAAGAGGTTCTTTACTTGCATGAAACTGAATATAATCATTATTTTGGCTCGAAAATGTTGAGATGAGATCAACAATATCAATTTCTTCCTCATAAAAATGATCTTCCTCACTATGAACTTGAAGATTTAACTTTCTTAGAGCATCAACACATTTTTGTACATTTCTTTCTAAGACCTCAATTTCTTCATGTTGATCGGTTTTATTTCTAAGTCGTTCAAGTCGCATAGAAACCGTATTCAATGGTGTGCCAAGCTCATGACAGACACCAGATGCAAGAAGGCCTAAAGATCTATACCTTTCTATTCTCGTGGCAAAGGTTTTAAACTGAGTATTGGAAAGCTCCAAATCTCTTATTCTAGAGACAAACCAAAACGAAAAAGAAAAGGTAATAATTGCAGCAAATGCAATACTTATTTCAAAAGCATCGAGAAAGGTAAAATTAGGATATGATAGCATAAATGATGTTGTTCTCAGGATAACTAAACTCAAAAAGCATAATCCAATATACAAGCTCAGCTCTCTCCCCTTGAGAAATAAGGGAGCTACTAAAAAGTGAATTAACAAAACTATAATTAAGGGGTTTTGATATCCACCAGAGATATATAGGGCAGAAGAAACTAGGGATAAATCTAATAAAAGATGATTAAATAAAGAAAATTTTCTTTTTTGGATAACAAAGAAAATTTGATTAATCACGAAGGTGACAATAATTAAGGTTCCACCTAATAAAAGTTGAGTTGCATCAATCATTCGAAGAGATTTTGCAATGACGAAACTAAGTAATTGAACTAAAAGAACCCAATTTCTTAGTCTTATCAAAATGTTTGAATAGGTGTCTGCATTGAGGTTTTTCATAAGTTGGATCAGCAGTAATACCCTAAGTCTTGGGAATTTTCAAAGATTTTGGGAATAATTTAAATAAGACTCAAACCTAAGGTATTTGCTGCATTGGTGTTTTACTTAGATTTAATAGATTGGGCAATGCCACAAATTGTGGCGCAAAAAGCAGGGTCTCCCCTGCTTTTTAAAACTATCTTAATGTCCCTAAAAGAACTTCAATTTTGGTTTGAGAATTTGAAACAAATCCCCCTCCATCAACTTCACCTGGAAGTGGTTCAGTAGGTGGAGTTGGTGAAGCAACTACATCATCACAGTTTTCTGGATCACTATTTGGATCTTCATTTGAATCATCGTTTGGAATACAAACATCTAAAATTAAAGGCTTTGCAATATGTAAAACAGCTTGATACCTAGCAAATCTCGTTTGGTGAATATCACCTTCAAGATCTATACTATTCAAGTTTGAAAGATCTTGTGTGCTTAAATTAATTTTTGCTTCTAAACCTTTATCTCCAATGATTTCACCAGAAATATTAAAATCAAAATAAGTCTTTCCATCAGAGTTGATATTTCGATACCTATCAATTGAAACAATTGCAATGGCCCTTAGGCCATCTTTTTCAACTACCTGAGACCATATTCCTCTAAAATGATAAGGCTCATCACATTCACCATCATCATTGCATGCCATTGTATCACCATATTGAGGAGACAAAGTCACTATTTCTGCTCCACCAAAAGATCTTAAGCTAGAACAAAATGGCTGATTATCATCACAAAGCTTATCCATATAAAGATTTAGATCCAGTTTTACCTCGACATCATCTGCCGAAAATCCAAGAGAGCTAAAAAGCAACATCGTACTCATTAATAAAAATTTCATATTTACTCCTTTAAAGTTTATTTTCAATATAAGTTTCAACTTCTTGCTGTTTGGCCATACAGTTTGAGGTTGTAGGGTTACACTGTCTAATTTGAGTATTAGCTCCATTTAATTCAATTCTTCCTTGATTAAAATGATAAGAAGGAAAAATAAGGTATTCATTTCCACTATAAGCATTAACTCTATTTTCATTTTTACAATAAGTTATAAGCTCTAAAACTGAATACCAAGAATGATGATTTCTCTTAGTCCATCCTGCTTGCCAAACTTCAACTCCAACAACTTCGTCTCCATAGTGATTTGGACATCTAAGTTGTGCTTTAAGATCTTTAGTTAAATCAACTGAGTTTACTTGATCCCCGATTATAAGATTGGCAAAACCATTTTTTCCAAAATTGATAAATTTAAAATAAACTTGGGTTCCTCTTAAGGTTCTTTTTTCAATATCCATGGCCGAAATTTTTGCAACCTTGGCTCCAAGAGTATTTAAGACCAGCTCATCATGTACATTATGATGATGTCCCATTTCATGAATTAACATACTCACAGCTTGCGTAATTGAAAGCGCTTTAATCCTATTTTGTTCTTTAGTATATAAAAGGTCTGTATTAATATAGATAACGCTGCCAACCTTTGATCCCGTTACAGCAAGTCGAACTTGATTAAAAGGATAAATAAAGATGTTAGGATGTTTTCTTCCTGAAAGAAATACGAGTTGTCTTTTATTTCGATATTCATTTGGTAAGTTTGCTCTAATTAATGTTAAAAGATTTATTTCTTGAGAATCAAAGTCATTATTTTTCTCAAAAGTAGCATAATCAATATAGCTAGCGAGATTTTGATATGCAAAAACTATATTGTTTTCAGCTATTCCACCTCCATTTCCAACTCCATCACCTCTTAAAGAAAATGCCATTACATTTGAAATACCCAAAACAAGTATGAATAATTTAATCATTTTTAAAATCCTTGAGAGTTGCAGGGAAAAAGTGCATGGCCAAAGTATAAGTTTCAACAGCCTTCGACTTTTCCATCTCTTGAGTAAAATTTTCTTTAAAATCATTTATCAATTTTTTAGCTTTTTTTATTTTTTTTGGATCAATATTTAGATTCATAGAACATACTTCCCTTAAATCCACAGGTACATGATCTAAGGAGTGTTCAACGACTTTTAAATTATCCTTATGATATTTTCTTATAGCGTAAGAAGGTATATCCGAAGTTGTTCTAAGAGGCAGAGATGTTCTTTTCAAATTACCATTTTTAATAGTAATTAGATCCAACCTTTCTAAAGTTTCAATCGCAAATCTCGCTTCTTCTTCTTTAATACCAAGTCTTTTTGAAATATTGTCCGAGTCAGCTTTTATATGTTTTTGTTGGGATAAAGTAAGAATTGCTAAAAAATACCAATTAGAAATAAGATTAAACTCGTCTTCTTTAATTTGCATAACTTCAAGTTGAAGATTCGAATCTAGACTTTGCTTTTTTACATCGGCTAGCATTAACTCAAATTGAATTGGTGAAAATCCCAATTTTTCTGAAACCTTTTTAGCGTTTTTTACCGAGAAATCTCTTTTATTTGAGATTACGTCAGACAATGCAGTTGAACTCACTCCAAGATCCCTTGAAAAGGCCCTTAATGAGTATGAGCTATTCTTAGCCTTACGTTCCCTGTAAATGTCTTTTAACTCTTCCTTGTAATTAAATTCCATAAACTAAGCATATGAAAACCAAATCCTAAGATCAAGCCTTATCGGAACAAACTGTCCCGACAGAAAAACGGGACAATAACGCACCTATGCATTTCAATAACTTCTTGGTACTGTTTTCTTATGAAATTAAGCTATAAATCCTTTAAGAAAGTAACCCCGGAAGTTCTTAATCATATTAAAAGCTTGGAGGAAGAAATCTTTCCAACTCCCCACTCGTTAGAAAAGCTTGAAAGTGAACTTTCTTCTAAGTTTAATATTAGTATTTTTATGGCCTTTAATGAAAGTACACCTATTGGTTTTAAGGTTGGCTTTGAGCGTTCTAAAAGAATTTATTATAGCTGGATTGGAGGCGTTTCCCCGATTTTTAGAAAACAAGGAATTGCAGAGAAACTGATGGAACTGCAACATGAGATGGCCAAAGAACTAGGTTATAAGATTGTATGTACTCAAACAGACAACAGCTTTAAACCCATGCTTATCCTCAATCTCAAGCATGGATTTGATATTAAAGGCTGTATCCAAAGCACTGGAGATGATTATTTAACTCTTATACTGGAAAAGAGTTTATCGTAATTAAAGTATGAATCTTTTACAACCTAATGATTGATCAATCTTTATACAGTATTACTATATTTCAATACCCAAAAAAGAAACATGCTTATGGTGATATAATTTCCTAAAAAAATTCAAACAATTAAGGAGATTAAATGAAAAAACTACTATTACTATCCATTCTTGCTATTTGTACCTCGAATATTTTTGCTCAGACAATAATAACAGGTGGAGTCCAATATAAAACTCCCGCTGAGGAAGAGACTATAACGATTAATAAATATGTTGGAAATTTTAATAATGATCCAAATAAAGAACTCGACGTCATGGTAAAAACAGATTTGAATAATAATCCTATGAATTTGGATTGTGTTACGGATGGGGAACAAAAGTTTTTCATAAAAAGCTCTAATGGGCAAAAAAACGCTGTTTACTTAGAGAGTGAATTACTATGTAAACTGGTAATTCAATGTGTAAAACAAGGTGGCTATGTAAAGTTAATGATCGATACATCTATAGATGAGGTTAAAGGATTACATTTTTCTTCACAATGTCATACCCAAGAACCAATACCTTTTGAATACAGCAATATATTAGAATTAACTCAAGAATTTTTAGACGCATAATAAAATTGGTTCCATCTTAACCAGATGGGACCAATTTACAATAAAAAGTCTCTCGTCTTCTCACAAGCATCATTTAAAGAGGTAAAGTTGATGGAATATGGTTTCATCATACTCTTAAAAGTATCTAGAGTTCTTCCCTTCCATTTTGCTAATCTCGAATCAGTAATAATAATACATCCCCTATCTGACTCTCTTCTTATAAGTCGACCTAGCTTTTGATGAAGAGACCTTGTTCTATGGGCTAAAAAATAATCATTAAACTCATTACCAAAGTTTGAATCATAGAAGTCTCTTCGTTTTTGAATCACGAGGTCTTGTCTTAAATCAGGAACTTTATCTACATAAACAAATTCAAGATTTTCTCCTGGAATATCTATCCCTTCTCCAAAAGATTCCATACCTACGAGTATCCCATTTTGAGATTTTTTAAATTCTTCAACGACATTATGTCCAAGTCCTTGAATGAATAGAGGTATCTCACCTTCAAAAGCTTTTAAAAGATATTCACAAGCTTTATCAAATCGTACCCTTGCAGAAAATAATAATAGAGATCTACCGCCTAAGTCTCTAATTAATGGAATTAACTCTTCTAAGGTTGTTTCTACAAATTTTTTATCGTAGAGAGAAGGAGTATCCGTACATAAAAAGACCTTAGCATTGTTTTCATAATCATAATTATTATCTAAAAACAATCCTGTTCTAAATCTTCTTTCAGACTCTAAAAGATTATAACCAGTCATCCATTCAACTTGAGGCATTCCCTGTGAACCATCGTGATTGGCAAGGGTTGCACTCGTAAAAACTACTGATTGAGCATCTTTCATGACTTGATCATAAAAAATTTCTCCAACATTAATTGGAGCTGAAGTTAATAAATAACCGTACTCTTCGTGATATTTTATAGATCCTGCCCTTTCAGTGTTTCCCTCTAACAGATTTGTCAATGTACTTAAAGTATCTTCAATATGAGAAGCAAAAGACTCAAATAGAGTGTAAGCTGTTATTTGATTTTCATCTTCTAAGGAATTCACATTCCATCTGGCGACATAAGGAAAAATAAGATCATAAATACCTTTAAAGATATACCTTAAAGAATCAAGATGATTGTAAATACTCACCTCAAGATTTGAGTTCATTTTATTTTGAATAATCATTGGAAATTCGTTCCAATATATATCGGTAAATCGAGGTAATTTCTTGGCATACCTTTCAATCATCTCTTCAAGGCCTGTAATATTTTCTAAAATTATTTTCATAGAACTAGAGATTTCAGATTTAATTCTTCTCGTGGCATCGGCCCCCTTTTCATCATCACCTAAAAGATAATAAAGAGGGGCTACTTGTTGCGCCATATTCTTAGCGAAGCTATCAAGTTCACTCTTTCCAAGTTCTTGAGTAAAAGCTTGAGTAGACTCTCCCTCTAGTTTATGGGCCTCATCTATAACTATATAGTTTGGTTTCTCCATAGATTTCGGCCAAGAAAGAAGAAGTGAGTGGTTTCCTACAATAATATCTGCCTCTTTAGCTTTTCGTAATCCTTGAAGATACGTACATTCATTTTTAAAAGGACATTTGTGACCTGTGCATGCCCTATAATCAACTTGAATATTTTTATCCTTATCGGAGAATTCACTAAATTTTCTCTTTAACACAAAGGGAATAGAGTCTCTTGTAATAATTTTTGTATAATCTGTGACCCGTTGATTATAAAAAAATAAAGTTTCAAAGTAAGCTGAAGTTAGACGTTCACCAAAGCTTCTTATATCCAACATCGTATCTGTTTCACGTTGTTCGTTTCTATAAAGTAATTCACAATAATGATTTTTAGACCCAACAAGCCTGATCACATTTAAATCATATTTTCCAAGACCTAATGCTTTAAAAACCAAAGGAATATCTTTAGTCATCGCCTGATTTTGAAGGGCCTTTGTCCCTGTGGAGATCATAACTTGCTCCCCTTTGGACTTACTTAATAAAACTGATGGCAATAAATAACCTAAAGTTTTACCTGTACCTGTAGGAGCTTGTATAAGAGCATGAACATTATTTCCAAAGGCCTGACCAATTCTTAAAGATAATTTTTCTTGCGATTCGCGAAAGCTATAATGTGGAAGTTTCTGCTTTAGATCTTCCTCATCTCTTAATATATCTCTTATATTTGAGCCTGAAAATTCAAGTTTTTTTCTATCAAATCCGCTACCATCGGAATCTTCAAGAGAGATAAAATTTAAATACTTATCAAAGGCTAAGCCTAAATCAAAATCAATCTGATCTGCAATTTCTTCTAGCTCGGCTTGATCTAGTTGAATGAAGTGCTTAAACCAGAACTCATGCCCAGAAAAGTCCTTGAAAACATCTATCAAAAAAGCCTCAAATTCCTTGTCCTTCTTTACAAGATAAGTCGCCAGCAACATCACTTTTAACAGATCAATAGAATCTGAAAGACCACGGTGCTCTTCTTTATCAGCAATTTGAAGATCGATGAGTAGTCCTTCTAAATTCAAACTGCTTCTTTCAGGGAACAAAAGAGAAAGAAAATAGATGGAATCCTGAAAAGTTTCTTCTTCTCTATCTTCCCCTAAAGCTTCAAAGTATTTTTTTAAAAACATATCCTCAAATGATGCATTATGTGCAATGAGGGCATGCCCTTCCAAATCTAATAAATCAGGCTCAACTTTGTTCCAGTGAGGAGCTCGTCTAACCTCTTCCTGTTTAATTCCTGTTAATTTCTGTATAAATTGGGACAAAACAACGTCTGACTTCACTAGAGAACTATATTTTCGGATAAGTTTAGTTCCTTCAAACTGTAAAAAACCTAGATCTATGATCTGGTCATAAGTGGGATCGATTCCACTTGTTTCAATATCAATAACTGCCCAACGCCCTAGTTTTGTCATCTTGTCTTCCTGTGTAATTTCTGGAAAAATAACATTTAAATTTATGTAAAGGAACCTAAAATGTCGACTATCATATTCCAGACTCAATCAATTATCATTGTAGGAATACTGCTTTATGGTGTTTATTCTAGAAAAAATAGATTTAAACACATCAAAATCATGAAGACGGCCATTATCTGGGATCTATTACTTGTTGCACAAATTGAGTTAACCAGAAGTGCTATACTAAAGGCAAGCAAGGTTGTTGAAAATCCATTGATTCTTAACATCCACGTATCATTAGCGGTTGCCACAGTGCTTCTTTACGGTGTGATATTTTACACAGGAACAAAACTAAACAAGGGTGATGAAAATATAAGGATATTACATAAATGCATAGGCGTAAGTGCATTGACTACACGTATCCTAACACTTATAACTAGCTTCGTTATTTTATAATATTTTAAACATGCTTGAGGCCTAAATGAATAACCCATTAGCAGAAGTAAAAAGCCTAATTGAATCAAATTTAAATGAATCCCTTGTGGAAGTAAATGATATGACTGGAACATTAGATCATCTTGAAATTCTGGTTGTCAGTGATGAATTTAAAGGCAAACTTCTATTAGAACAACACCAAATGGTTATGGATATCCTCAAAGATTCATTAAAAGAAAAGATTCATGCAGTAAAAATAAAAACTATGACTAAAGAAAAATACAATAAATAAGAGGCAAATATGAGCAATGATAATCCATTTAAAATTTTAAACGAAGATATTTCTACAACTAAAGAATTCTCTCCTGCAACTGCAACTGGAGAATTAAAAGAAAGAATTGAATCTGTTATTAATTCAGATAATATGGTTCTTTTTATGAAAGGAAATGCAGAGTTTCCTCAATGTGGATTTTCTGCAAATACTGTTGCCATTTTAAAACATCTTGGAAAGTCATTTACGACATTTAATATCTTAGAAGATATGGATATTAGACAAGGTTTAAAAGAGTATTCTAACTGGCCAACTTTTCCTCAACTTTATGTGAAAGGAAAAATGATTGGTGGGAACGATATCATCACAGAAATGTTTGAAAGTGGTGAATTAAAAGAATACTTAGACTCAAATCTATAGTTTCTTAATCTTGTGTCCCATACATCCCAAATTATAGGGCAAATAGATCCAAATAAGACCATTGAGATAGTTGGAGCAGGCATTAGCGGCCTCTTACTAGGCTATCACCTAAAAAAAGCAGGATATCCAGTTCGTATCTATGAAAAATCCAACCGAGTGGGAGGAAAGATACAAACTAGCACCTCTTCTTTTGGCTTACAGGAGCATGCAGCCAATGCTATTTATACAGATGATAATATTTGGGCACTGATTGAAGATCTTAACCTCAATTACATTCTCCCTACGCCAAAACTAAAAAAAAAGGTCTTCCTAGCTAAAGCAATAAAATCTCCTCGGCCAAGGCTTCATGAATTATTTTCAATTTTATTAAATCTATTTAAAAAAGTACCTAGAAAAAAAGATCAATCAGTTTATGATTTCTTTCTTCCCCTTCTTGGTCATAACTTAAGTAAGAATCTAATTGGTGCTGCATTTATAGGAATATATGCCTGTGATGTGAAAGAGCTCCACTTTGACAGTGTTTTTAAAGAGGGAGAAAAAAATAAAACCTATTTTCACTTCTTTCAATCTCTAAGGAAGATTCGAAAAGAGCAAAGGAAGCCAAGAGTGAGTTTGTCTTTTAGAAATGGCATGCAAGAATTTATTAATGTTTTAGAGTCTAAACTTAAAGACGAAATTGTTTTAAATTCTAATTTTATCGTAAATAAAGATTCAAACTGTATAATATGTACCAATGCCTCAGAGGCATCGACTTTATTAGCAGATCAATTTTCTGGACTATCCCAGCTTTTGCGTAAAATTGAATATAAATCAGTTAACTCTTCAACTATTTTTACAAAAGAAGAAGTAAATGGTCTTCAAAATAGTTTCGGGGTCCTTTTTCCGCCAAATGATCAGAGAAAGACCTTAGGGATTCTACACAACTCTGAGATTTTTACAAATCGGGTTAGTGAAAGGGATCATCACTCTTACACTATTATATCTAAACCAACTCAGTTTGAAGAATTAGCTCATGAGTACAAAAGTCTAGCTATCAATTTTAATTTAAATAATGTACTTCAAAAGAAGACAGTTGAATGGGATAAAGGCCTCCCCATTTATGATCACGGTAGGTTTAAAACCGTCCAAGAGTTAAGTCTCCAGATTAAAAACAAAAATGGAATTGCTTTGTTTGGTAATTATATGGGTGGTATTAGCATTAGAGAAATGAATAATATGGCCTTGTCTTTTGTATCAAGCCTTAATACATCTCAAAAGCATTAATTGGGGCAATTAAGTTCATTCTTCCCATACCATCATTTTTATAAAGAAGTTTTTCTAAAGACAAATCCCTAATTTTAGTAAAAATAAGAGGTGGAAGTTCCACTCCCATCCAAACTTTACTATATGATTGGCTTTCTTCATCAAATTCAAACAACTCTTCCTGAACTTTTCCAACGACGATTCCTCTTAAGCCCCACCTAACATCTTGAATTGAAGAAATTAATCCTAATTCTTTTTTACCAAACCAAATGGTGTCATCATCAATCTCTGCATCCATTATCGTAAATACAATATGCGGTAGAACTTCATCTTTTAAAACTTCACCATGCTCTTCATAGGTATCAACTCGACGATACTCAAAGCTTGTTTTAATATCTAGTATTATAGGAAATCTTACATTATGTTGTCCGATGAGAAGGCCTTGAATATTACCAACTTTATAAATAACATCCATATAAAGTTGAGCCCGATCTCCTTTTTTATTCATTCTAACGAAAGCTTTCTTGGGTCCCCATTTAAGGCCTTTCTCCTCTAATATCTTATCCCACTCACCATTCAAAATAGTTGCATTAATAATTTTGGTTAAATAATGTTCATCAATACTAATAACCATATTATTTTCTTCATCTGTCACAATCGACTCAACATTTTGAATAGATTTTTGAAACTCTTCCTGGCTTCTGATAAGTTCATAAGGCTTATCTTCAAGATATAAAGCACATTGATCACCATACTTTGAGAAAGTCTCATGAGTACAAAAGTTCCCATTTATATCGACTCGAAACAACTTAGAATGAATAGCATCAAAACTTTCAACTTCTAAATTAAATGGATAATCACAGCCCTCAGCTGTATTAAACCAAAAGTTTGATGGATACTTTTCACCATCATATTTTTTCGCTAAAGAAAAGAGTCCATCTCTACTAATTAAATTACTCATTTGATCTAGAAGTAGTTTTTTTAAAAAGTCTTTATTAGATGTTATTGTTTCTTTAATTTTCCTCTTATCAATACTGACATTACGTCCCATAATTTCCATTTCGACATCTGTAATTTCTAAATCGGTAAATTGGAAATCAAAACCATGAATTGAATTCTGTAAGGTTTCTGCAAGAACTTCTGAGTTCAATTTATCCAAGTTAATTTGAATCTTACCTTCTTTCGTTTTTAGTAATGAAACATTAGTATCAATTGGTAGGATAACCCCTGGTGAAAATTTTATTGATGGATTTAGAATCCTCACTGAAAATGCCACTAATTTTTTTCCGGTATTAAGCTCAGGGACGATAAAGCTAATTTCGAAACTGTTAGCGTAAATATCAAGACCATCAATATCAGCTTTCGTTTTAAACAAAATCCCTTCCGGTAGTGCTTCTAGGTCAATATGAGGTGATAGTTTTTGAACGTCATAACCAAAACCTTTTAAGCGAAATTCTGGTTTTGCCTCTAAGAAACCAAAACGTGATAACTCTTCAATTTTTTCAATAAAGGAAATGGTATCTTCCGTTAAGAATTCTTCAATCTTAGTACTATCATAACTAATCTCTTGTTCATCGAATCTAGCACTATAAAATTTAACTTCACCACTAAAATTAGAAATAATTTGTTCAACTTCTTTGATAAGAAAAGAATTCCAATTTGTGTTTGCTCGTGAATATATGATTAAATCAGGATGACAAAGTCCATCAAAGGAAAAAAGAATAGAGAATAATAAAAATAATATTTTATTCTTCATTTATATCCCCTCTAAGTTTACTTATATCTATTTCATCAATATCTAGCCCAAAAACGACATGCCCCTGTTCTACAACATATACATCCCTTAACTTCAAATCGAAACCAGGTATCTTTTTCATAAACTTTGAAACATCTACAGTGAATACTTGTCCCTCCAATATGACTAGGTTCTCTTGTATTTGTTCGTAGACTCCATTTCTCACAACTTGGCTAATATCTTGAATTGGATAATTATAAGTCGTATCAAAGTTGGAGTTTGTAAAACTCGGATCAACCTGAAAGCGAAGAGTCGTTTCGTCATTAAAGTCTTGAAAGCTATATTGTAAATCAAATTCCAATGGAAAAATAAGTTCATTACTTTTTAATTCAGGAATCAATGTATAAGGGTTTAAGACTATTTCTCCTTCAATAAAATCTCCCAATAAATGTGATACATAATCACTAAAGCCTTCTTTTTCTAGTTCATTTAATCTAATGCCTAATTTTAAAACAGCTTTTATTCGATTTAATTCACAAGATTTTCTATTTTGGGCCATAAAGTGGAGATTTATTCCTCTAATATAAACACCTGCCTTAGGAGCTAATGTTTGAAACAATTTATTTGCTAAAAATAAATTGATATTTGAGTTTATAATAGAATTAATAAAAGGTTCTGAAATGCCGACAGCTGCTTCAAATTCTTGATACGATTCAATCGAATTAAAATCTAGTTCTTGAAGGGTCTTCTTCCCATTCCAAACCTTATCACCAATTTTAATTTTCTTCTGATTAATAACAAGTTCATTATTAAAAGCTAAGTTCACATCTCGATTAGAAAATGAATTGATTTGATTTAACAACAATTTATTTTGTAGACTTCGCACTGTTGAAGCAAAAATTTGCTCAACCTTTTCAGAAATATTACCTTCACTAATTTGGTCCTTTTTGTTAGACATTAAATATTCAACAGCTGCTTTCGGATCAACTTTAGAAAGTCTAATAAATTCTTCTCGCTCTTTTCTATGTTTATCATAATTAACGATCTCAAACTGGCTAGAAATATGACCTAAGTTTTTAATTAGTTTTTCATTAAGAATTCGAACTAAGTCCTGCGTTATAAATTTTCCGGCCGCAAATGTTAACTGTTTGGCCAAGAACTCACTTTCATCTAGCATGAGTCTTTGAATATAATCCACTTGAACAACAAAGCTCTTTCCATTTACCTTTAAAATTGGTGGCGGCATTGTAAATTTTGAAAAGTTTAAATCAAACTTTGGAGCGTCAGTATTAATTCCAAACCTTATATTATCTAATTGATCGGATTTAGTTCCAGAAGAAAAGATATTAGTTTTAAGTCCCAAAAAGTCTAAGCTCATTGAGTCCTGGTCTAGATTAGTCTTTAATTTGACCAATGCACTCAAAGGTTTGTCTCCAACAAGATCTAAATTGTATTTTTCAAATTTTCCATACAGTCCATCCCTTCTTAAGCATTGATTTTTTTCATCAAGTTCTTCACATTTACAATTTCCATTTGAATCGACGCTTTCACAAATTTCAATAAAGTCTCCTGATATCGAGAGTCCCTTAAAGTCAAATTTTGTATTCACGTGTATCGTCTTATCTTTTCCAAGAGTTTGGATTTGAAATGAGTCCTCATCAATTTCGGCCTCAACTTTAATAGGACTCCACTTAACATGAAAACTAAGGTCCTTTGTTAAGTCAAAACTTATATAATTTTGAATAAGCTTATTTATAATGGGATTTTCCAAGATAGAATCTTTCTCTATTTTTCCATTTACACTTGCACCTGGAATAACAAAAACTGATTTATTCTGCTTATCTTTATAGTGATTTAAAACTTCAATTAATACTTTCTGAATCCCTCTATTTTTGAGGTGAATGTTTATGTGATTACTATCAGCACCAAACACAGTGGTGCTAACAAAGATTAACAATAAAAAACTTTTTAATAAAACTCTTCCCACACACTCTCCTCTAAGTAGTCATATAAGAGCAATGAAAATGCCAATTTCACGGCCCCACCCAAATACGATTTCAAGTACTTACAAGAAGGCATTGTCCAATTAATATACAGCAAGGCAATACTTTGACACTTATGAATCCTAATAAAACAAAATTGCCAATGACCGATAAGACTCTATGAATTCGAATAAGTATCGCCCGTTTAAGATGAGGATTATCTCCATATTCTTAATTCCTTATATAAGCATGAGCTTTTCATATGCTTCTTCAGAAAATAAAACCACAGATAAAATTTGTTTAACCAAATCTTTGAAGGAGCTCCTTCCTAAAGAAGAAGAGTTTAAAATAGATAATGTAAAACTCCTTCAAGCGGATATGACTAATGGTCGCTTTTACCTTGGAGAGCAATTTAGTAAAGACTCTATATACATAGGTATAGCAAACCATCCAAATGAAGGTTATCATCACTACTATTTAATTGCTGGTAATAAAAGATATGATGGTCAACCGATCTTTGAAAAATCTGATTTAAAGACTTTTTCAAGAAATCAGCCCTTATTTTCTAAAGGTGTAATATTTAAAATTGATAGCTCAGAAGACCTAGTAAATAAGACTCAAAATGTCATGGACCAAAAACAAAACTCCAGAAACATTTCCTGTTTACAAGGTGCTTGTAACATTTTAAATGAAGTTGAAATTGACATTCCAAGTTTACGTAAGAAAAAAATAATTAGTAATGAAGAGTTTTCTAGGGACTTACTTAACGCAAGCGTCAAAGTCGGTGGAAAAGATGTTAAGGTTGAAATGATGAGTACCTCTTGGGATGAAGTTAAGCACTACCTTAAAGAAAGGCGAAATGTTGATGAAAAAATGTTTAAATATACTAGAGCTTTAGTCATTAAAAATGTAGTCTTACCAGGTGTGGGATTAGTTTATTTATATGTTGTTTTTCAAATGAAAGAAGATTGAAGAAAGATTAGATATTAATCAGCATCGCCTTTTTAAGTCGGAGATGATCTAGAAAAAAAGCAGAATTAGTCTTTAATTCAATTAAGACTTCACCAATATATGTTTCAGCTTTTATTAATTCGTTTTTTTTCCACAATTTTGATTGGTGAATAATTTGTTTATCGTATTTTGTAAGTCGAGCCTTTTTCTCTAAATACGACTGATCAAATAACTTTTGAATATGTGATTGCAAAAAATACAATGGACCTATTAAGTCCTCTCCATTCTGATAAGCTTCTATTATTAATTCGTAAAATACCTTCAGTTTTTTAGAGCCAAACGATTCAGCTAGTTTAAACGTATCAAATTTAACTGTATCCAATACTTCATTAAGACTTTCAAGAGAAACTTTCTGTGTTCCATACAAAAGATAAGTTTGTTCCAAGAACTGATAATAGGAATAAAACTCAAATGGAACTTTCGACTTAAAGTATTCTGTTGCATCATAATCTAAATAAACATTAAAGTATTTACTCAAAAAGTTTAATAAAGCATCTTCTTCCCAAAATGCAGGAGCGATTATACTTACACTCTGAATTGTTTCCTCTTTTATCTTTTTTAGTTTTTTAAAAAACTCATCTTCTTTATTGAAATTTAAAAGAATTATCTGATCCTGTAATGAATCTAACTCTTTTATAAGACATTCTTTTACATCACTTGGTATTTCTTCCGCATTATGAATTAAAAAAGATTCATTACTTCCAAAAAGACTAAGGGATCTAAATGTATCCTCATACCACTGGGAATTACATTCCTTTCCCATTAAAACTTTGAACCGACCTTCAGAAAGTTGATTTCGATCAATTTTATCTTTAATCATTTTAAAAGCTATTGGATGATAACAATGAAAAGCATTCACTCCTTGATTCAAATGGATAGAGGCAACCTTATCGTTTAAATATTCCCAGATTTTCCATTTAGAATGCATATAAGATCATATCCTTAAAAGAGTTTGCTGCATCCTTAGCAAGTTGATTAATGAGCTGCTTTTGAACACCAGTGTTTTGTGAATTTAAAACCATTAAAGACGAACCATCCAACTCTTTTAAATTGTAAGATCCAGACAATGGTATTTTTTCATTGAAAATAATCTTAGAGCTTAAGGCTTTTTCAGTTATACTTTTTTGAAAAAAGTTGATTTCTTCTTTTGTTGGATGTTTTAACACAATAACTCTTAGATTTAAATTTACCTGATTAACAGTAGGTGTATTAAAATCTTCACGTCCTTCTCCTAAAACACTTTCCCCAAAAGTATTGGACGCTCTTTTATATGTAAGAACTTCGACAGATTTTAAAGACTTACTTGGTGTTTCAATTATTCCCAAAAGTACAGCATCACTACCTTCCAGTCTACGCGTAAGCCGAAGACCTCTAAAGTCGGAAAGAGTATCAAGAACCTCTTGGGTAAAAACACCTGAAATATTCCCTAAATTTCCATGATTATAAAACATTGGAACATACAAATTACGGACACCAAATTGAGCAAATGGATTTTTTTTACTCAAAAATCTATAACCAGAGCAGGAGTTAAATATAAGAAATATAAGAGCTAAATACTTTAAATTCATATATATTAGCTACATTATACAACTTCATAAGACAAGTACTTGCAAAGCGTCATATTCATTTTAAATTTAGTATGTTAAATAGCCTAATATGAAAGATTTAAAAAACCTTGGTGATCTTCTTGGAATGGATGACAACACTGAGGAAGTTTACACAAGTGATCAAAAAAAAAGGGCCTGGAGAGGAAATAGAGGTCTATATAGCAGACAAAAAGGTCTTTTTAACTTCTTAATTCTCATTAGAAACTGGGAATCTATTGTCGGCAAACTTATGGCCGAAAACACCATCCCTTTAAAAGTGAGGGGGCAAACCTTAATTATTAGTGCTAAGCACAGTATTTTCGCTCAAGAATTGGGTTTTCTCGCACCTAAGATTATTGAAAAAATTAATACTGAATATCCTGAGACTCTAGATAAAATTAAATCTATCAAATTTGTTCATAGTGACTTTGGCCATAAAGACTTTGTCAGTCCTAAGAATTTTAAAGAAAAAAAGCAAGAAAAACCGAAACTTCATCCATTCTCACCAGAATACCAGATAAGAAAAAAGAAGGCTGAAAGTTTATTTCAAGATATAGAAGACAATGAAATCAAGGAAATGCTCATCCAGTTTTATTTACTTTAAAAATCGAAGTTTTACTTAACTCCTTCACAATTGAAATCTGACTTGAACTTATATAAGGTCGTATCCAAAAAAGGTCTCTTCGACCTAAAAAATAAACTTCACAACCATGGTTCACTGCTAAAGAAAACTTCTCCATCAATTTAGCAAGTTTTTGAGCACTCATAAAATGACAGTTTCTTTTTTGCTTACATTTAGGAATTCTCCCTTCATCCAACGAATAAAATGGAGGATTGGATATAATTAAGTCGAATTCATTAAAGTCAAAAGCCTCAAAATCCCCTTTTAATATATGAAAGGAACGATTAAGCTTATGACAATTTTCTTCTAAAAAGTTAAAGTATTCTTGCTCCTTTTCTAAAAAATATATTTCTTTGGTACTTGGCGAGTTCTGCATAAACTCAATGCCGACAACCCCACAACCAGCAAAAAGATCTAAGACCTTAGTTGGTCCATAGTTTAGAGAAGAAACATATTTAGCTAGGTCTACTGAATCTTGAGAGAAATGATAAAAATCAGGTTGGATATAATCTTTACTTACCATACTGAACAAGCTTTTTGATATCATCCTCAGGATAATCACCTAAAGAGATAAGATGAATTAAGCCAACTTTTAGGTTCATATTTTTTAACTGATGGTAAAATTTTCTTTGTCCTGACAAAGAACTCAAATGCAAGAGATTCTTATTTTCATTTAAACTCCCCTTAAGAGCATCTCTAAAGTAATCACCAGAAAGGATTTGTTGAATAAGAAACAAATTGTATGTTTCTTTCTCTTTAAAATAAGAGTCTAAAATTTTAAAAGATTTTTTAGTTTTTTTGTTATTAAGCGGACCATTCCTAAAGAATAGCATGGTTGAAAGATTTAATTTTTCAAAAGATTGATGTTTTAAATATCTTTCTAAAAAGTTCCTATAAGAAAAATCGCTGCTTTCTTCATAAATTTTGGGCCCCCAAGTAAACAAATACTCACGGCCATAATTATGGGATTCGAATTGCTTGTTCAAATATATTAAACCTTTTCTTATATCGAATTCATCATCAATAGCATCTTGCAAACTACCAGATGAATTTGCATAGATATAAAATTTAAATAGATCAAATATTCTCTGGTTTTTGATTTTTTTCTGAATCAACCTTAGAACTTTTAAGAGATAATCCCTTGAGTTATCGAAATCCCAAATGACCTTCTCTGAGTTTAAAATATAATAAGATATATCTTTTTTAATTACTTCTTTAATTAAATTGGAGGCCCTTGCTTGATTATTCACCTTAAGAAAGCCGAGAATTCTAGCAGACTTAGCGAGAAAGTTCTCATAGTTTTTCAAATAATTATCGAGTTTTACTAAATCCGAAATACTGGATTCACTCTTTAATAATAAATCAATGAAATTGAAAAATTGATTGTTACTTTTTAATATATTTTTCTTTTTAGAATCATGAACAGTAAAACACTCTTCTAATTTTTCTTTTTCATCCTTGTCTTCTAAAAATTTACCTAGTAATTGATTTACAGCTAATTTGGATAATTTTTCACAGTTCAAATCTCCTATGGGTGAAGATATGAGTTCATAGCCTAAGGGAGAATAGAATATTTCAATTTTAAATAAATCAGACTTTATTTCGGGAACTAAGAACCAAGCTTTTTTTTTTCTAGGATTAAGTTTTGTGCATAAGCTTTTGGAAAAACCTTTTCAAAAACTTTCCCTGTCATATTTCTCAAGATAGAATCTTGAAAAATAATTGAAACAACCATTAAAACAACAAAAACTCCTGCAATAATATAAAGAGGATTAATATAAATTTTTGATTTAGATTTTTCGATTTTTTTAGGAGAATTATTTTGAGAGCGTTTTTTACCAGACGCTTTTACTAGTTCTCTTTCTTTTTCAGTTTTTTTTTTAATTACAGTAGAAGCAGTTCCTTCCACTGAAGGTTTATTTAACGATTCATCTGGATATTCTAGGTCTTCGTTTGATGGTAATTGAGAGTTATTTTCTTCTAATGGATAATCGTTGATATCAACATATTCTGCTTCCTGAACAGGGTTAAAATCTTGCTTGATTCCATCAAAAACATATTTTTTGATTAGCTCTTGTTCTCTTACAAAAATCCAATATCCATTTCCACAGCAAACTTCATCATCACCTTTTATTGAATTATTTGCAATGAGTTCTCTAAGCTTCTCTATTGAAACTGGACCTAAAATATGATGACTTTTCGTTCTAATCAACCATTCTTTCATCAAAGAGCTAATCCTATAAGCGATGCTAAATCCTCATCACTAAACTTCAATCCTGCACTGAAAGTATAAACATGGTGTTCGCTTGCTCTTGTAATATCTTCAGCTGTAGCTTTGGCGTGGATTATATTCCAAACTCTAAATTCAGTTCCAACCCTTAAGTTTGCACCAATATCCTCTCTATAATCATAAACTTCTAAAATTGATTTAAATCCATATTTAGGAATTCGGTAATCGAAACCTAAACCACCGGTAGATTCTATTAAACCAGCTCTGAAGGTATAGGCTCCAATATCTCTACCAATTTGCAGGTTGAATCGATATTCAGAGGTACTAGATTCTGTTTCATCTTTTACAACTTCATCACTACCATCGGTCGAAGTTACAGTTGTAGTCTGAGTTTCTGAAACAGTTGTGTCTCCACTAATTATACCGAATCTAAAAAATCTCTCAGGACCTGGTATCAAATCCAGCTCTGCCTCAGTTTTTGAACCTTCGTTATTATTTGCACCACTAAAAATAGAAATATTAGTTTTAAATCGATTTACACGCCCAACTATTTTATTAACTCCAGATAAGGTTTCATTAACCTTATCAATAACTTCTTCATCTCTTAAAAGTTTCCCTACTGTGCCTTTTCCAGATTTAACATCGGCCATAATAACTTTTAGATCACTTACAGCTGAGTCCACCTTATCAAGAATAGGGCCAACTTGTTCAAGATCATTCATAAAAGAGTCATCTTGAAATCTATCAGTTTCATATGCAAGTTGCTCAGTAACCCTTCTAAGATTTTCTACAACTTCGTTTATTTTTCCTTCATTAGAATTTAAAACACGTTTCAAACTTTTAGAAATATCATTGGCATTGTGTGAGAATTCATTAATTTGTCCCACAATTTGTTTAATAGCATTTTGCTTGTCATCCGTATAAAGAGAGTCCTTGATGGCCTTTGCAATAACTTTTACATCCTTTAAAATTTCAGAAGCATCTTTACCTAATTGTTCAAAACCTGCGCCTGTCTCATTTGGCACCATAGCAAATTCTTTCAACCTAGGAGCTTCCGGGTTTCCTAAGTATATATCTATATACTTATCACCTAAGAAACCAACTGATTTAATTCTCAACCTTGAAAACTGAGTCACTTTTATTTGTTTTAAAACCTCAAATTTGACTAGTGCTTGAGAACCACTTAGTTGAATACTTTTAATTCGACCAGCAACAATTCCTGCAACTTTGATTGATGATTTTTCATAGATCCCGGTAGCATCGTTAAGGATCGTATGATATTCAATAAATTCACCAAACGTCGCTTTATTAGATGTAATTTGTAATGAGACCACAACAAGTGATGCAATAGCTATAAGGGATAAAAACCCTACTTTTAATTCGTTCAATTAAACAACCTCATTCTGAGCTAGTACAACGCTCAACCTTTTAATAATAATATTGTATCTCAAGAGAATGAAATTGCTAGAAATTACTGATAAAATTAATCGCAAAAACAAAATTGATCAAGTAATTTAAGATGATAATTCTAAAAATCTTTGGATAATTGGATTCTTTGATTTTTTAAAGTCTTCTACTGAAGAGTGCTCAACGACCCTTCCTTTCTCTAAAAATGCAATATAATCAGATATCCTCAACGTGGCCGCAATATCATGAGAAATAATTACAGTTGTCATAGGAATATGTGAATTATTCTGATGAGTAGATTTGATCAAGTTATCAACCATATGAGTGGTGATTGGATCAAGTCCTGTCGTTGGTTCATCATAAAGCATTATTTTTGGCTCCAAAGCTAATGCCCTTGCCAATCCAACTCTTTTTCTCATTCCGCCAGAAATTTCCGAAGGTAATTTATAGAAAGCATGATCTTCCAATCCAACCTGCTCCATTAAAGATAGAACTTTTTCCTCAATCTCAGTTTTTGAAAGTTTAGTAAACTCTCTTAAAGGAAAGGCGACATTTTCAAAATTTGTCATAGAATCAAAAAGAGCAGAATACTGAAAACTCATCCCAAAATTTGTTCGAAACTTTCTAATATCTTTTTCTGTCATATTAACAAGCTCATTACCTAACACTCTAACATGACCATCTGTTGGATGATAAATACCTAAAATATGCTTGAGTATTGTGGACTTTCCAGCACCAGAAAAACCAAGAAGGGTTGTAATTTTTCCTTCATGAATTTTAAAATCAAGACCATTAAGAACAGTGTGCTCACCAAATGTTTTTGTGACATGATTAAATTCAATGGTAAATTTTTGTTCGCTCATCGTTTCTCTATAATAATTTCGTTAATAATGCTGTAAGGAAAAAATCTACAACTAATACTATAATCATTCCCCAAACAACTGCCATATTAGTTCCTTTACCAACACCTTCTGCTCCGCCTTTTACTGCAAAACCTTGATAAGTACCAATAATTGCAATCAAGTATCCAAAAACTGCAGCTTTAATTAGACCTTCAACAACCATTTTCACATTCATAAAGTCACCTACTTTAGCAAAGTACATAACTTCATCAATTCCCAGAACCTTTGTTCCAATTAAATAAGAACCGGCATTTGCAACTAACATATAAATACCTGCAAGCATGGGCATTGTTACAACTGTTGCAAAAATTTTTGGAACAGCTAAGTATTGAATAGCATTTACCCCCATAACTTCAAGGGCATCAACTTGTTCAGTAACCTTCATTGATCCAATTTCAGCGGCCATCGCAGCACCACATCTCCCCGCGACAACAAGCCCACTTAAAACAGGAGCAAGTTCTTTACAAACAGCAATAGCGACAATTGGCCCGACAAAAGAATCTACACTAAAAGCAGTAAAACCAAGATAGATTTGATAAGCAAAAACCATCCCAGTAAATGAGCTCGTTAAAAGAATAATAAATAAACTTTTATTTCCCATGAAAACCATTTGCTCGATAAAAAGCTTTCTTCTAAATGGAGGTCTTAAAAACCATAAAAATGAATGAACCATATAAATAGTAAGCCTACCTATAGCTGGAGTTACATCAAGGATAAATGATCCAAATCTTTCGACTGGTTTTTTGAGAGTTTCAATCATGAGGATATTGTAAACAAATTGTCTCTGAGTGACAAACTTAGTTATTAAATGTTTTTATTTAAATATCTTTTTGGAATGCGACCTGTAATGGCGGTTAAAACTTGATAAGGTGTGGTTTTTAATATTGATGAAAATTCCGTTAGGTTTGTCTCCCAATTCCAAAGAAAAAAATCCTTCCCCTTTTCAAATCCTTTTGGAAGAGATGAAAAGTAGAGACAGATCATATCCATATTTACTCTTCCTAAGATTTCGGTTTCTTTATCATAAGAAATAAATTTATGACCACTGTAATAGGTCAAAATACCATCAGCATAGCCAATAGGAAGATATACCCCAAAACCATCTTTTCCACATATAAAACTACCATAACCAATGGGCATTCCCTTTTTTATTGGCATAATTTTAATAATTTCCGTTTTCAACCGACTTAAATTTTTTCCTTTCCACAGAGCATTAATTTTGTAGCACGAGCTTGGTCCATAAAGCATTAAACCTGGTCTGATATGGGATTCTTCAAGACCAAATTTCTGTTCAAGTGCACCAGAGTTTGAAACACTTGTTTCACAAATTTCGATCCCCTTAGAGTTTAAAAAGCCCATGGCCTTTTTAAAACTCCTATATTGTCTGGAGGTACGGTCATTTTCTTTCAGTTTTAAATAGGAATTTGCAAAATGAGTCATTAAATGATGAATGGTATGTCTTCCTGCTTTTTTTAAAATGTCAGAAAGACTCTCTAAATCACCTTCTGCTATTCCAAGTCGATGCATTCCTGTATCAATCTTTAGTATCAACGGAATGTTTGAAAACTTTTTTTGATTTAAAAAAAAGATAAGATCTTTAAAGTGAGATATGACTGGATAAATTCCCAACTCAGTATAGGCTTGTATGGCAATTCTATCTTCTAAATTTAAATCACTGAATACCCATAATTCACAAGTCAATTTAGGTAGGTTTCTTCTTATATATAGCGCCTCCCCTAAAGAAGCACAGCCAAGCCTTTTGATTCCTAATTCATTAACAGCGAAGGAAGATATTTCCAATATCCCGTGCCCATAACCATTTCCTTTCACCATAAAAATGACTTCATTTGATGGGGCTAATTTTTTTAATTCTAAGAAATTGTAATCGAGATGAGCTAAATTTACTTGAAACTCACTACTTACTCTCATAAGTTTAAACTTCTAAACGAGCGGAATAAGCATCTCTAATTTGAGGGTTCATAATATCTTTAACACCCTCTTTTACATTTCTAAGTAAACTCACAGAAGAAGGAGAAACAAAACGTACTGATGGACTTACATCATGTCCAACGACGAAAGTGCTCTCTTCAAAATAACGCCAATATTGAAACTCTTCGGTATAGTTTTTTAAAGCTGCAAAACCTGATTCAAGTTTATTTTTGTCAATTCCGACGAGAAAATATTCCGTACCGTAATTAGATAAAATCGTTTTACTTCCAAGAAGTTCAGTAACTTCATTTTGAAACTCTTTTGAAAAGCTTTTCCAGTAAAATCGATTTCCATTTCTTTGTTTAATAAGGTTTATTAAATTTGAAAAGTCTACTAACACAAAACGATGACTGGATGATTTCTTATAAAACTGCTGCTCATCTAGGTCATGCATAACTGAGAAGATATCCTTTTCATAGGTCTCTTGCTTATTAAGCTTAGAAGAAAGAAGTAGTTTTCTATAAATTGAGCTTAACTTATCTTCTAAGTACCTTACACTAATTTCAGATATTTCATCATTCATTTGCAAAAATAAAATGAGGTCTGCTTGTTCAAATGCGCCACAAATTTTAACAAGCTGAATATCATCGCCCATAACTCCATAGGCTACATCATAAGCCATTTCTAAAGCATAGTTTTCAATGCCATTTTGAGAAGACTTAGTTAACCAAAGATCAGGTAATGTATTAAGTTTAGTACCTCTTGCTTGTGGAGATACCAATTTTTGTCCCGTTGAATTTAGCTCATAAAAACCAAATGAGTCACAAGACTTCCAACCTGAAATCAAGTGAACCATTCTCATTTTGAATTCGCCCTGATCTTGAACTTCCCCAAAACCATCCAGGATTTCCATTACAGACTCAATTCCTCCGAGCTTTTGAGAAGATTTTTCTATGTTTTGAGTTAAAGTATGAGACCTTAATTTTAAACGCTCAATCCTAGACATTAAATTCTGATTTTGCTCAACTAGTTCAATTTCATCTTCACGTCTTTTGATAATGGCCTTCAACTGATCATTAATATTAAGATCACCTCTAATCAGGCCGTAATGTGCAAGACCATGTGTTGACTTTAAAAGCATTTGAGTCGTTTTTTTATAATAAAATGAATATTTAAGTAATGAGTTTTTAACTTTTGGATGCTGCTTAAACAAAAGATTCTTCTGTGACATTTTTTTAACATCGACAATACAAAGATCAGGAGTATAAGTATTTAAAGATACCCATAGATCATCAAGGTCTTGATAGTAATGAGCAAAAATACCTAATTCTCTCAATCCATCTGATATTTGCTTTGCTTCAGAAATATCATCAATAAGTAAAGCAATTTGAAAATCTCGATTTCTGTCCATGTGAAATAATCCTCCATAATCCTTAGAGCACGGGCGTCAAGCCTACTATATTATGGCATTTAAATTCTTTATCTGACAAGTTATGTAATATTTTCTGATTTTTTCAGGATTAATTCCAAGGCTTCATCCTTTGTTTGAACAGGATTTGCCAGTTGATAAAAGCTAAGTCTTTGATTATATATGGCTTTAAGCTCTTCTTTGCTCTTTCTCACAATAGGTCTCGAATTATCCCCCGTAATTCTCTTTAAACATTCTTCTAAAGGTGTATTTATCCATAAACCTGTCCACGTATCCAAAATACCTGCGGTCATCTCGTTAAATGCCCCGCCTCCGAGAGAAACAACGATGTTCTTATAATTGGTAAGACGAGATAAATGATTCAGCTCTAAATCCCGAAACTTGGAAAATCCAGCAGTTTCAATAAAGTCTGCAATTGATTCACCTTCGAGCTCTTTTAAGATTTCGAGATCCAAGTCAAAAAACTGGAAGCTTTTAAGTTCTTTTGAAGTTTTCAACTCATTTAAAA
Organism: Flavobacteriaceae bacterium; assembly: GCA_964215955.1. Taxonomy (GTDB): domain Bacteria; phylum Bdellovibrionota; class Bacteriovoracia; order Bacteriovoracales; family Bacteriovoracaceae. The sequence goes on from CAXPDR010000041.1 coordinate 120,299, forward strand.
GGCTCGTTTTTCCTGCACCGGTAAATCCTGTAATAAAAAACTTCATATTTCTCTTTCCACTAAATACTCTTTGCGTTATATAAACGTTCTAAGTTTATATAGATAAGGTAACAAAGATGCAAACTGAGAATCAAATTAACAGTAAATACAATGTTTTGAAACACCCCCTTAATAATACGAGATACTTCAAACTTGATAAGTCTCAAGACTGGGTAGGAAGCTTACTCAAAGAGTTTAATGAAAAAGCTGAAGAAAAAACACCAGAGGAGTACTTTGAAAACTCTGAAATCAAACTTGATCTAGAAATATCTAAATCTTTCAAGCACCCATATGGGGAATACTTGCTTGTAAAAGGAAAACTAGAATCAAACTTCTTCACATCATGCGTTAGAACACTAGAAGAGATGCCAGATTCTGTAAGTATTGAATTTAAAACATGTTTTATAGAGTCTCGCTTCCAAGAAGACGAAGAATTAAAAGATCAAACAGAGATTTTTATCGCGGATAATATGTATGAGCTATACTTTTTTGAAAAAGGGTTCGCTAATTTAACCGAAATGGTACATGAACAGGCATATTTAAGCATTAATCAATACCCTATTAAAGATGCAGAGGCTCCACTTCCTTGGGGGAATGAGTCATCTGACACAAAACAATAGAATTTTTATAAAAATATCTTGGCAAGTGAGTCAATTTATATTAAATATTTACTCTCAAAAATTAAAGAGATACATAATTAAAATAACTGGAGAATAAAATGGCAGTTCCTAAGAAGAAAACATCAGTGCAAAGAAAAGGCTTAAGAAGAGCTGGTCAGCACCATAAATTATACAGAAAGCACCCAATGTCTTGTCCAAATTGTGGTGATTTAACTATGCCAAATACTGCATGCCCTAGCTGTGGTACTTACAAAGGTAAGCAAGTATTTGAAATCAAAGTTAAAGAAGAAGAGACAGAAGCAGAAGCTTAATTCAAAATTAACTTTTATCAATAATAAAGCCTTCAAATTGCAATTGTGATTTGAAGGCTTTTTTTGTATAACCTAGCTATCTATTACAATCAATAAGGATTAAAAAATGGAACTTTTTAAGACTAAAATCCAGGGAACTGGAAAATACCATCCAGAAAAAGTCATGACTAATGACGATATCACAAAACTTGTAGATACAAGTGACGAGTGGATCATTCAAAGAACCGGAATTAAAGAAAGAAGAATCGGCGATGCCGAGAAAAATGAAACACCAAGTGGAATGGCCGAGAGAGCTGCAAAAATAGCCATCGAGAAAGCTGGACTTGAGCCAAACGATATCGAACTCATTTTATTTTCTGTAACACTTCCAGATATGTTGTTCCCAAATGCAGCTAGCTGCCTACAGGAAAAACTTGGTATTACAAATAAATGTGGTGCTCTTGATATAAATGCTGCATGTACTGGTTGGGTTTACGGTCTAACTATGGCCAACTCTTTAATCCAAACTGGTGTTTATAAAAACATTTTATTATGTGGAACAGAAATGGCCTCAGCTTTTAACAACTGGGATGATAGAAACACTTGTGTTTTATTCGGAGACGGATCTGGTGCAGTCGTTTTATCAAGAGCAGAGAAAGATGAAGAGTCACAAATTATTGATTCAATCCTCACTTCAGACTCATCTAAAAAAGAATCCTTAATTCTTCCTTGTGGTGGTTCAAAAAGACCTGTAAGGCAAGATGTACTGGATGAAAATGCCCAATGGATGTCAATGGATGGTCAAATAGTTTTTAAAAATGCAGTTAAGACGATGTCTTCTCATTGTGCAAAACTTTTAAAAAGAAACAATATGACTATTGATGACGTGGATTGGTTCATTCCTCATCAAGCCAACCTAAGAATTATTGAAGCAACTGGAAATCTCTTAAAGTGTCCTCCTGAAAAAGTAATTGTAAACGTTGAAAAATACGCAAACACTTCATCAGCTTCAATTCCAGCTGCTCTTCATGAGGCAGTCGAAGATGGAAGAATAAAAAGAGGACAGACCGTTTTATTTGCAGCCTTTGGCGCAGGTCTAACTTCTGGAGCAACCCTACTTAAATTCTAAAAAAGGATATTTGTATGAAATCAGTTACCCTGATTTTCCCAGGACAAGGTTCACAATATGTGGGTATGGGAAATAACATTCAAGAAATAGAAATTTGTAACAATACTTTTAAAACTGCTGATGATTGTTTAGGCTTTAGCATCTCTGATTTATGTAAAAATGGACCAGAAGAAAAGCTTAAAATGACAGAGTTCACTCAGCCCGCAATCGTTACTCACTCAATTGCTTTATTCAAAAGACTTAAAGAAATCCTAGATGAAAAAGGAATTAAAATAGACAGAGTCTTAGGACACTCTGTCGGTGAATACCCTGCTCTTGTCGCAGCCGGTGCCATTCGTTTTGAAGATGCAGTAAAAGCGGTTAATCTTCGAGGAAAATACATGCAAGAAGCCGTTCCAGCAGGCAAAGGAAAAATGTATGCTGTCCTTAGAGTTCCAGGAGAAATAGTGGCTAAGGCCTGCGAGGAATCTAGTGATGAAGCTGAACAAGTAATGTGTGCGAACTTCAATGATCCTACTCAGGTTGTTATTTCTGGTCATGCAGGAGCTTGCGAAAAAGCAGTGAAATGGTTAGAAAATAATTATGAAGGAAGAATGATGGCCAAGGAACTTCCAGTTTCGGCTCCCTTTCATTCAAGTCTTATGCAGCCAGCGGAAGAAAAATTAGCAAATTTTTTAAACACAATTGAATTTAAGGATAATGATATTCCTTATATCGCTAATATTGATGCCAATGAGTATTCAACTGACGGGGAAACAATAAAGCAAAACCTAATCAAGCAAGTATGTGGAAGTGTTTTATGGACACAAAGTATGTCTACTCTGCCAGATGAAACTCTTTGCATAGAAGTAGGTCCAGGAAAAGTATTAACTGGACTCAACAAAAGAATTAATAAAACTTTAAAAACCTATACACTAGATACCGAAGCATCATTTGCAGGTCTCGAGGAGTTTTTAGCATGAACTATTCAGATTTAGAAAATAAAACAATATTAGTAACAGGTGCAAGCCGAGGAATTGGAAAAGCCATCTGTGAAGCCCTGGCCAAAAATAAAGCTCACGTGGTTTTCAATTACCGTGGGGATGAAGCTAAGGCCAATGAACTCAAAGATTATTTAGCTTCACTTGGAGCTTCAAAAGTTTCAGCAATTCAGTTTGATGTTACAGAATTTGATACGATGAAAACCAACCTTGATGCATTTGTTAAAGAAAATGGACCTATTGCAGGTTTAGTTAACAACGCTGGTATTTCAAAAGATCAATTAGCTTTAAGAGTAAAACCAGAAGATATCCAAAGTATTTTAGATGTAAATTTAAAAGCAGCCATGGTTTTAACGAACCATCTTTCAAGACAGTTTTTAAAAGCAAAAGATGTTTCTATTGTTAATATGAGTTCAGTTGTAGGCCTTATGGGAAATCATTCTCAAAGTGTTTACGCTGCTTCTAAAGCAGGACTTATTGGTTACACGAAATCTTACGCGAAAGAATTAGCTTCTAGAAAGTTTAGATGTAATGCTGTTTGTCCAGGTTTTATTGCAACTGATATGACTGATGCTATTGATGAAAAAGCTAAAGAGCAATATATCTCTGCAATTCCTCTAAGTGAGTATGGAACAGCTGAAGATGTCGCTAATGTAACTTTATTCTTGTTAAGTAATGCTTCTAAGTACATTACAGGAGAGACAATCAAAGTTGATGGTGGGCTTTATATTTAAGAGATTGAATTTTTATTAAATAATTTCAGTCAAGAAGAATTAAACTTCTATTTATAGAGTCATATCTTGGAAAAACCCTCATGCGTTCTTTTGTCTTTGATATAACTTTTTCTTCACTCATAAATTTGATTGCTTCTTTGGCTTTTTCTGTCTGACTGAGATAAACAAATTCTCTTTTAAAGAGCCCTGTCCACCCCAAATCAATTTCATAAATAATATCTTTCGTATCGATATAATAACCACAGGTATTATCCCTACTCAAAAAATCAGAGTTTGAAAATTTTTGTGGACAATAATCATGGCCCATAAGACTGGCCCATTCATTAACTGAAATTGGCTCGGAACTAATTGAAGGATCGATTACTAGTTTCTTAATTTTTCCATCAACATCTCTAATCTTTACTAAAGGAGCTACATGCCATCTCCAATCTGCTAAATCAAAGTTTGTTTCTGCTTCTAATCTTCTCCCATTGTCAGCTTTAATAAAAATACTCTGAGATTTAATCCCTATTTTTTCTAGAACATCCCTCATTACAGTACTTCTTGCATAACACCCATCTTCATAATACTCAAAAGTTATATCTGATCTATAAAGAAAGAATCTTAGAAGCTGACTTGCTAAATTCATCGAAATAACATCACCGTGAAACTCAGGTTTTGTAATAGGAAGTAAAGTTTCACATATATCAGATGGAAGATTGTTTTTTGTGCCCTTTTCTTCAAGACAACTTTCCTGAAGATAGATTGAGAGAGCTTTTTTATCTTTAAAGAATAATTCTCCATCCCATGTAAAACAGTTATAACACTCTTCTAATATAGGATTTGTAAGCTCTTCTTTAAGAAGGAGTTTTGAATTATGATTGGAGCTAAATAAGACTGATGAAGAATTTTTATTACTGGCTAAACTAAAATTTATCCCGACTAAATAAGCCATCAAAAAAAACTTGAGTGCTCGAATAGCTTTTTCTTCAGTAAACTGTAAGAATAGTTCTTTCATTACATTCCTCATTCATAAAACAAATAATTTTTCATCAATATCATTCTCTCAATTTTTATAATCAGAATCTATAAAGCTTGTAATCATTTCAAAAGTGTGAATAAATTAAACGGACAACCACAGCAAAACTAGTTATTTACCCTCCAAAAGGTAGTTTTATTTCCCTCAAGCCGAGCTAGGTTTTTTATTTCAAGATTATAATAAGTTTTAGAACGATAACCCCTCGAAAAAGCTTAGTTTTGCTGCAGGATCCAACGAAATAATGCTCTAAATATGTGAATTTTTTACAAATGTTAACATAATTAAGGTTGACTGGTAGATTCCATGTTATTTATTATGCCCTTATAAAAAGAGACATAAATTTCGGAGGATATATATTATGGAAATGCAAGAAAAAGTAATTGCAATCGTAAGTGAAGCAGCAAACGTTGAAGTTGCAAATATTAAACCTGAGACAAGTTTTACTGATGACTTAAACTTAGATTCATTAGACATGGTAGAAATGATGATGAAAATGGAAGAAGAGTTTGGAGTTGAGATTCCAGAAGATAAAACTGAAGATCTTAAAACAATCAATGATGTTACTTCTTACTTAAAAACAAACGCTAACTAAGCAAAGAAAATAACTCAAAAAGAAAGCCTCATTTGAGGCTTTTTTTTTGTTAAGACAAAGGATTAGAGATGGTGAATAGAGTTGCCATTACCGGTGTCAGCGCAATGTGTGGACTCGGAAATTCAATGGATGAAGTTTGGAAAAATCTTATCGAAGGTAAAAGCGGAATCTCTATGATTCCAGAAGCTACCGATGATATGTGGCCAGTAAAATTTGCTGGTATTCTCAAGAACTTTGAGCTTTCAGAAGAAATTCTCGCTAAGAAAGAACATAAAAGGTTTGATATTTTTATTCATTATGCCCTTCATTGTGCAGATGAAGCCATCAAAAGAGCAGGCCTTCTTGATGCTGGTTACGACCCATTAATGGTCGGGTCAATTCTTGGAACGGGACTTGGTGGCTTTCCTATGATTGAAGGTATGTCTGAAACTTACAGAACCAAAGGTCCAAGAAGAGTTAGCCCTTTTTTTATTCCTGGGTTTATACCTAATATGGGTACAGGCCAAATCTCTATGAAATATAATTTCAAAGGTGTTAATTACTCAGCTTCTTCAGCTTGCGCTTCGGCTTCTCATGCTATTGGAGCAGCTGCAAGTGAAATCATGCTTGGAAGACAAGATGCTATGGTCACTGGTGGCTCAGAAGCAGTTATTTCAGGTTTAACTATGGCCGGTTTCTCTTCGATGAAAGCTCTTTCTAAATGGAATGATAGACCAACAGAGGCCTCAAGGCCATTTGATCAAGATCGAAATGGTTTTGTAATGGGAGAAGGTGCTGGAATTTTAATTCTAGAAAACCTTGAAAAAGCTAAAGCCAGAGGAGCAAATATAATTGCTGAGGTTGTAGGTTTTGGTGCAACTGCAGATGCCTATCATATTACCTCCCCTCACCCAGACGGTGCAGGTACTGTTCCTTGCATGGAACAAGCTTTAAAATATGCAGGAATAAATAAAGAAGATATTGATTATATTAATGCCCATGGAACTTCAACTCCTCTTGGAGATATTGCGGAAACTAATGCGATAAAGACGGTATTTGGAGAGCATGCTTATAAGCTTGCTGTTTCTTCAACTAAGTCTATGCATGGACATCTTCTTGGAGCTGCTGGTGGCTTAGAGTCAGTTATTTGCGTAAAGGCACTTGAGGAAGGAATTATACCTCCAACGATTAATATCGATAATCAAGATGAAGCTTGCGATTTGAATTATACTGCAAATAAAATGATTAAAAAGGATATTCAATATGCTTTAAATAACTCATTTGGTTTTGGTGGAACTAACTCAACGACAATTTTTAAAAAATATAACGATTAATAAAAGCCTCGAAAGAGGCTTTTTCTATATTTCTGAATAACCTTTTTGGTCACCTTCGCAAAAAATCACTTTGTACTGTAGCTCATCGAGACCTAAGGTTGTCTCTCTACACAATTTTGTTTCAATATCAACTTGATTCATCTTTTTTCCATTTTCATAGGTTGGATATCTCATCGTTCGGGTATAAATTAAAGACTCTCCTATAGTCATAAAATCCAAACAGTTTCGATCAATATGAGGTCCACTTTCTGTATCCATACTCGTATTTTGATATTGATAGCTCTGCCCAAGACCAATATGGTGAACTGACTTACTATACTCTTTATTTTGAGGTTTAGAGTCTGTGATATGCATTTTTGTAAATTCTTTTCTAAAATAAGCAAAGGAGTTTAGTTCTCCCGCCTTATTTTTTTCTAAAAAGCTTTCAACTAACTCCCTACAATCTCCTTTTGAGTATTTCTCCTCTACTCCAGCTAGCTTTGAGCTACCACTCCAAGCATTGACCGCCTTATTCCAAAGCCTAGAGATATTAGAATTACCCGAAAGGTAATTATCGGCATACAAGTTCGATGAAAATATAAAAATTAATAAAGATAGAAGCCTCATAATTTGCCTTTTTATCTCATCATATAGGCTAAAGGCAACTAAGAGGCATATTTTGAATTTTTTACTACGTGTTAGGTTTCTTTACAATTTTCTGGCAGCAATTTCAGCTTGAACTAAGGCCAAAGTAGATTGAATTCTTGAAAGACTAATCTCATATGTTTGCTTAGTCTCATTATGTTTTCCAAGACTTCCAAAAAAGCCTACAACACCAGAAGCCTGAGATTGATCAAATCTTGCTTTTAAATAAGATAACGAACGTTTTGACTCTTTAACCAAACTTCTTTGAAGATTAATTAATGTGTGATCAGCACATTTGGAAACATCATACACAAGAGTTAGGGCTTCAAGTTTATTTTTCTTAACTGAAAAAACCTCTTGTTCGGTCATTTCATAAAAACAAGAGTTTCCAAAAGCGATTGAACTAGATAAAAATAATATAACAGTTAAAAACTTCATTTAATTCTCCAGACTATCTTAAAGAACTTGTTGAACATTTTTCAATAGTTCTAGTGACATCAAAGTTAGAACCATAATCATCACTTAGATTATAAGTTGTCAAAACTTTCTCATTGTAAGCATGAAAACCATCTCCACTATCAATCACTTCACAAGCCTTTACTTCCATTCGGTCATGTCTATCGCCACCAGAAAGCATAGATGCATAATAAATTTTCGGACATACATCTTTAGCAACTCCAATATAACAAAAAGTCTTTTCTCTTTTTGTGTCATTTTGCTTGTAATCGAAACTAGAATCACTAAAACCAAGTATAATATTTGCTTTACCATCTCTTACTTCAGCAGTAATTATTGATGTTTTAGCAAATACAGAAACACAACTAAATATACTTATCATTACTATTAAAGACTTCATGGATACCCCCAAATCATATTATTTGAGGGTTTTTACTTTTGAGAAAATATTGTGACAAGTCCCTTAGAAATACTTACATACTTGCTAAGTCATTTATATAATTACGAAGAACTTCCATATCCTTAGTCGTTACAGCTCTACCTGCAGGAGGCATATCACCATTTTCAATTTTAAGGAAAATTCTACTAGAGTCAGGATCCCCAGGTTTTACTCTTCTTTTTAAGCCTTCAATTGAAACTTGCTATGTTTATCATGCAGAACGTAATAAAAATAAAGCCTTTAATATTTTGATTAACAGCATAAAAGAATTAGCTGAAACAAAGTCATTATTAGCCTGACAAACCCTTTCATTTTCAATAGCATTTTATCAATAAAAATCCTCTAACAAGGAATGAGAGATGCTTCAAAACACAGACCCAGAAATTAGTAAATTAATTGATTTAGAACAACAAAGACAAGAAGAAGGTTTAGAGCTTATCGCTTCAGAAAACTACTGCTCAAAAGAGGTGATGGAAGCTCAAGGTAGTTGCCTAACTAATAAATATGCTGAAGGTTATCCAAATAAAAGATATTATGGTGGTTGCGAGTTTGTTGATGGTGTAGAACAACTGGCCATAGACAGGGTAAAAGAAATTTTTAATGTTAAATATGCCAATGTCCAACCTCACTCTGGTTCCCAAGCAAATATGGCTGTATACCTAGCTTGTCTTGAAGTTGGCGATACTGTTTTGGGTATGGATTTGGCAGAAGGTGGACACCTTACTCATGGATCTCCAGTAAATTTCTCAGGAAAGCTATTTAATTTTGTGAGTTATGGATTAAACTCAGAAACAGAAGAAATTGACTATGAAAATATGCAAAAACTTGCGACAGAACATAAACCTAAACTCATTGTAGGTGGAGCATCTGCTTACGCTAAGATTATCGATTTTAAACGCATGAAAGAAATCGCTGACTCTGTTGGTGCTCTTTTAATGATAGATATGGCCCATATCGCTGGATTAGTCGCCGCTGGAGTTCATCCCAGTCCATGTGAGTTTGCTGACTTTATTACAAGTACAACCCATAAAACCCTAAGAGGACCTAGAGGTGGAATTATACTGACAAACTCTGAGGAGTGGGCAAAGAAAATAAATTCTCGCATTTTTCCGGGAATTCAAGGAGGACCACTTGAGCATGTAATCGCAGCCAAAGCCGTTGCGTTCAAGGAAGCTCTAAATCCAAGCTTTAAAACTTATCAAGAGCAGGTTGTAAAAAATTCTAGGGCTTTAGCGCAAGCTCTCATGGATAAAGGAATTGATCTTGTTTCTAATGGAACTGATAACCATTTAGTTTTAGTTAAAACAGACTCGGTTAACCTATCTGGAAAAGAAGCTGAAGCCATTTTAGAATCAATACATATTACTTGCAACAAAAATATGATTCCTAAAGATACAAGATCACCATTTGTTACATCTGGAATTAGGCTAGGAACGCCTGCAATCACAACCCGAGGACTAAAAGAACAACATATGGTTCAAATAGCCAACTGGATTTATGATGCCTTAACTGACAAGTCAAAGCATGAAACAATCATTTCGGAAGTAAAAGCTCTTTGTAAAGAGTTTCCGGTTTATTAGGAGTTTAAATGAAGTTAATTTTAATTTTACCCATTCTATTTATTTTATTTTCTTGTGAAAATAGTCCAAGTGAAGACCCTGCTAAAACGGTAATTAACACAGATTTTGCTGAACAACATGCAGCCAAAAAACCTGAAGGCTCATTTGTTCCAGAAAACAATGCTTGTATTTGTACCAAAGAGTACAACCCAGTATGTGGTAAGGATGGAAAAACTTATCCTAGCCCATGCCAGGCAGGCTGTGCAGGGGTGAAAGAATTTACCGAAGGACAATGTCAAAAATAACTTTCACACATTAACCTTTTGCCCAAAATTGCCAATTAAATAAGGCAAAAGGTTAAAAACTTTAGATCCTTAACCAGTAAATAGTCATAATTAGGAACTAATTATAGTTAAACTTTAGCTCATGATACAATTTTCCGAAAAGGAAGATGTGAGTAAAGCGAGAGAAACTACCAAAATTAAATATTTATTTTTTCTAATCAGCTCCTTTTCTATTTTTTTTAGTTGTACTAGTGAAATTAGAGTTTCTGTTAACAGCCTAGAGAATAAAAGTAAGATTCTTCATCAAAAAGACTTTAAAAACCTCGGTCTTTTAGGTGGTGAAATCTCAGATATTACCAAATTAAATAATTATATCCTTATTACAAGGCTCGATTTCGGTCTTGAAGTTTATGATTTTCAATCCGAGACAAATTTTAACTTGATCTCAAAGTTAAAAATTGAAGGAGGAGCCAACGGGTTATTAATCAGCACAGACCAAAAATACGCATATATTGCAACTTCAAAAAAAGGTGTGTTTATAATTGATGTCCAAAATATCTCTACACCTAAAATTATTTCCAATTTATCAATTTCAGATTCAGCTAATTACTTATCTAGCTTTGGTTCGAAGTTAGCTTTTAATGATGGCACAACGAATTTGAAAATTTACGACACAACATTGCCAGAAAAACCAATCCAAGTGGGCTCAATTAACCTAACGAATCCAATAAAAGATATTTTATTTTTAGACACCAATCATATTGCTGTAATCGAAGATACAGTTGGAATCCACTTTTATGATATTTCAGATCCTTCAAATATTATCCCTCTTGACTCATACGCACAGGCTAGAGGATTACAAATAGAATTATCCTCCAGTGGAGATGAACTTATTTTTATTGAAAAAGATAGTTACATTTTTATTTTAGATATTTCCAATCTAAACTCTGTCAGTGTAATCTCTCAATTTGAAACAGCTCCTGATTTTTTAACTAATAAAAAATTTGCCTTAACATTGGACAAAAGTAGAGCCTACATTATTAACTCAGCTATCCTTAGCGTTGACTTAAGTGATCTAAGTTCACCGAAACCTATAAAACAGTATGAAGTTATTAAAGCACAAGATTTGTTATTTTTTGATACAGATACATTTATAATTGGGCAAGGAGGTTTAGGTCTTTCGGCGGTTAATGTTAATGACAAAAGTTTTGAATTCTTAGATAAATTACCCGCATCCCAGACAATGTATAGCCAAGCCCTATCTGACGATGGAACTATTCTTTTAACGGGGACAGGTATTAATTATAGCTCGCCTGGAGACACTGTGATTTTTGATATTAGTGATCCGAGTAATCGAGTAGAAATTGGAAGAATTACAACAACAAGACCTGCGCAATTTGTAGATATATCTGCGGATAAAACTAAAGTTTATATTCTCGATGGTCCCAGGTTTAGCGTTTATGATATAACGATTCCATCAACACCGGTACTTTTAGATGTCATCGATGATGGTACTTACTTTGGTCCACTTGGAGTCCTATCTGGAGATGAAAACTTTTTCTATTGTATGGGCCAAAGACTAAGAGTTATCGACTTATCAGACCTAAATAATTTAACCTACTCCTCTTCAGCATATACAATGAACGCCTATGCTCTAGATGTTACATCAGATAATAATTACGCTTTTGCAGGTGCCCATGGTGGAGATGATATTCGTGTATTCGATATATCTAATCCATTATCCCCGACCTTTGTTCATAGCTTTAACCTAAGCTTTTCCGATGTTGATGATATAAAAGTGAGCCAAGATAATGAAAGTCTGTTTGTTGCATCTCCATTTAAATTAGAAGTTTTTAATATTTTGGACCCCCTAAATCCCCTTTCTCTTTTTGCTGACAATGTTATTTTTGGTGGACTTTTTTCAAAAATTCAACTCTTTAACAATGAAAATTATATTGGAATACAAACGACCGACGATAATTTATTTATTTATGATTTGAAAAATCTTTCTACACCAGAATTTCTGACTCATATAAGTGATGTGGAGATTTTTAGTATTGATGATAATCACAAAACTCTTTTTACATATGATTCAACAGCTGGATTAAAGACAATCGATATTTCCAATATTGGGCACGTCAGTCCAGAAGCTAGCCTAGTAAGTATTGACAATGTACAGGTAATGGCAAGCTTCCCCAACAGCACTCTTGGTTATATATCTGATGGACATAATTTATATTATGTAGACTTTAAAGACTTTAAGATTTTAAATAAAATATCTCTAAGTGGAGTAAGTCATATCGATATCTCGGATGATGGATCGACTTTGTATACAACAATTCCAGGCTTTATGAAAATTTATGATATCTCAAATCCAGTCTCGCCAAGTCTGTTAAGTTCAACTACAATACTCAGTACTTCAACCTCTTTTTATAAACAATTTGAAAAGGCCATATTCAGATATTTTTCATCAATATTCTTTTTTGATATTACAGATATCCTAAACCCAACTCCAGAAGGTTCATTTTCATCAGGAGCAATGATAAATGGTTACCAACTAATCGATGAAAACAATTTGGTAATAAGTACTAGTACTGAAATTAAAATTTATGATATTTCTAATCCATCAAGCTCAACCCTAATTGCTAGTTTTACGCCATCTGAGAGTTTAATAAATTTTGAATTAGATAAGAAAAACAATATCATTTATGGAGTCGGATCAAATAATAAAATTATTCCAATCGATATTTCCGACTTTAATAATATAAGTGAAAAGCAGCCAATTCGTAATATAACTGCTCAAAAATTAAAAATGATACCTAAAAGTAACAAATTATTTACCTTACTCCCTGATGAAGGATTACAAGTAATAGAAATTAAATCACCAACTGAGCTGAAATTGATTAAATCCATAGCGACTTCATCAGAAATAACAGAGATCCACTTTATTACAGGAACCGATTTGGCCATAGCTTACAACATCAATGGAGGAATAGATATTATTCACCTAGGAGAAATCTAGATTTAAAATGTTTTTCTATTCAAAAGAAAACAAAGTCCAGACTAATTAAATGCCTGCTGCATAATTACAATTAATGTAACTATCAAAATAAAATGTTTAAAAAGAATCATGTCTCTCACTCTTCTTACGTGTTGTGTGTGTATTCTGATCTTAACAATACCTAAAGAGAGCCGTCAAGAGTTCCGCAAAAACGCAGTGCATCTTGTGTTATTTTACAAAATTCTCAGTTTACATACACTATATTTGGGGGTAAGTTAGCGCCAAAGGTGATTCTATGAAATGTCCATATTGTGATACTAATGATACAAAAGTTGTTGACTCAAGACTTCTTAAGGAAGGTCTATCAGTTAGGCGTAGAAGAAAGTGCGAATCCTGTGAAAAAAGATTCACCACTTATGAAACAATTGAAATCTCAATGCCTAACATTGTTAAACTTGATGGAAGAAGAGAACCATACAACAGAGAAAAAATATATGGTGGGATAGAAAAAGCCTGCCAAAAAAGACCAATCTCCACTGAACAAGTTGAAAGAATTGTTGAAAATATTGAGAAAAATATCCTCGAGGTTTCAGCAAAAGAAGTTTCCACTCATGATATTGGAAAGATTGTTATGATGTATTTAAGAAACCTAGATCCTGTTGCCTATATTAGATTTGCATCAGTTTATCGAAAGTTTCAAGATGTTGAAGAGTTCGTAAATGACATAAAAACAGAAGAAGAAACTTTTAATACAAGTTTAAGATAGGAAGGTTTTGTGAGTAATATTAGAAGTGCCCGTGAATTTTGTTTTCAATATTTTTTTCATATTCAACTACCAGTTTTTGAATCATTAAAATCTGGCTTAATTTCCTCAAACAGTACGGACTCTTTAAGAAGTTCTGTACAAGAATTTAAAGAATCAACCAATACTTTACTTGCTGATAAAGAAGATAAATTTGTCATGGACCAAATCATCTCAACACTAAAGAACTATCAAGAGATTGAAGATATCATTTCAAAAAACCTTAAAAATTGGAAACTTTCTAGATTATCTAAGGTAGACCATACAAATCTATTACTTGCAGTAAACGAGCTTTGCTTTACTAAATATGCACCGAATACAGTTGTCATTAACGAGGCAATTGAAATCTCAAAAAAGTTTGGCGCAGCCGAATCCTCTTCATTTATTAATGGAGTACTGGACAGCATAGCAAAATCCGATGCATAATAATTCCTATGTTAGGAATTAAACATCTTTCCCAAAATATTTCACCAGATACATGTGGAATCATCTGGTTAACCGATGATAAGCTGGATTATCAATCACCAGGATTTTACGAGTTTAATTACTTACTTGATGGAAGTATTGCCAAAAATATCAATTCCCTGCACTCTGAAAGTCAAACCAGTTTATTTTTCGGTCAGAACTTTGGTAAAAGTTTTTTCATAAGTCACAATATCGTTAAAGACAAAGAAAGTCTTAAGCAAATGTATAATGTTTTTAAAGTCGCTAATTCGGCTTTAAGAGAGAATGAAAAAATTTATATTTTTAATCGCTCTAAAAATACTGCTAATGTAAATATCCTCAAAGAATTATCAAAGAAATACTCTCAATATCAATTTGAAAATTTAAATATATAAAAAAGGAATGCTATGAAAACCTTAATAACGTTATTATTTCTCTTAAAATCTTTTCAAGCACTTCCATGTACATTAACAGCTGATAAAGGCAATATAAACCTAGAATGGATCGCTTTCAAAACACCTAAAAAAGCCCCTGTCAAAGCAAGGTTTAAAGACTTAGGAATTGCTGAAAAGATTCAAGGTAAGGACTTAGAAACATTTCTCACAGGAATTGAATTCAACATAGATACAACAAGTACATCCACCAGAAATACAGCTAGAGATGCGAATATTGTAAGACATTTTTTTCAAAAATTTGTAGGAAAAATGGAAATTAAAGGGAAAACCCTTAAGCTTGAGCAAAACAAGCTAAAAGTCGCGATCACGATGAATCAAGTCACAAAAATTGTCAATTTAGATGTCACAAAGAAAGATAAAAAAGTGCAGGCCAAAGGCACAATTGATGTCCTAGATTTCAAGCTTTCCTCAGCACTTGCAAGCATAAACAAGGCTTGTTATGACCTACACGAGGGAAAAACTTGGAATGATGTTGACGTTATTTTAACTATTTACTTAGATAATGCTTGTAATTAAAGTATAAGTTTTACAATCTGATAGATAATTTTACTCTAAGCTCTATAATCCTCGCCCATGAAGATCTTTATTGGAATTATTTTATTTTTTACCCAAACCGCTTTAGCTGACACCTATGAGTTTAATGCATCCTTAAAAGAAGAACTCTTAAAGGAATGCAAAAATAATAAAAAATATGGAAAATTAAAATATTCTGTGAAATGTGATCTGGATTATCATCATTACAACCCAGATAAAACAGTTAAAAGTAAGCGTAGATACAACAGAGAAAAAGCTATAACTAAAGGGAAAGTTAGAATATCTGAATTCAATGTTCTTCATCCAGGAATGGGTAAAACAAGATTCAAAGATTACAGAAAAGTCGCTCAAATAATTAATCGTTTTGATGTCGTTGGAGTAACAGAATTAATTCCACTTATCAATGATGATAGGGATAATAATCAAAACGTTATCGACTTTATAAAAGAAACACCAAAAGAATTAGCAGAAATAAAAAAACAAATTAGCTCTTTAAAACAAAGCATAGCAAATTCAAGAAGAAGTACTGTCACAAAAAGAAGAGAACTCTACTTACTTGAAAGAAAGCAAGAAAAACTGATCGCGGACCTACCAGATGCTCATAAGGTTTACCGACTGCCAGGTTATCTTTTGATTCTCGAGGAATTACAAAAACTATATAAAGGTAGCGACTGGTCTTTGATTCTATCTCCTCAGGGTGAGGGTTCAGAAGCAACATCAAGTCCCGAATTAGTTGGATACTACTATCGTTCTTCAATAGTTGCACCTAGAGTAAATAAATACTGTAAAAGTAGAAAAACTGGAAAGTCATTACCTGTAGCTTGTATTATCAATATGGATAAAAAAGACATGGGTGAAGATAAAAGAGATATTATTTCAAGAAGACCATTTTTAGCGGAGTTTATCAGTGGAAACTTTTCTTTCACACTACTTACGAGTCATATTCTTTTTGAAGAACCAAATGATGAAGACCTTCAAAGAAGAATTTTAGAAAAAGCCTTTGGTGTTGATGATTACACCGTTTTAGGAACAGGAGCAACCAAAGAAAAATATGCTCGTTTTGCTGAAGTAAAAATGGCACTTCAATTCATTGAAAGAAATCTAAAAGGAAGAGGCCATCAAAAAGACATCATTTATATGGGAGATTTAAATCTGGAAAAGGATAACCCATTCTGGGAAACAATCTTGCCTGAGTGGAGAAACAGCCAACTTTATATTGAACAAGAAACATCTTTGAAGAAACAAAGATACAATAGTGATGGTAGTGAAAGTTTTGGCAAATCTAGTAACTATGATCATTTTCTTTTTGACCCATCAGAAACTGATGAATGTATTGACCCACAAACTAATACCATTGACGGTGGGATAGAAGATTTCGTAAAAGGAAAATATTCAGGCTATATCAACAGAATGTATAAAGTAAGAAACGAACAAGATCCAAGTGCATTTGGAAGTTTTTTTAACAATTACGATTATGACATTAATCAAAGTAAATATAATAAGCTTGTTAACAAATACATTGAGCCCAAGCTAAACGATGAGCCAATTTATACAGTGGGAAGAGTTAAATACACGTACGGGACCAAAAGTATCAGTTTCTATGGAATCACAGAGGATACAAATGCAAGTGAGGAATTTGCAGAGAAGTTTAAAGACCAAGTTCTTGATTCACAAATGTATGATGATACCTACTATTCCTATTTTGTATCTTTAGTCAGTGATCATTATCCTATTTATATGAATTGTTCGACTAATTAAGCTTCAAAGTTTTAATTGTCGTCTCAAACTCACCTTTATGATCATCGCCATCGGCTCGTAACCAAAGCCCCAAGATTTTTTTATCTCTTAATTTTATGCTGGTATTAAACTCACCTTTTTCATTAAGCTTTCCAACTGTTTTAAATTTCATTTTAATATCTCTGACAGAATCTTCTTTATCCATTTCAGTACTATTTCCAGTAAAATGATTAAAGTCGATATTCCCAACTCCATACTTATCATTTATATCTAGGATCTTTAAGAGCCATTCAGGTAGAAATGTTCTAATGAAACCGCCCGGTCTATAATCCCCCTCATAGACAACACCTAGTTGAAAATAAGAGTCTTTTTCTTCACTTTCAAGCTTCTTCTTTATTTGAACCAAACCTGAAATTTCTGCTTTTGAAAATTTCTTTGGTGGATCTACTTTATAGAATAAGGGAGAGGCAGTATTTTTTACGGTAATTTTTATTTCTTTATTTAGTTCGACTTTATTAGGAGGGAGCTTTTTATATTTTAAATCTAAAAAATTGTCTTTATTTTCGATAGGAACAATAACAATGGCAAATAATGGTAATGATTTCAATAGTTTCATAAGCTCTCCTTAGTATAAGTGTAGCTTAGAATAAGAAAATTACAAAAAAATCCACACCTAAAAAAGATGTGGATTTTTATAAGTTTATTCCATTGCTTTTGGTATTGCAGCAGCGCATATATCTTGAGCTGACTTCCAATAACCACTAGTTGTTAATCCTGTATAATCCTTTCCATTGAGTGCAACTTTTAAATCATCGACACTGAAATGTTCTCTTCCAATACTTTCTTGGCACTTTACCCCCAAATTCATCAAATCATACGACTCTGCATAAAAACCAATATTTTCTGCAATACCATAAATAACAAAATTTGCATTTGATATGGGTCTTCCGGCCTTAAAACCGGCTTCAATAGCAAGAACAGTAACTGAGTTACAAACTTGAGTAACATTTGTAAAATATCCAGCGATTCTCACAGAGGCTCTAGCTCCCGTTTCTAAAAATGTGACCGAAATTAAGTCTTTATAGTTAGAAGAATTGTAAGCTGAACGACAACTATGACTTAACTCATCAATCGTTCTTCCTTGAATCATAAAGCTAATATCTGATCCTACATTTACAGAAAAAGTAAAAGGATTTATTGGCTCAGGTTCAGGCAAAGGATATCCGTGATCTCCTTGAAGACCGAAATCTGCTATATTTTGAATTTCTTTAGCCAATTTAATAATTTCCTTTTTTTCATCTCTTCTAAGATTACCTAAATTAGTTTTAGCTCTCAAATAAGCTTCATCCAGATTTTTAAGAAGTCTTCGATCAATTCTTTCAAAAGATCTTTCCCTTCGATTAAAATCTCCATTTCTTCTTTCAAAATCAGCTAATGCCAAACTTGAACTTAAAATCTGGAATCCTATCAAACATGTAATTAATTTCAACTTTTTCATTTTTTCCTCCATTGTTGTTTTAGGGAAAACTAGCTAAAAGTATCATTTCTATCCACTGAGAAATATCGAAAGATAATGTATTTTTTACTCACCTATGATTAAATAAGCTTATGAACGAAAAGTTTCTCTATCTAAAACAATTAACGGCGAATAGAAGCATCAGTGATGCTTTAGCCTTGGCAAAGAAGTTGTTAAAGCTCGCAAAAAGCAAAGAGGAAATCGAAATTATTCTTAATTGTTATTTTAAGCTAGGTGAATATAAAACAGGTCTACAAAAAGCCTTAAAACTTTTGGAGGTTGCCCCTAAAGAAAACGTTGATTTTTTAAACCTTTGGATTAGTCGTTTATTAAACAGCCTCGGTGCTAGTGAGCATGCCCTTTTACTCGTAGATTCATTAAAACCGCAAACTTCGAGCGAAGTGTATATTAAAGCAGGTATATATCTCAGTAATCTCGAATACCAAAAAGCCATACAGAATTATGAAGAGTTTATTGGTGATAATTTGGATCAACTTGTCCAAGAAGACCCTATGAAGGTTCTAAATTATACCGATAGTTTAAGTGGTCTAGGTATGAATGAAAAAGCCTATTCTTTAGCGACACAACTCCTTAATTTTCATAAAAGAAAAATTGATTTATTTATAATTCATTCAGCTTGCCTAGAATATCTATGTTGTGATTTTAAACTAAGTAAGGCTCCTCCTCACCTACAGATCATTGAAAATAATATTCCATCAGGTGAAAAAAAAATTGATTTTGCCTTGTATTTAAAATGGAAAGGTATCTTTCTTTGCCTAAGTGGTAATAGAAAGGAAGGAATTCCTTTTATTATAGAAAGTAAAAATTTATTACAATCATTTTCTATTAGAGAAGAAACTTGGATCAGTTGCTTACAATATCTGTATCAATTTAATGCTATAAAAAAAGATGAATTAATTTATTATTATTACTTCCCAGCACTAAGTAAGAAAATGAAGTCGGCCTGGAGACAAAAGTTTACGGAAATAAACTTTGAACAAAGTCCTATCTTTAATCCGTCATCTCACCTCTTCATTGACTTTTACAACAAAGAGTTTCGCTTTAATGGTAATTGGTTCTTAAATTTCAAAAAAGAAATTCAATTAATTGGCCTATGTGCTTATGCTAAAGATCAAGGTATAAGCCTAAGCAAATGCTTTACTTATCTTTGGCCTGACGAACCTTACTCTTATTTAAGTTTTGAAGCCCGTTTATTTCAATTAATTAAAAGAGCAAAAAAACAATACAATCTCACCCTAAAAATTGAGGATAATTCGGTTCATCTAAAGGAATGGGAAACCTTTGGATTTAATTTAACAAAGAGTAAGAACCCCAGTATTTTCTCAGAAATGAAAAAGTTTAAAGCCTCGGAATTCGCTCATTGGTATAATTTATCTAAACCTCAAGCAAGTAATTATCTTAAAGCCTGGAAGAATAAAGGGCTCATATCAGTCAAAGGACATGGTCCTGGGACCATGTATTTTCAAGAGGTTAAATAGATCTAACGACCAGTATTATTTACATAATCACCTAGAGCGATATTGCACAAGATGACGCAACATGCTAATTAGCTTTATGTATTTTTTTAAGGTTATTAATATTTCTCATCTTTTGATTTTGCTCTCGTTAGTTTTTACTAATATATCTATTGCTAAAGATAACGCTGGTGAGCGTGGTGGAGGTGGTGATACTGACGTTCCTGAGTTTAGAGAAATTGCCTTACAAATTCATCAGTCCATAAAAAATATTCCGCTATATACAGATCATTTTAAAATTCCCATGAATGAATTTAAAAGAAAGGTTCTTAAATCTCAGATTCTTGCAGTTGAAGAAGAACTGCTAGTGGATGGAGAAATAAAAGTTGCTTGGAATAATTATTCAGATCTTATCAAAGTAAATATTTCAAGATGGAAGGCCATTCAATCTCCTGTTCTAAAAAAGAGA
Source organism: Flavobacteriaceae bacterium (assembly GCA_964215955.1). GTDB lineage: Bacteria > Bdellovibrionota > Bacteriovoracia > Bacteriovoracales > Bacteriovoracaceae. Next base: position 140,809 of record CAXPDR010000041.1, read on the forward strand.
TTAGTTTTTCATGAAATTTTGAGTTTAATGAAACTGGAATGGAATAATTTTTATCTTATTTCTAATACTCTTTATAATGAACAATTTATTGCTCCACTTCCCATTGATTTTGGAATTATTTTTCCTCTCAGTTCGATTGATAAAAGTGCTATACCGTACTTAACCGGTGCACATGATCGATCATTAGACGTATCTCTTTACATTTTAAATAATGTCTATCAATACACCATAGAAGAGCTATTAAAAATCTATAACTCGGTATTGAATAATCCAACTCAATTAGAAAAAGAGTATAGAGTCATTAGACTTCAAGAGATGATAAAAAAGCACCTAAACAAACTCGCCAGCTTTACCAGCGAGTTTAATTTATTATTCCAACGTGATATTCCAACCCTAGATAAGGAACTTGAGTTTTCTCAGGTGATTTTAAGATATACTCAAGCTTATACTCTCATCTTACAAATGAAAGATTTTATAGGATTAAGTGCAATATTTAAGGAGCATATAAAAGAGTTGAAATCCTCCAATCCTGAGTATGCCCAAGAAGTTATCAGAAAGCTTCAAGAAGAAGACGTTAAATCTAGAAAAGCTTTTCAAACTGTAGTTTTTTCTGAATTAGATAACTTAGAAGAGCTTATAAAGAGTCGCTTAAAAAGAATACAAAGAGCAAAAATTTCAAATTTAAAAGGACAATTTTATTTTATTTTAGATTTATTATAAAAAAGCCCTTAACCGTCCCCTTTACGTGGGGATGAACTTAAAGCCAAAGTAAACAACTGAAGCACCAGACTGTGTTTTGAACAGATTCAACCAGAAGGCGTTAGGGCTGTTATTATTTTTTGTGAAAAAAAGGAAAATAAAAAGTCTCGGGTCATTGGAAGCTCTTGAAATTATTGTTACAAAAACAGATTCATCTTTCACTTCCAGACTTTGTCTTTAAGATCATCCACAATCAAGTAGGTTAGTCAAAAAAGCCCTCTTTCGAGGGCCTTCATATTTTAGTAATTTAAAATTTCTCTAACTTTAACTTCGATTTTATCAGCATTTGGTAAAACAGCTTTTTCGAGAATTCGATTAAACCCAACAGGCGTAAAAGTTGAACCAACTCTTTTAACTGGTGCATCTAACTCTTCAAAACAATTTTCATTAATGAAGGCAACAATCTCTCCACCGAAACCACCAAAAACTTTATCTTCATGAACAACAAGTGCTCTATTGGTTTTTGAAACTGTATCTATAATAGCTTGCTCATCCATTGGAACTAATGATCTTAAATCCATAACCTCAATATCATAACCCTCTTCAGCTAATTTATCTGCGACTGCAAGACAGAAATGAACTGTATTTCCGTAGGTAATAATTGAAAGATCTTTTCCTTCTCTACGAACTCTTGCTTTTCCAAATGGAACCTCAAAGTCATCTGGAACTACCGCCATCGCTTCCTTACTATTATATAAAGTTTTTGGCTCAAGATATAAAGTTGGCCCCTTAGACCTCATAGAAGTTCTAAGTAATCCTGCTGCATCATCAGCAAATGAAGGACACACAATTCTCACTCCAGGAATACCTGCAACATTACCTTCGATATTTTGTGAGTGATATAATCCCCCACCAATATAACCACCAGAAGCTAGTCTAATAGTTACATTTGGAGCGAAGGCACCATTACTTCTCCAATAATCGTGAGAACATTCAAGGTATTGCTCCATCGCCGGCCAAAAATAATCTGCAAACTCAGCCCCTTCAACAACAATTCTAATATCATCTCTAAAACGAGACATACCATTTGCAGTTCCTAAGATATAATCTTCAGCAATTGGACCATTAAAAACTCTTTCAATTCCAAACTCTTGTTGCATTCCTTTAGATACATTGAAAATTCCACCTTTTTCTTTGTTGGCCATATCTTGTCCCCAAATAAAAGTATTTTCGTTATGTCTAAATTCAGCTTTTAAAGTTTCATTAAGAGCTGTAATAAATTTAATTGGTTCTCCATCTTCATTATGAGTTCCATCTCCATACTTATCACCAGCATATGGCTCTGGAAGTATAAAGTCCCAAATTGACTCAGGAGTTGGGTGTGGAGCTTTAACGGCTGCTTTATGTGCGGCCATCAACTCATCTTTACATTCAGCTTCAATTTTTTCTAAATCTTTGGCTTTAAAACCATTCTTTAATAATAGTTCTTTATATTTTGGAAGTGGATCTTGAGCTAGAGCATCTGCTCTTTCTTTTTCATCTCTATACCACTCATGTTTATCTGAGTTAGAGTGGTTTCCAATTCTTACACAATGAGCATGAACAATAACTGGCTCAGACTTCTCAAGAGCATGCTTTTTAGCCGCCAACATTGCATTCATTGAATCAAATACATCTTTACCGTCACAATGAATAATCGATAGATTTTTAAATCCTGTAAAATTATCCGCAGCAAATTCATTCGCTGTTTGATCTCTTTTTGGAACAGAAATACCATAGCCATTATCTTGAAAAACAAATACGACTGGAAGCTTTTCATTAGAAGCACCATTGATGGCCTCATAACAATAACCTTCAGATGTAGATGACTCCCCTTGGGAAGAAATGGCCACACCTTTATGTCCATATCTTTTCATTCCTCTAGCAACACCAACTGCATGTAAAGTGTGGTTACCTGTACAAGAAGATACATTATGAATATTCCATTCAGGCTTAGCAAAGTGATTAGACATATGTCTTCCACCAGAGGCTAAGTCGTCAGCTTTTGATAAACCATTTAAAATTAACTCTTCTGCTGTACATCCTGCACTTAATGCTGTTTGCATATCTCTGTAGTAAGGAAACATATGATCAGTTTCTTTATCAAATACTTGTCCGATAGCTAGTTGGATAGCATCATGGCCAGCATAAGGCGCGTGATATGACCAACCTAAAGCTTGCTTTAAATAGTTTGGAGCTCTTTCATCAACCATTCTTCCAAGAACTAATAATCTGTACCATTCTTTAAGTTGAGCTTTACTCGTTTTTTTAATGTCGTGCACTTTAGCTACTTTCATTAGTAACCCCTAATTTTAATAAGTTATCTTTTCAATTATTATATTTGAAAGTGCAAATTAACATAGTTACGGTAGAAATGTCATGTAGATATTCTTTAAAGCATTTAAACTTAACAAATGATAAGCAGTGGTTTCTCTACTCACCTTGTCATGGGGTTTTGCATTTGCTAAAACCCCATACATGATGGAAAACAATGTCTACTGCCTTTTAAAACTTCTAAGAAAAGATAATTCCCAAAGGGAAATGTCCAAATTATTGGGAGTTAAAGCCGATGATTATCATAAATGGGAAGTTGGTTACAAAAAAATAAAACTCTCAGAATTCAAGCAATTATTAGAATTAAGAGGTTTTAGTTTTCAAGAAATGGCCCTCAATATTTTAGGAATAATTGATATAAAAGAAAATCCAACAGAAATGGTGAAGCAACTAGAAAAACAATTTCCTTGTGACCTTAATCAGTTTTTAGACCAGTCAGGTTTCTCAGAGAGTAAATGGTGGAGACTAAAAAACAAATCTAGTAGTATAAGCCTGATAGATTTTTTTAAGATAATTCATTATAGGACTTTTCTTCTTTATAAGGTTTTTGAATATTTAGATTTTAAACACTTTGAACTAGACTTCACTCCTAGAAATCATGAACAAAAAATAGAAATTTTTAATTCCTACATGCTTCAGTATGATTTTTTTCCTCAACTAACAGCCTCTATCTACTTACTAGAAGTTTTAAATCAAGATGGTTTAGAAAATAAAGCCAATGCCATTGCTATAAAGCTAAAGCGCCCCAAAGATCTTATTTATAATATTTTAAAAAACTTACTAGATAAAAATATCTTATTTTGGACGAAGACGAATCAGCTAGATTTTACAACTTTTGAAAACAACTATAAAAGCAAACAGAATAATATTGGCTCAACTCTTTATACGAGAATAAGTAACTCAACTCTTCAAAGAATAAACCCAAAAGATGAAAACTGTCGGTATTTTTTTAGAGTAGCACCGGTTTCCAAAGAAGCAGTTGATAAAATTCAATCGCTTCAGGCCAGTATGAGTAAAGAAATATACAATATTATTTTAAATGACCCTCCAGAAAACCGTACCGAAATTATTAACTACACAACCGGTTCATTTTGCGAGTAGTCATCCTTTTTTGAAGTTTTAATTTTAAAAAAACAAATTCCTACTGAATCCTATTGCAGCAAGAAGTTATAATTTTGTCTGACTAAGGAGATCAGACATGATTCAGGCAATTCAAGAATATCCGGATAAAATTACTGAGAATAAAAATAACTTTCAATATAAAGATGCCTTCATCAGAAACCTAGGTTGGGTTACACCTAAAGAACAACAAAAAATTAAAAACACTAAAATTGCCATTATTGGAATGGGAGGAGTTGGAGGTCATCATGCTCATTGCTTAGCCAGAATCGGATTTTCTAATTTTAAAATTTCGGACCTCGATATTTTCGAAGTTCAAAACTTTAACCGACAATTTGGGGCATCTAACTCCACCATTGGATTATCTAAGACTGAAGTTATTAAGAATACAATTTTGGATATAAATCCAGATGCAAAAGTTCAAACATTTGAGCAGGGTATAAATCTAGAAAATATGAAGGAATTTCTCACGGATGTAGATATTATTTGTGATGGATTGGATTTATATGCAAGCCACTTAAGATCTCCCCTTTATGAATTAGCTCATCAAATGGGAGTCTATGTTATCTCTGCTGGACCTTTTGGTATGGGAACTTCAGTTGTTGCATTTTCACCGAAAAAAATGAGTTTTAATGAATATTTTGACTTAAATAGAAAAGATCTAACAGTTGAAGCAAAAATAATTCGTTTCCTCGTTGGGATGTCTCCAACAATGATCCATAAAAAATACGTCGCTTCCCCTAAGCATGTTGATTTATTCGGTGGAACACTACCATCAATTCACTCAGGATGTTATGCCGCATCGTCTGCCCTAGCAACGACAGCTGTAAAAATAGCTCTAGGAAGAGGGAAAGTCATGTTTGCTCCGTGGACATTTCAGGTTGACTTTTATCTGAATAAATCAAAAAAACGTTATATTCCTTTTGGAAACCGAAATTTCATTCAAAAATTGAAAATTAAGGCAGCGCACCGAATGTTTAAGGTTCAGGAATTCAATTAGGCAACGTTTATTGGGTCGTAAATTTGTAAAAAATTAGGTAGTTTAGAGACATTAACAATTTATAAAAGGTGGGATTATGTCGAATACAATTGCTGATGGATTTTTTACGGACAAACGAATTGAAGAAGCGAAAACTAAAATTGCTGAAACTCTTATTGATCACTCAAAAAATATCACAAAAGTAAAACCTGGTAATCCGGAACTTGTTGATGAATACAATAAAATGCTAGAAGCCTTCTCTTCTCAAAGAGGTGGCAAACTTTTCTATGACTATATAGGTTCAGGAATTGGAAATGGTGCTTTAGTTGAATTAGCAGATGGCAGTGTAAAATATGACTTTATTACAGGAATTGGTGTTCATTATTTTGGACACTCTCACCCTGGCGTAATCAAAGCGCAAATTGATGGCGCCATTACAAACACAACCATGAGTGGAAACCTTCAACAAAATGTGGACTCTCCAAAACTATTTAACCTTATTTTAGAACAAGCCAATAAGTATGATGCAGGATTTGATCATCTCTTCATGACCTCATCAGGAGTGATGGCCGCTGAAAACTCGTTAAAAATGGCTTTTCAAAAAAGAAGCCCTGCTCACAGAGTGCTTGCCTTTGAAAAATGTTTTATGGGAAGAACCCTAGCCGTTTCCCAAATTACTGACAAAGCAGCCTACCGAAAAGGCCTTCCTGAAACTTTAAGTGTAGATTACATACCTTTTTATGATTACAAGGATCATCAAGGATCTATTGATAAGGCAGTAAAAATGCTTAAGAAGTATTTTAATAGATATCCTGGTCAATACGCAGCTTTTTGTATGGAATTAATCCAAGGAGAAGGTGGATATTGGGTTGGTCACAAGGAATACTTTAAAGCAATCATTGATGAATGTAAGAAAAATGATGTATCGATAATTGTAGATGAAGTTCAAACTTTTATGAGGACTAAAGAAATGTTTGCATTTCAATATTTTGGTTTAGATAAAGATGTTGATCTAGTTAATATAGGAAAAAATTCTCAAGTTTGTGCAACTATTTATAGAAATGATCATAAACCTCAGCCCGGCCTTATATCACAAACTTTTACATCTTCTGGAAGTGCAATTAATGCAGCTCATTTTATAATTAACGAAGTTGCAAATAAAGACTATCTTGGTGAAAATGGAAAGATAGAAAAAATCCATGAAAGATTTTCAGGGAATTTGCAAAAACTAGCAGAGAAATATCCAGAAAAAATTGAAGGTCCTTGGGGAATCGGTGCAATGGTAGGTATGACTTTGTTCAAAGGTAACTTAGAGAAGTCTAAAGAATTTACTTTTAAGCTTTTCGATAATGGCGTTCTAAGCTTTATAGCTGGTGCTGCCCCAACTCGAGTAAGATTTTTAGTACCAGCAGGTGCAGTCACAGAGCAAGATATTGACAATGTTACAGAGCTAATTGAAAAGACTCTGACTGAGATGTAGATAAATGTTTATTATTCGACCTATAAAGTCTTCAGACCTTGAAGGATTAATGGCCCTATTAAAAGTTTCTGGTCATGGTCTAACTTCTTTGCCTAAAGATGAAAAAATCATTGCAAATAAAATCCTACATAGTGAAAGAAGTTTTGAACACAGAATGGACGGACCCAATGGCGAGTCTTATCTTTTCGTAATGGAAGAAATTTTCACAGGAAAGCTAGTTGGTGTTTCGGGCTTAATTTCAAAAATTGGGGGTTTTGATCCCTACTATTTTTATCGTCTTAAAACCCAAAAAATGTATTCGAAAATGCTTGATGTAGAAAAGCAAATAAGAACCCTTCATATGGAAAAAATTCACTCTGGTCCAGGAGAAATTTGTTCTCTTTTCCTTGCTCCTGATTATAGAAATTCCAAAAATGGACGTTTTTTATCTTTATCACGATTTCTCTTTATGGCAGAAGATCGAAAGTTTTTTGAAGATACTATTATTGCGGAGATGCGTGGAAAGGTTAATGACCAAGGACATTCTCCATTCTGGGATGCTGTTGGAAAGAAGTTCATGGATATAGACTTTCCGAAAGCTGATTATCTTACGATGAAATCTAAAAAGTTTATTGAAGAATTACTCCCTGACTATCCACTAATTATTGATTTACTCCCTAAAGAAGCACAGGATGTTGTTGCCAAAGTTCATCCTAATACTGAGCCAGCTAAATATATTTTAGAACAAGAGGGCTTCAAATTTAATGGACTAGTGGGAATATTTGAACCTGGTCCAGTGCTTGAAGCTAATCTTAATAACATCAGGGCATTTAAAGAAAGTAGAGTCATAGAAATTGAAAGTATCACAAATGATAATCTTGATTCTGAGACCTTTATCATTTCAACCTCCCAAAAAGAAAATAACTTTAAATCATGTCTGGGAAAAATCAAATTGAAAGAAAACAACAAGGGTATTATTGAAGCAGTCACAGCAACAGCTTTAAAACTTAGAGTTGGAGAAAAAATTAGGTTTGTTACTTTTAAACCACAAAAAGGTTCGTCTGAGTTAGAAATATGATTCTCAATAGTTTTCTTCTTGTACTCGCAGCAATGATCTGGGGGGCTGGATTTATTGCTACGAAATGGACCTTTACGGACTATGGACCCTACTGGTCAAATGGAATAAGATTTGTTTTCGCTGCCATTTTCATATCTCCATTTTTATTATTTAAGTTTAAAACCAAAAGAAAACTCTCCTTCTACGCGTGGCCATTTCTTTGCTCAGTGATTTTGTTTACATCAATGCAGGCTCAAACAATAGGGCTTAAATATACAACCACGGCTAAAAGTGGTTTTATAACTGCATTATACGCATTTTTTGTTCCCATAATATTAATGTTATTTAGAGGCTTTAGGTACCAAATATCCTTTTGGTTCTTACTGTTATTTAGCTTATCTGGAATTGCGATGTTGTGTGATTTAAATTTTCGACAATTCAATATTGGAGATGCTTGGACTCTAATTTGCGCATTTTTATTTGCCTTTCACATTATTGTCACTGGTAAAGTTGCAAATGATTATAACGCAATTGAGCTAAACGGATATCAGTGTTTATTCGTCGCATTTTTATCAATTCCAATTTCATTATTCATGGAAGGAACTCCTAGCTTTGATCCCCTCTTAGACTTTGAAAGTATCTTCCAATCTTCATCTCTTTTGGGTTTTATCATTTTAGGAGTATTCTCATCTAATGTAGCTTTTTCAATTCAAGCATATGCTCAAAAAACAATCCCAAGCCATATCGTTGGACTCATTTTTCTGCTAGAAAGTATATTTGCTGCCATTTTTGGGTATTTACTATTAAACGAGAAATTATCTTCTCTTGGAATACTAGGCTGTATAGTCGTCATTTTTTCAATTGCTTTAATTCCTAAATTTGGAAGAATTGCCAGAGCGCCTTAGCCATTTTTTTCTTCTTCTTTTAATTCTTCACCAATAGAACTATTTACGAGTTGTCTGACCTTAGCCTTTTCTATTTCACCGGTTCCATTAATTAAACAACGATAAACATTTTCTTCGTTCTGATACTCACTTCCCTCCTTATGAGGAACAACAGTAATTAAAACACTTATTGGCTTTTTAACGACAAAGACCGTCCACATTGGAATTTCAATATTAGACTTAAGATATAGAACAGATTCAGAAAAGCTTACAACTTCAAAATCACACTTAAGATACATAGTTGAGTTATCATTTTCTGATCTAAAATAAATTCTTTTACTATCTACTTTGGCCATAGTTGGCTCTATTTTTAAGGCCATGGCTTTAAGATTTTCGATTGAAACAATTCCTTTATAGCATAAAATTTTTTGATAAAGAGTTTTTCGTCTTACCTCTTCTTGATTCAAATCAGAACTACAAACGATAATGAATGGTTCATACTCTTCAATATTTTTTACCTTATTAATTATACTGTGAATCACTTCTTCACTATTTCTTTCAGATTGATTTATTACTATTAAGTGCGGCATTGATCTTGGAATTTGATAATAATCCCCTAAGAGTACCGTTTGAAAATTTAAAGCATATGGAAAATAAGCATTATTATCAATAACTTCTTTCATCAATGTTAGTGTGTCATCAATAATCATTGTTTTTAATTGTTTTGGTTTGGATTCAATAGATTTCTCATCGATCCATTCATCAATGGCACTTCTAATTGGTCCATATATTTTTTTTCGATGTTCCATATCATAGATGACTTCTTCTCTTTTAATGGGGTCAAGTTTCTCTAAATAAGTGTCATCTTCTTTAAGCTTTTTAAACAACTTCCAGTTTTCATTTGTACAGGAGAAATAATCATTATCAACATAAATAAACTCTAATTCATAAGAGAACCGTCGATTATAATATAAATCTCTTTCCTTATATTTTTGAACATAAACTTTTTTAGAAGGCATTATATGTTGAAGTGGATGCTGATCAATTTCAACAATCTCTCCTTCCTTTAAATGAGAGTTTGTCTCAACATGAAAATAATTATTTTCGATGTATCCAATTCTTAATGTTTGGTAAGCTTCAAAGCCTTTAATCGTTTTTCCCTGAACGTAAGTTGGCATTTCCGCCATATCCACATCTATTAGTGAAATAGGATCATAAGTAACATCCTGAAACTCGTCTGATTTTTTATGAAGTAAACGAACAGATGCACTAATTGCTCTTTGCATACACTTAAACTCTTGAGTTGAAGAAAATAATCCTACCAAGGCATAAAGCCTGGTTTCATTATTTCTATTAAGTAACTTTGAAAGCTTAAGCATTCCGTCAAAGTCTTCAGAAAAGTCCAAATAAACAATTTGAGGTTCAGCCCGATAGGTCTCAATAAAATATTTGTATGGTTTACTTTCAACCATAGGAAATCTTAAAAATGAAAAATTTGTTTCGGGGTAATCATGAGTAAATCTTTTTTGTATTTTTCCCCAATACCCTTCGTCATCTCCAATATATAAAACTTTTATATCCATGCTAGTATTGTATCTTATGTCTTAAGTGGAAAAAACGTTTAAATAAGCTTTATACTTCAAGTAAATCCAATTTAGCATTGTTATTTAGCTAAGTTTAAGTTTATAACCTATTGAAAATATGTTATCATTCGCTTCTAATTACATGATATAGATCATGTAATTTAAGTCATACATTCTGTATACTTAAAGAAACATGATATAAGTGAGGAAATATGAGTGCACGCCATGCTCAAAAATTAGAATGTGAAAACTGCCCTTCAAAAGGACAAGGTATTTTTTGTGAATTGGAGCATGAAGCCTTACAAGATGTAAGTGATCATAAAGTAGTAAATACTTACAAAAAGGGCCAAACCCTTTTCGTTCAAGGGAATCCTCCTTATGGAATGTATTGTGTAAGTAATGGTAATATTAAAATCTCTCAAATTGGTTCTGACGGAAAAGAGTCTATAGTAAGAATAGCGAGTGCAGGTGATGTACTTGGTCACAGAAGTATATTCACTGATCAGTACTACAATGCAACAGCAACAGCAATTGAGGAATGTTCAGTATGTTTTATAGATAAAAAGTATATTCTTAAGCTTGTTCAAGAAAAACCTAGCGTGGCTTGTAATCTTATTGCAAAGCTAGGAAAAGACTTAGGTGCTGCAGAAAAAAGAGTATCCTCATTTTATCAAAAAAATGTAAGAGAAAGACTAGCAGAACTCTTACTTTTGTTAAAAGAAAGCCATGGAATACAAGAAGACGGAATGATTCGACTAGACATCAAACTTACAAGAGAAGAGATGGCTTCAATTATTGGAACTGCTTCTGAGACCCTTATTAGATTTATGTCAGAGTTAAAAGCTGAAGGATTTATTGAACAAAAAGGTAAAGTTATCTTCATCACAAATGAAGAAGGTCTCCTAGATTTTGCTAATATTTCCTATTAAATTTTCTTTATTTTCCTGATCTAGCTTAGATTTCTATTTTAGTTTTTCTGCTAATATAAAAATATGAAAAGCTTGATAGTAAACGAAGTCACAACCTATCATATTGATGCCCTCACAGATTTTGCAGAGCCTCGGATTTACAATACCGAATCTGATATTATTTACGAAGGTCAAATCCCTCATGCAGGCTATCTTTTGATTGAAGGTGAAATTCACTTTATCAAAAGAAAAAAAGTCATTCAAAAAATTCAAGCAGGAACCTTATTTGGAGTAGCTGAATTAATGAATAATTCTCCAATAAAATTTACAGTTCGAATTTTACCCAATTCTAAAGTTTCAATTCTTGACAAGAGTACAGTAAAAGAGATCTTAAAAGAGGGTGAATTAGAAAAACTCCCCCTGGCCCTTCAACAGATTGCGGTTTAAAAACAGTCTTGTGCTTCAGTTGTTTACTTTGGCTTTAAGTTCATCCCCACGTAAAGGGGGCAGTTAATAAAACTTATTGACCCTTGTCTGTTGACTCAAAAATTTTATCTGCAGACTTAGCGACAAACCCTGTATAGAGCTTTCCATCTTTCAAAGGATAACGTTTTGCAAATTCAAAATAACAACTAGGTATAACTTTTTTTCCATCGGAGAATTCGACCTCAACCGAATCAGCTAAAGTTGAAGATTGCTCTAAGTGATCATCTACAGATCCCTTAACTTCTCCCCCAGAATCATTTAGTTTAAATCCCGATGATTTAAGGAACTTGTTTAATTCTAGTATATCTGTAAATTTATTTAGATCATTTATAGAGATGGTAAAATGATTAGGTCTAAAACCTAGGGCGGCTACCCAAGCACCATATTCACTTTCACTTCGAAGCAATTCAAATTCTTCTATACTTAAGTCCCATGGTCTTCCCTTTAGCATCAACTTTTTATCATAATAAAACTCTTTTGATTGTGAGGTCACAAGCTTTTTAATTGTTTTTTGGAAAGCTTCAGAGAAATTTTCTAATAATAACTCACTAATAAATATTTTAGGCTTTATATTCCCAGGATATTCAAAGTGCTTTGCATACAACTTTTTCTCTTTAAAGTGATACTCGCCTTTTTCTTCATACCCGTAATCTAAAAAAGCCTTACTAATTATTTCTATACTCGTTTGCTCTAAATTAAACGTTCTAAGAGCAATATGATCATTAACAACTCTTTCCCCTTCACTCTCTAAGAGTTGGCAAATTTTTGATGCCTGAGGAATTAGTTCAAGGTAGTTTTCCCACATTTCTTCAAAATATTTATCTAAGGCCATAAATTAGCTCCTTTTACCTATTTTAGCACATTATCCTTATTAGATATTACTGATTTTTAAATGGTTTTTTGAGGTCAAAAGGTTAAAAAAAAGGTATACCTTCATAAAATCACAAACTAAGGAGACTATATGCAACTGACACTTCGCGGCGATTATTTTTTAGGAAAATTCACCTCTCCAAGTGGATTGACTCAAAATGAAATTTCAAAAACAAGTGAAGAGATTAAGAAGTATTGTCCAGGTGATACAAATAATAATCTATGGAATGCCTATATTAATTATGAAAATATACAACCAGTCATTCAGTCTTCTATTGAAGGGTTTAAAATTTGGCGTAAAACTAAGATTAATGACCGAATTGATTTACTTAAAAAGTTTCAAGCTCTAGTTGAAAAAAGAAAAGATGAAATAGCCACGGCCATTGCCCTTGAGACCGGTAAACCAAAATGGGAGTCTTTGACTGAAGCTGGAGCATTAAGTGCAAAAGTAAATGTAACGATTGGAGACTCTTTAGAACGGATAAAGAACCAAACTATAACTCAAGTTCTCCCTAGTATTGATGGTCATACAATATTTAAACCATTAGGACCCACTCTTGTTATAGGTCCATATAATTTTCCATGCCACCTTGCTAATGGGCAAATCCTAGCAGCCCTCTTAACAGGTAACTCAATTATATTCAAACCTAGTGAAAAAACGATGTATTCATCACAACTTCTTATAGAATGTTTTCATGATGCTGGTTTTCCACCAGGTGTTGTAAACTTTATTAATGGAACCGCACATACAACTCAATCAATTTTAAAACACCAAGCGATAAAGTCTATCTTCTTTACAGGTAGTCATGCGGTAGGAAAAAAAATCTTAGAAGCTGTCGGAACAGATGTTTCTAAATTGGTAGCACTAGAGCTTGGAGGTAAGAATACTTCAATTCTTCATGATGATACAGATATCGATCATGCCTTACCTGAATTATTACGTGCCTGTTTTTTATCCACAGGACAAAGATGTACCTCTACCTCGATGGTCATAGTTCACAAAAGTATTGAACAAGAGTTTATTGATAAATTCAAAGCTGCAGCTGCGAGAATTATCGTAGATCATCCAACAGAATACAAAGCAGATCCTTTTATGGGACCACTTATTGATCAAATGGCTCTTGATAAATATGAATCCTCTCTTACGCTTGGAGAAAATAATGGAGCTGAGATTATTCTTCCTCACAGAAAATTAGAGCTAGATTTCAAAGGACATTATATCAGTCCATCAATTCATTATTTAAAAGAAGCAAAAAAAGAGAACCCATTCACCCAGGAAGAGATTTTTGGTCCAAATTGTACTTTTGTGTCCTATGAAAATATTGAAGAAGCGATAGAGCTAGCCAATATTTCTGACTATGGATTGGCCGCTGCGATTTTTACTCAAGACAAAGATATCTACCATGAGTGTTTAAATAATATTGATGCAGGAATCATTAATCTGAATAGATCAACTGTGGGAGCAAGTTCGAGACTTCCATTTGGTGGAGTCAAGAATAGTGGAAACCATCATCCAGCAGCTGTTTGCATGGTCGATCATACAGTTCATACCATCTCAAGTCTTGAGACTCTAGACAATAGTTCTAAGCTTTCTGATGTAAAAGGACTAAGTTAAATGCCTAAACTATTGGAAGTAAAATCTCTTTCTCATAGGTATGATAAAAGAAAGACAGACGGTATAGACCAAATAAGTTTTACAGTTGATCAAGGAAGTGTTCTTGGTTTAATCGGGCCATCTGGCTCTGGTAAAACAACAACTTTAAAATGTATAAAGGGTGATATAGTTGATTATCAGGGAGAGATAGTCTTTAATCAAGATGTTACGGTTAGTTATTTAGATCTTAATGAATCATTGCCACTCAATCTGAATGTCACCGATTATCTTTTGACTCAGATTGATTCAAAAAGTTTTCCCTCGGATGAGCAGAAAATAAATCAAATAAGGACAGCTCTTTCTCAGCTTGAAATCACAAATGAGATTAATTCTTTAATTGGAAGTCTCTCAGGAGGTCAGAGACAAAGGTTAATTATTGCCAAATCTCTCATTAATAATCCGACATTATTGTTATTGGACGAACCTTTTTCAAACCTAGATAATATTCTAAGAAATCAACTACTCTCAGAGCTATTTTCCTTTTTCAAGGAACAAGATCTGACCATTATATGGGTTACCCATAATACTCAAGAAGCATTGGCCTTTAGCGATGAACTCGCTATTTTAAACTTTGGAAAAGTGCAACAACTTGGTCAGCCTATGGAGCTCTATTTTACTCCTCAAAATCTTTTCGTGGCACAGTTTTTCACTGAAACAAATTTATTTCCGACTAAATTAAAGTCCTTATCAGACTCTGAAATGATTTTTAATTTATTTAAAAAGGATATAGTCATTCAAACACCAAAGAGTTTCATAAAAAGTAATACAGTTCAAGGCCAGGACATTTTGATTATTATTCATCCAGAAAATATTTCCATAAATAATGAAGGCGTATTTACAGGAACTGTTTTAAGTCACAAATTTAAAGGCTCAAGAACAGACCTTGAAATAAAGTTTTTTGATCATATATTGAAAATTGAAATGAACTCAAGAGAACTCCCTAGATCCACTAAAGTTAAATTCAATATAAATTGGCAAAATATTCATTGCCTGCCCGAGGTATAAAATGAGAGGTAACTCTTTTGGAAAATTATTTACGATAACAACTTTTGGAGAATCTCATGGTGTAGCACTAGGAGTCGTTATTGATGGAATGCCTGCAGGAATAGAGATTTCACTTTCAGATCTTCAAAATGTTTTAGATAAAAGAAGACCTGGAAGATTAAAAGTCAGTACCAGCCGCCAAGAAAGTGACCAAGCAGAAATCCTCTCAGGAGTTTTTGAAGGAAAGACCTTAGGTTCACCTATTTGTGTCATCGTAAAAAATACGAATCAAAGATCAAAAGACTATAAAAAGTTAAAAGATCAATATCGCCCGGGACATGCTGATAAGACCACACTTCAAAAGTATGGAATAAGAGATTATAGAGGTGGTGGTCGAGCGAGTGGAAGGGAGACTGTCAGTCGTGTTATTGGTGGTTATTTTGCTTCTTTGATTATTCCTAAAATAGAGATTCAAGCCTGCATTACCAAACTTGGCCCATATAAGAAAAATAAAGGTGAAATTGATTTTTCAAAAATATCTCCAATCGGACTTGCAGAGCTAGGTCATGATGAAGAAATTGAAAAATTCCTTCTCGATTTAAAATCCAATGGTGAATCGATTGGTGGCGAGGTCTTTCTTAGTATAAAGAATTCCCCCCCAGGTTTAGGCGAGCCTGTATTTGATAAATTAAAGGCCGATCTCTCTAAAGCAATGCTTTCTATAGGCAGTTGTATGGGAGTTAATTTTGGTCTCGGAGAAGAATTTTCAGAGTTAAAAGGAAGTGAAATTTCCTCAGACCCCAAAAATTTCTCTGGAATTGAAGGTGGAATTTCTAACGGAGAAGAAATCTATTTAAGACTCTATTTTAAAGCTCCTTCAACCATAGGAGAAAATGCAAAGGAAGGAAGACATGATCCTTGTATTTTGCCACGAGTTTTACCAGTGGTTGTTGCGATGGCACAAGTTACAATGGCAGATCATTTCTTAAGACAAAACTCTTATTTTTTAGATTGAAAAGTCTTTAAAGATTTTTCTAAATAGTCATCGGTTATGGCCATGGTTGATCGATATCTTTTCTCAAGGAACGGAATTTCTAAATTAACTTTTTTTGCATCAACTTTGAACCTATCAAGCCAAACATGATATTTATTTTTATACCTTACGGCTTCCTCAGAAGCGATTATGGATCCATTAATCGCTACACTTTTATTTTCAGAGAAGAGATCCTCACCAAAACTTAAATATTCTTGATTTGAAAGTGTAAGATTATAAAGAGTTGGCATTATGTCTTCATGAGAACCTAGTTTATCTGGTTTAAAATTCTTTTTTAACTTATCTGATTTTGGGAAATATAAATAAAAAGGAACAAGATATTTTTGAAACATTTCTTCCTTCTTATAGTTCATAAATCCCCAAAAGTTATGATCTCCTGTTACTGCAACCACTGTATTCTGACTAAGAGAACTATTCTTAATTTTATTCAAAAAGTTACTCAAAGATTTATTAGCATAAGCAAAGGCTTTAAATCTTTCTATAAAGAGATTTTTTTCCCTAGAAATTCTTGTTTCTAAATTTCTTGGAATTTTCAATGAAAGGTCTCCAAAGCTTTCAGGAGTTTCAAAAGGTGGATGGTTTGAAGTACTAAGACCTAAAAAGAACTTTGGCCTATGACTAGATTCCAATTGTGCCAATATATAATTAAAGAAATGTTCATCATAAAGTCCCCATTCAGTACCTTGATCCCCTTTTAAGGAAAGACTCTTTTTAATTGCATTCTCTCCAATAATATTATCATAACCTTGTACTCTAACGTATTTTCCAATATCTCTCCAACCCAACTTTCCTCCATAAACAAAGAAAGTTTCATACCCAATACTTTGATATACCTTATGAGAAGATGTTTCGAGAGGAAGTTTTAAAAATTTACTTTCTGATAAATATCTCTTACCCGGTCTTGGTGGAATATTTGTAATCAAGGACATCATAGAGCCTATTGTTCCATTCTCAGAGGATATAAATCTTTTAAAGTAAAAGTCTTCAGAAAAATGCTTCTCTAAGCCTTGCATAAAATTAAATTCAGGTTCATTATATTGAACCCAATTTCCCCCAAAACTCTCCATAACAATTACAACGACATTCAAGGGTTCATTTTTCAGATCTGGATTATTTGGAGTTCTACGCTTGATGAGATTAATTAATTGATCTTCCCGAGTAACACTTACATCAAAACCTAAAAAGTCAGAATAGGCAGAGTGAATCCCAGAAGAATACCCCATTTCCTTAAGCATATTAAAGTCTTTGCTATTCTTAGACTTTCTTAATTGAATTGTTTTCTCTAAAGCAATAACTCCATTCAGTGCTGCTTGATTAATAAATTCACTTTCACTAAAATCTGCATATTTCGGAGCTAAAACAAGTTTCCCATAACCACCCCTTGCGCCTCCAACAAGCAAAATAAGACCTGTAAAAAAAATTAAATTAAAAACGAAGAAGTTAGATTTTAAATTAAAAAACAGTTTCTTGTTTTTTAAACATTTAGAAATAACCCAACTAAAACCTACAAGATAAATACCAAACCCAATCAAGGCCTCTAATATGGGATAGTTTTTCCACAAAGACTCTAATAAAGCGATAGTGTCATCCTCAATAAATCCAAAAAATAATATATTGATATGGTCTTGAAAAAAGGAATAAAAACCTAGATCACAAATAAGAATAAAAGGTAGAACTATCCCCATGATTACAAAAAAGATAAAACTTAAATTTTTTGAAATCCATGAAAGTAACTTCCAGTTGACTAAAGCTGTAAATGAAAAAAGTAAATAAATAGGACTTAGCATATAAGAAAGAACTAAAGTGTCATATTTCCATCCCATATAAAATGATTTTAAAAGATCATCTCTATATGCAGTCAAATGATCAATTTCGCCGAAATACCCGACAAAAACACATCTAAAAATAGTAAAAATAAATAAAAAGCATAGATAAATTTTAAAAATCTTAATTAAGTTTAAAGTTAGTTTTTCAGTTCTTGTATTATTCATGAATTAGCATTATCACCTTCAATTAATTCTTTTACAAATTTTATGTTTTGAATATAATTTTAGCTAGGAGAAAACAATGAAAATCGAAGCGAGAGCTGAAGAAAAGCTTAGTATATTAGTTGTTGATGACGAAGATGATATCAGAGAAACATTAAAAATGTTTCTTGAAATGATGGAAGTTTTTGACTTTATTGTTGAAGCGCGTGATGGTGCAGAAGCAACGAGAAAATGTCAAAATCAAAAATTTGATGTTATTGTGACCGATCTCCTAATGCCCAATGTACGAGGAATCGAATTCATTCGAAACTTAAGGGCACAAGAAAAAAGAGAAAAGCCTGAAAATCCTACTCCAGTCATCATTCTATCAGCAAATGTCACAGGTGAAGAGGTCCAAAAAGCCATTCATTTTGGCATTAAATATGTTGTAACAAAACCCTGTACGGCCGAGGAATTCATAAATAAAATTACCGAAGTCTTAGTGAGACATAAAAGAAATAAAATTAAAGTATTTAAGGGTGATGAGAAAGAGTAACTAAGCTCTTCCCTCTTTAAACTGCTTTAAAAGTTCTGCCTTTTTCCCCTTAACAACTTTAACCACATCAACTTCTTTCATCTTAGATTGATCCTGGTCAATTGCTCTGTCAAAGATAAGTTCTAACTCACCAGAGAATAAACCTTCAGTGCTATTTTGCTTATTTCTTAAAGCGATTGAAACATTAGCATCCTTACACATCTCTTTTAATAAAATTAGATTTAAGCTCATTTCAGAGGTCGGTCCTGAGCCATTAAAAAAAGCAAGTTCTTCTTCATTAAAGTGATAGTTACTTATGCCCACCTTACAGTATGCAATCCCTCCCAAAGACTTACTTCTAAGGGAAACTTTTCTTTGTCCATCCGATTGCTTTCCAGCCTGATCCATAGAATAATTTACCAAAGCCGATAAAAGTTGTTGTAGAGTATCTTCATCAGAAAATACTGAGAAATCATCCGAAAGATTCGTGTCTAGAAGAATCCCTGAATTAAAAGCTTTATTATAGACCCTATCAAGAATGGCATTTAGAGACATAGAGAAGTCTGAAACCGAACGCTTCTCTTCTTGAATTTCAAGTGGATTTCCCTCCACTTTCTCTGGTATTTCAAAAACTTGTTCTCTATAGGAATTATTATTAATCGCTTGTCTTGAGAGTTCTTGAATTTGTTCTTCCAAATTTCGAATTTTATCTATAAGAAAAATTCCGGTTTGTGATAACTGGTTTTCTTGTAAAGTATTTTGAATAATATTATACAAGGAATGTTCTTCAGTAGATTCACTAGAGCGTTCTAAGATATTCTCTAACTTTTGATTTTCTGTTAATCGTATTTTTCTGTGAAAATAAAAAGCTAATCCAGATAGCAATAAGGCAACTTGCGCTAAAATAGTCCCAACAAAAGTAAACTGCCCTTTGGTCGAAATCTCTTTTATCTTTGAGCTGATTCCTTCTTCTAACTCTAATTTTAAACTCTCTAGCTCCGAATACTTTCTTGTAATATTTGACTGATAAATATCGATTTCACCCTGAGAAGCCATTTCATTAACTCTATCAATTTTTTTATCGAACCAATGAAGGTCACTTTTTAAATTATTCAAAGCTTTCAAATTTGAATTATCTAAATTTGCACTAAGAGTTTTAAATGAGTTTGAAACCTCTTGAAAACACTCTCCAGTTATATTTCTAAAATCTTTTGTTATGTAGTTGGAAGCTGTATCTCTTATCATCAACGCAGTAAAAGACTGAGTCACCCTTTGAAAACAAATTCCTAATCCTGAATTAGCTAATTGTAGCCCCGACTTAGCACTCCCTAACCCATTACTATAAAAAGATAAACCTAGGATAGCAGTCATTGCAAAAGCCCCAAGCCCTAAGAAAAATTTTGGTTTTAATATTTTATTCTTCATTGAAATTTCCATTTCTAGTTAAAACGGTGATCCTTAGTGATCAACATTATTCTCTCAATTCTAGGAAACTTTAGTCAAGGATGGTAAACTTTTCTCACGTAAAATCAATCACTTACAAGGATGAAAAAATGACTATTTTGAAGAATTTACAATTTAAAGAGCAACTTTTTCAAATTGGAATAATAAAGGATATAATTTCGAGGTGAAAAAGCTTAAAAATAGTCACATTATCACCTTTTCAGTATTTCTTAGTTTACTAGTCCATCTAAGCTTTCTAATACTCAAAGGAAATAAAATAGTTGAAATCAAGCAAACAAACTTTCATGTTCCCAAAATAAGAATAGTCGGAGAAGAAACCGGCAAGAAAGAAAGACTTATTTTTGTGAAACAACCAACACCCAAACACAAAAACAATAATAAAAAGTCTAATCCATCCTTAAAGGATCTTTCTTTTAGTGAATTTCCCATTCAACAAAAAGCCTTGAATGTTAAAGCGAAAGAGAAAAAGCTTACAAAGTTAGAGATCAATAAGAAGGCCATAAAACGATTCCTCCAAACCAGTAGACCTGGTGGTATTCAATCTGCATCACAAGCTTTAAAAACTCTTTCAGACCCCATAAACGATGTGAATATTCAATTGGAAGTACCAAAAGGAATAAAAGAAGATGAACTAAATAAGCATGAACTTGTCTACTATAGCTTTCAAAAACGAACCGTTATGGCTTACGTAAATTCTTTTCACAAAGAGCTAAATTCTTTCGAAAAAAGTAATCCGCATTTGCGTTTTCCTTTAACGAGACAAAAACAAAGTCTCGCCGGTCGCGTTATTTATGACCAGAATGGAGATATTTTAAGAATCGAAACGCTTAAGTATACAGATATTTCAAAGCTGCAGGACTTCTTTATGAATGTTTTAAAAAATATGAACTCACTTCCTAATCCTCCAAAAGAAATCTTAGAAAATGATCAATTCGCAATTAACTTTATTCTTTCTCTTAATAATTAGAATTCAATTGTAAAGATGGGCTTATCTAGGAACTTTATAGATTTTTTAATAAAGTTATCTTCTTTAAATTCAAAAATAGACTTGTTAATTTGATTAATTTCATCCAAAAGATTTTTGTACGATCTCTTTGAAAGTGTAAATTCTGGAACTAGCTCCTTGATAAACTCTCTTTCCTGAACTTTCTCTTGGTAAAAGTGCTTTAAAGAAACTTTATCGCCTAATGTCTTTTCAAATTCCTTTTGATCTCCATTATGACTATGTCCATTTGCAAATAGATTAACTAACAACTTATCCGAATTAGTGATCATAATGAGTCTCCATATTTGATTCTATTTCTTCAAAAGGCATCACTGTCAATAACTCGTTCTTGCTATTATAATAAGCTTCAATAAGCTCATATCTTTGAACTCCAAAGACTTCTTGAAGTTCATCAATGCTCATTCCCTCTTTTTCTTTTAAAAATAAAATAGACCTTTTAAATAGGCTTAGATTAAAAAACTCTCTATATTCAATTTTCGAATAATTTACTTGTTTACTATGAGCATGGTCTAGTCTCTTTAAGCCAAGATCATAAATCTCTTTAATAAGTTCTTTTCTTAAAAACTTTTTTAAAGAATTCATCTCTTTCTTAGAGTTCTCTGTGTTTAACTGCTTTTTTAAAAAGCGCTTTTCTTTCATCACATAAACTGTATAGGCATCTAAAACTAACTGCTGTGCTTTTTTATCATCACTAAGAATGACCATTGCAAAGTTATAAAGCCTAGGTATTAATGAATTAGCAATATTTAAAAGGTTTGTTTCCATAGTAAAATTCTAAATTAAGCGATATTAATAAGCAAATACAATATTTTCAAACACTTACAATAAAAACTTAAGAATTTCTCTCATTTTACCGATAAACTAAAGGATAAACTAAACTAATTAGGTTTGCTTATGACAAAATTAAAGACATTCTCACTAATACTCTTAATGCTTTCACTGATTGCATGCTCTCAAGAGGAAAGCTCTTCGAGTAGCTCAGGAGGTGGTGGAACTGATACCACAGATACAGGAAATACCGATAATACTGACAATGGAAGTGGAACAAGTTCAGGCTCATCGGGATCTAGTAATTGTACAGGGACGACAAATGATGGAACAGGTGACGGATACGCCATTCATCAATACAATATGGTTTTAGCTGGTCACCAATCTTGGATGCCAGGGACATATTCAAGCACATTAGCTCAGGAAACCATGCCAACTCTTTCAGAGGCAAGCTTAGTTTTTAAATCCGATAGTCGCTTAAAAGTAAGATTAAAAGTTAATAGCCAACCTTATCCTACAGCAGGAGAGGAATATTGTTATGGTAGGGCCACAGGACAGTCGGCAGATGCATACAACTATACTAAATTAAGGTTCAGAGTACACCTTAGGGATATTCTTTGTGACACACCCGATCCTGAAAACTCTAATAATTGTCTTTCAGGTTTCTATTTAGGCAATAGATATAGGACCCAATACATCGACCCTGTAAGTGTTGATTCTTGTTCTCCAGTCATTGACCTTGGAAGCATGAGAAATTCGACCCAATACGGAACAACCATAGAAGTTGAAGATGTAAAAGCAGATAGTGCATGCCAATCTATTGGTACCTACTGCCCTGCTGAGAAGATCGTCAGAGCAGCTAGTTGCTGGAGTATGACGTTACAAATTGTGACTGACTATACTCAAAACTTTAAGAACTAGTTTACACAAATTTTTTCTTTAACTCTTGAATCAAAATTAATTTGATTTGAAAGCCTATGAACTTTTCTTTGAAGTGACTTACGCTTCACCGCTATCGATGACCCCATTCTAGCTCGCCTAGGAGTCTTAGATAACCTATCTGAAGTACTGGTATATTGAGAAAAGTTTTCATCTATTCGATCTTGAAGCAAATTACACATAAAGTTGATATCAATATTCAAAAACATGCGAGAACGTCTAATTTCTAATTGATTAATATTATATTCAGCTCTCTCAATATCAATTTTCAACTTGCCTTGGGTAGCTTCATCTAGACTACCATCTTCCAAAAGACCTTCTAACTGTTCTATAAAAAGACCATAAGTATTAGCGAGAGCTTCCCTTTCTTCAACATTTTTAGAATTTGCAAAACTCGAATTCAGACCAAACAATACAACAACAGATAACAAAATCTTCATAATATAATCTCCTAATTTGACTAAGAGATTACCATTATTGAGAATAATTTTAAGAGCTTAGGAATTCTTTATAGGGATGTATAAATTTTAGACACTTTTAATTTTCATTCTTAGCATTAGTTATTCCAGTAACCTCAACGAGATTGAAGACTAAAATAAATGTCGTTCCTGGCTTTTCATTGGGAAATTCCTTTTCACATTTAGATTGAACTAAAATATCTCCTCCATAGAGATTCATATAAGTCTTCGCTAGAGGAAGTCCGAAACCTGTTCCCTTTTCATTATTTGTCCCACGTCTACTCGTTTTAACAAACTTATTGAACAAATCTGGGATTAACTTCTTAGGAATACCAATACCTTCATCTTTAATTTTTAAATAAACTTGGTTATTTAAAATTTCTAAATTAAAGAATATATTCCCACCGCTTTTACTGAATTTTATAGCATTTGAAATAATATTATTTAAGACCTGATTAATTAAAGTCACCCTTTCCGAATAAACAGAAACTTCTGCTAAAAAGCCATCATCAAAATAATATTTAATTTCTTTTTCTTCAAATCGGATTTGCATAGTCTCAACTGTTTCTTTTAATGCTTCAATCAGATTTGTTGGAGTGGGTTCTAATTGCTTTTTCCCATGTTCAAGGGCCATCATCTCTCTAACATGTTCAATAACTGCAACGGCATTATCTACAATTGATATCATTTTCTCATCCTTACCTCTCATTGCAAGTAAACGAAGTGCGGTCAAAGGATTAAGTAAATCATGACATAAAATACGAATTAAATTTTCATTTTCAGTGGACTTGTCTTTCATTTGACGTCCAAAGATCATTAATTTTTGCTTTAAAAAATATTGTTCCAGTAGAGTTTTAACTTTAAATTTAAGCTGAAAAGGTTTGAATTCTTTTGGCAAAATATCATTAGCGCCAACTTCAAAGGCCTGTTTTAACCTATTCTCATCACTAAGAGTCGTGATAAAAATAACGGGAATATTTTTAAAACCAAGGTCCTCTCTTATTTTTTTTAACAGCTCTATTCCATCTAGATTTGGCATTTCAATATCTAAAATAAGAAGGTGTGGCTGAACGATACTTATATTGGCAAGTGCTTCTTCAGAATCTGAATAGGAGAAAAATGTATAATCCTCGTCTTTCAAGGCGTAGCGATAGATTTTCAAATTGGTTTTAATATCGTCCACCAAAACAATTCTTGGAGAAAAGCCCATTAAATTTTCCCTTCATAATAATGATCTTCAATCATATCGTCATAATAAATACAAACAATAACTGAAACAAATTAATTCATAAAAAATTTAGAAAGAGTTTAAGATATAAAAAAAGCCCACATTTAGTGGGCTTAGGACCTTTTAAATCTAAAAAAGTTATTAAATATCTTCCCACTCTCCGTCTCCAGAAGATGGAACTGCAAGATCAGAGGAAGCAACTTTTTTCTGTGGTATGGTATTTTTATTTTCAACTATCTGTTTAACTTCTTCTTTTTCTTTAGGTTTAAATTCGACGACATTATCGTTTTTAGCAACCGTTTCTTTTTTACCAAAAGAGAAGGTTTTCTTTTCCTTAACAGGCGTTTCTTGCTTATTTTTATGAACAAGCTCAGTATCAACATTTTGCTGACCAGTAATAAGATCAGTTAGAAGAATTGAAATATCTTTTAAACCTTTTGATTGATTATTAAGAGATTGAGTACTCATGCTTGTTTCATGAGCAATCATAGAGTTCTGCTTAGTCACTTTATCCAACTCACTCATGGCCTTAGTGATCTCTTGAATACCTTGAGACTGTTCTACCGATGCGATCGCAATTTCTTCAATCATGTTGTCTAGATTATTGGCGTACTCTAAGATTTCCCCTAGTGCACCATCACATTGCCTAGCGACCTGTTTACCAGCCTCAACCTTACTCGTTCCTTTTTGAATGAGATCTTTAACCTTACTTTCTGTATTTCTGGCAATAGACTCGACTCTATTTACACTTTGAACCAACATTTCTTCAATTTGTTTTGCTGCATCACCAGAATGCTGTGCTAGGTTTCCAACCTCTTCAGCAACAACTGAAAATCCTTTACCATGCTCTCCTGCTCTTGCAGCCTCAACAGAAGCATTAAATGATAGAAGCTTCGTTTGAAAAACAATATCATTAATAACTTTTGTTTTATCTTCTATTTCTCTAATGACAGAAATGATCTCTTGGATTTCTTTTGCATTCTGATTCATCTGCCCAATGATTTCACTATTGGCATCACTGATATCATCAATTGAGCCAACCATTTTATCGATTGCACTTTTTCCATCTTGAGCGGCCGTTCGACTTTTTTCAGAAAGATCTTTAGAGCTTTGAGAAGCATCAGTATTCTTATTAACCATTGCAGAGATCTCATTTAATGAAGCTACAGTTTGTTGTAAGCTCGAAGCTTGATCACTCGTGGCGCTAGAAAGATTAGCTGAATGTCCTGATAATGACTCTGCAGCCTCTGAGATATTAATTGAACCATCAGCAATATCACTCGCAATGCTTAATAAGTTATTAGAAAGTTTATTACTAACTAGAAATGCGATAAAGCTTCCAATCGCTAATATGATAAAGAAACTTGTTGAGAAAATATTAGAAGCTGTTGATATAGCAGAGAATGCATTCTTAGAATCCATTTCAATAAATACCTGCCATCCGATTCCATTTATAAATTTCTCGTTATCAAACTGTGAATACGCGTGAAGCGGATATTCATCAAAAACAAGCATTGCCTCAAAGAAACTAGGCTCTTTAAGGTTTTTTACTGAAGTTATCGTTTCCTCATTATCCTTAATGATATTTTTCGTTAAAAAGTCTTGATTTCTAAGTTCACCTTTTGCTAATTCAGAAATAACAAGACCATCTTTATTTGCAACAAAAATTCTTGCTCCCGATTTACCTTCTTTTTCAAGAGCTAAATTTGACGAAACTAGCTCATTTGCAACCCAATCACTTTTTACGAAAGTTGCAACATACCCAAGAAGATCCCCAAATTCATCATTAACCGTCGTCGCAAAATAAGTTCCAATTCTATCCTTACCATGCAAAGCTGTCGCAATTCCATCTTTTTGGAATTTTCCAAAGTAAGAACCATAGATTTTCTTATCATAATCTTCAACGAGGTTACCTTCTTTAAGGTTTTTAAACCATTCTTGATCGGAGAAGTTTGTATCTTTTATATTGTCCATTGATAACTTCTTTCCACCACTATCAAGGTTGTTAGAAGCAATAAACTTACCATTTTTATCCACAAGTAAAACCATATCGTATAACGGATATAAGCTTACTAGCTCATTAAAATAAAAGTTAGCATCATCAAAGTTTAATGTTTGAAGAGTTTTGTTAAGAGCAATATTTTGTACGTTATGATAATAAAGATAAAATACATTAGAAATACCTCTTTGCAGTTTTTCAGATGACTGTGCAAATCCTTTCCTAATCTCAAACTTTTGTTTATTCTGTGCGGCCCTAAATTGTAGAAACATCATCGTTCCAACAATAAAAAGAATGACTGAATTTAATGCAATTAGTTTGGTTTTTAACTTCATTTCTTGCTCCAAATTTTTATCTTATCTGGTGACTTATCGGAGCAATCGTTTAAAATCTTAAAGAAATTTTAAAATTCAGTTTCTCGGTAGCCATTTAAATAAAAAGCCCCAGAACAATCTGGGGCTTCTTAGTCTAACTGACTGGATTTATTATCTTTAGGATGTGGTCCTAGAAATTTGCAACGAAACTTGTGTAAACAGCTTGGTCTTCTTGATCAGCATCATCTCTTTCACCAAAAATACCACCAACAGGAGCATCATAATCTCTTTGAACTTGGTAAACCCCAACATTCATATTTAAACCACCATTAAACGCTTTATTATAGAATAAATGGTACCCAGAACCAGCTACACCGTAAAAGCTAATTGGAGTTTTAGAAACTAAATCTGAAGCAAACGCATCTTGACTAGCTTGTGTATATTGAATCCCAACTTTATTAGATTGATTAATTCCATATCTTAAAGTTAGAACGCTAATCTGTGCAGTTTTTTCTTCACCATCATCACTCAAGAAGTAATAATCCGTTGTTCCACCAGCTCCATCTGCAGTAGTCCACGCTTCATTAGTTTTATGAGTCATAGACATTAATTGAAGGCCTAAGTCAAAGTTAGAACCAGAAATTCCATTTAACTCAAGTGCTAGAACAGTTCTCGCAATATCAAAGTTAAAATCAGTTTGGCCTGTGGAAGTTCCACTTCCATTAGTATCATTTATATCAAGTGTAATTTTATTAACTTTGATATAATGTAATACAAGATTCATTCTTCTAGCCCAGCTTAGGTTTTGTTTTTCATAATCAAACATCACTGACCATGTATCAGTTGGAGTATCAACAGTATCACCTGAAGAAGTCGTATTCTCATTACCAGATGTATCTGTTCCCATTACAAATTGAAATGGAGTATAGATGAATTTTGCAGAAAGTTCAGGTGTTACCTGGTAACTTAATGCCATACCATCAAAAACAGCGTTGTATGAAAGGAATGGATAAGCTCCACCAGAACTTTCATTTCTTGTTAAATGATAAGGTGTTCCGTTTGCAGTCGGAAGACGTCCAAAAGTAAAACTTAATTTATCTGTTGCCGCGTAGTTAACAAACGCTCTTTCTAAATAAACCTCAGAATTTTTTAAACTTTGCCCCTCTTCTAATTGTCCATCGATATCACCAAAAGATCCATCAGTATATGCAGACATTCTATTTGAAAGCTTAGCAGCAGATAGCCTTCCAAAGAAAGTCAATTGCTTTGTAGCATTTGCAGCCATATCTAACTTCAACCAGTTTTTCCAAGATTGACCCGATGTCTCTTCATCAGCATCATTATCTTTTGAAGTTATTGATGAATACTCCATTTCTAATGAACCTGAGAATCTAAAAATATCTTCATAACTAGCAAACTCTAGTGCCTCAACTCTTTCCTCTAAGGTTTGAGCTGTTGCACTTAATGCAAACATTGAACTCATCCCTAAAACAAATAATTTTTTCATTTTATTTTCCTTTTTAATTTTTAATTAATTAACCACCAATTTTCGACCCAGCACTTGAACATGTAATTGTACAACCATCGATAGTTATCGAATCTGCCGTACAAGTTTTCCACTTCATAACATTTCCTTGTCGTCCACCTGTTGGCTTTACAGCATCACACGACCCAGCACCACTACTTACTGCCTTCATAAAATCTTCCTTTGGTCCTGCAAATACAGAAGCTGCACCCACAACTAAAGCCAAAGAAATAAACATACGTAACTTCATGTTTTCTCCTTCCATATTATTAAAAAAAACTTAATTAAGACGATTATTGATTAAATTCTTAAAAAATCAACAGACTAAATCACTTCTTAAGGTATTTATTAGGTGTACTTTGTTTCTGACGTTTCCACTCAGATGTTCGACCAAAAAGAGAGATACCGATAAATCCTCTTAGGTGTAATTCATTCTTATTTTTTAAGCTCATTTTAGCTGAATAAGTTTTACCTTTGTTTGGGTCATAGATTTCTCCATCTACCCATTTTTCTCCATCAAAGCTAAAACCCTTAAGATTCACTAATCCTTGGAGTGATCTTTTTTGAAGCTTCTCATCAGGATTTTTATCATCAAGAATTTCTGTCTTTTTTCCTGTGTGAATATCTATTAACCAAACAAGCTTACCTTCATACTTATCTCCATTTTTATAAATTTCGATAACGGCCCTCTCTTCCTTAGTTAGCCAAAAGCCAAGAATGTCATCGGCTTTAAACTTTTCAGCAAAAGCAGCTGTACTAAAATTTAGCAGCAATAAGACTGCAAAGATTTTTTTCATGTGCATAAGAAACCTCTACTAATAGTCCAGGACAAGTAATATTAACTTCATTAAGGCCTTCTCCAAGCACATCAAAGGCTAGAAAACGAACCCCGTCTTGATAAAGCTCCTGGGCGACATTATCACAGATACCTTTTAGTTTAGTGGGTAATGGTGTTTTTTCAAATTGCGCACCTTGGGCAATATTTGCTAAGAACTCCCCTTTGTTTGGTTTCTTGATAATTGTGCCAATTTCCTCACCATCAAAATAGATAGAGCGATATTCACCTGCGTAAACGTCTTTAATAAATGGCTGACAAACAATAGCACCATGAAATTCTTTTACTTTGGTTTGAAATTTTATAAAAAGTTCCTTATCTGACAAACTAACTTTCTCAACACCAATGCCAGAGTAAAGATCTAGGGGTTTCAAAATAATCTCATCAAAGTTTTCATTCTTAAGAGTTTCAATAAATTTACTAAATCCTTCTTCACTGCTTCCAATAAAAGAAAGATGGCTATGATCTAGATTTCTATAGGCCACAAGCTTTTCATTATACTTCATGATCTTTAATGGACTATTAAGTACCTCACACCTAGTTTTATTCTGCAAGAGATCTAACATCCAAAGGTATCGTTGATATCTAGTATCATAAGGAGGATCAATTCTCATATGTATAATATCATTTTCTGATACTTCTCTACTAATCATTTCTGATTTGCTGAGTGAGTTCAAATAGCAACCATCATCCTTAAAATCCCCATAAAACCTATAAAGGTTTAAAATTGAATCATTTTCATTAGTAACATAAAAATCTTTTTCGAAT
The DNA here is from genome assembly GCA_964215955.1 of Flavobacteriaceae bacterium. GTDB lineage: Bacteria > Bdellovibrionota > Bacteriovoracia > Bacteriovoracales > Bacteriovoracaceae. The sequence continues at coordinate 170,724 of CAXPDR010000041.1, forward strand.
AGAAGATAGCATTCCAAACCAAGATTTTGGAAACTCAAAGCCATCATAAGAGTTGAGTCTTTTTTTATATTTAACTTTTCCAAGGGATCAATAAAGAATATATGTGCCATTTAAATTTTCCTTTCTATAAATTCTAGAAATGATTCTTTAGAATCATCAAATTGACTTTCTAGATGAATTAATTTTAAAACAAAGTCCTTCAATTTTAAATCAGACTTTTTATAAATCTCAGCAAGCCTATCTCTTTTAGCCTCATAAGTTCCCAAGGCTGCAAAGCGTGCATTATTCCAATTTTTTTCAATTGGCCAACATTTTACGAGTTCAAGCTCTTTACAGGTTTTTGTTATATTTTTTCTAAATGGCCCATTAAGAAATGTACTTTGAATCTCCAGATAATTTGAGTTTGCTTTATCATACAGTTTCTGTAAATTCTTAGACTCTTTAACTATAGCTTGATTAAGCTTCAGATTCTTTTGTTTTCGAATTTTTAACTGATTTTGTTTTTCTTTTGAATCATTAAAATATTCAAGGGCCATTTGCTCTGAAACAAATTGAGCTAAATTCTCATTAAATTGAACGTTATCGCCTACAAAAATGATGGTATGAACAAGCTCGTGAAATATAAGCTCAGTTAAGCTTCTTTCATCATAGAAAAAGAAAGAAGATAATATATTGTCATGAAATGGTAATAAGGGATGGTTCAATGTGGAGTAAGCGAATACCGGTCTAAGATAAGTTTGAAAACCTTCTTCTTTCTTCTCATTAACAAATTCTTTTGCCGATTCGAGATTAAAAAAGCCGAGATAAGGAAAACTTCCAACAATCGGAAATGAAGTCGAGATGGGTTTAATCTTATCTACTCTAGAATGAATAACTAAATAGGTTACAGCCGGCTGATCTAAGACTTTAACCTCATTATAAATTGGAGTAGGTTTTAAATCATAGTATTGATAAAAATACGATTTAGCTTTTTCTACAATTCGAACTTTTTCTTTATGCTCCTCTTTCTGATTTGGATCATTTAAAAAATCTTCATTATCAATATCGTTTATTTCTAGAGAAATTTGACCAATCCCCTGTTCAGCAATATATGAAATTTTTGCACAACTTAGAAAGAAGAATAAAAAAATTATGATTTTCATTATGACATAATAAACTTTCGAAACAATAAATCATAGGATAAATACAAGAATATTTGATGCAAAGCTAAACCAAAAAGTTGCTGGAACCTTTTAAAACACCCATGAAAGACCAGCCGAATAGGTTATATTATTATCAGCTTCCTCAGTCTCAAAGTCAGGCATAATAGTTTTTGCAGCAATAGTTAAACCCATGAGCTGCGTAATTCTAAAGCGAAGAGAAAAAGCAGCATAACTAGAACTTGATTCAACTTTGTCTTGTTCTTCCTCATAATCAAATTCAGTACCATCAAAGTCGAGCTTATACTTTGTATTTCCAGAAGTAACATACTTTGCATATCCAATAGAAATACTTGGAATAACCCGAGCTTTTCTACTGGCAAAAGCTTGCCTAATCCCGACCCCACTTACTTGAGTAATGACCGTGTTATCTTGCTCTTTGATTGTAAAAGGATCACCATCTCCATCTGTTGTTGACACTTCCCTATCATCTAAAAGTCTTTGAGTTGACTTTGAGTAGTTTAATTCTAAGGCCGTATACTCCCACATATACCAGGCTAGATTAAGAGTATAGCCTTCTGTTGTTGCCTTAGCTGAGCCTGGATCTGGATTAGCATCGGTTTCAATTCCATCCACCTTTCTTATAGAATAGCTATAACTTAAATTCAGATCTACATAACTAAATGCATTTGAAGAAAATATAAAAATAAAAAAAAGAAAATACTTCATATACTCAACACCTTTTAGGGTCGAGACTTCCTTGTTAAAATGAAGGTAATACAACTCAACCCAATAACGACTAACATAATTTTTAAATTTGCATGGATTTTAGTTAATCCAATACTCATTCCAAAAATTAAAATAATCACAAAAACAGACATGACTTTAGCTTTTGGCCGTATCACTTTATTCTGCTCCCAGTCTATTATAGCACTTCCAAAGTATGGTAAGGAAGTGAGCCAAGAATGCACTTTTGGAGAGCTTTTAGAGAATAAATAAGCTGCTAAAATTAAAAATGGAGTTGTTGGAACTATAGGTAATAACGCACCAATGAGACCAAGTAAGACGCAAAGCCACCCAAGAACAAATAATAATGTTTTATAGGCAAATTTTACCGCCATGAAGGAAACCTTTATTGGATAGGAGTAATTCTTTTACCATAATCTCTGATAATTTCACCTTGGCAAGAGAGAGCTGTCGCTGAAGTAATTTTTAAGTCTACCCAATGCCATTGATAGTCCTTTTCCTCGCTTTCAGGTTTAAAGTGGACAATTCTAAAACAACTTGTTCTTCCTTTCCATTTTACCTCACCTTTCATTGCTCCTTTCCCCTCAACAAGTACTCGATAGGTCTTTCCGACCATTTGAGCTCTCACACTTTCTTGAATTTTTAGTTGGTGAGCCTGAATTTCTCTTAATCTTCGTCCTCTAATATCCTTAGTTAGGATATCTTTCATACGAGAGGCTTTAGTTCCTTTTCTTGAGGAATAATTATAGGAATAGATAAAATCAAATTGAGCCTTATCTAGTAATTCCAAAGTTTTTTTATGCTCTTCTTCAGTTTCATTAGGAAAACCTGCAATGATATCGGTAGAAAGAACAATTTCAGGATTTGCTTTTCTTAGGGCCTCAAGTCTTTCGAGATAATGCTCTATTGAATACTGTCTGAGCATTCTCTGAAGAACAGTATTTGAACCGGATTGCACTGGAAGATGCAAATGATTTCCAAGTTTTTTAGCTTTACCGTGAGCTTCAATTAACTCATCAGAAATATCATAAGGATGACTCGTGGTATATCTAATCATTTCAAGGCCATCTATTTTTTCTAACTCTAAAATCAATTGCGCAAGTGACTCACCGTTCTTCTTCCCAAAAGAATTTACATTTTGCCCCAAAAGAGTAACTTCTTGAATCCCTTGATATTTAACAAGTCTTGCTACATCATTTACAATTTCAGCAACACTTCTTGATTTTTCTCTTCCTCTAGTAAAAGGTACGATACAATAAGAACAAAATTTGTCACACCCCTTAATGATATTAACAAAAGCTTGTGGAGAACCATGAGTTATTTTTGTGTCAATTGAATAATTATCTGATCTATCCCAACTTGTAACTGCAAACTTTTTATCACCTGCATAGGCCCTATAAACCATCTCTCCAATATTATCGATAACATCCGTACCAAAAGCGAAGTCCAATTGTGGATATTTCTTTAATAGCTCTTTAGATTCAGTTTGGGCAATACAACCCCCAGCTGCTATTTTAATTTCTTTATTTGTTTTTTTATTATGTTTTGTTCCACCAAGGTGGGAATAAAACTTTTGATTAGCCAAGTCTCTAATAGCACAAGTATTAAAAAGCAAGAGGTCTGCCTCATCTTGTTCATTAGTTAAGGTAAAGTTTAAACGATCCAAGTGAGATAATATTCTTTCAGTGTCATGATAATTCATCTGACAACCATAAGTCTTTACCCATACTTTTCTTTTGGGAAATTCTAATTCACCGACAATCTTAGACCCATTGTCTAAGGTCTTAATCTCTTCATAGTTAATTTGGTCCACAAGCTCACCCTGTTAAATGGTTCTTGAATAATAAAAGTGAGCGAAACTTAACAGAGTGTGTCTAAAGTGTAAATAAATTTCCGGTGTTATCTGACTAATTTCATTAAAACACAGAATATACCGAAACTCATAACAAGAGAGGTTAAGTTCATGAAAATACTATTATATTTACTAATTGGTCTTACGGCGCTTCCCATTCAGGCCAACAGTTTAAAAAAAGAAAAAGTAATCATTGGTAGTAAAACTTATTTAGTAACATCCTGTGATTCAATATTAAGGGCTGAAAGCTCTCTCTATTATAAAAAGTATAAGACAACAATATTTGGAAATAAATTAAATGGATTTGATATCTCTTCCAAGTATATTAATGAATATAAATTTAATAGAAACTCTCCAGGAGAAAAATCTCAATCAAATTTAAATAAAATTTCAGATATCAATGAAGATGATTACAGACAAAGTCAGGAACTTGAAAACTCTTTTGGATTCAACGCCCTTAGAGGATGGTTCCAAGAAAAGCTTGGACTATTTATTGAAGACTCTGAACCAGAAAATAAATCTATTGAATTAGCATGTATCAAAACAACTGTTGGCGAGTTTGTCATGATGTCACCAAAAGAAATCGAACAAAAGAAAACACATTCTAAGCCAACAAGCTCAGGGGCCGTTGCACAATGAAAATTTTTATTATCTCACTAATTTTAATATCAACACCTCTATATGCAGAGAAAATCTGGTCTCCGGTAAAGAAAATTGTTTCCAACCAGCTTCATCAAACAGCGATTAAGTATGGACAATGTATTGAGTCTTTAACTGAGGATGTATTATTTAACGAGACCTGTGACCGTGGTGTGTTTGACTGTAAATCATATCCACATTTAAATTATAAGACATGTTTGAAGCAAGGACTAAAATGCCTATCCTCTAATGATGAAAAGTTCTTGGATAAAAATCTTCTTGCAAAAGTCAAAGGATATGATCAAGAAGGAGTTGAGGATTGTTTATTTTACGATGGAACAGATATTATTAAAAGACCTCATCCAGACCATCTCGCAGCAATTAAAAAGCATAAAGACAAAATAAATAAATTAGGTAAAGAACTTGGAATAAGTCCTGCTGCTATTGCTTGTACCATTGGTGCTGATGCTACTGTTACTAGAAACCTTTGGCCAGATCAAAAGTCTTTAAGCCATTATATGATCCAAGCTCAAGCTTCTAGAAAAGCTCAAGCTTACTTAACAGAGAATAATACAAGTTTTACACCGACTGATCCCAATGACAGATCAGAGGATGCCATCATCAATTTAACTGGGATTATTTTAAAAGAAGGTGAAATAGCTTATGGCAAATATGGCCATAAATTGGCCAATAAACCAGAAATTTTAGCGACCTTATATAATATTGGAGCAAGAAAAACTGTTTATGGCCCAGGGTCGAATGAGCCGATTCTAGTATCAAGGGCCAAAGGAAGAGGACCAAATTATTCTCCTAGTCCAAACTTTTTTGGTCTATTCTGTAAAAGATATGAAAAACTCTATGAGAATATTTTAAAATAGGTATGTAATTCTTTCTCAAGAGCTAAACAAAATGAAATTTTATTGAGATGAATTTCCAAATTAATTTTGGAGAGAGTTTTATGAGAATTTCAACAATGATCTGCCTGATCACGACTATGATTTTATTAAATAAAATTGCGTATGCTTTGATTGAGTTAAATTAAAGACCGTATTTAATAACAGCAATATAAAAGACCAAGTTAAAACAAAAATGTAATAAGATCGGACTGATTAGCCCTTTTGTTTTCAATCTTGAGTAAGTACATATCCCACCTAAAATTACAGTATAGAACAATTGAAATCCAATAAATGAATGAAACTCATTTGGTAAATTCCAAATAGCTGGTAAATGGGAAAGACTAAATAAAACAGAATTAATAGAGATCGAAACGATAAAATTCAATTTCAATTTTTCAGCAAACTCGATAAAAGCTCCCCGAAAAACAGCTTCTTCAATGATAGGAGCTAAAATTAAAATTTGTAACAAAAGGTGATCAACATACTTAAAAGGTGCATTCAGTTTCATTTCAAAAGAAATATATACAAATAGGCATGCTAATAAAACAACAACTAGAAGTTGAAGCAAGAGTCCAAGGATATTAATATTTCCAATATAATCTTTTCTTTTAAATCCAAGAAAAATGGCCAGGCAAAAAATAACATCAAAGACATAGCTAATTGAGACCGTACCTTCACTTTGTAGAGAGTCCCACGGAAAAAACCAAGAGATGCTAAAATAAACAAAGGGAATGAGGAAAAACCCGATATAATTAATAATTTGAATATTTTTTTCTGATTTCATTGCCAACTAGGCTAACTTTTTTAATTTATCTTCGCAATAGTTTAAAAACTCTATTTTAACACTAGATGGATCTAGAATTTCGACGCTTGGTCCAAGCTCATTTAACCACTCAAATAGTTCTTCACTTGGTTCCACTGTCGCGGCCCAAATAAAATCGCCATCAGGGTTACTAAAAAAACAAGGCTTCTCAAAATACATATGATCAAATTTTAAACTGAAGTTATCTTTGGAATATATCTTCAGAACCAGTCTAATAAAAGTCTCCCCCATCTCTCTGATAGAACTTACAAAATCATCTATTTCAAAGCGGGTATAAGTTTCTTTATAGGAAAGCTCTTCTTTAAAGACATCTTCCATCGCAGACAAATTAATATTAATGAGGCTACTATCTCCCAGATCTTCAGCAATAAGATTCAATTCTCCATCGAAGTATACAATTTTTCGAGGAAAAACCTGTTTATGCCCCTTATGTAATTTTATACTGATGACTTCTTTCTCTAAAATACTCTCTTCTAAACTTATTAAAATATTATGTGATTGCGGCTCACCATCCAGGGCTTTCAGCCCCTGCTGAGAGTCGAGAACTTGTTCAAGAGTCATTGCTGGCTGAAATAATGAGAAATTTTTATATTCATTCTCAATTTCTTCAAGTTTCTTACTAGTTCCTTCAAAATACGGACGATCCGAGTTTTCAGAAAGCTTTGGAAAGTGTGCTTGAAATTCAAGCCATTCAAATAGACTTAGATTAATGTTTACTTTGGGTTTTTCTTCTGGGGCTTTTAGAACCTTTTGATCTAAATTCTCTACCTCAAAAAGATAATTTAATTCGGTTAAAAAATTAAGATAAGAATTTAGTTCAATATTCGATATCTCTAGTTCCGAGCAAATCTGATTAAAAGACTTTTCGCCACTAAGCTCTAAAAGATATTTTATTGTTTGCCAAAACTTCTCTTTTTCCAAAATTGATAAATTGGACATACTACCTCACTGTATTAACTTTAATACTTGTCGGTTTTAATCAACTAAAACTTTAGTGCTTTTTGTCTGAGTCTAGGGCATAATATAATTATGATTTGGAAAAATGCCATGAAATATCCAGTACTTGTAGTGGGTATCGTCCTATTTACTCTGTTTATTACCAACCCTAAGACTAAGGAATATTGGCAAAAACACACAAAAAGATTTATCCCTAACTCATGTACTGCCATTAAATCTAGGATCGAAAAACAAGCTCCTGACAATTGGGAAATTGAATGTCCTGGAACCGTTAGGTTAGTACTGAAAGTTCATTTTAATATAGATGTTAAAGACCAGGATAAACTCAGACCTGCTTTATACAGAGAAATGGCAAATACCTATGTAAAACTCGCTAATCTTTCCAATCCTGAAACAATGGCCTGGATTAAGATTGTAGAAATTGACATTGTTTACGAGAGTGGGAAAATTCATTCTGTTAGTGATGGACAAGCCTTAGTTGAATTAAGGTCTAAGCGAACACAGCGAGATATTGCAAATCATTTAAAGCTCACCGTCAAAGTCAAAGAACTTTAAAAATTGATCCGACTTCTTATCAGTGTAAAGATAAAGCTCTTTATCAATTTGGATTTCATACTGATGACAATGAAGATACATCCTTCTAGCCTTTCTAAGCGAATAGAGTGGGTCACCTATTATTGGATTTCCAATCTTGGCCAACTGAACTCTAATTTGGTGACGATGTCCTTCCTTTAAATCGACTTGAACCAAACTTATTTGCTTAGCTGAATCGTAGCGAAGTTGTTTAATAGAAATACATGCTCTTTTACTTTCCCTTTCAGCTGTTAAATGAGCCAAAACTTTATGTCCGTTCTTTCCACTTGGACTTAAAAAGTGTACTAAATCTTTGTGATCAGAACAATTTCCCTCAACCAAAGCATAATAAAGTTTCTTTTTCGTACTGCTGGAAAATGTGTTCCTTAAGCTATTATAAATTTCGTTCGTTTTCGCAAATAAAATTAGACCACTTGTTTCAAAGTCTAATCGATAAATTAATCCTCTATCATAGTTTTCAAAATTGATAGAAAGATAATCTTTCCATTTAGATCCCCGAAGAAAAGATAATACATTATGACTTTCTGAATAACTTAATGGATGAGAATGGATCTGAGCGGGTTTTGAAATAATCAGAAATTTTTCGTCCTCACTCACAGGAACTTCTTCGCCAACATATTGAGGATTAATCATATTTTGATTAACCAAATCAATTGGAAGATTAAGTTCCATTCCTTTTGAACACTTTTTTTCTAAATATTTTCTCGATAAGTTAAACTTTTTTAGTTTCTGCCTCGAGCATTTGGTTAAATAAAAAATCCCCTCTTTAACGGAGGGGAATTCTTTTATGATACAAAGACTAATATTATTCATTTTACTGAGACCTTACTCGCTTACCTTCTGTTCTCAAATCTCTTTTTCGCATAACAAATTCAACTTTTCTATTAGTGTCATTTGAAACAGCTCTACTATCACCATAAAAAACTGATGAGATTTTTTCCGGTCTCACGCCATTTTTTATTAATACCTTAGTTACCTCTTCAACTCTTTTAGCACTTAATAAATATGGTCCTAGGTTATTTCCATCAGTTGAGGTTTCCCCTGCATCAGCATAACCTTCAATGTGTAGGTGCCAATCATTATCTTTCATAAGATTTGTTATCTTTTTAAACACAGGAATAAAACTTCTATTGTCAATTTCAGTTGAACCTTGTTTAAAGACGATCTTATCTTTAACCCTGATTTTTATCCCCTCAGACATTTGATGCACATCTACAGATTCAGCAAGTGCATAATCTTTTAGAACCTTTTTCATTCTTTCAAGGTCTTCGTCAGACTCACGATTAATCTCATGTTTATCCAAAATACCTTCAGTTGTTAATAAGTCTATCGGGAAAGGTTCAACTGGATCTTGAGATTCTATCATTGTAGGAGAATCATCTGGAGACTTACCTAATTGAATGGTTTCTCCAACCTTCATAGCATTCCCTGCAAACGCTTTTCTAATTGAACCGGCTACTGATTGAAACTTTGATTCATCTGTCTTACTCATTGCATAGAGTAAAACGAAAAATGTTAGAAGTAATGTAACCAGATCCGAAAACGTGGCCATCCATGCGGGGGCCCCGGGAGGTGGACATTCTTCAATTGGTGGACATTCTGGACACTCAGGAGCTTCATCGGCCATTACTCGCCTCCTTCCACTTGTCTTTCAGCTGGAGGTAGGAAAGAATCTAACTTCTCTCTAATAACTCTTGGGTTTTCTCCAGCGACAATCCCTAACACACCGGCAACAATAATATTCATTATTAAAGCTTCATTTTCAGAATAAAATTTTAATTTATTTGCTACAGGCCCCATAAAGACGTTTGCCAAAACAGCTCCATAAAATGTTGTAAGAATCGCAACCGCCATGGACTTACCTAGTTCTTCTGGTCCCCCCGAAAGGTTTTGAAGCATGATAACGAGACCAATAAGTGTACCAATCATTCCAAAAGCTGGACCATCATCTCCAATTCCTGAGATTATACTTTGACCTAATTTATGTCTTTCAGTTAATGAGTCTATTTCTAATTGTAGAATCGATGTTATGACTTCAGGTGGTCTATTATCAGCAGCAAGTGTCACCGCTTTTTTCAAAAATGGATCCTCTACAGGAACTTTTTCAAGGGCAAATACTGATTCTCTTCTTGCAGTTTCGGCTAGTTTTTGAATTTCTTCAATCATAGACTTTGGACTGACAGAAGTATTAAAAATCGATTTCAGATAAATTGAAACCAATATTTTAATTTTATCCATTGGCCACTTAATAAAGATGGCGGCAATAACCCCTCCCCCAACGACAAGTATCGAGGGAACATCTATAAATGCAGCAATCGTTCCACCCGCTAAAATTGAACCTAAGATTGCGGCGACTGCTAATACTAAACCTATAACCGTAGCTATATCCATATACCTAGCCTTTTGAAATTAAATTCCTTTGAATAGATATTCGGATACTTAGAAAGTTCACTTTAAAAAGCTGAATAAGCTTCTAGCTAATAGGCATTTTTTTCTGGTATTTAAGCGACCCTTACTTGGAACTCTCCTATAAGAAACTTTACTTGATCTTTAAGGGAGCATTTATAAACTGCTCGACCAATCTTCTCAGCGATCAGATGATAGAAAATATTTTCATCTGCATTTGTGCTCACTAAAATTGAAAGGAAATGAGATAGTTTTAAATTAATTTCGTTTTGATTTGAACATGAAAGTTGTGCATTTGAGTTGATGATATTAATCCATTGTTTGATTTCAGTTATTAATTTCAATCTCTCAGAAATTTTTTTACAATTAAATGAGTCAACTAAACCTTCTTGGTGGGCCAAGAAATTTTCAACAATTAAAAACTCTTCCTTGTAGATTTTCTTAGTAAATTGTTTCTTCAATCCGTAATAAACAGATTTTGCTGATTGGACAAACTCAATAAACTCATCAATTGAATTGACTTCAGATCGCTTTCCCTCAAATAGGTCATAGATTATTTCAGTATCACCTCTGTTAGTATAGCAATTACTACTTATCTTCCAAGCTTCCGCTAAGGATTCAAAATGACTAAGAGATCTTAAAATTGGAAAGATATAAATATCGTTGAGCTCACTAATTAAGGCTTTCTCGTAATTTAAAAAGGCTTGAACTAAGTGATACCATTTATCTTGTCCCCTAAGCCTCAAAGCCTTCTGCTTTTTTAGTTCACAGCTAATCATTTCATGCTGAGTTTTAACAGATAAGATATCCCAATCATCATGAAAAATGTTATTTTTTAGCTCTCGTGACCTCACCAAGTACTCGTAAGTTAGACTTCTTTCTTTTGAAACCCACTTATCATCGTTATTATCTTGAAAATTAATCTGAAAATTAAAAGTTGGTTTAAATATATTTTTACAAATACCATTCTCTAAAATTTCATCAAGTCTTTCTATTATTTTTTCTTCATCATCAAAATGATTGGCTTCCAATACAAATACATCATCTACTTCAAAAATAAGATCATAATCTTTTCCAGAAAAAATATTCAATAATTTTTCAGAGTTTAAATCATCCAGATTTAAAACACCACGAATTCTAAAGACATGAATAGATGCCTTATTACTCATAACAAGATGGATCTCTCTATCCGACTCTTTATCATGACTTATAAGCTCAGACCTCAACGATGCATCAACTAACACTTTGGAAAAATCAGCATTAACAAAAGGAATTAGAGCTCGTCCATTTTGTATAATTTGACCTTTTAGTTGGTACATTAAATTTGATTCAACAGCTTGGTCCCAAGGGATAAAAACAAGAAAATCTTTTTGAAAACTTTTGAACCGATGAGGACCAAGAAATTGGCACTCGACTTCTCTTTTAACTATTCTACCCTTATAAAGGTCAAAGGCCATATCTCCCCCAGAACAAAATAACACTCAATGTTAACACAATATTAAGAGTGCCTCAATTCCGATATTTTTTGTCAATTTTTAAAGGGGATATTAATTCTGATAAAAGAAATTGGCAGGCACACCAACTCCTTAGCAATAACAATACCTTAACTAGTCTTCAAGCATTGTTTTATTTAAATAATTCACCATTGCTGCTCTTAAATCTTCCAACGAAGTTTCCTCACAAGCACTATCTGAGCTCTCAAACAACTCTTTTTTGATTAAATCAACAGGAAAACCTGCTAGATTAGCAAACTCTTGCAAATTAACTTTTTGGTTCTTCTCAGCATTGTTCACAAAACTCTCCTTGAACTTCTTGGCCTTTCTTCCTTGTAAAGGCACCCTCTCTCTCTATGACATACAGCATATCTAGATATAAAAAATAATGTCAAACCCTCAAGCTCAAATGTAAGTTTTTGTTATTGTTTATTGTTGGAAAATAGTAAGCTTTTGTTTTTCTTGAGATATTAAATAAATGTTAAAAGAAAGCTTTTCAGCTTCAAAAGCGCTTCTTCATACTCGCCTTCTGCTGAACTGTTAATAGTTATCCCACCACCTGCACCATAAAAGATTTCTTTATTTATATAGTCAATCTCACTAGATCTTATATTTATGGAGGCTGATAAATGAGACTTATGGGCCATAATTGTGGAGCCACAATAAAAACCTCTCGGATTATTTTCAAGTTCAGAAATTATTTTCATCACGCGTTTTTTCGGTGCCCCAGTGATACTTCCTCCAGGAAACAAGCTTAATACTAAATCTTTAAGGGTAAGTTCATGTAAAATAGTACTCTCAACGACTGAATATTGATGGACTATACCTGGAACATAAAGTGGTATTTTTTTAGAATGAACAGTAGAGATATTTTTTGTCAACTTACTAAGATCATTCCTCATTAAATCAGTAATCATATTAAGTTCAGACTCATCCTTTTTACTCTTGCTAAGCTTATCCCAAGCAAACTCTTTACTTTCCCCTGGAGACACCTTATAGGTTCCCTTAATAGGCATCGTTTGGATGATAGACTTGTCATTGTTCTTCTTTATCTGAAATAGACACTCTGGAGAATTACTTAAAAAAAGTTTCCCTAAGGAGTCAATATATGTTCCATGGGCAAATGCTCCTACCTTTGAGGAATTGGCCATGACTAAATCGATAAAAATTTTAGGATCAACTTTCTTATTCGCTCTCAAATAGAATGGTAATGTATAATTTATTTGGTAACAGTCGCCTTGCTTTAAATGCTCTTGTATTTTTTCAAATTTTTGTAAATACTCAACCTTATCAAATACTGACAAAGGCTCTAACCTAAAGTCATCACTTAATTCATAAGAAAATATATCCTCAATACTCGCCTGCTCATATTGAATAAAAATGGCAAGAGGTAATGATGTTGGTAGTAGCTCAACCTGTTCTGTCGATAAATACCCTAGTTCATAAAATAAATGAATAACTAATGGATTTTCAAATTCTTGATCTGTTTTAAATTTGTCTAGGTCCTCTAAAAAGGACTCAATACCTAAGAAAGATTTTTTTGCAGTTATTAAATCAACTCGAAAGTCTTTATACTGAATATAAGCGATTGCTGCTTTCCGAAACGTAAGCTTTTTATGTTCTCTGCACAAATAGAAACTTGAATATAAATTATCCATCCGGCTGGCTTGGATCAAACTGTAGCTCAGCAAATTTTGTTTGAGCAGCAATCCATGCGAGCTTAGTTGTTCCAGGCTCTCCCGCCCTGTTTTTAGCTACGATGATTTCAGCAACACCTTTTTCAGGAGTATTCTCATCGTAATAGTCCTCCCTGTGTATAAGCATAACAACATCGGCATCCTGCTCAATAGATCCTGATTCTCTCAAGTCTTGTAACTGAGGTCTTCTATCTGTTCTAGAAGTTGCAGAACGGTTTAGCTGAGATAAGGCAATAATAGGACACTTTAACTCTTTCGCAAGCTCTTTAATTCCCCTAGAGATTTCTGCAATTTCCTGCTCTCTAGAAGACTTTTTTACATGGGGCTGCATTAGTTGAAGATAATCAATAACGATCATTCCTAGCCCCTGCTCAGAGACAACTTTCCTTGCTTGAGACTTAATATCTAAAAGAGTGGTAGCACCACTGTCATTAATATAAATAGGTAACTTAGAAAGTTCTTGAACGGCATAACCTAAGTTTCTCAGGTCAGAGTCAGTATAATCATTAGTTCTAATTTTTCTCGAATCTATATTCGCTTCACTTGAAAGAATCCTTCCAGAAAGTTCTGGAGCTAACATCTCGTAAGAATAAAGCATAACAGGTAAACCTGAGTGCTTAATAGAGTTGATAGCAAGATTCAAAACAAATGCCGTTTTCCCCATACCTGGTCTAGCGGCAATGATAATCATCTGCCCTGCTTGCATTCCAAGTAGTCTTTTATCCAAAGCTGCAAATCCAGTTGAAAGACCTAGTATTTCACCTTCTGCTCGCTTCCCTTCTTCTAGTCTTTTTAAATTTTCTTTTAATGCTTCTTTAAGGGTAATAACAAAGTTTGTTCTTGTTTCATTTGCGAGGTTAAAAAAACTAGATTCGACATCATCAATAAATTCTTCGACATCACCAACAAAGTTTAGCCCTTGGTCAGTAATTCTCATTGAAGTTCTAACAATGCCTCTTAAAACAGACTTATTTTTGATAATCTTAGCGTAGTGATAGATATTTGCTGAACTGGCCGTGTCTTCAATAATTTGGAGTACCGTACTTTGTCCACCTACAGCTTCAAGCTTTCCCATATCCGTCAGCTTCGCACAAATACTAACTAAGTCAAATGGCTTACTATCGACAGCTAACTCTTTAATCCCCCTAAAGATAATTCCATACTGAGGATGGTAAAAGTCATCCTCATTAATATTAATATCAGTGATATTATCAAAGGACTTATTATCTATAAGTAAACAACCTATTAAAGCCTTTTCGGCCAATAAATCATGAGGTAACTCTTTATTTGAGTTTATCATATTAGCATCCACTAGCTCTCTCCAAACTTAGTAGTAAAAAACGGGAGATACTTAAAGTATCTCCCGGATATAAAAAAGAAATTTTGAAATTATTCTTCAGTAGCTGTTTCTTCAGTAGCTTCTTCAGTCGCTTCTTCTTGCTTAGCTTCTTTTTTAGCAGCTTTTTTTGCAGCAGCTTCTTGCTTTTTCTTTTGCTCTTCAACTTGCTTTGGATCCATTTCTATTTTTAATTTAAATGTAGCCTCAACACCTTTAAAAAGCTTAGTTGATACTTCGAAATCACCTAGAGTTTTAATTGGAGTATCAATTGTAATAAGTCTTCTTTCTACAACAACACCTTGTTTTTCAAGCTCTTTTGCCAATTCAGTGTTTGTAACAGTTCCAAAAAGTCTACCGTTTCCACCAATCTTTTTAGTTAAGTTGACAGTAATACCAGAAACTTTCTTAGCTAACTCTTCAGCTGCAGCTTTTTCTTCTGTAACTTTTTTAGCTAACATTTTCTGATAATCTTCCATTTGTTTTGAGTTCCCTTCATCTGCTAATTTAGCAAGACTATTTGGAATTAAATAATTTCTAGCAAAACCTTGTGAAACATTTACGATTTCACCAATGTTTCCAAGACTTTTTACTCTTTCAGTTAATATAACTTTCATTTTATTCTCCTAATTTGTTTTTTTTCATTAATTTTCTAAAATCAATAAACATATCTGCAAGACCAATAACGGCAAGAATCTGTCCAGCTGACATAACAGTCAAAACCACGAGTACAGTTCTCATTACTCCTGTTAGTCTTACAAAGTCTAAAAAGGCAAGGTAGATACCAAAACCTTGAAAGAAATAAAACACACCAATTACATGCAATAAAGTTGTCCCAACAGTCGATAACCAAGGATTGACCTGGTCACCAAATGCGCCCATAACCAAAAATACAATAACGAACCAAACACCTTTGTCTGGCATTTTAAAACTCAACAAATGCATCTCGTTATAACTGTAATTTTTAGTTCCAGCCATTATTCTATGACTTTTTAACATCAGGAAAAGATTCACCCATAGCATCACAAAAACCCACACTAAAAAAGTAGCTGGTAATTGCTTAACTAATGCCTCTGCAACAACTTCTGGTTGAGCTAAAAGAGCTTCCAACTCAAAAGGTACTTCAGCTTTTTCTTCTTTTGTATTTGCAGCCTTTAATTCTTCTAAGACTAATTGTCTTTTTTTGATTTCTTCAATCACAACGGTGTTTAAAGATTTATCAACATGATCTAAATAGCTAACGATTCCACCAGCAGCACCAATCGTAATACAAACCCCTAATGCCAATATACCAATAAATGGGTTTATCTCCCTTTTAATAATTTCTACCAAGCCTAAAGCTATGACTAAACTCACGCAAAAGGTGGTAAGATAAAAGAAATAAAAATCTGGATCAGACACTCCCAAAGATAGGACACCAAAACATAATAACCCAGCAATACCAATTGTAACAAATCCCTTAGTCCTCCCATGGACAATCGATGATAGACCCAATGGATAAGGAGTAAATATAGACATTAAAATACTTAAACAAAGCAGGACAGAGAATCCTCCTAGCATTAACATTCTAGATGTCTCAGATGAATTACTTGGTAATTGCGATGTGTTCATTATTTAGTTTACTACCTAGCAGTTCTATTAGACATATAGCTAATAAGACCCATACATCTACCACGCTTAATAGCAGCTGTTGCCATTCTTTGGTATTTTGGTCTTAAACCTGTAACTCTTGCTGGAGAGATTTTTCCAAACTCGTTTACTAACCAAGAGTAAGTTGATGGATCTTTCCAATCTGGAGTTGTTTTCTTAGCTGAAAAGTAACAAGACTTTCTCTTAGAGAACATCTTCTTTTCTTTTTCAGCATCAAAATTGTTTTCGCCACTATTGTGGTTAGGGTTTTTGTAAGCTTTTACAATAGCTTCCTGATCTGCATCAACACCTAGGTTAATGAAAACAAACTTTAGAACGTCTTCGGAAATTCTAAATCTTCTTTCTAGCTCAGTGTTTACATTTGTGTCTGCTTTGTACATAACATAAATGTATGTCCCTTTTGCAACACCATTTGAAGTTGGTTGAGCAAAAGTTTTCACTCCCCAATTATCTTCAAGTAAAACTTCACCATTAAAACTAGCAATTGTTTCTTTAACAACTTCTGCAATCTTTTTTGCAGCTTCTTCGGTTACTTCAGTACGAAGTACATAAGATGATTCGTAAATCATAGTTAATCTCCTGGGTTTTATATTAAGCCCCGATTCACTCGGAGCGAGTTAATTAATGATTTAAATAAATGTGGCTGCAATCTAACACTCTAAATCTCCTAAGGCAAACACAAAACCCAGAAATTACAGGAAATTATCCAAAAAAAAACGCGCTATCCCATTTCAAAATAAATTTAATCAGCTATATGTTTAAACGTGAGAATATTTATCAGTTTTACTATATTTTTAGGAATAAAATACTTTTCTAAGTGTTTTTATTCATTGAGATTACAATGGCTTAGCAGTGAAAGAGACTTTGATAAAGTTCGTCTCGTCATATTATTAAATCATACATCACTCTACGAGCCACTATTCTTAGCAGCAGCACCAAATTGGTTTCTATGGCGTTTATCTAGAAAAATGGTAGCTCCAGCAGCAGATAAAACCATAAACAGACCAATAGTGGGAAGATTTTGGAAATTAATGTTTCCGGGAATGATAAGTATTACTCGAAAAAGAGACAAATCATGGTTTGAATTTTTAAAGGCCATTAAAAATAGAAGCGTCATACTTATTCTACCGGAAGGAAGAATGAAGCGCGACACCGGTCTTGATTCTAATGGAAAACCCATGACTGTAAGAAGTGGTGTCGCAGAGATTATTTCAGAAATCCAAGAAGGAAATATTTTAATTGCTTATTCAGGAGGCCTTCATCATGTCCAACATCCAGGTGAACTTATTCCAAGGCTTTTTAAAACGATCCATTTAAACTTAGAAAAGATAGATATTTTAGATTATAAAAAACAATTTAACTCAGATGGTATCCAATTCAGAAAAGATATAGTTGCTGACTTAGAAAATAGATTAGTTCAAAACTGTCCAAGGTAAAACTTCAAGCACTTAAGACATTTTTAGTGCCTAGAATATTAGCTAGATTTCTCTTATTACTTAGACGAGAGGCCTTATAAACTACTGTTTTTACTTATAAACATTAATTAATTTTAAGTAAAAGTTCATATACCCGATAATTACAGTATGAAATTAAACAAAAAGCAATTTATTCTCTGTGTCTTTATATCTTTTAATAGTTTTGGAAGTTCTCATACTTACAAAGACTACAAATCTAAAATAGATAGATTAGAAAATTCAATTATCCAAGACTTTAGTATTGAAGTTCCTCATGGAGAAAAAATTAATACTGAAAATCAAATGAAGTTCGCAACCCAAATGGAAGTTAAGTATGGGATTCAACAAAAACTTTTTGCGAAAATTGATTACGAACTTTCAGTTTTAGAGTCAGAAGTTTTACAATCTCTACAAAGAGGAGAATTAACCAAAGAAGAAAGTGAAAAACTTAAAAATAGTGTGAACTATGCACAAAGAATTATCTTAAAAAGTAGGGTGAATGAAATTAATTTGACCTATCAAGAGTTCAGAAAAATGTTAACTCACACTCCAGAACTTCAAGATATTTATGAATCCTTCTCAGTTGGAAAAATAAATAACTGTTCACTCCATAATTTAACTATGAACTCAAAAGGAGATTCTCTTTCCTTCGACATCCAACATACTAATAAATTTGGTGGAGAAGAAGTCTCCAGCTTTACAATTACCCAAAATGATCTTACCAGTGGTTACTTAACCTCAAGATTGGATGCCTATAATAGATATAACCCTTATCATTCAATAATAACAAGATATTCAAATTATCTTCCACAAGGTGTCGGAACACAAAGTTTCACTTATAAGCAAGATGAAAATGGGAAAATCACTGAAGCCAATTTCCTTCAAGAAAAAGACGAACCACTTTTTTCAGTCTTCGGAATGAGTTTTGGTAAACAAAGCATTAGAAAATACTTTGACTGTAAAAAAGCAAAGGCATTTTTCGGTCCTAGTCCTGCATCTAAAGAGTAGAGTTCCATTAACTAATCATTTAGAAAAATTTCGTACTGCTCAATATGATAAGAGTTATCGGCCCTAATACTAAGTTGCTTACCTAAAGAGTCCTCAAGAGTTTCAATTATTTCAAAATCTTCGGAAGTGAGTTTAGCACTTACTTCAGGATGAGCAAAAACGGAAATCTTAGATCCTTTTGACTTCTTCATTGCTTTGGTAACTTCTCTTAAAATGTCATAACAAACAGTACTCACAGACTTAACTCTTCCAGTTCCTTCACAATACGCACAAGGCTCACACATAACTCGAGTTAAAGTGTCTCTTGTTCTTTTTCTTGTCATCTCGACAAGTCCAAGTCCAGAGATAGGAAGTACATTTGTTTTAGCACGATCTTTTTTAAGCGCCTCTAAAAGAGCAGAATAAACTTGCTCTCTATGTTCTTCTTTTTCCATATCAATAAAGTCAATGATAATAATACCACCACAGTTTCTCACCCTTAGTTGGTAAGCTATTTCTTTTACTGCTTCTAGGTTTGTTTTGAGAATTGTTTCTTCTAGAGTTCTCTTTCCAACAAACTTTCCGGTATTAACATCAATGGAAACCAAAGCTTCTGTTTGATCTATGTTTAGAGATCCCCCGGATCTTAGGTAAACCTTATTGCTAAGGGCCCTTTCTATTTCAACATCAATATTATAATACTCAAAAATTGGTTGCTCTTTATCATATAATTGAGTTTTACCTTTCATACTAGGTAGATATCGATTTACAAACTTATCAACAAGTTTGAGGTTATTTTTTGAATCTACTATAATTTTATTTACATCTTCATCGGTAATATCTCTTAGGGATCTTTGAATAAAGGTAAGATCATTATACACGAGTGAAGGAGATTTTGATTTCTCATCTTGCTTACAAATATCCTTCCAAATTTTCACAAGAATATTATAATCATTTTTTAAAACTTTATGAGATTGTCCTTCCGCAACGGTTCTTGCAATCAAACCTTTTCCCTCAGGTCTTATTGTTTCCAACATACCTTTAAGCCTATCTCTTTCTTGATCGTCTTCTATTCTTCTTGATACACCAATGTGCTCAATCAATGGCATGTAAACAATATGTCTTCCAGCTAATGTGATATGTCTAGTAACTCTAGGGCCTTTCGTTGAAATAGGCTCTTTTGCCACCTGAACTAAAATTTCATCACCTTCTTGCAAAAAGTCTTGAATTCTAATATCAGGACGATATTTCATATCAACAGAATCGGAGTAAGTACTGAATTCATCAGGAATAGTTTGACCCATTTTCTTTTCATTCTGTTCTTGTCTTTCTTTCTCTTTAGCCTCTAATCTCGCAGCCATATCCCTTTGTTCTTTCAGAGTAGGAATATACGCATCATCTACATACAGGAATGCAGCTCTTTCGTAGCCAATGTCAACGAAAGCTGATTGCATACCTGGAAGAACTCTCAGAACTCTTCCCTTGTAAATATTTCCAACACTAGGTTTGGTATTTAATGAGTTTTCTCTGTCAATTAGAAAGTCAAGAATATCACCATTTTCAATCAAAGCCACACGACTCTCGTTGTGAGTCTGATTGATCACTAATTCTTTTGCCATGAATGTCTACCTTAAGTTTAAATTAATACCCTTTAATATTAACTCTCCTAAAGCTAAATTTAAAGACGCAGCAGGAATATCTCTCCACCATCCCGACAAAAAAAATCAAGAATATCTGCTAATTTTTCATTTTTCTAAGATCATCACCGAACTTATTCATCACAAATTTGTGAATTGGTGCCTGAGTATAGCAATAGAAGTACCATGGAAGTGAAGGACGAAATTCATTGATAGAAGCAAAAAGGTATTTTCCGTTATCGACACTTCTAAACTCTAACCATCCTGTATCTTTTGTTTTAGTTAAGATTCCCCCAACAATATGAAACTTTGCTCTTCTTTCACTAATTCTACATTTAATATACTCAAGCTCTAGTAGAATTATTCCAACTCCCCCTAATTTAAATTTAATCCTATTATCCGTACTTTCTACCTTAATAAGAAATTTCATATGTTTTGGTAACCATTGAAAGTAATACATGGCCACAGCCTCAATATCAAGATTATGTTCATATAAAAGACGTTGAATACTTCTCACATTTTTATCTTCTTGCGTTTTACGCTTCAGATTAATCCTAACCGTACTTAGAGATAAACTCTCTAACATTGATTGATAGGTTCCAAATTTAATATAGTTTTTTACTTCTGGACTTTGTGGAATATTTTCTAAGTTACAAGTCAAACTATCTACTAATGGCGATACAAGACTAAAATTTGCATGACCAAAAATTGATACCCACAACTTAGAAAAAGCAGTGTAATTAACTGGAACTCTAATAGCAAAAAAGGGTTTTCCTAAAAACTTTTTCGTTTGAAATAGAAGGCCTTTATAAGAAATATCTTCGCCGGAGATTGCATTAAGAGTCTTATTGTTTTCTATTTTATTTTCAAGACAGGCCCTAATAATTCTTAAGAGATCTTGCACATGAATAACTTGAGTATTATTTTTAGTCCACTTAGGTAAGATCATAAAAGGAAGATTTAAACAAAGGTTTTTTAAAATTTCAAAACTACTTCCCCTATCACCGACCACCATTCCAGCCCGTATAATGGTTGCATCGATACCACAATGACGAATAGCTTCCTCTACTTCCTTTCGGCTCTCTAGGTGAGGGCTCATCTGAGAGTTTGGTACAATTCCTCCTAGATAAATTATTTTTCTTACGCCGTTTATTTGGCATGCCCTTATAAAATTATCTGCAATAATAAGATCTGTGTCCTGAAAATTCCCTTGAAATAATTTAGATGCTGGCAACATTGAATGAACTAGATAAATAGCAATATCTGTATCTCGTAATGCTTCGATGGTGTCAGTCAATGAGTAAAGATCAGTTTGGTGCCACATAACATTTGCACAAGAGGATTCTTTTACTCTTCGACTTAAACACTTTAAGGAGTAAGTTCTCTTAAGAGTATCAATTAACTCTGTCCCAATAAAACCGCTTGCCCCTGCAATAGTGATCTTTTTCATATAACTATCTTAACACGAAACGAGCCTCTCCTTAGGTTCAAAGCTAGACAAATTTAGGATCTATCTCATTTCCAGAGTATTCCAAGCATAATTCTTAACAATTGCTTAATGCTTTAAAATTAGAGTTCTAGACTTATACCTGTTTCATGTTCAACCGAGATAGACTCTTGCTCATTAAGAAAAATTTCTCTTGGACCAATAGTTAAAAATATATCTAAGCTTTTAAAAAGTGGGCTTTCAAAACCACTATTAATAAAGTTAAGTACTAGTTTAGCAGGATTCATAACACCAGTAATCAACTGCCCAAACCTTCTTGGTCCTAAAAGTAGACCATCATTTTCATAGATATATTCTTCTAGTTTAATAAAGGCTTCACCAAGCATTGATCCAATAACTGGAGTTAAAATTAAATCTTGTATACTTGGAGTTTCAGCGACAGCCTCAATTCCATACTCCCAAAAGAATGTGGACATCAATACTCCATAGCCAAAAGACTCCCATGCACTTGCACCAGCATGCCTAGCAACAATATGGTAAGCAGCACCAGACATTGGATGTCCTATATAATTAATAAACTAATCATCTTTATCTACAACTGGCCCCTCCTTAACATTTCTCTTCCACTTTGCTAGACCATTTTTTTTGATATCATCTTTATCCCAATTACTTATGCTGGTAGGCAAAGCATAAATTAACCCCATCATAAATAAGCCGCCAGCAGCAAAATTTCGAGTTTGATCTATAAGCTTCTCCCCCACAGACTTATTATTAACCGACCTACTTGAATGGGGATGATCATAAAGACAAAGTCTGGAAGTGAAAGATTAATCTCTTTTTACACTAATAACTTCAAGAGCTTCCAATGACTCAAAGTTTTTTATTTTCCTGTTTTCCACAAAAAATGATAACTGCCCTAACGCCTTCTAAGCGAATCTATTTAAAACACAGTCTGGTGCTTCAGTTGTTTACTTTGGCTTTAAGCTCATCCCCACGCAAAGGGGACGGTTAAAAATAGTTTAATTGTCATCATGTAGCACCTCAAAATATAGATGCTTGATACAGGAAAAAAAAATGCGTCACAAAAGTGACGCACATTATCGGGTAAATTTTGTATATTGTTTTAGATTAAAAGCCCTGCAATACAAGCCGTCATAAAACAAGCTAGCGTTCCGGCGATTAATGATTGAATTCCAAGTCTTGCTAAGTCTTGTCTTCTTCCTGGAGCTAATCCTCCAATCCCCCCAAGCTGAATTGCAATAGATGAAAAATTTGCGAACCCACACAAAGCGTAAGTAGTTATCGTAATTGCTCTTTCACTGATAGCGCCAGTCTTAATAGCTGCTTGAAGATCCATATAAGCTACAAATTCATTTACAACTGTTTTCTTCCCTAGCATTACACCAACCTCTACACAATCGGCCCAAGGAACACCCATTAAAAAAGCAAAAGGAGCAAATACATATCCAATTAAAAATTCAAAACTTAATTGTGGAAGCCCAACAAGTCCACCGACCCATCCAAGCATTCCATTAAACATTGCGATTAATGCGATGAAGGCTAAAAGCATAGCTCCTACATTTAGGGCCAAAGATAATCCTTCAGAGGCACCACTTGCAGCAGCATCAATCAAATTTGCATTTGTTTTTGGAAGATCAACTTTTACAACTCCCTCAGTTGTTGACTGCTCAGTTTCTGGAACCATTAACTTTGCGCAAACAAGAGCTGCAGGAGCTGACATCACTGAAGCCGCTAATAAGTGCCCAGCGTCCACACCCATCCCCACATAAGCAGCTAAAACTCCACCTGCAACAGTGGCCATACCACCAGTCATAAGTGCCATTAGCTCTGATTTTGTCATTTTTTCTACAAATGGCTTAACCACTAACGGAGCTTCTGTCTGACCAACAAAAATATTTGCCGCAGCTGAAAGTGACTCTGCACCACTTGTCCCCATAACTCTCATCATAATTTTAGCCGTGATCTCGACCACTTTTTGCATAAGTCCTAAATGATATAAAACACTCATTAGGGAACTCATAAAAATAATTGTTGGAAGAACTAAGAAAGCAAAGATAAAGCCAGACTTTGGGACATCAGTCAATGAACCAAAAATAAATTTTGAACCTTCATTCGTATAGTTAAGAATTCCATTAAAAGCCTCCCTGGCACCATCAAAGACTTGCATACCAAAAGGTGTCTTTAAAATAATTAAACCAAAAAATAGCTGTAGTGCAATTCCAGTCCCTACAGTTTTCCATTTAATATTTTTTCTTGAAGAACTTAAACCATAAGCCACTGCGATCATCACAACAAGACCTATTAACGACATGAATTTTTCCATTGAATCCCCTCTAATTTTTTTAATCTTGAGTGTTTTAATTGATTAAAGATAAGATTTCAATATTATTAAGAAAATTTACACGTAAGGTCTGTTTTGGCCCCAAAATTGATTGGTTAAAATGTAAGAATACTTAAAATTTAAAACTATAACTGATTTGATTAAGCCTAGGTTTAGCTGAGTTTGAAGCAATAAAACTCTCTGAATGCCAGCTAGTTCTAGCTTTAGTATCAAAAGACTTTATTGAGTTTAGAGATGCTTGCTCCTGATACTCCTCCCCACCATAAAGAAGATCTTGAGTCTTAGTCGCCTGACTCAAGGCAACAAAAACAACCCCGCCGATTATTCCCAATGAAGCCCCAACAATAATATTGTCTGTATGGTCCTTAGGTTCATCAACAAATGATAAAGTAGAAAGTCCCAATATCGCTCCAGCTAAACCACCACCAACAACAACAAGTAGATCATTTTTAGTATCTGAGACTAATGAATCTAAATCTTCATTATTTTGTGCCAAGACGGAGTTTGACATAAACAAAGTGATTAAAAGAAAACCTAGATACTTTTTTGCATACTTTAAACTCATTAATAATCCTTAAATTAACTGGTTTTAAAAATTTCAGCTTGATAATAATCATAATTACCAGTTTTATAAATTTATGATAGATATATCTTTTAACTTAGGCAATAGTAGAAGGTTCAAGCGATGACACAGCACACGATGTATAACATTATTGACAAAAAAAAACAGGGTAAGAAATTATCCAAAGATGAAATCAAATGGGTAATTGACGGATTAATGGATGGTACGAATAAAGATTATCAAATAACAGCTTTATTAATGGCCATATTTTTAAATGGAATGGATGCGGAAGAAACAGCATATCTTACAGACGCTATGCTCTACTCTGGAAAAACACTTACCTTTGAGGGGAAAAACGTAATTGATAAGCACAGTACAGGTGGAATTGGTGATAAAGCCTCTTTTATCCTCGCTCCAATCGCTGCAGCATGTGGAGTAAAAGTCCCAATGATTGCTGGACGAGGTCTTGGATTTACAGGTGGAACAGTTGATAAAGTCGAAGCAATCAAAGGATTTAAAACGAACTTAGGTTTAAAAGGATTTCAAAAACTTTTAAATGAAAAAGGGATGGTTCTAATAGGCCAAACTGAAGAAATAGCTCCTGCTGATAAAAAAATCTATGCTTTAAGAGACGTAACAGCGACTATAGACTCAATTCCACTTATCACAGCGAGTATAATGTCTAAAAAACTAGCAGAAGGCGCTAATGGAATTGTCATGGATATTAAAGTTGGCTCTGGTGCCTTTATGAGAAGTAAAGCCCAAGCCAAAAAACTTGCAAAATCCATTATTGCAACGGCAAAAAGATTTGATAAAGGCGCAGTCGCTCTTCTCACTAATATGAATCAACCATTAGGTACATCAGTTGGGCACTCACTAGAAATTATTGAATCATGTGAAGTATTACAAGGCAGAGGGGCAAAAGATATTACCGAGCTTTCCTTGCATTTGGCAGCACATATGATTCACTTAGGAGGTGCTGCTCCAAGCTTTAATAAAGCCTTGGCAATGGCCAAAAAGAGCATTAAAGACGGAAGTGCATTCACAAAGTTTGTTGAACTTATTGGAAATCAAGGTGGTGATATTTCTGTTTTAACGGATTATTCGAAATTACCAATGGCAAAAGAAAAAACAGAAGTCATCTCACCAAAAACTCAATACATTAAAGACTTTATAAACCAAGAAGTTGGTTTCCTATGTACAGAGTTAGGCGGTGGCCGAAAAATTAAATCAGATAAAATAGACCACGGAGTTGGGTTTGTTTTCAACAAAAGAATTGGCGATAGAGTGAAAAAGGGTGAACCTATTTTAACCATTTATCACAACAAAAATCAGACTGAGAAAGTTTCTGAAATTGAAGAAGCATTCCTTAAAAAGGTCATAAAATTTTCTCAAACTAAGATTGATAAGCCAGAAATTATATACGAAATTATAAAATAAAAGGATTTATATATGTTAGAAAAATTAGCGCAAACAAGTGATTTTATCAAAGAAAAACTTGAAGGACGTAAACCAAGTATAGGAATTATTCTAGGTTCAGGCTTAGGAGTTTTTGCTGATGAATTAAATAATAAAATTGAAATTCCTTACGATGAAATCCCAAACTTTCACAAGCCAACAGTCGTCGGGCATAAAGGGCGTTTAGTTATCGGTGATATAGATGGTGTGGAGCTAGCAGTATTCCAAGGAAGATTTCATCGATACGAAGGACATCCCTTCGAAGATGTTGTTCTTCCAGTAAGAGTTTTATCTCAAATTGGAGTTGAGACAGTAGTTCTCACAAATGCATCTGGAGGTATTAACTCGCAATATAAACCTGGTGACCTTGTCTATATTTCAGATCATATTAACTTAACTGGTGACAACCCTCTTATTGGACCAAATCCTGAAGAATTAGGTGTCAGATTCCCAGACTTGTCCGAGGCTTACGATCAAGGACTTTCTAAACATCTTATTGAAAGTGCGAAAGAACTAGATTTCGATCTCCATCCTGGAGTTTATGCTGGTGTTCTTGGTCCTTCTTATGAAACTCCTGCTGAAATAAGAATGCTTAAGATTATTGGCGCAGACATGGTGGGAATGAGTACGGTACCTGAGTCAATTGCTGCAAATCATGCAGGCTTAAAAGTTTGTGGTATATCGTGTATAACTAATTATGCAGCAGGTATTAGCCAGGAAAAACTAAGTCACGATGATGTGAAACATGTCGCAAACATGGCGATGGAAAAGTTTACCAAACTACTTAAATTAGCTGTTGTAAAAATAGGAAAAAAGTAAATTTGAATGACTGATATTACCTCTGAACAAATTATCGATGATCTTTCTTTTTGTGTAATTGATCTTGAAACAACTGGTGGAAACCATAGTAAAGACAAAATTATTGAAATAGGAATGGTTAAAGTAAAAGAAAGAAAAATTGTTGATGAAAAAAGCTTTTTAGTAAATCCGGAAACAGATATTCCTGACTTTATCCAAAACCTAACAAATATATCCCAAAAGGATGTTAAGGATAAACCAGTAATCGAAGATCTCATTGATGAAATACTTGAATTTATAGCTGATGATATTATTGTTGCTCATAATACATCTTTTGATGTCCCCTTCCTAAATGGTGTTTTAAGAAGACTCAAAAAAGATGAATTGAAAAACAAAGTTATATGTACCAATGTCATGACTAAACACCTCATCCCCGACATATTAAATTCAAACTTAAATTATATGAGCAGACTTTTCAATATTAGTCATTCAAAAGCTCACAGGGCCCATGACGATGCTAAAGCAACGGCGAAACTCCTTGTTATTTATCTCGATATATTTATCAAAAAAGGATTAAAAAAAGTTAATCAACTTTATTATCCAAGAAATAAATTTGAACTAGATAGGACACATTTTGAATTTAATGGCAGCAATGATGACGTATTAAACTTTATAAAAGATCAAACATGTTCTCTCCTTGTCGTAGTAAAAGGAGAAAGAGGTCTTATCCATGCTGTATTACCACTTCAAAGTCCCAAAGAAGAATTAGATTTTGTAAAAGATGTTTTATCAAAGCTAAAATGGAAAATTATAACGATTAAGCTTCTAAAACCTTTAATTGACGGAATATTTCAATTCAATAATCACTATTTAAAGTATCCCGAAGAGATCAGGCTTGAAATAAAAAACTACCTAGAGAAAAAATACCATTGCCCAGATGAGGAAAAAGTAAAGTTAGAGAAAATAGATTTTTTAATAACCCATCATCTCATAGCTGATCAAATTCTCTCTTATTCTTTTCTACATTTAAATACCAATACAAGATCTCTATTTAAAATCCCAGCTCAAAAGAAAAAATTATACCAACACTTGTTAAATCAGAATAATAAATTTGAAAATAACCAAAAAGGTCATAAAAAACATTTAATTCATCCTGATCTAATACCTCTAGTAGAAAGTTTTCTAGGGAAAAGCAAGAATTCAGGTAAATATTTATTCTTAAGTAGAAAAGACGTTAAAAATGACAAAGAACATACCTTAAAAGTCATTGAGTCTTACGTCAAAACAGATGAGAATCTCTTTAATTTTCCTAATTCAAATTTATAAAACTTATCTTACTTTCACTAAGTTGAAATTTTAAATTTAAATTTGTTACAAGGTAATTCAACAACTTTGATTTAATACAATTGGTATATATATGCTCTGTATAATTGCAGGCTATAGAGAATTCATATTTTTGTATTTCTATTTTTAGCTCAATTTTTTTTGCCATTTTATTTTCTACTAATCCCCTTCTTTCAGTTTGAGTGATGACCTCACCTAAAACAAGATAAAGAAGCATAGTTAAAAATGATTCATTCTTTATATTCGAATTCTTATTAATTTCTTTTATATCTACGTCCAAAACGAGATGACTTTCAATAAGCCTAAATCGTGTTAATTCTATTGCTTGTTGTAAACATTCCTTTAGGTTTAAATTATGACTTAGATGAACATCACTATTTTTAGAAAAGCCTAAAAAAGTCTGAGCAAGCTTTCGAATCCTTAAAACTCCTTGCTTCATAATTGTAAGTTCATCTAAAATTTCATTATTTAATTCATCCAATGACAAAACTTCAATAGCTGCTAATATCCCCCCCAGAGGATTATTTAATTCATGAGCGATAGAGGAAGATATAATTCCTAACTCATCCTGAGAGGAATCTTTACTCTCAAAGCTTTCATCTATTGGTATAAAAATATAAGCTGTTTGCTCAGCATACTTTTTTACGATTGTTGAATAGGAAGAATTATGGCCAGAGATCATTTTTCCATCGGTAAGCAGACGACAATCTGAAAATGGTATATTCAAACCTGTATATGCGTAATTATATAAAATAGGCTCTTCACTTTTACCAAATAAAATCATAGGGGTTTCCATCCGAGAAAACACCTCTTGTTCGACTCTAAAATATCCAATTTCTCGATTCTCGTTTAATTTTAGCTTGAACAACTCTGTTAATGTCATATATAAACCAATAGGGTTAATATCAGAATTCCAACCTAAAACATAATCAAAAAAGCCGATATCACTAAAGTCTAAAAAATGATCAAAACTCAACTCTGTGACCTGATACCACGGTAAAAGACTAACACTTTCCTTATAACTATTTCTCAAGGAAGCTTGAATATGACTTATTTCAAAATAATCTGAAACGTCCTTAGAAAAGAGATCTTTATGAAAAGAAAGTAGATCCTGAATTAAATCAGCATCGGCCTCAATTGATTTTTTAGTTATTATACTTTTTAATACTTTATTCTCTAGAGCACAAAATTTATTCAAGCATATTTTTTTTATATTAGTATTTATATCATTTATCAAAGGAAGAAGATCTTCCAACTCTGAAGCAAAGGAAATAACAAAGGAATGCCCCGAACCATTATCTTGATTGAACAGACTCAAGTTTTTTTCTTTGATTTTTATATAAATAACATTTTCTTCTGTATTTTTTGTAAAATGACCATCAAAGGCAACTGTAATGATAACTTGTAATCTCGTTGTACTTGACCTAGGACTTTCTAAGCAGTCCCATTGATAACGTTGCCCTAATAATGAAAGCTCTTGATAGAAGTTTCGATCAAAGTTTTTAACCCTAGGATCAATAACTAGAATGATATCACTTGAGGTCATAATTACAGATTAAACTGAATTTTTGATTCTTCAATAAGAGAGAAACCATCAACATTATGACCATTGAGTTTGATCCCCCAATGAAGATGAGGCCCAGAAACACGACCAGTTGCTCCTGATAAACCAACAATTTGTCCAGCTTCAACCATATCCCCAATCTTTACAAGAGGTTTAGATAAGTGAGCGTAGAGAGAAAATAAGTTTAATCCATGATCAACAATGACCACATTTCCCGTATAGAATAAATTACCAACGTAAACAACCTTGCCTCGATTAGAACTTGGAATCTTAACACCTACTCTTGCTCTAAAATCATTTCCTAAATGTTGAGATCTTTTTTTATTATTAAACAATCTACGTTTTCCATAATGACTTGTAATATAACTATTTAAGGGTTTAACAAATGGAGCTTTTATATATGATTCTCTTGCAGAATTAGCATAAATTTTTTTCGTTATTTCTCTTTCCCTAGCAACCCTAGCCTGGTCTTTAGAACTAAGTGTAACTTTACCTTTTGCAACATTTAGTTTTTCTGATTTATATGGAAAATCTTTCACAGAAATTCTTAGAATTAAATTTTCCTGAAAAAAACAGTTATGTTTTTTTGCTTTAGAAAAATAACTTTCAGCATAATAAAACTGAACTTTACTTTTTTCTACTTGAACAGGTAATTTTTGTTGAAATGGATTATCCTCAGATTCTTCACTACAGCTTATTTCGTAGACTCCATCAGCTAAGTTTTGAACTCCCAATTCAACGTATTTAACCTTCCCTTTATAAGCCTCAATATTAAGCATTTCAAACTTAGGTTTTGGCGATTTCTTTATAACCTTTATAGGATTTTGAGCACAAGAAATAAGAAAAAATGAAATAAGGACAAACAAAACTTTTATCAAGACTACTCCTTTTGTACATTCCTACTTCCATCTTTAAAAACAATTTTTAGCTTATGAGTAGCAGGCAACGCATCAAAATCATCAATATTAGTTATGATAGTATCTTTATCTTCAATATATGTATAGCCTCTGGATAGAACTTGATTGGGATTTAAGTTAAACAAACTCTTCTCTGCTATGTTTAATCTATGCTTACTATTCATGATCATATCTTTGGCGTTTCTTTCTAACCTTGAAACGAAATCATCCAACTGAAACTCAAAGTCATTTAACCTCAATAAGTTCTGTCTTTTATCAAGATTATTTCGCTCCAATCGCTGCATGAAATTTGAAACTCTTTGTTGTAATACTGCAGAAACCCTCAATGGATTTATCCTATCAAGTCTCTTTTTTAATTCAGAACTAAAATTACTAAATAATATCTTGAGTTTTTGAAGTGATAACTGCAGTCTATCTGAAATTTGAGTTTGACCCTGACTTAAGAACTCAGCAGCTGTTGAAGGAGTCTCACATCTTTGATCAGCAACAAAGTCTAATAAAGAAAAATCCACCTGGTGACCTATAGCAGAGATAATAGGGATATTGGACTTTGCAACTCTCCTCACTAAAGACTCATCATTAAATCCCCAAAGATCTTCCATCGATCCACCACCTCGAGTAATAACGAGAACATCTAAATCACCCATTGCTTCGGCTTTATCTATACTTGATATGACGGAGCTTGCGCAGTTATCCCCCTGAACAACAGCAGGAATAATCAAGATATCATACCAAAGACATCGACGTTTTAATACATTTAGAAAGTCCTGTAATGCCGCTCCTGACTGAGCAGTTATGACACCTATTCGTTTAGGAAGCTTTGGTATAGAGACTTTTTTTGTAACATCAAACAATCCTTCTTTCGCAAGTTTTTGCTTTAATATTTCAAATTGAGCTTTAAGATCACCCTTTCCTGAAGGTGTAATTTTTTTTGTAATGAGTTGGAACGTACCTCTCTTAGCATAAACACTAATTGGTCCCCGAACAATAACTTTATCACCATTCTTAGCTCTTCTTATAAACGGATTTCTCAAAGCATCCATCCTAAATAAAGCGCAAGATAGTGAAGATTGATCATCAGATAAGGTAAAGTAATAATGTCCTGCTGATGATGGGGACAAATTAGATATCTCTCCTTCGATGAGAATATCTGCATATTCGAATTCAAGAGTTGTTTTAATGGCCCCTACCACATCACTTACAGTGGAAATATTTTGTTCAAGCATAAGTAACTTTTATTTTTTTATTTCTTCAAAGAACTTATAAGTTTTTAGCACTTTAATTGCTTGCAAGGCTTGATAGTCATTTTTTGGATGATACTTTGTAAAAATATCATCTTTTTTCTTCTTTGATTTTCTATTTTTAATTTCGGCAGCTCTTTTTATTCGATTTTCTTTTTCTTCTTTTAGTCTTTGGGCTTTTTCTTCTTTAGTTTCAACTGTTGCCGTTAAGTGATTTCTTAGATCTTTTTCTCTAATATATTTTTGAGTTTTCTTGTGCTCTTCCACCCAATCCTTATCCATATTATCTAGATTAATATCAGGAACAATTCCCAAAGCTTGAATTTTTCTATTTTTTGGCGTCATATATTGAGCGATAGTAAGTTTAACACCGTATTCATTTCCTTTATCTATAGAAACGACAGTTTGAACCGAACCTTTACCAAAGGTTTGTGAACCTAAAATCATCGCTCTTTTATGATCCTGTAAGGCTCCGGCAACAATTTCAGAAGCTGATGCAGAGGCCCCATTAACTAATACAACCAAAGGTAAATCTAAATACTTAGTCATACTTTTAATAACATAATGGATATTTTTATTATTTGGATCTCTTGATTCAGTAGAAACGACAACCCCTTCTTTAAGAAATAAAGAAGAGACCTTAATTGCTTCATCCAAAAGCCCACCCGGATTTGATCTTAAATCTAGAACAATTCCCTTTAGTCCTCCAGCCTTCTTAGCCTTCTTTCCAAGTTTTTTTAAAGCTTTCTCGATTCCACTAGCACTTCTTCTTTGAAATTGAGTTAATCTAACAAACGCATATTGTTCATCAAGTAAAAATGACTTTACAGGTTTCACAATTATTTTTTGACGTTTAATCGTAAAGTATTTAACCCCTTTTTCACCTTCTCTTACAATTCCAAGATGAACTTCAGTTCCTTCTTTTCCCTTCATCTTATCAATAGCTTCATCAAGGGTAAATCCAAGTATAGATTCGTGATTAATTTCTACGATTTTATCTCTAGGCTGTATTCCAGCTTTAAAAGCCGGAGTATCATCAATAGGTGTTACAACATAAATAACTCCGTCTTTTTGAGTTACTTCAATACCTAGACCACCAAATTCACCATCAGTGTCAGCTTGCATTTTTTTATAAAATTCTTTACTTAAAAAAGCCGAATGTGGGTCTAGTGTATCCATCATTCCCTTTATAGCCCCTTCAACTAATTTATTTGTATCAACAGGTCGATAATATTGACTTTCTATTAAATAAAGTACTTTGTTAAATAGTTCTAATTCTTCATATCTAGATTTCGTAACAGAAAATACACTAAATGAGTGCAATAAGATTGCAGCAGTTATGACCTTCTTAAACATTGTATTATATCCTTTTATAATTTTATATTATCCGTATTAAGCCAACTTACTGTATTTTGAGCTTGATCTTTTTTACGAACCTCAAAATACAAAGACTTTATAGTTCCTAAATCAGCTACTGTATATCCAATGAGCTGCCTATCCTTAAGGTTATCACCTTTTTTTACCTTTGTTACTATATCTCCTAAGAGAACACTTCTCACTTGGCTTCCATGATCTACAATGACCACATTTCCATAGCTAGCAAGTTCTCCAGCATATACAACCTTTCCAGCTCTTGGTGACAAAATAGGTGTCGTTTCGGAATACTTTAAGTTGATTCCCTCTTTAGATTTCTTTAATTCAACATAGTTTTGTAAAGGAAGTTCGAGCTTAAAAGGAATATTTCTATTTTTGAAAACTTTTTTTACTGCTTTTCTTTTTGATATTAGTTTATCTAATCTAGACTGGTTAGCATTTTTATTTTCTAAAATGTTTAAATATTTCTGACTATAGTTTTTCTTATTATTCTCAAGAGAAATTATAATATTATATAAAGTCTCTTCATCTTTTTTCATGATTGTAATTTTTTGTTCTAACTCATTAATCAGTGACAGGTTTTGATTTGAACTAAGTTGAGCTTCTTTTAACTTTTTTATTTTTTGCTCTAATAATTCAATATAAATTTCTTTTGTGAGAATACTCTCTTCAGAGTCAATGTCACTACTTTCAAGTAAGTAATTATCAAAAGAAAGTTTAGCCAAATGATACTCTTCCGAAATATGAGAGGCATTTTCCTCAAGGCCATTTTTCAGACGACTTATTTTTAAGTCCAACTTATCAATTTCCTTCATTTTTTTGACGTATTCGGAATTAGAGGAATTTATTTTATTATCTATGTCTTTGATTTGTGCAGCAAGTTTATTAACTTGTAAAGACTGAGACGTAATTTTATCTTTTAAACTTTTTACTGAAGCATTTGAATTAAAAACACTCAGTGTAAATATAATTGAAAGGATAAAAAATATCTTCATTAAAATCTACTTTTAATAAATAAGGTACCTAAAGTAATAATGATGGCCATTAAACTAACAATTACTAGTGAAATTAACTGAAATTGTCCCAGAAAAACTTGATTTAGAAGTAGAGTCAAAACTGATAGAACGCCAAAACCAGACAACATAATTTTCAAAGATGTATTTGATTTCCTCTGAAATTTTTCAATAATAAAAGCTTTTCTTCTTACACTTATCAGTATTAAAAAAGTACTTATTAGCCATAAGCCTCCAAGAACAATTTGTGCATATACATCAAAAAAAGTTAAAAACTTATACAAGAAAGCATTCTTTTTAACTTTAAGTCCAGTTGGTTGTTTAACCCCTCCAATTTTGACAGAGTCTTTTCCAATTAATCTGGCCATATATTCTTTAATTAAATTCAAACTTCCTGCATTTAGACCATCTTCAACTTCGACCTTAACTCTTTTATAGTTTACTGCTGCAAGATTATTAATGACATCAGCACCAAACTTTTTTTTGAGATTTGAAATCTGAGCCTGAATTCCTGAAGCGCCATGTTTTTCAACAGAAACGACACCTGGCAAATTTTTCATCCTTCTGATAACACTATCGATATTATCATTCTTAGAAACAATAGCGTTAAAATATGGACCAGAACTTGACTGCTTTTTTAAAGATAGCAGTTTTTTAATTTTTACCTGCTGCCCACTAATGGTAAGCAATGTTAAGCTCGAAAGTACAAAAATTGTTGATAACAATAAATTTGATTTTAAAATTTTAAAAAATTCTTTTAAATAAAACATGCATGTCCTGAATATACCAATTTACCATTTTCTAAATGGACTATCTTCCCTGGAAACTGTTTAACCAAATCTCTATTATGAGAAGCCCAAATTACAGTTAACTTCCTTTTTACGTTATAAAAATTAAGAACATCAAACAACTTGATGGAACTTTCTTTATCGAGACTTGCTGTTGGTTCATCTGCGATTAGAACATTTGGCCTTGTCATCAAAGCTCGAATCATGGCCACTTTTTGCTTTAAGCCACCATTGGCTTCAGTGATTTTCAAACTAAGTTTATCACCAATTCCTAGAACTTTTACTAACTCCATCATATCAGAATAGAACTCCTCTCTTTTCTTATAAATAGAGGAATCATAAGCATACCAAATATTTTGCTCACAGGTTTCATTTTCAAAAAGTTTTAAGTCCTGAAAGACTTGTGAAACAAATCTCGTTTTATTTTCAACGCCAAAGACCTTTCCTTTAGTTGGTAAAAGATCCCCTGCTAAAACATTAAGTAACGTTGTTTTTCCTGCTCCTGATTTACCAGTGACAAATAAAATTTCTCCAGGATTAATAGTAAGATTTACGGATTTAATAGCTGTTCGAGTACCAAATTTTACCGTGACATTATCTAGATGATAAACGAACTGATCGCGAATATAATTTCTCTTGTTTTTTCTTTGAAACAACTCTTTCATTTGACCTTCCAACGTCCTAACCATTTGAAAATGGGCAGATCCATCTGCAATTATATTGTAACGCAAAATCTCATATAAAGTAAAGAAGGCTTTAAATTATACTGGTTGTTTTCAATCAAATTTCATGCTAACCGACCTAATCAGTCAACGATATCTTCCTCTTTTAATAACTCATAAGCTGACTCTGAACAAAACACATTAGGCACAAAATTAAATGTATTTTGAATATGATTTATAATTGAGTTTTCGACATCAACAAGAAGAGCGACCTTACCATTTTCATCAACAATCTTAGTTGGATCTCGCTCCAATAACACATTTGATAAGGTTTGATCTTTAATAATTCTTTTCTTAGATTTGGTAAAAATAATACTTTTCTTAGGAATATCAACTACAATCCAGTCGTTATCAGAGCCTTTTTTATCAAGAATATTTTTAATTTCCTTAACTTTATCCCATGCCTTCCTTAGATACTTGTCATGAATTGACTGATCATCTTGATTCAGTATCCGCTGACTAAACTCAGAACATCTGATCGTTCTAGGAGATTTTTCAAATAGTAAACATTCAACAATATCTTTCATTTTTTGTTCTTTATCAAAAAAACCATCTGTATGAAGCTGATGAATAAGTGTCATGAAATATTGATCGTTAAATGAGTAGAACTTAAATGGATCATTTTTAACCATATTTAAAAGATCGCTATAGGAATGAATTTTACCTTTCTCAAGTAAGAAAAAAGTTAGTTCTTCTGCTAAAGCATCATATTTCGCTCCTCTTGAAGAACGAACAACTTGAGAATACCAAGCAAATCTTGCATTCAAAAAATCTTCAACACAATGAAGAGCATTATGCTTGATCGCTAAAATATCGTTTCCTCCAACATCTACTGAGCAAAAATGATGAAGTAAATAGTCCCTATCGTAGGTTCCATAATTTAAACCTGTGTAATGAGCATCCCTTAGAAGGTAATCCATTCTATCACAATCGATTTCAGAGTGAAGAATTTGATTAGCTAAAATATCAGGTGAAATACCTTTAACTAAATCTGAAATAACTTGAGGATCAATTGAGAACTTTTTTAAAATTTTTGTAATCCCACCAGAATAATCTGTATTTTTTATTATATATGATCCTAGGTGTTCATGGTCATCAGGATGGCCTTTTGAGTTTTTTTGATTTGTTGTATCCCCAAACCGGATATATGCCATTTCTGTAGTATGACTAAAACAAAAAGTTCCCAGGTCATGCAACAATGCTGCTAGTCTTATACTTTGATGTCTATTTTTGTCTTTCGAAGTAAAGTCAATATCAAACAATTCCTTATCTGTTACAGCCTTACCAATAGATTTTAAAATCTTATGTGCATTAAACATCACACCAATAGAATGTCCGAACCTTGAATGTTCAGCACCAGGAAAAGTATATAGAGAGAATCCAATTTGTTTTATCCATCTTAATCTCTGATAGAAGGGAGTATGAATTATTTCCCACTCGAGTTGAGTTAAAGTAATAAAACCATATAAAGGATCAAAGATGATTTTATTTTTAGTTTTAGCTTCCATGCATATCCTAATAAAAAAAAAGACTCCTATTAGTACAGGAGTCTTTTTTTATAATTCAATTTTTGTTTATTGAAGAGTTGCTTTTTTACGGCCTCTTTTCTTTTGAGGAGTGATTGTTTTTAGAACCATTTCCACAAGTGTCTTCGCTTCAGATCTTAAATTATTGTCGTGAATAAATCTATAGAAGTCCTGAACCTCTGATGAACTTTTAAAATTCTTAACTGTCTGCTTTGTTTTATCAATTGCTTCAGTTGTTGTCGTTGTTGTCTTTGTCATTTCTTTTTCTCCTAAGCGTATTCTACTTTTTCACCTTCAAAACTACAAATATTTTTTATTTTATTCAGACTTAGGATTAACTAAACCATAACTATGCAGCTTGTTATATAGAGTTTTTACTGTAATTCCTAAACTTTTAGCTGCTCTTGTCTTATTTCCTTTTAGATGATCTAGTGTTTTGCAAATGTGCATTTTCTCTAGGTCATGAAGAGTCATTTCAGTATATTCTTCAACCACCTCAACCGGAGCTTCAACTTCTACCGCTAACTCTGGTAAATGGTTTTCATCGATGAACTGCTCTGAAACTAAGATCGAAGTTCTCTCCATTAAGTTTTTAAGCTCATGAATATTTCCAGGCCAGTTATAATTCGACAATCTATCAATTGCCTTAGAAGTTAAAACTTTACTTTGAGTTCCCTTCATAGAGTTAATAAAATTTTCAGATAAAACTTTAATATCTTCTCTTCTATCTTTTAGACTTGGCATTCGTAAGTTCATAATATTTAAACGGTACATCAGATCTTCGTTAAATCTTCCCTCTTCTGCTAGGCTTTTAAGGTCTGCTTTTGTCACAGAGATAATTCTTACGCTAATTGCCATTGGGATATTTGAGTCTAAAGTATAAAGCTCACCGCTTACTAAAAACCTTAATAATCTTTTTTGTGTTGTCTCAGAAAGCTCTTCAACTGAGTCTAAGATAATTGTTCCACCGTTCGCTCTCTGTAATGCTCCAGCTCTGTCTTTTGTTCCAAATAATTCTAATTCTAATTGATTTTCATTTATAGATGAGCAATGAATAAGAAGGCATTCTCTATCTCTTCTTTCACTCATTGTATGAATTTTCTTAGCTAAAAGCTTCTTTCCGGTACCAGACTCACCCGCAATAAGAATTGGAAAATCTTCTTTAGCGACTTTGTCCGCAGTATTCATGACCTGCATAAATGCTTGAGAAGTTCCAATCATATCAATTTTAGTAATACGAGAAGAGTTTGAGTTTACTGCCGGACCTCTATTCTGTAGCTCTTCCTCTTTCTCTTTTATTTTACTTTCAAGTTCTTTATTCAAGTTTTTAGCAATTAAATACATTCTCATGTTATTAATTGGCATCTCTAATTCATTTAATAAATCTAAGATTTTATTTACATCCTCTTCAGAAAATTTTCTTTCTATGTTTGAACTTTGTACGTGAATTGTTCCTAAAATTGATCCGTTAGAGATAACTGGAACACAAAGTTCAGATTCAACACAATCATCTCTTCTTGTGGTTGCTAGTAAAGGGTCTCTCTTAGAGTTTGAATAGTAAGCTCTCTTTGTTCTAACAACATAACCAGAAAGCCCCTGACCTTTCGCGTAATTAATACCATCTTCAATTACTTCCCCATTTTCTGAGATAAGAATTGTACTTCCATCACTAAAAGCCTCGAAAGTCTGAACTTTATACTCATCAAAAATATCCATAACAAAAGCTGAAATTCTGCTAAAAAAAACTGACTCATCTAAATTTGACAATAATTGCGACGATAGTGTTGAAACTTCATTCAGGTCCAAAGTACTCTTCATTGTTTAACTCCTTTTCACTCATAAATTTAACTGTACATAATTAATGCAATGCGTTACCAATATCAGTATATCAGTGTATGGAATTTTTACAAGATCATTCTACTCAGGTACATGTAATTTTTTCAAAATTTTTAGTAATTTAAACTAGTTAGACCATCTAGGTGTATAGATTTTTCCAAAGTTCTGGGTGATCTTCTTTATAATCTCCCCATCTCTGTTCATAATGTAAACATCTTGGACGGCCCTCTTTCTAGTGATCACTCTTTGACTAGTAAAAACAATGAATTGGCCATCTGGTGAATACCATGGCTCCTCATTTGAACCAAAGTTTTTAGTGAGTCTTACCAAATTCTTGCCATCACTACTCACTCTGTAGATATCAAATCGATTATCAACCCAAGAAGAAAAAACAATTTCTGTCCCCTCAGGATTAAATCTAGGAGCAGCATTAAAGTCTCCAACAAAACTGATTCGCTTGACCTTCTTCTCTACTCCAGTAGGGTCTAAAGTATAAATCATGGCCTTTCCTGGCCTTCCTGAAAGAAAGGTCATCAACGACTCATCTGCATTTATATGAGGATCTACATCCTCAGAGAAGTGATTTGTAATCTTTTTCTTAGCTCCAGTGGCTAAGTTCATTTTATAAATATCTGCATTTTTCTGTCTTGTAAGTGTTAAATAAATTGAGTCACCTTTTTTATTAAAAACAGCCCCAGAATTAATTCCCAGTTCATTAGAGATAACCTTAGTTTTCTTGGTGTTAAGGTCTAACATGTGAAGATTGATATTTTTTATAGTTTGAAAACCAGTTCCATTACTTCTTTTCTTTCTTCTATTTCCAATTAAACTGTATAAAATCTTAGAATTATCTTGAGAAAGTGCTGGCGAGATAATTAAGGAGTTCAAGTTTGTTAACTTTTGTTTTCTTGCGCCATCGAAATCCATTATATAGAGTTCTTTTTTAAGGTCTTGTCCTCTTGAGCCTCTATCTGAAGTAAAGATTATTTTACTTTTAAAAATAGACTCTTTACCGGTCAATGCTCTATATGAAATATCAGCAACATTATGGGCAAAACTTCTTGGATTATTAAAATTAATTGGAAGTTTATTTTCCAATAAAGTTTTATTTTCTTTAATTTTTATTACTTCTAAGTTTAATAAGAACTGACTCCCACTTTTACCGATAACTAGGTTTAAAAGAATATCGTTTTCTTTTTTATTATTTTGATTCGTATTTGTAACTTCGAAAAGATGTCTATAAAAATCAAAATCACTTTTTATCGTATCAACAATTGTTTTTAGCTTTTGCCTTTGACTGAGATTTAAACTCCCTTCATTTTCGACCAAAACCCCAATTTTTTCTTTTTGAAGCTCGGCTTCACCTACAGCAACAACGGTAAAACTCCCTTGGGCAAATAAAATTTGAGGAAAAAGACATAATATTAAAACTAATTTCTTCATAAAAACACCTTACAGAGGAAATCCTAATATGATATTCCCCGTTGTTACACTTGATAAAATTTCTGGACTAGGCCTTGGAAATGGGCTGGCCTTCATAACTGCTTCTTGAGCTTTTTTATCATACTCAACTTCACCACTACTTTCAAAAACCTCTGTTTTCAAAACTTGACCAGAAGAGGAAAGAAAAACCTTTAACCTGCATGTTAGATCTTGATTAAGTAAGTAGGAAGGAAGTTTCCAAAAAGGTCGGACTTTATCTGGAAGTCCTTGTATATATAAAATAAACTTCTCTTGAACTGCCTTAGAGACATCCCCATGAGTACTAGATCCCTTGCTTACTTTATTTCCTTCTAAAATTAAATTATTAAGTTCCTTATCATCAATAAGTCTTTCTCTCTTTTTCTTTACTTTGACTTTTTTGACAACATTTTTCTTACTAAGATTACTTAAAAGATTAGATAAATTAACTTTACTGGCTTTTTTCTTAAATTCGACTTTACTTGTTTCGTTCACTTTAGTTTTAACTTCTTCTTGAGCAACAGGTTGAGCCTCTTGAAGATTCATTTTTTTTAATTCCTGTAGCGTATGCTTGGGCAAACCTACTATATCAACCCTTACAGCTTCCTGAATAATATTCAGTTTTACATCAGGCTTTCTAGACTGAAAAAGATTCATGTCAAAAATAGCATTTCCAATATAAGCCAAAAACAGAATGATTAAATGCAAAGCTAATGCTTTTACGAGATATTCATTTAACTTATCTGTTGGACGATTTAAAGTTATCAAATTAATCCTATTTTTCTATTTCTGTCACTAATGCAATTTTAGCGACTCCATTTCTTTTCAAATGAGACATTAATTTAGCAATCAAACCATAGTCCAAAGCATAATCGGCTCTTAAGTACAAGACGTCTGTATTATTAAGTTTAAAGTTTTCAGTTATGACCGAAATGAGTTCAGATCTGAGGTACTTTTTTTCACCCAAGAAAAATTCGCCAGTTTTGGAAATGGAAAGAATCACCTGTTTCTTAGTCAAGTTTAGATTATTTACCTTTTTAGTTTTAGGTAGATCTAATTTGATCCCACTAAACATTAAAGGAGCCGAAACCATAAAGATAACCAGAAGGACGAGCATTACATCAACTAAGGGAGTAACATTAATATCAGAAATAGGGCCCTTTTTCTTATCTAATTTAAAGCCCATTTATGAATCCTTAGAAATTAGAACTGATCTCTCAATCAAATTTAAAAATTCTTGTCCAAAATTTTCCATTTGAGAATTAAACACTCCCACCTTTGAACTTAAAATATTATATCCCCAGACTGCAGGTATTGCAGCAAATAGACCAACTGCTGTTGCAACAAGTGCTTCTGCAATACCTGGAGCAACTGCTTCTATGCTTCCTCCACCGGTAGCAAGACCAGCGAAAGCGTCAATGATTCCCCATACAGTACCGAAAAGACCAATAAATGGAGTAATGGAGCCTATTGAAGCTAATGTAGAAAGTCTGTTTTCTAAATTTTCATTAGCTGTGTTTGCACCTTGCTTTAAAGACCTCTCTAAGGCCCCTATTCCATGATGACTTAGGTATGTTGCTAATTCACTTTCTTTTTGATTTTCTATGAGTTCCTTTCTTATATTTGAAAGTTCTTGAAAACCACTTTGGTACATTAAGCCTAAAGTAGATGATGGAAACTTAGAGGTTGATTCCCCAATTTCTACAAGATTAGTAGTGGATTTAAAAACATTAAAAAAGTCTAAATTACTTTTTATAATTTGATCAAAGGCTTTCTTTTTTTGTAAGATTATTGCCCATGATAAAATGGAACTAAAAACCAAAACTAATAGAACCACCTTAACAACAATTCCCGATTCCAATAAAATTTGAACAATATCTAAACCACCTTCCATGGGTATCTCCTTTTTCGCAATAACTTTACGAGAACTTAATTAATTATACTAAAGCTAATTTACTTTTCAAGCTAAGTGAGATTGATAAATGATTAGATCATTATTTAAGTCTTGAAAACCTATAATAACCGAGTGCTAAAGACCAGATTCCAACAAGCCCTATAATGGAAATACTTTTTGATATATAAAAGATGGCGTAAGAATTATCCCATACCAGATCAAGTCCATAAATAGAACTTAAAACACCAATTACAAAGATACTATAAATAAAACAGTCAATTAAACTTCCTTTACGATTTAAAAAGAAAAGCGTTAAAAAATGTATGAGAATAAAACTATAGTATTTACTCATATAAGGTAAAACTATTTTTGATGTCAGAATAAATAAAAAGGATGCCGTATAAGCAACTTTATTATAATCATCATCTTTCAAGGTGTAGTATTGAGTTAAAATAACTATAACTAAAAAATCCAATAAATAATACAAAACTGATCCTATAAATGAAGAGTAAAAAACCCCCTCATTAAACTGGCCAGATAGTCGTCCTCCTCCGAACTGAGAAATATATATATAGATCATCCCCAAGATGAAAAAACTCATTCCAAAAATTTTCTTGCTCGGAAAAGTAAGTTTTTCGAAGAGCTTTTTTAATGGATGAATTTCTTGATAACTATTTAATTGAAAAATTTTAGTGACGAGAAAAAAACTAAGACCTTTCGAAATAAGAATAATTTCCCAACTATTTCTATTAAGCCAATTTTCAATAGTATTCATTTGATGATCTAGTAAAAAATGAAAAAATGTAAAGACAGACACTAGAGAAATGTGAATAAAAATAAATGAACAACAATATAAGAAATAATAAATAAGAGTTTTTCTTAGTTCGGGACTCAGTTTCATTTTAAATGACTTCTTTTTTAGGAGACAACCACTTCAACCTCATTTCTGGTGACGGATAGATTTTTAGGTAGTTCTTGTAAAGAATATCAGTTTTTATAAAGCGATCAATTTTCGTATATAATTTAAAGTATGCTCCCCATAATGGTGGCTCAGATTTTAAAAGTTGATCCACCTCTTTAGTTAACTCAAATTGTTGTTGAAAGGTAAAACCTTTATTAAAAACAACCTCATCATATTTATTTAAAGCTCCAGTGATAAGAGTTTTATCAATTTTTTTATTGTAAAAATTTCCAGCTAAATTTTTCAAATTTAAATTTAAGTTTTCTTTAAACTGATTTCTTCTTAGTCTCAAAAAATCCTCAAGTAGAAGTAGGGAAATATCAACCTTAGTTAAATCTAAACTTCTCATAAATGGTAATGATAAAATAAATAAATAACTATTGTCTCCCAACGGAAGTCCAAAATGAGCGACATTAGGAGTATTAATAATAAGAATCTTAAATTCTATATTATAAAAGCTAAACTTTTCTAGTAATTGTTTAAATGCTAACTTTAATCCATACTCTGGTTTAGGAAAGTCCCACCTTAATTTCTGAACATTTTTAACTAGCCATAACTCAGTTATAAACTTCCAATAGTCAGAGTCTTTTGGATAGTTATACCTAGAAATACTAATTTTCTTCCTTGTGTCTTTAATTTCTGAAATAACCTTTTGCTTCTTGGCTTGAGTTTCATCTAGGCCATCATTTTTCAAAACACTTTTTATATTGGAGTAATTAAGAATTTGATCTTGCTTTTCTTCAAAAGTCAGATCTTGCGCGAAGCAATTTAAACTGATTGAAATAGCAATAAGAACTATTAATCTCATTTAATCCTCGACTTCCCTGAAATATAATGGTCACTTAAACGCCCCCAAAAATACATTTCAGTGATATCCAGTTCAACACTATTATAAAATCGAGAATACTTACTTTGAAAGCAGCTAGGTCTTTTTTCAGAAAGAAACTCACTTTTAATAAATCCTTTGTCCTCTCCAACTTGAGCAAAAACCCAACCAGCTAACACGTTTGCCTTCTTTAAAACTTTAACAGAATGTGAGCATTGAATGATAGTCATAGAAGTGGAATCACTATCAGGATTTTTGTGTAAATGTCCTAAAAATTGATTAAAATATTTTCTCCCCAAAACCACATCTTTTGCTAATAAAGTTTGTGAAAATAACATTAAGAGAATTAAAGATCTAAGCATCTACACCTTCCACC
Organism: Flavobacteriaceae bacterium; assembly: GCA_964215955.1. GTDB lineage: Bacteria > Bdellovibrionota > Bacteriovoracia > Bacteriovoracales > Bacteriovoracaceae. The sequence continues at coordinate 215,501 of CAXPDR010000041.1, forward strand.
TAAACTGGATAGTCTCCCATTTATGACATTGAGGACATCTCCAAAAGATTTCATCAGAATTAAATCCACATTGTGAACAAAAATGTCTTGTTAAGGAGCTATGTAAGTTTCCTAATAAGTTTTGAGTTTGTACCAGCGCTGTTTCACTATTTCCTGTTTCAATCAATAACTTGATATATTCAATTTTTAAGACATCACTATTGTTATCAAACTCTTTTAACCAAGAATCCAGCAATGCAAAAGCTTCCTGATTTTTTCCCCTATCTTTTAAAAGTCTGATCTGAGCTAAAACAACAGAAGCCGAATCTTTTAATTCCTCATCCTTTAGCTCTAAAAAATGATCTTTAAGGGTCTGAAGCCTTTCTTTATATACTTCTGTATCCTTGATATTTTTAACATCATCTAAAGAAACGAAGATAAAAGAAGTATACATGGGATGTTCTTTTAAAAGTTCGTTGAGTAACCCATTAGCATCTTCAATTTTATTTTGAATTAAATATAACTTTAGCTTTAGAATTTTGGCTGAAACAGATGGAGCAAATCTGAATGCATCATCTAAATCCTCTGCACATTCTTTATAATGACCTGATTCATAATGGTATTTAGCTTTTTCAACAAGTATATGAGATATGGTCTCTGATTGATTATCTTGCCCAACCTTAGATAGCATAATTCTATAGTTATAAGCTTGGTCCCAGTCACCAATATCTTCATAGATTCTACATAAAGATCTGATGACTTCATCTTGATCCCGGTTTATTCGGAGGACGTCTTTATATGTTTCAATTGCTTTATCAATAAAACCACCTTTATCAAAATCTACCGCCAGCTCCTTCAAGGCTCGCAGTCGTGTAGCTTCATTAATATTTTCTCTCGCAATTAAAGAACGATGAATACTAATGGCTTTATCAATCTCCCCATTACTTCTAAAAAGGCCTCCCAAAGCAAAGTAGGTATCAATTGTCTCTCTGTTAAGGTCAACAGCATTGAGAAATTCTTTAATGGCCAAATCTTTGTTTCCAGAAATCAGATACTGGGTAGCATTCAAGAAGATCTTTGACTGAGCTTCAAAGACACTATCTCTATACTTTTTTGATAGTTTAACTCCATGTTCTTTTTCAATAATATAATGATACATGAAAACAACAGTCATGATCACAGCAATTACCCCAAGGAGATGCTCTTTAATAAAAACTAATAGTGATACAATATCCAAAGATCGTCCTTTTTATCTATGTAAAAGAAGAGGTACTGAATGATTTCTTACAGCAAAATTTAAATCTTTTGCTGTCTCTTCTATCCCTTCAATCATATCTGTAAACTTAAAGTCTTTTTTAAGCTTAATGAATTTTAAACCAAATTTTTGTTTAAGCTTTAGTTCTTCATGTATTTGTCTACCGGCTTGCCATAAACCAGCAATTTCATCAACTAATCCTCTGTCTTTAGCTCCTTGACCAGAAAAGATTTGTCCTTGAGCGTATTCTCTTAAACCTTCCAAGCCTTTAACTATCTTTTTTTCTCTTACTTTATAAATATCTGTTATGAATTGCTCGTGAACATTTAAAATCATTTCGTTTAATAGAGACTTCTCTTCATTTGTCATTTGTCTTGCAGAGTTTCCAATATCTTTATACTTTCCTGCTTTAATAATTTCAGGTCTCACCTTGGCCCATTCATAAACTTTCGATAGGTCCATGAAATTCATTATAACACCTATAGATCCTGTCATCGCTCCAGCATTACTGTAAATCTTCCTACAGGCAGCTCCTATATAATAGCCTCCAGAAGCTGCGACAGTTCCAAAGCTTGCATAAACAGGCTTATCCTTATCGATTCTTCTTATTTCTTCATAGATCTCTTGAGTTGGTCCAACAGCACCACCAGGAGAATTAACTCTGACAATGATGGCCTTTATCGATTTATCTTCTTCAGCTTTTAAAAGTTTTTTAATTGTTTTTTGTGAGTCCATAATGACTCCTTCAACTTCAACAACAGCGATAGGTCCTTTTTTACCACTAAGACTATCTTTAACGGCATCTGAGTTTTTCAAACTAGAAACTGTGTAGAAGGCAAAAATGAGGAAAATAACAAATAATAGTGTTATTAAAATGAAAATACCGACAATACCTTTTGAACGCTGGTTGGACACAAAAAACTCCTCTGACTCAACATATTTATAATTACTTAGTATTATAAACAATCCTTACGAAAAAAGAAGAGTTAGATTCAAGATTGACCAGGCAGCTCAACTAATAAACAATTAAAGTTTCCTACAAAACTTCCGAAAAGATCTTAGAAGAATTTAAATGGAGGTCCAAGTGAAGACTTTAATTATTAGTTTATTGATGCTTTTTTCAACTGCACACGCTGAAATAGTTCAACCTAGCGAAGAAAGTCTTAATGCTGATCTCAACTATCATCACGACTCCCAAAATGAAGAGCAAGAGAGGGCCTTGAGTTCTTCTGACAGCGAAGTTTCAGAGGGTGAAAGAGAGTTAGCCTCTGATCAAGATGAAACAAATTCAAGTGAAAATAAGGTTAAATACTGGTCTTATTAGATTAGGTAAAAAGCCTTAATCTATCAGAAGAGTCTTCTTCCCATAAATTGAGTTTCTCGTATTGAGTTTTTAGCTGTCCACAAGCAGCCAAAATATCATCACCCTTAGTTTGCCTTACTGTACAGGTATAACCACGTCTATTTAATTCATTCATGAACCAGATAATTTTATCAGGTTTTGGTTTTTTATAGTTACTACCAGGATACTCATTAAATGGGATGAGGTTTATTTTTGATTCCTTCCTATTTAGTAATTCGCAAAGTGCATCTAGGTCTGATTCTTGATCGTTTAATTCATCTATCAATAAATATTCATATGTTATTCTACGATGCGCTTTTAAAGGAATGGTTTTAATGGCCTCGAATAATCTTTTTAAATCGTAAGCTTTATTAATGGGCATTAACTCAGTTCTTGTATCATTTTTAGCAGAATGAAGACTAATCGCAATGTTAATAGGTGGAAAATCATGGAGCATTTTGATTTTAGGGACTAACCCCGAAGTCGATAATGTAATCCGTCTTTGACCTAAACCAAAAGCATTGTCATCTAGGAAGTTAATAGTTGCATCTTTTACATTTTCATAATTATGTAAAGGCTCACCTTGTCCCATGTAAACAATATTAGTGATTTTTTCCTCTTCATGAACATTCTCTCTTAGCCAAATACTTAACTTTAAGAATTGTCCAGTAACTTCACCTGAAGAAAGATTTCGCTTAAGTCCTTGGGTTCCCGTGTGACAAAAAGTACATCCAATTGCACACCCAACTTGCGAGGAAATACACTGAGTGAGTCTATCTCTCGCTGGTATCAAAACAGTTTCAATGCTTTGTCCATCTTTTAGCTTTAAAAGAAATTTTCTCGTCCCATCTTTTGATAATCCATCCCATAAAACTTCAGGGAGTGTAAAATCAAACTCGGTTAAAATATAGGCTTTTAATTTTTTTGAAATATTAGTCCATCTCGATTGATCTAATACCTTTTTCTTGTAAACCCAATCAAAGAGTTGCTTTGCAGCGAACTTTGAGAAACCATCTGCAACAAGCTTTTCTTGCATCTGTGACAATGTGTAATCGTAAAAACTAGAATTCATATAGTTGTAATAGTGGGTTTATGACTTAATGACAACGATTAAAAGTATATGAGCAATAATTACTCAACCATCCCAACTTCAAGGTCTTCTTGGTTTTCTTTGTCTTTCTCAGACTCAGCAATAGTTTTTACCGACTTTTGATAAGCTTCCATTTTGGCTACATACTCACTATCCATACTGTTTGTAACCGAAAAACCAACAGCAAGTCCACCAACGATTACGGTACTGAATAAGAACTGTTTTGCTTGTACTGACATGTAAGATTTCTTCATAATTAAGCTCCATTTTGATAAATCATACACAGATAACGCTTCGCAACATAGCTTTTATGTAAAACTTACAGAGTTTCAAGACTCAATACAAACTAAAATAGACGATCAAATAATGATTTCGATGACTTAGTATCATTTTGAACTATAGTCCCATACTTTTCAAAGAGTTCTTTCATCTCGCTTGGCTCAATATAACTCTCCAGCCCGATATTATAATCTTCGGTAGAGAGAAGAACTGCCCTACTATAGGAATGATCTTCAAGGTACTCATTCATTCCTGAGATAAGGTCTTCTTTGGTATAAAATGAATTAATTTCTAAACTTATTAATTCATGCTCATCAAAGGCGTATTGTATCTTATAAAATGGCTTACTATCTTCGCGAAAGCTACTTTCAAAAAACCTGTAAATTACATATAAAGTATCATTTTTTTTCATAGCTTACTCATAATATCCAAAATCTAGTGTTACATTCGAGCCTGGTTGAAAAATTAAATCTATACCAACGGGAGTTGATTTAACTTCGACATTTTTATTATCAATTGTTTTAATAAAGGCAAAGTTTTGAGATGACTTAATCCGAGCTTTCTTTTTATAGCTTGTTGGATTATAAAAATTTACCCTTCTAATCTCCTCATAGCTTAGTTCATAAGTATTGGAAGAGCGCGATCTCCAAAAATAAAAAATATCCTCATCCACATCAAGATCTAGATGTTTGACATCCAAATAAGAAATCATTGAATCCCAAAATTCAACTCTTTTAATCAAAGAGGAGTTTATAAGGCTTTCTGATTCATAAGTTATAATGACTCCCTCTCCTAAAGAAACTTTCTCCACCATACTAATAAAGTTTAGTTTTTCATTTCTTAAAGAGTTCTCAGTATAAAAAGCTAACAGTTTATTTCTAAATTCACCACTAAGACCCGTAAGATCTAAAAAGACCTTATGACCATTCATAAATAACTTTATGAGATAGTTAAAACTAGTCGCATTAATTTTACTTCCAAAAAAGAAATGAATTGTTCTCTCATCAAGTTCTTCAAAATCATGCTTAAATTGCTTTTGAATTTTTACATTACATGGATAGCTACGTTTAAAATAATAATTTAATCCCGCCCTGTCCAAGACTCTCTCAACACTTAACTCAACACTTGATGGCCCATCATAAATTTCAAAAAAGAATAAAGTCTTAAAATTTAAAGAATCATCGTCTGAGTAAAAATTATTATCAAGAAAAGATTTTACCATAGTTGAATCTATTAAATCCTCAATCGACTTTCCTAAAGATTGATTTTCAAAACCTTTCTTTATTAAAGGAGTAAAAGGATAGAACCCATCAGAAATAGCCTTGGTTAGGGTTTGAAAGTACTTCTTTTCTAAATCCCAACCGGAAAATCCCTTTCTAAAAACATCTAAGGTGTTAGCTCCTAGCATTGAAGTTTGAATTATTCCAGACCAACTTCCAGCTAAAAACTCTTTCGTTGTTTCAAGATAAAGATTGCGAATTAATTCTGAAAATTCTTGCTTTAACGTTTTTTCAAAGCTTTTACTCTCAATTAGACTTTCAACTTTAGTGGCGTCTGTATCTTGAAGTTGCTTCACGTACTTATTAAATCCGGTCTCAAAAACAGGTCCATGATCTTTAAAGAAACTAATATTATGTCCATCTTCAAGTCTAAAACACTCTAGCCCATAAATTTCACTTCTCAAGCCCATTTGGGTAATGTACTGACCAAGGTTATAGGCGAATTTTCTATAGTGCTGAAATATATTTGTGTCATAAAATGAATATACTCTATTCATTTTCTCTAAATCATCAATAACCGAAATAGCCAATCCATCTCCATTTTGAGAAACATGCCTGGCCAAGTAAGAAGGAAGTCCGCAGTTTGTAATGAATGGCGCAGGTCCCAATGAAACGAGAAATACAATTGGGATTCCAAGTTTTATGGCTGTATCTTCCAAACGCTTTAAGTCACACTCGGGCTTAATTTGCCCAAAGTCAAACTGTCCAGCAACCTCAGAGTGTAGGCCCCAATTGATAGGTATAAAAAGTGGCTTTGCACCTTGATAGTCTTTTAATTTATTTTCCCATAAAGAAGCGGAAGTTCTCCAATAATAAAACCAATTTGAACCTGGAAATACCGATGTATCAAACTTCTTCTCTGGTGTTGTTAACTGCTGCAATAATCCTCCCAAAAACATCGATTGTATTAAATTCTAAATAATTAATCGCGGTGTTTCCAGCACATAATTGCAAAATCTAAACTTAGACTATTTGATTATCTAATTTAACTGAGCTATATTTCGACCAAATGACATAGGATTTTAAGAGGTTGATAATGTGGTATTTTACTGAAGAAGAAAACGCGTTGCGTGAAGTCTGTAGAGAATTTGCTAAAAATGAATTAGCTCCCCTGGCTGAAAAGCATGATCATGATGAAAGTTTTAATATTGAAGCCTTCAAAAAAATGGGAGAATTAGGACTTCTAGGCATAACTGCTGATCCAAACTACGGTGGTGCAGGACTCGGAGCAACAGCGGCAACCATTGTAATGGAAGAGTTTGGTAAAGCCTGTGCTGGTTCTACTCTATCTTACCTGGCTCACGCCATGCTATGTGTGAACAATATCAATTCAAATGCTTCTGACGAGCAAAAAGCAAAATACCTACCTAAACTTATTTCTGGAGAGCATATTGGATGTATGGGAATGAGTGAGCCTGGCTATGGCTCAGATGCTGTAGGGATGCAATGTAAGGCCAAGCGAGATGGTGACTATTACACTATAAACGGAAACAAAATGTGGATAACCAATGCACAATTTGCAGATATTGTTTATCTCTACACCAGAACAGGTGAAGGCAAAAAGGATCTCACCACATTTATTGTAGAAAAAGGCACTGAAGGTTTTTCTGTTTCTAAAGAAATCCACAAAATGGGAATGAGGTCCTCTCCGACTGGCGAGCTGGCTTTTGAGAATGCGAAAGTTCCTTTAGAAAATAGAGTTGGCGAAGAGGGAGACAGCGTTACCCACATGATGAAAAACTTAGAAATAGAAAGACTTACTATTTCAGGTATTTCCTTAGGAATTGCTCAGGCATGTGTCGATCAATGCTTCAAGTACGCAAATGAAAGAGAACAGTTTGGTAAAACTTTAGGAAATTTTCAGATGATCCAAAAAATGCTGGCAGAAATGGCAGCAGAAACAGAGATGATGCGTCATTTCCTATACAATATTTGTCGAGAGTGGGATGCAGGCAGAGTTTCAAACACTGCAGCTTCTATGGTTAAATTACAATTACCTAAAATGGCGACAAAAATAGCTCTTGACGCAATACAAATTCATGGTGGTTATGGCTACTCGAGAGAATTTCCTCTTGAAAGAATGATGAGAGATAATAAACTTAATGAAATAGGTGCAGGAACCAATGAAGTAATGATCATGATCATTGCTAAAAATATGTTAAAAGAATTCAAAGATAAAATGGGGTAAAAAGGCCATGAATAAGCACATTTTCATTGTAGATGATAGTCAAACTGTTTTAAAAACAACTGCAAAGTATTTAGAAGAAACAGACTTTACGGTCCATACTTTTGATAACGCTAATGATGCCTTAGATGCAATGGAAACAACCTCTCCTCACTTTATTCTTCTAGATTATTTTATGCCAGAAATGAATGGTGATGTTTTTATGGTTAAAGTAAGTGAGAGACTTCTTCACTATCATGATTGGCAGGTTCTACTAATTAGTAGTCATGACTTTTCAGCGGAAGAAAAACTTAGCATGATGACATTAGGGATTGCACATATCTTTAAAAAGCCTATGGATAAAACAGAATTACTAAAAGTACTTAACGAATCCTCTAAAGTGGCTTAGTCTCAGTAAGTAATTTAATTAATTCCGGAATACTTTGTTTTGTTAAATTAGTTATTAATAAATTATGGGGATACAAAGTTGCGCTAATCCCCTGAGCACATGGACCTAGACATCCTGATTTAGTGACTTTGAATTCATCCCACAAACCATTTTCTCGCAAATAAAACTTTATTTCGTTTACAATTTCTATTGCGCCTTTAGGTCCACAACTTGGCTTCCCTTCTGGCTTAATATTACAACACACAAATAAATGGCCTTTTATTTCACGTTTTTCAATATTCAATTAAAGCTCCTTGTAAACTATTTCAACACTGTAAATATTTTAAACAATATTATCACTTAATTCGACTAAAGATCATTTATTTTTTTGGCACGTGACTTGCTTCTTAAGTAAACAAAAAATAGTTTAAGGGAGTTTCAAAATGAAAAATTTAATGGGAGTAGGAGTATTGGTTCTATCGATACTATTTGTTTCATGTGGTAAAGAAGATGAAGGAAGTGATAGCAAATCTTTTAGTCAAAGAATGAGAGATGATGGTATTACAATCAAGACAACAAAGTCATCAAATTCTACGAGTCAATACAATAGTTATAATCGTCAGCTTGAAGTCGTCATAGAATGCTCTTCTAATAAGAGTGACAATTACAAACGTATTTCAAGATTAAACGAATATCTTGAAAGATTATCTTCTAAAGCCTATGTAAAAATTAGCGGTAGGAAGTGGGACTCATTAGCCTACCAAAATCTAGTGATGCAAGCTATAAATACCCTCCAAAATGGAGCGGCTAACAACTCCTTCGGTAATGACGGAATAGATTATAGTAATAATTATAATTCATACTACAACCAATACTCATCAAGTATTAAACAATGTCCAAATGGAATTCTTTCTCAAGGTGTTGTAAACGAATATTTTAGATAGAAAAGATTTAGGAGATAGTTTATTAAGATTAATCTATCTCCTAAAATATAAAATTATTAAAGCCTAATTGATTCTTTGTCACAATCACCATAACGTAAGAACTCAGCGCCTGCATTTTCTAATTCACATATATTGCCAAAAGTTTTTTCTTCTTTTAGTTTTCCAGGTAACAACCCACATACAGGGCTATAAACAGCTGCACAGACTTTCAAATCAGGTAATTTTGAAATTGGTGTTATTTCTTCTTTATCGTCACAGACTCCTGGATATAAAATTTCTGCTTTTTCTATATTGGCAAAACACTCAGAACTAAAAGTTTTTTCTGTCGTGATACATTGATCTCCTTCTTTACATTTTGGATCAAGAACTCTCGCACAAACAGGGTCATAAATCATAGCACATACTACCTGCTCTTCTTTTGGCTCTACCTCTTCTATAAGATCACTTCCCTCTACAAGTTTCTTGTCTTGCTCAGCAGAAAGTTCTTCTTGTGTGGACTGGTTAAAAACTGTCTCCATTTCCTCGGTACAAGAAAAGAATAATGAACTTGAAATTAACAACAAAAGGATTTTCATATACACCTCACTGATATTCAACTCATTACATTATCGAAGAAAGACTTGAATTAATTTAGAAGATTCAGAGTTGATGAGGTTTAATTTAATAAAAACAACTACTTAATTAAAAAAGATATAAAATGAGTCAAAAGAAATTGCCAAGTTTTCTGGACAAAAAAAGGCCTAACAAAGTAGGCCTTCTATATTTAAACTTATAAGACAAGTTTTTACGGTCTCTCAAAGACAGTAGCAACTCCTTGCCCAAGACCGATACACATAGTGGCGACACCGTATTTTAAGTTTCTTCTCTTCATTTCATGTAAGAGTGTTCCACAAATTCTTGCCCCACTACAGCCAAGTGGATGTCCTAAAGCAATTGCACCGCCGTTCACATTCACAATTTCATCGGCTTTTTCTAAAAGTCCTAAATCTTTTAAAACCGGAAGAGACTGAGCAGCAAAGGCTTCATTAAGCTCCCATAACTGAACATCCTCAATATTAAGGTTTGCTCTTTTCAAGGCTTTCTTTGTTGCAGGTACTGGTCCATATCCCATAATTGATGGATCACAGCCCGAGGCAGCTGTAGACTTAACGTATGCTAAAATTTCAAGTCCAAGCTCTTTGGCTTTTTCTTCACTCATAACTAAAAGAGCTGAAGCTCCATCAGATAAAGCTGATGCGTTTCCTGCAGTAACCGTTCCACCTTTTGGATCGAACACAGGCCTTAAACTATTAAGTGATTCAATATTAGCATCTGCTCTATAGACCTCATCATTCTCAACCATATACGGCATTCCATCAGGATCGTGCCCTTGGATAGGAACAATCTCGTCTTTAAACCTTCCCTCTTCAGTAGCAGCCTTAGCTTTTAAATGAGACTTTAAGGCGAACTCATCTTGAGCCCCTCTATCGATTTTATGCATTCTTCCAAGCAGTTCAGCGGTAATTCCCATATTTCCAGCAGCCTTTGCCATAACTTTGGACGACTCTGGATTAAAGTCTACTCCGTGGGTCATTGGTACATGTCCCATATGTTCAACACCACCAACAAGATAAATATCTCCCTGTCCGGCCAGAATTCCTTGGTGTGCCATGTGAAGAGCTGTCATAGAAGAACCGCACAGTCTGTTAACAGTTTGAGCTGATACTTCTTTTGGAATACGAGTTAGAAGTTGTGCGTTTCTTCCAATATTATAACCTTGTTCTAATGTTTGTTGAACACAGCCCCAAATAATATCTTCAATTTCAGAAGGATCAACTTTTGGATTTCTCTCCATTAAAGCTTCCATTAATTGAGCTGATAATTCTTCTGCTCTTACGTTTCTAAAAGATCCGTTTTTTGATCTTCCCATTGCTGATCTAACAGCATCTACGATTACGACCTTTTTCATATCTTCATCCTCTTAATAATAAGTTTTATTTTCAGTTGCTAATGTTTTAACGCCATCAGTGACTTGATACATATTTCCAAGTTCAATATATTTCCCTGAAAGCTCAACTAAGTTTTTCGCACCTATTGCGTCTGCATATTTTAAAGCTCCAGCTCTAAATGGAGGAAATCCAAGTCCAAGCAAAAGACCCATATCAACTTCCTGTGGTGTAGAGACAATATTTTCTTCTAAGCATCTGGCACATTCAAAAATCATTGGAAGCATCATTCTTTCAACAATCTCTTGATCAGAAACTTCAATAGTTCTTTTCACATGTTTTCTGATTAATTCCTCCGCCTTTTCATCTATTGATTTTTTTGGTTTTCCCCTTCTATCTAATTCATACTTGTAGAAACCAACACCATTTTTCTGACCATACCTTTTATCAGCATACATTTTATCAATAATAGTTTCTCCACCCATTTCCATCCTATCAGGAAATGCGTCTGCCATTATTTTAGCAGCATGAGCTCCGGTATCGATCCCAACAACATCTAATAGATATGCAGGACCCATTGACCATCCAAACTTTTCCATAACTTTGTCTATTCTTTTATAATCAACACCATCCTCAATCAATTTTGCAAATCCATTAAAGTACGGAAATAGGACTCTATTTACTAAGAAACCTGCACAGTCATTTACAACAATTGGTGTTTTTCCCATTTGAAGTGCATAAGCAACAGTTTTAGCAATTGCCTCATCCGAAGACTTTTCACCTCTAATAACTTCTACCAATGGCATTCTGTGAACAGGATTGAAAAAGTGCATTCCACAAAAGTTTTCAGGATTCTTTAAATCCTTTGCTAATTCAGTAATAGAAATTGTTGATGTATTCGATGTTAGAATCGTTCCAGGTTTAACCTTTCCTTCTAACTCTCCTAGTACTGCTTTTTTGATTTTTGTATTTTCAATAACAGCTTCAACAACCACATCAACCGATTCAAAATCACCGTAACTTAGAGTTGGTTGAATCATATTAAGTGTAGTTGCCATTCCAGCTGCATCAATTTTCTTTCTTTTAACTTGTTTAGATAAAAGTTTTGTAGCTTCTGTTAAACCAAGTTCAATTGCACCAGGGTTAATATCTTTCATGATGATTGGAGTTCCCTTACTTGCAGATTGGTAAGCAACACCTCCGCCCATGATACCAGCTCCAAGCACTGCTGCTTGATTAATCTTAGAAGTTTCTTTGGTTAATTTTTTAGAAACTTTCTTTAAATATTGATCTCCAAGAAAAACCTGAATTAAATTATGAGCAACATCAGTTGTTGCAAGTTCAGCAAATGCATCAGCTTCAAATTCTAAAGCTGCATCTCTTTCAAGAGCACAACCTGCTTGCATAACTTCAATAGATTTTACGGGTGCAGGATAATTAGGACCTGCAACTCCCGCAACAAAACCTTTTGCTGTTTCAAATACCATAGTTGCTTCAGTTCTATTTAATCTAAGAGGAGATTTTTTCTCAACTTTTCTAGCTTGCCAATTCATCTTTCCTTCAATACATGAAAGTAAAAACTTCTCTCCCAACTCCTCTAGTTTTTCAGGAGCAACGACCGCATCAACGGCACCAATTTTTAGAGCATCTTCAGCCTTCCACTGTTTACCAGAAGTAATCCATTCAATTGCATGGTCAGCACCACAAAGTCTTGGAAGTCTTACAGATCCTCCCCATCCTGGCATAATTCCCAATTTCGTTTCAGGTAAACCAACTTTTGCTCCTGCAACGGCGATTCTATAATCAGTCATGAGACAAACTTCAAAGCCACCGCCTAAAGCGTATCCATTAATTAAAGCTAGAGTTGGAACATTTAAATCTTCAAATCTATTTAGAATTGAGTTCATCGGATTAATCCAGCTTTTTATCTCTGCTGCAGTTTTTGTGAACTGGGGAACAAACTCTGTAATATCCGCACCAAAAATGAAGTGCTCTTTATTTGATCTTAAAATGACACCCTTCTTCTCACTACAACCTTCAATTGCATCCACTACCTTAGGTAGCTCTTCCATCATGAGCTTGCCAATGACATTGGCACCCGAGTTTTTGATATCAAAGGTAACTTTAATGATTCCATTTGCCTCCAATGAGCATTGAATCGCTTTTCCATCGAATAACATAATATCTCCTTACTAAATAATTTCTTAGACATGATAGGGTTTAATCTTTGATTTTAATAGGTATTTTGAAACTAAATTTAACATTTGTAAAACTTAATTAATCAGCTATTTCTAGTATTTGGATTAAAATCGATCATCATATTGCACAGCAAGAAGCAGCAAAGCGCCCAAAGTTTATTTATTATGCTCAGCTCTTCTTAGAAGTTAAAGAAAGTCATAACACAAATCAAATCCAACCTTTAACTCTAGCTCCTTTAATCTAACCATGTTATGCTGATTCTCCTTAGGAGACAGTTATGAATGAATTACAAAGAGAGCTTCAAAGCACTATAAAAAAATATCGTTTGGAGAAAATCGAACCTTTTATGGAGCATGATGATGCCGAAGAAAAGTTTAGATTTGAAATATTTAAAGATATGGGTGAACTTGGCCTTACGGGAATAACCACCTCTGAGCAATATGGTGGTATGTCTTTAGGCTATCAAGACTTTTGTGTCGTCCTTGAAGAGATAGCAAAGTCATCAGTAGCCTATGCTGTAACCGTTTCAGTATCATCGATGGTTCAATCAATTCTTGAAAAATTTGGAAATGAATCTCAAAAGAAAAAATATCTTCCGGCCTTAGCATCCGGAGAAGAAATAGGATCATTTTGTTTATCTGAATCACACTCAGGATCAGATGCTGCCGCCCTTAGGACTACTGCTAAAAAAACTGAAGGTGGTTATATTTTAAATGGATCTAAAATGTGGATCTCTTCTGCAGGGTTTGCAAAAACATATATCGTCATGGCCAGAACTGGTGGCGAAGGAGCCAAAGGTGTTTCTTCTTTTATAGTCCGTGATGGTATGGATGGTTTTAGTTATGGAAAAAAAGAACAAAAAATGGGTTGGAGAGCTTCGCACACAAGAGAAGTTCTTTTTGAAAATTGCTTTGTACCTGAAGAAAATCTTTTAGCTAACGAAGGTGAAGGTTTCAAGATAGCAATGAGTGCTCTAGATAGAGGAAGAATTACCATTGGAGCGATAGCTGTTGGATTATCTCAAAGGGCCTTAGATGAAGCTGTCACCTACTCACTTGAAAGACAACAGTTCAAACAAGCAATCTTCAACTTTCAAGGACTTCAGTGGATGATGGCAGATATGGCCTGCGAAATTGAATCCTCAAGACTATTAGTCAATAAAGCTGCCCTAGACTTTGACAACGGAACGATCAATACAAAACTTTCTTCAATGGCTAAAATGAAAGCCACTGATACGGCCATGAAAGTAACAACTGATGCTGTCCAGATTCATGGGGGAGTTGGTTACACAAAAGAATATCCAGTCGAAAGATTTATGCGTGACGCAAAAGTATTACAAATAGTAGAAGGAACAAATCAAGTCCAAAAGATTGTCATAGCGAGAGAACTTAAAAAAGAATATCAAGGATAATATTATGATAAAGTTTACTTATCAAACCAACTCAGATACCGCCCATAAAACTTTTCAGGATGATTATTTAAAATCAATGTTAACCAAATTTAATAAAATCATTGATAATCCAAAATATGGTTTTTTTCACTTAACTGATAAAACTGACTATTTGATTTCAACAAAAAAAATCTTTGAAAAAATTAAACACAAAAAACATTTTGTCCAAATCGGTATTGGTGGTAGTGCCCTTGGTCCACAAATGCTCATCTCAGCGTTAGCCAATACAACAGATAAGACATTCTCTCTTATGGACAATACTGACTCAGATTACCTTGATCAAATTTTAAAGTCGATAGACTTAAAAGAATCTATTTTTTATGTAGTTTCAAAGTCCGGCGGAACAGCTGAAACCATTGCATGCTACTCAATTGTTAGAAACCTTCTCAAACAAGAAGGTATTTCAGAAGAAAATTTTGGAGACTATTTTGTTTTCTGTACAGATAAAGATGGTGGTCAACTAAGAGAACATGTCGATAAAATGAAATATGACTCGCTTATTGTCCCAAGTGATGTTGGTGGGCGTTTTTCAGTATTAACTCATGTTGGGCTTTTACCTGCAATCTTTTTTGGATTAGATATTGATGCTCTTTATGCTGGCGCAAATAACATAAAGTCGACTCTGTTAAATGAAGATACACAAAACAATCCACTTCTTCAATGTGCAGCACATACAGCCTATCTTTTTCAAGAAACTGAAACTAGAGTTGATCAAACAGTGCTCATGCCCTATTCATCCAAATTAAAAGACTTTAGTGCTTGGTTTGTTCAATTATGGGCAGAGAGCTTGGGAAAATACTCAGAGGCTCAAAAAAAGTCTGTAGGGTTAACGCCAATTCCTGCTTATGGAGCAACTGACCAACATGCTCAAATGCAGCTTTTTATGGAAGGACCTAATAACAAACTTCTTTATATGTTAAATATTTCTTCTAGAAAAAATAATTACTCTCTGGACTCAAAATTAGAATTGGACAGTGCTAGAAAACTGGAAAGTTTTAGTATGAATGATTTACTAGAAGCCGAATTCCAAGGTAGCGTAAAGGCTTTAAGAGAAAACAATAGAAATGTGATTTGCATTAATATAGCAGAGCTTAATGAAAATTCTTTAGCGCAATTAATCATATTTTTTGAGAGCTTAACAGCATTAATGGGAGAATATCTATTAGTTGATCCTTTTGATCAACCCGGTGTTGAATTAGGAAAAAAATATGCCTTTCAATATCTAAACTCTCAATGTTAATTCACCGATAAGATGGTATACTTGGAAAACAGTATTTAATGATTTAAAGTAGTTGTAGATAAAATTGGAGTTTAATTTCATGAGCGATGATAACGCAACCGTTGTTATAACAGATATTCATGCTGCACTTAAAGCTGCAGATGATGAAGCAGCTGGAAAGCCTGCATGTTTTTTGGTTGTAGGTGGAGACCTAAATGGAACAATATTTGACCTCCTAGAAGGTGAAACTATAGTTGGAAGAAGTCCAGAATGTAATATTCCACTTGAGTTCCAAGGAATCTCACGTAAGCACTTCAAAGTTTCAATCCTAAATGAGAAATGTACAGTTACCGATCTTGGCTCGAGCAACGGTACATTTTTAAATAATACAAAAATTGAATCTGATGTTAGCCTCTCCAAAGGAGATATGGTTAAACTAGGTAGTATTGCACTTAAATATCTTCCTAAAGGAGATACTGAAAGGCTTACTTACGACAAGCTTCATCAAGAAGCTAACACTGATGGTTTAACTAAATGTTATAATAAGATGTATTTTAACAATAAGTTAGACTTAGAAGTAAAAAAGTCGAAAATTACAGGAACACCGTTATCTCTAATCATTTTTGACCTAGATCACTTTAAACATTTAAATGATAATTATGGCCATGATGCTGGTGATTATGTTCTCAAAGAGATGGCAGCACTTTTAAGAGATAATGGAATACGTAAAGGCGATACATTCGCTAGATATGGTGGAGAAGAGTTTGTCGTTCTTCTACCAAAAACTAACCTTAAGCAAGCCTTTGAAATCGCAGAGCGACTTAGAAAACTAGTTGAGTCAAATGAGTTCATGTATGAGGCTCAAAGATTACCAGTAACAGCTTCCATAGGAGTAGCCGATTATAGACAAGGTGTTGAAATAGGAACTGATCTTTTCAAAAGAGCAGATTCAGCCGTTTATAAATCCAAAGAGGGTGGAAGAAACCAAGTAAACTTTTACAAAGCATAATGAAACCTTCCCAAGTGGATAAAATACAACTTCTACCAGAACATATTATTGACCAGATCAAAGCTGGTGAAGTTATTGAACGTCCCTCCACTCTGATTAAAGAAATTCTTGAAAACGCAATTGATGCAGGTTCATCAAAAATAGAACTCGCCATAAAAAATAATGGTCTTGATTTAATTTCAATAATTGATAATGGAAAAGGTATAAATGCACAAGACCTTCCCCTCGCCTTTTGTCGACATGCTACAAGTAAAATTGCTAGGTTTGAAGATATCTATAGTTTGCACTCTTATGGCTTTAGAGGTGAAGCCCTTGCAAGTATCGCAAGTATTAGTAAGTTAAGCTGTGAATCAATAACTCTAAAAACTAAAGGGATAATGAAAATAGAAGGTGGAGAGACACTTATTCATCAAGAAGACGTAAACTCTAATCTTCCTTCAGGAACTAAACTATTTATTAAAGACCTATTTTACAATACACCTGTGAGGATGAAATTCATTCAATCTAAAACCTCAGAAAAAAACCACATCAAAAAGATTATAAATTCTTTTCTTTTAAATTATCCACAAGTTGAATTTCACATTAAATTTGATGATGATACAAAAGAAATTTACCCTAAACGGGAACAGCTATTTCAAAGGATTAAGGACACAGTATTCCCTAACAAGGAAATAAATTTTTTAGAGAACTCATCAACTTATGATGGAGTTAATTGTAAAGTTATTTTGACTCAGGAATCGACGAGAGGAAATGCTCATAAGTCTCATTTCCTCTTCATTAACCAAAGGTATATTCAAGATATTCAACTCCATAAGATTATATTAAATACAGCGGGGCACCTATGGCCTGAAGGCGAGACTGGGCATTATTTCTGTTTTTTAGAAATTCCTTCGGATGAAATTGATGTCAACATTCACCCTAATAAGACGGTTGTAAAAATCTTTAAGGCACCAAAAGTATACTCAGTAGTCTCTGGTACAATAAAAGCTATTTTAAATAAACAGATAGCGAAAACCGACTTAGTTCCAGGTAAGAATTTTTCATCCCCAGCAGAAGTTCAGTCTTTTGACTTTGAAAATGTTAATTCAGGACTAAAAGATATCGGATATAAAAAAGTCGACTTTGGAAATCAAGATGCAGTAGAAAGTTACTTTACAGACTTACATAATGAAAATAAAGAATTTAAGACAGAAGAGTCAAATAAGATCCATAAGATTGGGTCTTTTGGACTTTATTCTTTTAATGAAAAAGTCTTTATTATTTCTCTCTCCAGACTTTTAGAAAAGATTACAATGAATCATCTTTCAAGAGAAGATTTGAAAGACTCTATTGTACCTCTGCTTGTAAGTCGCCCCTTAAAATTTAATAGAAAAATTAAATCAACAACAATTGAGTTTCTCAATACCTTAGGTTTTGAAACAGACTTTTTATCTCAAGAGACCTTAGTGATAAGGACATTTCCAAAATGTATACAAAGCCTCCCTTACTTAAAAATTGTAGAGTATATTTGTAATGAAAATATATCTAAACTTAACGACCTAAACTTAGAGACACTTAAATTAGAAACATTTCTAAACGAAAATCAAATTAATTCACTCTTAAAAGAGTTAGGAGAATTTAATCTTTCTCAAATGGGATTACTAAAAGAGTTAAATGAAGGTCATTTAGCGAGTATTTATGGAAAGTAAGATTATTGTTTTCTCAGGTCCAACGGCAGTTGGAAAAACTGCTATCTCTATTTCAGTTGCAAAAGAAATTAATGCTGAAATTGTTAATTTTGACTCATTACTATTTTATAAGGAACTCAATATTGGTACAGCAAAGCCAAGTAAAAAAGAGATGGATGATATTCCTCATCATTTAATAGGAACTCATTCAATAAAAAATAGCATCAATGCTGCAGACTTCGCAGAGAATGCTATCCCTATAATTCTTGATATTCATAACAGAAACAAACCAGTGATTCTTGTCGGAGGAAGTGGTTTTTACTTACAGGCACTTCTTAAAGGAATGTATGATTCAAAAACTACAAGCCCCGATATTTTAGAAAAGTCTCAAAAACTCTATGAATCAAACGGTATTATTCCCTTTCTAGAGGTTCTAGAAATGAATGACTATGAATCTTTTGAAAGATATCATAAAAATGATCATTATCGAATAAGGCGGGCTGTCGAGCATTTCTGGATGACAGGTGAAAAGTTTTCTGAGGCGAGAGAAGAAATGAAACATAAAAAAAGTGAATCTCCCGTTGAAAAATATAACTGGAGTGTTCTTCACAACTACCTAGACATCCCAAAAGAAGATCATTTTCAAATCATTCAAAAAAGAACAAACTCAATGATTGCAGCAGGCTTAATTGATGAAGTAGAATCTCTTCTTAGAAATGGAGCATCTGGGAAAGAAAAACCGATGCAATCGATTGGGTATAAAGAAACTATCAGCTATCTTAAGGGGGATTTTGCTTCTTTAGATGACTACAAAGAAAGATTAAGTATCAACACGAGAAGATTAGCAAAATCTCAAAGAACTTGGTTTAAAAAACAGGATAAAGTTTGCTATAATTCACTAAAAGATCAAGACAAGATAATAAAGTCTTGCAAAGAATTTTGTGAAATAGATGGAAGTCAAAGAAAAGAAAAACCTTAAAGTTATAATTATATCTGATGGAACAGGAGAAACTGCAAAGGCCATGACCAGAGCAGCTATATCACAGTTCCAGTCCAAAGAGATATTTTTTACTCGCTACAAGAATGTGAGAACAAAAGAACATATCGATGCTATCTTTCAAGAAGCAGCCATTCATCACGACATGGTCGTTTTTACCATTGTATCCCCAGACTTAAGAACATACGTTCACGATATAAGCAGAAGAGAACATGTAAGGTCTGTAGACCTTTTAGGGCCACTTCTAACAAGCTTTGCAAATGTTTTCGAAACAGAACCTGATTACCAGCCAGGTTTACTCCATGCTGTAAATGATGAGTATTTTAGAAAAGTTTCAGCAGTTGAATTCACTCTCAACCATGATGATGGCCGAAATCTTAAAACTTTAAATGAGTGTGATATCGTTCTTGTTGGAATTTCTAGAACTTCAAAAACCCCATTGTCTATCTTTTTATCTCTAGAAGGGTTAAAGGTTGTAAATATACCCATTATATTAGGAATGCCGTTGCCTGAAAATTTATTTGAAATTGACCAACGAAAAATTTTTGGCCTTACCATTGATCCAGAGGCTTTAAGAGAAATTCGACAAAATAGACTCGTAAAACTTGGTTCTAACACGAGTGGTGATTATGCATCCTTCAATAAGGTCATGGAAGAAATTGAATGGGCTAATAAATTATTTGAAGAAAATAGAAGATGGCCAATATTCAATGTTACCAACAAGGCACTTGAAGAGACAGCTGCTGAAATTGTTAAACTATTAAGTATGAGAAGTAGAAATCGCTTTAAGCAGAAGAAACGATTTGAAGATAAAGAGCAACAACTAAAGGAATAATTTTTTTATTTTAAAAAATTTCTTTTATTTTCTTTAATTGTAAATTTTACTTTCCTTTCAATACCAAGAACTTTGTTAGAAATAGTTGCTTCATATGATCCTGCAGGGATTCTATAATTACGAAGTGGTAAGTCTTGCTTTATCTTTTCACCATTAATATTCATATAAATGACTGATCCCGGTGAAAAATTCTGACTTGTGGTTAAAAAGCCAATAGACAGCCTTTCAAGTTCAGGGATAATGATTTCCAATTTAGGTCTTTCTCCTGATAGGTTTATTGTCCTATCATATTTCCAAGTTTTATACCCTGGTTTTTCAACCTCTAAAACATAAGAGACATTTTTCTCTACATAAATCCCAAATGCGTCCATTTCTACATTCTTACCATTTAATTTAATAGTCATGTTAGAATCTAGATTGTCAAAAACGATACGTCCTTTCTCAACAATCTTTGGTTCATTTTCTTTTTCTTCAACCTGTAAAGATGGATTAGAGGCAAGGTCTCTTTTTACTCCAAAAACTTTACCTAGATCAATTCCAGTATAATCTTTTACCAAGTCGGGCTTGAGCACTCCAACCATTAATGATCCAGCAACAAGTGCTGATCCAATCAACCCAAAGCCACCATTTTTCTTTTCTTGTTTTTTATTAAGTGAATTTTTATTAGCGATTTTAGTTCTATTTACTCTTGTTCCACTAGCAGGACTCGCTTTTCCATTAGCATTAGCAGCAGCACCCACTCTACCCTTTAGATTAGACTTTTTAGTTACCGTATCTTTCTGAAGTTTTTCAATTTTATAACCCGTCGCTGTCGAGTCAGAAAAATTTAAGTCTAAGTTTGGAGTTGATCCTTCAGTTTTCGCATCAAAACTTCCAAGGTCAAGTTCAATTTTACCGCTTCTTAATTCATCGGAAAGAAAGGAACCATCCTCAGCTTTCTCATTCTTGCGTGTGTCTCCACTCTCACTTCTTTGCAAATCTTCCAAATAAGGCTTTATATCAATTTTACCGAACTCAACAAACTTCTCTTTATCACTTTGAATTTCATCCTTAAATAATTGCTTAGCAAAATAACTTAAGTCTGTTGCATTAAACTCAGGAAAGTTTGAGTATAAAAACTTGACTAGAGCTCTGTTTAATTTATCTAGGTTTTCAAAACGATTGGATCGATCTTTTGAGAGAGCCTTTAAAACAATTTCATCTAACTCTGCTGGAACATTGGGGTTTATTGATGATGGCTTTGGTACATTACAAGCCTGAATCAACTTAAGAACGGCCAAATCATTTTTGGCAGAAAACAGCTTTCTAGAGCAAAGCATTTCCCATAAGGTTATTCCAACGGCAAATTGGTCATATCTATGATCCAGTTCTAATCCTTCTAAATATTCCGGCGCAAGATAAGATAGCTTCCCCTTAATAGTACCAGCTTGAGTTGCTTCACTATTAGAATCAGCTTTTGCAATCCCAAAATCAATAACCTTAACAGCTCCATCATAAGTAATCATAATATTATGAGGGGAAATATCCCGGTGAATAATATTGAATGACTTTCCAGTCAATTTATCCTGAAAAGTATGTGCATAGTGAAGAGCTTGAGCAACTTGGGAGACAATATAAGTTGAAATTTCAACCGGAAAAACAAACTTTTTTTCTTTTAATCTATCTAAGAACTGTTTGAGATTTGCACCATCGACATATTCCATAGCAGAATACAGTTGGTCATCTACCATACCATAATCGTAAACTTGAGCTATGTTTGGATGTAATAACCCGAAGGTTACTTTTAATTCATCTTCAAACATTTGAACAAAGGATGGATTTTTAGAATACTGAGGCTGTATCATTTTGATAGCAACAATTTTATTGGCCTGCTCACCTAAGTAGTTAGCACGACAAATTTTGGCCATACCACCATCTACAAGATGGTCTAAAATTAAATACTTTCCAAATCGTTGATAATTTTTACTCATTAATTTACCTCAGTTACTCTTCGGAAAATTAATAGGATTCTTTATAAATATATTCCTCTAAAAATTAAATCACTCGGAATTATAAAGACTTAAGTACTATTTAAGAACTTGAGACTTAAAGCCAGGAATATCGACCTTGATTGTACTTTCCACAACATTTTTGTGACATAAACCAATAACCTTATGTTTTGACAAGTTCCAATCTTGAGTATTTTGATGAGCTTTAATATGATGAGAGAAATCAAGAATAGAAACAGCACCTAATCCATTGGACTCTAGCTGGTTTATGACAAAGGCATTATTATGTTTGGCATTGATGTCTGAATAAACGAGAGCAATATAAAAGATGCTACATTTCTTCAAATAATTTTGCTCACTACCAAACCATGACTTAAAAGGAGAATTCATATCTATTTTACTTAGAAGAACCTCATGTGACATAGTGGCATCCTTAAACCATGATGTCCGACTAAAAATAAGTTCATCCTGCCATTGTTTGTCTTGAAAAGTTCCGCCAATTAATTTAACTTGAGTTTTATAAACTGGTCTTCTACTAGAGTTAGTGGCACAAGCCGCCAATAAAAGTATAAATAAAGCTTGATATATAAATTTCATATTATGTCCTAATTTCTTCTATATAATTAATTATGTCCTTAAAAACCTCATTTCGACAAGTCTCATTCAAAATATCATGTCTCGTATTTGGGTAAAGCTTCACTTTCACTAATTTTTTATCCATACCAGTAATGAAGAGTTTTGTTTTATGGTTATCTACCACTCTATCATCTTCTGCGAGAATAAAAAAACAAGGAATATCCATAAAATAACTTAAAGAAGAAATTTGTTTGGTCGCCTGAATAGTCTCATAGCCCAATTTGATACTTATTGATTTTGAAATCAAATGATCATGAACAAACTCTTTAACTTTTAAATCATCATGAGTTAGGTCATGGCCATCGTAGATTAAAGGTAATCTAACTTTTGCAAGAGAAACTGGTAATGATCCAGCTAGATTAACGACTCCTTTTGGAAGCTCGATTTTAGGAGAAATACAAGGATTCGATAAAAACATTCCTTTAATTTGAAAGGGCTTAATAAGTTCAGCATCCGTCACATACTTTAGTGTAATTAATCCTCCTAAACTATGTGATCCTAATACTGTAGTCAC
Source organism: Flavobacteriaceae bacterium (assembly GCA_964215955.1). Lineage (GTDB taxonomy): Bacteria > Bdellovibrionota > Bacteriovoracia > Bacteriovoracales > Bacteriovoracaceae. The sequence goes on from CAXPDR010000041.1 coordinate 238,661, forward strand.
CTTATGATCAATATAAAACCTTTCATGACAAATTTCACAAAAATGAGAAAAGTCTCTTACAAAAACACCAAAACTCTCTATGTCTCCACGATCTCCACCACTCAAACCATGTCCAGCAAGGTCCATAACAGAAATGACAATCTTTTTATCAAAGGCTTCAAACAGCTTCTCAAAGAGCTCTTTATGTCTACCGTGATGCTCAATCATACCATGCTGAAAAATGACATGAATAATATTTTTAGGTAGTTTCCCTTTACTTGGAATGTAATGCTTATAAAAAATATGAGCTTGCTGAGAAGAAGATGAAGTAAATGTCCCCTCTTCTTCTTTGTAGCGCTGCTGGTTCTTAGACTTCATCTAAATATTTTTGAATGGCTTCTTTAGCATCTTCATTCAATTCAGTAAATCTAAAAGAGAATCCTTGTCCACCATCTAAAAGTCTCACAACTTCTCCACCTGCAACAAAATGGTGTTCAGTGTTCTCAGGATGTACATTGATAGAAATCCTCTCACCTTTCTCAGCAGGGATTTGATCAACTAGGACTTGCATTCCACCAATAGAAATATCCCGACATACACCGACATAAACCTTTTTATCGCTTTCAATATACATTCTGGCAATAAATGGCTTTCTATTATTCTTTCTTCTATCAACCTCTTCAATTGGAGGTGGTACTTCTTCAAATACCTCGGCAAAGTCTTTGAAGTCTCCTAAGAATGCCCAATCTTCTAAACCTCTTACAAACACTAAGGTTTTAGAATTAATTCTATTTTGCTTATAAAGCTGAATAATAATATCTAATGTGTATGGACCATACTCAACTTCTTGCCCACCTCTATCAGCTCCAATTTTAATAAAAATTTTATTCTCAGAGGTTGTTAACTCTTTGAGTGCGAGATTATCAGCTGTTACGGTAACTTCTTCTTCCATAACTTCTTCGACATGTTGAAGCTCATCTACGTCTTTAATTTTAGTCCAGTTTTCAAAACCTTTTCTCCAAACGTAATCATCATCACCTAAGGTTGATTTCTCCATCATTTCATTAATAACTGTAAGCTCTACAGGTCCCTTTCTTTCGCCGGCTTCCACATAGTACCAAACATCTTCCATGAAAATTCTCCTCTAAACATACATATTATTAATTCCTTATATTTTACATTAATTCAGTAAGATAGCTGAATTTGGGAAAGAATTTCCATTACAATTAAAGTTATCTTGATTTTTTCCGACAAGTATACTGAAAAACTAGCATAATGGATTAATTATGAAGAAACTAATTTTAATATTATTACTTCCCTTAATTTTTTTCTCCTGTGGAGAGGAAGTACTCACTCAAAATACTCAAAATGAAGGCTATACCTCTTCTACAATTGAGTCTCAAGAAGTCAGTACCTGTTCTCAGTTCACTTTTAGAAAACCACCTGTCGATATTCTTTATGTTATCGACAACTCAGGAAGTACCCTTGCTAGTAGTTTTCAATCCATAAAAGGTGAGATTCAAAAAACAATAGAAACAGTATCAGGAGACTTTGATTATCATATTTATGTAGCTCCACTAAACCCTGGACCTACAGATAGTATTCAAGGATATCCTTTAATTGTTAGTGATCCCAATTCTATTCCTAGTATCGCCTCAGTTAATATGACAAACTCAGATAGTTTAGAGATGTTTGCTGATGCCTCAGGAAATAATAATGAATTTGGTTTTGAAAGAGTAAAAAACATCATTAATTACAATAGATCCAATGGAATATTTAGAGATGATGCAAATACGATTGTTGTTATGATTTCTAATGGTGATGATACACAAACGAAAAAAACTCTTAATGGAAATATCGTAGATAATCCTGATTATCCATACTCTACGGTTTTAAATGAATTTAAGAAATTTACAAAAGTTTACAGTAATGGAAGTTCTGAGGAGAACCTTCTTAAATCAAGAATGTTTCGTTTTATTTCTGTTGTTGCGAACTCAAGCTGTAATGGATGGAAAAAAGGTGAAACATACCAGAGACTTTCAAGAGATTTATACGAGTATCAAGGTTTAACAGATAATGATAAAAAAGATGTCCTAGATCTATGTTCTCAAAACTATGCTTCATTATTTTCAGTAGTCAATAATAGTATTCAAGCCGTTATTGATGGCCATAAATACGATCACTGGAAAATAAGTTCAGCAAGTGAATCTGAAATTCAAACCGACGACATTCAAATCTTTAAACTCTCAAAGAATGGGGTTAAAACTGAAATTTTACCAGGAACAGAGAATGGTTTTGAATATATCGGTTACAAGTCCAATCAAAGACTAAATTATGAGCCAGCAGACAAAGTAGAAACAGACTCAGGACTTATGGTAAAACTACACGGGGAAGCTAGAGTTTCTCATCCAGACTGTATTATTGCAAAAACGAGAACACCAACAGAGTACTTTGGTTATGTTGCACTACCAAGAGACCCTGAATTAACTTCTGTAAAAATAGAGATTGATGGGAAAGCCTTCCCACAATCAGGTTCAAATGGTTGGAGTTATTTAGGATGGCGGGATACTCTAAATATTAAAGTCCCTGGACCTACTGATGCGGCCGTAACTCCACCGGTTAATAAATCTGGTTATTTTTTACAGCTTCATGGTGATGCGATCTTTACAAATGGGCAAACAATTAAAGTATTTTATAAAGCTAAACCGAATTAAGCGACTGAGGACTTCTGTTGATTTGAATCTAGGACTCTATTCATAAACTTTATATTTGGAAGCAATTTTTTCATCTTTAGATAGTGAACTTCAACAGATAAAGCGTTATCATTTCCAATTATGGCTTCGCCCACAATTCCATGTTGACGAGCATCATCTAAGTGTTCAATAGTAATGAATGCTTTTGACTGTGCCCAGTAATCTAGAAGATCTCCCACAGGAACTAAGGTCATAGCATTGTCTGTATTGGGAGAATTAGCAATTTTTTTCCAGATATTTTCTAAAAAAGTTTGGCATTTTTTACTTATTTTAAGTTTTTTATCTTCAGTTAAGTGCTTCTCTGTGTTGTAGAAAATAAACAAAGACCTTATTCGGTCTAAGTCTCTAAGAATATAAATTTTTGGAAGTCCATCTTTATCATTTTCAACCTGGATTAATCCTAAATCTTGAAGAACAATAATCATTTCATCCATCTTGGATTCAATAATTCCAAAAATCTCATGTGAATAAAGATTTAAGGTTTTATGATGAACTGCTAGCCCATTAGCATTTTGCTCACCGTGAGATTTATAGACTAAAAATAGCATTCCCAATATTTTTATAACATCAGCTGTTTTAAAAAATTCATATCCACTATGTTTTCCTGTTCCATAGTTTACTGAAGCAGAGTTGGACTCTAGTTCTTTTACTCTCGCATTCGTTTGTCTCAGTCTATTTGCTAGAGTATTGATAATGGTTTTAAACCAAGGGTTTAAACCTGACATTGTTTTAGCAAAAGCAGTAAATGAAATTTCAATGACATCTGAAGATACCATCGCCGCAGCAGAACAAGACCTTTTTCCGCCACCATCATCATCGAAGTAGGCCATCTCACCTATAACTTCACCGGCCCTTAGAACAGCTATCTCTATAAAACCTTTACCTTTAGGTTTAAAGAGTCTTAGTTGACCCTTTTGGATAATATACAACGAATTCGCCTTCTCTCCGTCATTGAAAAGAACTTCAGCAGGCTTAAGTCTTCTAAGACCTGAACCTGCTTTAGCCGTTTTAGATTTCGTTGCTGTAGTCAAATTATAACCTTTCAATAACCATGCTTAAGGCTTCACCTCCACCAATACAAATTGCAGCACATCCATACTTAGCACCTTTTCTTTCCATTGCATTAGTAAGGGTTAAAAGTATTCTCGCTCCACTTGTTCCAATTGGATGCCCAAGACTTACTCCACCACCATAAACATTCACTTTATTCTCATCTAATTGTAACTCTTTTATCGCGACCATGGTAACTGCGGCAAAAGCTTCATTTATCTCCCATAAGTCAATCTGATCAGCAGTTAAGTCTAGTTTTTTTAAGTTTTTCTTAACGGCTTGAACAGGAGCGGTTGTAAACCAAGTTGGTTCCCCAGCATGAGAAGCCCATCCTAAAATTTTAAATTTTGCTTGATCTTTATATTCTTCACCACCTAAAACAAGAGCAGCTGCTCCATCATTTATAGTAGAGGCATTTGCTGCAGTAATAGTTCCATCTTTTTCAAATGCTGGTCTCAAGGCTGCCATTTTATCAAACTTAACTTTTCCAGGACCTTCATCTTCTGAAACGACAACGTCACCTTTTCTTCCTTTAATTGTGACAGCTGAAATCTCTGACTGAAAAATCCCTTCTGCTTGAGCTGCTTGAGCTCTCTTAAATGATTGAGTTGCAAATGCATCTTGTGCTTCTCTAGAAAGATCATATTTCTTTGTACACTCTTCTGCACAATTCCCCATTGGTCTATCAGAATAAACATCCCAAAGTCCATCCCATTGCATGGCATCTTTCATTTCGGTTGCCCCAAATTTAAAACCGTTTCTTGAATTTGGTAATAAGTGTGGAGCTAATGACATATTTTCCATTCCACCAGCGACAACCAAACTTGCGTCATCCGTTAAAATGGATTTTGCGCCAAGAATAACTGATTGAAGACCTGATCCACAAACTTTATTAATTGTCGTACATGGTACAGACTTAGGAAGACCTGCAAATAAAGCAGCTTGCCTAGCTGGTGCTTGACCAACTCCCGCCTGAACAACATTCCCCATAAATACTTCGTCTACTTTATCATTTGCGATTTCTGTTTTAGCTAAAGCTCCCTGAATTGCAGTCGCACCAAGCTTTGGAGCAGCCACAGATGATAATGTTCCTAAAAAGCTTCCTTGTGGAGTTCTAGATCCACCTAAAATATAAACACTCATATAATCTCCTTATCTCTTAAATAGTTAATTTATTTGCCTTAATAGTTACCATAAACCCCATCAATTTCTCAAGCGAGGGCTTGTTATACAGCATGAAATTTGCTATTTTGCCCAAATTAAAACTGCAAAAAGCGCACCGCACAAGGATATAATATGTACTTTGGTAAATTAATTGTTGAAGATGAAAAAATTATAAGAAAGCCCCTTCCTAATGAATGGACAGAAGAGCTAACCAAAGTCTTAACAGAAACATACTTTGACCAATCAGAAAAGGATAACCGATTTTTTGATGTTTACGGCGAAATTTACGAGAAAGAGTTTGTCGTTATCATTTCTTATATTCATCATGAAGATCAATTGAAGTCACCTATTTCCATTTTTATCTCTCACGAAGTAGTCGAAGACTCCAAACAGTTTAAGTCCACTCTTAAGAACCTGGTAGATTTATCTGGCCATATTTTAGACGATGTATTTGCTACAAATGATTGGAGTGAGTACAACTCAAACTGGACGGAAAACAAATTTAGAGGAAATAATTTTTATTATAAAATCACAAGAGAAAATGTTTCACTTACTCTTCAAGCTGAGCAATTTTTAGCTAAAAATGGTGAAATTTAGAGCTTTGGATTTAAAGATCTTCTAAAGAAGTAAATTTATCGACATCCAATAAATCAATCTCAGAGCTAGGTGCTTCTTCGATTAAAATCGCATTAATCGTGGCCCTAATATCTTTGCAGTGTTTTCTTAAGTCATCTAGAACAAACTCCCCATGTGATCGCCTAGCAGGATCACTACTATTTATCTCGTTTCCAATTGTCTCAAGCCTATACCTCATACTCGTTCTAATGGATAAACTCAGATTCTCTTTTTCTTGCTCTATTTGAAAACTATCCAAGGAATATGATCTAAAGTCTTGATAATATCTAACTAAAAACGGAGTAATAATTTCTATCTCATCAACTGTTTCAAGGCAGTTCGAAACACTGTAAATCATATTTCGTTCATACTTTGCCGATGCATTTGCTACCAACAGTAAAGAAGAAATACCAATTAATAGTAAAAACTTCATAATATTCTCCTGTCTATGGAGATATATAGGAACCCATAAACTCCCTCCAATACAAATGTTAAACCAATACAAATTTACACAGTTTTAAGCCTTTATTAGGATGAGGGCTAAAAATCGCCAATACTCCAAGGCAGATTCTTAATAAATCCCATAAATTAACCGATCAGGTCACGAGTTCAGCATTATAGTTTCAAGGACTTAGAAATTTAATAATTTCTTAACTTATAATGCTTAAAAGGATTTAAGGACTTAATGAAAACCTATACTTATCGCACCATTATTTCAGTCGCCATTGCTTTCATTTTTCAAGGCTGTATTTCCGAGGTGCAAGTCAATATTGTTGACAGCTCAACTGAAACTAAAACAAATCCTTCTGAAAAAGATAAAGAAAAAATTACAGAAAAGAAAAGTCCAACAACTTTTAATTCAGGAATGGTGCCAGCAGAAAATCTCTATGCTAAAGGAGTTCACCTGTATGCCTTTGAATTCGGTGATAACAAACTACATTTTATAGATACTTCAGACCCAGCTGATCTTAATCTTGAAATCACCATTGAAATGGATAGTACTATTTATGATGTATATGAGTTTTCAAATTATTTATTTATCACAACAGCTGATGCAGGTTTAAAGATATTTGATATAAGTAATTTTGAAAGTCCTCTTATTGTTTCAGATTCTAATTTCTCCACTTATGATCTTAGATATATTTATAGAGAAGGAAATACTTTATACATTAGTTCTAGGGCCGATGGAGTGATCCTAGTTGATATAAATACTCCCACCTCTCCAAACTTTATTTCCCAATATATTCCCCCAAGCGGAAGTATTTATGATTCACTAAAAATTGGAAATCACCTCTTCCTTGCGAACGGGCCAAATGGAATGTTAGTTCTTGATATCACGACCCCCGCCTCTCCGAGCCTTTTAACAACCCATGCTCCTTCCTCTGGAGTGAGCTCAATTACAGAGATAGAAAATTATGGGAATACCATTGTTGCTGGTGATTCCTCAGACCTTGATATTATAGATGTTACAACGCCGGCAAGTCCTAATTCATTAACCGTTTTAGACTTCTCTTCTCTTTATAGTGATGGATATTTTGAAGTTCATAATAATATTCTTTATTACACTATCGCTGAAAGGGGAATTATTTATTATGATCTTACAACTCCTGCAACCCCTAAGAACTTAGGGGCTTTTAATACTCAAGGCTATACTAATAACCTCAGCCACTCTGGAACCCATCTATATATAGCCGATGAATCTGGAATTGCCGTACTTGATACTTCTGACTTAATTGGAATTGAGCTTCTCTCTAAGACTGCATTACCATCGGTAAACAGCAAAGAATTTGTCAAAGAAGGAGACTTTATATACATGATAACTTCTGCAAATAATTTAGAAATTATCGATGTAAGTAATCCAAGTGCTCCATTAGCCAGAGGAAGCTTAAACTTTTCTGGCTCTTTAGATAACATTAAGGTCAGTGGAAATTATGCCTTTATTACTCACTACCTCTCAGGAGTTTCAAGGAAAGTTAATATTATAGATATATCCGACCCCGATAACCCACTAGACGGTGGAGGTTTTACCCAGAATGCACATTGGGAAGAATCTACAACAAATACTGATGGCAATTATTTTTATGCCATTGACGTAAGTGCAAATCCCGATGAGCTTGTCATTTATGATATTACAACCACCCCTGGAACCCCTATTCTAGTAAGCTCTACACCTTTGGATAATTTTATAGAAGACCCTAGCTATATAAACGGAATTGTTCTTAGGGGGAATTATATATTTTTATCTCACGCCTGGACTGGAATAGAAGTCATTGATGCGACCAATAAAACCAGCTTGGTTCATGTTCCTACTACCGAGGCAAAGTCATGGGCTTTTGACGCCTGGGAAACCTTTGATAGCGGAAACTATGTTGCGATTAAAGAAGATTATTATGGTTTATCAATTGCAAATATTGCAGACCCGACGAATCCATATGTAGTGAACAATATTTTTAACTGGAATGGGTATTTTTATGGGTTCCAGACTCAAGGTAATTATATGTTCATTACTGGAAATAGATCCGGACTTGAAATATTAGACATGAGTAATGAGTACACAGCCATTGAACTTGGCGGCTATAATGCTCATCCTGATAATTTGTATGGAATTGAGCTAGAGGGAAATACGCTATACACAACCTCTTCTACAGATTTTTACATCTTCGACATTAGTGATAAACAAGGATTAGAATTAGTTTCTTATTATAATAAAATATTTTATAGATATTCAAATTCTGTTCAACTGAATCAATACCAAATAGAGACCGATGATTACGGAGATTTATTAGTTTTTGATACGACATCAAATGATAAAACTCCCATTTATAGACAACGTTTTTCTAACTCAACTCTCTATGACATCTCCTTAATTGGAAACCACCTTCAAATAAAGGAAGAAAATGATTCTGTCGTAACTTTTGATTTTTCCGATCCGACCTCACCGCAACTCATAAGCAGAACCTTTGATCATCGGCAAATGTGTGGAAGCAAAATTCTAGAACAAAATGACTTCGTATTCTGTCGAGGAGGTTATAAAGGATTAAGTATTTATGATGTCACAGATATAAACAATCCAACATTTGTTTCATTAGAAAATAGTGTTTATAACTTTTTTTATCACAATAATACTATGTATTCTTATTACGGTTCTGGACTTTATCATTATGATATCTCTGATCCGTATAACGTAGTAGAAACCACGATTCATGATCCAACACCAACGATTCGTTATATATATCCTTATAAGAACTTTATATTCATCTCAATGGCAACTAATGGTTTTTCTGTTTTAGATATAACTAATCCTTTAGCCGCGGCAGAGTTAGCAACTATAACGGATACAGTTGATTATGATCAAATTCTTTATGCCAACGACGAAATTGTAATAGTAAGAAATACATGGACTTCATCAAAGCTAGCTGTTGTAGATATAAGAAACCCAAGTTCACCTGTGATGATCCAAACTTTAGACCTTGGTTATAGTACAAGAGAAATTAAGGAAATTGATGGAGAAATCATAATGTCTACATACGGAAGCAGTAAAACGATTACCATAAACCCTGATATGACCATAAATGTGAATTAAAAAAGGCCCACAATCAGTGAGCCTCAATTAATTAAATTAAACTTTCAAATTAATCAGTTATCGTCTTCGAATCTTGATTTAGATGGAGCAAATGCTCTTGTTTCAACTTCAATATCATCATCATCATTATCGTCACTACTATCGATACCTTCAACATCTTCATCGAAATCAACATCACTTGCGATATTAAGTTCATTTAAAGCTTTATAGAAGTCTTTATCGTCTTGAAGATCACCTAAAATTGACTCAATGTATTTTGGCGGATACTTACCAATCAGTTCCTCAATATATTCTTGAAGTCTACCTTCTTTTAGAATTTCTCTTTTCTTTTTAATATCTTGCCAGTTAGCGATATAGTGCATACGACAGTATTGTTGAGTCGTTCTTAAATTTTCACACCCTTTCTCCGCACAATCATCAGATCGATGATCCACAAAGAAATCAAGAGACGCAATTGCATCAGATATATCTTCCCATGAAAAATTTTCAGCAAGACCAGCAATTTCATCCTGAACCTTAGATTCAGCCTCAGCTAAAACCTCTTTAGATGGAAGTTTCTCTTTCTTAGTCGACTTTGCTTTTTTAGGTGCTGCTTTTGTTTCCTCAACAGGCATTTCTATTTGTTCTGATTTTTTGACTTCCTCTTTTTTAGAAGGAGCTTTCTTAGGGCTTACTTTAGCCTTAGTTTCAGTTTTTTTAGGAGCCACCTTTTTTGCAACTTTCTTAGGAGCAGTCTTTTTCGCAACTTTTTTAGGTGCTGCCTTTTTTGCAACTTTCTTAGGAGCAGTCTTTTTCGCAACTTTTTTAGCTACCTTTTTAGCTACCTTTTTGGCTACTTTCTTCTTAGCGACTTTCTTTGCAGTCTTCTTAGCAACTTTTTTCGCTACTTTCTTTTTTGAAGCGACTTTTTTTGCAGTCTTCTTAGCAACTTTTTTAGCGACCTTCTTTTTCGAAATCGCTTTTTTAGCTACCTTTTTAGCTGCTTTCTTTGCAACCTTCTTGGCTGCTTTTTTAGCGACCTTCTTTTTGGTAACCTTAGTTGTTTTCTTTTTAGTTACTTTTTTTGGTGCTGCTTTTTTTGCAGTCTTTTTAGCTACTTTTTTAGTTGTTTTCTTCTTAACGGCTTTTTTGGCCACTTTTTTCTTAGCGACTTTCTTTCTAGCTTTCGCCATGGATGATGCTCCTATCATTTTTTTAAGCTTCTTTAGTACCACTTTTCTACTCTATCTGCCAACAGTGTTATTAACTAATTGACTTAAACTCATTTCCTGCGATAACTAATCTTTGAATTTCAGAGGTTCCCTCATAAATTTCACAAATTTTCGCATCTCTAAAATATCTTTCTACTGGATATTCTTTTGTATAGCCATTACCACCTAAAACTTGAATTGCTTCAGTGGTGATTTGCATACAAGCCTCAGAAGCAAAAAGCTTAGCTTGCGCTGCTTCTTTTGTATAATTCTCACCCTTATCTTTTAAATCTGATGCATGATAAACTAATAGTCTCGCCGCAGCAATTTTTGTACTCATATCTGCAATCTTAAATTGAATCGCTTGAAGGTTAGAAATTGGTCCACCGTGCTGAATTCTCTGAGTAGCATACATTCTTGCATATCTAAAAGCTGCTTCTGCGATACCAATAGATTTTGCTCCAATACCAATTCTCCCACCATCTAATGTAGATAGCGCAACTCTAAATCCCTTTTCAAACTCTCCTAAAACATTTTCTTTTGGAACCTTAACTTTATCAAAGTGAATTTGAGCAGTAGAAGAACCTTTAATTCCAAGTTTATCTTCTAGCTTTTGAACATTAAAGCCTTCAGTCTCAGTCTCAACAATAAAGGCTGTAATACCTTTGTGATTATTAGATTTTGAAGTTTTAGCAAATACAATTGCAATACCTGCTTCTTTACCATTAGTTATGAAGTTTTTGGTCCCATTTAATTCAAAATGATCACCTTTATCATCAGCAAAAGTTGCTAAAGTTCCAGGATCAGAACCAGCATTAGGCTCAGATAGACAGAAACAACCAACCATTTCACCACTTGCCATTCTTGGTAAATATTTCTTTTTTTGCTCTTCAGTTCCAAATTTCATAATTGGCCAAATGGCTAATGAATTATGAGCAGATAGAAAAACTCCAGAAGATGAACAACCTCTTGAAATCTCTTCAATAATAATGGCATAAGACATATAATCCATTCCTGATCCACCATATTCTTCAGGTACATAAATTCCCATTAAACCATTTTCAGCAAATTTATCCTTAAGGGCCTGCGGAATTACGCCATCATGATCGATTTGAGCTGCCAGTGGCGCAACTTCAGAATCAGAAAATTTACTCATCATATCCATAATTTCTTTGTAAGACTCATTAATTAACATTGTTACCTACCTTATATTTTTTAGTTCCCTTTAAATTCTGCTTTTCTTTTTTCTAAGAATGCAAGAGTCCCCTCTTTCATATCATACGAATTAAATAGCGCTGAAAAAATTTCTCTTTCCATTTTTAATCCATCTACATTTCCAAAATCAACTCCATTATTTATAGCTTTTTTTGCTTTAGAAACAGCAAATGGAGAATTTTTTTGCATTCGCTTTATAGTATTTGTAGCTTCCTCTATCAAGCTCTCTTTATCGTTAAAAGCTCTGACAACAAGCCCTATATCTTTAGCCCTAGTGACATCAATTTTATCACCTGTAAAAACAATTTCTTTGGCATAATTTCTTCCAATAACTTTAGCTAGCCTTTGAGTACCTCCAAAGCCTGGAATTAAACCTAGACTTACTTCTGGTAAACCAAATACAGCATTATTAGAAGCATAGATAAAATCGCAAGCGAGAGCCATTTCAAGTCCGCCTCCTAGAGCAAAGCCATTTACCGCTGCAATAATTGGACATTTTAGATTTTCGATTTGAAAGCTTACTTTTTGTCCAAGTTTACAAAACTCTGATGCTTGATCAACAGTCATGCCTTGCATTGCCTTAATGTCTGCTCCTGCTATAAAAGCTTTTTCTCCAGCACCTGTAAACACGACACCACTTAGATGCTCTTCACTAATTTTTGCCAAACAAACACTCATCTCCTTAAGAACTTCCTCACTAAGAGCATTAAGTTTATCCGGCCTATTAAGAGTCAAAAAGCCTATGTTTTCTTTGACTTCAAAAAGTATATTTTCAAAATTTTCACTTATCATAAGTGTAGAATCCTTTTCCAGATTTCTTACCTAATCTCCCAGCAGCAACATATTGCTTTAAAAGAGGACAAGGTCTGTACTTTGTATCTCCAAGGCCTTCAAAAAGAACCTCCATAATTGCCAGACATGTATCAAGACCTATAAAGTCCGCAAGAGTTAAAGGACCCATAGGTTGATTAGTACCCAACTTCATGGCTGTATCTATATCTTCAATTGAAGCAATCCCTTCGTGAAGAGTGTATACGGCCTCATTAATCATAGGCATAAGTATTCTATTTACAGCAAAGCCCGGCATATCATTAGCCTTCACAAAGACTTTTCCCATCTTTTCAGAACATGCGGCAACGGTGCTAAAGGTTTCATCTGAAGTTTCCAACCCTCTAATTCCTTCCACTAACTTCATTACAGGCACAGGATTCATAAAATGCATTCCACAAACTTTTTCTGGTCTATTGGTCTGAGCTCCTATTTCCGTAATTGAAATAGATGAAGTATTTGAAGCTAAAATTGCTTCAGCTTTAGCTATTTTATCTAAAGACTTAAAAATTTCGAACTTTATTGGTTTATTTTCCGTGGCTGCTTCAATAATTAGGTCACAATCACTCAATTTTTCTAGTTCTAATACAGGACTTAATAGATTAAGAGTATTTTCAACAAGACTTTGATCCCATTTTCCCTTTTCAACCCCTCTATTAAGTTGTTTTTTTATAAAGTTATGGCCAAATTCTAATGATTCCTTACTCACATCGAATAACTGAACCTGATACCCAGTCATAGCCGCTACTTGAGCAATTCCACGTCCCATTTGCCCTGCACCAACGATACCTATTTTGTTGATTTCCATAGAGATATTTCCTTTGTAAAATTCACTGAATAATATCCTAATTATTGAAGAAATGGTCAATCGCTAAGCATTATTCTCAGGTTTTCTCTTAAATTTTCTACAAATTACTTGCCATAATTGACGGAATGTTCTAAAAAGCTTCCTACGCATTTAGTAATTTTATAAGTAAAAGATAATTTTAGGAGAAATACTGTGGCAAATCATAAGTCAGCTAAAAAAAGAATCAGACAAAACGAAAAAAGAAGACAGTCTAATAAGTGGAAAACTTCAAGAGTTAGAACTGAAATCAAAAAATTACGTGAGTTAATTGCTGCTGGTTCTAAAGAAGACGCTCTTAAGCAATACCCAGTTGTTCAAAAGCTTTTAGCTAAACTTTCAAAGTCTAGTGCAATGAATAAAGCAACAGCTGCAAGAAAAACTTCAAGATTAGCATCTCAAGTTTCTAATTTATAGTATTTTCAAACACTTAAAGTAAATATGGCCTCTCCTAATGGAGAGGCTTTTTCGTTTTCTAGCTAAATTAATTAATTCAAACTCCTTCTTAATCCGATAAAGTAAAGGATATTTCTTTATTTTGGAGTTAAGATGAGATTCTTTTCATTTATATTAATACTTTTAATTACTGCAAGTTGCAGCTTTCAAACTAACCGACACCCAGCAAGTTTTAACAAAATATCAAATAAGCACAAAGTAGATCTAAATATTTCATTTGAGGACTTTAAGTTTGCTTTTGAAGAAGTAACCAAAAAATCTAAAATAGTTAAAAGTATCAACCATTTCTATATGGACCCAGTGACAAGGATCTTAAATATTAATTTAACCCTAAACTACCCTTTAGGGAAAATTCTAGACTTCTCAGAACTACCAGCTGATGCCAAACCCAGTGACCTACATGAAGTCGAGTTAGGTATTCGTTTTGATAAAGCACAAAATATGTACAAATCTAGATATATTGGTATTCAGTTAACAAAACTTTTAATTGATGGTGATGACTACTCCAATCAATTTGATCTGGCCCTTTCAACAATTAAAACAGTTTTAGCAAATACCGAACTCGTAAATTATTTACTCATTGAAAACAAAGATCAATTTTCAAGTAAAGATTATCTAAATCTGGTTTCTGAAGCTTTTGAAAGTAATGCAATTATCGTTTTTCCTGAAACTAAAAAAATAAAAATCAAACTAGACCTTTCTATGTTTTCAGACTTTGTTTATTTTGCAGAAAGGTATGAAGATATCAACGTCTGGAAATTGGAACCTACAACTTATAAAGAAGATAATGTATCCACCTACAATGAAAATGATATTTCAAATGATGACGTAGCTTTTAATATAACACTAGGAATTGGAAAACCAAGTGACACTTATATCCTTAATCATCAAAATGAAATTAAGACTGATAAAAGAACCCTTGAAGAGTTAAGAAATGATTTTTATCACACATACAGTGATGAAAAACAAATTAATGCTATCGCACATCAGTTTTTGAGTACCATTCTTTCCTCAGAAAAAGATGCATTCTATAAATTTATTAATGGAACATATGCTTTTGATAGAAATAGTAAATTTGGAAGAGCTCTTTTTCCAATGAAAAAAAAGTTTAATTCTGCTCTAGATGACATTTTACGAAAAGTTGAAAATAAAGCTTCAGAAAAGCTCAATATGAAAAATGAGCACTTTGTTGCTGCCCCCGAATACGAGTATCAAGCATTTCTTTTCTATATGAAAAATATTGTGAGAAATGAGGTTAATTTATTGAGAAGAACTTTCCATTCAGACTTGGCCATTCTTAAGCAGGGAGACCCAACAAAAACAAAAAAGCCTCTTCTAGTTAAAAAGATATCTCAAAACATTATCAATGGGACATTACTTTCATTAATGGACTTAGAGATAGATGGAATTGACTTGATTAAAGATCCAAGTGTTTGGCTTAGGCCAGAAAATAATGAGCTGATTCTAAAAGGAAAAGTAAATCTTCCTCTTCCATACCTCTTAAGTAAAATCAACGCCAATATGGCCTTACAACAAGAAGAATATAAGTCTTATATTAATGACACAAATGATGGGATTCCATTTGAAATTTCAACTTTGCTTACTATGGAAGATAATGGAAAATTACTTTTAGATCTAAAGTCATTTTCTTATACTTCCAATCAAAAAAGAACAATATTAACCAGAAGTAGTAAAAACCATCAATTTATATTCGACTTTTTCAAACTTTTTCTATCTAAAACACTTGCTGCGGTAGAAATTGATCTTTCGGATGAGGAAACAACCGAAGAAAGAAAACAAAGAGAACTTAAGGAAGTTATTGATTACCTAGGAAAGGTTAAAAAGGCTTTTAATAAAAAGCTCAATATCGATGATTTGATAAGCTCTGACATTTTGATCAATCCATTCAACACGGCTTCAAGCGATTACGTTGAAAGAAAAAGAAAAATTCTTTTAAAGGAAATTGTTAAATTTAGGCCAGACAAAAAACTAGAACTCAAAGTTGATCCAGCAGTCGTCGTAGAAAAAATAGGTAATGTAAACCATAATTTACAATTATGGGATGTAAGAGCTTTATTTTCATCTGCTTTAAATAATACTTTCTTAGAATTAAGTATTGGAGATGGTAAAAGAAATAATGATTTTATTTTAGACCAATATGCCCGTCGAGGACAGATGGATAATGCAAATCATACAGGAATCTCTTATGAGTTAGGTAAAGATAGGCATTCCACAGATATTATTTTTTCTCTAGATTTCAATTCCTTAGAAGAATACGTTAATAAGTTTTTAGCAGAATACTTAAAAACAGAAAATAAAACAGTAAAAGAAAAGGCACTCGAAAAAAAGGGTGAAACATTTTATGAATTAAATGGACTCACTTTTGATATACGAAAAGACAGTCAGCTCAGCTTAACGGCGACAGTAAAAAGAGGAAAATTTGGAAGATCATGGACTCATATTTCTTCTTGGTGGAGTGGAAAGTATATTGAAGATCAGCATATGTTTAAGTTTTTGATTTCTTTAAAGAGTGCAGAATTTAATAAACAAAGTACTCATTTGAGTAATCTCACCTATTATCCCCAAGCTATTAGTGTTAATCCTCTAGATGCAAAGGTCTTACCAGGCTATGGAGCTGGAGTTCTTGGGCGTGCAGTTGCAAAACTAGCAAATGTGGCCGCTTATTTTGCCCTAAAGGCAGATGGTATAAAGGCCCTACTTCTAAAGTTTACAGATAAGTTTTTAAACAAGATGTACAACGAAAACAATGGCAAGATTTTAGGTCATGAAATTGAAAAAGTAGTTAGACTTCATACTACAAGTAAAGAACTCCTTATTTTTTTAAATCCTAAACTTGCGGGTAGTGGTTTTAATGTTCACCTCGCAGGAGACGAAGACCCAGTTAAAACTTCCATCAAATTAGATCCAAAGAATGAAATAGCTCATTTTGCCCTTACCTCTGGTGTAAATATGATTAAGGTCCACAAGAAAGAGCTTTATGATATCTACCTGCAAATGGAAAGTTTCTTAACAGATTTCAGAAAAGCTGCTTCAAAAGAGGAATTGAAAAAGATCTTAGAAGGACAGAATTTCGCTCACAAGTTAACACTTGATGATACTGACGGAAAAACGGGTTTCTATCGTAGGTTTATAAAAACGATGGCAAATTACAATCAGGTACTGTTTTTAACCGAACTAGATAATACTTTTCAAATTGTTGTGGACCGAAGAGTTCACACGGCTAATCCTAATAATTTACTTATTCTGGATCAAAGTGAAATAAACCTTGTGAATAGAAATGAAAGTAAAAGAATTTCTGCTGCTGGCTCAGAACTTCTCTACTTTGCAGCCCTTGCAAAGTACTTAAATAAAACTTATTACGAAGTTCTTCAGAAAATGAAAAAGTATGGATTAAACCACAGAAATCATGATTCAAAAGTTATAATCTCAGCTTATGAGGTATTAGATACAAGTATTATTAATAATCTTATTGACCACTACAAAAAGTATAATCACCCTAAAAATAAGATCATTCTTAAAAACAAACCAAGCTTTTGGACGTATCAAGTTTATCCTGATGCCTATTTCGCTGAGAAAATGTATGAAATCTTAAAGTAAATTCTATTTACAAGAAAAAGATAATTCATCAAATGTGAATTCATTTCTATCAGCAAGAATCTCTACATAGATTGTGAATTCGCACTTCTGTTCATCGACTTGAGAAACATACATACATTTTGCTTCAACATCATCAGAAGCTAAGCATGAATAAGATTCTAAGGTATTTAAATCGGTGTAAAGGGCTGCCATATTAAGAATGGTTGATTCAGCTAAAACAAAATTCTCATTTGGCGTAGCAGAACTAGTTCTTGTTGTTTCAGCAAAAGCGATTGAACTAAGAAATAATACAAACATAATTAAAGTACTTTTCATTATTTTCTCCAAAAATTAAAATAAGTCTAAACTATAGAGTTCATCAAGAAATAACTGCCAGTTAGGCACTAAAGAATAAAGTCGACTATCTTTAAACTCTTCTTTTCTTGATTGGTATTTGTCAGCATCACTTGGAAGCCACATTCCAAATGCTTTAAATGCTCCTAGGTGTATTCTTTGATCTTCAAGGTAATTTTCTCCATAAAAATAGGAGATTGAAAATCTATGGACCACCTCCCTTGTTTTTCTAATTTGATTAATTAAATTTAAATTACCACTTTTTACATACAACTGATCTAATGCTGATAATAAAGATGAAATATCTCGACTTTCACCTAAAAAAAATGGTCTTTCATTTAAAAAGTCTAAAAGGTCTAATTTATAAAATGGATCTTTTGCCAATTCATTTAATAGCTCAGCTCCAAGTTTATCTAATTCTGGTAAGAATCTTGTATCAATCTCAGCAAGATTAACTGCACTCATAGTTCTTGTATCACCATCATTAAAATTTTGAGTACTATTTTCTGATATTTCCGGAATTTTTAGTGCAAGTGCATATGCTTCTTCGGAAACAATACTAGCATCCACAGCTAAACCACTTTGCATGTAATTCAAAAGGTCATCATACGGAAGTCCTCTAAAGTTTTGAATTTGAGTCGATCCAATTAAATATTGAACACTTTGATTTAAATCTACCGCCACTTCAAGAGTTTGCATAAGACAAGCATCCATTGAAAGAATATCTACCTTCTTATTAAATATGGTGTTGTAAGTCTGGAGAGCATCTGTAATATCGGAACTCAAAAGCTTAGATTTTGGGTTATCATCAATGGCCACTCCCCCAAACTGGGCAAGTTGATTTCCACCATAGCCTTCTCCATGCCCCCAGATAACCAACATCGTTTTCTCAGTTGGATATTTCTCTTCAGCCTCAATAATAAAGTTTAAAAGCCTTTCTTGTTGAGTTTGTTCTGTTTCCTGAAGTTCCTTAACAACCTCAGAGTTTAATCGGTCTAATCCCCAATTGGAAAAATCATATTGATCAAGGTTTCCAAGTTTTGGCTGGGGATTAATTTTTAATCGCTTGATTCCATCATTACCCGGTAGATCTAATTCGACTAGTACCGGTATAGTATTATTAGAAGCTGATTCAAGTTCTGCAAGGTCCCAAAAAGCATAATTTGCGAGGTCATTATCGGCTTGCATATAAATCAAAACCTTCCAGTTATTGACCAGCCTCTGAGAACCTAAAATGCTCCCTTGTACCGAGGTACTCAGGAGCATTAAAAGACTAAATATTTTTATATAAATAAAATTCAAATTTATCTCTCGAAAACTAATATTTCTTCATCCTCAGATTCAGATGCTGCTTCCATTAAAGCTTCAACGATTGGACCGATAGGTTGTCCATTATTAGAAGCTCTTCTAGCAAGTTGAGAAAGACCTCTAATATTTTTGATTGAATCCACTGTCACATTTCCTCTAATATATCTATCGACTGAAGAGTTAGCGTGAGAATTATCATATGGAGTCCATAAAAAGTCTGGGTGTTTATTCGTGTACCACTCCCCTCCAATAATATTATTATTTCTATCTAACTCGAGGTCATAAACATAGTAGGCCATATTATGAGCATCTTGATTGGAAGAATCTACGCTTGATTCACTTGGCATCGTCTCAACTAAATATTGAACTTCCATTTTGATACCAACAACTGATTTCGTTTTTCTTGCTCTATATTTTCTAAACTTATCATTCGTAAAGTTTCTCATACTTACAATAGCATCATCTAAGTTATCATACTCTTCCATTGTCTGTGGATTAAAGTATGTATAAGAATATGCTGTAACAGGGTGATTCCAAACCTCTACATCATAGGTCGCATCCATAACGAATGATTTCTTATTTTTACCAAGTTGGTTGACAACAGTTTTATGCCAAGAACCTGGATTATTATCAAAGCAATTTTGATTTTTGATTCTTCCGTTTGCATCCGTTTCTGGATCTTTAATATTACATCTTGCACCAACAAACTTTGTTTTTTGTGAACCTGTTGCCCATAATTGTGATCCTAAAGCTTTGAGATCTGTAGGTCTAAAAGTTAACATGCTTCCATCAGCCGCTTCCACCTCAATTGTTTTAACCGGTCTTGGTAACATATATGAAGCAGGAGACCAACCATGACATATTCCCATCCAAGTAGCGACTTTTCCACCTTTTGAGAAGCCTCTAGGTCTTGCAAGCATATGATTAGTCATAGTAAATGAGCTATCACCAACTAGAATATCGTATTTTTCAGCCGGAGATAAAAGATCTGTATCAAGCATTAATGGCTTATTGGTTCTGTGCCAATCAATCATGAATGACCACATCTCTTCAGATTGTTTTCCAGAGTTTGAAAATGCAGCCTGCATATTTCTATCAGCATATCTATAAGAAAGTTGTCCAACAGCGATTGGCCAATACCAATCAGACCATGGTTCTATATCAAGTGATCCAACTTTTAAGTCTTTCGCTTCCATATCATAAACATTACTTATAACTTCTCTACCACTAATTAAATTTTCTGCTCTATCTAGGCTTTTAATTGGCGCCCTTCCTTCAACAACATCAGCACCAGGATCAATATCCCCTAAACATACTTTTTCACCAGACTCCTCATCTGTGTGACACATTGTTGCTCTTTGAGCATCTTTAATTTCAACATATTCACCAGATTCAATTTGATCTTCAGTAAATGCATACTTAAATGTGTTAGTTCCACAATTTCCATCTCTTTTTGGTACAGCTTTATTCATAAACTCAGCTGGATTTTCTTGAAATGATTTAAGATCAAGATCAACATCACATTTAGCAGCGAATGCTGACGGTTGAATCAAAAGTGGTGCTAAGAAAATTGTCATTTTAGATAATTTCATAAGTTTTTCCCCAATTTGTTATAGATATTTCTGTATTTTTATATTTTGAGGGGCTTATACAAGATTCGAGATTTTTTTCTATAGCAATATGCATCAGAAGTAATTTTTACATGTTTTTTGGGGTCAAAATGCACTTTATAAAGATCTTGTTAAGGTGAGAATTTAATCCTTGTCGGAGGATGCATATCTTTTGTATAAGCACCCCAGATCTAAAAAAACTAGGGGGCATAATGAAAAAATTAATGACGTTGTCTGCAGTACTTATTATGGGAAGTGCGCTAGCTCAGACTAACACAAACTCAACAACTATCTCAAACACTCAAACGAAATCGGTACTAGATAACGCTGAGTTAACACTAGAGACAGAAACAGCTACGGCAAGAGACGATAGAAATGATATTGAAGGTTATGAATCTTACTATCAAATTCAACCAGGCTACAAAGTAAACAATAAGTTTAAAGTTCAGGTGGGAACAACTTATTTTATTAGAGAAATGGATGGTACAAGAGCTGAAGATGAGTCTAGAAATAAAGATGGTCTAGCTGATCTTTATACTAAACTTAATTATAAAGCTACATCTTACAAAGAAAATGGTATTGCAGATATCAGACTTCAAGCAAGACTTTATTCAGATCAAGACGATTTCTTCAAAAGAAGATATGCTTCAGATGGTAACTACCAAATTAGAAGTTATTTCGGTATGCCAATTGCTGGTGGAGTTTATATCAACAAATACGTGAGTTATTTAAGATATAAAAACTATTTTAACAATGAATACACAAATGATTTTTCAAGAGACTATGAATTAAGAGCAAGAGTTGCTCCATCTTATATGTTAAATAACGGAGTTGAACTTGGTACAACTTTAACTTATAACCACATTTTTAAAGTTAACCAATTAAATGATTCAGAAGATGTAGATTTTGACTTAACTGCAAGATACCAATCTGGTCCTTACGCTATTCTTGGAAGAGTTGGATTTGAGGTTATGAATAATCAAGATGGTCAAACAGTATTAAAAGAAAATGAAGATGCAGGAAAAACATTTGGTTATGCTTTGACTTTAACTGCTTATCTATAAGTAAATTAAATTTTATCATAAAGAAAAAGGGTCCAGATCAGATTGGGCCCTTTTTTTTATTCCTTAAGTCTATAAACACATCTAAATCCAATTTCGGCTCTGGCAGACTCCTTAGTTAAAGAAAGGGATAAGCTATAAATTCCTGCATAATTTCCGTATTGATAAGCTCCACCTCTAACAGCGTAACCTCCAACACCTCCCTCGACTTGTCCGATCCCATAAGAACTATCATAACTTGAATAAGGTAAGTTAGCTGGATTAAATGGTAAAAAGTCATTATTTAATATATTTCCATTACAAAAGTCTGAATCTATTTCTCTCCAGGAATCATTACATGTCACAGGTACCCTCGTCACTTTTTCTTCTTTTCCCCAATCAACCCATTCAGCAATATTTCCAGAGATATCAAAAATTTGCTCTCCATTTTTTAATGTATGTATCGCCTTACTATTTCTGGTTAAACCTTGATCTAAGGTAGAAATATTATAACTACAAACTGAGTTCAATCCAGTATTCCCTTGATAAATACATCCTGTTCCAACAGTTCCGCCTGACCAGTTTAAAGGATTAGCTTCAATTTCTTCAGCAACAACCATCCACTCTGAGTTTGAAATTAAATCAAAATCATCCCCAAGACTTTTACAAGCTTTCTTGGCCGTTTCACTGTCTAACATTCTCCATGGTTTTCCTATATAGCTTGCTCCTGGCTTGTAAGTGTTGAGTCCCCAATTAGAGCTTGAACAATTGGCTTCGGCACACCCATCAGAATCGACTTCATAACCATCTACAATATTATCACTATCTAAGTCGGCCCATGCCTTAGCTTCATATTTCATTACACAAAAAGGATTAATCCCTAATGCATTATCTTCACCAACTTCAACATATCCATCCGGACATCTTAAAAGATTGTAAGCGGCATAAACAATAGAGCAAATGGACTCTTTATTAGAAATATTTCTTCTTTTTGCATAGACACTATATACAGTTCCCGGTGGTAAGGAAGAAGACTCTAACTCAATAAAACCAGATGTTGCTTTGCCTTTAGCAATCTCACTTGTACAACTGCTATTTGAATGCAATGTGACTGTATCTCCAGGATTAACACCGTAGACAAGGAATTTAGGATTGCGCTCAATATCATTGAACTTCACAGGAAAGGTTTTTAAGATGAGATAAGGAGGA
The DNA here is from genome assembly GCA_964215955.1 of Flavobacteriaceae bacterium. Classification (GTDB taxonomy): domain Bacteria; phylum Bdellovibrionota; class Bacteriovoracia; order Bacteriovoracales; family Bacteriovoracaceae. Next base: position 261,456 of record CAXPDR010000041.1, read on the forward strand.
TCCGGAAAATTCTTAGTCAAAATACTTTGCGCCACTTGATTTCTATCCAATAGACCCTTGGTATCTTTAATTTTGACGTTGAATGTATACAATTTACCACTTTCTAAATTACTAACCTGAATTTTCGATGCTGGGGCAGCAATTTTATCAGCGAGAATTGGTGTTCCACCACTTAAGTCATAAACATAATATTCTTTTGCATCATCTGATTCTTTCCAATTTAAAACCACAGAAGAATCAGATACACCCGTTATGGACTTTAATCCCTCAAAATATCCCAATGAATCAAATGTGCTTTCATTAAGAGACTCTCCTGCAGGATTCGAACCTTGCTCATCAAAGTCTTTTGTTTCACAGCTAATTAAGCTAAGTGTAAGAGCAAGAATGAATATACAGTCTCTTTTAAAAAGTCTCATAATACTTATATTTTATCGGATAACTGACTATTTTCATTAAATATATTAGACGGTTTTTTTATTTTGTTGATTTCCTAAACAGACTGATTCTTATCTATACATCTTACTGCACAGTAAAAGCAAAACTTGAAAAGAGTTTGGACATTAGCGTCTTAAATTTAAACAAAAAAGGGAAAAGCTTGGCTTTTCCCTTAATTTATTTATCCAATAAAAATAAGTTTTAGTTTTCTATTCCACCTTCAGCTAACAACTCTGCAGCGACTTGTCCAGCAATAGAGCCAACAACATAAGGCACTTCTTCACGCATATTTTCATTTCCATGCAAAAAGCCTAAAAGATGGAGCCATTCATGGACTAAATTTGCCACCATTTGGCTAGATTTATAGTTACGATAAAATTTCCAATTTAAAGCAATCCACTTACTTGAGTGAGGGTTTGTAGATCCTATAACTCCACGACACCATCTGGCCCTTCTTATATTTCGTTCAAACCACGTACAAATTTTCACATAAGAGTTAATATTCATTTCACCAAGGGTATCAGGGCGCATTCTCTCATCACCATTCATTATAAGACTATAGATTTCTTCATTAGTCATTTTTTCGTTTTTGTTATTCCAAAGATATGGTTTTTGATATGCTCTTTGACCTTTTGAATTTATATAAGAAAGAACTCTTAACTTAAATCTCTCACTATTCATTACATCAGGTAAAATTTCTAATGCTCTTTCAAATCTCATTTTTTGATCACCTGATGGGAAAGTCCACTCCTCAGGAACAACAACTAAATACTGGGATTCAATTGCTTTGTGATCAAGATGATAGTGCTCATCGTATTTAAGAACTGGCTCAATACCTTCAATCATTTCTGCTTTAACGGTAGTTGAAAACACGAGGATAAGACAAATAAACATCCTGTTTATCAGTGACATAAAAACTCCTTTTTTATCTCTCAAAATCATGCGTATGCGTGTGTTGTATTTTAATTGTAATACAATTTAAGATTTACTGCATGAGACAGAAGTTTTTTCCTATAAGTCCTGTTAATGGGGAAATGAAGCCTTTATTCCTTTACATCGAGGAGAGATCTCAGGGTCAAAAGCTTCTATAATTTCAACTTTTGCCCCCTTTTCCTTAAGATAGATTGCTCTGTCGAGAAGAATATAAGTTTCAATGGCTTCACCTATATATCTTGAAAATGCATAGTAAGTCGTAAAATATTCAACTAATTCTCTATTTTGATTAGAATAAAAAAAAGACTCAACCTCATCTTTAGATAATGGGCTAATATCCGAACAATATTTATCTATTGAATCTAAATAGAACTCATAGAAACTTAATTTATATAGGTTTCTTCTTGAATTACTCATTGAGAAAAAACCATATTGGTCGTGTTTCTTACCAAGTAAGTGATAAAAGCTATATTTATAATCTATAATCTTAAGCCGAAATTGATAAAGATTTAATTCGACTTTATTAAAACTAAGGGTAGCACTACTTAATGCTCTTGTATTTAGCTCGAAGTCAATCGCATGAGATGAAAGCTTATAATCATCTTCATCTTTCATTTTGGAATAGCAACATGAAAAAAGCATGGAATCAACGAAATGATTTTCTCCGAATAACTTTATAAGTTCGGTTCCAAAACTTCCACAACAATGTAAACCTATCCCAAATTCAAAGTCTTTATCTTCAAAATTATCTTTGCAGACATCAAATTCTTTAAAGGAAATTGCTTTTTTTGTGTTTTTCTTAATTTTTTCCTGTCCCGTCCTAATCAGATCAGTATCGTAATCAAAAACAGTAGGTTCCATATTTAAGTGTTCAGCCATAAATACAGAAAGATTTCCTACCCCACCACCAAAATCAGCTACCTTTTTAGTTCTATGAGAATTAAGTAACGTTTCTAATTGATGTAATTCATGTTGTTTCTTCTTGTTTCCTAGGACATTTAGTTTATTTTTATTTAAGGGTAATTTTTTAAATTGAGAATTTAATTTTATATCTTTAATTAGCTTCAACCATTCTTCATCTTCAATTAAGTCATACTCCCTACCTGCATCAAAACGTGCCTTCTCAAGTGGAGTTAACTTCTGATATAAATCATAAAAATGATGCTTAATTCGTCCATCAAAGTTTTTTAAAACATCTAAATCATTTTGAGTTACCAAATAAAGATAATTTTGGATAATTAATTTTATAACTTCTATTCTATTTTCTAGACTACTATATTCCACTATTATTATTTTAAACTTAAAGCTATGAAAAACAAAGATTTTATATGAAAATGAGTCTATGAGTTTTCTTGTTTCATTTAATGGTCAATTTTCTCCTTATAAGCTTCCAGACCTTTCTCACTATGATCGTATTAGAAAGATATATAAATCTCAAACAATGGGTTCAGAATTTGACTCACACTTATCGGAAAAAATTGAACAAAAACAGGGTTCTAAGTCTAAAAATCTGGCTAAGGCTTCATTAAGTAAATATCAAAAAATCCAAAAATCTTTTGAAACTCAGAAAATTCCACTACATGCTAGGGAATTGATGACATCCAATATATATTGCTTTTCCCCAACAAAACAGGTTTCCGAGGCTCTAGATTATATCAAGGAAAACCAAATACATCATCTACCTATAATTAATGAAAATAATATACTCGTTGGACTAGTAAGTGACAGAGATCTTTTAAAAGCCTCTCCAAATGAATTCATATCAAATATCATGACTAAGGAAGTTATTGCGTGTTTGGATAATACTCGAATTCAAGATATTGCAAAAATTATGCTTCATGAAAATATAAATTCAATCCCAATCATAAATAATGATTACAATCTCCTGGGAATTCTCACCACAAGAGATATCCTACACTTTATGACAAGAATTGCTCACTTACAGGAATTGGCCTAAGGTAAGTTTTGAGTTAGAATATTTCGATAGAGCTTCCGATTCACTCTAATTTCATCATTAAACATTTTTAAAAGGCGCTTTAAACCTACAACCTTAGGATTGAAACCGATATAAAAAGGGTTTCTCTCGCCGCAGTACCCTTTCAAAAGAGTATTTTTAAAATGGAACTTAGAAACATTCTCATCTTCCACAAAGAAATCTATTTTACTAGTATCTACCATTTTTTTTAGTCTATTTAGAGCTTGATTTCCACTCAAAGTATAAACTGCGCCACGATTTGATCTATGTTGAATAATATAATTATCAAAAATTCTTCCATAAGAGTAGCCTTCTATAATTCCTAATTTTTTGGAATTTAACTTACTGAGCTCAATATCGATGATTTCTTTTTTGATCCCAAACAAACAACTTCTATAAAGTGCAGTTGGAGATGAGGTGAACTTTAGTCCTGGTGCTTCAATAGGGACAGCTGTTAATAGTCCATCAAACTCATTTTTACTTACCTTATCAACAGCTCTTGCCCAAGGTAAAAAAGTAACATCGAGTTTAACTCCATTTTTGCTGGCCAGTTCCGACAAAAACTGAGTGACAATCCCTTTATTTTTCATACTAGGGCAAGTATAGGGACACCAATCTGCGGCGACCATTCTTAATGTCGTCCCTACTTTACTAGTTCCAAAAGAATTTAAACTAAGTAAGATAAGAAAACTAAGAATGAAAATTTTCATGGTAATCTTTTTCACCCATCTCTATAACCTTCAAAACCTCTTCTCTCCCATAAACTTCAGCTATTTCCACTTTTGGAACTGCTCCGCCTGGTATTTCTTTATAGGTTAAAAAGTAGTGCTGAATACTATCAAGTAAGTTCTTTGGCATCTCAGAAATATCTCTTAAAGAACCATAAGTTGCGTCATCTTTAAGAACAGCGATAATTTTATCATCGACTTCAGAGTGGTCTAGCATTCGCAATCCACCTATTGGAATCGCTTCCAGTAAAATATCTCCATGCTTTATATTTCTATCAGTAAGAACACAAATATCAATAGGATCATCATCTCCAACTAATCCAGATCGATCTAGTACTTTATTAGCGTGATCGGCCGAATGAGTTTTCGAATAGGTTTTTGGTATAAAACCATACAAACAAGGAATGATGTTGGAAAACTTCTGTGGTCTATCTATTTTTAGATAGCCCGTATCTTTATCCAACTCATACTTCACCCTATTCTCAGGAACAATTTCAATATAAGTATTTAAAACCTCTTGGTTCTTATCGTTCCAAAGATCAATACCATGCCAAGGGTGAGCTTTAAAAAGGTTGCTTTTCTTAATAATTTCAATAATTTCTTTTTCTTTCATTTTCCCTACTTTAAGACTATTTATTCTAGCAGATAATTCTTTAAAGAAAATCTAAACTGTATTGAAAAAGCCTAAAATTTAAGGATATGATGAAAAGAATAGCGAGCAATCAATATGAGATCAAAAAAAACTGATAAATTAAATACTTATCTGACAGAAGGAACTGTTTGGAAAGTCGATGGTCCAGCTGGTTGGTACTTTCTAAGTATGGAAAAAACTCTATCCCAATTGATTCGAACACAATTCTCAAGTGATGAAGAAGGTTGGGGTCGCTTAAAAGCAACACTTTCCCTGCCAAAATCGAGCTGGAACTCAGCCATTTGGTTTGACACAAAACTTGAATGTTATTTAATACCTATCAAAAAGGAAATTAGAGCGATTGAAGGGATTACTGATGGAACATATATTCAGTTACAGTTCCAAATTGCATCAGACTAAGATATTTTTTTCAAAATCTATCATCTCTTTTTTCCACATTTGTGCTCTCGACTCTGGATTACATCTCGTCGGAGTCGCCCAGTACCATATCTGATCTTTTAATTCTCGACTTAAATTATTATGATCAAGAAAGCCATCAAGTAATAGCTCTATTCCCTTCTTTCTCCTACAGGTGAAATAAAGTGGTGAATTTTTTAATATTGATTTTACCTTAGGAGTCAGTTTTTTATACTGAATTTTATTCTTTTTATAAGCATCAAATAAAACGGTATCAGAAGGATCTAACTTAAATTTATTTGGAACCTCTACCTTGTGCACAAGATTACAAATCGCAATACCATGTGACTCAAGGAATTCTTTCTTTTCTTTAATTGTAAGTCTTTTCTTTACATCCTGATTGGGATTGAACAAATATTGTAAAACTCTCCAAAAATGGTTTCTATTATTATTATAATAGAACACTTCATCCATAGGTTTTTCTCCATCAATAATTCTGGCATTGATTGCAACCATTGTCCCCAAAATAACTAGCCTTACTTCAGTCTTTGGAATAAAAAATTTAAGATTTTCTTCGTGAGTAACCATTATTAATCCAAGTTTTTACTCATTCTTTTTCATTGATTCATATGATTCATTTCTTTTTTGTTTTCTCTCACTATAACGATCAACTAAGAACTCACTATGATCTCGAGTAAGAAGAGTAAAGCGCATAAGTTCTTCCATAACATCGACAACTCTATCCCGATAGCCAGACGCTTTCATCTGCCCATCCTCTTCGAACTCCTGATAGGCTTTAGCGACAGAGGATTGATTAGGAATAGTAATCATCCTCATCCACCTTCCTAGAACTCTCATATTATTTACAGCATTAAAACTTTGAGATCCCCCACTTACCTGCATAACAGCGAGAGTTCTCCCTTGGGTGGGTCTCACAGCCCCTATAGATAATGGGATCCAATCAATTTGAGTTTTCATTAAGCCTGACATATTTCCATGCAGTTCAGGACTAGACCATACTTGTCCCTCTGACCAAAGGCTTAGATCTCTTAATTCCTGAACTTTCGGGTGATCGATAGATTTATTATAGTCATAAATAGGTAGTCCTGAAGGGTCAAAAAATTTTACTTCTGCTCCCATATACTCCAGGATTCTTCCTGCTTCTTCAGCTAAAAGTCTAGAAAATGACCTCTCTCTTAAAGAACCATAGAGGATCAAAATTCGAGGTTTATGAATCGATTTTTCAACTTTTGGAATTTCTATATCAAAATTTTCTTCTTTTAAATAATCTAATTTTTCACTCATACTCAACCTTTTTAACAACAGCCGTGTGTATCCTCAGATGGATTACTCGGACAACTTATAAATTGATAAACTAATGCCCCCATGATTGCACCTATAACAGGAGTAATGATGTAAATCCATAACTGAGTTAGTTCCCCGGAGAAGATTGCAGGAGCAATGGATCTGGCAGGATTCATAGATGCTTTAGTTAGTGGACCACCTACAAATGCACACAATCCAACAGTTGAACCAATGGCAATTCCTGCAAATTCCCCTACTGCTCTTGAGTCAGTTGCAACACTGGTAATAACAAACATCAATATAAAACTTAATAAGAACTCTACAAATATTGCCAATCCAATATTTGATTCAAAACTAGTTGCACCAAAACTATGCTCTCCTCCCCAAATGATAAAGTGAGAGAGGGAAGCTAATAGTGCTCCAATAACTTGAAATAGAATATAAAAGCCTACTCGCTGAAAACTTATTTTCTTAGCGATCCAAAAAGAAATAGTAACTGCAGGGTTAAAATGAGCACCTGAAAGATGTCCAACAGAATAAATCATTATTGAGACAACACCTCCCCATATAACGGGAATAAAGCCACCACTATAATCTGGATTAAGTTCAGCTAAGATCATTGAACCACAACCAAAAAAAACCATAAAAAAGGTTCCAATGAGTTCAGCTAAATAAAGGGAAAAATTTTGTTTATTCATCATCTTATTTATCCAAAAAAGTTTCTATATTTAAAACCATTTCTTTGATTTCATCTCTTACTCTTTGATAAATCTTAAGCCCCTCTTCATCAGCTAAGCCTTTCGCAAGCCTTGGTGGATCATCAAAACCAGTATGGATAATCTTCCCACCAGGAAAATAAGGACAGTTTTCATGAGCATCTGAACAAACAGTAAAAACATAATCCATACTTATACTTGGGAGTTCTTCTGTTGTATTAGATTCATGATTGCTAATATCAACACCGGCTTCCTTCATAACTCTTACAGCATTTGGATTAAGGCCATGTTTTTTGGTACCTGCAGAGAAAAAATTAAATTTATGCCCCTTTAATTTTTTTCCCCAACCTTCTGCCATTTGAGAGCGACATGAATTTCCTGTACACAAAAATAAAATATTCTTTTTCATTAGCACTCCTATTTGCCGACAAAACAATCTAATATCGGGCACTCACTCAAAGGCTGATCAGCATCAACACAACACTGAGCCAGTTTTAATAAAGACCTTTTCATTTTTTTAAGGTCTTTAATTTTTAAATCTATTTCTAACATTTTGGATTCTGTTTTTTCTAATATATCACTACACTTAGATTGGTCTATAATTTTAAGACTTAATAGCTCTTTAGCTTCCTTTAAAGTGAAACCTAATTCCTGAGATCTTTTTATAAACTTAATTCTTTCAATATAAAGAGGTGAATAATATCTGAAGCCACCTTGTTTTTTAGGTTGAGCTAAAATTCCCTTGCGCTCGTAAAAGCGTATCGTCTCAACACTTACATTTGAAGCCTGCGCCAATTTCCCAATAGTTAATCCATTCTTCATACCACCAGTATAAACCACGTAGTATGGTACGGAGTCAAGATTATTTGTATTTAGCATTCTGTAATTTTAAAACATTTCCATCTAGGTCTTCAAAAATAAGCATATGCCCCCATGCTTCATCACTCTCCCCCAAGATCTCACATCCAGCTTTTTCTAAAATTGCCCGATCTTCTGAAACATTATCACTAGAGAGAGTTAAAGTTGCACCACAGTGTGCTCCATGGGAATCCCGTGGAAACACAGGAACAGACTTCCCGCCAGTCCAATGCAGACCAACCATAACTCCTCCGCAATCAAGAGAGGTCCAATGCTCAGATTCAAACTGAATAGACATATTCAAAACTTTTGAATAAAACTGAACAGCTCTCCTCATATCACTTACGTTATAATATATATCGTGAATACCTTTAATCATAATTAATCCATTAAGCTAAAAACCGAACTTGAGTTGTCTTCAAAAAAGTCTAAATCAATCGACAAGCAAGAGAAGAGCAAAACTGCTCTCTGCTCATCCGTCCACTGATATTTGGAATAATCAATTGTAAATTGATCTGAATCTGTTAAAACCTCTTTGAGGACACCGCCCCATTTTTTAGAAATAATCCCAATTTCTTTTCCAATATGGTCATAAATGGTGAATGTCCAAAGCCTCCAGCGATAAGACTCAATACTGCCAAAGACTTTTCCATTTTGATCAAAAAGATCATATTTTCTTTTTAAAATTCCAAATCTAGTTTTAATTTCACCTAAAATTTTTTCATCTTTATCTTTTACAATCAAATCTGAGAAAAAGAAGTACCATGGTCTTTTTCCAGTAAATACAAGTTGATTTTCACTATTCCAAATATCAATATCTATACTTCGATGGGATCTCATAATATTTCTAATTATTTTATGAAAAATCCCATGACTCCTTTCTGCTGCAAACCCAATCTTTTGCTCTTTAGAATTATAAATGGCATATTTATTTGCCGTCTCCCAATCAATAACAATTTCAAACATCTCTTTAACTTGTTTTATCATTAACTGGGGGGAATTTTTGAAAAATTCTTGCATACAAGGAATCCTTAATTTTTTGTTAATTTATAATACACACATTCTTTATCATCACTAGGAAAAGGCTCATAAATAGATTCTTTAAAAAGTTTTAAACCACATTTTTCCATCACTCTTCTTGAAGCAATATTTTTTTTCATCGTAATGGCCCAAATCTCTTCAGCATTATATTCTTTAAAGCCCTTTTCAATTAATTTCTTTGAAATTCCAGTTGCAATTCCCTTCCCCCAAAACTCCTGCTTTAATCTATAGCCGAGTTCTAAGATCCTTAAGTTTTCAGGGTCTTCTTTTAAAGGTCTTAAATGAAACCAACCAACAAACTCGTGAGAGGATTTTTCTATGACAACCCAATAACCATATTTTCCATCAAACTTTTTTTGCCATGACAAAAAAATGCCCATTGCTCTTCTCACCTCACAATCTGAGCTTGGTTGACCATTGGTAAGAAACCGCATCACTTCAGGATTACTATCAAGATCTTTGATTAATTGATAATCCTCGTCCACAAATTTTCTTAAAATATAGTTTTCAAAATCTAAGAAAATTCCCATCATTTTCCTCTAAAAACCTCTTCATCTCTAAGAGTCAATATCTCTACGCCACTGTCAGTTACGACTAAAGTGTGCTCCCACTGGGCAGAAAGTTTTCCATCTTTAGTAACCACAGTCCAATCATCAGATAAATGTTTAATCTTTCCACCACCTTGGTTAACCATTGGCTCAATAGTAAAAACCATACCTTTTTCAAGTTTTACACCTTTTCCCTTTTTCCCATAATGTAAGACTTGCGGCTCTTCATGCATTTCTCTGCCAATTCCATGACCACAATAATCTTTAACTATTGTATAGCCATTTCTAATAGCGTGTTTATGAACAAAAAATCCTATATCACCAAGAGTATTTCCAGGTTTAACCTGAGAAATACCTTTATATAAACATTCTTGAGTTACTCTACATAACCTGATCGCTTCCTCGGAGCAATTACCTACAAGATACATTCTTGAGGTATCTGCAATGAACCCATGTTTTTTTACAGTTACATCTAAGTTAACTATATCACCAGACTTTAAAATTTCATTTTCAGAAGGAACACCATGGCAAACAACATGATTAACTGATGAATTTAAAGCAAATTTGAAATCATACTGACCAATTGATGATGGAATTGCATCATAGTCTTCTCTAATCCATTTTTCTGCTAATTTTGCGATAGAGAAAGTTGAAACCCCTTCCCTTACTTCAGGAATTAATCGAGACAGAACTTCGGCAGCAATTTTACCGGTCTCTCTATAAAGTTCTATATCTTTGTCTGTTTTTAAATTTATCATCTTTTCCCCTAATCAATTGAGCTTACCAAAAAATCAACGAGCCTTTTCAGTTTTTGAGACTCTGACGGTTTATTTCCAGTTAGCAAATATATATTATGCTCTGGTAGCTTCCACCCTTTCATCACTACTACTAGCTTACCTGAATTAATCTGTTCTTGAACTAAATATTCTGGAATATTTAAAAGACCTAATGAGCTTTCACACGCCGTGATAAGGCTAATCAAATTATTAGTTCGATAAGTTCCGTTTACATTAATATCCAGATCTTTTTTCCCACGTTTAAATGTCCAGATAAAAGGACTTTCTCCTCTCATATAGAGTAAACAATTATGCTTAAAAAGGTCTGTTGGCGATTTTGGTTTTGAAAACTTATTTATATACTCTTCAGAGGCCACAATGACTCTCTTAAGAGGCTTTAACTGCTTCACATAAAGACTTGAGTCTTTAAGACTAAACGCTGTTCTTATACTTAAATCAATATTCTGTTCAATAGGATCAAGAATTCTATCCGTTAATCTTATATCTAAATCAATATAAGGGTTTTCTTTTTGAAAAGCTGCAAATACTGGAGCTAAGAAAAACTGCCCAAGAGTTGTTGGTGCAGTAACTCTTAATGCTCCCCTAGCTTCAATTTTTTTTCCTTTGATTTCTTCCTCAAGATCGAAAAAGCCTGTTAACAACTTTTGTCCCTTAAGGAGAATCATTTTGCCTTCATCTGTTAAAGATAAACTTCGGGTCGTTCGGATAAATATAGGTGTTGCGTAATACTCTTCTAGTTTTTTAATTTCCTTTGTGACATTAGATGCAGGAATCCCCATATACTTGGCAGTGGCTATAAATGAACCTTTCTTTGCCACCATAATGGCCAATTGAAGAGCATAAATTCGATCAAAACTAGTCTTTTTAATTATTTCCATATTAGAAATTAATAATTTCAAAAGTCACACATTGTGTCAAATAACACAATGAATTAGAATCTCATTAAAAGGAGGTTAAAAATGAAAAAGAAAAAAATCATTATTATTGGAGGAGGCTTTGGAGGTCTAAGCTGTGCAAAGGGCCTAATTAACTCAAATTATGAGGTTTTAATAATTGATAAAAAAAATCATCATTTGTTTCAACCTTTACTCTACCAAGTTGCTACTGCCAGTCTATCCCCAGGGGATATTGCAGTTCCCATTAGAGAGGTTTTTTCAAAAGCGAAAAATGTTAAAGTCATCATGGATGAAGTCACCAGTATAGACAAAACTCAAAATGCCGTTTTATGTAACAGCGGTAATGTTTATCATTACGACAACTTAATCCTTGCTCCTGGCTCTACTCCTAATTATTTTAACAATCCAGGATTCGAAAAGTATGCCCCTGGCCTTAAAAACCTTGAAGATGCTCTGAATATACGAGTTAAAGTCTTAAGGGCTTTTGAAAGGTGTGAACAATTAAATAAAGAAGAATTAAATATTGTAATTATTGGAGCTGGCCCTACAGGGGTTGAATTGGCAGGAGCTTTTGCTGAAATCTCTCATAAAATTTTAGTTGATCACTATAAAGATTTCGACCTCGTAAAAACAAAAATCTATCTCATTGAAGGCGGGGGAAGAGTTTTATCCTCATATTCTGAAAAGCTTTCTAAAAAATCAGAAATGTTCTTAAAAGAAATGGGAGTTACCATTATCAAAAATAAACTTGTAGATAAAATAGATGAGAAAGGTATTTATATAGATAATCAATTAATTGAATCACAAAACATTATTTGGGCTGCTGGAAATATAGCTTCACCACTTTTAACAACCCTAAACGTTCCTTTAAATAAATCTGGGCAAATCAAGGTCGAACAAGACTTGAGTATCCCAGGTTATTCAAATATCTTTGTCATTGGCGATAGTGCCGAGTTTCTTCAAGATGATATCAAACTACCTGCCCTAGCGCCAGTTGCAGCTCAACAAGGAAAGTTTCTAGCAAAAAAGATAAAAACAAAAAGAAATCTAAAGTTCAAATATTTTGATAAAGGATCCATGGCCACAATAGGGTCATTTAAAGCGATCATTGAATATAAAAGATTTCAATTAAGTGGTATGCTCGCTTGGTTGGGATGGGGTCTCGTTCATATTTTATTTTTAATTAATTTTAGAAATAAAATAGTTGTTTTTTGGCATTGGGTTTTAAATTTCATATTTAACCGCAAGGGAGTGATGATTATTACAGATATGATGACTGAAAACCAAAGTAGAGATTAAAAGATCAGCTGTGTTTCTTTATAGTTTTTGCCAGAAGAGATAATTTTATTGGTTTAGTTATGAAGTCTTTCATACCAACTTCAAAGCATCGATCTTTATCTTCCTGAAGAACATTAGCTGTCATTGCAATAATTGTGACTTCTCTTTCTTTTAGAATTTCTTTTGTGGCGGTAATACCATCCATTATTGGCATTTGCATGTCCATAAAGACTAGTGAATAACTATTTTTACTTGCAAGTTCAACGGCAATCTTTCCATTCTCGGCTAGATCATAATCGTAGCCAAGCTTTTCAAACATTTTTGAAGCAAGCTTTTGATTAATTTTATTATCTTCTACCACAAGAATTTTATGAGGATATGTATTAGAGAAAAACTCATAATCTAGCTCAACTTTTTCAGAAGATGGTTTTTTTCCAGTTTTAAATTCGAGTTCAAAAATAAAATTCGAACCTTTTCCTTTCTTACTTTCAACGCGAATATTTCCACCCATCATCTCGGTTAGTTTCAAACAAATTGATAATCCAAGTCCTGTTCCACCAAATCTCCTCGTAATTCCTTCTTCTGCCTGAGAAAATTCTTTAAATAAACGTGTCTGTTCCTCTTTGCTCATTCCGATTCCATTATCCTTAACTTCAAATTTCAACCGAACTTTATCTTTAATTGAACTCAGTGTAGAGATTGAAAGAGTAACCTCACCTCCATTAGGAGAGAATTTTACGGCATTATTAAGCAAATTAGTTAGTATCTGTCTTAATCTTACTGCATCAGAAAATAAATATATTGGTACCTCAGGAGAAATTTTTGTTTGAATAGTTATTCCACGTTCAGAAACCATATTTGATATAAGATATATTACTTCATCGATTGCTTTTAACAAATCAAAATGGGAATTTTCTATTAGCAATTTCCCTGATTCAATTTTAGAGACATCTAAAATATCGTTGATAATAGTTAATAAACTATCTCCGCAAGAGTTTACTATTGAAACCATTTCTTTTTGATTTTTATCAAGATCTGTATCATGAAGTAGTGAAACCATACCAAGAATTCCATTCATTGGTGTTCTGATCTCATGACTCATATTCGCTAAAAACAGTGACTTGGCTTTTTCCGCTGCTAAAGCTTCATTTCTCGATTGTTCTAGATTTAATTGATTCTCTTTAATTTCAGTAATATCTCTAATTATTCCTATAAAGAGAATTCCATCATCAGTTTTCACCTCTCCTAGATTTATTGATATGGGGATTCGCTTGCCTTTATTGTCAATCGCTTCTAATTCTCTAGATTTACCTATAATACGCGCGACACCACTATCAAGATATCTCTTAATATAATTATCATGCCCTTTACTATGCTCAGGCGGTACAATCATCGAGATATTTTTCCCTATCAGTTCATTTTCATTGTACCCAAACATTTCTGTTGCTTTTTTATTTACTGTTTCAATAATTCCTCTATGGTCAATAACAAAAAATGCATCCGGAATAGTCTTAAAGATAGAATTTAGTTTGGCATTATTTTTTCTGTTTAGTAAAACTTCTTCTTTTGAGTTAGAGATATCTCTAGAGGTAGCATATAAATAAAATTGTCCATCAAGCTCAATACCTTTAGCATTAATTTCGACATCAATAATTTCTCCCGATTTCTTTTCATGTTTGGTTTCAAACATTCTTGGTTTTTCAATTAAGTCTTTAATAACTGGAACAAGTTGATCAACTGGAAATTGTCTATCCCAATCTCTGACATTTAAATTTAATGCTTCCTTATATGAATAACCTAATAATACTGCAAATCTTTGAGAACAATAAATGACATCTCCTATTTGATCCAAAATATGAATCCCATCAGGAGAATTCTCAACAAGGTTTTTTAAAAAATCCAATTCTTTTTTGGACTCTAGTTTCTTTTTAGCCAAAATATTCGCTTTTTAAATTTACATTTTTATTGATTAAGTTATCGGAATTTTATTAAGAAGAATGAACGAAATTTTATGAGTAAACCGCTAAAAATTGGTTATAAACACTACTATTTTTATCAAATGAATTAAAAATTAAATGATCACATTTCATTATTTTTGAGATAAGTCCTCGAAATACTCAACTAGTTGATCAAAGACAAATCTAATTCTTCTATTCGTTTTTAGCTCTCTATGGGAAACAATCCATGTGGGGTAGCTTATCCCTTTAAAACTTTTAAGAACCCTTTCAACTGTTCTTTCCTTATCTCCAATCACATGAGGCATGATTCCAATCGCCAATCCCTCTTTCACTAAATTCCAGTGAACAAAATGACTTTCCGTCATAACAGGAAAATTTTTTTCGGTTAAATTAATTCCAAAGTGTTTTAATCCTTCAATATAAACGCTTGTATTCCCGATACTTACAAAACTAGCTTTGGATAGATCTTCTGTACTCTTAAATGGCCCAAAGTTCTTAATAAACTCCTTGGTTGCATATAAGTTTCCTAGAGACTCTGATACTTGTTTCATTATAAGATCGGGTTGTTTAGGAAGAAAATTTCTTACCGCAATATCAGCTTCTCTTTTTCTTAAATCTGCTGAATCATTTTTTGCGACAATTTCTATTTTTATACCAGGGGCCAGTGTTCTTATTTTTTTTATAAGCGGTGGGAGAAGAAAGGCTGAATTTGCTTCGCTGGCAGAAATAGAAACGACACCTTCTAATTCTTCAGATTGTCCCATGGCAGCCATAGACAATTTACTTGCACCTTCTGCCATAAGTTTTACATGCTCTATAAGATCAAGGCCTATTGGTGTTATTTGAATACCTTTTCCAACTCTTTCAAATAAAACGATCCCAAGTTGTTCTTCTAATGCCTGAACCTGTCTTCCAAGGGTAGATTGAGTTAGGTTAAGTGCCTTTGCTGCAGCAGAATAACTCCCTAACTCAGCTGTAACAAGAAAGGATTTTGCTTTATTCCAGTCAAAATCAAGGTTTTTCATGCTTTTCCTTATGCTTGCAAATTTGCATACTTAATATGTTAATTTTGCCATTTAATAATATTTTTTGCAACCGTATAATAAATAAGAACAAGGAGCTAAATATGACAACTTCATCAGATTTTTGGGATAATATCTCAATAAAATATTCTAAACGACCTGTGCCTTCAGAAGAGATATATCAGGAAAAACTTAAAAGAACTCAAAAGCTATTTAGTGCTGATTCAGTTGTTATGGAATTCGGCTGTGGAACAGGTACTACTTCTCTCATTCATGCACCTTATGTTAAACAAATTGAGGCCTATGATTATTCTCCAGAGATGATTAAAATTGCTAACGAGAAAAAAGCTCTACAAAAAATTGAAAATGTAAGTTTTAAAGTAAAAGATATGGATCAAATTGAATTTACTTCCGAAAAATATGATGTCGTCATGGGGCATAGTATTTTACATCTTACTCAAAATAATCAAGAGATTCTTCAAAATGTTTTTAAATCTCTTAAGCCTGGAGGACACTTTGTCTCGAGTTCAGGTTGCATAAAAGAAATGAATTTTATCATTCGCCAGATCATACCTTTTATGACTTTTATTGGAAAAGCACCAGTGATTAATGCTTTTTCTTCTGATGAGCTCATAGAACTTCACAAAAGTGTAGGTTTTAAAATTTACGATGCGTGGAGATACAAAAAAGGAGAACTTTTTCTTGTAGCTCAAAAATAAAACATCTCAAATTATGAAACATATGATGCAGATAACATCTGTAAAGGGACTCTTATGGAACAAATTCTACTAGGACTTGTACTGTTTAATGCTTTTTTCAAACCGAGTGATTACCAGTACGACACATTTGAAGTTTCACAAATAAATTTTGAAAAGAATGATGAAACTGAACTCATTTATAATAATGAATTCAAGAATATTCAAGCTCTTGGGTTTGGCTCACGAGAATATTCTCAAGCAAACTCTTGGTTGCGTTACGGTCAGGCGACTTATATATATGGACAATCAAGTGATTCGGAAAATGGACAAAGAGAGCTTAAGCAATACGGTGGTTACGCAGGTTTTTTAGCAGAGATTCACTATAAAAGATATTTTGGTATTGGTATTATCGCTGGTGGGGGGGCAACCTATACAGAATTTAATTATAATGACCTTAAGGATGATGACCGAAGTAATTATTTCGGCCTAGCAAGTCCCTATATCACCCTAGGCCTTCCCATAACTAAGACTGGTTCAATTAACTTAACGGCGGCAAGTTATTATCTGTCAGATCCAGCTGAGCAGATCAACGGTGTAGGTGAAGGTTTTGAACCACCCCATAATCTTGAAAATAAATTTGGATTAGAAATTGTATGGAGTTGGGATTAGTTTAAAATAATTTTTCCCATGTCTAATTTATTCTTTTGTACAATATTAATTTTGATGGTGGCATCCACAGCTGTTTCTAAATTAGATTTCAATAAAGTAAGATCATCTCCTTTAGGATAATTGGTGAGAAAGACGTCACCATTCGCAGTTTTATGAAGGCCTAACTTATTACGTTTAAAAATGTCATCCTCAAACATTCCTTTAGAAAAACGAATAACAATATAGTTTTTCAAAATTCTTTTTCTGTTTTTATAATAGACCATTTCTAAAACAGGAGAAAATTCGATCGATTCAATTTTTTCTTTTGAAAAAAAATTAGCACTAGCTCCTAATCCCGCACTTAAAAATAATCCGTCTTTATTAGCTCTTAATAACTCGTCTCCTGTATTATTTTTGGACATTTTTCTAAATCGAAATGGCAAACACCCAATAATAATGACTCCAACAATCCCAAATAAATAACCAATTAAACTAAAACCTAGAGAAACATAAGATCGAATTGGTGAAGGTGATCCGTCATTTGCCCAATTAGAAACATACAAAGCAAAAAAGATTCCAACTCCAAGACATAACAATGCCATAAAGAATTGAAAGATCATAACCCCCCACTTCTCTTTATAAACAACAAACTCACCAGAGTCTATTCTTGCCAATATCTTCAATGTAACCTTGCTCCATTGGGAACATTTTTATCCAGTTCGAATAGTACGATATCATTACTTTCATCGGAAAATCCCATAACTAAAACTTCAGACATAAATTTCCCGATTTGCCTTGGAGGAAAATTAACAACCGCTAGAACCTTCTTTCCCAGCAAACTTTCCTTGGAGTAGTGAGTCGTTATTTGGGCACTTGATTTTTTAATACCAACACCCTGTCCAAAATCTATTTTTAGCTTAAAACTTGGTTTTCTTGCCTCCGGAAAATCATCGACACTAATAACTTCTCCGATGCGCATATCTACACTTAAAAATTGTTCAAAATCTATTTCAGCTGCAGCTGGACTTCCTGGATTAAAATCAATATGCATATAAATTCCTTTTATAAAGTTATTTTATCAAAGGAATTTATCTTTGGAAAATTGGTCTTATCACCTACGGGAATATCTATTTCGAGGGTTAGTATGTTTATTTAAAATAGACCGAGATAGATTTTTAGTAGCTGGTGCATTTTTAATACTCCAAATTTTATCCTTAGCAAATTTAGCCGCTTTTTCATGGTCAATAACTCTCATTGGGTAATCTACCCCATACTCAAAGTTATACATTGTCTGCTCCATTTCAGTCATCTCCCAAGGACAATGAATAAAACTCTCTGGTAAATTTCTAAGCTCGGGTACCCACCTCTTAATAAAAAAGGCTTTCTTATCCTTTTCTAAAGATTGCTTAACGGGATTATATATACGTACTGTATTAATCCCTGTTGTACCGGCTTGCATTTGAAACTGTGGAAAATGAATTCCGGGCTCATAATCGAGAAAACAACGAGCTAGATGTCTTGCTCCTTCTTGCCACGGTTGCCATAAAAGATGGGTGAAAAAAGAAACCACACACGCCCTCATTCTAAAATTTAGATAACCTGTTTCCTCAACACATCTCATTGCAGCATCAATAAGAGGGTAACCTGTTTGCCCACTTTTCCAAGCTTGTATTAGTTTTTTATTCTTTTTTTGCCGAATGGAATTAAAAGCTGGATTCAAATTTTCAAATTCCATATCACATTCCATTTCAAATTTCTGAATGAAATGACAATGCCACTTTATTCTGGCCATATACTGGTCAAGTGACCTTTTATTTTTAATCTCAACTCTCTTTGCTAAGCAGCTTTGATAAATTTGTCTAATACTTATATTTCCCCAGCTGATATGAGCTGATAGAAGAGAACAATGGTAGCGAGAGGCTTCAGGGTAAGAAATATTTTTAAAATATTCATCAACTTTATCATTTAAGAACTCGTTAAGACGTTCATCTGCTTTAGACTCACCAGCTTCAATAGGAAGGGCCGCTGAAACTCTTTCTTCTAATTCACTTGTTAATAAAAGTTTAGAAGAAAATTTTTCAATAAACTTTTCTTCATTAATCTTTATCAAATCGATTGGAGTTTGCATGAAACTATGCCATCTTGTCTCCCAAGACTTTCTATTTCTTAATCCCCTAATAACCCCATTACTTTGATACTCTCGCCATTTTATATTTTGATTCGAAAAGTACATTTTCAAATTTAAGTCTCTTTTAAAAGTAATATCAACACCAGATTCTTCATGAGAAAAGACCGATTTGATTGAATAAACTCTTTGAATATCATTAAACACATCTTGAGCGTTACCATAGAAAAGATGTACGGAAATTGACTTTTTAATTTCAATTAAAGACTGATAAACAAACTGCCAATGCTTAATGTCAAAGTCGTAATTATTTTCAATAATTGGCTCAAAAATATAAAGAGCTAATGTTTTTTCCGATTCCTTAAGTACGTTAGATAATGGTTGGTGATCACTCAATCTTAAGTCTCTTTTGAACCATAAAACATTAATACTTTCTTTCATGCCTTACATTAAAACAATTTAAGTCACCTGATAAGAAAGCTTATATTAGACCATGAGGATGTCTAGTTTTTATATAGCTTCTGACAATTAAAGTTTTTATTTTGATATATTGCCCCAATTCAAAATGACGTGTTACATTTATAATTAAATTTATAATCTTAGGAGATTTCATGAAAACAATTGGATATGCCTCCCATTCACCAACAGATGAATTAGTTCCTTATCACTTTGAAAGAAGAGAACTCAGGGACAATGATGTGGCGATTGAAATTCTGTTCAGCGGTATATGCCACTCAGATCTCCATACTATTAAGGGAGACTGGGGAGAACAACCCTACCCATTAATCCCAGGTCATGAAATTATTGGAAAAGTCATTGAGGTCGGATCGCAAGTAAAAAACTATAAAACTGGTGATCACGTAGGAGTTGGCTGCATGGTAGACAGTTGCCAAAGCTGTGATCAATGTGACAATCACGAAGAACAATTTTGTAGAAATGGATTTACTGCGACTTATGGTTCTCAAGATCGTGAAACAAAAGAAGTAACCCAAGGTGGCTACTCAAAACATATCGTTGTTAGAGAAGAGTTTGTTGTCCGTATTTCTGATAAACTTGATCTTTCAAAAGCAGCACCTATTCTTTGTGCAGGTATAACAACTTACTCTCCTTTAAAAAAATGGAATGTAACAAAAGGAACTAGAGTTGGTGTTATAGGACTAGGGGGACTCGGTCATATGGGTGTAAAGTTAGCAGTTGCAATGGGTGCTGAAGTTACAGTTATTAGTAGATCAAACTCCAAGGAAAGCAGTGCTAAGGCCATGGGAGCTAAAGGAGTTTTAGTTTCGACAGATGCAGAAGCTATGGCCAAGGCGAGTGGAAGCTTTGATTTAATTCTTGATACTGTTCCAGTTAAGCATGATTTTAATACTTACACTCCTCTTTTGGATGTAGATGGAACCTTAGTTCTTGTGGGGCAAATCGGAATGATGGAAGAGCCACTTACTATTCCTTTAGTTATGGGAAGAAGAAGAATTGCTGGTTCACTTATTGGTGGAATTAAAGAAACTCAAGAGGTGCTAGATTTTTGTGCTAAACATAACATTCATCCAACTTGTACCCCAATTAAGCCAGATGAAATTAATAAGGCTTGGGATACATTATTAAATGAAAATCCAGACCATCGTTTTGTAATTGATATGACTGAGCTGTCAGTTTGAAAAAAATAAGGCCCAGAATAAATCTGGGCCTTATTTAATGTTTTAACTTTCTATCGTTTGATCTCTCTGACCTCTTCTTATTTTATGAACAGGTTTCTCAAAGCCTTTCTCTGATAAGCAACTATCAAGTTTTTCTATTTGATCTCTAGAAGGTCTATTCTCTCTGCTTGGTCTTTCGATTCCAAGCTCACTAGCACAGCTCTCCATTGCCTCTCGCATTTCTTCACTTGGCCCCCCATGTCTATGTGCCTCAGCATGAAAAACACATAAGAAAGAACAGACGCTCAATAAAATTAATTTCTTCATATAATTTTCTCCTAATTAGAAAGCTTTAATTTAGCTTTTCTTCTAAAAAAGAATAACAAGGAAATATTGACAGATTATGGATTTATTCGATTTTAAAGATCTTAAATATATTAAATGATTCTACTCACCATGGCTTCAAATATAACTTCATTCCATCATGGGTGGCCTTAAAGCCTAACTCATCATAAAAATCAATTGCTCTATCACGCTCTTTACTTGTTGTTAATTGAACAAGATGACAACCTCTATCTTTTGCTCGTTTTATGGCCATACTGAAATGGTTAATTTGCTTTTAGAAAATAAAGCGAATCCATGCAATAAAGATAAACGTGGTAATACTGCTTTAATGGGGGCAATCTTCAAAGTAAATGTGTCATTAATCAAAAAAAATCATGGAAACCAGACTGCCCTCATGTATGCTTCTTTATTTAACAGAAAAGAGATCGCTAATAAGCTTTTGGAAAAGGGTGAAAATCCTAATGAAAGAGATCTGAATGGTGTATCGGCCATTGAAGTTGCAAAAAAGCAATATAATCAAAAAATGGTTGAGCTTTTATCGAGATCGAACAGAGGGAGCTTAAAATAATAAAAGGAATTTTATTTGTAAAAGTTGATAGAACGAGTATAAAAATAGTAAACTTTTTTAAGGAGTGTTTATTAAAGAGTCAGCAGCTTTTGTTTATATTTTTTTTAATATCTTAATCATAATTTTTCATTTTGCTTTAATATTAGGCGCACCATGGGGTGAATTTACAATGGGTGGTAAGGATGTTGGAAAACTCCCAAAACAGAAACGTGTTTTTGCGGTTTTAGCACTCCCTCTACTTATATTTTTTCTTATAACAATTATAAGCTTATCAGGTTTGAGTTTCATAGAGCTAAAACCGATCTCAAGTAAAACAATCTGGGGCGTGATTTTTTTTAATTTCCTGACTGCAATAGGAAATATTTTTACTAAAAGTCATAAAGAGCGAAAACTTTGGGCCCCCATTACACTCATAATGCTCGTTTGCGCTATTATTATAGCTGTTTAAATAAAGAATGATCTATTTCTTATTCATAGTTTTTTTCTCACGCATGATGCGATCAAGTTTATCAAAGACGGCATAACTGGCCTCTTCAAGATTTCTGGCACTGGATAAAACCTTATCGATATCGCAATCATTCACCTCAAGACAATCAAAAATATCTTTGGTTTCGTTGTGAACTTTTTCATGATCAATATCAAGTGCAGCATAACTTGGGACATGAGAAAAAGCCTCTCTTCCTTGCCCTTGTCCATACCACTTTCCAAGCCTACAATTCTTATGACTTACAAATTCCATTGCTTTTTTATTTTCTAAAACAGAGAGATAAGTATTCACTTTCCAAATAATATGATCTAGTTTTGCAAGACTCATAAATACTTCGTCATTTAATGTATGAACTTCTTTAATTGATTGCTTGTTTCCCTCTGTGGTTTCTTCAATTTCTCGATTTAAACCAGTAATAACATCATTGATATGCACTGTACTTGTCATCGAATCAGCTGCAGCATTTCTCAAACCTTCGGAAATGGAACTAAAGTTCCCAGTTCTTTTCTTTATTGTCTCAAGAAGTTGAGTTGTTGTATTTGCAAGCGCTTGAACTTCATCTGCAACCACTGCAAAACCTTTTCCGACCTCTCCTGCTCTCGCGGCTTCTACAGATGCATTAAAAGAAAGAAGTTTTGATTGAAAAGCGACATCTTCAATTCCTTTAATAAGCTCTAAGATTGCTGCCACGCCAGACTCAAGCTCACATGAGAGTTCTGTTGTTTTTTTCATTTCACTTTGCAAGCTATTTACTTGACCTAAAATCTTTCGCGAATCACTCCTTATGGTATCAAATGATTTATCGCTTTGATTCAAATTTGTCATTACAGCATGACCGTTATTAACAGAATCAGCTAAGTTTTGCTGAACCATAGTAAGATTGGTTTTCAAATTTTTATTTTCTTCATGAACTAGAAGAATCTTTTTACTAAGAAGTTCGTTTTCAGCTTTAAATTTCAAAAGATTCTCTTCAGATTCTAAAAGTTCTTGCTTAAGATTATCTAGCTCTTTCTGAAGTGGATTAACATCCTCTGATTTTGAAAACTTTAATATATTTCTGATTTTTATAGCACCCATATTTGGCTTATCGAAAAATGGACAAAAAACCTTAAGATTTTTTAAGCAGTTATGAGTGTATAAAGATTCGACAATTATGTCCTATCCTTATTTCCCAGCGAAAATGTCCTACTTAACGCATTAATATTATTATTCTCAGGTACTCAAAATCCTGGAGAATTAAATGGGAAAAGTAAGCATGG
>CAXPDR010000042.1:0-7182 GCA_964215955.1 Flavobacteriaceae bacterium
AGGTCAAGACCTTCTGTAACTTCAACTTTGTCTTCACTCTTATTTCCAAGTGTGATAAATTGTTTAGAAGTTAAATAAACTCCCTCTTTGTTATCCTCAGACATTACGTATACAAAATTTTTACCAAGAGCATCTTCTCTAACAATTCTAAGTGGAATCACTATTGCATCATCTTTTTTGTAAATATTAATTTTGATTTTTGCATCAAGATTTTGTTTAATCCTATTATCAAAGTTTTCTACAGGTACTTCAATTCTAAATGTTCTGTTACTTGGATTTATAAAGTTACCTGTCTGATTAACTGATGATCTATAATCCATATTTAAAAGGGGTATTTGAACAATTGCTTCGGTACCCTCACCAATAAACGAGATATATTTTTCAGAAACGAAAGACTCGGCATAAATTATGTCAAGATTTACTAGTCTAAGAATTTGGGAAACACCAGGTATTAAGTTAGATCCAACATTAGAAATAATTTCATCTATTTCTCCATCAAATGGAGCATATATTTTTGTTTTTGAAAGTCTATCTTTCATTTGGTCAACCATTTTTTTACTCGCTTCGTAATCTGTTTTGCTTTTTAAATATTGCATTTCAGAACCAATATTATTGTCCCACAATCTTTGAGTTCTTTCAAAATTCTCTTTAGCAAACTCTGCCTGAATAACCATCTGTTCATATTGTTCATTAAGCCCTGAATCATTGATTTCTGCTAAAAGTTGTCCTTTTTTTACTTTTTGGCCTTCACTTACAAAAACTTTTTCTAGTGTACCTTGAAATTCTGGAAGTATTAAAATATTCTTTCTAGTTTTTAGGTTTGCTTGTGCCTCAATGTAAGTATTAAAAATAGTTTGTTGAATCTCATATTTTGAAACAAGCGTAAGCCTTTCATTTTCATCTAGCAATGAGATTCCATTATTTATCTCGTTGAGTTCAACCTTCATTGTATTCATTGCATCAACATATTCTTTTTTTCTTTTTTTAAGTTCTTCTAGATCTCCTGATTCAATTAATGACTCAATCGATGCATTTCTAGAAGAGTTACATCCACTTATTATTATGATTAGTAAAAGGGTATAAATTTTATTCATGATTAATTGTTGTATAATGTTTCTAATTCTGTTTTAACTGAGATAATTTCTAAAACTGAATTCAAATACTTTTGTTGAGAATCCAATAATTGAAGCTGAGCCTGTCTAAGTTCAAAAGATGTTACTAAGCCTTCAAAAAACTTTATTGAGTTCTTCTCTTCAATCGACATTGATAATCTCATATTTTTTTCATTAACACTAAGAGATTGAACAGCTAGCTGATAATCGTTTAATTTTTGTTGGACCTCTGCACGTGTTTTCTCTTTTTGTTCTTCGAGATTTGTTGCTGCCTGATCCATTGCAATTTTAGCTTTTTGAGATGAGACATTTAACTTATTGGCATTGGTAAGCGGAAGTTCAAACTTTACTCCAAAAACTGATGATCCAAACCAATTCTGCGCTTTGTTAGTGAAATCAAATTCATTATTATATCCTGTGTAGGTCCCACTTATAAATCCAGAAAGTTTCGGGAGTTGCTTTGACTTTTCTAATCTATACTCTATTCTTTTAGTATCAAATAAATTTTGAGAAATCTTTACATCAATATTTTGATCCTCGCTAAAACTATCTATTGAACTCGAGAAAATTATATTCTCAGCAATAAAGTCGTTAATTGAAGTAGTAAGTATTAGATTATCTTCAAGATTGATACCTAAAATCAATTTTAGTAAATTGAGCTGGTTTTCCTGTGTTTTTTTTGTTTGAAGAAGTGAAAGCTCAGCTTGGGCAAGAGTTATTTTAATCTGCTCAACATTTTCAATTTCCTCAAATCCATTTTCATAAAGCTCAGTTACTTCAAATAAATCTTTTTTAAAATTCTCTAAATTATTCTCTAGAAGTGCTATCCCTTCATTAAGTGTAACTACTAGGCTGTAAAGTTTTACAATAGACTCTCTTACTTGCAGAAAAGTCTTTTCATAAAAGTTTTCAGAACCAGATAAATAAATCTGACTATACTCAAGTCCAACAAGCCATGAGCCATCAAAAAGCAGTTGTTCCATTCTGACTGAACCAATTGCAGACTGCTCAGTTCCAAATTGAATCTCTGAGAAATCTCCTTTGTTACCCCCAAAAAATTCAGCTGGTATAAGTGATGTTTGGAGTTCAAGATTATTTAAATAATTTAATTCTAATGAAACATTTGGCAACCCAATTGCGATAGTTTTCCACCTTTCCTTAAATGCCATTTGAATCTCTCTTTCAGCGTTTCTTAAATTTCTATTATTTTCTATACCATATTCCACTGCCTCATCTAAACTTAAACTTAGTAAGTCATCTTGAGCCAATACTGTTGAGCTAAAAAATATTATTAGTAATAATTTTCTCATTTTTTTATCATTTGAATTATCCAAGCTGGAATTAATTTTTTTCTTTCAGTCATCATTATGTTAAAATCCTTTTTGGAGAGATTTTCAATCTTCATAATTATTGGACTACACATAAACGGAAAAACAATTACACTTAAAACATTAGTTACAAAATGAATGGGATCAACCTTTTTGTAAATACCTTTTTTTACACCCTCTTGATATTGAGCTACAAAGTTTGATTTCATTATCATTTTTGTTGTGGGCATTTTTAAGAAAGATGTAGGATTATTTTTTAATTCATTTAGAACAAAAGTTGGAAGTAAAGGCTCAGCAATAATCATATCAATATATTTTTCAGAACACAATTTTAGTTTTTGTTCGAGTGAAGTCTTCTCGTCATTATAGACTTCAACCATTTTACTAAGAAATTCATATAAGGTCTCAAACATTATTATTTCGAATAGCCTTCTTTTACTCCTGAAATAATAATTTAACATTGCAAGATTGATATCTGATTCTCGAGCAATATCTCTAGTTGTAGTAGCGCTATATCCTTTTTTTAAAAAAAGTGATTTAGCAGCATCTTTAATTTTAATTTCCGTATTTGAGTAATTATTGTCCACAATATTATTGGAGCACAAAATAAACTTAATCATATGAATTAAACAAATGATTAATAAAAAATTAACAATTAATTAAATAGTATATTTATTGTTGTATTTCATTAATGAAAGATTTAATTACAAATTTTGAGAGTTTTCTAAAATCAGAATTGCTTCATTCTGATCCAAAAAACCTTTATCAGCCAGTTAAATACATTCTTGAATCTGGAGGTAAAAGACTAAGGCCTCTAATAACAATGAGTATTTCTGATATTTTATCAAATGATTCAAAAAAAGCCTTACCCGCATCTGCTTCTCTTGAGATATTTCACAATTTTACTTTGGCCCATGACGATATAATGGATAACTCATTAATGCGAAGGGGTAAAGAAACTATCCACTCAAAATGGGATATAAATACAGGAATTTTATCAGGAGATGTAATGCTAATAATATCTTATGAGTTTCTAAAAAAATATGATGACTTAACGTATTTAGAATTATCTAAACAGCTTATAGAGACTTCAAGACTTTTGTGTGAGGGTCAGCAATATGATATTGATTTTTCTAATCAAAATATTGTAGATGAAGAAAAATATTTTGAGATGATTCAAAATAAAACAGCTGAACTAATTGCTTGTGCTTATAAATTTGGAGGTATCGTTTCAAATACAAAAGATGAAAACAAGCAAATACTGTATGAAATAGGATTAAATCTTGGAATTGCATTTCAGTTAGAGGATGATTTGCTCGACTGCTTTGGCGATGAAAAAAAATTTGGAAAAAGAATTGGAGGAGATATTATTGAAAAAAAGAAGACATTACTTTACATATATACAATTAAAAATTTAAGTAAAAACCAAAGAGAAGAATTTGAAAAGGTATTTTACTCTGATGAGTTAAGTGAAGAGTTAAAGATTAGTAAAATTAAAACTTTCTATGAAGATTCTGGATCTGTCGACTATCTAAAGCAAAAAGTAAAAGAATATTCAAATAAAGCTTCTAAAAATATAAGTCAACTAGAGGTTGATACAAACAAAAAGGATCAGATACTTAATTTTTCAAGAAATCTTTTAGATAGACAGATTTAACCCTTTTTATCAGAGACTTTACAAAAGTCATAATATTTACTGATACAAAAATTCTAATCTCTTCAAAAATATTTGTTTTCTCACCAAGAAATTTAAAAAGTAATAGCGGGTCATTATTTCTAAATAGATCAGAAAAAACCCGACTTCCTTTTCCTTTTGAATCAACTAGAACATCTAAAAATAAAACATCATAATACCAAAATCTATTCTTAAATCTTAGTTTTGATAACGGCTTATCTTCTTTAATATATTTAAGAATCATATCAATTTTTTCAATTGAGTTTTTAATAGTATATCCAGTGCTTGGTTTTGTCCAACCACCAGAAGTTCCAATTCTGATAAAACTATCTGTATTTGCATTAAAAAAAGGATAACAAGTCATAGGAATTACTCCCTTTTCTCTTTCCGTTATTTTATATTTTTTAATACCCTCTCTATCAAGATACTTTTTTATCTCTTTTTCATAATCTGAATTCTTCATGACTTCACCACCAAAAAAAGTATACTCAAATAGAGCACTTTTTTTAGAAAAAGGTAATACATACATAAACCTAATTTCTTGATGCTGGTCAATACTAAAATCCATAAATCTTATTTTATCTTCATCAAAAAAATCTTCATGGGTTTCAATGGTCCATCCAAGAAAGTGCTGCTTAATAAGTGGGTATTTCTTGAATTCAAATTCTTCAGGATTATAAATACTTGAAAAAGCAATTGAACATTGAAAATTTCCTTTATCTGTTTCAATATGGTTTATGCCAGATTCCTTAATAATATTCTCAACACTTGCATTTAAATAAGTAAAATTGGAAGCTTTTTCAATCTTCCTTTTCATAAATGAATAGAATTTATCAGATCTAACCATTTTATATTTATATGGTTTAAGACTAAAAGAGCTACTAAATTCCATGTCTTTAAATTCAGCTTTGCCCCATGATTTGAAAACTATTTTATCTAGAATGTTTTTTTGATTATCCCAAAAACTAAATGTCCTATCATTCTCAATTTTAATTTCTTTTTCAATAACTAAAACTTTTTTATTATCGAAAAAACTATCTGAAATTAATGAATGAGAAAGAAGGAGACCTGTAGCTCCACCTCCACAAATTATATAGTCATATTTTTCATCAATTTTCATTGGTAATGGTAGTTGTTATATTTACTTTTGCGGATAAATAGAGTAGACAATATACAAATATGGATCAAATTATTGAATATTTCTCAAACCTGGACCCTGTATTGGGGGCATTATACGCAACCTTATTTACTTGGGGTGTGACAGCACTTGGAGCCTCTTCTGTATTCCTCTTTAAGTCTATGAGTAGAATGGCTTTAGATGGTATGCTTGGTTTTACTGGTGGTGTAATGGTTGCAGCTAGTTTTTGGAGTCTCTTGTCTCCTGCAATTGAAATGAGTGCCGGTGAAGGTTTTGCAAAGGTTATGCCATCCGCAATTGGATTTGGTTTAGGAGCGTTATTCATATTTGCCATCGATAAAGTTTTACCTCATTTACATATAAATTTCAAAGAAGAGGACGCAGAGGGTATAAAAACTCCGTGGAGAAGAACAACTCTTCTAACTTTAGCAATTACATTACATAATATTCCAGAAGGTCTTGCTGTAGGTGTTTTATTTGGTGGAGTTGCAGCAGGAATCCCTGAGGCATCTGTTGCAGGTGCCGTTGTACTTGCTTTTGGAATTGGACTCCAAAACTTTCCAGAAGGAATAGCAGTAGCAATGCCACTAAGAAGGTCGGGTATAAGCAGATTTAAAAGCTTTTGGTATGGTCAGCTTTCTGCTATTGTAGAGCCTATAGCTGCTGTTATTGGTGCGCTTGCAGTTACTTTCTTTACACCCATTTTACCTTATGCACTGGCTTTTGCTGCAGGAGCTATGATATTTGTTGTAGTAGAAGAGGTAATACCAGAAACTCAGCTTGATAAATATACAGATATAGCAACCTTAGGATTTATAGGTGGATTTATAATTATGATGATGCTAGATGTAGCACTTGGTTAATTATCTTCTCTAAATGAATCCCAACCTGAGTTACTAAGATTTATTTTTTGACCCAAGCTTGTGATCATACAATTATCATTTTTCTTATTTAAACTTGAACCGATAATTGTTAAGTAATCAGAGCTTTCAATTTTCTTTTTAAATCTTTTAGGAACGGTAAATAATAATTCATAATCTTCTCCACCATTTAGAGCCGCAATTGTAGGGCTAATCTGAAACTCTTTACATACTTTTTTGGTTTCCTCTGAAATAGGTAATTTATCTTCGTAAATATGAAAAGATAATCCTGAATTGTCTGAAAGATGATTAATTTCTGACGAAAGACCATCACTAATATCTATCATTGAGGTTGGATTTATATTTAATTCTTTTAAGTGATTAATAATATCTACTCTTGCTTCTGGCTTTAGTTGTCTTTCAATACAATAACTATAGTTAGAAAGATCTGGTTGAGATTTAGGATTAACCTCAAAAACTTTTTTCTCTCTTTCAAGTACTTGAAGACCCATATATGCAGATCCGAGGTCACCTGAAACTACAAGCAAATCCTCTTCCTTTGACCCTCTTCTCAATGTAAACTTATTACTTTCTGTACTTCCAATACATGTGACTGATATCATCAGTCCTTTATTTGAAGAAGTTGTGTCACCACCAATTAAGTCAACTCCATAAAATGAACATGCAAGTTTAATTCCTTCGTAGAGCTCCTCTAAGGCTTCAATTTTAAATCTATTTGATACAGCAATCGAAACTAATACCTGTGAGGGTTTTACACTCATCGAAATTACATCAGAGATATTTACCACAACACTTTTGTACCCAAGATGTTTTAAAGGAACATAAGACAAATCAAAATGAACACCCTCAACCAAAATATCTTGAGATATAGCTAGGTTGGTTTTATCAAAACTTAAAATTGCTGCATCATCACCAATATCGACTTTTGTAGAACTATTTTTTTTCTTAAAAGATTTTGTTATTCTTTTAATTAGTTCTTTTTCACTAATATTTTTAAGATTATTTGAAATATCTTTTTCTGAATCATCCATTGTTCAAAATTAACTTA